>CAVPKP010000001.1:0-31956 GCA_963705745.1 uncultured Solirubrobacteraceae bacterium
GGGTGACCTTCACCTACGACGCCGCGGGCCAAGAGCTGGCGATGTTCGATCTGACCGGCCGCACAAGCACTACTACGACCTGACCGGCCGCATACGCGCCACGACCAGTCCCGCGGGCCTCGTCCTCGCCCACCCTGTATGACGCCGCCGGCCGCCGTTCCGCCTTGATCGAGCCGGAACCTGGACGCTTCTCCTATACCTACGACACCGCGGGCCGGCTCACACGGATTGTCAACCCGCAGGGCGATGTTACGAGTTGGAGCTATGACGCTGCCAGTCGAGTGACGATCAATGAAATGGCCAATCGCACCGCGCCTCGTACACATATGACTTCGCAAACCGGCTCGTCCGGCTAGCGAACCTTACAGCCTCCGCCGTGACCCTCTCCAGCTTCGACTACACCTACGATCCGGCAGGCAACCGCACCCGCGTCATCGAGGATGGCGCCACGCGGCGGGTGTTTCGTGGACCTATGACCCAACCTATCAGCTTGTTAACGAGCAGCGGAGCGGTTCGCCTAGTTACAATAGCACCTATACCTACGATCCAGCCGGCAACCGGCTCGTCACCAAGAGTGGTGGCCTGGCGACGACTTCCACTTATGACGGGGCCAACCAACTCGGCCGGGCCAGGCGGCTAGCGGATCAGCACCTACGGCTACGACTCGACAGGTAACCTGGCCGTCGTTTCCATCTCGACCGGGCTCACCAGCTATACCTGGGACGGTGAAAACCGACTGGTGCAGGCCGCCCTACCATCGGGCGCAGTTACAACCTTCGTTTACGATGGTCGCGCTCGTCGTGTGGAGAAGCAGGGCGGTGCAGGACCGGCAAACTCGGAATGGAATGGGGCAACCTGGAACTCAGCTCCGTTCAACGGTGGGGCGTCGGATTCGGGCGGCACAACGAGGTTTGTCATGGACGGCCGGTACGTGCTTCTGGAGACCAATGGAAGCAGTGTCATCCAGGCGGTGCATACGGCCGACCCGGGAGGTTTCGGGGCCGAGGTGTCGCAAAGGCGAGACGGATCAACTTCGTACCATCATTTCGACGGGCTGGGATCGACCAAGGAGCTGACCGACGGCATGGCTTCGGTTGTGGCGGGGTATGTGTACGATGCCTTCGGAAACGTCTTGGTCGATAGTGGGGCGGTGCTGAATGCACTGCTGTATGTGGGCCAACCGGGGTATTGGTTTGAGTCGGATCTCGGACTATACTTCTTGTGGGCCCGGTGGTACGACCTGGAACCACGGGGCGGTTTCTCAGCAGGAACTGATCACCTTTGAGGGCGGAGACGCGAACCTCTACCGCTACGTCGGTAATCGCCCCACCAATGTGACTGATCCCAGCGGTCTCCTCGATCCTGGCAATGGGCCTCATGGGGCTGGGACGTTCGGAACGGCAGCGGGTGCTGAGGTTGTGAGCGGGCTCGGCACCATGCCACAGGGAATGGCCAGTCGTACTGGGACTTGGCCCGTGCCGATCGATATCGTCGGTACGTCGGTATGTACCAGTTGGACGCCTCGAAGTTATTACGGCGAATCAACGCAGGCAGAGATGCGAAGCGGTAGCCCGTACTGGAGCTACGCTGGCCCTGCGGCGTTTGGAGCTGGCGCGAATGTGTTGTCGTTGGGTGCGTACGGAGCGGCCCAGGGCGGGATTAATTATGCCCAAACAGGTGATCCAACCCAATTTCAGCAAGGTGCAGCAGGTTTTCTCTTAGGAACGGTCGGTGCTCGTCAAACTGTGCAGGCACTAAATTCCGCGAACCTCGCGCGTGTCTATAATGCTTATCCTGAAGCACCGGGCTTCTCCGGGGTTATCTCTAGAGTGACAGGGGAAATAGATGGAGACCAAGCACATCAACACTACCGCTACAACCAGGAGGACCGCCACAACCGCTACCTCCGGGATATGTACCCCAATGCGGGGGGTCATGCAGACGTAAGTGCAAAGTTGAGCCGATTCAGGCGTTTGCATCGAGGATTCTCTGCCTCCTGTGCACAAGGAGATTCTCTAGGAATGGGCTGGAACTCGTTGACAACTGAATCCGAATCGTCGAATTGAACCGTGTTGGTAACCTAGGATCAATAAGGCAGTCAAGGCTGCGACGGGCAAGAATGTTTTCGACCGATAAACTATGTCTTGCGCATTTGTGACCTGACAATGAAAAGTCGGCTCCTAGAAAAATTGATTTCCAGCCTCGACGCTTTGCTGGCCAAAGTGTTACGCGAGAATCAACCAGGCCAGTCAACTCGGCCGTCCCAGACGAATTACGACTCCAAGTTTGTTTACGCAGATCCCAGCCTATGGAATTTTAAATATGGACTAGATTTTTATTCAATACGTTTAGTTGTAGGCAATGAAGCGGAACAGTTTATAGGGTTTGAACTTATGCAGACACGAGGAAACATTATTGAAGGTATACGTGCCGGGAGAATTCTCTTATGGGAAGCGAATGGGCAATTTACTTTTGAAACCTTTCGTGGGGATGTACCAATTGTGGTTATAGAGGCTCTAATTGCCGAGGCAAAAAGGTTGATTAAGCAGTAGAGCGGGGGGGGGATAAGGGGTCAGGGGGGAATGGCACTGGGATTTCTTGTAAGTCGGGTCTCTAACTTGGGATAGACAAATGTCGGCCTCCCTGGGACAAGGATTGGTGATTGCACGATCCAAGCCCTGTCCCCGGAAGGAGGCCGACCGTGTCCCAGACTACAAAAAGGTGCATTTCAGAACAGGTCAAATCGCTTCGCGAGCCCGACGTCCTTCCGTTCCACGACATCCTCGACGCCGGGATGGTCAAGGCGGCGTTGGACGCCGAAGGGGTGACCTTCAACGAGTCCATCTACACGCCCTTGATCACCGTAGAGGACCCTGGCGATTTTGCCGCTGCGGTTCTGGGCGATGGTGAAGACCGTGAAGAATCGGGTCACCGTCGCCCACAACCAGACTTTGCGGCCGCTCTCCGCCACGACGTCTCGTCAATGTTCATCACCTTAGCCTCATGGACCGAAGACCGCGAGTTCGTCGTAGGGGGCTTCCAGTGCGGCGGCCGACTGCCGTTCCAGCTTGGAGATCATCCCGGTAGAGATCGACAACGCGAAGACGTCGGCGCCGAGTTGCTGGATCTGTCGCTTGCTCAGGCGATAGGCCCCCGCGAACATGGCCAGCACGGCCTGCAAGTAGGGGCCGAAACACCCGGCGGGGACACCCGGGGGCAAGATGCCGCAGGTCGTCTCACCGCAGGCGGGGCAGGCCAGGCGATGGAGCCGATACTCATCGACGATCGGCTCGATCTTGGGCAATTCGGCGACTTGGTGGATCACGGGCTCGGGGTCGTCGCCGGCGAGTTCGTGACCACAACGACGACAGCAAGTCGGCTTGCAGTGATCGTCTTGCGAACCTTGTCGGGCGGGACCAAGGGGCGACGGGCCTTGCGATGCCCAGGTTGCCCTCCCCGTTTCTTCTTGCTCGGGGGGGCGGGAGGCTTCCGCTTCATCCCGATCGGGTCAGACGAGGGGGGCTTGGACGAGTTGGTGGAGTTGAGCTTGAGCCGAGTTTCAAGATCATTGAGCCGGTTCTCCAGTCCGGCGATCCGCTCCTCGTAGGACTGGACCAGCGCAAGCACTCCCGCCTGCAACTCAGGCGAGGCTGCATTCCATAACAGCTCTGGGAGCGGAGGCATCGGTGCCATAGCTGGAAGATAATGGCCACATTTGCACTTGACAATCCCCCAGGCCGTGAACGGCTACGGGTTGGATTTCCTGGGCCGAATAATACGCGACTTCGGTTTGAGTATTTAGTTAACGCATGTCCGATACTAGATGCATGCGGAATCAGCCATGAGAATATTCATAAAAATGACTTCAAGTGTTCGTCGCCGACCCGAGCTATGCACCGCCCAACCGCCGGATGTTCCAACAAGACGGGCCTCGGAGTGCAGGGCCAATCGGAAAGAAAAGGACTGCCTCACAAAAGCGCAGGGGGGGGTAGTGGACAACCTACTGACTATTGCAAGCAATTGTATGATGCCATCATTGCAAAGTGCGACGAGGAAATTCAAATGTATTACAATTAAAATTATTAGCATCACATGAATTAATTATATTGGTACTTTATCACAGAAAACTAATCTCTATTATGGTTCCCAGATCCAAGTTTCAATGTGGCAGTTTTTGCCAGTCTGAAGTTGGTAAGTTTCCCATGTTCTTAGTTTGTTAGTAAGTTTTTTGATGAGTCCCCATTCTAAGGCAAGCACTAGAACAAATATTAGTGCTGTTTGCAGGCCCATCGCTCCCTTAAGAGGTCAAGTGGTTTTATTATGTAAATTAGTGAAATTATAAGAAGAAATAATAGACTTAGCAAGGTAAATAGAGCCGAGTATTTCATAAAGAAGCAAAAGTTCACTTATGGGATATGGGCGAGCCCGTGCAAACCAGTCGATGAGACGCTGCCAGGGTGAAGGAAGGCGCAACATCCGTGGGACGGACATGCTGGGGTTAGCGAAAATCTGTATATCAAGCAAGCTATGAACATTAACGTGTTGGAAGATGGAAACCGCCAAAATTAGCCGAATGTACCGCGCCAAGAGCATCGGACAATCTCCGGAGGCAGTAGGAGGACATACAGGCTGTAAGGAAAACTAAACACTTTGTCAATGGGGAGGGGTGTAAGACGCACTTCGCGCGGTCTTGCGAGGTCGTTTTGATGTCAAGCTGACTTTCCCAAATTTCCTCATTCCGCAAATTCAAGGAAGAACACACCATGCCGTTCACCAAGAGTCAGTCCCATATTCTGATTCGCGATCTGGCATACGGGTGGGGCAAGATTCGATCACACCCGGCGAGCTCAGGCTCCCGTCCAATTATGCAATCACCTACATCAACGGAAACCCACCCGTCGTGCCGCCGCCGGTCCCTCCGACCGACCCGCTACCATCCTTGTGCTATGGCAGTCTGGTGCTGAGCAAGAGAAAGAAGGAAGAGGTTCTGGTGGTGACGTATAGCGGTCCTCTCAACCCCAGCAATGACCAGGACCTGGCCGCTTACGAACTTTTCTCCGAGGTTCACAAGAAATTCACCAAGTGCGCCTCGTTTACCTCGGCGATGTACAACTCCAGCAACAACACCGTGACGTTGATTCCCAAGGGGGGTAAATACCGACTCAGCCGCTGGAACTGGAAATCATCGCCGCCGATGTCCAGAACACTCAAGGGCAGCCGCTGGCGGGCAACGGAACGCCGGGAAGCAACTACGAGGCGGTCCTCCTGTATGGCGTTTCCGCGGCCACGGTCGACGTGCTGCTCATCAGCGATCGGATTCCTCTGCGAGTGAACAAGTGGCAGTTTCCTTGAGGAGCAGAGCCACATACGACAGGGGAAGAATCGGGGAAAGTCGTGCCCATGCGAGCCCAATTCTGGTTCAATGTGACTGCCCATGATTGCTGCGCATCCTGAGACCGAGCAACGCATTAGCAACGTCAGCCCAACATCTTCTCAACGCCTCGCAGTGAGGTTTCGCAACCCAGGATACGCCCACTTCTCGATTGCTGTGGAGAGCTTGCGGCCGGTGTGCGTGACTGGCGGACCTCGTGGGCAAGCCTCTGCGCCATTCAGCCGAACACCGTGAGGACCGCCTGGCTCTTGAAGCGCCGGCGTTCAGGTGCCGATAACTACGTGCATCTCCTCGCTCTGGTGTCCAACGATGTCGTCGATGATCCGCTGATCGATCCCCGCGGCGGCCAGACAGGAGATGAAAGAATGCCGGAGGACATGGACGCCGCGAGCCGTCGCCGAGCGTGCAGCGGACTGCCGTCAGGCGCGCGGCGGCGGCGATGCTGGAGCCCTCGCGCGCGCCCGGCGCGGCGGCGGCGCCCGGCGCGAGCGAGCCGGTGGCGAGCGCGAGCGCCGCGAGCGCGCCGAGCGAGCAGCGAAGCCTGCGCGTGCGCGTCGGACGCCCAGGACGGCGGCGGACGATGTCGAGCATCGGGACGATCGTACGCGCGCGTGCGGGCGCCAAGCGCACGCGCTGGCCGAACGGCCAGTATGATCGCGAGAGCGATCCGGCGAACGATGGGGAGGTCCCGATGGCGACCGTTGGCAGCGATCTCGAGCACGTGCGCTTGGCAGAGCGCGAGCTGTGGCTGAACGGGCCGCCGCACGAGCTGTTCAAGGAGATGCGCGCGAAGTGCCCGGTCCATTGGACCGACCGCATCGTCGACTACCCAAACGAGAAGGGCTTCTGGTCGGTGACGACGGCGGAGGACATCCACGCGGTCAGCCGCGACTGGCAGACGTACTCGTCCGCGCACGGCGGGTGACGGCCGTCTCGGAGTGTTCCCGGTCGAGCTCGTGCAGGCGATGTTCATCGGGATGGACCCGCCGAAGCACGACCGCCTGAAGGCGCTGTTCCAGGCGGGGTTCAC
This sequence comes from uncultured Solirubrobacteraceae bacterium, assembly GCA_963705745.1. Lineage (GTDB taxonomy): Bacteria > Actinomycetota > Thermoleophilia > Solirubrobacterales > Solirubrobacteraceae > Palsa-744. Next base: position 6,423 of record CAVPKP010000001.1, read on the forward strand.
GCCGAAGCGGATCGCGGCGCACGAGCAGGACATCCGCGCGATCACGACGCGCGTGCTCGACCGGCTGCAGGGCCGCGAGGAATGCGACCTGGTGCTCGACGTCGCGCAGCCGGTCGTCTCGCGCGTGATCGGGAGCTTCATGGGGATCCCGGAGGAGGACGACGCGATCTGGGCGCGGCTGATGAACTCGACGCTCGTCGGGCGATGACAAGGACCTCGCGCCGGAGGGCGTCGAGGGCGTGCTCGAGAACGACATCCCGGAGATCTTCGAGCGCTGCGGGCGGATGATCGCCGAGCGCCGCGAGCATCCGACGGACGACCTGACGACGGTGCTCGTCAACGCCGAGATCGACGGCGAAAAGCTCGAGGAACACGAGATCGTGATGGGCTTCTTCCTGCTCGATCGCGGCGGGCAACGACTCGACGAAGGCGACGTACAGCAGCGGCATGCGCGCGCTGATCGAAGAGCCCGATCAGCGCCGGCTGCTCGTCGAGGACCCGTCGCTGATCCCGGCGCGGTCGAGGAGTCGCTGCGGATGTTCCCGGCGTTCGCGCACTTCCGCCGCACGGCGACGTGCGACACGGAGCTTCACGGCCAGCAGATCAAGGCGGGTGAGAAGGTCGTGCTGTGGTACGTGTCGTCGAACCGCGAGGAGTCGCTGTTCGAGGAGCCCGACCGCTTCGACGTCAGGCGCGACGCCGAGCACCAGGCGTTCGGCGCGGGCGGGCGCCACTTCTGCCTCGGCACGGCGCTCGCGCGGCTGGAGCTGCGTGTCCTGTTCGAGGAGACGCTCGCGCGCTATCCGCAGATGAGCCTCGCGGGCGACCCGACGTACGTCGAATCCGGTTTTCTGAATCAGATGAAGACTCTCCCTGTGCGGCTCGGCGCATAGCGCGACGCACGCGAGCGCGCTCGGCGGGTTCATACGGTGACCGTACGCGCGGCGCGCGTGTACGCTCTCGCGCGTGCAAGCGCCCGAGAGCCGCGTCCGTCTGCGCCAGGCGGTGATCGTCGCGGCCGAGCTCGCGCCGGTCGAGCGCGCGCTGCGCGCGGCGCTCGGGCTCGGCGAGCCCTACCGCGATCCGGGCGTCGCCGAGTTCGGGCTCGTCAACGCGGTGTTCGCGATCGGCGACTGCTTCATCGAGGCGATCGCGCCCGAGCGCGAGGGGACGGCCGCCGGGCGCTACCTGCAGCGCCACGGCGGCGACGGCGGCTACATGGCGATCTTCGACCTCGAGGACCTCGAGAGCGCGCGGGCGCGCGTCGCGCAGGAGAGCGTGCGCGTCGTCTGGCGGATCGACCTGCCGGACATCTCGGGCACGCACCTGCACCCGGCCGACATGCGCGGCGCGATCGTCTCGCTCGACCGCTCCGACCCGTACGGCTCGTGGCGCTGGGGCGGCCCGAGCTGGACGGCAAAGGTCGGCGCACAGGGAGCGCCGGGACGACTCGCCGGCGCGACGATCGCGGTCGCCGACCCACCGCCGGTCGCCGCGCGCTGGGCACGCGTGCTCGGCGTCGCGCTCGACGGCGACGAGCAGCCGGCGCTCACGCTCGACGGCGCCACGATCCGCTTCGCGCGCGCCTCCGACGAGCGCCCCGAGGGCCTGACCGAGATCCTGCTCGCCGACGTGCCGGGGCTCACGGCCGACGGGGTCGAGCTGGCCGGCGTGCGCCTGCGCGCCGACGCGCCCGCCTGACCGGCCGCTCGCTCAGCCGGCCAGCGGCGCGAAGCTCGGCTCGCGGCGCTCGACGAAGCTCGTGACGCCCTCGACGAAGTCGGCGCCGGTGAACGACTCGAGCATCAGGCGGTCGGCGTCGGCGAGCGCGACCTCCAGCGGCTGCGCCAGCGCCGCGTAGACCTGGCGCTTCATCGCCGCCATGCTCGCCGGCGAACACTGTGTCGCGAGCTCGCGCGCGTAGGCGAGCGCGTGCTCGAGCACGTGCTCGCGCGGCAGCGCGCGGTTGGCGACGCCCAGCGCGGCCGCCTCGCTGCCGAAGAAGACGCGGCCGGAGAGCAGCAGGTCGAGCGCGCGCGCCGGGCCGACGAGGCGCGGCAGGATCCACGAGATGCCGTGCTCGGCGACGAGCCCGCGGCGCGCGAACGCCGTCGTCAGCTTCGCGTCCTCGGCGACGAAGCGCACGTCGCACATCAGCGCCTGCACGAGGCCGATGCCGGCGCACGGGCCGTTGATCGCGGCGACGATCGGCTTCGGCAGCGACATCGCGTACGTCTGCGGCGTGCGCTCGCGCTCGACGTCCTCCGCGGCGACGCCGTTCTCGCCGAGCCCCTGCAGCTCCTGCATGTCGGCGCCCGCGCAGAAGCCGCGCCCGGCGCCGGTCACGACGATCGCGCGAACCTCTGCCGACGCCGCGCACTGCGTGAGCGCGTCGAAGTAGTCGCGCTCGAGCTCCTGTGTCCACGCGTTCAGCCGCTCCGGCCGGTTCAGCGTGACCGTCGCCACGCCGTCCGCCACGTCCGTCAGCACCACATCGCTCATCGCCGCTCCTCTCTCGCCGGGTCAGCCGAGCGTACACGCCCGGCGCCGCCGCGCCTACGCCCGGGCGGCGCGCCGCGCGCGCAGGAACGCGCGCGCGATCGTCAGCGGATGGCTGAGCAGCAGCGTCAGGCGCCCGAGCGGCGACGCCGGGTCGCGCGCGAGGCCGAGCTGGCGCAGGATCGTCGCCTGGTCGAAGTACGCGCGCTCGCACACGAGCCGGTCGCCGTCGAAGATGAAGAACGACGTCATCCGGCAGCGGAACGCGCGTCCCGTCGGCGGCAGCGCGCGCAGCGGCCCGAGGTGCGTGCCGAGCAGGTCGAACTCGACGATCACCGCGTCGTCGGCGTGGTGCAGCGCGACGAGCTCGTTGCGCTGGTCGGGAAACGCCGTGCGCGACTCCTCGAAATAGCGCCGCACCTCGGCCTCGCCGTCGTACGTCTCGCCCGTCGCGATCAGCTCGTAGCGGGGGTGCGCGAACGTGTCGATCGTCGTGTCGAAGTCGTGCACGTTCTCCGACTGCATGTGCTCGCGCACGAGCGCCTCGCGCCGCGCGCGCAACGAGTGCGCCCCGGCTCCGCCGGCGCCCGTCGCCGGTGTCGCAGGATCGGCCACTGCTCGGAAGGTCCCTGCGCGCGTCCGCCGGCGTTCAGGCCGCGGCCGAAGCGCCGACCTTGTCGGCGAGGATCGACGCGAGCTGCGCGCGGTGGCGCTTGGCGCCGCCGAGCAGCGCCGCGTCGAGCTGCGCGCGCTTGAACAGCCAGTGCACGTCGGCCTCCCACGTGAAGCCGATCCCGCCGTGCATCTGGATCGCCGCCGCCGTCACCTCGCGGCCGGCGTCGGAGGCGGCGGCCTTCGCCATCGCCGCCGCCTCGGCGAGGCGCTCGGGGTCGGCGTCGGCCGTCCACGCGGCGAACGCCGCCGTCGAGCGCGCCTTCTCGGTGTCGAGCAGCATCTGCGCACAGCGGTGTGAGACGGCCTGGTAGGAGCCGACCGGCACGCCGAACTGCTTGCGGTCCTTGACGTACTCGACGGTCATCGACAGCGCGCGGTCGCACACGCCGACGAGCTCCGAGCTGACCGAGATCAGCGCGTGGCCGAGGCCGACGCAGACCTCGCCGGGCAGCTCGCCGCCGTCGCCCGGCGCGCTGACGCTCGCGGCCGAGCGCGTCGGGTCGATCGCGTGCAGCGGCGTCACCTCGGCGTCCTCGGCGGCGATCGCGCGGCCGCTGCCGTCGGGCTCGACGAGCACGACCACCTGCGCCTCGGCGCCGCCGATCACGAGCTCGGCCGTCGCCGTCGACGACGCCGCGAGCGCGCCGATTGTCGCGCCCGAGGCGAGCCCCGGCAGCCAGCGCTCGCGCTGCTCGGCCGAGCCGGAGCGCTCGATCACGCTCGCGGCCAGCGCGCTTCCCAGGAACGGCACGGGCGCGAGCGAGCGGCCGAGCTCCTCGCACAGGATCGACAGCTCGATCTGGCCGAGCCCCTGGCCGCCGTACTCCTCGGCGACGGCGATCCCCGGCCAGCCGAGCTCGGAGAGCTCGCGCCACAGCGCCGTGTCGGTAGTGCGCGCCTCGGCGTGCTCGCGCACGTGTGCCGGCGTCGCACGGCCGGCGAGCAGGTCGCGCGCGGTGCGCTGGATCTCGCGCTGGTCGTCTGTGAAGCCGAAGTCCACGCGCTCTCCTCAGGCGGCGACCTTCAGCCGGGGGAGCCCGAGCACGCGCTCGGCGACGATGTTCTTCAGGACCTCCGTCGTGCCGCCCTCGATCGTGTTCCCCGCGCGCGCAGCAGCTCGTAGCTCCAGCTCTCGCCGACGGTCAGCGCGTCGGCGCCGACGATCTCCGCGGCGAGCTGCGTCAGGCGCTGGTTCGTGTCCGACCACAGCCACTTCACGAGTGAGCCCTCCGGGCCGGGCTGGCCGTAGCGCTCGACGTCGGTCAACCCCTTCCACGCGAGCAGCCGGATCGACTCCGTGCGCACGTGCAGCTCGGCCAGCGCGTCGCCGTACAGCGGGTCCTCGAGCAGCCCGCGCCCGGCCGCGATCGCGACGACGTCGTCGAGCAGCTGGCGCAGGCGGATCTGCAGCGCGAAGCCGAGGCCCGCGCGCTCGTTCATCAGCGTCGTCAGCGCGACCTTCCAGCCGTTGCCGACGCCGCCGACGACGTTCTCGTCGGGGATCCGCGCCTCCTCGATGAACAGCTCGTTGAACTCCGCCTCGCCGGTTATCTGGCGCAGCGGGCGCACCTGCACGGCGTCCTGCTCCATGTCCATCAGGAAGTACGTCAAGCCCTTGTGCTTGGCCACCTCCGAGTCGCTGCGCGCGACGAGCATGCACCACTTGGAGTACTGCGCGCCGCTCGTCCACACCTTCTGGCCCGTCACGACCCACTCGTCGCCGTCCTTGACCGCCTTCGTCTTCAGCGAAGCGAGGTCCGAGCCGGCGTCGGGCTCGGAGAAGCCCTGGCACCAGATCTCCTCGCCGGAGAGGATCGGAGACAGGTAGCGCTCCTTCTGCTCGTCGGTGCCCCACACCATCAGCGTCGGGCCGCCGAGCAGCAGCCCGAGCACGTTCGCCGCCATCGGCACGCGTGCTCGCCCGAGCTCTTCGAAGTAGATCGCCGACTCCGTCAGCGACGCGCCGCGGCCGCCGTACTCCGTCGGCCACGCCGGCGCTGCCCAGCCGGCGTCGTACAGCTTACGCTGCCATTCGCGCCGCCACGCGTAGTGCGCGTCCTCGCCGCCGTCGCTCGGCGCGTCCCCCGGCTTGTTCGCCGACAGCCACTCGCGCAGCTCGTCGCGAAACGCCGTCTCCTGCTCGCTGAACGTCAGATCCATCGCTGCCGCGAAGCCTATCCGACGGCGGCTTGGCAGTGACACGCCACGACGTTTGTCGCATCGCCGTGCGACGCGCGCTGTCCGGGGGCGGCCGAGGCTCGGCGCGGCGCGCAGCGGCCGTGGGCGGGGCCGGTCGTGGCCGCCGGACGCCGCGTTAGATTCGAACGTGCATGTTTGCGCCCGCCGCCAAAGCGTGCGTCGCCCACCTCGACGCCGACGCGTTCTACGTCTCGATCGAGCTGACGCGCCGGCCCGAGCTGCGCGGCAAGCCGGTCGTCGTCGCCGGCTCGGGTCCGCGCGCGGTCGTCACGACCGCGAGCTACGAGGCGCGCAAGTTCGGTGTTGGCTCGGCGATGCCCGCCGCGCGCGCACGGCGCCTTTGCCCCGACGCGACCTTCCTGCCGCCCGACTTCCCGACCTACCGCGCCGTCTCGCGCACCGTGATGGACCTCGTGCGCGCGCACGTCGAGCGCGTCGAGGTCGTCGGGCTCGACGAGGCGTACCTCGACCTCTCCGAGCTGCACTCGCCGCACGCCGCGATGCGCCGGCTCGTCGCGCGCATCAGGCGCGAGACGCGGCTTACGTGCTCGGTCGGCATCGGCCCGAACAAGCTCGTCGCGAAGGTCGCCTCCGACGCCGAGAAGCCCGCCGGGTTCGTCGTGCTGAGCCGCGAGCAGGCGTGCGCGCGCTTCGCCGGCTCGCCGCCCGGCCTGATCCCGGGCATCGGGCCGAAGACCGTCGCGCGCCTGTCGCAGCTCGGCCTGAGCACGCTTGGCGCGCTCGCCGCCGCGCCCGAGCGGCTGCTCGTCGAGCGCTTCGGCCCGAACCACGGGCGCGAGCTGCAACGGCGCGCGCGCTTCGAGCACGACGGCGTCGTCGGCGCCGCGCGCAAGGTCGTCTCCGAGTCGCGCGAGCGCACGTACGACTACGACATCAGCGACTTCGCGCAGCTGACCGAGTCGCTCGCGTCGATGACGCGCTCGCTGTGCGACAGCCTCGCTCGCAACGCGCGCAGCGGGCGCACGATCGGGATCAAGGTGCGCCTCGACGACTGGACGACCGTCACGCGAGCGCGCACGATCGCCGAGCCGACCGACGACTACGAGACGGTCTTCGCGCTCGCGCTCGCGCTGCTGCGCGAGTACGCGCCGGCGCGCCCCGTGCGCCTGCTCGGCGTGCGCGTCGCCGGGCTCACGCACGGCGCGCGCGAGCGCGAGCCCGACGCCGCCCGGGAGGCGCGCGCCCCGGCGCATCGCGACGCCGGCCAGATGGCCCTGCCGGTCTAGGCGCGTCGCAGCGGGCGCGGCAGCGCGCGACGGCGGGCGGGCGCGCGGCGCGGCGATGCCGGTACGATCGACGCGATGACGCTGATCGACGCTGGCGAGATCCAACTCGACTACGAACGCTCGGGCTCCGGGCCGCCGCTGCTGCTGATCATGGGCATGAGCGGCACCGCACTGCACTGGGGCGAGCCGTTCCTCGAGCTGCTGCGAGACGACTTCGACGTGATCGCCTACGACCACCGCGGCGTCGGCGCGAGCAGTCGCCTCGACGGGAAGGTCACGATCCGCCAGATGGCCGACGACGCGGCGGCGCTGATCGACGCGCTCGAGCTCGACTCGCCGCACGTGATGGGCATCTCGATGGGCGGCATGATCGCGCAGGAGCTCGCGCTCAACGATCGGCAGGCGATCCGCACGCTGACGCTCGGCTGCACCTACTGCGGCGGGCCCGGCAGCGCGCTCGCCTCCGAAGCGGTGATGAGCAAGCTCGCCGCCGCGATGGCCTCGGGCGACCGCGAGCGCGCGCTGCGCGCGGGCTGGGAGATCAACGTCTCGGCGGCGATGGCCGGCGACGAGGAGGCCTACGCGAGCTTCCGCGAGATCGGCAACCGCCGCGCGGTCGCGGTCGACGTGATCATGCAGCAGCTCCAGGCCTGCGCGGCGCACGACACCCACGAGCGCCTGCCCGAGCTGGCCGGGCTGCCGACGCTCGTGATCCACGGCACCGAGGACGAACTGCTGCCCGTGCAGAACGGTCGCCTGATCGCCTCGCTGATCCCCGGCGCGCGCCTCGAGATCTTCGACGACGTAGGGCACCTGTTCTTCTGGGAGCGTCCCGAGCGCTCGGCCGAGCTCGTGCGCGAACATGCCGCCGTCCGCGCCTGAGCGACGCGCGGGCGCGCCCATCGAGGAGCGCGAGAGCCGGGCGGCGCAGCTCGGCGGCCCCGCGCCGGCGGGCGCCGGCCCGTTCGAGGTCGCGCGCGGCGGCGTGACGCTGAGCGGCGAGCGCGCGGGGGAGGGGACGCCGGTCGTGCTGCTGCACGGCCTCACCGCGATGCGCCGCTACGTCGTGATGGGATCGCGCTCGCTCGAGCGCTCGCGGCACCTCGTCGTCGCCTACGACGCGCGCGGGCACGGCCGCTCCTCGCCTGCGCCCGAGCGCTCGGCGTACGGCTACGACGCGCTCGCCGACGACCTCGAGGCGGTGCTCGACGCGCTCGCGCTCCCGCGCGCGGTGCTCGCCGGCGCGTCGATGGGCGCGCACACGGCGCTGCGCCTTGCGCTGCAGCGCCCCGAGCGGGTCGCCGGGCTCGTCCTGATCACGCCCGGCGTCGACCCGCTGCGCCCGCACGACGCGCGCGAGCTCGCGCACTGGGACGCCCTCGCGCGCGGGCTGCGCGAGGGCGGCGTCGACGGCTTCGTCGCCGCGTACGACTTCGACGCCGTGCCCGAGAGGTGGCGCGCGACGGTGCAGCGCGTCGTCCGCCAGCGCCTGTCCGCGCACGAGCACCCGCTCGCGCTCGCCGACGCGCTGGAAGCGACCCCGCGCTCGGCGCCGTTTGCGAGCCTCGACGAGCTCGCCGCGATCGCCGTGCCGACGAGCGTCGTCGGCAGCCGCGACGAGGCCGACCCCGGCCACCCGCTGGAGATCGCCGAGCGCTACGCCGAGGGGATCCCCGGCGCGCGGCTGCTCGTCGAGGAGCCCGGCAGCTCGCCGGTCGCCTGGCAGGGCGGGCAGCTCTCGCACGCGATCGCCGAGCTCGCCGAGCGCGCCCACGTGCAGGCTTGATCTGCGTGAACGTCGCACGCACAAACGTATGTACAAACGTATGACGGAGGCGCGCACGTGGGACGGGCAGAGCTATGACCGGATCTCCGGGCCGATGGAGGCGCTCGGGCTCGAGACGCTCGCGCGCCTGCAGCTCCGCGGCAATGAGACCGTGCTCGACGCCGGCTGCGGCTCGGGGCGGATCACGCAGGCGCTGATCGAGCGGCTGCCCGACGGCCACGTGATCGCCGCCGACGCGTCGCAGTCGATGGTCGACGCTGCGCGCGAGCGCCTGCCCGGCGCCGACATACGCCTGATCGACCTGCTCGAGCTCGACCTGCCGCAGCCGCTCGACGCGATCCTCTCGACCGCGACGTTCCACTGGATCGCCGACCACGAGCGGCTGTTCGCGCGCCTGCGCGCGGCGCTTCGCCCCGGCGGGCGGCTCGTCGCGCAGTGCGGCGGCGAGGGCAACATCAGCGTGCTGCGCGCGCACGCCGCCGACGTGCTCGCGCGCGAACCGTACGCCGCGTGCTTCGCCGGCTTCCGCCCGCCGTGGAACTACGCCGGGCCCGAAGAGACGCAGCGGCGCCTGCTCGCCGCCGGCTTCGCCGAGGCGCGCTGCTGGCTGCAGCCGGCGCCGAAGCAGCCCGAGCACGCGCGCGAGTTCCTGCAGACGATCGTGCTCGGGCCGCACGTGCAGGAGCTCCCGCCCGAGCTGCGCGACCCGTTCATCGACGACGTGCTGGCCGAGCTGGAGCAACCAGTCGTCATCGATTACATACGACTGAACATCGACGCGACCGCCTAGCGCCGGCGCTCACGCCAGTTCGCTCGTCGCGACCTCGGCGCCGCGCAGCAGCGCCGCATAGCGCTCGCCGTGCGCGAGCAGCTCCTCGTGCGTGCCGCGCTCGACGATCCGCCCGCCGTCGAGCACGAGGATCTGGTCGGAGTCGCGGATCGTCGAGAGGCGGTGCGCGATCGCGATCGTCGTGCGACCGCGCGCGAGCTCGTCGAGCGCGTGCTGCACGGCGCGCTCGGTCTCCGTGTCGAGCGCCGACGTCGCCTCGTCGAGGATCAGCACCGGCGGGTTGCGCAGCACCGTGCGCGCGATCGCGATCCGCTGCTTCTCGCCGCCCGAGAAGCGGTAGCCGCGCTCGCCGACCGGCGTGTCGTAGCCGTCCGGCAGCGAGGAGATCAGCTCGTGGATCTGCGCCGCGCGCGCGGCCTCCTCGATCTGCTCGTCGCTCGCCTCCGGGCACGCGAAGCGCAGGTTCTCGCGGATCGACGCGTGGAACAGGTACGTGTCCTGCGAGACGAGCCCGACCGTCGCCGCGAGCGACGCGAACGTGACGTCGCGGATGTCGACGCCGTCGATGCGTCACGACCCCCCGCTGTGGCTCGTACAGGCGCGCGACGAGGTACGCGAGCGTCGTCTTGCCCGCGCCCGTCTCGCCGACGAGCGCCGTGCGCGTGCCCGCCGGGATCTCCGCGCCGATCTCCTGCAGCGTCCACGGCGAGCCCGGCGCGTAGCGGAACCACACCTCGCTCAGCCGCACGGCGCCGCGCACGTGCTGCAACGTGCTTGCGTTCGCGCGCTCGACGATGTCGACCGGCAGGTCGAGGTACTCGAAGATCCGCCCGAACAGCGCCAGCGACGTCTGCACTTCCAGCCCCACCGACAGCAGCGACTGGATCGGGAACAGCAGGCGCGTCTGCAGCGTCGTGAACGCGACGACCGTCCCGATCGAGATCGCGTTGCCGCCCGACCCGTGGTCGATCCCCGCGAACAGGTACACGAGCGCCGGCATGATCGCGAAGCTCATCTGCACCGACGCCATCCGCCAGCGCCCGGCCATCCGCGCGCGCACCTCGAGGTCGGCGAGCTCGCTCGACTCGCCGCCGAAGCGCCGCACGAGCTCCGGCGAGCGGCCCATCGTCTTGCCGAGCAGGATCCCCGAGATCGACAGCGACTCCTCGACGAGCGTCGACATGTCCGCCAGGCGGCTCTGGCGCACCGACTGGATCCGCCGGCGCTCCTCGCCGACGCGACGCGTCAGCCACACGAAGAACGGCAACAGCACCAGCGAGAACGCCGCCAGGCGCCAGTCGAGCAGGAACATCGCGACGACCGTCGCGACGACAGTCGTCACGTTCTGCACGATCGACGTCGCCGTCGACGTCACGACGCTGTCGATCCCGCCGATGTCGTTCGCGATCCGCGACTGCACCTCGCCCGTGCGCGTGCGCGTGAAGAACGCAAGCGACATCCGCTGCAGGTGCGCGTACACGGCCGCGCGCAGGTCGTGCATCACGCGCTGGCCGACCTGGTTGGAGATCCACGTCTGCGCGACGCCGATCACGCTCGTGATGATCGACAGCGCGATCATCCCCGAGACGAGCTCGATCACGAGCGTCGTGTCGTGCCGCGGGTACGCCTTGTTGATGAATTCCCGCAGCAGGAACGGGCTGATCACGCCGAGCCCCGCCGACACGAAGATCAGCGCCAGCAGTAGGCTCAGTCGTGGCCGGTACGGCCGGAACAGGCGAGCCACGCGACGCAGCGAGACCGGCGTCGCGGGGATGTCCTCGGGCCGCAGCTGCGGACGCGGCGAATGGCGTCCCTCCCGCGGCGGCCCTGGGAGAAGGGCTGGCTGCTCACGCGTTGACTCTACCGTCGCGCCGCGCACGCCCCGCCGCGCGCACCGAGCGCACGATCGTTCGCGCCGCGCCGCGCCGGCCTACTCGCCACGAGCGCGCCGGCGCGCGCCGCGCATCCGGCGGATGCCGAAGTGCGGGCCGCCGACGAGCTCCCATGCGCGCTCGATGCCGATCAGGCAGCAGACGACGACGAGGATGCAGATCGTCTGCACGCTGCTGCGGCTGCCGCCGTGCATGTCGAGCGTCAGCCCCGCGATCAGCTGGACCACGAACACGACGACGAGCCCGACGAGGAAGCTGAGGTCGCGCAGCCGGATCTCGCCGCCGCGCCACGCCGGAGCGGTCGCGAGCAGCGCGCGCGTGACGAACAGCAGGCCGACGATCGCGACAACCGTCGACACGCCGCCGGCGCTGAGGCCGGGGATCAGCGCGAACAGCGACACCGTCAGCGCGTTCGTGAACGCCGTCAACGTCGCCGACGCGCGAACCGCGTGGACCTCCGAGGCCTCTGGGCCGAGCACGCGCTCGGGCGCGACCGAGATCGCCACGAACAGCAGCCCGATCAGCGCGCCCGAGACGCTCGCCGACGCCGCGAAGAACTGATGTGCGCTCGCCGTCGTCATCGCGGCATTATCGTCAGTGCCGTGAACCCCGCGATGCAAGCGCCCGCAGGCGGCCTCTCGCTGTCCGCCGAGGAGCTTCGCGTGCTCGGCTGCCTGCTCGAAAAGCAGCGCACGACGCCCGATCAGTACCCGCTGTCGCTGAACGCGCTGCGCCTCGCCTGCAACCAGTCGACCAACCGCGACCCCATCGTCGACTACGACGAGTCGACGATCCGCGATGCGCTGCACCGGCTCGAGCGGCGGCGGATGGCGCGCCTCGCCAGCGGCAGCCGCACGGCGAAGTACCGGCACCTGCTCGCCGAAGCGCTGCCGCTAGACGACGGCGAGCAGGCGCTGATGACCGTGCTGATGCTGCGCGGCGCACAGACGCCCGGCGAGCTCAAGCAGCGCTCCGAGCGGATGCATTCGTTCGCCGACCTCGCCGCCGTGCACGACGCGCTCGCCCGGCTGATCGAGCGCGGCCTCGCGATCCGCTTGGAGCGCCGGCCGGGGCAGAAGGAGGAGCGCTACGCGCAGCTGCTGGGGGAGGGCGAGGAGAAGCCGGCCGCCGAGGAGCCCACGCTCGCCGCGCCAGGACCGACGGAGGGCGTCCCCTCGCTTGGCGAGCTCGATCAGCTGCGCGCGCGCGTCGAGCGCCTCGAGCGCGAGGTTGCGGCGCTCCGCGCGAGCGCCGGCGGCGATCTACGGATCGAGGGCAACGGCGCGATGCGCAATCCTTCATGGGGCGTCGCCGACGACGCGCCCGGCACCGATGATGCATCCAGCCTTGATCCTCGCCGCTAGCTCCGACACCGCCACCGGCGTCGGCATCCCGCTCGCGCTCGCCGCGGGGTTCGTCTCGTTCCTCTCGCCGTGCGTGCTGCCGCTCGTGCCCGGCTACCTCTCGACCGTGATCGGCGTCACGCCTAACGACCTCAAGGCGGGCGTCGGCGCGCGGCGCGTGCTCGTCCCGAGCCTGCTGTTCATCGCGAGCTTCTCGCTGATCTTCATCCTGCTCGGCCTCACCGCGACCGTGATCGGCTCCTCGCTGAACGAACACAAGCTGCTGCTCGAGCGGATCGGCGGCGTCGTGATCATCCTCCTCGGCCTCGCCTTCCTCGCGAGCCCGTTCGTGCGCGTGCTCAACTTCCAGTGGCACTCCGAGTCGCTGATGCGCCTCGCCGGCCGCGGCGGCCCGCTCGTCGCCGGCGCCGCGTTCGCGATCGCCTGGACGCCGTGCACGAGCATCACGCTCGGCGCGATCCTCACGCAGGCCGCGACGTCCAGCTCGGCCGCGCACGGCGCGCTGCTGCTCGCCTTCTACTCCGCCGGCCTCGCGATCCCGTTCCTGCTGATCGCGCTCGCGTTCGAGAAGATGACCGACGCGCTCAGCGTCGTCAAGCGCCACTTCCCCGTGATCATCGGGATCGGCGGCGCCGTGATGATCGTGCTCGGCGCGCTGATCCTGACCGGCGAGTTCACCGTGCTCAACGCGCAGGCGAACACTTGGTTGCACGGGACGGGGTTGAACGTATCGGGGATATAGCGCGACTAGCGAACTGCGCGGTCGGGCAGGTCATCGCGATCGAGCCGATCGCTCGCGCCGACCGGCGGCCGCCGCTCCCGGTAGTGCCGTTCCCAAGCCTCCTGATTGCGTTTCGCGTCGAGCACGAACGGCGAGTACCCGATCGCCTTGACGATCAGCTTGTTGATCGTCGAGTACGGCTCGGGCAGCGGGCGCAGCACGTCGACGAACAGCACGATGCGCGTCTCGTCGGTGTCGTTCCAGACCTCGTGGTTGAACGTGTCGTCGAACACCATGCTCTTGCCCTCCTCCCAGTGACGGAAGTCCTCGCCGACGCGGATCCGGCACGACTCGGCGTCCTTCGGGACGATCAGGCCGAGGTGGTAGCGCAGGACGCCCTTGTACGGCCCGCGGTGGTCGAGGATGTGCTTGCGCGGACTGAGAATCGAGAACATCGCCGTCGTCATCCCCGGGATCTCGCGCATCAGCGCGGCCGTTTTCGGGCACATCTCGACGCCGAGCTTCGCTTCGAAGCCGTAGCCGTAGAGGAAGAACGTCTTCCAGCAGTCGTCGTCGGTGATCTCGATCTGGTCCTTCGAGATGTCCTGGAAGTTCGCGAGCTCGTCGCGGTCCTCGAGCAGCCGCTCGGCCTCCTCGCGGATCACGTGCCAGTTCCGCTCGACGTGCTCGACCCACGGGAAGCGCTCGAGCGGGAAGAACGTCGCGTCGCCGACGAGCGAGCGCTTGCCGATGAACCGCTCGATCGGCGCGAGGATCCGTTCGCCGAGCGAGATCGTCAGCTCGACGATCTGCTCCCACGTCGACTTCTTCTGCGTTGTCGCCACCGGCCACCTCCAGACGGTCGGCGCCCACACTAGCGGAGCGTCCCGCCGTCCCGGGCGCGCGCCCGCGCTCACATCCGCCGCGCCGCCTATCGTCGCGGCGGTGAGCGAGGAGCGGACCACCTGCAAGCCGCGAGGCGGTCGGTCGCGATGAGCGCCCGCGTGGCGCTCGTCACGGGCGGCGCCAGCGGGATCGGCCGCGCGAGCGCGCTGGCGCTCGCGCGCGCCGGCTGCGCCGTCGCGATCGGCGATCTGGCCGAGGCCGACTGCGCGCGCGTCGCCGGCGCGGTCGAGGCCGGCGGCGGGCGTGCGCTCGCGAGCCCGCTCGACGTGACCGACGCGACGGCCGTCGATCGCGCGATCGAGTGCGTCGGCTCGACGCTCGGCCCGATCGACGTGCTGGTCAACTGCGCCGGCTGGGACGAGTTCAAGCCGTTCCTCGAGACCGACGAGCCGTTCTGGCGCCGCGTGATCGCGATCAACTACGAGGGCTGCCTGCGGATGACGCGTGCGGTGATCGGCGCGATGGCCGAGCGCGGGCACGGGCGGATCGTCAGCATCGGCTCGGACGCCGCGCGCGTCGGCTCGAGCGGCGAGGCCGTCTACGCCGGCGCGAAGGGCGCCGTGATCGCGTTCACGAAGACGATCGCACGCGAATTCGCGCGGGACGGCGTGACCGCGAACGTCGTCTGCCCGGGGCCGACCGAGACGCCGATGCTCGAGCGGATGACCGAGCGCGCGCCCGACAGCGAGCGGCTCGTGACGGCGCTGACGCGCGCGGTGCCGATGCGCCGTCTCGGGCGTCCCGAGGAGGTCGCCGCGGCCGTTGCGTTCCTCGCCTCCGAGCACGCCGGGTTCATCACCGGACAGACGCTGTCGGTCAGCGGCGGGCTGACGATGGCATGAGCGCGGGAGGGACGCGATGAGGGCGTTGAGCGACGTCGGCTACGCCGTCGAGGACGGGCTCTGCTGGGTCACGATCGAACGCCCCGAGCGCTACAACTCGTTCACGGCGCACACCGTCGACGAGCTGATCCACTGCTTCAAGCGCGCGTGGGCCGATCCGGAGGTCGGCGTCGTCGCGCTGACGGGCGCGGGGGAGAAGGCGTTCTGCACCGGCGGCGACCAGAAGCAGCGCGCGCAGAGCGGCGACTACGGCCCGTCGGAGACCGGCCTGTTCGAGATCGAGACGCTGCACCGCGCGATCCGCGAGATCCCGAAGCCGGTGATCGCCGCCGTCAACGGCCTCGCGATCGGCGGCGGGCACGTGCTGCACGTGATCTGCGACCTGTCGGTCGCGGCCGAGCACGCGCGCTTCGGCCAGGCCGGTCCGCGCGTCGGCTCGTTCGACGCCGGCTTCGGCACCGGCTATCTCGCGCGCGTCGTCGGCGAGAAGCGCGCGCGGGAGATCTGGTTCCTGTGCCGCCAGTACGACGCACAAGAGGCCGAGCGCTGGGGGCTCGTCAACCGCGTCGTGCCGGGAGCGGAGCTGCACGCCGAGGTGCGCCGCTACGCCGATCAGATCCTCGCGCTGTCGCCGACGGCGCTGCGCTTCCTCAAGCAGTCGTTCAACCAGGAGTCCGAGCACCTCGCCGGCCAGGCGGCGCTCGCGTTCAGCGGCCTGCACGAGTTCGTCGACTCCGACGAGGCGCGCGAGGGCGTGCGCGCGTTCGAGGAGAAGCGCAAGCCCGACTTCGCGCCGTATCGCGCGCGGGCCTCGCAGATCCTGTAGCGGGGGGGCGGATCCTGCTCTGGCGGCGCGCGGCGGCGCGCGCCCGATCGCCGCTTAACCAGCGAGGCCCCGCCTTTCGACGGGGCCTCGACCCGGTTGCTCAGAATGCGTTGGCTTACGCCGCCTCGCGCAGGGCCGCCAGCTCGGGCGACTCGGCGAGCTTCTTCAGCGCGCGCTGCTCGAGCTGCGAGGCCCGCTCGGCCGAGAAGCCGAGCCTTTTGCCGATCGCGGTGAGCGTCTGCGGCTCCTCGCGGCCGGTGCCGAAGCGCAGCGTCAGCACGGTCCGCTCGGTTTCGGGCAGCTGCGAGATCGCGCGGTGCACGATCCGCTCGCGCTCGTTGTCCCAGGCCGTCTCCTCGGGCGCCTCGGCGTCGGAGGGGAGCAGGTCGCCGAGCGCGGTGTCGCCGTCTTCGCCGATCTGCTGGTCGAGCGAGACGAGCGCCGCACGCTGGTGGCGCACCTCTTCGACCTGCTCGATCGGGAGGCCCGACTCCTGCGCGAGCTCCTCGAGCGTCGGCTCGCGACCGAGCCTGACCGACAGCTCGCGCTCGACGCGCCCGACCTTGCGGGAGCGCTGCGCGACGTGGACGGGCAGGCGGATCGTGCGGCCGGAGTTCTCCAGCCCGCGCTGGATCGCCTGACGGATCCATAGGGTCGCGTATGTCGAGAAGCGGAAGCCCTTACGCCAGTCGAACTTCTCCGAGGCGCGGATCAGGCCGAGCATGCCCTCCTGGACGAGATCGCCCAGCGGCAGGCCCTGGTTCTGGTAGCGCCGCGCGTTCGATGCGACGAGGCGCAGGTTCGAGTTGACGAGCAGTTCCTTGGCGTGCAGGTCGCCGCGCTCGATCCGCTTGGCGAGTTCGATCTCCTGAGCCGGCGTCAGCAGCGGGTAGCGGCGCGAGTGCGCCAGCAGCTGGTCGACGGCCTCGGGGATGAACGTGTCCGGCGTGCTCAGGTCGAGCCGCTCGATTGGGCTGTCGAGCCGGGCAACGGGCGTCGCCACGGCGTCCGCCGTGGTCTCCTCAGTGTCCCGCTCGCCGCCCTCTGGAGTCGTCTGCGGGTTGATTGTGGGGGTGTTCGTTGAGAAATCAGACATTGCGTCCTTCTAATCCGATGCTTGGAGTCGGAATTATACGCCCTGATAGTTGCGTTGTCAATTACCTTCGCGTACGCCCCGTGTCCGCGGGCCGTACGACCGTTCGGTTCGACGTTCCCTATGCAACTACCTGCCCGCACGGGCCGAAAGTATGCGGGCCGGCACGGGATGTAAACCCGCGCGACACCCGAAAGGCTCTAGTCCGCCCGAAAGCCGTGTGAGGGCTCTACGACGGTGATATCGGCGCTCCGTCGCCAGATTTGAGTCTAGCGCGGCTAAGCTCGGCGAATGACCGTCGACCTCTCCGGCCAGGTGATCGCCGTCACCGGCGCCTCTTCGGGGATCGGCGAGGCGACGGCGCTCGCATGCGCGAAGGCCGGCGCGGCGGTCGCGCTCGCCGCGCGGCGCAGCGATCGGATCGATCAGCTCGCCGAGCGGATCGCCGGCGAAGGCGGCCGCGCGATCGCCGTTCCGACGGACGTCGGCGAGGAGCGGGCGGCGCGGGAGTTCGTCGCGCGCGCGCATGACGAGCTCGGCCGGCTCGACGTGCTCGTAAACAACGCCGGCACGATGCTGCTCGGGCCGATCGCCGACGCTCCGACCGAGGATTGGCGGCGGATGATCCACGCGAACGTATTCGGCGTCCTCTACTGCACGCACGCGGCGCTGCCGTTGATGGCGGCGCAGGGCTCCGGGCACATCGTCAACGTCAGCTCCGTCGCCGGCCGCGTCGCGCGCCAGGGCTCGGGCGTCTACAACCTGACGAAGTTCGGCGTCGGCGCGTTCTCGGAGTCGCTGCGCCAGGAGGGCGTCGCGCTCGGCGTCCGCGTGACGCTGGTCGAGCCGGGCGCCGTCGCGACCGAGCTCGCCGGGCACAATCGCCCCGAGGTGCTCGAGCAGATCCAGAAGCGCTTCGGCGACGTCGAGCGCCTCACCGCCGAGGACATCGCCGGCGCGGTCCTCTACGCGATCGGCCAGCCGCCGCGCGTGAGCATCAACGAGGTGCTCGTGCGCCCGAGCGGCCAGGTCGGCTAACCCTCGACCGCCCGTCCGTTGGCGCTCAGCGCGACGTCGATGTTGCCGCGCGTCGCGTTCGAGTACGGGCAGACCGCGTGCGCGGCGCGGACGAGCTCGACGGCCTGCTCGGCGTCCTCGATCGAGGGCAGCGTCACGACGAGCTCGACGGCGATCGTGAAGCCGCGATCGTCGGTCGTCACGAGCGTCACCTTCGAGTCGATCGCAACGTCGCCGACCTCCTGGTGGGAGCGACGCGCGACCGTCCCGAGCGCGCCCTCGAAGCACGCGGCGTAGCCGACCGCGAACAGCTCCTCGGGGTTCGTGCCGCCGCCTTCGCCGCCCATCTCCGTGGGCAGGCGCAGGTCGACCTCGAGCGCGCCGTCGGTCGTGCGTCCGTGGCCGTCGGCGCGCCCGCCGGTGACGTGCGCCTCGGCCGTGTACAGGGCTTTCGTCGTCATCTGTCGTCCCTCCTGTCGCGTTGCTGGTGTGATCTCTGCGCGCCGCCGCGGGCGGGCGCGATCTCGAGCTGCAGGATCTCCGATTCCTCGCCCGCATGGTCGACCTGCAGCGTCGTGTGGTCGAGCCCGAAGCGCTCGCGCAGCATCGCCTCCATCGCGCGGCGCGCGGCGTGGCAGTCGCTGTCGGCGCCGACGAGCACGTGCGCGGAGAGCGCCGGGAAGCCGCTCGAGATTTCCCAGACGTGCAGGTCGTGGACCTCGACGACGCCGGCCGCGCCGACGAGCGCGCGGCCAATCGCCTGCGGGTCCAGGCCCTCGGGCGCGGCCTCGAGGAAGATCCGCCCGGACGCGCGCACGAGCGCGGCGCCGGAGCGGACCATCAGCGCGGCGATCAGCAGCGAGACGATCGGGTCGACGCGCTGGAAGCCGCTCAGCAGGATCACGCCGGCGGCGATCGCGGTGCCGATGAAGCCGTACAGGTCGGTCAGCAGGTGCTGGAAGGAGCCCTCGATGTTGAGGCTCTCGCGGTTCGCGCGCGCGAGCGTCCACGTAGCGAGCAGGTTTACGAGCACGCCGACGAGCGCGACGATCAGGATCAGCCAGCCGCGCACGACCGGCGGGTGAACAGGCGGCGGACCGCCTCGTAGGCGATGAACGCCGCGAGGATCAGCAACGTCACGCCGTTGGCCTGCGCCGAGAGGATCTCGACGCGCCGGAACCCGAACGTCATCGCGCCGCGCGCCGGGCGCGCGGCGAGGCGTCAGCGCGAGCAGCGAGAAGCCGATCGCGGCGGCGTCGGTCAGCATGTGGCCGGCGTCGGAAAGCAGCGCGAGCGAGTGCGCGACGACGCCGGCGCCGATCTCGACGGCCATGAACGCGAGGATCAGGCCGAGCGCGAGCGCCAGCCGGCCGCGGTCGGCGTCCGCGCGGACGGCGTGCGCGTGAGCGCCGTGGGCGTGCGCGGCGTGCTCGTCAGCCATCGACCCACATACGCGCTGATTAGTCTCTAGCGATGGCGCCTGCCGCGGAGAGCAACGCGTCGGCCGCCGACGGCGAGGAGACACTGGTTCCGCAGCGCGCGACGCTCGTCTCGATCGCCGCGGCCGCGCTGCTGGTCGCGCTGAAGCTCGGCGTCGGCCTCGCGACGGGCAGCCTCGGGCTGATCTCGACCGGGATCGAGTCGAGCGGCGACGTCGTCGCCGCCGTGCTGACGTTCTTCGCGGTGCGTCTCGGCGGGCGGCCGGCCGACCCCGAGCACCCGTACGGGCACCGCCGCGCCGAGAACCTCGGCGCGCTCGGCGAGGCCGCGATCCTGCTCGCCGGCGGCGTGTTCGTCGCCGTCGAAGCGATCGGTCATCTCGCGCGCGGCGCGAGCCCGCCGGGGATCCACTGGTACCAGTTCGCCGTGATCGGCGTGGCGCTGCTCGTCGACCTCAGCCGCACGCTCGTCTCGCTGCGCACGGCGCGCCGCTACGCGAGCGCGGCGCTGCGCTCGAACGCGTTCCACTTCGCCGGCGACATGGCGGGCTCGCTCGCCGTGCTCGTCGGGGCTGCTCGCTCGTGCAAGCAGGCTTCGCGCAGGGCGACTCCGCCGCGGCGCTGCTCGTCGCCGCGATCATCCTCGCGGCCGCCGTGCGGCTGATCTCCGAGAACGCGAACGTGCTGATGGACCGCACGCCGGCCGAGGCGCGCGTGGCCGCCGAGCGCGCGATCGCCGCGCTCGGCGCCGACATCGAGCTGAGCCGCCTCCGCCTGCGCGAGTCGGCCGGACGCTACTTCGCCGACGTCGTCGTCACGGTGCCGCCCGGACGGGCCGTCGTCGAGGGACACCAGTCGGCCAACCTGATCGAGGAGGCGGTCGAGCGGGCGCTGCCGGGCAGCGACGTCGTCGTGCACGTCGAGCCGCGCCGTCGCGGCCTCGACCTGCGCGACCGGATCCTCGCGATCGCGCTCGCCGAGCCGCTCGTGATGGAGGCGCACGACATCACGATCATCGAGCACGACGACGTCGCGAACGTGTCGCTGCACCTGAAGTTCCCCGCCGACCTCGACCTCGAGCAGGCGGCGCAGATCGCCGAGCGCGTCGAGCGCGCGATCTGCGAGCGGCCGGACGTGGCGACGTGCAGACGCACCTGGAGCCGCTCGAGCGCACGCTCGCCGCGCGCACGCGGTCGACGGCAGCGCCGACATGCACGCCGAGCGCGAGATCGAGCGGCTCGTGCGCGAGCGCAGCGGCGGCGCGCCAGCAGCGCTCCGGCTGCTCTCGACCGACGCCGGGCGCGTCGTGTTCCTGACGCTCGAGTCGGTCCGACGAGTCGCTGACGGCGGCGCACCGCGCTCGCCGGCGAGCTCGAGGAGGAGCTGCGCCAGCGCGTCGCGGGCATCGCCGACGTGGTCGTCCGCACCGAGCCCGACGCGCCGCGGGAAGGTTCGCGGCGTGCCCGCGAGCGCGGCGTCTGGGTGCTGCAGTGGACTACCGAGCAAAGGAAGATCGAGCATGTCGAAGCAATGCGCATGAACGGCACGCCGGCGCGCGCGTCGCGCCGTGACGGATGCAGGGCGAGGGCGGATCGAGGCGCCGCGCGGACACGCCGGCGCACCGTCGAGACGCGCTGGTGGTGGCCGCGCTGGTCGCTCGGCGCGGCGCCCTTCGCGAAGGCGCTGCATCGAGCACGCCGACCGTCGGCTCGGCGGCGAACGCGAAGCTCGGCGACGCAGGTGCTCGTCAACCCGCAGGGACGGACGCTGTACGCGCTGAGCCGCCGGAGACGACCGGGCATCTGCTGTGCAGGAGCGCGCGTGCCTCGCCATCATGGCCGCCGTACACGTGTCAACTCGAGCAGGGCGAAGCTCGAAGGCGCCAGCGCCGGCGTGCGCGGCCGGCTCAGGCTGCTGCGCCGCAGCCGACGGCAGGCTCCAGGTGACGCTGCAGCGGGATGCCGCTGTACCGCTTCGCGGAGGATCACGGCCGGGACGAAGTCGAACGGCCAGAATTCAAAGGCTTCGGTGGAATCTGGCACGTGCTGGGCGTCGTTCGGCGCCCCCACGTGGCCACGCCGTCAGCGGCGAGCGACGCCGCGGCGAGCACGCCCAACACCAGACGCCAGCACGACCAACCGACGACCACGCACGCCGTACACCTACACGCCTACCCCACCATCCCGACGACCAGGCGCCTAGCACCGCGGCTACGAATACTAGCCCGCGACGGGCGCTTGCACCCCGCGGGCGCGTATCTGCCGAGGAAGCCGGCGACGGAGTCCTCACGACACGCCGCCTGAGCAGTGCGGCGACGCCGATCGCGTGCGCCTCAGCCGGTTTCGGCGACAGGCAGCGTGCCGAAGGCGTGCGATCAGCAGGCAGGCGCATAGTCAGCGGCCCGAAGCCGCGCGAGCAGGCTCGCGCCGGCGAGCGCCTCGAGCAGCGCCCCGAGCTCGGGACGCCGCCAGGAGCCGACCTTCTGCGCCGTCGTCGTGCCGGCCGCTCGCGGTCGAGGCGGCCGGCGAGCACGAGCCGGAACAGCAGCGCGAGCGAGGGGAACAGGATCAGGCCGCCGCCGAGCACGGCGACGATCACGACGCGACGAGCGTGTCGTGCGGCGCGGCGGCCTGCTGCACGGTCAGCCCGGCAGCAGGATCGGGCGCTGCGCGAGCGCCCAGCCGGCGATCACGGCGGCGACGGCGAGCGCGGCGCTGTAGCGCGCCGGCTCGAAGCGTCGCGACGAGACGAGCTCGAGCGTCGCGAGCGCCGGCGAGCGCGGAGACGATCACGCGCGACGAGCGCCGATCCGCTGCAGCAGGCGCGTGGTAGAGGAGGTGCGCGTCGGAGTGCAGCACGACGAGCCCGGCGAGCGCGAGGGCGCCGGCGAGGAGGCCGACCGGCGCGCGAGTGCGCGGGCCGGGACGCGCTCTCGTGCTCGCCGGCGCCGCGCGCGCGGCGCCGCGTCGGCGGCCATGAACACGGCGGCGAGGTAGGCGCAGGTCGCGACCGCGAGCGCGCCGACGAGGAGCGACGTCGGGTTGAGCCAGCTCGAGACCAGGTCGCCGGCGGCGTTGCCGACGGGCACGCGGCCGCGAGGCGATCGCGCCGATCGCCGTGCCGAGCGCGAACGGCGTGAGCACCGAGGAGAGCGCGAACACGAGTGTCGATCGAGCGCAGCTCGCGAGCGCTCCGCGCGCCGGCGCGCAGCGCGTAGGCGGCGCCGCGCAGGACGATGCCGATGGCGGCGATGAACAGCGGGATGCGAGAGCGTCGAGGCGATCGAGCCGAAGGCGCTCGGGTAGGCGGTCCAGGTGACGGTCAGGACGAAGATCAGCCAGACGTGGTTGGCCTCCCAGACCGGGGCCATCGAGTGGTGCGCGTGGTCGCGCATCGCGCTCGCCGTGCTGGCCGCGACCGGCGAGCAGCTGCCAGAAGCCGGCGCCGAAGTCGGCGCCGGCGAGCACGGCGTAGAGCACGAGCCCGACGAGGACGAAGATCAACGGGAGCGTCGTAGAGGTGCATCTCAGCCCGCCGGCCGCGCCGCCGGCGCGGCGGCGGAGGTCGCGTCGCCAGCGGCGCGCGCGCGAGACGCCGAGCACCCAGACGACGCCGCAGGCGACGGCGAGG
The DNA here is from genome assembly GCA_963705745.1 of uncultured Solirubrobacteraceae bacterium. Classification (GTDB taxonomy): domain Bacteria; phylum Actinomycetota; class Thermoleophilia; order Solirubrobacterales; family Solirubrobacteraceae; genus Palsa-744. The sequence goes on from CAVPKP010000001.1 coordinate 29,349, forward strand.
TAGACGAGCGCGAGCGCGCGTAGCCGACGAGATGCGCCCGGCGCCGGTGACGGCTTCGGACGGTGCGCATCACGCGGTAGACGACCCACGGCTGGCGGCCGACCTCGGTCGTCACCCAGCCGGCGATCAGCGCGACGACGCGAGGCGGGCCCGGCGAGCGCGACGGCGCGGTAGAACCACGGCGAGCTCGGGCAGGCGCCGTCGCCGGATCCGGATCGACCAGGTAGACAGACGCCGAGCAGCGCGAGCAGCGTGCCGATGCCGACCATCGTCTGGAAGGCGATGCGCACGACGTTGACCGGCGGCTGGTCGATCGGCCGGCACGGAGTCGAGGCCGGTGACGGTCGCGTTCGGGTTGTGGAAGGCGAGCAACGAGAGCAGTTTGGGGATCCCGATGCCGTACTTGACCTGTCCGTCTTCGTACCAGCCGAGCAGGTGCTCGGGCGCGCCGTTGGTCGTCGTGCGCGAGCCCCTCGAGCGCGGCGAGCTTGATCGGCTGCGAGGTCGCGACGTCGCGCGCGGCCCAGTCGCCGACGAGCACCTGCACCGGAGAGGCGAGCGCGGCGATCGTCAGCGGGATCGCGAGCGCGGTGCGCTCGTAGCGGCCCCATTTGCCGCGCAGCCGGCCGATCGCGTAGGCGCCGGCGACCAGGAAGCCGGTGACGATGTAGCCGGCGATGTACATGTGCACGAGCTCGTGCCAGAGAAAGCCGTTGCCGAACAGCGCTCAGCGGATGCACGTCGACGGCCTTGCCGGCGACGAGCGCGAAAGCCGCCGGGGTGGTTCATCCAGGCGTTGACGGCGATCACCATCAGCGAGCCGGTCATGCCGGCGATCACGATCGGCATCGCCGCTCAGGAAGTGCGCGCGCGGCGAGAGGCGGTCCCAGCCGTAGACATAGATGCCGATGAAGATCGCCTCGATGAAGAACGAGAAGCCCTCGATCGCGAAGCCGAGCCCGAAGACGCTGCCGAACGTCGCCGTGAAGTTCGGCCACAGCAGGCCCATCTCGAAGCTGAGGATCGTGCCGGTGATCACGCCGACGGCGAACAGCGCGACCATGACCCGCGTCCAGCGCCGCGCGAGCGTCAGGTAGAGCCGATCGCCCGTGCGCAGGTAGAGCCACTCGACGAACAGGACCATCGCCGGGAAGGCGATGCCGAAGCAGACGAGCGGGATGTGCACCGAGAACGACAGCGCCTGCATCTGCCGCGCCTGCAGCAGATAGGCCTGATGCGCGGCCGTCACGCCTCAGCTTGTATACCCCGGGGCGGTCGCCTCGCAAGGGCGCGCTCGCGCCGCGCGCAACCACCGCGCGCGGCGCCGCCCGGCGCTCAGTCCTCGGCGAGGCGCTCGAGCAGCGGCACGACCCTCGGCGAGCAGGCGCTGCTCGCGCGGGGTGAGATCGTCGGCGATCGTGCGCGCGAGCCAGCCCTCGCGCTCGCGGCGGTCCCTTGAGCGTCGAGCCCGTGGGGCGGTCAACTCGACGAGCGTGCGCCGCCCGTCGCTCGGGTCGGTGCGGCGCTCGATCAGCCCGTCGCCCCTCTAGGTCGGCGACGATCTGCGTCATCGACTGCGGCCGCACGCGCTCGGCAGCCGCGAGGTCGCCGATCGAGGGGAGGCGCCGCAGCGGTCGAGGCGGCCGAGCACGGAGGCCTGCGAGAGCAAGAAGCGGTGGCGCTCGGCGCGCAAACGGCGGATCAGGTGCCCGAGCGCGAGGCGCAGCCTGCTCGCGAGCATCTGTCGTGCGATCGTCCGTCGCCATGTGGGGAATGATACCCAGGCTCTACAGGCAAACTGATCAGTCTTCCCCGCAGAATTATCTTCAGATGGACAGCGTCGTGCAAAAACGAACGAGGGGGGAGAGCTCGAACGGGCACCCCTCCGGGGGCACGACGACCGCTACAAGTGGATCGCGTTGTCGAACACGACGCTCTGCGGTGCTGCTGGGCGACGCTCGACGGCTCGATCACGCTGATCGCGAGCCGGTCGATCTTCCGCGGCATCCACCTCGACCCCGCTGCAGCCGGCGAACAGCTTCTACCTGCTGTGGATGATCCTCGGCTTCCTCGTCGTCATCGAGCGTGCTGATCGTCGGCCCGGGTCGCCTCGGCGACATGTACGGGCGCGTGAAGATGTACAACATCGGCTTCGTCATCTACACGGTCGCGTCGCTGATCCTGACGGTCGACTGGCTGCCCGGGGCAGGCCGGCGCGATGTACCTGATCGTGTTCCGCATCGTGCAGGGCGTCGGCGCGGGGGTTCCTGCTGGCGAACTCGGCGGCGATCCTGACCGACGCGTTCCCGAAGGACCAGCGCGGCACGGCGCCGGGAATCAACAACATCGTCGGCGTCAGCGGGATGTTCGTCGGGCTCGTGGCTCGGCGGCGTGCTCGCGCCGATCGACTGGCGCCTGGTCTTCTCGATCTCGGTGCCGGTTGGTCTGTTCGGCACGGTCTGGGCGCTGGCTGAAGCTCGAGGAGCGCTTCGACGCCGCGCCGCGCGCCGGTCGACTGGTGGGGCAACATCACGTTCGCGCTCGGGCTGGTCCTGATCATGGTCTCGGCGACGTACGGGATCCGCCCGTACGGCTCGAGCTCGACCGG
>CAVPKP010000002.1:0-362939 GCA_963705745.1 uncultured Solirubrobacteraceae bacterium
CGTTTCCGTTCGCAGATGGAAGGGTGCCGGGTAGCTGGCCGCCGTCGGCGACTAAGACCGGTGCCTGCCTGTCAAGCTACCCTAGTTCCATGACACTAGCAATAAATTTCCGGAATAGGTTAACATCCTGAACGTGGCAGGCACCTGGGCCCGCTCTGGCCGGTCAGAGGCCCCATCCGATCTGGCGCTGGACTTCAGCCGTCGGATGCGCCGATCGCGTACGGGAGCTCGCCGTTGCCGTCGGCAGTGAATGTGTTGCCGACGAACCAGACGCTGCCGGGGCCGACCGCTGCCGCGGCGTCGGGACCGGCCGGTGCCTGGCCCGCCGGGGTGAGCTGGGCGGTGGAGGGACTCCACACCGAGGTCCAGGTCGTGCCGTTGAAGTTGTCGAGCGTGGTGCTGTTGTCCACCCACACGTCGGTCGGCGACAAGGCGGCGACAGCGGAGCCGGTCACGGCTGCACGGGTCTGGGTGGTGGCGTTCAGCAGGGTCCAGGTGCTGCCGTCCCAGTGCAGGATCGCGCCGACGGTGGTGACGGCGTACGCGTCACTGGGCGTGATGGCCAGCAGTTGGCGAGCCCGCCCGTCGGTGAGCTAACCGGTACGGTCACATTGCTCCACGAGGTCCCGTTGAAGTGTTCCAGCACCGGAGAGTTGTTGCGGTGCAGGCCCTCGTTGAACGCTGTGCCAGCGGCCCAGATGTCCGACGGTGACGATGCCGAGATCGAGGTTATGTCCAGGCTGGGCTGCGCCGTGGCGACTGGCAGCTTGGTCGCGGTCCAGGTCGAGCCGTTGAAGTGTTCGGCGTCGCCGCCGTCATTCACCGACCACAGGTTCGTGGCCGAGAGCGCCTTGACCGGCCCCAGCGCAACGGTGGCCGGGATGGTCACGTTCGACCACGAGGTGCCGTTGAAGTGGAAGGCGACGGACTCGGTGACGATGGTCGTGCCGGTTTGGATTTCGCCCCTGCCGACAGCGGTGATGTCGTGGGCAGACGTCCCGGTGATGAAACTCACCGAGACTCGTTGCCGGCGGCGGTGCGCAGCCAGCCGGGAGTCCCTGCCCCTTCCAGCTGGTCCCGTTCCGGTGCTCGAACGGGTCACCGGGGACGCCCACCGCCCAGACGTCCTTCGGTGACGCCGCATAGACGCCGGTCAGCGCCTCGGGGGAACCGGCGGGACCGGCCTGCGACGGCGAATTGAAGATGCGGAAAGCCGGGGAGCCCGCGCTGGACGTCGCGGCGGTGGTGACCGCACTCGGGGACAGCGCGGAAGATGTCGTCGGCCGAAGCGGCGGTGGGCATCGCCGCGCCCACTGCGAGCGCACCCGCGCTCACGAGCCCGAGCATGACCGCTCCGGAGGCTGCGTTCGCATCCGGCCCCGGCGGCCAGGCCGACCCGGACGCTCGCCGGTCGCTGTTCTGCGACTAATTTTCACGGTTTTTCCTTCTTTTGCCCTGGGTGACCTTTCGGTAGTGACACGTCTGGAATACGGAAAGAGGTTCACCCGGGCCGCTGGCCAGCCAGATCGGGGCCGCCGCCGAGAGCGTGCTCGCCCCCTGCACCCGGCGCTTCCGCGGAAGCGTTGCGGTCACTCCTGGATGATCCGCGCCGCCGCGATCTCAGCGATCCACTCCTCGGAAACGGCCAGGTCAGGAACCGTATCGGCCACGGGATCATGACCGCTGGCCGGCATCCAGGCCAGCATGCCGCGCCGGGCCCGGACCGGGTCAGCCGAGACGAGCCGGAGCGCGAGCGAGGGGCACATGTTGACGGCCTGCCGGGCACTGCGTTCCAGCCATGGCGGCACCGGCATGTCCAGCATCACCGGGAAGCCCTGGCGGTCCAGCTGCACGAGCTCGGGCACGATGTGAGCGCACAGCCCGTGGCCGCGGCAGCGAGTCCAGTCGAGGCTCAGCCGGGTGTCGCCCGCGGATTCGGGCAGCGGCAGCACGTCGCCAGGTGGCCGGCCACAGCCGCCGCGGAACACGTGCGCCGCAAGATCATCGGCGAACACGTCGATGGCGGACAGCACGAACCGGTACACCCCATCCGGGTGCGAGCAGGCGCCGCGGCCGCGGACGGCCGCCGCGCCGCGGCGCGCGGTATCCAGCGCCTCGGCGCCGCCCGAGCCGTCCGCCAGCGCGGCCAGTGAGCGGGCGATGCCAGGCAGGCCCAGCTTGCACGGCCCGCACTGACCGGAGGACTCCTTGGCCAGGTAGGCGGCCACCCGGGCCACCTCGCTCAATGGGCAGCGGCCCGGACCCAGGGCCAGCACGACGCCCGCGCCCAGGGTCCCGCCGGACGCTTCCAGCCCCGCGCGGCTGACCGGCACGTCATAGGCGGCCTCCGTGCTCAGCCAGCTGCCGTGGTAGCCGCCGACGAGCACGCCGTCCCCGGGGTCGGCGCCGCACAAGTCGAGTACCTCGCCGAGCAGCACGCCGGACGGCACCTCCACGACGGCCTGCTGACTGCGCCTCCCACGGTCAGCAGCAGCGTCCCTGGCTCGGCTGAGGTTCCCGCCGAGGCGTACGCTTCTGGCCCCAGCATCGCGAGCATCGCGAGCTGCGCGAACGTCTCCGCATTCGACAGCAGCGTCGGCCGCTGCCCGACTCCGCTGTGGCTCGCGTGGCCGGCCCGGCCCGAGGGCAGGGCGTCCTTGCCGTTCAGGGCGTTGACCAGCGCGCTCGACTCGCCGGCCACGAACCGGTCGGGCACCTCCAGCACGCGCACCACGCGCGCGAGACCCGGCTCGGCCGCGGCCGCCTCGCTCACCGACCGGGCCACCAGCGGATCGCTGACCCCGACCAGGATCAGCTGGGCCCGCAGCGCATGGGCCGCGGCCCTCGCTCCGGCCAGGACGAGATAGGGCGACCTGAGCAGCAGCATCCTGTCCTTGGCGCTGCCCGGCTCGCCCTCGGCGCCGTTGACCACGACCATGGGCGCACGCTTCCGCGCGCGGGCGGCGTCCCGCACCGCCCAGAGCTTGCGCGCGACCGGGTAGGCGGCGCCGCCGCGGCCGCGCAGGCCGACCTGCTCGGTCATGGTGATCAGCTGCTCGGCGGAATACCGCGGTACCCGCCCGAACACCATCTGGTACGCGGTCAGGTCTATCCGCCGCCACCGGTTCAGCCCGGCGGTGAGTCGCGGCTGCCCGATGCAGAAGGTATCGGGCGCGCCCAGCATCACCACGGCTCCGCCGCACCCTCGACGCCGCCCCGCTCGATACTGCCCCGCTGGACACTGCCCCGGCGGACCCCGCCTCGCTGGGCACCGCCGCCGGGCTGGCCGCGGGGCGGCGGGATGGCGCGCGGCAACGGTGGGCGCGGAGGCACTGGCGGCCAGACCGCGAGCCGGGCGGCCGACGAGTCGTAAAGATCGCTGTACGGCACGGATGCCTGCCGGGGAACCCGGCCTGGGCCTGCTGCTGGCCGACGGACCACCGGCTGACGGGCTACCTGTGCGCGTCCTCTGCTGGTGGCCACCAGCCGGATCAGCAGGGCCAGCAGCACAGCCGCCAGGCAACCCCCGTAGCTCCAGTCCACGTAGGGCCGGGCCTGGCGCCCGGCGAGCAGTCCGTGCGCGACGGCCAGCGGCCAGGCCAGGTACGCCGTGACGTGGATGGCGCGCCAGGTGGCCGCCCGCCCTGCGGCGAACCGGTGCCGGGCGACGCCGGTGGCCATGATCAGCAGCACCAAGTCGGAGGCGAGCGTGCCGAGGCCGAGATAGAGCGTCCGCCCGCTGGCCAGGAAAGGGGCGACGGCATCCACCGGGCGTGACCTGTGCGCCAGCACCTCCAGCAGCACGTGCGAGGCCAGGAATCCCGCCGCCGCGAGCGACAGCGCACGGTGCACCCCCTGCGACACCACCCGGCCGCCAGGGGACATGATGATGCGGTCGGTCGCGACCAGCCCGGCCGCGACGGCGGCGGTGAGCGTGACCAGGGCGAACACGCCCGAGTAGGCCAGCATGAAGCGCTGCACCGCGGCCAGGATGCCCCGGTCGGCAGCCGAGCCACCCGCGGCCAGCGCACCGCACCCGGCGGCCAGCAGCACCGCGGCCAGGATCCAGCTCCCGCGGGAGCGGGTCGTCCCGCCGGACCGGCCTGCTGGGTACCGGGACCTGGCTGACACTCGTTTACCTCCCACCGCGTCCGGGCCTGCGAAGGTCACGGGCGCAGGCAGCGCGCTGATGCCTTCTCGCCCTTGAGGCTCGTCGGCCAATCATGGTCAATTGGCCGGGTGGCTGATTTCCCGATCCTAGCGACGCCGATAACAGAATGAGTTCAAACCGGCCTATTGCCGGTAATGATGGATCGTTTGCGCATGTCATCGGCGAATTGTGACGATCGTGCCAGGCCCGACTGAGCCCCCCGGCCCGGTGTCTGCGGCCCCCGCCTGGCCGCCCTTAGGAGCTGGCCCAGGCGGGCAGGACCTTCCGCATTATGCGGATTCGGTGGCAATGATCATGCGGGGGCCCTAATGTGGCGGTTCGGGGATCGGGACCCCTCAGGAAGATTCTGCTATGCCACACCGCAGGGGGCGCTCCTACAAGAGTGCCGCTCGTCTTTACCGGCGCCCAGGCAAGCCGCCGCGGCGGCCGCGTCCTGCGCTGACGGCCGCGCTGCTGGCCGTCGTGCTGGCGGCGGCCTTAGCGATCACTGCCGCCGGGCACTCTCCGGCCGTGCTCAGCGCCGCGAGCGCCGCGAGCGCCGCCAGCGCCTCGACCGCGGCGACGAACTCGAACTGCGACATCATCGTCCCCGCGCACCCGCTCAGCGCCGCCGGGCTGGCTACCCCCTACCGGCTTACCGGACCGCACGGCAGCGAACCGGCCGCCTCCGGCTGCAACCAGGCCAACGCGGCCAGCCTCGGGGCCTTCGTGCAGGCGACGATCCTCGATCCGGCCACCGGGGCGCTGTCGGTCTACGAGCCGCTCGTGATCACCCAGGGAACCAGGCCCGCCGCCCGGCCGGTGACACCGGCCCTGCCGAAGGGCGCGGTCGTCACGGTCGACATCGGCTTCAACGGCAGCAACCTGAGGCAGGTCGGCGCCACGCCGCGTGCCCTGCGGCAAGGGAACTGTGTCGATGGCCTGCGCGGCTCGGTCTTCGGCCAGGTCTCGTTCTGCAACGGCGCTGCGTTTTTCCAGGCGGCGTTCCGCGCGGAAAAATCCGGCAAGCTCGTCGTGCCCCGGGCCGGAATCTCCCCCCGAACGGGGCAGGCGTGCCTGACGACACGGAGCTTCAGCCTCGTTGACCAGGACCCTAGCGACAACGTGACCACCCGCTATCTGCTGACCCCGGGCGGGCGCACCGCGCAGCTCCGTGCGCGGAACACGAGCGCGCTGCCGCACGCGACCCAGATCAGCAACGGCAGCGACAACGCGCTGCTCGACGGCTTCGTCGATCCGGCGCTGGGCTGCAAGCCTTTCACGGCGCCCGACCTGTCGCGCGGCGGGTCCCCGGGCACCTCCCAGGCGCTGGACGAGCTTTCCGCGGCCCGCAACCAGGCGGCACCGAGTGCCCTGGTGCCGGAAAACGACCCGATGGTGCTGGTGCACAACGACTTCAGCGTGGCCAAGACCGACCTGTACCGGTCCAGCATCGGCCAGCCCCGGGTCTCACCCGCGAACAACGAGGCCGACAGCCCGGCGGATTTCTGCCGGAACATGATCAGGTTCCAGGCGCCGTTCCTGAGCCACGGCCAGGCCGCGCTGAGGCGCGCGCCTTCGCCGGTGCCGGCGATCGGGGACAACCTGTTTACCTTCATGGCCAACCGGCTGGTGCAGTCCTTCGGCAACCTGGGATGCCGGCGCTACGAGGTGACCGACCCGGTGCGGGTCATCCTGGACAAGGCCGGGGTGGCGATCGGCGTCCGGTTCGGCCGCGGGCACGGCGATCCAGACCCGGAGCCCAGCACACATCGGTAGCGCTATGCAGGATCGGCCCGGTTTTAGCGCAGGACGCCGGTATGGCGCACAATGGCGGCAAGGGGGTGGCCGGCATGAGTCCGATTTCACGCGGTTTCCACGGCAGGCGCCGCCCGGCACCCGAGGGCCGGGTGCCGCCGGGCCAGTACGTGACCGACGACTTCCCCGTCCTCTCGGCCGGCCCGACGCCGCACACCGCGCTGGCGAACTGGACCTTCTCCATCGCCGGCGGCGCGGAGCCGAAGAGCTGGTCGTGGGAGGAGTTCCGGGCGCTGCCGGCCGAGGACGTCACCACCGACATCCACTGCGTGACCCGCTGGTCGAAGCTGGACACGGCGTGGGCAGGCGTGTCCGTCGACACGCTGCTCGACCAGGTCGAGCACGACGCCGAGTACGTGCTCGCGTTCAGCGACGGCGGGTACACGACCAACCTGCCGCTCGCGGACGTGACCGGCGGGCAGGCCTGGGTGGCCTTCGGCTATGACGGCGAGCCGCTCCCGGCGGAGCACGGCGGCCCGGCGCGGCTGCTCGTCCCGCACCTGTACTTCTGGAAGAGCGCCAAGTGGGTGCGCGGGCTGCGGCTGAGCGACAGCGACGAGCCGGGCTTCTGGGAGACCTACGGCTACCACATGTACGGGGATCCATGGCGGGAACAGCGGTACGCGGGCGACTGACCTGGCAGGTCGCGACGGTCAGCTCGGTCATCGACGAGACGGCGGCGGTGCGCACGATCGGCCTGGACGTGCCGGACTGGCCGGGCCACCGGGCCGGCCAGCACCTGGACGTGCGGCTGACCGCCGAGGACGGTTACCGCGCCGAGCGCTCCTACTCGATCGCCGCCGCCCCGGGCGAGCAGGTGGCGATCACGGTGATGCGGCTGGACGACGGCGAGGTCTCGCCGTACCTCACCGAGGAGCTCAGGCCCGGTGACGACCTCGAGCTGCGCGGGCCGATCGGCGGCTACTTCGTCTGGGAAGACTCGGACGGCGGCCCGCTGATGCTGCTGGCCGGCGGCTCGGGGATCGTCCCGCTCAGGTCGATCCTGCGGCACAGGGAGCGCACCGGCAGCACGGTCCCGGTCCGGTTGCTCTACTCCTCCCGCTCCTGGCCGGACGTGATCTACCGCGCCGAGCTCGACAAGCTCGGCGAGCTCGCCGACGGCGTCGAGGTGATCCACACGCTGACCCGGCAGCAGCCGCCGGGCTGGACCGGTTACGCGCGGCGGGCCGACCCGCAGATGCTGGCCGAGGTCGCCTGGCCCGCCGGTGGGAGCCCGCTCGCCTATGCCTGCGGTCCGACCAGCTTCGTCGAGACGGTCAGCGCCGCCCTGGTCGGGCTCGGCTACCCGCCGCAGCGGGTCAAGACCGAGCGGTTCGGCGCGACGGGAGCACCATGATCGAGCAACTGGACGGAAACGCGATCGGCGGCCTGCTGCTGCAGGTCTTCGGCACCGAGATGACCACCGCCACGGGCACCTGCGGCAGCTGCGGGACCACCGGCCAGGTGGCCGGGCTGGCCGTCTACCTGCGCGGGCCGGGCACCGTGGTGCGCTGCCCCGTATGCGACGCCGTGCTGATGGTGTTCGCCGAGGTGCGCGGCATCACCTGCGTGGATCTGCGCGGCCTGGCCGCGCTGGACTGACCCCGCTGGCCTGGCCGCGCTGGCCTGGCCGCGCTGGCCTGACTCCCGGCCGCCGCGCCGGCCTGACTCCCGGCCGCCGCGCCGCGCGCCGCGCGGGAGCCTGGCTGCAGGCGATGAACGCGGTGCAGGCGGGCCTCGCACCGTTAGGGATCCGAATTCAGCTGCGCCTTGATGTCACCTTTGAGCACCTTGCCCAGCCGGGAGCGGGGCAGGTCGGGCCAGATCTCGATCTGCTTCGGGGTCTTGACGCTGCCGAGCCGCGCCTTGACGAACTCCTTCAGCGCATCGGGCGCCGCGGCCTGCCCGGGCCGCAGCTGCAGCACCGCGGTGACCCGCTCGCCCCACTTGTCGTCCGGCAGCCCGATCACCGCGCAGTCGCGGACGGCCGGATGCTGCATCAGCACCTGCTCGACCTCGGCGGAGTAGACGTTGAAGCCGCCGGTGATGATCATGTCCTTGGCGCGGTCCACGATGTAGAGGAAGTTGTCGGCGTCCAGGTAGCCGATGTCGCCGGTGTGGTGCCAGCCGTGCCGGGACGCCTCCGCCGTCGCCGCCGGGTCCTTGTAGTAGCCGGCCATCACCAGCGAGCTGCGGATCACGATCTCGCCGCGCTCCCCGGCCGGCAGCAGCCGCCCCTCGCCGTCCATGATCCCCACGGTGACCAGCGGGGCCGGGCGCCCGGCCGAGGACAGCCGCTCGCGCGCGACCGAGCCGTCCGGGCGGAAGTGATCGGCCGGCGCCATCATGGAGATCATCATCGGCGCCTCGGACTGGCCGAACAGCTGGGCCATGACCGGGCCGATCGCGCCGATGGCCTCCTCCAGCCGGGCCGCCGACATGGGTGCCGCGCCGTACCACAGGCACTGCAGCGACGACAGGTCGGTCCCGGCCAGCTTCTCGTGGCCCAGCAGCATGTAGATCAGCGTGGGCGGCAGGAACGTGTGCGTGATCCGGTGCCGCTCGATCAGCGCCAGGTATTCGGTCAGGTCCGGCTTCGGCATGACCACGATCTCGCCGCCCAGGGCCATGATCGGGAAGCACAGGACCCCGGCCGCGTGGGTGAGCGGCGCGAGCGCCAGGTACCGGGGCCGGCCGCTGAACGGGTACCCCATCAGCGTCAGCGCGGACATCGTCTCCAGGTTCTGGCCGGTCAGCATCACGCCCTTGGGCCGGCCGGTCGTCCCGCCGGTGCCGACGATCGCCGCGACATCGTCCGGGGGACCGGCCGGGGGACCGGCCGCGACATCGGCCGGGGGATCGGCCGGGTAAGACCCGGCCGGGACGCCGGCCAGCCAGGACTCGAACGACACCGCGGTGCCGCACTCGCGGTCCAGGCAGACCAGCGCGGTCAGCTTCGGCAGGCCGGGCAGCATCTGCGTGACCAGCGGCTCGAACGCGCCCTGGAAGATCAGGCACGTGCAGTCGAACAGGTCGAGCAGCTCGCGGTTCTCGGCGGCCTCGTTGCGCGGGTTGACCGGGCACCAGACCGCGCCCGCCCGGGCGATGCCGAACACGCAGGAGAACGCGACCGGGTCGTTCGCCGACAGGATCGCGACCTTGTCGCCGGGCCGCACGCCCGAGGCCGCCAGCGCCCTCGCCACCCGCCAGGACAGCTCCTGCACCTGGCCATAGGAGAGCGTGACCCCTCCCATGGTCAGGCACGGAGCCGCGGCGCCCAGCGAGGCGCCCTTGTCCAGGTAGCCGGTCAGCCGCACGGCGCGTCCGCCGGGCGCCGGGCCGGCGCGGTCACGAGCACGCGCTGACGATGGGCTCCATCACCAGCCCGAAGCTGCGCAGCACGCCGAGCAGCTCGCGGTGCCCGAACGCCTGGCAGCCCGAGGCGAACCCGGCCCGCCGCGGCGGCTGCTGCAGCAGCGAGTAGGCGGCGTGCGCCTGCAGCAACCCGGTCTGCTTGTAGTTGCTGTTGCCGTGGATCACGCAGTGCACCCGGCCGAGCGGGCCGGACGCGTAGACCGAGTCCAGCGACGTGTTGACCCGCGGGTTCTCCCGCGGCGGCATGCCGGACTGGACCGAGCTGGCCACGTTGGCCAGCGCCGCCTCCTGCTGGTCGGCCGGCAGCGTCTTGATCTGCTCCTCGACCAGCTTGACCGTGGCGACGACACCCTCCATCACCGTCCGGTCGAAGACGCCGCCGACGGCCTTGCAGCTGGCCACCCGGGGGTCGTTCTTGAACCACACGGGGTGGCTCGTGCCGCCCCACGGCAGCGCCAGCCCGGTCTCGTGCTGGCCGGGGATGACCACCTCGAACTTCGACTCGGGGTTCCACTTCTGGTACTGGTTGTGCTCCAGGTAGTACCAGTCCGCCTTGAGGATCGTGAAGATCGTCTGCGTCGAGGCCTGGGTCGGGAATCCCTTCCACAGCACGAGGATGTCGAGCGTGTCGACGCCCGGGGTCTCCAGGCAGATGTTCGCCGCGATCTCGCCGGTGGTGTACATCTGCGCGACGCCGGGGGAGAGCAGCAGGCCGCGGCCGGCGAACTGCTCGCCCCAGCCGGACTGCGCGGCCATGACCCAGTCCTGCTCGCCGGTCGTGTCCAGGTAGTGGCAGCCGGCCGCGAGGCTCGCCTCCACCACCGCGGGCCCCAGCTTGATGAACGGGCCGACGATGTTGCAGACGACGCTGGCGCCATCGAACAGCTCGGTGAGCGGCCCCACCTCGTGGGCGACTTCGACGACCTCGTGCTCGGCCGTCTCGATCCCCGGGATCTTCTCGATCACCTCCTGCAGCCGGGCCTTGTCCCGGCCGGCCGCGATGAACGGGACGTGGAACTCGCGCAGGTACTCGCAGACCAGGCGGCCGGTGTAGCCGGAGGCGCCGTAGACGACGACGGGCTTGTTCGCGCTCATGGGTGCTGCCTTTCGGGTTTCAGGGATTGCCGGTCAGGTCTTGGGGTTGCGCCGGTCACATGCCCATGCCGCCGTCGACCGGCAGGCCGGCCCCGGTGACGAAGCGGGCGCCATCGGACGCGAGGAACACGACGGCGTCGGCCATGTCGGCCACCTCGCCGAGCCGGCCGAGCGGGGTCAGCCCGATCACGTCGCCGACCGCGGCCTCGGCGCTGGGCCACAGGCCGAGCCGCTCCATGTCCGCGGCCAGCTTCATGCCCATCAGCGTCGGCACGAGCCCGGGGTAGACGCAGTTCACCCGCACGCCGTAGCCCAGCTTCCCTGACTCCTGCGCGGCCACCCGGGTCAGCCGGTCGACGGCCGACTTGGTCGCCGAGTAGCCGGCGATGCCGGGGAACGGGATCGTCGCGGCCACCGACGAGATGTTCACGATGGCGCCGCCCTGCCCGGCGGGACCGTCCGGCCGCATGGCGCGGAACGCGTGCTTCATGCCGAGCGCGGTGCCGACGATGTTGACGTCCAGCATGCTGCGCAGCTCGGCCGGGTCGATGTCGATGACCAGCCCGGAGATCTCGACGCCGGCGTTGTTGACCAGGATGTCGAAGCCGCCCAGCTCGACGATCGTCTTCGTGACGCCGCCCTCCCAGCTGGCGTCGTCGGTCACGTCGAGCTTGACGAAGCCCGCGGTGGCCCCGGACTCGCGCAGGCCCGCGGCCGTCTTCTCGCCGTCGCCCTCGAGGATGTCGCCGATCATCACCGCGGCGCCGGCGCGGGCCAGCGCCTCGGCCATGCCGGCCCCCAGGCCGCGCGCGCCGCCGGTTACCAGTGCTTTGCGTCCAGTCAGGTCGTAAACGTTCATTCGAGACTCCTCGGGTCGCCGTTGGCCTTGACAATCGTCAAGCTTTAATTGGACGCTTGTCAAGAGTTCCTTGGACAGTTGTCAAGGCCCGAACGGGAAGGCGCCGGCCAGACGCTAGAATCAGACGCGATACGCAGGGAAAACCGGAAGGCAGACGGACGATCGCCGTGACGCAGGTTGCCGAGACGAAGCGTGACAAGATCTCACGCCGCCAGGTGGACAAGTTCGCCGAGCGGCGGGCGCAGCTCGCCGACGCCGCGCTGGTGACCCTGGCCGAGCTCGGCTACGCCCGGACCAGCCTGCGCGAGATCGCGCAGAACTCCGAGTTCTCGCACGGCGTGCTGCACTACTACTTCCGGGACAAGGCCGACCTCATCACGCAGTGCGTCCGGCAGTACAACGCGTACTGCGTCACCCGCTACGACCAGGTGGTCGCCACCTCGCAGACGGCCGGCGAGCTCAAGCGGGACTTCGCCGCCGGCCTGGTCAAGACGCTGCGCGAGGACACGGCGATGCACCGCCTCTGGTACGACCTGCGGACGCAGAGCCTGTTCGAGCAGTCGTTCCGGGCGGACGTCACGGAGATCGACAAGAGCCTGGAGCGGATGATCTGGCGGATCGTGAGCCAGTTCGCCGAGCTCGCCGGGTCACCCCCCGCGGTCTCCTCCGAGGTGGCGTACGCGGTCTTCGACGGGCTGTTCCAGCAGGCCCTGCTCAAGCACCTGTCCGGCGACGGCGACGCGGCCAGCGACCTGCAGGAGCACGCCATGCTGCTGATGGACCAGCTCATCGCCGCCGCCTGACGTCGCGCCCCCGCCCAGGAGCGGACTCCAGCCCAAGGATCGCCCACCGCCCCAAGAGCGCTGCAGCCTCAAGATCAACGGAGTTTTGTGTGCTACCTGATACACAGAATCCTCCGTCGATCATGGGAGCCGGCCTGCCAGCGCCGGGTCCGGGCCGGCCGGGCCGGCCGGGCCGCGGGAGTCCCAGGCGGTCAGGCCCCGCTCATGATCGATGCCGATCTACACCCCACCGGTGGGGTGAAACTCGGCGTCGATCAAGGTCGCGGCGGCCGGGCGGGCTGGGCGGTGCCGATCAGGAACCGGTCGCCGGTCCGGCGGATGCTCGCTTCCCAGCCCAGCTCGGCCAGCCGCGCCGAGAGTTCCCGCGGCGTCCAGAACAGCTTGACGACCCGGTACTGACTCCCGTCGCGGAGCACCCGGCGGGCGGCGGGCGCCGCTTCGCCGGGCAGTACCTGCTCGTTGTCCTGCTCGCGGTCGCTGGTGTCGATGAAGCAGGCCCGGCCGGCCGGACGCAGCGCCGCGCCGACGGTGGACCAGAACGCCGCGAACCGCTCCGGCGGGACGTGCGAGAGCCAGAAGCCGAAGAACACGGTGTCGTACCGGCGCGGCGGCTGCCAGCCGAACAGGTCAGCGGTGAGAAATTCCACCGGCAGGTCACCGACCCGCTGCCTGGCGATCGCGATCATCTCCGGCGCCGCGTCCACCGCGGTGACCGACCGGGCGCGGGCGGCCAGCACCGGCGTCCAGCGTCCCGTCCCGCACGCGAGCTCGAGGACATCCCCCCTGACGGGCAGCGTGCCGATCAGGGTGTCCCGCATGCCGCGTTCGGCATAGATCTCGTCATACTCGCCGCTCGGGCCCGGTAATAGGCGACCTGCTCGGCCAGCAGCGCATCGAGGTCGCGTTCCATGGCGGGATCCTGCCCGGTCAGTTGATGTCGAACTCGTTGCCCTCCGGGTCGGTCATCGCGACGGCGTAGTGGTCCAGTCCCTCCTCGGACACGACGCGGTTGATCGTGCCGCCCAGGCCCGCCAGCCGCTGGCCTCGGCGTTGATCAGCCAGCTCACCGGATTGGCTTCCCGTGTCAGCTCACCGCGGCCGCGATCGCGCGCTCCCAGCTGGCGAGGAACTCACGGTAACCGGCGGCGAACCGGTCCAGTTCCGCGTTCGCCTCGGGGGCTAGCGCGGTGAGGTCGTAACCGACCGTCACGCGGGTCCCGGCGGCCGCGGTCTGGCACCGGACGGTCACGATCCCGGCCCGGTCGCCGGGCGTGACCCGGGTGTAGCTGATCGCCTGGCCCGGTTCGCGGCTGGTGACGGTCCAGGTGGTGACGTGGCCGCCGTGCCCGGTCAGGAAGACCACGCCCGGCTCGCTATCGTCGGCGGCCGGGCTGGGGAACTCGGGCTCCCAGCCGTGCGCCCAGGCGCGTTCGCCGTCGGGCGTGAACAGGGCGAACGCCTGCGCTGGGGGCAGCCGCACGTCGATGCTGCCGCTGAGCCGGACCCGGGTGCACGCGGTCACGCTGACGGCTCCTTGCGGGGACCGGATCCGGGGTCCTTGCGGGGACCGGATCCGGGGTCACAGCCGGAGCCGGAGCCGGAGTCGAAGTCGGGCAGGCGGTGGCTGTCGGCGGCGGTCAGGTCCAGCCCGTAGACCTCGCTGAGCCGCCCGATGACCGCGACGGTCTCGTCGCCGAACGGGTGCTTGCGCTCGAAGGCGTGCAGCACGATGCCCTCGAGCAGGTCGCCCAGGGACATGTCGAGGTATTCGGCGAGTCCCTTGAGTACCTTCAGCAGCCGCCGTTCCAGCCGGACGCCAGTCTGTATGCGATCCACGGTTGTTACCATGGTACCAATGTACCAAACGGTCATCCGTGAACTCCCGCGAGCCCTCGCCGGCTCCGTCAGCCCGAGGTTCCCCTGGGTGTGGTGCCCACGGCCGGAGTGACCTCTCCCGGCCCGGCCGGCTGCGTCTCGAGCGGCATGCTGACGCGGGCGACCACCACGTCGGGGCGCGTCCGCAGCGCGTTGGACAGCACCCGGTCGAGGTGGTTGTGCAGGAAGCTGTAGCGCAGCTTGGGCGGGACGATCATCGGGATCAGCACGACTACCTGCTCGTCGTCGAGCGCGCAGACCAGGTCGATGTAGCGGACGATCGGCTCGACCACGGACGCATACTCGGTCCGCAGCACGAGCAGCGGGATGCCAGGGTCCCACCGGGACCATTCCTCCCGGATCCGCCTGGAATCCTCGTCACCCTGCTCGCCTTCTTCCAGCACGACCCGGACCGCGGTCACGTCCTGCGCGAGCGACAGCGCCTCGGACAGGGCGTACCTGGTGAGCCGCGACACCGAGGTCACCGGGACGATCACCTTCGTGCGCTTGCCGGTCGGCTTGGGCGGCACCTCGTCCAGGCGCAGAGCCCCGGCGACCCGGCGGTAGTAGGCGCGGATCCGGGTGAACAGCAGGATGAACGAGGGGATCGCCACGACCACGACCCAGGCGCCCTGGGTGAACTTGGAGATGAGGAAGATGACGGTGGCCGCCCCGGTGACCACGGCCCCGAGGCCGTTGACGGCCGCGCGGCTTCGCCAGCCGGGGGGCCTGGTCCGCCGCCAGTGAATGACCAGCCCGCTCTGGGCCAGCGTGAAGCCGATGAAGACCCCGATGGCGAACAGCGGGATCATCGTGTTCGTGTTCCCGTTGACCGCGATCAGCAGCGCGCCCGACAGGATCGCGAGCGCCCAGATGCCGTTGGCGAAGGTCTGCCGGTCTCCGCGCAGCGAGAACAGGTGCGGCAGGTAGTGGTCGCGGGCCAGCAGGCTGGCGAGGACCGGCAGGCCGCCGAACGAGGTGTTGGCGGCCAGCGCCAGGACAATCGTGATCGTGAGCGACACGATGTAGTAGGCCCAGTGCCTGCCGACGGCCATCGCCATGATCTGGCTGAGCACCGTCTGGTTGGACCGGGGCCCGACGTGCCAGCGATCGGCCAGCACCGCGAGGCCGAGCAGCATGACGCCGAGGATGACGCCGAGCAGCATCTCGGTCCGCTTGGCCCGGCTGACCCTCGGCTCCTTGAACAGCGGCACGCCGTTGGCGATCGCCTCGACCCCGGTCAGCGCGCTGCAGCCGGCCGAGAACGCCTTCAGCACGAGCAGCACGCTCACCACCTGCAGGCCGTGCTCCGGCAGCAGGGAGCGGCCGGGCAGCGGTGCGTGCAGCGCGAGCGGGTGGATCAGCCCGACCACGATGATCGCCAGCAAGCCCACGATGAAGACCGCCGTCGGCAGCAGGAACGCGCGCGCCGCATCGCCGAGGCCGCGCAGGTTGAGCACGGTGATCACGGCGAGGATCACCAGGCAGATCGGCACGATGTCCGGGGTGAGCCGGGGAAAGGCGGAGACCAGCGTGGCCACGCCTGCCGCGATCGACACGGCGACGGTCAGGGTGTAGTCGATGATGAGCGAAGCCCCGGCCAGCAGGCTCACCCGTGCGCCGAAGTTGTCCTTGGAGACGGCGTACGCGCCGCCGCCGTGCGGGTAGGCGTCGATCACCTGCCGGTATGAGAACACCAGGATGGCCAGCAGCGCCACGATCGCCAGCGTGATCGGCAGCACCAGGTGCAGCGCGCTGGCGCCAGCGGCGGCGAGCACGACGATGATCGCCTCGGGCCCGTAGGCGACCGAGGTCAGCGCGTCGAGCGACAGCGCGGGCAGGCCCTCCAGGGGCGTGATCTGCTCTTTCGCGACCTCTGACGCGCGCAGCGGCCTGCCGACGAGGGCGCGCCACGCGGTGCTGAAAGCCGACCGGCCGGGCATGCCTGCACACTTTACGGGGTCGGGACCGGCTTCTCTCGCGACCGCCCCCGGCGCGCCCCGGCGTAGACGGCCAGGACGAGACAGATGGGCGCGAGGATGATCACCGGGACCGCGGCCGGCACGTTGGCGATCAGCATCCCGCTGACCAGCCCGCCCGCAGCCAGGGCCAGCAGGGGTCCGGGCTGCCGCCATCCCGGCCACGTGCGCTTGCCCGGGGTGACCAGCGCCGCGATCAGCGCGGTCAGCTGCCCGGTCAGGTAGGTGGTCGAGAAGTCGCCCCGGCCCAGCCCGCGCACGGCCGCGCTCTGCACCCCCATCGCGGTGGCGGCCGCGGCCAGCAGCACGAACTGGACCGCCCCGGCCGGGCTGGTTCCGGTCAGCTCCCAGCCGGCGCCGAGCCCGGCCAGCAGCGCGAACTCGACGCCCAGCGCGGCCGTCACCATCGGCGGCCAGTCCTCTTCCGCCGCCGTGGCGGGCGCCCTCAGCGCCGCCAGGCCCCGGTGCCGCCCGCCGCCGCGCTCCCAGCGCGATCACCCGCGCCCCGATCGCCACCCCGAGCACATAGGCGGCCACCGTTACCGCCGTGTGCTCGGCCAGGCTCGCCGACGCCCGCGCCGCCGCCAGCCCGAACAGCACGAAGTTGCCGGTGATCACGCTGGTGAACACGCCGCCGAGCCGGGTGAAGCTGGCCACGTCCGTCGCCCCGGTGCCGGCCGTGAGCAGGACCGCGGCCAGGGTGATCCGGCGGGACAGCCCGGCGGGCGCGGCTCCCGCCTTCAGCACGGCATTCCTGCCGGTCAGCGGGCCACCGCCGCGCTCAGCAAGCCAGCCAGCCCCGCGCTCAGCAAGCCAGCCACCCCCGCGCTCAGGAGGCCGCCTCGACCCGGCGCCGCCGGGACCGCAGGCCGGCCCAGAGGGCCATCAGGCCGGCCACGAACACCAGGGCGGCCGACAGGTACAGCGCGGCGCGCAGGCCGTCCTGGAACGCGGTGTACGCAGCGTTGATCACTTTCTGCACCAGCCCGGCGTTCCCGGCCCCCGCCGAGCCGCCCGCCCCCGAAGCGTTAGGGCTGGACGGAACGCCGCCCGTTTCCACCGCGTGGATGACGATGGCCTGGAAGTTGGCCGGGATGCCCAGGCGCTTGAGCTGGCTGGTCAGGCTGGAGCTCAGCTGCGCGTTCACCAGCGCGCCGAGCACGGCGACCCCGGTCACCGCGCCGATCTCCCGGCTGGTGTTGGTCGCCGACGCGGCCATGCCGGAGCGTTCGGCCGGCACCGAGTTGAGGGCCGAGGATGTGATCGGCACCACGGTCGCGCCGATGCCGATGCCGGTCAGGCCGAGCGCCGACGACAGCGCCCAGTAGTCCGGGTGCGGGCTGATGCTGAGGTTGGCGAGCAGCAGCCCGGCGCCGAACAGCACGCAGCCAGCGAACAGCGACCAGTACGGACCCACCGAGCTGGTCCACGGGCCGGCCAGCAGCGCGGTCAGGATCATCAGCACGGTCATCGGCAGGAAGATCAGCGCGATCTTGCCGCCGGAGTCGCCGACGACCTCCTCGAGGTACAGCGCGGTGAAGAAGAAGATCGCGAACGTCGCGAAGTAGGTGCAGAACGCCGCGACGTTGGCGATCGTGAACGCGGGCACGCGCAGGAAGCGCAGATCCAGGATCGGGTGCGCGGCCCGGCGTTCCCACCAGAAGAACGCGATGCCCGCCGCCGCGCCCACGCAGAACAGGGCGATCTCCTCCGGGGCGGCGTAGCCGGAGCTCTCGCCGTGGATGACCGCGAACAGCAGGGCCGACAGCGCCGCCGCGCCGAGCAGCGTGCCCGCGGTGTCCACCCGGTTCGCGTTCGGATCCGCGCTCTCCGGCAGCACGATCGCGGCCACGACGAGCGCCGCCAGGCCGAAGATCAGGCTGAACCAGAAGATCCCGCGCCAGCTGAACCAGCTCACCAGCGCCCCGCCGACCACCGGGCCGACGGCGAGCGCCAGCCCGGACACCGCCGCCCACACGCCGACCGCGCGGTCCCGCTCGCGCTGGTTGGTGTACACGTGCCGCAGCATGGACAGCGTGCCCGGCTCGCTGGCCGCCGCGCCCAGCCCCATGACGGCGCGGCCCGCGATCAGCACATCGACGTTCGGGGCCAGCGCGCACAGCAGCGCGCCGCCGCAGAACACCCCCGCGCCGACCAGCATGACGATCTTGCGGCCGAGCTCGTCGCCGATCATCCCGCAGGCGAGCATCAGGCTGGCGAACGTGAGCGCGTAGGCGCTCACCACCCACTGCAGCTCGGTGACGCTGGCGCGCAGCTCGGTCTGGATGCTGCCGAGCGCCACGCTGACGATCGTGTTGTCCAGGAACGTCAGGAACAGCAGCGTGCACAGCGCGGCCAGCGCGACGGGCCGGCCCCCGTGACGGGCGGTCGCCGCCACTTCGGTCGTCGTCGCCACGATGACCTGCCGTTAGCCAGCTGACTTACACGCCGCGGGCAGCGCGGAGAGCTTGACCAGCCCGGAGGACTTCTCCAGCGTGAGCAGGCCGCAGAAGCTCGCGTCGCCGACCTTCCAGGTGCCGCCCTGGTACACCGCGACGCCCTTCTGGCCGCTCAGCGCGGGCGTGCCGGCGACGATGATCGAGTAGGTCACGTCGGCCTGCGTGGCCGTCACGTTCGACACCTTGGTCACCTTGGCCGAGGCGGACGAGGCCAGCGACGACTTGGACTGCGCGGCGATCAGCGACTGGAACAGCTGCCCGTTCTGCAGCAGGGCGACCCGCTTGCTGACCGGTGTGCTCGCCGAGAAAAAGGCCACCCAGTTGGCGGTGATCGCGGCGGCGGCGGACCCGCCGCCGCCAGCCGCCGAGCTGGACGCGGACGCCGGCGGCGAGCTCGACTTGGGCGTCCCTGAGCCGCTGCCGCAGCCGGCCAGCACGAGGCCGAACGCGGCAACGAGCACGGGGGCCAGGGAAATCCGGCGGCTCAGGGGTTGGAATCGCATGGTCAGCGTCACCCTCCTGGGCGCGATCTTACTCGCGCGGTGCAGCCGGTGCGCGGCGCCGGCTGACGCCGGGGTCAGTCGCTGCCGAGCGCGTGATTATGCGCAGGCCGGTCCTGGGCCGGGCCGGATCAGGCGGTGGCGGAAGCAGCCGGGGCGTGCGCCTCCGAGCCCGACCAGCAGCGCACGATGTCGCGCATCGACAGCAGGCCGGTGACCTCCTGCCCCTCCACCACGACGAGGTGCCGGAAGCCGCCGCGCACCATCGCGGCCGCCGCCCGGTCCAGGCTCCAGTTGGGGGAGGCGAACACGATCTCGTGCGTGCGGTGCTGGCCGACCATCTCCCGGTCCGGGTCCTGCCCGGCCGCGATCGAGTCCAGGACGTCCCGCTCGGTCAGGATGCCCACGCCGTCCCCCTCGGGGTCGATGACCACGGCCGCGCCCACATGGCGCCGGGACATCTGGACCGCCGCCTCTCGCAGCGTGTGAGCAGGGCCGATGGTGAGGACCAGCTGGGTCATTCCATCCCGGACGTTCATCTCATCACTCCCCCGGATCGGGGCTGGCCACGGGCAGCGCGGACGGCTCTTGTGAACATGTGACGCCGAAAGTCAATCTACCCCGCGAAGCCGCTTCAGAACCTCGTCATGCAGGTGCCCGTTGGTCGCCACCGCGTTGCCGCCGTCCGGCCGCGGCGCGCCGGCCAGGTCGGTGAACCGGCCGCCCGCCTCCTCGACGATCACCTGCAGCGCGGCCAGGTCCCACAGCGACACCTCGGGCTCGGCGGCCACGTCGACCGCCCCTTCGGCGACCAGCACGTACGACCAGAAGTCCCCGTACGCGCGGGTCCGCCACACCGAACGCGCCAGCCCCAGGAAACCGTCCAGCGCGCCCCGCTCCTCCCAGCCGGAGAGGCTCGAGTACGACATCGACGCGTCCCTGAGCCTGGTCACCCCCGACACACGGCAGCGGCTGGCCTTGGTCAGGCTCCGCCCGGTCCAGGCCCCGCTGCCCCGCGCGGCCCACCACCGGCGGCCGAGCGCGGGCGCGGACGCCACCCCCGCCACCGGCTCGTCGCCCATCATCAGCGCGATCAGCGTGGCCCACACCGGCACCCCGCGGACGTAGCTCTTCGTCCCGTCGATGGGGTCCACCACCCAGACCCGGGGGCCGATGCCGGTCTTGCCCAGTTCCTCGCCGTGCACGGCGTCGCGCGGGCGGGCCCGGCGCAGCACGCTGCGCACCTGTTCCTCCACGGCGCGGTCGGCATCGGTCACCGGGGTCAGGTCTGGCTTGGTCTCCACCCGGAGATCCAGCGCCCGGAACCGCCGGGTCGTGATGTCATCCGCCGCGTCGGCGAGAACGTGCGCGAAGCGCAGATCGTCGTCGTAACCCGCCATGGCCGGCAACGGTACCGCTTATCGCCCGGCAGCGGCACTGCAGGCTGCGCAGCCCCCCGATTTTCCCGAACGGCTGCCGCCTGTCCGCCGCCCACCCACCCCCAGCCCCGCCCGCACCAGCGTCCCTCCGCCCGCCTCGGTCAGCCGCCCGCCCTGGCGCGTCGCCCGCCCGCACCAGCGCCCCCGCCCGCCCCGGTCAGCCGACCGCCCGCCCCGGTACCCCGCCCCGCCCGCACCAGCGGGCCCCATCCGGCCGCGGCGCGCCCTCACCCGGTCCGGGTCATCACCCCATCGTTCCTCGACCTCTATTTCCATGATCAACTCCACTCTCCATGCACTTTGTGAGGACATATACACACAAAACCGGACAGATTTTTCACCAAGTGCATGGAATGTGCTCCCGGCCGCGGGTGGCTGGCAGTGGAGGGTCGTGCGCGGGGCGGAGGGGTGCGGGCAGGGGCGGAGGGCCGGACGCCGTGCGCGGGTCGGGGTTAGCGTGCGCGGGTCGGGGTTAGCGTGCGCGGGCCGGGGCGGAGGGCCGTGCGCGGGTCGGGGTTAGCGTGCGCGGGTCGGGGTTAGGGGTCGGTGCCTTCGCGGCTGCGGAGGATGCGGCGGAGGGAGTCGAGCCTTAGCGTGGCCCCGTGCTCGCGGGCCCAGTCGTCGAGTGCGCAGCCGTCTTCCAGGTGGGTGCAGCCGCGCGGGCAGCCCGGCCGTGCCCTCGGCCAGGTCGGGGAAGGCCTGCACCACGCGGTCGGCCGAGACGTGGCCGAGCCCGAAGCTGCGCAATCCCGGCGTGTCGATCACCCAGCCCCGTCCCGCCGGGCCGTCCAGCCGGAGCGCGATCGCTGAGGAGGAGGTGTGCCGGCCGCGGCCGGTGACCGGGTTGACCACGCCGACCGCCCGGTCGGCCGCCGGGATCAGGGCGTTGACCAGGGTGGACTTGCCCACGCCCGAGTGGCCGATGAGCACGCTCTCGCGGTCCGCCAGCCGGGAGTGAAGATCGGCCAGCACATCCTCGCGCAGCGGCCGGCTGGTCACCACGCACTCGACCCCCAGCGGCTCATAGGCGGCGAGCACGTCGTCCGGCGGCGCGAGGTCGGCCTTGGTCAGGCACAGCAGCGGGGTCAGGCCGGCGTCGTACGCCGCGACCAGGCAGCGGTCGATGAACCGGACCCCAGGCGCCGGGTCGGCCAGCGCGGAGACGATCACCATCTGGTCGGCGTTGGCCACGATCACCCGCTCGACCGGGTCGGTGTCGTCGGCCGAACGCCGCAGCGCCGACGTCCGCGGCCGCACCCGGACGATCCGGGCCAGCGTGCCCGGCGCGCCGGAGATGTCGCCGGCCAGCGCGACCCGGTCCCCGACGACGACGCTGCGGCGGCCGAGTTCCCGGGCCTGCATCGCGATGACCGGCTTGTCGCCGATCAGGCAGCCGTACCTGCCGCGGTCCACGCTGGCCACGAACGCCTCGGCGGCGTCCTCGTGAGCGGGCCGCCGGCGCGTCCGGGGCCGCGAGCCACGTCCCGGCCTGACCCTGACGTCGTCCTCGTCCAGGCCGGCATGACCGGGTCGCCGGGTCAGGGCGGACGCTCCGTCATGACCCGGTGCCCAGCATCTGGGCCCACAGTTGCATGAACCCGGGGAACGTCTTGGCCACCGTGCCGGCGTTCTGCACCCTGATGCCGGGGACGGCCAGGCCGAGCACGGCCGCGGTCATCACCATCCGGTGGTCGTCGTAGCTGGCGAAGACGCCGTCGCTCGCGGCGAGCGGCCGGGGCCGGATCTCGAGCCCGTCGGCCAGCTCGGTGACCTGCCCGCCGAGCGCGTTGATCTGCGTGGCCAGGGCGGCCAGCCGGTCGGTTTCGTGGCTGCGCATGTGCCCGATGCCGGTGAACACCGAGGGGGAGGAGGCCAGCGCGGCGACCGCGGTCAGCACCGGCGCTACCTCGTTGGAATCCCGCAGGTCGGCGGTGATGCCGCTGACCGTGCCCGTTCCCGTCACGGTCAGCCCGTCGGTGCCCAGCGCGCAGGTAGCGCCCATCCGGGTCAGCAGGTCCACGATGTGCCCGGCTGGCTGCAGGGTCCTGGCCGGCCATCCGGCGATCGTCACGCTGCCCCCGGTCACCAGCGCGGCGGCCAGGAACGGGACCGCGTTGACCAGGTCCGGCTCGACCTGGATCCGTCCTGGGCGCAGCCAGGCCCGGGTAGACCCGCCAGGCTTCGGGCCGCGCGGCGGTCGGCGGCGCGGCCGCCGGCCGCACCGCCGCGGCCGCTGCCCGCACCGCCGCCTGGCCGGCCTCGCTGCCTTGCTCCTCGACGTCGGCGCCGGCGTCCCGCAGCATCCCGACGGTCATCGCGATGTGCGGCGCGGACGGGACCGGCGGTCCCTGGTGCCGGACCTCCAGGCCCTTGTCGTACCGGCTGCCGGCCAGCAGCAGCCCGGACACCAGCTGGGACGAGGCCGAGGCGTCCAGGGTGACCGCGCCGCCGCCCAGGTGGCCGGTCCCGCGCACGGTGAACGGCACGGCACCGCGGCCGCCGTCGTCAATGTCGGCGCCGAGCGCGCGCAGCGCGCCGATCAGCGGGCCGACCGGGCGCTGGGAGGCCCGCGGGTCGCCGCGGAACGCGACGTCTCCGGTGACGAGCGGAGCCACCGGCGGGACGAACCGCATCACCGTCCCGGCGTTGCCCACCTCGACCCGGGCGCCGTGGTCCATCCTCGCCAGCCGGAAGCGCCACCCCTCGGGGCCGGCCTCGATGCCGCCGCACAGCGCCTGCACGGCGGCGGCCATCAACTCGGTGTCCCGCGCCTGCAGCGGGTTCGCGATGAGGGTCGGCCCGTCGGCGACGGCGGCCAGGATGAGCGCGCGGTTGGTCATCGACTTCGAGCCGGGCAGCCGCAGCAGTGCCCGCACCGGGCCGTCCGCGGCCGGAGCAGGCCAGGGGTCGGCGGCGGGCGGGCGTTCGGTGGCTTGGTGCATGGTGCGAGCGTACTGGCCACGGCGGCGGCCAGATAAGAAATCTTTAGTAGCGAGGGGTTGGCCAGAACGAGGAGATAGGGTAAACAATCAGATTCCGGGCAGATGTGCAGACAGTGGGAGCGCACACCGGATCAGGGCATACAGGAGACCGGGGTCAGGGGGACAGGGCATGTGCGGTCGGTTCGCGTCCGCGCGAAAGCGCATGGAGCTCCTTGAGGAGTTCGGTGTGCAGCGCGACCGCGTCCACTCCGACCTGGAACCCGACTACAACGTCGCGCCGACCAAGCCGGTCTACGCCGTCCTGACCCGCCGCTCTGGTCATGGCGACGACGCGGCTCCGCCCGGCGATCCGGCGGCCGCGTCGTCGGCCGCGTCGCCGGCGATGCCCCGGCGGCCCAGGACGCCCCCGCCGAGCGCCAGCTCCGCGTCGTGCGCTGGGGCCTGGTCCCTTACTGGGCCAAGGACCCGGCGATCGGCAGCCGGATGATCAACGCCCGGGCCGAGACGGTGGCCGAGAAGCCCGCGTTCCGGCGCGCGTTCGCGAAGCGCAGGTGCCTGCTCCCCGCGGACGGCTTCTACGAGTGGCAGCAGATCGCCGACGGCGGCGGGAAGCGCAAGCAGCCGTACTACATTTACCGCGCCGACGGCGGCGTGCTGGCCTTCGCGGGCCTGTACGAGCTGTGGCGGGATCGGTCGGTCCCCGAGGACCACGACGGCGGCTGGCTCTGGACGGCGACGATCATCACCACCCAGGCGCAGGACGAGGTCGGCCGGATCCACGACCGGATGCCGATGGTGATCGACCCCTCCAGATGGCAGGACTGGCTCGATCCCGGCCACACCGACGTCGCCGACCTGGGCCGCCTCCTGGTCCCCGCGATGTCCGGCGGCCTGACGTCGCACCCGGTCTCCACCGCCGTGAACAACGTGCGCAACAACGGTCCCCAGCTGACCGACGTGCTCACCGACGCGCCGGCCGGCGGCGGCCCTGCCGCAGCACCGCCCGAATCGCAGCCCAGGTCGGGGCCGTCCGGCGCGCATCCGCCGGACGGCGCTCCTGCCGGGTCCGGCGACACATTGTTCTGAAACCCCGTACCGGCTGGGCACTACATCCCACGCCCATGCTGCCGGGCCCATGCGGACAGGAGGTAAGCAATCCGTGGATACCATCACAGCGCGCCAGCGCCTCGAAGAGATCCGCGCCGACCTCGACAGGTCCATCGCGGTGCTGCAGGGGGAGAACCACGCGGACAATGCGGCCGTCGGCTATCCGCAGGACGCCGCGGACGCCGGCGCCAACCTCTCCGAGGCCGATCGCAGCGAGGCGGTCCTGGAGGCCGCGCGGGAGCAGCGCGGCCGGGTGCTGGAGGCGCTGCACCGCCTGGAGAACGGCGGCTACGGTACCTGCGTCAACTGCGGCGATCACGTCCCGGACGGACGGCTCGAGGCGCGCCCGGAGGCATCCCGGTGCGTCCGCTGCCAGGCCAAGCGCGACCGGGCCCGGCACTGACTGCTATCCCGGCAATGACCCCCGCCCGTCCGTCAGGCCGGCTTGCGGGCGGTGACGACGAGCTGGATGCCGACGGACTCGTCGGCCTCGGCGGTGAGCTCGGCCTGGACCAGCCGCGCCATCGCCTTGGGGTCACGGTGCAGCACGCGGGTGACCATGGACGGGGACAGCACCGTCCGCGGCTTGATCGCGCCCGGTTTCAGGCCCGCCTCGGTGCACAGGTCCCTGAGGTGCTGGTCGGCGTAGCAGCGGGTGAACGTGCCGTCCGGCCACGGGATCAGCAGGACCTCCGCGCTGGGCAGGTCGGTCAGCTCCGCCCAGTGCCGCTGCTCGGCCAGGATCGCCATGCCCAGCACCAGGGAGTCCACGCTGGCCAGCAGGCGGCCGCCGGGCCTGAGCACCCGCGCGATCTCGGCGGCCAGGTACTCCGCCGCGATGTAGCGGGACAAGGTGCGGTCGTCCGCGATCACCCCGTCCGCGCAGCCGTCGGCGAGGAAGCGCAGGCTGCCCGGATCGGCGTGCACGGTGGCCACGCCGCGGGCGGGCCAGGACGGCGCGCCGGTACCGGGCGGCGGCAGGCCCGTCTCCACCCGCAGCACGCTGTGCCCGGCCCGGGCGGCCTGTGCGGCGCACCGCCCGTGCGGGCCGGAGATGTCCACGAGCAACTGCGGGTCCAGCGGCAGCCACGCGGCGAGCTGAGCGGTCGCGACCGCCCGGTGGAAACGCCAGTAGTCCGCCAGTGAAGGGTCCCCGGCCTCGGCGAGAGGGCTAGCCGGAGCTGCCACCGTCACCCCTGTTCGCGTGAGAATAACCGTCTGGCCGCAGGGCCGGATGGCGCGCCGCGCGGCCAGGCACCGGCGCGCGCACCCCCACGAGCTGGCGCACGCACATCCCCCCCGAGGACAGCCTTCCCCGCAGCGGGTTCTTCACTCGCTCACGGGCAGGAATGAAGCCGCCGGTGGCGGCGTTTGACCAACCATGCTTGCAGTCGGCTCCAGGCCGTCACACAATCCTCCCGCAGCGCCTCGCGTGAGGTCCGCGCGCCCCGAGGATGTATCCTCCCGCCCATATGGTCTCGACAAGAGTGATGTCGGCAAGTGGCGGCCAGCACCAGCGGTCGGCGAGGGGGTGAGTCCGGTCCCGGAGACACTGACCGAGCGGAGCCAGCGCTTCGAGCAGGACGTTCTGCCCTTCCTCGACCAGCTGTACTCCGCCGCGATGCGGATGACCCGCAACCCCTCGGACGCGCAGGACCTGGTGCAGGAGACGTTCGCCAAGGCGTACGCCTCGTTCCACCAGTTCCAGCCGGGTACCAACCTGAAGGCCTGGCTGTTCAGGATCCTGACCAACACGTTCATCAACACGTACCGCAAGCGGCAGCGCGAGCCGCAGCGGGCCGGCACCGAGGACATCGAGGACTGGCAGCTGGCCCGGGCGGCCGAGCACACCTCGTCGGGGCTGAAGTCGGCGGAGAGCGAGGCGCTGGAGCGGCTGCCTGACTCCGACGTCAAGAGCGCGCTGCAGTCCCTGCCCGAAGAATTCCGGATCGCCGTCTACCTGGCCGACGTCGAGGGCTTCGCCTACCGCGAGATCGCGGACATCATGGGCACGCCCATCGGAACGGTCATGTCGCGGCTGCACCGCGGGCGGCGGCAGCTGCGTGAGCTCCTCCAGGACTACGCGGCGGAGCGGGGCCTGGTCAGGTCGCAGTCCGGGGCGTCTTCCTCCTCGGCGGGTGAGTCAGAGGAGGACGACGCATGAGCTGCGGGAATCCGCACGAGACCCCGTGCAGCGAGGTACTCGCGCGGATGTACAGCTACATCGACGGCGAGCTGGACGTCTCCAACTGCGCCGAGGTCCGCCAGCACCTGGCCGAGTGCGGGCCGTGCCTGCGCGAGTACGGCCTCGAAGAAGTCGTGAAGAAGCTGGTGCACAAGCACTGCGGGAGTGACCTGGTGCCAGGCGACCTGCGGTCCCGGGTGCTCACCCGGATCCAGCAGGTGCGCGTGGAGCTTGAAGTCACCGAGTTTCGGACGGACTGACTTACTGTTCGTCACCGCCCGTTAGCGGACTGTGGATCCAGCGGCCCTTGGTCGATGCGATCATGACCCGATGCGGGTACTCGTCACCGGCGCGGCCGGGTTCATCGGATCGCATCTCGTCGACCGCCTGGTTCAGGACGGCCACCAGGTCGCCGGCGTGGACGACCTTTCGTCGGGCCGCGCGGAGAACATCGCCGCCGCCGTTCGCGCCGGGGCGGCCTTCCACCGGATGGACGTGACCGCGCCGGAGCTCATGGAGCTCGCCGTCGGCTGGCGGCCGGAAGTGGTGTGCCACCTGGCCGCCCAGATCAGCGTGCGGGCCAGCGTCGAGGATCCGGTCGCCGATGCGCTGGTGAACGTGCTCGGCACGGTCAGCGTGCTGGAGGCGGCCCGTGCGGCGGGCGCGCGCAAGGTGGTCTTCACGTCCTCGGCCGCGGTGTACGGCATCCCGGTGGCCATGCCGGTCCCGGCGGAGGCCGGGCTGGCTCCGCGCTCGCCCTACGCGGCCGCCAAGGCCTGCGGCGAGGTCTACCTCGGCGCCTACCGCGTGCTGCACGGGCTCGACTTCACCACGCTGACCCTGTCCAACGTCTACGGCCCGCGGCAGCGGCCGGACGGAGAGGCGGGCGTCGTCGCGATCTTTTCCGACGCGCTGCTGCGCGGCGCGCCCACCCGCGTCTACGGCGACGGCAAGCAGTCCCGGGATTACGTGTATGTCGGGGATGTCGTGGCTGCCTACCTGCTGGCCTGCGGCAGCCGGGCGAGCGGGGCGCGGCTCAACGTCGGCACCGGCATCCGCACCACGGACCTGGAGCTGCACGCCGTGGTCGCGGCGGCGGCGGGCAGCAGGTGCGAGCCAGGCCACGCGCCCGCCCGGCCCGGTGACCTGCCGGAAATGGCCCTGGATCCCGGGCTTACCGAGGACCTGCTCGGCTGGGCGCCGTCGACCAGCCTGCCCGACGGCGTGGCCGCCACGCTCGACTGGATGCGGCTGGCCGAGGCCACCCATGAGCTGTGATCACTATGTGTACGTCGTGAGTCACAATTTGCGTACGATAGGGATTGGGCCTGCGCTAGCCACGAAGTCCGGGTTACCCTATGTGGCAGGCCGCAACCATGCTGGGCTGACGCCTGCGCAAGTTGGTTCAGGAGGTGGCCGGATGCAGGCGCTTGACGTACACCCGTCACGGCAACGTGCCGCTGACCAGGGTTGCCGTATCGTCGCGCTGCAGAGGGGTGTCTCTTGGGGGTGACCGCGCCCGGGCGTAAGCCGCGCGTTTGTTCCTTCGCCTGCTAGGGGGGGACCCATTTGAGCAGGTTGTCCAGGGCCACGTGGGCCTATGTCCTTGTGGTCGTGGCGGTCGCCGCCTTCCTGATAGCGCGCGGGCCCCTGGGTGGCATCGCCTGGCCCAAGCTCATCGTGCTGGCGATCCTGTTCCTCGTCTGCGAGTCCAGTTCCGCGCCCCGGGGGCCCAGCCAGCTCACCTGGTCACCCAGTTACGCGGCCACGCTCGCCTCGGTCGTCCTGCTCGGCCCGGTCGGGGCGGCGATCGTGGGCGCCGCGGCGGCCTTCCGGCTGCGCCGCGGGCTGCTCGGCATCCAGCGGGCCTTCAACGGCGGCATGTACGCGCTGAGCGCCTACGCCGCGGGCGAGGTTTTCCTGGCCCTGGGCCGCAAGGTGGGAGTTCCCGGCCAGTCATCCTTCCCGGAGATCATCGGCCCGTTCGCGGTCGCCGCGCTCGCCCACGTGGTGGTCAACCACGGGCTGCTCAGCGTGGTGCTGCGGCTGACCAGGGAGCCCGGCGCCGCACCGCACGCCTCCACGCTGGCGGATCTCCGGCTGATGCTCTCCGACCTCGGCTATGCCGCGTTCGGGCTGCTGATCGCCGCGCTGTGGAGCGTGGTCGGGCCCTTCGCCGCCATCCTCGTCGTGATCCCGCTTTTCGTGGCGCGGTGGGCGATCCAGCAGTACACCGCGCAGCAGCAGGCCTACGAGGCCACGATGGCCGCGCTGTGCAAGGCGGTCGAGACCAAGGACTTCTACACCCGGGGCCACAGCGAGCGCGTCTCCAAGGGATCGTCCATGCTGGCCCGCGAGATCGGCATGCGGGCCGACCGGCTGGAGGCGATCACCTACGCCGGCATGCTGCACGACGTCGGCAAGCTCGGCGTGCCCACGAAGGTGCTGCAGAAGACGGGGTCGCTGTCGGAAGAGGAGTACGCGGCGATCCAGCTGCACCCGATGCGCGGACTGGAGATCGTCAGGGAGATCGGCTTCCTGGACGAGGCGCTGGCCGGGATCATGCACCATCACGAGCGGATCGACGGCCGCGGCTACCCGCTGGGGCTGGCCGGCGACGAGATACCCGAGTTCGCCAGGGTCATCGCGGTGGCCGACGCGTTCGACTCCATGACCTCCACCCGCTCGTACCGGGGCGCGCGGCGGATCGACGAGGCCATCGCCGAGCTGCGCAAGTGGTCCGGCACCCAGTTCGACCCGGCGCTGGTGGACGCGTTCGTGACCGCCCTGCAGCGGGACGGCTGGGAACGCCCCGCGCCGGTCACGCCGCCGGCCGACCGCACCGACGGGATCACCGCCCAGGACCACGACGATCCGACCGCGCCGCTCCGCATCGTCGAAAGCCGCTGAGCCGCCCGTGATCGCCCAGCAACCCGGGCCTCGCGGCACGTCGTGGCAGGCCATGGATTCCGGCCAGATGCTGGTCATCGCGGCGGCGGGGATGCTCGCCGTGGCCGCCATCGCGCAGACCGCCGCGGCGGGCATCGTGCAGGTCGAGGACGCCGTCGCGTTCGGATCCCTCATTGCCCTCGGGGAGCTGCTGCGGATCACGCTGCCCGGCAACCGGGAATCGGCCCCGATCGCCAGCGGCGCCGCGCTCGGTTACGCGCTGCTGCTGGGCATCGGCAACCGGCCGGCCGTCCAGACGGCCCTGCAGGTGATCGTGATCACCGCCGGCGGCATGATCGTCGGCGCGCTGCCGCACCTTGCGGCCGGCCGCCCGGCCAAGCTCGCCGGGATGGCCGCCCGGCTGCTGTCGGTGGCCTGCGTGGCGTTCGTGTTCCGGCCGCTCGCGCCGACGGCGCTGATCCGGCAGCACTGGTGGCTGGCGCTCCCGGTCATGGCGCTGCTGGTCGTGCTCGCCTGGTTCGTGGACGCGGTGCTCGGCGCGCTGATCAGGGCCGCGGAGCTGCGGGCGAGATTCAGCGTGGCGCTGTGGGACGAGCTGCGGGTGCAGCTGCCGCTCGGCACCGCGGTCGGCGCGTCGGCGCTGCTGATCGCGTTCTCGTCGGAGGTCATGGGCCTGGCCGCGGTGTGGGTGTTCACCGGGCCGTTGCTGGTCTCGCAGGTCGCGTTCCGGCGGTACGTGGGGATCCGGGCCACCTACCTGGAGACGGTGCGGGCGCTGTCGCGGATGACCGAGGTCGGCGGCTACGTGGAGGGCGGGCACTCCCGCCGGGTCAGCAGGCTCGCCGTCGCGATCGGGCGCGAGCTCGGCATGGGCGAGAACGAGCTGGAGGAGCTCGAGTACGCGGCGCTCATGCACGACATCGGCCAGCTCTCGCTGCGGGACCCGATCCCGGGCGGCGCGACCGTGCTCGTGTCCCGGGCCGACCAGCGGCGCATCGCCGAACTCGGCGCCGACGTGATAGGCCAGGCCGGGGTCCTCGATCAGGTGGCGGATATCGTGAGAAGGCAGAGCGAGCCCGCCCGGGGCCCGGAGCCCAGCCCGCCGGTGGCCAGCCGGATCATCAAGGCGGCCAACGCGTTCGACGATCTGGTCGGCAGTTCCGCCGACCGGGACCGGGCGTCCGCGGCTCTCGAGCGGCTGCGGCTCGACACCGCGTCCGAGTACGATCCGGGAGTCGTCGAGGCGCTCAGCAAGGTCGTCGGCAGGCGTGCCCTCAACCGGGCATGAGGAAGGGAGACACCGGTGGCGGAAGTCCGCGCGGAGATGGTCGCGAACGTGTGGCAGGTCGTCACCAGCGAGGGCGCCCAGGTCGAGGACGGCGACACGCTGGTCATCCTCGAGTCGATGAAGATGGAGATCCCGGTCCTCGCGGAGGCCAGCGGGACCGTGACCAAGCTGGCCGTGGCCGAGGGTGACGTCGTGCAGGAAGGCGACCTGATCGCCGTCATCGGCTGACCGGCGTCACTGGCTGAGCGGCGTCACCGGCTGAGCACGCGAGGCGTCATCGGCTGAGCGGCGTCACCGGCTGACGTCCTCCCGCTCGCCGTGCCGGGAGCACCGGGCGGTCCACCGGTCCGGGGTGACCTTGACGATCATCCGGCGGCCGCAGCTCGCGCAGTAGCGCGGCGGGTCGAGCAGGCCGGCCTCCAGGCAGGCCTGGTGATCGCGCGCGTCCGCGCGCTGGCCGCAGTGCGCGCAGTAGGCCGGCTGCACAGGCTGGCCCCCGCTCAGATGCCGCTGGTCGACCGCGGGTAGACGACGGCCGGATCGGTGATCACGTTGACCAGGTACGGGACACCGGCGTCGAACGCCCGGCGCAGCGCGGGTGCGATCTCGCCCGGCTCGGTGACCATTTCCCCGGCGCCGCCGAGCGCGCGCACCACCTCGTCGTACCGGCACATCGGCTGCAGGTCGGCGGCCACGTCATAGCCGTACAGCCGCTGCATCGGGTGCTTCTCCAGCCCCCAGATCCCGTTGTTCCCGCAGATCATGACCACCGGCAGCCGGTGCCGGACCAGCGTGTCCGCGTCCATCAGCGAGAACCCGGCCGCGCCGTCACCGAGCAGCAGCGCCACCTGCGCCGACGGCCGGGCGATCCGCGCGGCGATGGCATAGCCGAGCCCGGTGCCCAGGCAGCCGTAGGGGCCGGGATCGAGCCATCCGCCGGGGCGGCTCGGCTCGATGTACTTGCCCGCGTACGAGACGAAGTCACCGCCGTCGCCGATGACGACCGCGTCGCCGTCCAGCAGCCGGTTGAGCTCGCCGTAGACCCGCATCGGGTGAATCGGGCTGGCGTCGCTGGCCAGCAGGTCCCGGTCCGCCGCGGTCGCGGCCGTCACCGCGTCCTGCAGCCGGTCCAGCCAGTCGCCGGGGCGCTGCGCGCCCGCCCGGGCCTCGAGCAGCCGGGTGCCGCCGACCCGGGCGCCCGCCAGCGCGGCGAAGAACGCGGTGAGGTCGCCGGCCGCGGAGGCAGCCAGCGTGCAGTGCGTCGCGATCTGCCCCGGCGCGTCGGCCACGTGCACCACCTGCGCGGGCGCGGCGCCATCCTTGCCGCCGAACTCGCCGTAGCCCAGCCGGAAGTCCAGCGGCGCGCCGGCCACGATGACCAGGTCGGCCTCGCGCAGGGCGGTGGACCTGGCCCGCGTCACGAGCAGCTCGTGGCCGGCCGGGAGGATGCCCCGGCCCTGGCCGTTCGCGATGACCGGCAGCCGCAGCTCCTCGGCGGCGAGCCTGGCCTCCGTCTCCGCGCCGCCGAGCCAGACATCCGAGCCGAGGATGAGCACCGGGCGCTGCGCGGCGGCCAGCAGGGCGGCGATCCGGTCCACCGCTGCCGCGTCGATCGCCGGGGCAGCGGTCCCGTCCGCCCGCGCCGCCGCGTCCCCGCCGGGCCGCCGCGTCCCCGCCCGCCGCGTCCCCGCCCGCCGCGTCTCCGCCCGGCGCGGGCTGCGCCTCGCCTTGGCCGAACAGCGCCTCGAGCGACATGTCCAGGAAGACGGGGCCACGGTGCGGCGTCCCGGCCAGCACGAACGCCTCGTCCACCGCCGCCGCGATGTTCTTGGTCTCGTGCTCCGTCCAGGCCCGCTTGGTGACGGCCGCGACCAGCTGCGGGTGGTCGATCTCCTGCAGGCTGCCGCAGCCCCAGCGGTAGTCCGGGGCCCGGCCGGCGAGCACGACCACGGGGGAGCCGTTGAAGTGCGCGGTGGTGATCGCGCTCACCCCGTTGGTCACCCCGGGGCCGGCGGTCAGCACGGCCAGCCCGGGGGTGCGGGTCAGCCGCGCGGTGGCCTCGGCGGCGAACACGGCGGTCTGCTCATGCCGGACATCCAGCAGCCGCAGCTGCGGCTCCGTCTTCACCGCGCCGTCGTAGAGCGGGAACACGTGCCCGCCGGACAAGGTGAACATCGTGGTCACGCCGTGGCGGCGGGCCGCGGCGACGGCGAGCGCGCCACCGTGCGGCGCCGGCGTCTGGGGGACTTCGGTCATGCCGGCGACGTTACCAGCGAGTCACCTCACGCGGGAGACGCCGCCGGGCCGCCGGGCAGGCCGGCCGCCGGGCCGGCCGCGGCCGCCGGGCAGGCCGTCACAGCGTCTGCGACAGGGCCTTGACCGGCATCCGCAGCCTGGCCAGCATGTCCAGGTCGTCCTGGGCGGCCCGGCCGAGCGTGGTGAGGTAGTTGCCGACGATGATCGCGTTGATGCCGCCGAGCATCCCGGCCTCGGTGCCGAGGTCGCCCAGCGTCAGCTCCCGGCCGCCGGCGTAGCGCAGCACGGTGCCCGGCAGCGCCAGCCGGAACGCGGCGATCGTCCGCAGCGCGTCCGGCCCGGAGACCCGCGGCTGGTCCGCCAGCGGCGTGCCGGGCCGCGGGTTGAGGAAGTTGAGCGGGACCTCGTGCGGGCCGAGCGCGGCGAGCTCGGCGGCCAGCTCGGCCCGCTGCCGCGTGCTCTCGCCCATGCCGATGATCCCGCCGCAGCACAGTTCCATCCCGGCCGAACGGACCAGCTGGCAGGTGGCCTGCCGTTCCTCCCAGCTGTGCGTGGTCACCACCTGCCCGAAGAACGACCGCGCGGTCTCCAGGTTGTGGTTGTAGCGGTGCACGCCCAGCGCCGCGAGCCGGCCGGTCTGCTCCGGCGTCAGGATGCCGAGCGAGCAGGCGATGTTGATGTCCACCGCGTCCCTGATCGCCGCGATCGCGTCCGCGACCTGGGACAGCAGCCGTTCGTCCGGACCGCGCACCGCCGCGACGATGCAGAATTCCGTCGCGCCGGTGGCCGCGGTTGAACTCGGCTGCGGCTACGAGCTCGGGGATGTTCAGCCAGACCGAACGGACAGGCGTATCGAAGCGCCCGGACTGCGAGCAAAAATGGCAGTCTTCCGGGCACCCGCCGGTCTTGACCGAAACGATCCCCTCGACCTCGACCTCGGGCCCGCACCACCGCATCCGCACCTCGTGCGCCAGCGCGAGCAGCTCGCCGAGCCGCTCGTCCGGCAGCTCCAGGCAGGCCAGCACCTGCGCTTCGCGCAGGCCCCGCCCGCCGGCCAGCACCTGCCGCCGGGCAACGTCGAGGATGTCATCGGTCACGTGGGTCCTCCGCTGTCTCGGGGCTTCCGCTTTGTCTCGGGCTTCAGTTATCTCGGGCTTCAGCTGTCTCGGGGTTCAGCTGGCTCGGGCGGCGGGCGCAGCCGGGTGACGAACTTGTACCGGTCGCCGCGGTACCAGGACTGCGCCCACTCGACCGGCCGGCCATCGACGTCGAGCGCGTGCCTGGACAGCAGCAGCAGCGGCAGGCCCACGTCCACCCCGAGCAGCCGCGCGTCCTCGGGACCGGCCAGCACGGTCTCGATCGTCTCCTCGGCCTCGGCCAGCCGCACGCCGTAGCTGTCGGCCAGCGCCTCGTACAGCGAGGAATGCCGGTCCAGCTGCCGGCGCAGCCCGGGGAACCGGCGGGCCGGCAGGTGCGAGGTGTCGATCGACATCGGCTCGCCGTCGGCGAGCCTGAGCCGGTGCACCCGCACCGCCCGGCCGCCGGCCTTGATGCCGAGCAGGCCGGCCAGGTGGGCGTCGGTCGTGACGTAGCCGATCTCGAGATAGGAGGTCCGCGGGTGCAGGCCGTGCGCCCGCATCCCCTCGGTGTAGCTGGCCAGCTCGAGCACCTGCGCGACCTTGGGCTTGGCGACGAACGTCCCCCGGCCCTGGATGCGCAGCAGGCGGCCTTCGATGACCAGCTCGGACAGCGCCTGCCGGACGGTGGTCCTGGAGGTCGCGTACTGCCGGGCCAGCTCCCGCTCCGGCGGGACCGGCGAGCCAGGGTTCATCGTGCCGGTCAGCTCGAGCAGGCGCTGCTTGACCGTGTAGTACTTGGGCAGCGGCCGTCCCGCCTCGTCCGCCGCGGGGATCACCATGTGCGCATCCTGCCAGGCCCAGGTCGCCGTGGCACAGCCGGTCCGCGGCGGATGGCATGATGACGGCGTGCCCTCCCTCTCCGATCTGGCCCGGCGCGACACCGTGCTCACCGCCGGTGACGTGGAGTGGCTGCATGCGCTCGTGTCCGACTGGCAGCTGATCGCCGACCTGTCGTTCGCCGACCTGATCCTGTGGGCGCCGGTGCGGGACGGCCGCGGCTGGCTCGCGATGGCGCAGATGCGGCCCACCACCGGCCCGACGGCGGTGCCTGACGACGTGGTCGGGCTGCGGATCAGGACGGCGCAGCGGCCGCTGCTCGACGCCGCGCTGGCCCAGCGCCGGATCTGCCGCGAGGGCGACCCGGACTGGACCAGCGGCGTGCCGGTGCGCGCGGAGACCATCCCGGTCACCCGGGGCGACCGGGTCATCGGCGTGATCGAGCGGAGCACGAACCTCAACTCCGCCCGCACCCCGAGCCGGCTGGAGATGACCTACCTGCGCGGCGCGGACGACCTGGCCAGGATGGTGGCCGAGGGAACGTTCCCGTTCCCCGGCGAGGAGCCGATCCTGGTCCGGTCGCCGCGGGTCGGCGACGGGCTGCTCAGGCTCGGCCGGGCCGGCCGGGTCGTCTACGCCAGCCCCAACGCGCTGTCGGCGTACCGGCGGCTCGGCCTCACCGCCGACCTGGTGGGAGCCGACCTCGGCCCGGTGACGGCGCGGCTGTGCGCCCCGGGCCAGCCGGTGGACGACTCGCTGATGGTGGTCGCCGGCGGCCGCCGGCCGCGGGAGACCGAGGTGGAGGCGAACGGCTCGATCGTGCAGCTGCGCGCCATACCGCTGGTCGTCGGCGGCTCCCGCACCGGGGCGCTGATCCTGGTGCGGGACGTGACCGAGCTGCGCCGCCGCGAGCGCGAGCTGCTGTCCAAGGACGCGACCATCAAGGAAATCCACCACCGGGTGAAGAACAACCTGCAGACCGTGGCCGCGCTGCTCCGGCTGCAGGCGCGCAGGATGTACGAGCCGGAGGCCAGGGCGGCGCTGGAGGAAGCGGTACGCCGGGTGGGGTCGATCGCGGTCGTGCACGAGACGCTCTCGCTCACCCCGGACGAGGTGGTGGACTTCGACGACGTCGCCGGGCGGGTCGCGACGATGGCGGTGGAGGTGTCGGCGCCGGAGCTCGGCATCACGCCGCAGCTCACCGGGACGTTCGGCCGGCTGCCCGCCACGGTGGCCACGCCGCTCGCGATGGTGCTGACCGAGCTGCTGCAGAACGCCCTGCAGCACGGCTTCGGCCCGGCCTGCTCCGGCGGGGCTGATGGCTATCCGGCGGCCAGGCTCGAGGTGACGGCACGCCGCCGCCCGGGCAAGCTCACGGTCATGGTCGCCGACAACGGCGCCGGGCTGCCCGAGGGATTCGACCTGAGCACCACCGGCAGCCTCGGCCTGGAGATCGTGCGCACGCTCGTGGCGTCGGAACTCGGCGGGAACCTGGACATCACCGGCCGCCCGGCCGGCGGCACCCTGGTCGTGATCGACCTGCCGGTGGAGACCGCCGCACCGCTGCGGTCGCCGTCCGACGCCGCGAGCGCAAGCTAGGCGGGCTGGTGGGCTGGCGGTCAGACGTGGGCGCGGGCCCGGATCCTGCTGGTCCGCCGCTTGAGCGCGCGACGCTCGTCCTCGCTCATCCCGCCCCAGACGCCGGCGTCCTGGCCACTCTCAATCGCCCACTGCAGGCATGGTTCCATCACCGGGCAGCGCCGGCACACCTGCTTGGCCTCGTCTATCTGGAGCAGCGCGGGACCGGTGTTACCTATGGGGAAGAACAGCTCAGGATCCACGTCTTGGCAGGCGGCGTGGTGGCGCCAGTCCATGTGGTCCACTCCTCTTCGTCGCCGGGCCTTTTGGGACCTGGCGCCCTCTCGTTCCGGTCTTGTGAACGAATTCACGAGCTAAGCCGTATGTCCGGAAACGTGAGGTTCCCGGGTTGATGCACCTAGATCGGCGCTCGTGCCCCGCCGCGGCTCCGGTTAAGCTAGAGCCACCTCGGTGCCACCCCGAGCCCGTCGCTCCGGGATGCGTGGCACGTGCATCCTTCCCCTTCGCGATGCATCGTTTCTACTCTGTCAAAGCCGGCGTAGCAGGCGCAAGAGATCCGGTCAAGGTTCGGGCTGAATTCGATGTCAGATGCGTCACAGCGCTGCTACGTGCCCGTTACCGTTCAGCGTCGTCACCCGCAGCGCATCCGGTACCGCGCGGAATGCCACGCATTCATGCTCGCCCATGTACTCTCCGTCCACCTGGAAGGCAATCGGGCGGTCGGATCGCAGCGTGACTTCAGGCTCGTCATGCAGCGTGAGTACGTGGCGCCCGTTCGGCTGCCTATTTTTCCCTGACAGCATGTGGCGGAGCGCGTTCAGCGTGGAAACGGTCCGCAGCCGGCGCAGCGCGAAGACGTCAAGCCCGGAGCCGAAGCTGGCCAGCGGGCTCGGGTTGACCGGGCGGTTTCCCAGGTAAGTCCACGGTGCGGTGTTGGACACCACGCCGAGGAACACGTGGTCCACCGGCGGATGGCCGTTGCGCTCCAGGGTCAGCGCGGGCCGCCGCCGGTCGGTGACGGCGAAGTACTGCCGGAAAGTGGTCCACATGTAGAGCGCGTCCGAGGCTTTCCGGCCGGTGGCGCGCAGCCCTTCAATGGCCCGCACCACCTCGGCGTCAAGCCCGAGGCCGGCGCTGCAGGTGAAATACCGGTCGCCGGCCACGCCGAGCCCGATGGTGCGCGTGCTCGCACGCGAAATGGCCGCCAGAATATGACCGGTCGCGTCGATCGGGTCCGCCGGAAGGCCGAGCGCGCGGGTGAACACGTTCGCATTCCCGCCGGGAATGGCGGCCAGCGCCGGCAGTTCGTCGGCCGCCCGCTTTCCGTTGGCCGGGCGGACAAGTCCATTCACCGCCTCGTTCACCGTGCCGTCCCCGCCGAGCGTGATCACCAGATCCCGGCCGTCGCAGGCCGCGCCCGCCGCCAGCGCGTCCGCGTGGCCCCGGTAGCGTGTTTCCACGACCTCCAGGTCGATCTCGGACGCCAGGGCTCGCACGATCACGTCCTGGCGGAGCGGGGTCGTGGAGGTGGCCCGTGGGTTAACGATCAGCAGCGCGCGCACGGGCTCAGGGTAGCCATGCCGGAAGTGAGGCGAACATGCAGGATCGTCCCGTGGTCCTGTTCGGCGCGGCAGCGGCGCAGGCGGCCGAGGCAGCCGGGGTGCTCATCGCGTCCGTGCTGTCCGCCATGGACACGGCGGCAGGCAAGTCCTACCAGCTCAGCAGCGGCATCGCGCTGACGGTCATCGGGTTCGTGACGGCCGGCTGCCTCGCCCTGGTCGCGGTGGGGCTGGTCAGGGCGCGGCGGTGGAGCCGGACGCCGGCCCTGCTCAGCCAGCTGTTCACGCTGATCGCGGGCATCATCCTGCTGCAGGGCAACCGGGTCGAATGGGGCGCCGGCCGTGCTGCTCGCCGTCGCCGCGTTCGTGGCGCTGCTGCTGCCGGTCAGCCTGAACGCGCTGGCCCGCCAGCCGCGCACCCCGCCGGCCCCGCGCACCCGCCGGCCCCGCGCCCCGCGCACCCCGCGGGCCCCGCGCGGGTAGGCCGCCGGTCAGTCGTCCTCGGTCAGGCCCTCGCGCAGCTGGGCCAGCGTCCTGGCCAGCAGCCGGGACACGTGCATCTGCGAGATGCCCAGCTCGGCCGCTATCTGCGACTGCGTCATGTTGCCAAAGAACCGCAGCAGCAGGATGCGCTTCTCCCGCGGCGGCAGCCGCTCGAGCAGCGGCTTGAGCGACTCCCGGTACTCCACGCCCTCCAGCGCGTCGTCCAGCATGCCCAGCGACTCGGCCACGGCCGGCGCGTCGTCGTCTCCCGAGTCGGGCGCGTCCAGCGACACCGTCGAGTACGCGTTCGCCGACTCGAGGCCCTCCAGCACGTCCTCGTCGCTCATCTGCAGGTGCGCGGCGAGCTCGGCCACGGTCGGGGCGCGCCCCTCGCGCTGGGCCAGGTCGCCGATGGCCTTGGTCAGCGCGAGCTTGAGCTCCTGCAGCCGCCGCGGAACCCGGACCGCCCAGCCCTTGTCGCGGAAGTGCCGCTTGATCTCGCCCACGATCGTCGGCGTCGCGTAGGTGGAGAACTCCACGCCGCGGCTGAGGTCGAACCGGTCGATGGACTTGATCAGCCCGATGGTGGCGACCTGGGTGAGGTCGTCGAGCCACTCGCCCCGGTTGCGGAACCGCCGGGCCAGGTACTCCACCAGCGGCAGGTGCAGCTCGACCAGCTCGCCGCGCAGCCGGAGCCGCTCCGGGTCGCGCTCGTCCAGCTGGGCCAGCCGCTGGAACAGCGCCCGGGCCCGCGCCCTGTCCTCGCCCGCGTGGGTCGACCTGATGACCGTGACCTCGGCGGTCTCGGCGCCCTCGATCTCGCCGGGCGCCCGGAACTCGGGCTCGCCCGGGACCTCGACCCTGGCTTCCTCGGTCACCCTGACCCCGTCTGCCCGCGGCTCTTGCGCAAGACGATCGTGACCCTGCCGTCCGGGCCGACGCCGGAATCGACGCTGCCGGCCAGGGCCGACAGCACGGTCCACGCGAACGTGTCCTTGGCCGGCGGCTCGCCGAGCCGGGACTGCGCCGACAC
Organism: uncultured Solirubrobacteraceae bacterium; assembly: GCA_963705745.1. Lineage (GTDB taxonomy): Bacteria > Actinomycetota > Thermoleophilia > Solirubrobacterales > Solirubrobacteraceae > Palsa-744. The sequence continues at coordinate 39,631 of CAVPKP010000002.1, forward strand.
CGCGATCGTCATCGTGTCCCGGTCCAGGGTGAAATCGCACTGCAGGCTGCTGCCCTCGTCGGCCTGGGCCAGCAGCATGGCGCAGGCCTCGTCCACCGCGATCCGCAGGTCCTCGATCTCGTCGAGGGTGAAATCGAGCCGTGCGGCCAGTCCCGCGGTGGCGGTGCGCAGCACCGACAGGTACGCGCCCTCGGCGGGCAGCCGCACGGTCACCTGATCGCGCACCTCCCGCGCCTCCGGCGGCAGTGTTCCGGTGCCGGGCGTGCCCGCCCACGGCGTGGTCTTCTCTGTCACGTCTCTCCTGCCTGCCCGTGCTCGCCGGTCCTGCTTGCAACCTACCGCCCGGCGCGGGCCAGGCAGACGCGGCGCGCTGCGCCCGGCCGGCCACGCCCGCGGGCCGGGGGACAAAAAGGAGCAGTCCGGACCGCCACCGCCCACCGGGCGGGCAGATCCGGACTACTCCGTGAAATACCGGACGACCCAGGTCAGCCCTGCTTGGTCTCCCAGAAGATCTTGGAGATCTCCTCGATCTTGCCGAGCAGCTCGTCGGCCTTCGCCACGTCGGTGCTGCCCTTCGTGCCCGCCGCGCCGGCCAGCTTGGTGGCCTCGTTGAACAGCTCGTGCAGCTGCGGGTACTTCTCGAAGTGCGGCGGCTTGAAGTAGTCGGTCCACAGCACCCACAGGTGGTGCTTGACCAGCTCGGAGCGCTGCTCCTTGATGACGACGGCCCGGGTGCGGAACTCCGGGTCTGGGTTCGACTGGTACTTCTCGATGATGGCCTTGACGGACTCGGCCTCGATCCGGGCCTGGGCCGGGTCGTAGACACCGCACGGCAGGTCGCAGTGCGCGTACGCGGTGGCCTTCGGCTCGAGGAGGCGGGCCAGGAGCAACTTCATCGCTCCCCTTCTCTCGTGTCGGATCATTGGGTACGGGCTTACAGGCTCCGACCCTACCCCGACCGCCGCAGAACTCACCTGGGAGGTGTGCATGCACTGGCCGCTGCTGCGTGTCGCCGTCGCCGAGCGCTCCATGGAGCCGACGCTGCACCCCGGTGACTGGCTGCTCGTGCTGCGCTCCGGCCGGGTCCGCCCCGGCCAGCTCGTCGTCGCCTGGCATCCGTCCCGGCCGGACCTGCTGCTGGTCAAGCGGGCGCTCCGGCGCGAGCCCGGTGGCTGGTGGCTTCAATCCGATAGCCCGAACGGCTCCGCTGTGGACAGCCGCTCCTTCGGGCCGGTCCCACCCGCACTGATCGAGGGCCGGGTGCTGCTGCGCTACCGCCGCGCCCGCCGGTGAATGCGGCGGGCGCGGTTGCCCGTGGCGTCAGTCCTCGCCCCGGACCACCACCACCGGGCAGTGTCCCTGCTGCACGCAGTGCATCGACACCGATCCCAGGAACATGCCCCGGAAGGCCCCACGGCCGCGGTGGCCCACCACCAGCAGGCTGGCTCCGCGGCTCGCCTCGACCAGGATCTCGGCCGGATTCCCTGGCTCCAGCGTCCGCTCGACGTGGAGATCATCCATGGGTGGCGCCGTCGCGAGCGTCTTCTCGAACATGGCGCGCGCTTCCGCCTCGACCTGCGGATAGTACTCATGGGCGGTGGTTCCGAAGAACGACACCAGGGCGGGGAACGCGTGGATGACGCGCAGCCCGAGCCCGTGCAGGCGGGCCTCGTCGACCGCCCAGGCCAGCGCCACCTGCGCCTGCGGCGAGCCGTCGATCCCGACGATCACTGGCCTTCTATCGGGTGTGCTCATGAGCCTTTCACTCTCCTCCCGGCGACTGCCGGATGAGCCATCGGAATGGCACGAATCAGGTCAGGCGACGTTGAGATCCTGCACGTCGGCTTCCGCCTCTACATCCGCGACGGCCGCGAGGACCTTCTCGCGGGACATGGTGCTGTGCACGGCCCAGTAGAAGATCACCAGGCTGAACGCGGCGACGATGGCGAGGTCCCACCAGTTCGGGATGTGCTTGGTGGCCAGCAGGGTCACGCCGAACACCTTGGGGGGCACGCCGTCGTACCGGCCCAGCCAGGAGATGACGATCAGGCCGGCCAGCCACGGCAGGATCCACACCGCCGCGCGCCAGTCGATGATCGTCCGGCGGGCCGCCGGGAGGGACGCCTGGTACCCGGCGAAGGCCAGGTAGCCGACCACGATGATCACGTACAGCCAGAAGATCGTGCTGAACCCGGCGAAGTACACGATGAAGTTCGCGAAGATGAACGCCAGCGGGCAGAGCACGCCCGCGGCGGGCAGCCGGTAAGCCCGGCGGCGATCGGGATCCGCGCGCCGCAGCCCGGCCAGCGACAGCGGGGCCATCGCGTACATGAGCACGGTGGCCGAGGTGACCAGCCCGACCAGGCCGCTCCAGCTGGGGAAGGGCAGGAAGACCAGCATGCCGATGATGAAGGCAATGACGATGGAGACGAAGGGGACGCCGGTCCGGCTGATCTGGCTGATGATGCGCGGGAAGTAGCCGTTACGGCCGAGGCCGTACGACAGGCGCGAGGACGTCCCGATGTAGACCAGCCCGGTGCCGGCCGGCGACACGACCGCGTCGATGATGAGCAGCGTGGCCAGCCAGCCCAGGCCTGCCGAGGTGGCCAGCGTCGCGTAGGGACCGAACGCCTTGACGCCGGTGATCGGGGTCGCCCAGCCGTGCACGAGGTTGTGCGGGTTGAGCGCGCCGACGAACGCGAACTCGAGCAGCAGGTAGATGAGCGTCCCGATGATCATGGACAGGATCACCGCTCGGGGGATGTTCCGCTGCGGGTTCTCGGCTTCGCCGCCGACTTGGATGGCCTGCTCGAATCCCTCGAGCGCGAACACGATGCCGAGCGGGAGCGCCGCGAAGATCCCGTGGAAGCCGTAGGGGGCGAACCCGCCGCCGGCGGAGAAGTTGCCGAAGTGGAACACCGTGAACAGCAGCGCGAAGATCGTGATGGTCGGGACGAGAACCTTCCATATCACGGCGATGGAGTTGGTCTCGGCCAGCCAGCGGACGCCCAGCGTGTTGATCACCGAGAACACCAGCATGAACCCGGCGCCGATCGCGATGCCCTTGCCGTCGAGCGTGCCGTTGGTGTTGACGAGTCCCAGGCCGGTGAACTTGGAGTTGAGGTAGCCGAGCGTCGCCTCGACCTCGATCGGCGCGATCGTGACTGCCTGGATCCACGCCATCCAGCCGCCGGTGAACCCGCCGAGCGCGCCGAAAGCTCATGAACGGGAACCTGGCGGTCCCGCCGGACACCGGGTACGTGGAACCGAGTTCGGCGTGCACCAGCGCCAGCAGAGCCAGGACAGCGCCGGCGAGGACCCACGAGAGGATCGACGCGCCGCCGGCGACCCTGGCGGCGGTGAGGGCTCCAAGGAGCCAGCCCGACCCGATGATGGAACCCAGGGAGATCAAGGTGAGCCCGCGAAGCCCCACCGCTCGGCGCAGCTGGAACTCCTCGGAGTGTGCTGGCTTTACGCCTGCGGGGGTCGTCGCCATGATTCCTCCCTATGGTGAACCGGTGAGCTTGCTAAGAGAGCCCTGTGACGTTGTTCGAGGTCTCGGATGCCCGGGTGGCTCTGAGCAGCCCCATGTCTCGGTTGCGGCCACCGCCGGTCGGCGTCGGCGGAGCGACTACCGACTGAGTTGCCATATCCGAACTTCTTTCGGTCCGTGCACGTGTGCCGGGTGCGGGGTGCCCCGCGGGTTGGGATCATCGTAATGATCGTTAGCGTGCCTGAAAAGTGCTGAAGTTGCATCTTTTTCGTAACGCAGCCCGCGACCGGGACAGCGCGGTCTGGCTTGTCTCGCTATCGAGATACATACACGTCATCTCGCGTGACATCGGCGCTTATCTCGAACTGCTGGTGCCCCCGTATCTGCCCGTAGGGCGAGACGTCTATCCACAGCGCGAGACACGCCCGGCGGCCATTGCCGTGCTCGTGACGGCTAGACAGCGGCGGTGGGCAGAACGTCCGGCGTCCCGGACCGCCTGCGGGACCGGAACGCGGTGACGTTGGCCCGCGAGGCACATCTGTCCGAGCAGTATCGCCGGGAGCGATTGGTGCTCGTGTCGATAAATACGCCCTGGCAGGACGCCGCACCGCATACCCCGAGCCGGTTAATGCCGAGCTGCGTGATGAGGGTGGCCAGTCCCATCGCCGAGCCTGCCGCGTACCTGTCCGCCACGCTGCCGCCCTGGGTGAGGTGCAGGTGCCACGGCTCGTCGTCGTGCCGGAAGATTTGCGGGTGGACGGGATGCTGGATGAGCAGGGCATTCAGCCGGTCAACGGCTTCGGTGCCATTCCCGGCCGCGGCCGCGGCGAAAATCTCCCTGAACTCGATCTGCAACGTCCGCATCGCGTCCAGGTCGCCGCGGGTTACCCGGGTATCCGGAAACCTCAGGTCCGTCAGCAGGCCGCGGAGCCCTTCCAGGGTGGAAATACTGTGGCCATCGTCGGTGCCGCCGGCTTGTACTTCATCGCTCGCGGCGTTTGCCAGGCGTACCGCATGTTCGGCGTAGCCGCTCAGATCCACTCTCGTTTCCTAGCCAGCTGGGAGTCCGCAGTAAGGGGCAATGCCCGCGGCAGAGTATTACACGCTTGTGAGCCCGGACGCGGCGAATGGACAAAATCGTGGCCGATAATACATCGCCCAGGCCGGTTAGGGGACACCGCGCGCGATGTGGCACAATAACGACACGGGTGACCCCCGTACGCCGCCCGGCGCCAGCAGCTCACCGGCAGCTACCCGCGCCCGGCCGACCGGCCAGCGGCGTCCTGACAGCTTCACTCCGTCCGTTGGGGGTCAACGTGGCCGCAGAGCCTGGTTCTGTTCATCCTGACCGCAGTTACGATCCCGTCTTCCTGCTGCACCGCGGCGGCAAGATCGGGATGCACCCGTCCGTGCCGCTCGCCGGCGAGGCCGGGCTGGCCATGGCCTATACCCCGGGGGTGGCCCGGGTGTGCGACGCGATCGCCGAGCAGCCCGACCTGGTTACCCGGTACACCTGGGTGGCGAACACCGTCGCCGTGGTCACCGACGGCACGGCGGTGCTCGGCCTCGGCGACATCGGGCCGGCCGCGGCGATGCCCGTCATGGAGGGCAAGGCGCTGCTGTTCAAGCGGTTCGCCGGGGTGGACGCGGTGCCGATCTGCCTCGACTGCACGGACACCGACGAGCTCGTCGCCGTGGTGACCGCGCTGGCGCCCAGCTTCGGCGGCATCAACCTCGAGGACATCTCGGCGCCGCGCTGCTTCGAGGTGGAGGACCGGCTGCGCGAGACCCTGGACATCCCCGTCTTCCACGACGACCAGCACGGCACCGCGATCGTGACGCTGGCCGCGCTGCGCAACGCGGCCCGGCTGGCCGGCCGCTCGCTCGGCGACCTGCGCGCGGTCGTGGCCGGAGCGGGCGCGTCCGGGATCGCGGTGACCAGGATCCTGCTCAGCGCGGGCATCGGTGATATCGCGCTGGCGGACAGCAAGGGCATGATCTACCGGGGCCGGGACGGGCTCAACCCGGTCAAGGCGGCGATCGCGGAGGTCACGAACACGGCGGGCTACACCGGCTCGACCGAGGAGGCGCTGCGCGGTGCGGACGTGTTCATCGGGCTGTCCGGCAGCACCGTGGCCGAACGGGCGATCGCCGCGATGGCCGCGCGGTCGATCGTGTTCGCGCTGTCCAACCCCGAGCCCGAGGTGCACCCGGCCCTGGCCCGCGCGCACGCGCTCGTGGTGGCCACCGGGCGCAGCGACTTCCCCAACCAGATCAACAACGTGCTGGCCTTCCCCGGCGTGTTCCGCGGCGCGCTCGACGTGCGCGCCTCGGCGATCACCGAGGGCATGAAGCTGGCCGCCGCCGGCGCGCTCGCCGCCCTGGTCGGTGACGACCTGAGCGCCGACTACGTGATCCCCGGCGCGTTCGACGAGCGGGTGGCCCCGGCCGTGGCCGCCGCCGTGGCCGGCCAGGCCCGCGCCGACGGAGTCGCCCGGCAATGACCCCGCCCGCCGCGCCCCGCTAGGGTGCAGACCATGTTTGCCGTCACCGCCGCGCGCTTCGACGCCGACAATCCGCTGAACGGGCTGGAGCTCGGCGACCGCCCCGACCCCGCAGCCGGGGAAGGCTGGACGACCGTCACGGTCAAGGCCGCCGCGCTCAACCACCACGACGTGTGGACGCTGCGCGGGGTGGGGATCGGCGAGGACCGGCTGCCGATCGTGCTGGGCTGCGACGCCGCCGGGATCGACGAGGCTGGCAACCCCGTGGTCGTGCACGCGGTCATCGGCGACGCCGGCCGCTACGGCGGGGACGAGACGCTGGATCCCGGCCGCTCGCTGCTGTCCGAGCGCTACGACGGCACGTTCGCGGAACGGGTCGCCGTGCCGCGGCGGAACCTGGTGCCCAAGCCGGACGCGCTGACGTTCGCCGAAGCCGCCTGCCTGCCGACCGCCTACCTCACCGCGTACCGGATGCTGTTCGCCGCGTCCGGACTGCAGCCCGGCGCCACCATTCTCGTGCAGGGCGCCGGCGGCGGGGTGGCCACCGCCCTGATCCTGCTCGGCCGGGCGGCCGGGTACCGGATCTGGGCGACCAGCCGCAGCGAGGCCAAGCGCGAGCGGGCGGTCAAGCTCGGGGCGGACCAGGCGTTCCCGGCGGGGGAGCGGCTGCCCGAGCGGGTGGACGCGGTGATGGAGACCGTCGGGCAGGCCACCTGGCAGCACTCGCTGCGCGCCCTCCGGCCGGGCGGCCGCATCGTGGTCTGCGGCGCCACCAGCGGCCCGGCGCCGTCGGCCGACCTGACCCGGGTGTTCTTCCTGCAGCTTTCGGTGGTCGGCTCGACGATGGGGTCGCGGGATCAGCTCGAGCGGCTGGCCCGGTTCTGCGAGCAGACGGGGGTGCGCCCGCTGATCGACCGCACGCTGCCGCTGACCGAGGCCAGAGAGGGCTTCGAGGCGATGACGTCCGGCGACCTATTCGGGAAGGTCGTCTTCACCCTTTAGCCCGGGCCCGTCCTTGCCCTCCGGCTGCTCGGGGCCCTCCGGCTGCTCGGGGTCGAAGATCTCGGTCCTGATCCGGGTCAGCGCCTCGTCCAGGATGCTGCGCAGGTCGCCGAACGTATCCTCGCCGATCGCGCTGGCGTGCGCTGCCACCCGCCGCAGCTCGGCCGCGAACTGCAGGGCCAGCCGCTCCAGATCCCGGAACTTGGCCGGGTCCGGCCAGCCCGGGGTGCGGCCGGCGCCGGGCCAGTCGTGGCCGCCCGGCCGGTCCCGGCCACCCGGCCGGTCCCGGCCACCGGGCCGGTCGCGACCACCGGGCCAGTCATGGCCTCCCGGCCAGTCCCGCCAGGCAGGCACGTCCTTCAGCCCGGGCCAGTCCCGCCAGTCCCGCAGCCCGGACCAGTCACCCCAGTCCTTCGGCGACCAGCCGCGCCCGGCGCGGAACCGGGCACCGGCCTCCTCGCCCGCCCGTTCCTGCTCCTCCTGCGGCGGGTCCGCCGCGTCGTGCACGGCTTCGCCCCAGGCCCCGGCCGACGCGGCCTCGTCGCGGGTGCGGCGCGCGTGCTGGCGCTCCTCGTCCCGGCGGTCGCGCGCCTCCTCGCGGGTCCGGCGCGCCTCCTCGCGGACCCGCTCGGCCCGGTCCTGGGCTTCGTCGCGAGCCCGCTGCGCCTCGTCCCGCGGGCGGCCGCGCGCCTCGTCCTGGGCCCGGCGCGCCTCGTCCCTGGCCCGCTGCATCTCCTCGGCTGCCTGCCGCCGGTCCTCGCGGTGCACGTCCCTGGCCGCCCGGGCTATCTCTTCGCGCAGGCTGCGGACCGTCTCCCTGACGTCCTCCTTCACCTCGCGCGCGATGTCGCGGACGGACTCGGTGATCTCTTCCTCGAGCTCGGCCAGGTCGTCCATCCGGGCCTGGATCTCGGCGCGGCCCTTCTCGGTGATCTTGTAGACCTTGCGCCCGTCGACCTCGTCGTGGGTGACCAGCCCCTCTTCCTCCAGCCGGGCCAGCCGCGGGTAGATGGTTCCGGGCGAGGGCGCGTACACGCCCATGAAGCGGTCCTGCAGCAGCCGGATCACCTCGTAGCCGTGCTTGGGCGCCTCGTCGAGCAGCTTCAGCAGGTACAGCCGCAGCCTGCCGTGGCGAAACACCGGGCTCATCGGGCCTCGCCTTCCTTCGCCTGGCCGCTGGCTCCCGTCGCGACCGATTCACCCGCCGGTGTGCCGCTGCCCCGCAGGCGCCACGCGCGGCTGCACGCGAAATCGGCGAACGAGACGCCGCCGGCACGGCGATCTCCGAGCACGCTCGGGGCGACTGCGCACGCTCGAACTGCCGAGCCGCCTGGCGGCTGCGACTCGCAACGCGCGCGGCTACGCTCGGCGCCCACTCACCTTTCTCCCTCGCTCGATCATCAGCCGTCTCGAACACCGCTCGCCGTTCGCGAGCGCCTACCGATCCGAGCCCGGCGTCGCGAGCGTTCTCGCGCCAGCTTTCGATCGTGATCGCTTTCGGCCCGCCTTCCCCGAGACCCCTTAAGGGGTTCTCGGAGCTGCGCGGCTCGAGATCGCGGACGTCCGCCTCCGCTTGACGCGCACCGCGACGGCTCCTACAAGCCCGCCTCACCGCCTTGCCGCCGCCGCGCGGCGAAGGCCGCCAAACCCGATCCCTGAGGAGCAGCCATGACCTCGTCCGCATCGTCATCCACCCCGGCCTCAACAGGCGCACGTGTCCGGCGCGCGCCGTCGGCGAGCGCTCGTTCGCACCGCCGAGCGCGCTCCGCTCATCGCGAACGCCCCCGCACCCGCTCCGCTCGCGCTCGCCTGCTGGCGGGATACGTCGACTGGCGTGGCAGCAGGCGCGAGCTGGTCGCATCCCCCGGATCGGGTGGCAGCGTGCTCGTGCTCGACCGCGACGCGAGAACTCGCGGCGATCGTCGTCTGATCGCGCATATCGCTCCAGATGAGCCCGTTGGGAACGCCGACCTCGCCTCGCGCTGCTATCTCGAGCAGGCGCGCCGCGGACGTTGCCGCTGTCGCTCGCTGACGGATGACGACCTGCTCGTGGTTCCGTTCTGCGACGACGGCGTCGACCCGTGCGTCGCGGTCGACATCGCTCCCGGGCGCCCGCCGACCCACCGTGCGCCAAGCGACGAGCATGGTCGCCGCTACCGCATCGCCGCCCTGCAAACCGGCATGTCGATCCCTGAGCTTCGCTGGTGTCGCGACGAGGCCCCGGCGCGTGGCGAGCCGAAGCCGCTCAGCGTTCGCGAGGCGATCGCTGCGCTCGAGTCCTACGAGCCGGTCCGCGAGCAGACGCACGACGCGATCAGGCGCCACCGCTCCGATGAGTCGATCTCCGTCGCGACGCTCCGCGCGGAGCTCGCACGTGTGCACGAGAGCCCGATCGTGCTCAACCGCGCGCTGCGCGAAGCCGTCCTCGCGACGATCGAGCGCGACGCGCTGAGCATGAGCGAGATCGCAATCCGCTGCGGCAGGGTCAAGCGCGACGCGACCGGCAACGAGAGCGGCGAGACGAGCTGGCTCGCGCGCCGTGTCGGTCTGCTTGCCGAGGGCGGTCGGGACGTGCCGACGCGCTGGATCCACACCGACGTACTCGCGCTGATCGCGCGCGACGGTCTCGGCGTCAGCCCGCGCGAGGTCGAAGTCGACTGACGTCTCGGCGCCGCCCTGGCGCGCGCCGATCGCAGCACGAACTGACGACGCACGCTCGTGTGAGCGTGCGTCCACATCCGGCGGGCCCCGGGCCCGTTCCCCGCGACGGCGGTCCCACGGGACTGCCGTCGCGCGTCCACGTCCGCGTTGGCCGGCCCTTGCGGGCGCGGCCGTCCGGAGAAATCAACGAAGGGAGACACGATGTTGCATCGATACACATCGTCCGCTGCTCGACTCGCGTCTTTGCCGGCGTTGCCGGCCGAGCTGGCGCACTGGCTCACAGGAGCCGCGGTCGCCGGCGTCGTCGGGCTCTCGCTCGGTGCGCTCGCCGAGCGCACGCTGCGCCAACGCGGGCTTCATTGGAGCTGGAGCGCGATCGCCTTGGCGGTCACGCTGCTGCTGCGCCCGCTGCTGGGCGTATTGGCGCCGACGCTCGCGATCGCGGCCCTCGCGGCGACGTTGCGCGGGCGCCGCCGACACCTCGAGGAGCTCGACGCGGGAGCCGACCTGGCGGCGCGCGCAGCGCGGCGGATCGGTCCCGCGCGACGGCTGCGCGCCGGCCTCGACACGATCACCCTGCGTCGCCGCCGCAACGAGCGCGGCACGTGGTTCCGCGACGACGAGCTGATCGTCGGCTGCGACGGTCGCGGCGCTCCCGTCTCGGTCCCCTTCGGTGGCGCGCGCGGCGGTTCGCACACGTTGATCGTCGGGGCGACCGGATCGGGCAAGACGGTGACTCAGACGTGGACGGCGGTGCGCGCGATCGAGCGAGGCATGGGCGCGGTCGTGATCGACCCGAAGGGGGATCGACGGCTGCGCGCCGCGCTCGCGCGAGCAGCCGAATGCGCCGCCGCGGAGTTCATCGAATGGACGCCCGACGGACCGAGCGTCTTCAACCCGTTCGCGAGCGGCGGCGAGACGGAGATCGCCGACAAGCTGCTGGCCGGTGAGCGCTTCAGCGAGCCGCACTACCTGCGCCAGGCGCAGCGCTACATCGGGCACGTCGTGCGTACCCTGCGCGGCGCTGGCTTCGAGGTGAGCCTGCAGGCCGTCGCGTACCACCTCGATCCGAGCCGGCTCGCGGTGCTCGCACGCGAGTTGCCGGATCACGAAGCGCAACCCACACGGCGCTACCTGGAGTCGCTGTCGACCCGCCAGGTCGCTGACCTCGCCGGCGTGCGCGACCGGCTTGCGATCGTCGCCGAGTCGGACGTCGGGCGGTGGCTCGATCCGGGCGTGGGCGGCTCGCGCACGTTCGACCTGCGCGAGGCGATCCGGGAGCGCGCGGTCGTCTACTTCGACCTCGCCGCCGACAGCCGGCCGCTGCTGACGCAGATGCTCGGCGCGGCGATCGTGCAGGACCTGACATCGACGGTCGCCGCGCTGCAGCGCAGCCCCGTGCCGACGGCCGTCGTGATCGACGAGTTCGCGTCGATCGCCGCCGAGCAGATCGTGCGTCTGTTCGGCCGCGCCCGCTCGGCCGGCGTCAGCGTCGTGCTCGGCACGCAGGAGCTCGCCGACCTGCGCCTCCCCGGCCGCGAGTCGCTGCTCGAGCAGGTTCTCGGAAACCTCTCCGCGTTGATCGCGCATCGCCAGGTGGTGCCGCGCTCGGCCGAGCTGATCGCCGGACTGAGCGGCACTGTCGGCGTCTGGCGCACCACGCGGCGCGGCGACGGCCAGGTGACACGGACGCGCGTTCGCGAGAGCGTCCTCGCGCGGACGACGTGATGCGCCTGCGCACGGGATCGGCCGCGACGATCGTGCTCGACCGCGGCCTGGACGCGCGGATCGCGCGGATCTTCTCGCTGGAGGGGGGTGAACGACGATGACCGCGAACGCTGCTTCGTCGCTCGAGCGTCGGGCCACCCTGGAGTGGACCGCGCGCGCCGGCGCCGTGACGGCCGATGCGCTGGCCGACCTGCGAGAGACCTCGCTCGCCTCGGCGCGCGCCCATCTCGGCTCGCTCGCGCGCGCCGGGCTGCTCGCGCGCCGGCGGCTGCTCGTCGGCGAGCCCTCGCTGTACACAATCACCGGCGCCGGCCTGCGCCGAGCCGGTGTGCCGTGGTCGGATCCGCGTCGCTTGAGCGTCGCCAACGCGCCGCACACGTTGGCTTCGCGCGCGCCGCCGCGGCTCTGCAGCGCGGATATCCCGATCACGTAGTGATCGGCGAGCGCGAGCTGCGCCATCGTGAGCGCGTCGCGCGCGCCCCGCTGGCGAGCGCGACGTTGATCACGGGTCCCGGCGAGACGCCGTTTCATCGCCCCGATCTCGCGCTCTGGCCGATCGCGCCCGAGCTCCTGCCGGTCGCGGTCGAGATCGAGCTGACGGTGAAGGCGCCGCGGCGTCTCGCCGAGATCTGCCGGGCTTGGAACGAGACGGACGAGGTGGCCGGCGTGCTCTACCTGGCGCCGCCCGCCGTTCGCCGGGCGCTTGCACGGGCGATCTCGCTCACCGGAGCCGAGCGGATCGTCGTCCTCTCACTGGACTCGCTCGCGCCGGTCGGGGCGAGCGGTGCGCCGATCGCGCGTACCGTCCCAAGCTGACCGTACGTTGCCGGCGGGGTCAATCATCGAGCAAATGGAGTCCACATGTCCAGCTTCGCCATCAACCGAGTAGTCCTGGTCGGCCGCATAACGCGTGATCCCGAGTTGCGCTCGCTCCCGTCCGGCCGCGCCGTCTGCTCGCTTCGCATCGCGTGCAACGCGAGCCGTCTCGACGCCGACGGCGAGCGCCACGAGCGCCCGAATTACTTCGACGTGGAGACGTACGGTCCGACGGCCGAGTCGGTCGCGCGCTTCCTGCACCGCGGGAGCAGGGTCGGCGTCGATGGCAGGCTCGAGTGGCGCGAGTGGGAGACCGCCGAGCACGAGCGCCGGCAGGCCGTGAGCATCGTCTCCGACGTCGTCCAGTTCCTCGACGGGCCCGCGGCGAGGGGGACGAACGCGGACTCCGAGGAGCCCGAGGACGGGGGCGCCGAGGGCGACGGGGGCGAGCTTGTCGGCGTCGGCGCGGAGGAGCTCGAGGTGACGTTCTAGCGGACGAGTGAGGACCGGACGGCCGAGCGGGCGGGCTAGCGCGTAAACTGGCGCGCCGCGTCGGCCGACCGGCCGACCGGCCGTCAAATCAGAGCGATGCCCGTCAACAAGCAAGCGATCGGCAAGACCTACGACCCGGTTCTGTACGCGGTCGGTCGCGAGAAGGTCCGCGAGTACGCGCGCGCGGTCGGTGAGACCAACCCGCTCTACCTCGACGTCGAGGCGGCGCGCGCCGCAGGGTACGCAGACGTGGTCGCGCCGCCGATGTTCGCCGTCGTCTACAGCGCACCGGCTGTCGGACCACCGATCTTCGACCCCGAGATTGAGCTCAACTTCGCGATGATGGTGCACGGCGGGCAGCAGTTCGAGTGGGGGCCGCTCGTCGTCGCCGGCGATGAGATCTCGACGACTGCGAGCGTCAAGGACATCTCCGAAGCCGACGGCCGCGGCTACTACGTGTTCGAGTCGCTCTCGGTCAACCAGTGCGGCGAGCAGGTGTGCCGCGGAACGTGGACGAACATCGTCCGAGGAGTGTGAGCGATGCCCGCGCTTGGTCCCGGAGAGCAGATCCCGCAGTTGAGCATCACGCCGGACAAGTACCTCACCAACCGGTACGCGGGCGCGTCGGGCGACTACAACCCGATCCACATCGACGAGGAGTTCGCGAAAGCGGTCGGACTGCCGGGCAGGATCCTGCACGGCCTGTGGACGATGGCGCAGGTCGCACGCGCGCAGACCGACGCGGGGGGCGGCCCGGAGCACCTGAAGCGGCTGTCGGTTCAGTTCCGCGGCATGGGAGCGCCCGAGCAGGAGGTGATCGTGACCGGCACGGTTCGCGAGGTGCAGGACGGTCGCGCGGTGATCGACACGGTCGCCGAGCAGGACGGCAAGCAGATCATCCGCAACGCCGAGGCCGAGCTCGAGATCTGAGCTCGCTCGTGGCCCGCAGCGCCCCGTCGGGCGCAGCGCGCCGGCAGCGAGGGCACGACGCAGCACGGCCGGCGCGCGGCGAAGGGTCAGCCAGGCGCGGCCTACAATCACAACGATGCTCACCTCCAGGCAGGAGCGAATCCTGTGCAAGGTGGTGGACGACTACCTGCGCACCGGGCAGCCGGTCGCGTCGAGGTCGATCGCCGCCGATCCCGAGTTCGATTGCGGTCCGTCGACGATCCGCAACGAACTCGCGCTGCTCGAGGAGCAGGGGCTGCTCGCGCATCCGCATGTCTCGGCCGGGCGTGTGCCGACCGATGCCGGTCATCGCTACGTCGTCGACCTGATGCTCGATTCCGGCGAGGGGCTCGCCGTGCAGCGACGGATCGAGCTCTCGCTGATCCGCCGCGAGGTCGAGGAGGCGATGCGCACGACCTCGGAGACGCTGTCGCAGATGACGAACCTGCTCGCGGTCGTCTCGGCTCCGTCGCTGACGACGGCGACGATCCGCCACGTGGAGGTGCTCGCGCTGCAACCCGAGGTCGTGATGGTCGTCGTGATCACCTCGACGGGCGGCGTCTCGAAGCTGTTCGCGACGTTCGACCGTCCCGTCGATCCCGGGTTGCTGACGTGGGCCGGCGAGTACCTGCGCGAGCGTCTCGTCGGGCTCGGCCTCGGCGCTCGGATGGTGCAGCAGCGCCTGCTCGACGCGAGCCTGCCCGCGGTCGAGCACGCGTTCCTGCGGCGTCTGTCGCCCGCGTTCGGCGATCTGGCCGCGGAGACGGAAGACGAGCTCTACGTGGATGGAACCGCACGGCTGTTCTCGGCCGGCCAGATCGACGACGCGATGCAGTTCGAGGGACTGGTCGGGCTGCTCGAGCGACGCGTCTCGCTGCTGCGCGTGCTGCGCGCAGCGCTCGGCCAGCCCGACGTCTACGTGCGGATCGGGCACGAGAACGAGATCCCCGCGATGCGATCGCTCGCGCTCGTCGCTACCGGCTACGGCGTCGCCCAGCGCAAGCTCGGCGCCGTCTCGGTGATCGGGCCGGTGCGGATGGACTACGCGGGCGCGATCGTCACCGTGCGCGAGGCGGCGAACCAGCTCTCGCGCTTCGTCGAAGACACGTATGCCGAGGCCTGACGCACAGACGATGCCGCGCGATCCCTACGAGGTGCTCGGCGTCGAGCGTGACGCGTCCGAGCAGCAGATCAAGAAGGCCTTTCGCACGCTCGCGCGCGAGCTGCATCCGGACGTCAACGCGCACGATCCGCAGGCCGAGGAGAAGTTCAAGGAGGCGGCCGAGGCATACGAGATCCTCTCCGACGAGGAGCGGCGCGCGACGTACGACCGCTACGGCCACGAAGGGCTGCGATCGGGTGGGTACGCGCCGAACTTCGACGCGTTCGGATCGATCGGCGACCTGTTCGAAGCGTTCTTCGGCGGCGGCTTCGGCGCGCGCTCCGGGCCGATGCCCGGCGGCGACGTCGCGGCGACGGTCGAGATCGACTTGCTGCAGGCGGCAAACGGCGCCACGGTGTCCGTCTCCTACGAGGCGATCGAGCGCTGCGCGCACTGTCACGGCAACGGCGCCGAGCCGGGCACGCCGATTCACACGTGCGAGCGCTGCGGCGGCGCCGGCCAGCTGCAGGCGGCGACGCGCACGCCGTTCGGGCAGATGATCCGAACGGTCGTGTGCGACGTCTGCCAGGGCGACGGTCGCGTTCCCGAGCAGCCGTGCCGTGAGTGCCGCGGGCGCGGCCGGCGCGCCGCCAAGCACGAGCTCGACGTCGACGTTCCCGCCGGCATCGCCAGCGGCCAGCGGATCAGGCTGAGCGGTCGCGGTCACGCCGGCGAGCCCGCCGCGCCGTCCGGCGACCTCTACGTGCTCGTGCGCGTCGAGGACGACAGCCGCTTCGTGCGCGAAGGCGATGACCTGGTGACGGCGCTCGACGTTCCCGCGCCGCTCGCAGCGCTGGGCGGCACGGTCGAGGTGCCGACACTCGAAGGCAGCGCCGAGATCGAGCTCGAGCCGGGCACGCAGCCCGGCGAGATCGTGACGCTCCGCGGCGAAGGCATGCCCTCGCTCGGGCGCGGCCGGCGCGGCAACCTGCGCGTCGTCGTCAACGTCGTGATCCCGCGCCGCCTCAGCGCCGAGCAGCGTGAGCTGCTCGAGCAGCTCAAAGCAACGCTCACCGACGAGAACATGCGCTCAGACGAATCGATCTTCGCGAAGCTCCGTCGCGCGCTCGGCAGCCAAGCTGCGTGATCCGACTCGCCGTCCGCGTGCGGCGAGAGCAGGCCGAGCTGGTGCTTGCCGAGCTGCTCGAGCTCGCTCCCGGCGGCGTCGAGGAGTCGACGCTGCCGAACGGCGTGATCGAGTACGCCGTCTACGGCGCGCCTGGCGAGCTGCCCGAGCTCCCCGATCTGCGCGCCGCCGCCGGCGACGCGCTCGTGGAGATCTCGACGAGCGAGACCGCCGACGACTGGCACGAGCGCTGGAAGCGCTTCCATCGCCCGGTCCTCGTCGCGGCGCCCGACGCGCCCGCCCGCGCGAGGCGCCCGCCGGCGCTTCACGTGCGGCCGCCGTGGGAGGACGCGCGCGCCGCAAGCGCAGACGGCGTGCGCGAGATCGTGATCGATCCCGGCCGCGCGTTCGGCACCGGCGCGCACGCGAGCACGCGCATGTGCCTCGAGCTGCTGCTCCAGCTCGCCGCCGAGCGGCCTCTGCGCGGGGCGTTGCTCGACGTCGGCGCCGGCTCGGGCGTGCTCGCGATCGCCGCCGCCGAGCTCGGGTTCGCGCCCGTTCTCGCGCTCGACAACGAGCGCGAGAGCGTCGACGCGACGCGCCAGAACGCCGCCGTCAACCGCGTCGCGCTCGACGCGCGGCGGTTCGACCTGCGCGCCGAGCGGCTCCCATGGGTGGGGCGGGCCGACGCCCCGCCGGGGCCGATCGTCGTGCTCGCCAACCTCCTTCGCCCGTTGCTGCTCGACCTCGCGCGCACGATCGCCGCACCGCCGGCGCAGCTGATCGCGAGCGGGCTGCTCGTTGCGCAGGTCGATGAGGTCGCCGCCGCGTTCGGCGAGCGGCTCGGCCTGCGCGAGCGCCGCCGCGTGCGCGACGGCGAATGGGCCGCGATCTGGCTCGCGGCGCCCGGCTGCTAGTCGGGGATCTCGGTAGCCGCGCGCACGATCGCGCGGTACACGAGGTCGATCGCCGCGCGTACGCCGCCCTCCTCGACCATCAGCGCGTCGGCGGCCGCGAGCGCGGCGCCAATCGTCTCGAGCGCCTCGCCGTCCGTGCCCGGCTCGGGATCGCGGCACGCCGCGCGCGCCATGTCGAGCATCGCGTGCGCCTGATCGCGCGCGCCCGTGAACAGCGCCGGCCCGACCAGGCTCGCGTAGCCGTACGCGCGCGCCAGTCGCCCGGAGAGCGTGATCGAGGCGCCGCGCCGCGGCGCGTTCGTCGGCGGGAGCCCATGTCCGTCGAGCAGCGACGCCATCGTGCCGCCGAGCAGCAGCCTCGTCGTCTGCTCGTCGAGACCGGCCTGGCGCGCGACGCGCAGCGCGAGGTACAGCGTCGTCGCCGGCATCCCGTACGGCGGATCGGATGCGAACACGATCCGCTCTGCCGGCACGCGCGCGAACAGCTCGATCACGTCGAGCGGAAAGAAGCACGAGATGTCATACAGAACGCCCGGATGCTCGGCCAGGCGCGTCGTCAGGACGCCCTGGTCGCAGATCGCGCCGTGCGCGAGGATCAGCACGAGCTCGGGATGCTCGAGCGTAAGATCGGCGAGCCCGTCGGCCAGCGGCGGCAGCCCGCGTCCGGCGTGAATCAGGATCGGCACGCGCGTCTCCTCGGCGAGCGCGAACACGTCGGCCATCTCGGCGCCGTCGAACACGAACTCCTGCGCACGCGGATGAAGCTTGATTCCGCGCGCGCCCTCCGCGAGGCACCGCTCGGCCTCCTCCAGCGGGTTTTCGGCCGGGTCCAGCCGGCAGAACGGCACGAGTCGCCCGTCGCTTTCGCCCGCCCAGCCGAGCACGCGGTCGTTCGGCACGCGATAGGACGGCTGTCGCTCGGGGTCGTGCAGCGGGAACACGCACGCGCGACGCGCATCCGCCGCGTCCAGCTGCGCGAGCAGCTGCTGCAGCGTCAGCGAGCGCCCGTCCTCGTCGAGTCCGAGGTGGGTGTGCGCGTCGATCACTTCCGCCTCGAGCGGGCGCAGTCGCTCTACTTCGGCGAGAAACGGCGCGAGCGCGTCGGCGTACAGCGAGTCGTTCACGCGCGCCACGATATTCACTCCGCCAGACCGGCACGGATCGGCCGTCCCGGACGTCGCTTCCGCGGCGTATCCTGATCGGGGTGGCGATACTCGACCAGATCAAGCTCGACCTGCAGGGGGCGATGCGCGCGGGCGAGAAGCAGCGCGTCGGCGCGCTGCGGCTGGTGCTCTCCGAGTTGCAGAAGTCGCTCAAGGAGGGCTCCGACGACGAGCTCGCCGTCCTGCGGCGCGAGCGCAAGCGCCGGCTGGAGGCCGCGAAGGCCTACCGCGAGGCCGGACGCGACGATCTTGCCGGCGGTGAGGAGGCCGAGGGTGAGCTGATCAGCTCCTACCTGCCCGCCGAGCTGTCCGACGCCGACCTGCAGGCGATCGTCGAGCGCGCCGTGCGCGAGAGCGGCGCGCAGTCGGTCAAGGACATGGGCAAGGCGATGAAGCAGGCGATGGCAGCCGTCGACGGGCGCGCCGACGGCAAGCGCGTCTCCGGGCTGGTGCGGGCGTCGCTGCACGGATGAGGACGCAGATCGAGCTCCCCAACGACGTCGCCGTCGAGCTCGCCGGCAGCCAGGACGCCGTGCTGCGCGCGCTGCAGGCGCATCTCGACTGCAAGGTGTTCCTGCGCGGCAACGTGCTGACGTTCGACGGCGAGGAGAGCGAGACGAACGCCGGCGAGCGCGTCGTGCGCGAGCTGTCGGAGCTGATCGCACGTGGCCACCAGATCGGCCCCGGCACGATCGCCGCGGTGACCGGCGCGCTCGACGCGCACGAGTCGCCCGCGCGCGTGCTCGAGGACGTCGTCTGGCGTCACCGCAGCCTGCGCGTCGCGCCGAAGACCGTCAATCAGAAGCGCTACGTCGATTCGGTGCGCAACAACACCGTGACGTTCGGCGTCGGCCCCGCGGGCACCGGCAAGACGTTCCTCGCGGTCGCAATGGCCGCCGCCGCGCTCACGCGCCACGAGGTCAACCGGATCATCCTCACGCGCCCCGCCGTCGAGGCCGGCGAGCGGCTGGGCTTCCTGCCGGGCGACCTGATGGCGAAGGTCGACCCCTACCTGCGGCCGCTGTTCGACGCGCTGCACGACATGCTCGATCCGGAGAAGGTCGCCCAGTTCATCGAGCGCGGCGTGATCGAGATCGCGCCGCTGGCGTTCATGCGTGGGCGCACGCTGAACGACTCGTTCGTGATCCTCGACGAGGCGCAGAACACGACGCCCGAGCAGATGAAGATGTTCCTCACGCGGCTCGGCTTCGGCTCGCGCATGGTCGTGACCGGCGACATCACGCAGGTCGACCTGCCGCGCGAGCAGCGCTCGGGCCTCGTCGTCGTCGGCGACGTGCTCGAGCAGATCGAGGGCATCGAGTTCGTCCGCTTCGGCGGCGAGGACGTCGTGCGCCACAAGCTCGTGCAGCGGATCGTCGAGGCCTACGACGTCCACGCCCAGCGCGAAGCGCCCGAGCTGCGCTCGGCCGATCGTCGCGCCTGAGCGGCGATGCTCGAGCTCGAGATCCTCGGCAAGCCGGCGCTGGAGGAGGCGGCGCTTCGCCGCCTGTGCACGATCGCGGCCGCATCCGCCGGCGTCGCCGACGGACACGTCGCGGTCGAGTTCGTCGGCGCCGCGCGGATCGGCGAGCTGAACGCGCGCTACCGCGGGCGTTCGCGCCCGACCGACGTGCTCTCGTTCCCGGTCGACGGCGCGGAGCAGGTCGGCGGCGCTCGCGAGCTCGGCGACATCGTGATCTGCCCCGAGCACACCGTCGACGTGCGCGAGGCGGTCGTCCACGGGATGCTGCACCTGCTCGGAATGGACCACGAGGTCGACGACGGCGAGATGCTCGCGCTCCAGCGCGAGCTGCTCGCCGCGGAGCAGGGTTGACGCGCAGCGGCTTCGTCGCGCTCGCCGGCCGGCCGAACGTCGGCAAGTCGACGCTCGTCAACGCGATCGTCGAGGAGAAGGTCGCGATCGTCAGCGACCGGCCGCAGACCACCCGTCGCGCGATCCGCGGGATCCGCTCGCGCGGCGACTGCCAGATCGTGCTCGTCGACCTGCCCGGCGTGCAACGCCCGCGCGACGCGCTCACCTCGCGGATGGCCGCGCGCGTGCGCCAGGAGCTCGAAGAGGCCGACGTCGCGCTGCTGCTGCTCAACGGCGAGCAGGGCGTCGGTCCCGGCGACCGCTTCATCGCCGCCGCGCTCGCAGACGCCGACGTGCCGGTGACGATCGCCGTCAACAAGGTCGACCGGCTCACGCGCGCCGCGACGGCGGCGACTCTTTCCCAGGCCGCCGAGCTCGAGCTCGGCGGCGAGCTGTTTCCGATCTCCGCGCGCACCGGCGTCGGCGTCGGTGCGCTCGTCGAGCACCTCGGCGAGCTGATGCCGGAGGGCCCGTTCATGTTCGCCGAGCGCACGACCTCCGATCAGCCGCTCGCGGTGCTGCTCGCCGAGCTCGTCCGCGAGGCGGCGATCAAGCGCACCTTCCAGGAGGTGCCGCACGCCGTCGAGGCCGTCGTCGAGGAGATCGAACGGCCGCGCCCCGATCTGGCGCGTGTGCGCGCGCTGCTGTGGGTCGAGAGCTCATCGCAGAAGGGGATCCTGATCGGCGCCGGCGGGCGCATGATCAAGGCGATCGGGACGGCCGCGCGGCGCGAGATCGAGCGCGAGCTGGGCTGCCGCGTGCACCTCGATCTGTCCGTTCGCGTGCGGCGCGATTGGCGCGGCGACGAGAGCCTGCTCGACCGCCTCGGCATCACGTGAGAGACGCTTCTACTATGCGCACGATCTCGACTGCGCCAAGGATTCCACTCGGTCTGATTCATGCCATGATTGGAATGCAAGCGCACGCCAATTCGAGTACCTTCTCCGCAGGAGACCGTTGACGAGGAAGGGCGAAGATGTCGGCCAAGCACGCGGTATTGGGACTCGTGATCGAGCGGCCCGGCTACGGGTATCAGCTCGCGCAGCGTCTCGACGAGCGTTTCGGCTCTTCCGGCTTCGCCCCCTCCGGCGTCTACTCGGCGCTCGACCAGCTCAGCCGCGACGAGTTCGTGCGCAGCGCCGGAGAGCTCGGCCCCGGGCCCGCGCGCCGCGCGGCGCCGCGCACGATCTACGAGGCGACCGAGGAGGGCGTCGAGCACTTCGAGACCTGGATGCTCGATCCCTCACCGGCGCCGCCGCTGCGCGACGAGCTGCACATGAAGATCGCGCTTTGCCGCCCGCGCAACGTCCCGCGGCTGATCGAAGTCGTCACGGGGCAGGAAGTCGTCTGCCTCGGTCGCCTGCAGGCTCAAGCGGCTCGGTGAGGAAACCGCATCCTCGCGCGACTGGTCGAGCCTGATGGGGACGCTCGCGGCGGAAGCCGAGGTCGCCTTCTGGAACGCGCGGATCGAATGGCTGCAGAACGCCCGCGAGCTGCTCGAACAGCTCCGCGAGGAGCACGAAGCCTCGCGCGCCGCCGGAGCCTCCGCCGACGCCGGCGCCGTCGGCGCCGGGACGCGGCGCCTGCGAGGAGTTTGATGGCCGACGCGCTGCTCTCGCTGGAGAAGGTCAGCAAGAGCTATTGGCGCGGACCCTCGGAGGTGCGCGTGCTCGTCGACGCGTGCCTCGACGTAGGCGCCGGCGAGTTCATCGGCGTTTGGGGCCGGCGCGGGGCCGGCAAGACCACGTTGCTGCGAATCGCAGCCGGGTTGGAGACACCGGACCGCGGCTCGGTGCGTTTCGCCGGCGAGGATCTCGCGACGCTCTCCGAGCGCGGTCACGCGCGACTTCGGCGCGGCGAGATCGGCTGGGTCCGGCGCTCCGGGCCGCGCAGTGACCTGACGATGCTCGACTACGTGGCGCTTCCGCTGCTGATCGAGCACGGCCGCCGGCAGGCCAACAGGCTCGCCGACGGCGCGTTGCGGCGCGTCGGGATGGGCCAGTGCGCCGGGCAGCGCTGGGAGAGCCTGTCCGACGGCGAGCGCGCGCTCGTCGCGATCGCGCACGGGATCGCGCGCTCGCCGCGGCTGCTGCTGATCGACGATCCGACCGCCAACCTCGGCGTGCGCGAGCGCGAGGAGATCCTGCAGCTGCTGCGAGCGCTCGTCGACGAAACCGACGTCGCCGTGCTGATGACCGTGCCGGACATGCCGGCCGCGATGGGCTCGCACCAGCTCAGGGCGCTCAGCGGCGGGCAGCTGATCACGCCGCCGGACGGCTCCGACGGCGACGGCGACGGCGAGCTGGCGCAGGCCGACGGCGACGAAGACAACGTGATCGAGTTCCCCGGTTACAAGCGCTCTGCGTAGATGCCCGCGGGGGCGTCCCAGTGCTCCAGCTGAGCGAGCTCGTCAAGCATTTCCCGGTCGCCACAGCGCCGCCGGTGCGCGCCGTCGACGGCGTCTCGCTGGCGGTCCCCGCCGGCGAGTTCCTCGCGTTGTACGGCCCGAGCGGGTCGGGCAAGAGCACGCTGCTGATGCTGATCGCGGCGCTCCTGCGGCCAGACGCCGGCTCGATCAGCGTCGACGGCCGCGACGTCTCGCAGCTGAGCGACCGCGAGGCGGCGAACTACCGGTTGCACGAGCTCGGCTTCGTGCGTCAGTCGCTCAACCTGATCCCGGGCGCCAGCGCGCTCGACAACGCCGCGCTCAAGCTGATGGGCGCCGACGTCGGATCGCGTGAGGCGCGCCGGCGGATCGAGCCGCTGCTCAAGCGCCTCGGGCTGTCCGAGCGCATGCGCCACCGCGCCGAGCAGCTCTCGATGGGCGAGCGCCAGCGGGTGATGATCGCGCGGGCGCTCTCGACCGAGCCGCGATTGCTGCTCGCCGACGAGCCCACCGGAAGCCTCGACACCGAGCGCGGCGCGCAGGTGCTCGGCCTGCTCGCAGAGCTCTGCCGCGAGCGCGAGATCGCGGTCGTCCTCGTGACGCACGACCCGCAGGCCGCCGCGTTCGCCGATCGGGTCCTCGCGCTGCGCGACGGTCGACTGACCGATTATCGGTCCAGCAGGGGGCCCGCGCCCGTCGATGGCGACTGAAGCGCGCGCTGGAGGCCCCGCGTGAGGCTCTCCAGCATCCTGCGCCTCTATCGCGTTCGCGTCCGTGCGCGGCTCACCCAGGAACTGTTCGCGGTGCTCGGCATCGCGATCGGCGTCTCGCTGCTGTTCGCCTCGCAGGTCGTCAACACGAGTCTCAACGGCTCGGTCGAACGGCTGACGAACGGAATCGTCGGGCAGATGCGCTTCCAGCTGGCCTCGCGCGACAGCACCGGCTTCGACGAACGCCTGGTGCGTCGGGTCGAAGCGCTGCCCGGAGTCCAAGCCGCGGCGCCGGTGATCGAGCAGAACGCGAACCTAGTCGGCCCCAAGGCGCAGGAGTCGGTCGATCTGATCGGCGTCGATCCGCAGCTCGAGCACTTCGCCGGGCCGATTGCGCGGCGCGTCAACCTGATCCGGATCGCCCGCGCGAACGTCGTGACGGCGTCGAACGCCGTCGCCGAAGACGTCGGAGCCGCCTCGCTGCGGACGGTGCAGTTGCAGCTCGGCGCCGGGAGCACGCGCGTGCTGCTCGTACCCGACCTGATCGGCCCGGGCAGCGCCGCGCTGCAGGCCAGCCCGATCGCGCTCGCGCCGCTGGCGACCGTTCAGCGCCTGGCCGCCCTTCCAGGGCGCGTCACGAGCATCTACGTGCGCTCGCCGCCGCGCCTGGATCGCGTCGTGCGGCGTGAGCTCGAGCGGCTCGCCGGCGGCCGTCTCAACGTGCGCCCGGCGGACATCAACACGCTGCTGTTCCGCCGCGCCGCCGGCCCCGTCGACCAGTCGACCGGGCTGTTCGCCGCGCTCAGCGCGCTCGTCGGCTTCCTGTTCGCGTTCAATGCCCTGCTGCTGACCGTCCCGCAGCGCCGCAGCCTGATCGAGGATCTCCGCCTCGACGGCTACACGCGGCAGATGATCGTTCAGGTGCTGCTGCTCGACGCGCTCGTTCTCGGCGTCGTCGCCTCGGCGCTCGGGCTGCTGCTGGGGGAGGAGCTGTCGGTCGCCCTGTTCAGCTCGAGTCCCGGCTACCTCTCGTTCGCCTTCCCGATCGGCACCGAGCGGATCGTCACCGCGACCGCCGTCGTGCTCGCGATCGCCGGCGGGATGCTCGCGGCGACCGTCGGCGTGCTTGCGCCGCTGCGCGCCGAGATCGTCCAACGGCCGTCCGGGCTCGCGCAGGTCGCCGCGCGACGGCAGCGCACGAGCTGGCTGCTGCTCGCGGCGCTCGCGTGCCTCGCGATGACGACCGTGATCCTGCTGGCCGCCCCGCAGTCGGCGATCGTCGGCGTCGTCAGCCTTGCGCTCGCGCTGCTGCTCGCTCTGCCGGCGCTGCTGGACCTGACGGTGCGCGCAAGCGACCGCGCGCAGCGCCTGCTGAGCGGAGCCGCCTCGTTCCTCGCGCTCGTCGAGTTGCGCTCGCGCGCCAACCGGCCGCGCTCGCTCGCGATCGCCGCGACCGGCGCGATCGCGGTGTTCGGCAGCGTCTCGATCCAAGCCGCGCGCGACAACCTGCAGCGCGGGCTCGACGCCTCGGCGCGCGGGATCGACTCGCGAGCGGACATCTGGGTCAGTCTCGACGGGAACGCGAACTCGCTGGCGACGACGCCGTTCAGCGATCGCTTCGGCTCCGCGATCGCCCGCCTGCCCGGCGTGGCCGGCGTCGCGCTCTATCGCAGCAGCTTCCTCGACTGGAACGAACGGCGCACGTGGGTCATCGCACAGCCGCGCGAGGACGCGCGACCGATCGCCTGGAGCCAGATCGTAAGCGGCGACCCGACGCTCGCGACTGCGCGCCTGCGCGCCGACGGCTGGGTCGTCGCCTCGCGCGCGATCGCCGAAGAACACCACCTGCGAATCGGCGAGGCGTTCCTCGCGCCGACGCCGCATCCGATCTGGCTGCGCGTGGCGGCGCTCAGCACGAACCTCGGCTGGCCGCCCGGCGCGCTCGTGCTCAACGCCGACGACTACGCGCGCGCGTGGGGGAGCCCCGACCCGAGCGCCTATCAAGTCAAGCCGGACGCCGGTGTCTCGGCGAGCGTCGTCAGCGCCGAGGTCAGGCGTCTGACCGGCCCCGCTTCCGGCTTGCGCGTCGAAACGCGAGCCGAACGCGAGCAGCTGCACTACGGCACCGCCTCGCAGGGGCTCTCGCGGCTCACCCAGATCCGCAGCCTCGTGCTGATCGCCGCCGTGCTCGCGATGGCAGCCGCGATGGGCGCGATGATCTGGCAGCGTCGCGTTCGTCTCGCCGACATGAAGGTCGACGGGTTCAGCCGCCTCGTGCTGTGGCGCGCGCTCCTGTGGGAGAGCGCGGTCCTGCTCGGCCTCGGCTGTGCGCTCGGCGCCCTGTTCGGCGCCTACGGGCAGCTCGTGCTCAGTCGCGCGCTGTCGACCGTCACGGGCTTCCCCGTGATCGAATCCTCGCCGCTCGCCGTCGCGCTCGGAAGCTTCGCGCTGATCACCGCCGTCGCCGTCGCGATGGCCGCCGTTCCGGGCTATCTGGCCGCGCGCGTGCGCCCGACGATCGCGCTGCCCGAGTGAGCATCGTCGTGCGAAAAGAGACGACCGATCGCCCAACTACTCTCCGGGAGAATTCCGATGCATGGATAGATGTCCGACCCGCTTCCCCTCTCTCCGCGGCAGGTCTGGGCCCTACTGAGCGCCGCCACGCGCGAGCTACTCTGGGGCTTGCGCGCCGCCTCGGCCGAGATCGATCGATGGGTCGACCGCGCGCAGTCGATCCCCGACGGGGCGATCCGAGAGGACGCGCTGAGCGCGATCGCCAGCAAGCGCGGGCATTCCGACGGCGCCGCGTTGTTCTCGATCTTGCCCTGCCGGCGCGATCCGAACCTGCTGCGACTGCTCGTCGCCTACCAGACGATCTGGGACTTCCTCGACACCGTCAACGAGCGAGGCGCCGAGGCCGGCACCGGCAACGGCCTGCAACTGCACCGCGCGCTGGTCGAGGCGCTCGACCCGTCGATGCCGATCTCCGACTACTACAGCCATCACCCCTGGCGCGAGGACGGCGGCTACCTCCATGCGCTCGTCGAGACCTGCCGCGGCAGGTGCGCGCGGCTGCCCTCCTACGGGCGCGTCAAACCGCTCGTCGTGCGCGAAGCGCGTCGCGCGCAGGTGCTCGCGCTGAATCACGACACCGATCCGTTCGCGCGCGACGCCGCCCTGCGCGACTGGGCCGCGCGCGAGTTCGAGCACGAGCAGCGCGTCAGCTGGTTCGAGCTCTCGAGCGCCGCCAGCGCGTCGCTGACGGTTCATGCGGCGCTCGCGCTCGCGGCGCGGCCGGCGTGCTCGGAGGTCGAGCTGCGCCGGATCTGCGCCGCCTACTTCCCGTGGATCTCGGCCGCCGCGACGATGCTCGACAGCTATGTCGACCAGGTCGAAGACGAGCGCCATGGCGATCATCGATACGTCGCGCACTACGAGAGCGCCGCCCGCGCCGGCGAACGCCTGTCCGCGCTCGTCGCGCGCTCGGCCGCCGAGGCGCGACGTCTGCGCGACGGTCGCCGGCATGGCGTGATCGCAGCGTGCATGATCGCGATGTACCTCTCGAAGGACAGCGCGCGCACGCCAGAGATGCGCGCCGGCACGGCCCGGCTCGTTCACGCCGGCGGGTCGCTCACGCGCCTGCTGTTGCCGATCCTGCGCACCTGGCGCATCGCCTTCGCACAGCAGGGCGCTTAGCGCCCGTTCTGCGGCCTGATTTTCTCGCACGTTGCGAGGACTAGTCAGAACTGAATATTCAGAACACGCTTTGCGCGCGCCGCCGCGCTCGCCATTATTGAGTCACACGATGACGGATGACAACGGAACCGGGGTCTTGCCCACAAGGAGAGAGAAGCCGCGCCGCTCGCGGCGCGCGAAGGCGGGCGGCTCCGGCGCCGCGTCGAAATCATCGTCGTCTCGCCAGTGGCAGCGAGCCGGACGTCCTTCGCGGCGTTCGGCTCGCAACGAGTCCGAGCCGCGCGACGGCGCCGTGTTGATCGAGCTCTCCAAGTCGCAGGTCGACCAGGTCGTGCGCAGCGCCGGCCAGGGCGGCACGCTCTCGGTTCTGCTGTCGGCCGTCAACACGCCCGACTGGCCGCTCTCGCTCGACTCGGGCGAGTGGGCCTACCCGACGCAGATGGACGACCGTCGGCTGTCGCGCTCGCTGCTCTCGGGGCTGCTCGTCCTCTCCTGCTTCCCTGACGACGGCGGCTATCTGGGCATCGCCGAACTGGCGCGCATTCTGAACATGAACACGAGCACCACCCATCGCTATGTCACGACGCTCTTGGCGGTCGGGTTGCTGGAACGCGACCCGGGCACGCGCAAGTACCGACTCGTCGCCCAGTAGCTTCGCGGCCTGGCGGCGCCCGGCCTGCCGGCGCCCGCCCGCCGGCCCGCTCAAAGCGTGCGGCCCAGGTGCGCGGCGATTCGCCGAACACTCGCAAGGTCGAGCTCGGCGCTGAACTGGAACGGCACCGCGATCACGGGGAAGCTGCGCCGCCGAAGGCGCGCGAGCTGATTGCGCTGAAAGCGCGCACGCTCTGACACCGCCCGCGCGGCGAGCAGCGCCGAGCGCCTGACGGCCGCCGTCGAGCTGACGCCGCGCGCCGCTGAGCCGCCGGCCGCCGGTCCGCCGTTCGCGCTCGCGTCACCGCCGGTGCCGTCGGTCAGCGCGGGCAGGCGGCGCAGCTCGCTCGCGTTGAAGCGCTGCGGCAGGACCCCGTTGACGAGCACCGCCTCCAGCTCGCGCCCGAGCTGCTCGCGCAGCCGCTCCTGCAGGTCGAGCGTCTCCGTGATCGTCATCTCCGTGCCCTGCGCCACCGCGAAGTAGCTCGAGCGGGCCGGGTCGCCGAGCAGCGCGCGCACGCGCTCGGCCTGGCTCGCGATCGGCCCGACGCGCGCGATCCGCCCGAACGTGCCCGGCGAGCCGAGCATCCCGAGCGCGTGACCGGTCGCCGGCGCGTCGAGCACGACGAGGTCGTACCCGCGCCCGCGCCCGCGCCAGCGCCGGCCCTGCGTCAGCTCCCAGATCTTCACCATGCTGATCAGCTCCTTCGCGCCGGGCGCCGCGGCGGCGAAGTACTGGAACGTGCTGCTCGACGCGAGCACGCGGCCGGAGACGCGGCCGCCGAGCGCCTGCAGCCATTCCATCAGCGCCCGGTCGGGGTCGATCGTCAGGCTCGACAGGCCGTCCTGCAGCTCGGTCTCGACGCCAGGCTCGGGCGCTGGCGCGTCGAACAGCGCCGGCAGTCGCGCCTGCTCACCGACCTCGACGACGATCGTGCGTCGCCCGCGCTCGCTCGCTAGCAGCCCGAGCGCGCTCGCGAGCGTGCTCTTGCCGACGCCGCCCTTGCCCGTCACGACGAGCAGCTCGCGCTGAAGTGCCGATGCCATCGCGGCCAGTCTGCCTCAAACACGCGCGCGCAGGCTCGACCTACAATCGTCCGCATGAGCTCAGCCCAGTCGCACGAGCGGATCGACGCGCGAGTCGTCTACGACGAGCGCGGCCTCGCGCCGTGCATCGTGCAGGATTGGAGCACCGGCGAGGTGCTGACGCTCGCCTACGTCAACGCGCAGGCGCTCGCGCGCACGCGCGAGACCGGCGAGCTGCACCTCTACAGCCGCTCGCGCGAAGAGCTGTGGCACAAGGGCGCGACGAGCGGCAACGTGCAGAGCGTCAAGGCGCTGCGCCTCGACTGCGACGGAGACGCCGTGCTCGCGCTCGTCGAGCCGGCCGGTCCCGCCTGCCACACCGGCGAGCGCACGTGCTTCCACGACGGCGAGCTCTCGGCGATCGCGCCGAGCGAGGTGCTGCCCGCGCTCGAGCGCACCGTGCGCGAGCGCGCCGAGCGGCGCCCGCAAGGCTCCTACACGGTCGAGCTGCTCGACGACTCCTCGCTCGCCGGCGCGAAGGTGATGGAGGAGGCCGAGGAGGTCACGCGCGCCGCGCGCGAGGAGTCCGACGAGCGCGTCGACGAAGAGGCCGCCGACCTGATCTACCACCTGCTCGTGCTGATGCGCGGCAGGGGACGCTCGCTGGCCGACGCCGAGCGGGTGCTCGATGAACGTCGCCGCTGAGCCGTCGACCGGCGCGCCCGCCGTCGAGCCGAGCCTCGAGCAGGCGCGCGAGCTCGCGCGCGAGCACAACCTGATCGCGCTGCGCCATCGCTACATCGAGGACTGCGAGACGCCCGTCTCCGCGTTCCTCAAGCTGCGCGAGCTCGCCCCCGGCGAGCCCGCCTTCCTGCTCGAGTCCGCCGAGCAGGGCCAGCGCGTCGGGCGCTACTCGTTCATCGGCCTGCGCCCGCGCGACGTGCTGCGCTGGTCGCTCGGCGACGACGGCGATCCCTACGCGCTCGCCGCGGCGCAGCTCGCGCGCTACAGCCAGGCTCCGATCGACGACGCGCCCCCGTTCACCGGTGGCGCCGTCGGCTTCTTCGGCTACGACCTCGTGCGGACCGTCGAGCCGTTGGCGGCGGCCAACCCGGACCCGCTCGGGCTTCCCGACATGGCGTTGATGCAGACCGATCTACTCGTCGTCTTCGATCATCTGAAGCACACGGTGACGATTCTCGCGAACGTCGATCTCGACGCCGACGCCGACATCGAGCGTGCCTACGCCGGCGCCGCGCAGACGATCGCCGAGGTGCGCGCGCGCCTCGCCGGGAGCGTGCCGCGCGCCGAGCGCGCCGAGGTCGAGCGCGAGCTGCCGCGGTTCGAGTCGAACATGACGCGCGAGCGCTTCGAAGCGGACGTCGCGCGGATCGTCGAGTACATCCACGCCGGCGACGCCTTCCAGGTCGTCCCCTCGCAGCGCTGGTCGGCAACCGTGCCGGTCGAGGCGTTCTCGATCTACCGCGGTCTGCGCGCCGTCAACCCAAGCCCGTACATGTACTACCTCGACTTCGGCGACTTCCAGATCGCCGGCGCGAGCCCCGAGCCGCTCTTGACCGTCAACGGCCGCCACGTCTCGACGCGCCCGATCGCCGGCACACGCCACCGCGGCGCGACGCCCGAGGACGATCGCCGGATCGCGCAGGAGCTGCTCGCCGACGAGAAGGAGCGCGCCGAGCACGTGATGCTCGTCGACCTCGGGCGCAACGACCTCGGGCGCGTCTGCGAGTACGGCAGCGTCGCCGTCGACGAGTTGATGGAGGTCGAGACCTACAGTCACGTCATGCACATCGTCTCCGAGGTCTCCGGCACGCTGCTGCCCGGCGTCGGCGCGATGGACGCGCTTCGCTCGGCGCTGCCCGCCGGCACGCTCTCAGGCGCGCCGAAGGTTCGCGCGATGCAGATCATCGACGAGCTCGAGCCCGTCAAGCGCGGCGGCTACGGCGGCGCGATCGGCTACCTCAGCTACGGCGGCGACCTCGACACCGCGATCCACATCCGCACCGTCGTCGTCAAGGACGGCGTCGCGCACATCCAGGCCGGCGGCGGCACCGTCGCCGACGCTCGGCCCGCATACGAGTACGAGGAGTCCGTCGCCAAGTCGACCGCCGCGATTCGCGCGATCGAGCTGGCGTGTCGACACCCGGAGTGGCCGTGATGCGCGTCCTCGTGCTCGACAACTACGACTCGTTCACGTACAACCTCGTGCAGTACCTCGGCGAGCTCGGCGGCGAGGTCGAGACGGTGCGCAACGACATCGCGAGCGTCGACGAGCTGCTCGAGCGCGGCTACGAGCGCTGCGTCGTCTCGCCGGGGCCGTGCACGCCCGATGTCGCCGGGATCACGCTCGAGCTCGTTCGGCGGATGCCCGAGGCGGGCGTGCCGACACTCGGCGTCTGCCTCGGCCATCAGGCGCTCGCGCAGGCGTTCGGCGGGCGCGTTCGGCTGAACCCGCCCGTCCACGGCAAGGCGACGACGATCGAGCACGACGGGCGCACGATCTTCACCGGCCTGCGCACGCCGCTGACCGTCGGGCGCTACCACTCGCTAGTCGTCGATCCGCAGCTGCCCGACTGTCTCGAGCAGTCCGCGCACGGCGGCGGCATCGTGATGGGCGTGCGCCATCGCGAGCTGCCGGCCGAGGGCGTGCAGTTCCACCCCGAGTCGGTGCTCAGCACCGAAGGCAAGCAGCTGCTCGCCAACTTCCTGAGCGACGGCTGATGGCCAACGCGACGCTGACCCGCGCGATCGACGCGCTCGCCTCGCGCCGCGACCTGAGCGCCGACGAGAGCGCCGAGGTGCTCGCCGAGATCATGCGCGGCGAGGTCTCCGAGACGCAGATCGCCGGCTTCCTGATCGCGCTGCGCACGAAGGGCGAGACGGTCGACGAGATCGCCGGGCTCGCGCGCACGATGCGCGCGCTCGCCGCGCACGTGCCGACCGACCGCGACGACCTGCTCGACACGGCCGGCACCGGCGGCGGCCGACGCACGTTCAACGTCTCGACGACCGCCGCGTTGATCGCCGCCGGCGCCGGCTGCGCCGTCGCCAAGCACGGCAACCGCTCGGCGACGAGCTCGTCCGGCTCGGCCGACGTGCTCGAGGCGCTCGGCGCGCGGATCGACCTCGACCCGGCCGGCGTCGCGCGCTGCATCGAGCAGGCGGGCTTCGGCTTCATGTTCGCGCCCGCTCACCATCAGGCGACGCGCTACGTCGTGCCCGTGCGCCGCGACCTCGCAGTTCACACGATCTTCAACTTCCTCGGTCCGCTGACGAACCCCGCCGGCGCGACTCGCCAGCTGATCGGCGTCTCCGATCCGAGCTTCCTCGAGACGATCGCCGGCGCGCTCGCGCGCCTCGGCGTCGAGCGCGCGCTCGTCGTCTCCGCCGAGGACGGTCTCGACGAGGTCTCGATCGCGGCCGGCACGAAGGTCGTCGAGGTCAACGGCGAGCGGCTCGAGCGCTACACGCTCGCGCCCGGCGACGTCGGCGTCGAGCCCGTCGCGCCCGACGTGCTCGAGCGCGACTGCGCCGGCGCCACGCCCGAGCAGAACGCCGCCGTCACGCACGCGATCCTCGGCGGCGAGGAGGACGACGAGGGCGCCTCCACGCGCATGCGCCTCGCGCTGATCAACGCCGGCGCCGCGATCTACGCCGCCGGCGCGGCGAGCTCGATCGCCGACGGCGTCGAGGCGGCGCGCGCGGCGGTCGCCGACGGGTCGGCGGCGGCCGCGCTCGAGCGCTACGTGCGCGCGAGCCACGCGAACGCGCCCGCGCAGGTGGCCTCGTGAGGCCGGCCGCCGACGCTCGACGGGGCGAGCACGGCCGATGAGCGGCTCACGGCCGACGAGCGGCGCGAGGCCGAGCGTGCTCGAGCGGATCTTGCGGAGCACGCGCGAGGAGCTCGCGCGGCGCAAGCGCGAGCGTCCGCTCGACGCGCTGCAGGCGCTCGTCGAGCGCTACGAGCCGACGAGGCCGGCGGGCGGACGCGAGCCGGGTCGCTTTCGTCAGGCGCTCGCCGGCGAGCGGATCGCGGTGATCGCCGAGTTCAAGCGCCGCTCTCCCTCGGCCGGATCGCTGCGCGAGGAAGCGCGACCGGAGGAGATCGTCGCCGCCTACGAGCGCGGCGGCGCGAGCGCGCTGTCGGTGCTGACCGAGGGCCCCAACTTCGGTGGCTCGCTCGATGACGTGCGCCTCGCGGGCGGCGCGAGCACGCTGCCGGTCTTGCGCAAGGACTTCGTCGTCGACCGCTACCAGCTGCTTGAGGCTCGCCTCGCCGGAGCCGACGCCGTGCTGCTGATCGTCGCCGCGCTCGCCGACCGCGAGCTCGCCGAGCTGCACGCCGACGCGCGCGCGCTCGGCCTCGACGTGCTCGTCGAGGTGCCACGACGCCGACGAGCTCGCGCGCGCGCTCGCGCTCGACCCGGCGACGATCGGCGTCAACAACCGCGACCTGCGCGACTTCACCGTCGACGTCGACCGAACGCGCGCGCTGCGCGCCGCGATCCCGCCCGGAGTCGCCGTCGTCTCGGAGTCCGGGATCGGCGACGCCGAGCAGCTGCGCCAGCTCGAGCGCGACGGCGTCGACGCCGTGCTCGTCGGCGAGTCGCTGATGCGCGCGCCCGACCCCGCGCTCGCGTTGCGCGAGCTGCTCGGCGGCGTCAGCGACGGCGTCAGCGAGGTTCACGCGCGCTAGCGACCGCCGGGTCGGAGATGCCGCAAGTAGCCTTTATTCCGTCTTCATCGCCCCTGCTCATCATCATCCGCAATGAGACGCACGTTCCTGGTCCCCTTCATCTCCGCGTTGATCGGCGGCGGCATCGTCGTCGCCGTCGTCGCCGCCTCCGGTGATCTCGGCAAGAGCGAAAAGTCGGTCACGACCGTGCAGGCGTCGCCGATCGCGCCGTCGAACGCCTCGCAGCAGAGCCAGGGTCTGACGCCGCACGACATCTACGTCAAAGACGCGCCCGGCGTCGCTTTCGTTACGTCGACGATCGTGCAGAAAACCGAATCGCCGTTCAACCTGTTCGGCGGCGGCGAAACGCAGCGCCAGGGCCAGGCGACCGGCTCGGGCATCGTGATCGACAACAACGGCACGATCCTGACCAACTACCACGTCGTCGAGAACGCGATCAAGGTGACCGTCAGCTTCGAAAAGGGCAAGACCGTCAACGCGCAGGTCGTCGGCAAGGACCCCTCGAACGACCTCGCGATCCTGCGCATCCACCCCGACGGCCTGACGCTGCACCCGCTCACGCTCGGCAACTCCGAAGGCGTGCAGGTCGGCGACCCGGTGCTCGCGATCGGCAACCCGTTCGACCTCGAACGCACGCTGACGACCGGCGTGATCTCGGCGCTGCAGCGGCAGATCACGGCGCCCAACGGCTTCGCGATCGACAACGTGCTGCAGACCGACGCGCCGATCAACCCCGGCAACTCGGGCGGCCCGCTGCTCGACGCGTCCGGCCGCGTGATCGGCATCAACTCGCAGATCGAGACCGGCGGCTCCGGCGACGGCAGCGTCGGTATCGGCTTCGCCGTGCCGATCAACACCGCCAAGGGCGAGATCTCGCAGCTCGAGAAAGGCGGCACCGTGCGCGGCGCCTACATCGGACTGACCTCGCTGACGATCGACGGATCGCTCTCCGCGCTGAACCTGCCCGTCCAGAGCGGCGCGCTCGTGCAGAGCGTGCAGAAGGGCACGCCCGCCGAAAAGGCCGGCATCCGCGGCGGCAACGTCAACGGCAGCGTCGAAAACGGCCAGGTCGCGGTCGGCGGCGACATCATCGTCTCGATCGACGGCAAAGCGGTCAACAGCTCCGAAGACCTCGCCAACGATATCTCCGCGAAGAAGCCCGGCGACACGGTCACGGTCGGGCTGCTGCGCGCTGACGGCAAAGGCCACTACGAACACAAGAACGTCAGCGTCACGCTCGCCAGCCGTCCGAACTCCGTCCCGAACCCGAGCACGCCCGAAGGCTGAGCCCCGCTACCGTTGGGGGCGTGTCGGACGCGCCGCCAAAGGTCAAGATCTGCGGGCTCACGAGCCTGCGCGACGCCGAGCTCGCGACAGAGCTCGGCGCATGGGCGTTGGGGATGATCTTCTACGAGCACAGCCCGCGCCGCTGCTCGCCGGCACAGGCCGCGCAGATCGTGACCGCGCTGCGGCGCCGGGTCGAGCTGTGCGGCGTGTTCGTCAACGCGCCGCTGCAGCAGGTCGTCGCGCTGAGCGAGGACCTCGGCCTGACGCTGCTGCAGTTGGGCGGCGACGAGGGCCCGTCGTTCTGCGCCGAGGCCGCGCGGCGCACCGGCGCGCGCGTGATCAAGGCGGCGCAGGTCTCCGGCCCGGGCGACGTGCAAGACCTCGAGCGCTTCCACGTCGACTTCCACCTGCTCGACGCGCGCGCGAAGGACCCGCTCCGGCGCGCGCTGCGCGGCGGCACCGGCGAGACGTTCGACTGGCGGCTCGTGCGCGCGCGACGCTCGCGCGTGCCGCTGATCCTCAGCGGCGGGCTCGACGCCGGCAACGTCGGCGAGGCGATCGCGACCGTCCATCCGTACGCGCTCGACACCGCCAGCGGCACCGAGTCCGCGCCCGGGCGCAAGGACCCCGAGCGGCTGCGCGCGTTCTTCGACGCCGTCGCGCGCTCGTCCGCGCCCGGCAAGGACGCCGCGCCAGTCGCCCCGGCCGCGCCCGCCGACCCCGTCGCGGGCGGTCGCGCGTGAGCGCAGGCGCGGCGCAGCAGCCGCTCGTCGAGCGCCACTTCGGCGTCTACGGCGGCCAGTTCGTGCCGGAGACGCTGATGCCGGCGCTCGCCGAGCTTGAGCGTGCGTGGGCGCAGGCGCGCGCCGATCCGGGCTACCGCGCCGAGCTCGACGCGCTGCTGCGCGACTACGGCGGGCGCCCGACGCCGCTGTACCGCGCGCGACGGCTCTCGGAGCTGCTCGGACGGCCGCTGTACCTGAAGCGCGAGGACCTCAACCACACGGGCTCGCACAAGCTCAACAACGCGCTCGGGCAGGCGCTGCTGGCGAAGCGGATGGGCAAGCGGCGGATCATCGCCGAGACCGGCGCCGGCCAGCACGGCGTCGCGACGGCGACCGTCTGCGCACTGCTCGACCTCGAGTGCGTCGTCTACATGGGCGTCGAGGACACGCGCCGCCAGCGCCCGAACGTGCAGCGGATGGAGCTGCTCGGCGCGGCCGTCCGTCCCGTCGACGCCGGCGCGAAGACGTTGAAGGAGGCGACGTCGGCGGCGATCCGCGACTGGGTCACGAACGTGCAGAGCACGCACTACGTGATCGGCTCGGCCGTCGGGCCGGCGCCGTATCCGTCGCTCGTGCGCGACCTGCAGCGCGTGATCGGCGACGAGGCGCGCGCGCAGCTGCTCGAGGCCGAGGGGAGGTTGCCGGCGCGCGTCGTCGCGTGCGTCGGCGGCGGCTCCAACGCGATCGGGACGTTCGCCGCGTTCCTCGACGACGCGGGCGTCGAGCTGATCGGCGTCGAGGCCGGCGGCGAGGGGATCGAGACGCCGCGCCACGGCGCGCCGCTGACGGTCGGCGGCCGCGCCGGCATCCTGCACGGCTCGCGTTCGGCCGTGATGCAGGACGAGGAGGGGCAGATCGTCGAAGCGCACTCGATCTCGGCCGGGCTCGACTATCCCGGCACGGGGCCGCAGCACGCGTTCCTGCGCGACAGCGGTCGCGCGCGCTACGTCGCCGTGACCGACGCGCAGGCGCTCGACGCGTTCAGGCGGCTCGCGTGGCTCGAGGGCATCATCCCGGCGCTCGAGACGGCGCACGCGCTCGCATGGGTGCTCGCGCAGCCCGACGGCGAGCTCGACCTCGTGTGCCTCTCCGGGCGCGGCGACAAGGATCTCGCCGAGGTCCTCGGCAGCGCATGAGCACGCAGGCGACGACGGGCGTGCGGCGGATCGCCGACGCGTTCGCGAACGCGTCCGGGAGCGCCGCGCTGATGCCGTACCTGATGGCCGGCTACCCGACGCTCGCACAGTCGACCGCGATCGGCGAAGCGTGCGTGCGCGGCGGCGCCGACCTGCTCGAGCTCGGCGTGCCATACAGCGACCCACTCGCCGACGGTCCGGTGATCCACGAGGCGGACACGCGCGCGCTGGCGGCTGGCGCGAGCGTCGGCGGCGTGCTCGAGGTCGCGCGCGCGCTGGCGCCGAGCGTTCCGGTCGTGCTGATGTGCTACGCGAACATGGTCTACGCGCCCGGCGTCGACGCGTTCGTGCAGCGGCTCGCGCGGACCGGCGCGTGCGGGCTGATCGTGCCCGACCTACCCTACGAGGAGGCGGGCGAGGTGTTCGAGGCTTGCGAGGCGCACGGCCTCGCGCTCGTCCCGCTCGTCGCACCGACGACGCCGCCCGAGCGCCTGCGCGCGATCGGCGCACGCGCTCGCGGCTTCCTCTACACGGTCTCCGTCGTCGGCACGACCGGCGAGCGCGCCGCGCTGCAGGACAGCTTTTCGGAGGTGATCGCGCGCGCGAAGGCGAGCACCGACGTGCCGGTCGCGCTCGGGTTCGGCATCAGCACGCCCGAGCACGCGCGCCAGGCGGCCAACGCCGGCGCCGACGGCGTGATCGTCGGGACGCGCCTCGTGCGCGCGGCCGGCGAGGGCGATGATCCGGCCGGCGCCGTCGGCGCGGTCGTCGCCGAGCTGGCCGCCGGTCTGGCGTCGACCGACCGGCGGGCGGACAGCTAGGATTCGCCCGGCATGGGATTGATCCTCACCGTGACAGCCGGGCTGATCGTCTGGATCGTGCTGTGGGCGCTGGGCGCGACCGGCTTCGATGCGTTCCTGCTCGCGATCGCGATCATCCTCGTCGGCGCGACGCTGCGAGTTCTCTCGGGCTATCTTCC
This sequence comes from uncultured Solirubrobacteraceae bacterium, assembly GCA_963705745.1. Classification (GTDB taxonomy): domain Bacteria; phylum Actinomycetota; class Thermoleophilia; order Solirubrobacterales; family Solirubrobacteraceae; genus Palsa-744. The sequence continues at coordinate 76,829 of CAVPKP010000002.1, forward strand.
CGGCCGTCGCAGCTAGCCGAGCGGTGCGCGCGCGCTGGCTGTGTCTGGCCGCTCTCGCCGCGGCCGCGCCGGCGCTCGCCGGCTGCGGCAGCGTGACCGTCTCGAACGCGAACGAAAACGTCGGCAACCAGCTCGCGATCTACTCGAGCCTGCCGCTGCAGGGACCGGACGCGCCGATCTCGACGGAAATCGTCGACGGCGAGCGTCTCGCGCTGTCGCGCGCGGGCGGTCACGTCGGCTCGTTCAGGGTCGGCTACTTCTCGCTCGACGACGCCAACCCGAAGACCGGCGAACTCGACCCCAGCGCGACCGCCGCCGACGCGAAGATCGCGGCGCAGGACACGCAGACGATCGCGTACATCGGCGAGCTCGGCTCGGAGGCGACGGCCGTCTCGCTGCCGCTGATCAACGCCGCCGGCATCCTCCAGGTCAGTCCCAGCAGCCCGTACGTCGGATTGACGTCCTCACGCGACGCCGGACAGGACGAGCCCGAGCGCTTCTATCCGAACGGCAAACGCAACTTCGGGCGCCTGCAGCTCGGCGATCCGGCGCAGGCGCTCGCGCAGGTCGCGCTGATGCGCACGCTGCAAGTGCACAAGCTCTACGTGCTCGACGACCAGGGCCCGTTCGACGTGCCGCTCGCCGAACTCGTCGTCGGCGAAGCCGAAAAGGCGAAGCTCGTCGTCGCCGCGCACGACAGCATCGCGACGACCGCCGTCGGCGCCGGCGCGTACGCAGGCGAGATCGAAAAGATCGAAAAGAGCGGCGCCGACGCCGTGTTCTTCGCCGGCGGGCCGGGCGAAGGCACGGTGGCGCTGTGGCGCGCGCTGCACGCCGCCGATCCGGGGCTGCTGCTGCTCGGCTCGAGCAGCCTGACGGGGAAAGCGTTCACGAGCGCGATCGGCGCCGCGGGCGCACAGACGTACCTGACGACGCCGATCCTCGCGCTGAGCGACTACCCGCCGCCGGCGAAGGGCGTGCTCGACGACTACCGGCGGCTGTTCGGTGGGCAGCCGGGCGCGTACGCGCTGTACGGGTACGCCGCGATGAACGTCGTGCTCGACGCGATCCGGCGCGCCGGGTCGCACGGCAACGAGCGCCAGGCTGTGATCGACGCGTTCTTCGCGACCCCCGAACGCGACTCGGTGCTCGGCCGCTACGCGATCGGCGCGGACGGCGAACCGACGTTCGGCCGCTACGGCGCGGACCGCGTCGTCGCCGGCCGCGCGCAGTTCCTGCGCGCGTTCGCCGTGCGCTGATCAGCCGGCGCCCTGCAGGCCGACGACCAGCCGCAGGCGCTCGATCCCATTGCCGAGGCTGCCGCCGCCGGCGGAGATCGTGCTCAACGAGCGCAGGTAGGGCACGAACGGCGCGACCGACGGGTCTTCGCTGAGGCCGACGCCTTCGAGCAGGCCGAGCAGCGTCGGGACGTCGACGATCGCGCTCGGCCGGTAGCCCTGGCCGAGCGCGGCGGACGCCGTCCCGTACGGCGCCGATCCGGAGATCGTGCTCGACGGGCTCAGCGCGTCCTGCACCGACGGTTCGCCCAGGCCGATCACGAACTTCGCCTGACCGCTCGCGTCCTTGCCGGCGGCGACGTCGAGCACGACCGGCAGGCCCGAGAGGCGCACGGCGACGGCGGCTTCGGCGCCGGGGACCTTCGCGCTCTGCACCGACGCGCCGCCGCTTCGCAGGATCGCGCCGAGCTCGGCGACCGCCGCGCGCGAGCGCGCGGCGTCGGTCGAGTCGATCACGACGCCGCCCTTCAGTTCGAGCAGCCCGGCGCCGGACGCGAACAGCCCAGCCGATCCCATCCAGCTCGCGAACTCGCGCTTCGTCGTGGCGTTTTCGGCGCCGAGTGCGCGCAACGGTGCGAGGATCCCGCCGAGCAGTCCCTTGACGCTGATGCCGCTGCTCGGCGCTTCCGAGCCGGAGCCCGAGAGCGTGCCTCCGGCCGAGACGAGGCCCTCGATCGCGCCGACGTCGGCGCCGAGCGAGTGGCCGACGTCGCCGAGGCCGACCGCGAGCCACGATTCGCCCGGCAGTTCGGCGAGCGCCGTCGCCGCGCCGGAGCTCGACGCGAACAGGCCGCCGGGAGCGCCGCCGGTTTCGGAGCCGACGGCATCGGCGTCGACCGTGATCGAGGAGGCCGACGGGACGAGCGAGAGGTTGACGTAGCCGCCGCCGGCGAGCAGCGAGAAGCCCGACACCGACGCCTGCGCGCTCGAGCCGCCGAACGCGGCCGCGTTCGCGTAGACGTTCGCGAGCGCCCCCGCCGGGGCTGCGCTCGCGAGCTTCGCGTACGTCGGGGCGGCGGCGAGCGACGGGCCGCCGTCGGTCGTGTCGATCACCGCGCGCACGCCCGTCTCGGTGCCGATCACGGCCAGCCGCGAGACGATCCCGAACGCGATCCCGCTGGCGTTCGCCTCGTATGAGACGCCGCGATAGCCGACCGCGTGGGCGCCGGCGCGCGCCGCGAGCTGGCTCAGGAACGAGCGCGCCTTGGCCACGTCGCGCGTGTCGAGCACGATCGCGCCTTCGACCGAGTTCGCCGCGAACGGGAACGCGCCGCCGGAGGAGGAGCCGAGGATGCCCTGCTCGATCAGCGTCACGAGGCGATCGACCGCGCGTTCCTCGGAGCTGCCGGTCGCCGTCAGGAACACGCCGGCGCGCGGGCCGAGCCACGGCGCGACGTCCTTGGCGTAGTCGAGCGCCGGGGAGCCGGGCGTCTGCAGCGCGGCGAGCAGGCGCAGGTAGGGGTCCGACTGGTGCGTCAGCGCCGTCGCGGCCGCGCGCGCCGAGCGCTGCAGCGAGCCGCTCGGACGCACGAACGCGCCGGCGTACAGTGGCGCCGAGGCGGGCACCGCGCGCGCCGGGTCGATCGACGTGCCGGACGCCCCCGAGCCGCAGCCCGCGACGGCGAGCGACGCGGCGGCGAGGACGGCGGCGAGCGCTCCTCGATTCGCGGACATTGCGGACGATCGTACCTGCTGCCGTGGCCGTCTCGGCGCGCTTGGCATGCGTGCGCGCGCTGCAACACGCGTGTCATGCGCGCGATCTGCAGCGCGGATTGCAGCTTGCGCGCGCCGGGCGCTCCGTGTCGGCCGCTCGCGAAAACACGCGTTGAGCGGGCGTTTTCCCAGGTAGGAGGGCGTAGGGGAGGCGTGGTGGGAGAAAATGTGCAATTAGAGTTGCGTTGTGGGAGGAAGTGGGGTATGTTCGCGGCAGCGAGCCGGGGTGGAGGGGCTCCTCCCACTCCTCCACCTCGGCTCGGTAATCAATTTCGGAGCCTCCACCTGTGGTCCCCTTCCGTGGCACGTTCGACCATACGCTCGACGCCAAGAACCGCCTCACGGTTCCCGCTCGCTATCGCGCGGCGCTCGCCGAGGGGGTGGTCCTGGCGATGCCCGTCGACCTGAAGCCGTGCGTCGGCGTGTGGCACCCGGAGGAGTACGAGCGCTACAGCCGTCGCGCGCTGGCCGAGCTGCCGCCGCTGTCGCCGCGCCGGACCGAGCTCGAGCGCTTCTTCTACGGCAGCTCGCAGGACGCCGACCTCGACGCCGCCGGGCGGATCATGGTGCCCGGGTTCCTCGGAGAGCACGCGAAGCTGCACAAGGAGGTCGTCGTCGTCGGCGCCGGCGACCGCCTCGAGCTGTGGAGCAGGGACGCCTGGAACGACCACCGACCGGCGCTGCTGAGCGGCGTCGCCGAGATCACCGCGCATGTCGACGACACTGCTTGAGATGAGACGCTCCGAGCGACGCCCCCCTCGCGGGCGGCGGTCCCCGCGCGGCGGCGGCCAGGCCGACGGGCGCGAGCGCGCGCTTGCGGCTGGCGTGCGCGGCGCCGGCCACGTGCCGGTCCTCGCGGCTGAGCTGCTCGAGCTGCTCGACGTCCGCCCCGGACAGACGGCGATCGACTGCACGTTCGGCGACGGCGGGCACGCGCGGCTCGTGGCCGAGCGCCTCGGCGCGCGCGGGACGCTCGTCGCGATCGACCGCGACCCGCTCGCGGAGGAGCGCTTCGCGGCGCTCGCCGACGACGTCGAATGCTCGGTTCGCTTCATTCGCGGCGGCTACGCCGAGGCGCTCGAGCTGCTCGCGCAGGAGGGACTGCGGGCCGACGCGGCGTATTTCGACCTCGGGATGTCATCGATGCAGGTGGACACGCGCGAGCGCGGCTTCTCGTACTCCTACGAGGCGCCGCTCGACATGCGGATGGACCCCGACCAGGAGCTGAGCGCGCGCGCGATCGTCGCCGAATGGGACGAGCGCCGGCTGGCGCGCGCGCTGCGCGACTTCGGCGAGGAGCGCCACGCGGGCGCGATCGCGCGCGCGATCGTCAGCCGCCGCGCGCACGCGCCGATCGAGACCACGCTGGAGCTCGTCGAGACGATCAACTCGGCGATCCCCGCGCCGGCGCGCTTCGCCGGCGGGCACCCGGCCAAGCGCTCGTTCCAGGCGCTGCGGATCGCCGTCAACGACGAGCTCGACCAGCTCGAGCGTGCGCTGCCGCTGGCGTGGGCGCTGCTGCGCGCCGGCGGCGTGCTCGCGGGCATCTCCTTCCACTCGCTCGAGGACCGGCGCGTCAAGCGCTTTCTCGCGGGGCGCGCGCAGGGCTGCGTCTGCCCGCCCGACCTGCCGGTCTGCGCCTGTGGGCGCGAGCCCGAGGCGGCGCTGCTGACGCGGCGCTCGGTCGTGCCGTCGGCGGCGGAGGTCGCCGAGAACCCGCGCGCGTCCTCGGCGCGCCTGCGCGCCGCGCGCAAGCTGAGCGATGACTCCGAGCCGATCGACGCGGCCGCGGCCGGCCGCGTCGAGGAGGACGCGAGGCGATGACGCCGCCCGCCGCCGCGGCGGCTCCAGCTCCCTCCGTCCGCCCCCGCCGCGCGCCGGCGCCGCGCCGCGCACCCGGCCCGCGGCGCGTCTCCGGCCCCTCGCGCCCCTCGCGCCCGACGCGATCGGCGGGGACCGCGCGCCCGACGCGCTCGCGCGGCGCCGCGCGAGCGAGCGCGCTGCCGCTCGCCGTCGTCCAGGCGTTCGAGGCGCTCGCGCAGCACCGGCTGCTCGACCGGCTGATTCGCGGGCGCACGTGGATCGGGATCGTCGCGTTCGCGCTGATCGGGATCGTGACTTTGCAGTTGGGGCTGCTGAAGCTGAACGGCGGCATCGGGCACGCGCTCGAGCGCGAGGCGCTGCTGCAGCGCCAGAACGCGACGCTGAGCATCGAAAACTCGGAAATGGCGTCCGGCCTGCGCGTGGAGACGCGCGCGGCGCAGCTCGGGATGGCGTTCGCGCCGACCGGCCAGCTGCGGTTCCTCGGCTCGCGGCCGTCCGAGGACGTGGCGAGGGCGGCGGCGGCGCTGAGCACGAGGGCACGTGCGGCGGCGGCGCGAGCAGGCGAAGGATCGACGGCGACCTCGACGTCGGGCGAATCGTCGGCTTCGGGCTCGGGCGAAGCCGGCTCGGGCGCGGCGTCGAGCTCCGGCTCGGGCGAATCGTCGTCGAGCTCGCCCGCGGGCGAATCGGCGAGCGGCGGCGAATCGGCCGGCGCCGAATCGACGGGCGCCGCGTCGAGCACGTCGGCGCACGAAGCCGAATCGTCCGCCGGCTCGGGCGGCTCGAGCGGCTCCGGCGGCGAAGCGCAGTCGGGCGGCGAAACGGCGCCGTCGGGCGGGACGCAGCCGAGCGCGGGAGGCTGAGGCGTGGCGATCGTCCAGCGCCGGATCGGGGGGATCTTCGCGCTGTTCTTCGCCCTGTTGCTGCTCGCGGGCGCGCGCACGCTGTACCTCGGTGCGCTGAGGGGCGCCAGCCTGCGCAAAGCGGCGGCGACGCAGCAGCTCACATACGAAGCGGTGCCGGCGCAGCGCGGCTCGATCACCGACCGCAACGGCGTCGACCTGGCGGTCTCCGAGCCGGCGCAGGACCTCGCGGCGGACCCGTACCTCGTCAAGGAACCGCTCGCGGCGGCGCAGAAGCTCGCGCCGCTGCTCGGCAAGCCGGAGGGCCAGGTGCTGCGCGAGCTCTCGCAGCGCAGCGGCTTCGTGTACCTGGCGCGCGCGCTGCCGGCGCAGCAGGCGCGCGCGGCGATCGCGTTGAAGATCCCGGGCGTCACGGGCACGCCGGTCGAGCGACGCGTCTACCCGCGCGGAGCGCTCGCGGCGCAGGTGCTCGGCGCGGTCGGCACCGAAGGCAACGGCCTGTCGGGCCTGGAGTACTCGAGCAACGCGCTGCTGCACGGCCACACGGGCGAGCGGCGCGTCGTCAGCGACGCGCTCGGGCAGCCGGTGTCGATCTCCGAACCGCACCCGGAGCAGGCCGGCACGCCGCTGACGCTGACGCTCGACGCGAACATCCAGCAGCGCGCCGAAGACGTGCTCGGCGCGGTCGGGCGCGTGTTCAGCCCGAAAGACGCGACGGCGATCGTGATGGACCCGCAGACGGGCGCGATCCTGGCGATGGCGAACTGGCCGCAGGTCGACCCGAACTCGCCGGGCGCGTCGTCGCCGGAAGCGATGGAGAACCGCGCGGTCGGCTTCGACTACGAACCGGGCTCGACGTTCAAGGCGGTGACGGTCGCCGGCGCGCTGCAGCAGGGGCTCGTGACGCCGACGAGCAGCTTCGCGATCCCCGACCAGATTCAGGTCGCCGACCGCACGATCCACGACGACACCGAACACGCCGAAGAGGACCTGACGACGGCGCAGATCCTCGCGCAGTCGAGCAACGTCGGCGCGATCAAGATCGGCGCGCTGGAGGGGCCCAACGACTTCTCCAGCTGGGTCAGCCGCTTCGGCTTCGGACGCCGGACGGGGATCGAACTGCCGGGCGAGGAAATCGGCCAGGTGCTGCCGGTCAGCAAGTACTCGGGCTCGTCGATGGGCAACCTGCCGATCGGGCAGGGCCAGCTCGTCACGCCGCTGCAGATGGCGAGCGCGTACGCGGCGATCGCCAACGGCGGGATCCTGCGCCAGCCGCACGTCATCCAGTCGGTCGGCGGCCAGCCGCAGGCGACGCCGGCGGGCCATCGCGTGATCTCGGCCGCGACCGCGGCGTCGCTGCGCCAGATGCTCGAGGGCGTGCTCGCGCCGGGCGGCACGGCGAGCGAGGTCTCGATCCCCGGCTACCAGCTCGCGGGTAAGACGGGCACGGCAAGCAAGGTCGACCCGGCGACGGGCGAATACTCGAAAACGGCGTACGTCGCCTCGTTCATGGGCTTCGCGCCGGCGTCGGACCCGAAGCTGCTGTGCGCGGTGATCGTCGACGAACCGCAGGCCGGCTCGATCTACGGCGGCACGGTCGCGGCGCCGGCGTTCGGCGAGATCATGAGCTTCGCGCTGCCCTACATGCGGATTCCGCCCGGATAGCGTGCGAGCGTCGCGCCGGCGCGGCGGACGCATCCGGCGGGGATAGCATCCGCGCGATGAGGCTCGACGAGTTGACCGCCGGGACGGCAGCGGCCGCCGGTGATCTCGGGGCGGGCGGGGAAGTGGAGATCGCCGGCCTCGCCTACGACAGCCGCGCCGTGCGCGGCGGCGAGCTGTTCTTCTGCGTGAGCGGCTTCCAGCGCGACGGGCACGAGTTCGCGCCGCAGGCGGTCGCGAACGGCGCGGCGGCGCTCGTCGTCGAGCGACCGCTCGGGCTGGGCGTGCCGGAGGTGCTCGTGCGCTCGGCGCGCGCGGCGATGGCGCCGATCGCGGCGCGCTTCTACGGGCGGCCGACGGCGGAGCTGCGCGTAGTCGGCGTGACGGGGACGAACGGCAAGACGACGACGGCGTACCTCGTGCGCGCGCTGCTGGAGGCAGTCGGCGAGCAGTGCGGCCTGCTCGGCACGGTGACGTCGTTCGTCGGCGGTGAGGAGCGCGCGGTCGAGCGCACGACGCCGGAGGCGATCGACCTGCAGCGGACGTTCCGCGAGATGCTCGACGGCGGCGATCGCGCATGCGCGATCGAGGTCTCCTCGCACGCGCTCGAGCTCGGGCGCGCGGACTCGGTCGAGTTCGCGGCGGCCGTGTTCACCAACCTGACGCAGGATCACCTCGATTTCCACGAGACGATGGAGGACTACTTCCTCGCCAAGCGCCGCCTGTTCGTCGAGCACGCGCCGGGCGTCAGCGTCGTCAACGTCGCCGAAGCCTACGGGCGGCGGCTGGCGGCGGAGCTGCCGGACGCGCGCACGTTCGCGGTCGAGGAGGCGGCGGACTTCAGCGCGAGCGAGCTGCGCTGCGATCTCGCCGGCTGCACGTTCACGCTGCACGCGCCGGGCGTCACGCGCGAGCTGCGCCTGCCGATGCCGGGCCGCTTCAACGTCGCGAACGCGCTCGGCGCGCTGCTCGTCACGCACGAGCTGCTCGGTCGCGAGCGCCTGCAGGAGCTGATCGCGGCGCTCGAGCGCGGCGTGCGCGTGCCGGGGCGCTTCGAGCCGGTCGACGAGGGCCAGGAGTTCGCGGTGCTCGTCGACTACGCGCACACGCCGGACTCGCTGGAGAACGTGCTGTCCGCCGCGCGTGGGCTCGTCGAGGGCGGCGAGCGGCCGGGAGCGCGCGTCGTGTGCGTGTTCGGCGCCGGCGGCGACCGCGATCGCGGCAAGCGTCCGCTGATGGGCGAGACCGCGACGCGCCTCTCGGACGTCGCGATCGTGACGTCGGACAACCCGCGCTCGGAGGAACCAGAGCAGATCATCGCCGAGGTGATGGCAGGAGTCGCGCGGGCCGAAGGCGGCGGACGCCGCCCGGCGGGCGCGGCGGTCGCGATGCCGGTGCGCTCGATCGTCGACCGCGCGCGGGCGATCGACGAGGCGATCGCGGCGGCGCAGCCGGGCGACGTCGTCGTGATCGCGGGCAAGGGGCACGAGCAGGGACAGGAGTTCGCGGGCGGGCGCAAGCTGCCGTTCGACGACGCGACGGTCGCGCGCGAGGCGCTGCGCGCGCGCGGGTCGCGGGGATGACGGTGCGAGCGCGATGAGGTCGTGGGACGCGGCGCGCGTGGCCGGCGCGGCGGGCGCGACGCTGGCCGGCGAGCCGCCGCCGCCGGCGGCGCCGAGCGGGCAGGCGATCGCCGACGCCGACGCTCGGCGCGGTCCGCTGCGTGCGGTGATCGATTCGCGGCGGGTCGCCGCGGGCGAGCTGTTCGTGGGGCTGACGGGCGAGCGCGCCGACGGTGGCGAGCACGCGAGCGAGGCGCTGGCGGCGGGCGCGTGGGGCGTGCTCGTCGCGCCACGGCACGAGGCGGCGGCGTCGGCGGCGGCGCGCGAGGCGGGAGCGGGCGGCGCGGTGCTCGTGCACGAGCACCCGCTGCAGGCGTTGCAGGCGCTCGCGCGCGCGTGGCGGCGCGAGCTCGGCGCGCGTGGGGCGAAGGTCGTCGGGATCACGGGCTCGACGGGGAAGACGTCGACGAAGGACATCCTCGCGGCGCTGCTCGCGGCGCGCGGCGTCGAGGTCGTCGCGAGCGTCGAGAACTTCAACACGGAGATCGGCCTGCCGCTGGCGGTGCTGGCGGCGCCGCCGGGCACGCAGGCGCTCGTGCTGGAGATGGCGATGCGCGGGCGCGGGCAGATCGCCGAGCTCGCGGCGATCGCCGAGCCGGACGTCGGCGTGATCGTCAACGTCGGACCGGTGCACCTCGAGCTGCTCGGCTCGCTCGAGGCGGTCGCGGCGGCGAAGGCGGAGCTGATCGCGGGCCTCGAGCCCGGCGCGACGGCCGTGATCCCGGCGGGCGAGCAGCTGCTCGAGCAGTACGTGCGCGCGGACTTGAGCACGACGACGTTCGGCGACGGCGGCGACGTCGCGCTCGAGCAGGCGGGGCCGGGCGGGCGCGTGCTGATCGCGGCGCGCGGACGCACGATCGCGCTGGAGCCGTCGTTCGCGCAGGCGCACAACCTGCGCAACCTGCTCGCGGCGGTCGCCGCGGCGCTGGCGCTCGGGGTCGAGCCGAGCGGGGCGCTCGAGGTGCGCTTCTCGGCGCTGCGCGGCGAGCACGTGCGGCTGGCGGGCGGCGTCGTCGTGATCAACGACTGCTACAACGCCAACCCGATGTCCATGCGCGCGGCGATCGACGACCTTGGCGAGACGGCGCCGGCGCGGCGCGTGGCGGTGCTCGGCGACATGCTCGAGCTGGGGCCGCAGGCGCCGAGGCTGCACCGCGAAGTCGGGCTGTACGCGGCGCAGGCGGGCGTCGACGTGCTGCTGACGGTCGGCTCGCTGGCGGCGGAGATGCGCACGGAGTTCGAGGGCGAGTCCTACGCGACGGCCGACGCGGGGGCGGCGGCGGAGCTGCTGCAGACGCTGCTCGTCGAGGGCGACACGGTGCTCGTGAAGGGCTCGCGCAGGGTCGGGCTGGAGCGCGTCGCCGAGCTGCTCGGCGAGGCGCAGGTGCGCTGATGGGCCGGATCCTGTTCGGCGGGACGGCGGCGCTGTTGATCTGCCTGTTCCTCAGCCCGAAGTTCATCGAGTTCCTGCGAGCGCGCGAGTTCGGCCAGCAGATCCGCGAGGACGGCCCGGAGGGGCACCAGCAGAAGGCGGGCACGCCGACGATGGGCGGCGTGATCATCTTCATCGCGATCTCGGTCCCGTTCCTGATCCTGACCGACTACGACTGGCGCTCGGTCGGCGTGTTCGGCGCGATGATCGCGTGCGCGCTGCTCGGCTTCGCCGACGACTACACGAAGCTCGTCAAGCGCCGCTCGCTGGGGCTGCGCGCGCGGACGAAGCTGATCGTGACGATCGCGATCTCGCTCGGGCTGTGGTACGTCGCGCGCTACCAGGCGCACCTGGCGCCGACGCTGCGGCTGCGGTTCGTCGACTACCAGATCGACCTCGGCTGGGCGTATCCGCTGCTGATCTACCTCGTCGTCGCGGGCACGACGAGCGGGGTCAACCTGACCGACGGGCTCGACGGGCTCGCGGCGGGCTGCGCGGGGATCGTGCTGCTCGCGTACATCGGCATCACGTTCATCACGGGCGAGGACGACGTGGCGATGCTCGCGGGGTGCCTCGTCGGCGGGTGCATCGGCTTCCTCTGGTTCAACGCGTTCCCGGCGACGATCTTCATGGGCGACACCGGCTCGCTCGGGCTCGGCGGCGCGATCGCGGGGCTCGCGGTGATGACGAAGACGGAGCTGCTGCTCGTGCTGCTCGGCGGGATCTTCGTGATCGAGGCGCTGTCGGTCGCGATCCAGGTGATCTCGTTCCAGACGACGCGAAAACGCGTGTTCCTGATGGCGCCGATCCACCACCACTTCGAGCTGCGCGCGTGGGGCGAGACGAAGATCATCCTGCGCTTCTGGATCGTCGCGGCGATCTGCTGCGCGATCGGCTTCACGATCTACCGGCAGAGCATCGGCTGAGTGAAGCCGCGGCCCGCGATCCCCGCCGGCCCGTACCTGGTCGTCGGCCTCGCGCGCTCGGGCGTCGCGGCGGCGCGCGCGCTGCGGGCGCGCGGCGAGCAGGTGATCGGACTCGACTCCTCCGCGCCTGCGGCGGCCGAGGCGCTGCGCGAGGAAGGGGTGGACCTTTTCTTGGACGCCGATGACGTGCCCGGGCTGCTCGAGCGCGTGCGCGCCGTCGTCAAGAGCCCGGGCGTGCCGGCGCAGGCGCCGACGATCGCGGCGGCGCGCGAGCGCGGGCTGGACGTGCTCGGCGAGCTCGAGCTCGCGTGGCGCCTGCTGGAGAACGAGTTCGTCGCGGTGACGGGCACGAACGGCAAGACGACGACGGTCGAGCTGATCGGTCACGTCCACCGCGAGGCGGGCCTGCCGGTCGCGGTCGCGGGCAACGTCGGCACCGCGCTCAGCTCGCTCGTCGGCGCGCTCGATCCGAACGCGACGGTCGTCTGCGAGGCGTCGTCGTTCCAGCTCGAGGACACGATCGCGTTCGCGCCGGAGGCGGCGGTGCTGCTGAACGTGACGCCGGACCATCTCGATCGCCACGGCACGCTCGAGGCGTACACGGCGGCGAAGCTCGAAGCGTTCGCGCGCCAGGGGGCGGAGGACGTCGCGGTGTACCCGGCGGAGCTCGCCGAGCGAATCGCGCCGGCGCGCGACGCGGACCCGATCCGGGCGCCGCGCGGCGGGTCGCGTTCGGGTGGGACGCGTCTTCGGCGCTGTTCGAGCTCGACGGCGAGCTGTGGTGGGGGGCGCGGCCGTTGATCGCGCTGGCGGAGCTGCGCCTGCGCGGGCGCCACAACGTCGAGAACGCGATGGCGGCGGCGGCGGCGTGCCTCGCGCGAGGCGTCGACGCCGAGGCCGTGCGCTCCGGGCTGGCGTCGTTTCGCGGCGTCGCGCACCGGCTCGAGGAGGTCGCCGAGCTGAACGGCGTGCTGTACGTGAACGACTCGAAGGCGACGAACGTCGCGAGCACGCTCGTCGCGCTCGACGCGTTCGCCGGTCGTCCGCTGCATCTGATCGTCGGCGGCCGGGGCAAGGGACAGGACTTCACCAGCCTGCGCGCGCCGGTCGAGCGGGCGTGCGCGGGCGTGTACGCGATCGGCGAGCACGGCGCGACGATCGCGGCGGCGCTCGCGAACATCGCGCCGCCGGTGATCGAATGCGGCGAGCTCGACCGCGCGGTGGCGTGCGCGCGGGCGGCGGCCGAGGGCGATGCGGCCGAGGGCGATGCGGACGCGGGCTCGGCGGCCGCGCGGGCGAGCGATCGGGGGCCGGTCGTGCTGCTCTCGCCGGCGTGCGCGAGCTTCGACCAGTTCGCCGACTACGAAGCGCGCGGCGCGGCATTCCGCGCGCTCGTCGAAAAAATGGAGGTGTAGCGCGCCGCGCGTAGAAGTGAGCCGGGATGCCATCGGCCGCAGCACGGCGCGCGCGCCCCTCGGGGGGCGATCGTCTCCAGCGCAAGCGCGGTCGCGGCACGAGCGTCAAGGCGGCGAGCCAGCCGCTCGAGCAGCGGATCCTGATCACGGCGACGCTGTGCCTGCTGGCGTTCGGCGCGGTGATGGTCTACAGCGCCTCCTCGGCGACGTCGCTGCTGCAGGGCGGCGGCACGGGCAGCGGCTACCTCGTCAAGTACCTGATCTACGGTGCGATCGGCCTCGTCGTGATGCGCGTGCTCGCGCGCGGCGGCGTCGAGAAAGTCGAGAAGATCACGCCGCCGCTGCTGGCGGCTCGTTCGTGCTCGTGCTCGCGGTGCACATCCCGCACGTCGGCGTCAGCGTCAACGGCGCGCGCCGCTGGATCGGCGCCGGGCCGCTCCAGTTCCAGCCGTCGGAGCTGATGAAGCTCGCGCTCGTGCTGTACGCGCGCGACGCTGCTCGCGAAGCGCCCGCAGCGCGTGCACGACCTGCGCGACCTGCTGAAACCGCTGCTGTTCGTCGTCGGCCGCGGCGATGCCTGCTCGTCGTCAGCCAGCCGGACCTCGGGACGGCGATGGTGATCGCGTTCACGACGACGGCGCGTGCTCGTCGCGGCGGGGATCCCGATGCGCAACCTGCGCAGATCGTCGGCGGGTGCGCGTCGCGCGGTGATCCTCTACGCGCTGGCTCAGACCGTACGCGCGCGCGCGCCTGACGTCGTTCATCGACCCGTGGGCGCACGCGTCGGGCAGCGGCTTCCAGGCGGTGCAGGGGCAGATCGCGATCGGCTCCGGCGGCCTGTTCGGCGTCGGCCCGGGGCAGTCGGTGCAGAAGATCTTCTACCTGCCCGAGGCGCCGACCGACTTCATCCTCGCGGTGATCGCCGAGGAGCTCGGCGTCGTCGGCGTGTGCGCGCTGCTGTTCCTGTACGGGCTGATCGCCTACGCGGGCCTGCGCGCCGGCGAAGGCCGCGCGCAGCCTGTACAGCGCGCTGATCGCCGTCGGCGTGACCGTCGCTGATCGTCTCGCAGGCGCTGCTCAACGTGTTCGCGGTGCTCGGGCTCGCGCCGCTGACCGGGGTGCCGCTGCCGTTCGTCTCCTACGGATCGAGCAGCCTGATCGTGATGCTCGCGGCGATGGGGCTGCTGTGAACGTCGCCTCGGGCGGGACGGCGCACGTGCGCGCGGTGCCGGTCCTCGCGCGGCGGCACCGCGGCGCGCGACGCGTCGGGCGCGCGAGACGGCAGATGGGCCGATGAGCGTCGAGCGAGGAGGATCGTGATCGCGGCGGGCGGCACGGCGGGGCACGTCGTGCCGGCGCTGGCGGTGGCCGACGCGCTGCGGGATGAGGGCGCGGAGGTCTCGTTCGTCGGCGGCGGGCGCGCCGAGGCGCAGCTCGTGCCGGCCGCGGGCTACGAGCTGCGCACGATCTCCGTCGAGGGACTGAGCCGCTCGAACCCGCTGCTCGCGCTGCGCGCGCTGCTGCGCGCCGGCGCTCGCGTTGCCGCGCGCGCTCGCGCTGCTGCGGCGGCTGCGCCCGGACGCGGTGATGGGCGGAGGCGGCTACGTGGCCGGGCCCGGTCGGCGCTCGCGGCGATCGTGCTGCGAATCCCGCTGGTGCTGACGGAGGCCGACAGCCACCTGGGCTCGACCAACCGCCTGCTCGCGCCGTTCGCGCGGCGCGTGCTGCCTCGCGTTCTCCGCTGCGCAGGGCGCGGCGGCGGGCCCCGCTACCGGCGTGACCGGGCGCGCCGGTCCCGCCGCCGCGGCGCGACGCGCGCGGGCGGCGCGCGCGTGCGCGGCTCGGCATCGGGCCGGAGGAGACGACGGTGCTCGTGTTCGGCGGCTCGCTCGGGGCGCGCAGCGATCAACCGCGCGGCGGCGAGGCGTTCGCAGGCAGCGCGTTTCGCGTGCTGCACATCTCCGGGCGGCGCGACTACGCGGAGCTCTCCGCGCGCGAGCTGCCGCCGGGGTACGAGCTGCGCGAGTACCTCGAGCGCGACGACTTCGCCGACGCGCTCGCGGCGGCCGACCTCGCGGTCGCGCGCGCGGGCGGCTCGGTGTTCGAGATCGCGGCGCTCGGCGTGCCGGCGATCCTCGTGCCCGTACCCGCACGCGGCGGGCGATCATCAGAGCTCGAATGCGCGCTGGATGGCGGACGCGGGCGCGGCGGTCGTGGTCGAGGACGCGGAGCTGAGCGGGCCGAGCCTCGCGCGCCTGGTCGCGGCGCTGCTGGCCGACCGGCCTCGGCTCGCGGCGATGGCCGACGCGGCGCGCGCGCTCGCGCGCCCTGACGCGGCGCGCGAGGTCGCGGCGCAGCTGCTCGAGGTCGCCGGCGGGATGAACGCGAGCGGGGCCGTGGTCGCGGGCGACGCCTGCACTTCGTCGGCGTCGGCGGCGCCGGGATCAGCGCGTACGCGCGCGCGGCGCGCGCGCTCGGCGCCGAGGTCAGCGGCTCGGATGCCGCCGAGAGCGCGTACTCGCGCGCGCTCGCGGCCGACGGCGTGCTCGACGCGCGGATCGGGCACGCGCGCGAGAACGTGCCGGCGGGCGCTGACGTCGAGGTCGTGTACTCGTCGGCCGTGCCGGCCGAGAACGCCGAGCGCGCGGCGGCGCGCGAGCGTGGCCTGGTCGAGCGTCGCGCGCGGAGCTGCTCGGTGAGCTGAGCGCGCTGCGACGCACGATCGCCGTCGCGGGCACGCACGGCAAGACGACGACGGCGTCGATGGCCGTGCACGCGCTGCGCGCGGCCGAGCTCGACCCGGGCTGGCTGGTCGGCGGCTCGATCGGCGCCGGCCTGCCGAACGCGCGCTGGAGCGAGGGCGAGTGGCTCGTAGTCGAGGCCGACGAGTCCGATCGCTCGATGCTGAGCCTCGACGTCGACGTCGCGGTGCTGACGAACGTCGAGCTCGACCACCACGCGACGTTCTCCTCGCTCGCGGAGCTGCGCGAGGCGTTCGCGGCGTTCCTCGCACGCGCGCGGGCTGCGATCGTCGTGTGGGATCGCCCGGAGCTGCTGGAGTTGGCGCGCCGGCCGGCGCCGGCGCCGGCCGCGGAGCCGTCGGACGCGAGGCGCCGCTCGCCGCTCGCGAGCGAGCCTCCGCTCGAAGTCGATCTTGCGCCATACGACGTGCCCGATGCGCGGCTGTCGCCCGAGGGAGCGCGCTTTCAGTGGCGCTCGCACGAGGTGCGGCTCGCGGTGCCCGGCGCGCACAACGCGCTGAACGCGGCGGCGGCGCTCGAAGCGGCGCGACTCGCCGGCGCCGACGAGCGCGCGGCGATCGCCGGCCTCGCGGACTTCCACGGCGCGGGGCGGCGCTTCCAGCTCGTCGGCGAGAGCGCGCGCGGCGCGCTCGTGTACGACGACTACGCGCACCACCCGACGGAGGTCGCGGCGACGCTCGCGGCGGCGCGCACGCTCGCGCCGAGACGCCTCGTCGCGGTGCTCCAGCCGCACCTGTACTCGCGCACGCGGCTGCTGGCGCGGGAGTTCGGCCGCGCGCTGGCGGCCGCCGACGCGGTCGCCGTGCTCGACGTCTACCCGGCGCGCGAGCGCGCCGCGGAGCATCCGGGCGTCAGCGGCCTGCTGATCGCCGAGGCGGCGGCCGACGCGGCGGCGGGCCGGCCGGTGTACTGGCTGCCCGAGCTCGACGCCGCCGCGAGCGTGCTCGCGCGCGTGCTCGAGCAGGGCGACGTGTGCGTCGTGATGGGCGCCGGCGACGTCGACGCGCTCGCGCGCGCGTTGGCGGATCGAGGCGCGCGGCGATGAGCGAGCGGCCGCCAGACGTCGCTCCGCCGTCGCCACCGGAGATGGTCCGGCGCGACTTCCCGATCGCGCGGCTCTCGACGGTGCGCACGGGCGGCGCGGCGCAGTTCTTCGCGCGCGCCGGCAGCGAGTCGGAGCTGCTCGAGCTGCTCGCGTGGGCGCGCGCGGCGGCGGCGCCGGTGAACGTCGTCGGCTCGGGCTCGAACCTGCTGATCGCCGACGACGGCGTCGCGGGGCTCGTGCTGAAGCTCGATCGCGAGCTCGCGCGGATCGCGCGCGACGGCGCGCGGATCGTCTGCGGCGGCGGCGCGCGGCTGCCGGCGGTGGCCGCCGCGCGGCGCGCGCGGGGCTGTCGGGGATCGAGTTCGGCGTCAACATCCCCGGGACGGTCGGCGGCGCCGTGCGGATGAATGCGAACGCGTACGGCGGCGAGCTGGCGAGCGTGCTCGAGTGGGTCGAGATCGTCACGGCGGCCGGCGCCGAGCGTCGCGCGCCGTCGGAGCTCGGCTTCGGCTACCGGCGCTCGAACCTCGCGCCGGGCGAGATCGTGATGCGCGCGAGCTTCGCGCTCGCCGAGTCCGATCCGGCGGCGGTCGCGGCGACGCTGGCGCAGATGCGCGAGCGCCGCCACGAGGCGCAGCCGCAGGGAATCAAGACGTTCGGCTCGACGTTCAAGAACCCGCACGACGCGCGCGCCGAGGGACGCCCGGCTGGTCTGCTGCTGGCCGAGGCCGGCTGCAACGGGCTCGCGATCGGCGGCGCGCGCTTCTCGCCGAAGCACGCGAACTTCATCGAGAACACCGGCGCCGCGAGCACGGCCGACGTGCTCGCGGTGATGGCCGAGGGCCGCCGCCGCGTGAGCGAGCGCTTCGGCGTCGAGCTCGAGCCCGAGGTGCAGACGCTCGGCGACGTGCGATTCCCGTGGGCGTAGCGGCGTCCGCGCGCGGGCGGCGCCGGGCCGGCCCGCCGGGCTCGCGCGAGCCGTGTAGGGGTTCGCGCGAGACGTCAGGGGTTCGCGCGCGGAGGTCGAAGATGCAGGGCAGATGGATCGCACCTTTGCCGGCCGCCTCGGAATCGGCGGCGTCACATCACGACCGCGCAGCGCCGCCCGACCCCGCCGCAGCAAGCCCGCGGCGCGGCGCGGCGCCCCCACCGGCGTCGACGGCGCGATCGCGCTGCTGTGGCGCCTTCCGGCTGCGTTCGCGCGCCTGCTCGGGAGGTGCTGGTCGCTCGTGCGTGCGCGCCGGCGCACGCGGATCGCGCTGCTCGTCGCGGCGGTCGCGACGCCGCTGCTCGCCGGTGGCTGGCTGTGGTTGCGCGACTCCTCGCTCGTCGCCGTCCGCCACGTCCGGATCGTCGGCGCGCACGGAGCCGACGCGTCGGCGATCGACGCGGCGCTGACGCAGGCGGCGCGGCGGATGAGCACGCTCGACGTGAAGCCGGGCGAGCTGCGCGCGGCCGTCGCCGCGTACCCGATCGTCGGTCGGATCGAGGTGCACGCGAGCTTCCCGCACTCGCTCGGCATCCGCGTGATCGAGCAGCCGCCGGTCGCGAGCGTCGCGGTCGCCGGCGTGAGGACGGCCGTCGCCGCCGACGGCGTCGTGCTCGGCCCGGCACACGTGAGCGGCTCGCTGCCGGCGCTCGCGGGCACGACGCCGCTGAGCACCGGCGAGCAGATCCACAACCCGACGCTGCTCAGCGCGTTGAGCGCGCTGAGCGCGGTTCCGGCGCCGCTCGCGAACGACGTGCAGCGCGCGTACGACGGGCCGAAGGGGCTGACGATCGTCCTGCACGGCGGGCTGCTCGCGTACTTCGGCGACGCGACGCTTGCGCACGCCAAGTGGCTGGCGCTCGCGCGCGTGCTCGCCGACGCGAGCTCCGCTGGCGCGTCGTACGTCGACGTGCGCGTGCCCGAACGGCCGGCCGCCGGCTTCCCCGCCGGCGTCGCGCCGGCGTCGGGCGCCGGCGCCGAAGCGGAAGGCTCGACGGCCGCCGCGCCGGCGTCGGAATCGAGCCAGGCGCTCGCCGAAGGGCTGAGCTCGGCCGTCGGCGGCAGCGCATCGGGCACGCCGGCGACGTCGAGCGGCGAACACGAAGAAACGACGTCGCCCGCTCGCGAAGAAGCGTCCTCGAGGGGGCGCGAAGCAGCGTCCTCCGGCGAAGCCGAAGCAAGCTCGGGCGGCGGATCGACGCCGGGCGGCGCCAGCGAATCGAGCGGCGCCGGAACGTCGCACTGAGCCCCGCGCGGGCAGCGTCAAACCAGTCTTCCGAACCTTCATCCTCAAGTCGAGGTTGAGGGCAGCGCAGGGTCGATCCTCAGCCGTCGGTCGAGAGTTCGCCGATCTGCAACGATCGTTGCGAGACTGGGCGCTTTCGTTGACAGGGCGAAGTTCCCTGCATAACGTGCCGATTTCGGCGGTTGCGCAGGCTGTATGCTGCGAACCCTAATTTTCTACTGAAGGGTTCGGACAGAACCATCATGGAGAGCAGCGGTAGCTATCTGGCGGTGATCAAGGTCGTGGGCGTCGGCGGCGGCGGCACGAACGCGGTCAGCCGCATGGTCGACGCGGGGCTGCGCGGGGTCGAGTTCATCGCGGCAAACACCGACGCGCAGGCGCTCGCGATGTGCGACGCCGACGTCAAGCTGAACATCGGCCACGAGTCGACGAAGGGGCTCGGCGCGGGCGCCAACCCGGACGTCGGGCTGTCGGCGGCGTCGGAGTCGCGCGACGACATCAAGGAGGCGCTGAAGGGCGCGGACATGGTGTTCGTCACCGCCGGCGAGGGCGGCGGCACGGGCACGGGCGCGGCGCCCGTGATCGCGGAGATCGCGAAGAACGAGATCGGCGCGCTGACCGTCGGCGTCGTGACGCGGCCGTTCGACTTCGAGGGCTCGCAGCGCGGTCGCCAGGCGACCGAGGGCATCGAGCGCCTGCGCGAGGTCGTCGACACGCTGATCGTGATCCCCAACGAGAAGCTCTTGACGGTCGTCGAGCGGCGCACGTCGATGCTCGACGCGTTCCGCGAGGCCGACAACGTGCTGCGCCAAGGCGTGCAGGGCATCACCGACCTGATCACGATCCCCGGGCTGATCAACCTCGACTTCGCCGACGTGCGCACGATCATGGCCGACGCCGGCTCGGCGCTGATGGGCATCGGCGTCGCCGGCGGCGAGAGCCGCAGCGCCGACGCCGCGAAGGCCGCGATCAGCTCGCCGCTGCTCGAGGAGTCCGTCGACGGCGCGACCGGCATCCTCCTGAACATCACCGGCGGCAAGGACCTCGGCCTGTTCGAGGTCAACGACGCCGCCGAGACGATCCAGAACGCGGCCGACCCGAACGCGAACATCATCTTCGGCGCGGTGATCGACGAGTCGATGTCCGACGAGGTGCGCGTGACCGTGATCGGCACCGGCTTCGATCATCGCCCCGGACGCTCCGCGCGCCGCGAGAGCCGCGAGCGCGGCCGCGACCGCCGCCCGTCGATCGACGATCGCCAGCGCTCGTCGCTTGAGATCTCCGACGACGACATCGACGTGCCGCCGTTCTTGCGCTAGTCCGAGCGGCGGGCCATGAGCCCGCGCCGACCGGCGTGCTAGCCTGGCGAGCCCTGACGAGCACCGCCTGCGCCGCACACGCGCTGTACGAGCGCACGTCGCGGCCGGGGCGAAGATCGTCGACTTCGCCGGCTGGCAGATGCCGGTGCAATACGAGGGCGTCGGCGTCGAGCATCGCGCCGCGCGCGAGTCGTGCGGCATCTTCGATGTCTCGCACATGGGCGAGATCGAGATCTCCGGCGCGCAGGCGACGGCGCTGCTGCAGCGAGCGCTGTCGAACGACGTCGAGCGGATCGCGCTCGGGCGCGACGGCGGCGGCGCGCAGTACAGCGTGCTGTGCCGCGAGGACGGCGGCGTGCTCGACGACCTGTTCGCCTATCGCCTCGACAGCGACCGCTACCTCCTCGTCACGAACGCAGCGAACCACGAGCGCGACCTCGCATGGCTTCGCGCGCACGCCGCGGCCTTCCCGGAGGCAGAGGTCGTCGATCGGATCGACGACTACGCGATGCTCGCCGTCCAGGGGCCGCTCGCGCGCGGCATCGTGCAGGCGATCTCCGACGCGCCGCTGCCGGCGCGCATGACGGTCGCGACGCGGCGCCTGGCCGGCGAGGACGTGCTCGTGTGCGGGACCGGCTACACCGGCGAGGACGGCGTCGAGCTGCTCTGCCGTCCGTCGCTGGCGCCGGCGCTGTGGGAGGCGATCGTCCGCCGCGGCGCCCGTCCGGCCGGCCTCGCCGCGCGCGACACGTTGCGCCTGGAGGTCTGCTTCCACCTCTACGGCAACGACCTGTCGATCGACCGCGGCCCGATCGAGGCCGGCCTGGGCTGGTGCTGCAAGGAGGGCACGGGTTTCGTCGGCGCCGACGCCGTGCGCGCGGTGCGCGAGGCCGGCCCGAGCGAGCGGCTCGTCGCGTTCGAGATCGACGGGCCGGGAATCGCGCGGCAGGGCAACCCCGTCCTCGGCGGGGGCGAGGTGACGAGCGGGACGATGTCGCCGACGCTCGGCGTCGGGATCGGGATGGCCTACGTGCCGGCCGCGCTCGCCGCCGTCGGCAGCGAACTCGAGATCGACGTTCGTGGCAAGATGCGCCGCGCCGTGGTCAAGCAGAAGCCGCTCTACCGAAAGGCCGCGTGATGGCAGACAGCAGCTACCCGGAGGACCTCCTCTACCACGCCGAGCACGACTGGGCGCGGATCGACGCCGACGATCCCTCCTCGGCGACGCTCGGGATCACGTGGTACGCGCAGGACTCGCTCGGCGAGGTCGTCTTCTTCGACCTGCCGGCGCTCGGCGCGAGCGTCAGCAAGGACGCGCCGTACGCCGAGGTCGAGTCGGTCAAGGCCGTCTCGGACGTGATCGCGCCGCTGTCCGGCGAGATCGTCGAGGTCAACGAGTCGCTGTCGGACGATCCGCGGGCGATCAACGAGGACCCGTACGGCGCCGGCTGGCTCGTCAAGGTACGTATGTCGGACCCCGGCGAGCGCGACGCGCTGATGGACGCGAGCGCGTACGTCGCCACGCTCGGCGGCTAGGCTGAGCTCAGACTTGAGCCGCTACACCGCCATCACCGCCGCGACCTCGACGCGATGCTCGACGCGATCGGCGTCGACTCCGTGCAGGAGCTCTTCGACCGTCAGATCCCGCCGGCGGTCCGCCTCGACCGCGCGCTGGAGCTGCCCGACGGGCAGAGCGAGCAGGACGTCTTCGCCCATCTCTCGCAGCTCGCGGCGCGCAACACGAGCGCCGAAGACGAGCTGAGCTTCCTCGGCGCCGGCATGTACGACCACTACGTGCCGGCGATCGTCGACATGCTGATGGAGCGCTCGGAGTTCCTCACGCCGTACACGCCCTACCAGCCCGAGATCTCCCAGGGCGGGCTGCAGGTGATGTTCGAGTACCAGACGGCGATCAGCGAGCTGACCGGCCTGCCCGCGTCGAACGCCTCGACGTACGAGGGCCCGTCGGCGGTCGCCGCCGCCGCGTACATGGCCAAGCTCCACAACGGCCGCTCGCGGATCGTCGCGAGCGCCGGGCTGCACCCGCACACGCTGCAGACGCTCGCGACGCTCGCGCACGGCTACGGCATGGACGTCGTCGAGGCGCCGTTGCGCGACGGCGTGACCGACCCCGACGCATGGGCCGAGGCGATCGACGCGCAGACGAGCGCCGCGATCTTCGCGCAACCGAACTTCTACGGCGCCGTCGAGGACGCCGCGGCGCTCAGCGCCGCCGCGAAGGACGCCGGCGAGGGCGGCGGCCCGGTCGTCATCGCGCAGGCCGACCCGATCGCGCTGGGCGTGCTCGCCTCGCCCGGCGAATGCGGCGTCGACGTCGCCGTCGGCGAGGGGCAGCCGCTCGGCAACCGGCTCGACTTCGGCGGCCCTTCGTTCGGCTTCTTCGCGGCGCGCGAGGAGTACCTGCGACGGATGCCCGGACGGATCGCCGGCGAGACGGTCGACGTCGACGGACGCCGCGGCTTCGTGCTCACGTTGCAGACGCGCGAGCAGCACATCCGCCGCGAGAAAGCGACGTCGAACATCTGTACGGCGCAAGCGCTCAACGCGCTCGCCGGCGTCGTCTACCTCTCGTGGCTCGGGCGCGACGGGATCGTCGAGCTCGGCGAGCTGCTGCTCGCTCGCACGCACTACGCCCGCGAGCGCCTCGCGGCGATCGACGGCGTGCAGAAGCTGCACGAGCAGCCGGTCGTGCGCGAGTTCGCGCTGGCGCTCGACGCCGACGTCGCCGCCGTGCGCCGGCGCTGCGCCGCCGACGGCGTCAACCCGGGCGTCGACGTGCAGGCGTTGAGCGGACGCGCGGAGGACCGCGGCGTGCTGCTCGTGGCGCTCACCGAGCGTCGCTCGCGCAAGGACATCGACCGCCTCACCGACGTGCTCGCCGCGGCGCTCGCCGCCGAGCGCGAGGGCGATGGGGGTTCGCGAGAGCGCGAGACGGGGGCGGTCGCGGCGTGAACGCGATCGACGAGAACCACCTGCACGCCGATCCCGGGATCGACGGACACCATCCGCACCACGGGCTGCGCGCGGCCGCCGGCGGTCCGGGCGAGACGCCGCTGCAGCGCGACCGCGCGCGCACGATCTTCGAGAAGGGCGCGCCCGGGCGCCGCGCGTTCGTCGCGCCGGCGCTCGACGTGCCGGCCGTCGACCCCGCGGAGCTGTTGCCGGCGCGTCTTCGCCGCGGCGCGCGCGCGCGCCTGCCGGAGGTCTCCGAGCCGGAGATCGTGCGCCACTACGTCGGCATCTCCAAGCGCAACTTCGACCTCGACTCGGGCTTCTACCCGCTCGGCTCGTGCACGATGAAGCACAATCCGCGCCTGCACGAGCGCGTCGCGGCGCTGCCCGGCCACGCGCGCCTGCACCCGCTGCAGGACGCCGAGCGCTCGCAGGGCGCGCTCGAGCTGATGTGGAACCTGCAGGAGGCGCTCGCCGAGGTCTCCGGCCTGCCGCACGTCTCGCTGCAGCCGTCGGCCGGCTCGCACGGCGAGCTCGCCGGGGTGCTCCTGACGCGCGCCTATCACGAGGATCGCGGCGAGGCGCGCAAGAAGGTGCTGACGCCCGACACCGCGCACGGCACGAACCCCGCGACCGTGACGATGGCCGGACTGCAGGTCGTCAAGCTCGCGACGAACGCCGACGGCGGGATCGACATCGACGACCTGCGCGCGAAGGCCGACGAGGACGTCGCGTGCCTGATGCTGACCAACCCGAACACGCTCGGGCTGTTCGACCCGAACATCGCCGAGATCGCGCAGATCGTGCACGGCGTCGGCGCGACGCTGTACTACGACGGCGCCAACCTCAACGCCGTGATGGGCCTCTCGCGCCCCGGCGACATGGGCTTCGACATCGTCCACTTCAACCTGCACAAGTCGTTCACGCAGCCGCACGGCGGCGGCGGCCCCGGCTCGGGGCCGATCGCCGTGTCCGATCGCGTCGCGCCGTACCTGCGCTGCTGCCGGTGCTCGCGCGCGCCGAGGACGGCTCGCTCTCGCTCGACCGCACGACCGTCCGAAGTCGATCGGGCGCCTGCGCGGCTTCCACGGCAACTACGGTTGCTTCGTGCGCTCCTACGCCTACATCCGCTCGCTCGGCGGCGACGGGCTGACGGACGCCTCCGAGGTGGCCGTGCTGAACGCCAACTACCTGCTCGCGCGCCTCAAGCAGAAGGGCGTCGCCGAGTACCTGCCGCTCGCGTATGGCGAGCTGTGCATGCACGAGTTCGTGCTGTCCGGCGGCCCGATGAAGCAGGAGCTGAAGATCAAGACGCTCGACCTCGCCAAGCGGTTGCTCGACTACGGCTTCCATCCGCCGACCGTCTACTTCCCGCTGCTCGTCGACGAGGCGCTGATGGTCGAGCCGACCGAGACCGAGACCAAGGAGACGCTCGACGCGTTCGCCGACGCGATCGCGGCGATCCTCGCCGAGGCCGCCCAGAACCCCGAGATCGCCCTCAGCGCGCCGTACTCGACGCCCGTGCGCCGGCTCGACGAGGTCGCGGCGGCGAAGCACCCGCGGATTCGCGAGACGCTGAGCGAAGTGGGCTGAGCGTGGCGATCGAGTACCGCAAACTCGGCGCGACCGGCGTCAGCGTCAGCCCGCTGTGCCTCGGCGCGATGATGTTCGGCGCGTACGGCAACACCGACCACGAGGACTCGATCGCGATCATCCACCGCGCGCTCGACGCGGGGATCAACTTCATCGACACCGCCGACGTCTACTCGCGCGGCGAGTCCGAGGAGATCGTCGGCAAGGCGCTCGCCGGCGCCCGGCGCGAGTCGGTCGTGCTCGCGACGAAGCTGCACGGCAAGATGCACGACGAGGATCCGAACCAGTTCGGCAACTCGCGCCGCTGGATCGTGCGGGAGGTCGAGAACAGCCTGCGGCGGCTGAAAACCGACTGGATCGACCTCTACCAGATCCACCGCCCCGAGCTCGACACCGAGATCGACGAGACGCTCGGCGCGCTCAGCGACCTCGTGCACGCCGGCAAGGTCCGCTACGTCGGCAGCTCGACGTTCCCCGCGCATCAGATCGTGCAGGCGCAGTGGGTCGCCGAGCGGCGCGCGCGCGAGCGCTTCGTCTGCGAGCAGCCGCCCTACTCGATGCTGAACCGCGCGATCGAGGCCGACGTGCTGCCGGTCTGCCGGCAATACGGCATCGGCGTGATCCCGTGGAGCCCGCTCGCGATGGGCTGGCTCTCCGGTCGCTACGGCAAGGGCGGCGAGTCGCCGGACACGAGCAGGCGCGCGCAGATGATGCCCGCCCGCTACGACATGTCTGATCCGGCCAACCAGCGCAAGCTCGAGGCCGCGCAGGCGCTCGGCGAGCTCGCCGAGGAAGCGGGCATGTCGCTGATCGAGATGGCGCTCGCGTTCGTCACCGCGCATCCGGCCGTGACCGCCGCGATCATCGGCCCGCGCACGCACGAGCACCTCGACAGCCAGCTGCCGGCGCTCGAGCGCGTGCTGCCCGCGGAGCTGCTCGACCGGATCGACGAGATCGTCCCGCCGGGGGTGAACGTCAACCCGCTCGAGCGCGGTTGGGATCCTCCGTGGCTCACGGACCCCGCGCTGCGGCGGCGCTGAGAGGCGCTCGGATCGACGTGCGCATCTTCTCCGGAATCCAGCCGACCGGCCGCAAGCACCTCGGCAACTACATCGGCGCGATCGCGCAGTACGTCTCGGGCCAGGATCGCGGCGAGGGGATCTACTGCATCGTCGACCTGCACGCGCTGACCGTGTCCTACGACCCGGCCGAGCTGCGTAAGCGCTTCTACGACACGACTGCGATCCTGCTCGCCGCCGGCCTCGATCCCGGGCGCTGCATCCTCTTCCGCCAGTCCGACGTGCACGAGCACACCGAGCTGACGTGGCTGCTGTCGGGCGTCACCGAACTCGGACGCCTGGAGCGCATGCACCAGTTCCGCGACAAGTCCGTGGCACAGCGCGAGCTGGTCTCGGCGGGCCTGCTGTTCTATCCGGTGCTGATGGCCGCCGACGTGCTCGCCTACCGCGCCGACGAGGTGCCGGTCGGCGAGGACCAGCGCGAGCACGTCGAGCTGATGCGCGACGTCGCGCGTCGCTTCAACTCGCGCTTTGCGAATGACGAGGAGGTGCTCGTCGTGCCCGAGCTAGCGGATCCCGTCGGTCGGCGCGAGGATCATGGACCTGCAGGAGCCGACGCGCAAGATGTCGACGACCGGCTCGGCACCCCGGCGCAGCCAGGGCACCGTGTACGTGCTCGACGAGCCGAGCGCGATCGAGAAGAAGCTGAAGGGCGCCGTCACCGACTCGGGCTCGGACGTGCGCCGCGACCCCGAGAAGCCGGGCGTCAGCAACCTGATCGAGATCCTCGCCGCGGTGCGCGGCGTCGAGCCCAGCGCGGTCGAAGCCGAGCTCGCCGACGCTCGCTACGGCGAGCTGAAGGGCGCCGTCGCCGCGGCCGTCGTCGACTACCTCGCGCCTGTGCGCGAGCGCTACGCCGAGCTGCGCGGCGACGAGCAGGCGCTCGAGGCGATCCTCGCCGACGGCGCCGAGCGCGCCAGGGCGATTGCCGGCGAGACGCTCGCCGACGTGCGCGAGCGGATGGGCGTCGGCGCCGCGCGTCGGGGCCGGGCTGTACGGTGAGCGCGATGGCGAGCACAGGTCAGGCCACGAACATCACGCGGCTCGAGCTCGACCTCGAGGTCTTCACGGGGCCGTTCGACCTGCTGCTGACGCTCGTCCTGCGCGAAGAGATCGACCTGCTGGAGCTGTCGCTCGCCGACGTCGTGCTCGCCTACCTCGACCACCTCGAAGCGCGCGGCGAGCTCGACCTCGAGAGCGCGACCGAGTTCATCGTGCTGATCGCCGCGCTGCTCGAGCTGAAGTCGCGCCTGATGCTGCTCGGCGAGGACGACGAGGAGCTGGACATCGAGCCCGAGGAGGCGGCCGAGGAGCTGCTCGCGCGGATGCTCGACGCGCGCCGCTACCGTGCCGCCGCCGGCCACCTCGGGCGCGCTGCTCGAAGTCGAGCGCGGCCACCGCTTCCGCGAGGCGCCGCTGCCGCCCGGCCTGCGCCGCACCGTGCTCGCGCCGGCCGACGGCTCCGAGGACCCCGACGCGCTCGGCGCCGCGATCGGCCGCCTGCTGGCGATGCCGCCGGAGATCAGCCTGCGTCACGTGTCGGTGCCGCGCGTCGCCGTCTCCGAGCGCCTCGCGCTGCTGCGCGGCCTGCTGCGGCGCGGCTCGTTCAGCTTCGAGGAGGCCGTGCGCGGCGCCGATCGGATGACCGTCGCCGTCACGCTGTTCGCGCTGCTCGAGCTCTACAAGCGCGGCGAGGCCGACTGGGAGCAGGGCGAGAGCTTCGGCGAGATCGACGTGCACCGTCCCGCCGCCGCGCCGGCGGGCGTGCTCTCGCTCGCCGGTCCCGCCGGTCCCGCCGGTGTCGCCGACGCTCGTGCCGGCGGTCTCGACGCCGCGGCCGCGGGGCTCGCCGGGTGAGCGAGCCGCCTGCGGACGTCCCACGCCTGGCGCGCACCGTCGAGGCGCTGCTGTTCCTCTCGAGCGATCCGCTCGCGCCCGCCGAGCTGGCCGAAGCGTGCGAGGCCGGCGAGGGGGCCGTGACGGCCGCGCTCGCGCTGCTCGCCGAGCGCCACGCGCGCGGGCGCTCGGGGATCGTCCTGCGCGAGCTCGG
Organism: uncultured Solirubrobacteraceae bacterium; assembly: GCA_963705745.1. Classification (GTDB taxonomy): domain Bacteria; phylum Actinomycetota; class Thermoleophilia; order Solirubrobacterales; family Solirubrobacteraceae; genus Palsa-744. The sequence continues at coordinate 104,639 of CAVPKP010000002.1, forward strand.
CGGCGGCTGGACGTTCGCCAGCGACCCCGCCAGCGAGGACGCCGCGCGGCGGCTGTTCAGCCGCCCGCGCGTGGCGACGCTGACGCCGGCGCAGGCCGAGACGCTCGCGATCGTCGCCTACCTGCAACCCGTCTCACGTCCGGAGATCGCACGGATCCGCGGCGTCAGCGCCGACTCCGCCGTCGCGACGCTGCTCGACCGCGGCCTGATCGAGGAGGCCGGTCACTCGCAGTTCGGCGCGATCGTCTACCGCACGACGACGCAGTTCCTCAAGCTGTTCGGCCTGCGCTCGCTCGACGAGCTCCCCGACGTCGCGCGCTGGGACCCGACGCCCGAGGAGCAGGCCGAGCTGCGCGAGCGGTTGCTGAAGGCCGGCGAGGCGCGCGCGAGCTGACGTTGATGCGCTGATGCGATAACATCAACACCGATGCGCACCACGCTGGACCTTGATGACGATGTCGTAGTCGCCGCGAAGGAGCTGGCGAGCGGCGAGCGTCGGTCGCTCGGCTCGGTCATCTCAGAGCTCGCGCGCCGCGGTCTGACGCCAGCGCAGATCGCGGCTGAGGATGGGGTGCCCGTGATCCGTGTGCCGGCCGGCACGCAGCCGATCACACCCGAGATGGTGCGGCGCGCGCTCGACGAGGACTGACGCGATCGCGGCGCTGCTCGACGTCAACGCGCTGGTCGCGCTCGCGTGGGACTCGCACGTGCACCACGCGGAGATGCGCTCCTGGTTCGCCGCCAACCGCGCGAGCGGATGGGCGACGTGCCCGATCACCGAGAGCGGCTTCGTGCGCGTGTCGTCGAACCGCAAGGCGCTGCCGAGCGCAATCGGCGTCGAGGCCGCGCGCGCCGTCCTCGTCGCGCTGCGTGCCCTCGACGGTCATCACTTCGTGACCGACGATGTGTCGCTCACCGACGAGGACGTGCCGGTGGTGAGCGGTTACCGCCAGGTGACCGACGCGCACCTGTTGACGCTCGCGCGTCGTCGCGACCTGCGCCTGATCACCTTCGACTCGGGCGTTCTCGCACTCGCGCAGGGGCGCGACGTCGAGCTGCTGAGCCTTCTCTGAGCTCTCGACTGGTTCGTCGCTCGCGTGCGTTTGGATCGTTAACTTGCACGTGCCGCGAGCTGGCCACAGGCCGCGTCGATGTCGCGCCCGCGCGTGAGGCGGACCGTCGCCGGCACGTCGTGCGCGAGCAGCGCGTCGCGGAAGGCGGCGATCGAGGCGCGTGTCGAGCCCTCGTAAGGCGAGTCGGTCGGGTTGTACGGGATCAGGTCGACCTTGAAGATCGAGCGCTCCTGCGCGCGCGCCGGCGCGAGCAGGCGTGCGAGCGCGAGCGCCTGCTCGTAGCGGTCGTTGATCCCCCCGAGCATCACGTACTCGACGAACACGCGCCGCCGCTTGCGCGCGTAGAAGGCGTGGCACGCGTCGATCACCTCGCTCAGCGGGTAGCGGTCGTTGACGGGCATCAGCTCCGAGCGCAGCGCTTCATCGGCCGCGTGCAGCGAGAGCGCCAAGCGCAGCGGCATCTCCTGCTCGGCGAGGCGTTCGATCCCGGGGATCCAGCCGACGGTCGAGATCGCCGTATGGCGGTGCCCGACGCCGAGGTCGGGCAGTCGCTCGCATGCGGCGAGCACGTTCTCGATGTTCAGCATCGGCTCGCCCATGCCCATGAACACGCAGTTCGTCAGCGGCGCGGCGTCCCGATCCAGGCGGCGAAAGTGCAGCGCCTGGTCGACGATCTCCGAGGCCGTCAGGTTGCGCGCGAACCTCATCTGCCCGGTCGCGCAGAACGTGCACGTCAGCGGACAGCCCGACTGCGAGGAGAGGCAGATCGAGCGGCGCCGATCGCGGTAGCGCATCAGCACGGCCTCCAGCGGTCGCTCGTCGGCGGTCGCGAACAGCGCCTTGACCGTTCCGTCGCTCGCGCGCGCCTCGTGGCGCAGCGTCAGGCTCGAGAACGGCAGCTCGCGCGCGAGCCGCTCGCGCAGCGCCACCGGCAGGTCGGTCATCTCCTCGTAGTCGCGCGCGCCGCGCGCCGCCCACGCCCATACCTGGCGCGCGCGAAAGCGCGGCTGGTCGTGCGCGGCGAGCGTCTCCTCGAGCAGTGTCAGGTCCATGGTTCGCGTCGGTTCGCCGGGCACGTCCACGCGCCACGACGGCGCCGCGGCGCGGAGCGGCGTGTCTATGGTTGCAGCCGATGGCCCGCTTGCCGGAGCAGCGCTGATGCGCCTCGCCAAGTACCTCGCGCACGCGGGCGTCGCCTCGCGTCGCGCCGCCGAGGCGATCGTCGCCGCCGGGCGCGTCAGCGTCGAGGGCGAGGTCATCCTCGATCCGGCGCGCGACGTCGACGAGCGTTCGCACGTCAGCGTCGACGGGCGGCCGGTCGGTGGACCCGAGCCGCGCATCACCTACGCGCTGAACAAGCCCGTCGGCGTCGTCTCGACCGCGAGCGACACCCACGGGAGGACGACCGTGCTCGACCTCGTACCGGCCGACGGCGCCCGCCTGTATCCGGTCGGACGACTCGACGCCGACAGCAGCGGCCTGATCCTGCTGAGCAACGACGGCGAGCTGGCCAACCGTCTGACGCATCCGCGCCACGAGGTGCCGAAGACCTACCGCGCGCTGCTCGCCGGCGGCGCGATCGCCGAGCAGGAGCTGCGGCGCCTGCGCGAGGGTGTCGAGCTCGAGGACGGTCTGACTGCGCCCGCGCGCGTGCGCCGCGTCGGCCCGCGCGAGCTCGAGCTGACGATCCACGAGGGGCGCAACCGCCAGGTTCGTCGGATGTGCGCGGCCGTCGGCCATCCGGTGCTCGAGCTGCGTCGCGAGCGCTTCGGGCCGCTCGAGCTCGGCGGGCTCGCCGCGGGCGAGCACCGGCGCCTGAACGAGCGCGAGCTCGCGCTCCTGAGCGCGCTCTGACAGGCGTGCGGCGGCGGCCCGCGCCCGCGCTGCTGCCGCTCTGCCACAATCGCCCGCGCATGCGACTCTTTGCCCTGCGGGGAGCGATCAGCGTCGAGCGCAACGACGCGCAGGAGATCCTCGACGCCACGACGACGCTGATGCGCGAGATCCTCGAGCGCAACGCGCTCGCACCGGAGCGCGTCGTCAGCTGCATCTTCACCGCCACGAACGAGCTGACGGCCGAGTTCCCGGCCGTCGCCGCTCGTGCGCTCGGGTTCGAGTCGGTGCCGCTGCTGTGCGCGCGCGAGCTCGACGTGCCGGGCTCGTTACCGCGCGTGATCAGGGTCCTGATCCACTACTACGCCGACGACGGCCACGTCGCCCACCACGTCTACCTCGGCGAGGCGGCGGCCCTGCGCACGGACCTGCAGGCGGCACAATAGGCGCGTGCCCCTCGAGTTCTCAGCGCGCATCGCGCGCCTGCCGAGCTATCCCGTCGCCGGCGGCTACGCCGACGCTGCGCCGCCGATTCGCCTGGCGAGCAACGAGTCGCCATATCCGCCGCTGCCGGCCGTGCGCGAGGCGATCGATCGGGCGCTGGGCGATCTGAACCGCTACCCCGACCCGTCGAACTCACTGCTGCGCCGGTCCCTGAGCGAGCGCCACGGCGTGCCGCAGTCGCGCATCGCGATCGGCAACGGCTCGTGCGACATCCTGCTCGCCGCCGGCGAGGCGCTGCTCGAGCCCGGCGCGGAGCTCGTCTACTCGTGGCCGTCGTTCTCGGTCTACCCGCATCTCGGCGCCGCCTCGGGGGCGCGCGCGATCACGGTCGCGCTCGACGCCGAGGACCGTCACGACCTGCCGGCGATGCTGCGCGAGATCAACGTCGCCACGCGGCTCGTGCTCGTGTGCAACCCGAACAACCCCACGAGCACGGCGATCCCGCTGGAGCAGATCGCCGAGTTCGTCGACCAGGTGCCGTCGCACGTCTGCGTGATCGTCGACGAGGCCTACTGCGAGTTCAACCTGATGCAGGACCCGGACGCGTCGATCGAGCTGCTCGAGCACCACCCGAACCTCGCGCTGCTGCGGACCTTCTCGAAGGTCCACGGGCTGTGCGGGCTGCGCGTCGGCTTCGCGCTGTGCGGCTCGGAGCTGCTCCCGCGCGCGCTCGATCAGGTGCGCCAGCCGTTCTTCTGCAACGCGCTCGCGCAGGCCGCGGCGGTCGAGGCGCTCGCGCATCAGGACGAGGTGATCGACCGCGTCGCACGCAACGTCGCCGAGCGGATCTCGGTCGACGAGCGGCTGCGCGCGCTCGGCCTCGTCCCGGCCGCCTCGCAGGCGAACTTCTGCTGGTTCCGGCTCGGCGACCGATCGGCCGGCGACGACCCGGTCGAGATCGGCCAGCGCGAGGAAGCGGCGGTGATGGCCGGCCTGCAGGAGCGCGGCGTGCTCGTGCGCGGCGGCGCTGCGCTCGGCGAGCCGGGAGCGCTGCGCGTCACGTACGGCACCCCGCAGGAGAACGTGCGCTTCCTCGACGCGCTTGCCGAGGTGCTGTGAACTTGCTACAACCTTCCAGACCGACCATGTCCCCGCTCGCAACAGCATCCAGCCGCAGCTCTCTCCCGAGCGCGCTCGCGTGCTTCGCGTGGTCGTATCCCGCCGCCTGGCGATTTAGCTAGGCGCTTCGGCCCGAGCCTGCGTGAGCGGGCTCCAGCGGCCGCAACGGGTCTCCCAGCAGGGAGGCCGAGCGCCTTTTCGCGGGGGCGGCAGCCCCCTCCTCCCGCGGCCCGCCGCGCGGCGTGTCGCGAGAGCTCACGAAGCCCGCTCAGCCCCGCCGCAGCGCTGGCGCGGCGGCTTCCCAGACCATAAGATTTCGGCTTGTTGAAAGGATGAATCGATGATGATCGTGATGAAGGAGACGGCGACCGACGAGGAGGTCGAGTCCGTCGTCGAGAAAATCGAGAGCGCCGGGGCGCTGGCCCACCGCATCGTCGGCGCGCGGCTGACCGTGATCGGCGCGATCGGCGACGTCGAGCAGGACGTCAACGTCGACAGCCTCGGGCTCGAGGGCGAGCCGGGCGTCGACCGCGTGATGCCGATCCTGAAGCCTTACAAGCTGGCCTCTGCGCAGATCACGCACGGCGAGCGGACTGTGCTCGAGATCGAAGGGCGCAAGATCGGCGGCGAGCACTTCGCGCTGATCGCCGGGCCCTGCACGGTCGAGTCGCGCGAGCAGACGCTCGAGACCGCGCGCGTCGTGCGCGACGCCGGCGCGTCGTTCCTGCGCGGCGGCGCGTACAAGCCGCGCACCTCGCCGTACGCGTTCCAGGGTCTCGGGCAGGAGGGCCTGCGACTGCTCGCCGAGGCGAAGTCGGAGACGGGGCTGCCGATCGTCACCGAGCTGATGGACATGCGCGACATCGACGCGGTGCTCGAGGTAGCCGACGTCGTGCAGATCGGCGCCCGCAACATGCAGAACTACCCGCTGCTTGCCGAGATCGGGCGCTCCGGGCGCCCGGCGCTGCTAAGCGCGGGCTCTCCTCGACGCTCGACGAGCTGCTGATGGCCGCCGAGTACATCCTCAAGGAAGGCAACCCCAACGTGATGCTGTGCGAGCGCGGGATCCGCACGTTCGAGACCGCCTACCGCTTCACGCTCGACCTGATGGCGATCCCGGTGCTGAAGGAGCTCTCGCACCTGCCGGTGGTCGTCGACCCGAGCCACGCGGCCGGGCGGCGCGAGCTCGTCCTGCCGCTGTCGCTCGCGGCCGCCGCCGTCGGCGCCGACGGGATCATCGTCGAGGTGCACCCGAAGCCCGAGGAGGCGATCTGCGACGGACCGCAGGCGCTGCGCGCGGAGGACTTCGCCGACTACGCTGCGGCCGTCGAGCAGGCCGCGCGGCTCGCGGGCAGGGCGCTCAGCGCCGTCGGATGAGCGCTTCGGGGGCAGCTCTTTGAACGTCGCGGTGCTGGGGGTCGGGCTGATCGGCGGCTCGATCGGCCTGGCCGTCCGGCGTCGCGCGGGCGCGGAGGTACGCGGCTACGACGCCGATGCGCGCGTGCTCGCGCACGCGCTCGAGCTCGGCGCGATCGACCGCGCCGCGGGCAGCGTCGCCGAGGCGGTCGACGACGCCGACGTCGTGTTCGTCGCGACGCCGGTCGGCGCGCTCGGCGAGACCGTGCGCGTCGCGCTGCAGGCTGCACGCGCCGACTGCGTCGTCAGCGACGTCGGCTCGACCAAGCGCGCGCTGTCCGACGCGAGCGCCGACGAGCGCTTCGTCGGCGGGCACCCGCTGGCCGGCGCCGAGACCGCCGGCGTCGAGCATGCGCGCGAGGACCTGTTCGAGGGGGCCACGTGGTACCTGACGCCGGCCGCGGGCACGGCGGGCGTTCTGTACGAGCGCCTGCACCGCCTGCTGACGAGGATCGGCGCGCTGCCGACGGCGATCGACGCCGACACGCACGACCGCCTGCTGGCGGTCGTCTCGCACCTGCCGCACGTGCTCGCGAACGTGCTCGCCGCGCAGGCCGCGAGCGCGCTCGGCGACGCGGCGCCGGGACGCGTGCCGGCGGTCGGACCGAGCTTTCGCGACGCGACGCGCGTGGCCGGCGCGAACAGCTCGATCTGGACCGACATCTACATGTCCAACCGCGACGCGCTGCTCGCGGCGATCGACGAGCACGCGGCGCGAATCGAGCGCGTGCGCTCCGCGCTCGCCGCCGGCGACGCGGCCGCGCTCGCCGCCTGGAACGACTCGGCGCGCGCCGATCGCGAGCGGCTGCTCGGCACCGGGCTGAGCGGCGGCGCGGCCACCGAGTTGCGCGTCTCGGTCCCCAACCGGCCGGGCGTGATCGCGCAGATCGCGCTGGCGCTGGGCGGCGCCGGCGTCAACATCCGCGACCTGGCGCTGGCCCCGTCGCAGGACAACCGCGAAGGCGTCGTCTCGCTGTGGCTGGACGACGGCGGCGACGTCGCGCGTGCGAGCGAGCTGATCGGCGAGTTGGGGTTCCCGGTGGCGCAGGGATGATCGCTGCGCGGAGCCGCCCGGCGCCGGCGGGAAGCTCGGCGCCGGCCGCGCGCGCGATGATGGAGGGATGACGATGCGCTTCGAGCCCGCCCGCGGGCTGAGCGGCGAGCTGCGCGCGCCGCCGGACAAGTCGATCTCGCACCGCGCGGCGCTGCTCGGCGCGATGGCCTCCGAGCCCGTGCGGATCGAGCGCTACCTGCATGCCGCCGACACCGACTCGACGCTCGCCGCCGTGCGCGCGCTCGGCGCGCTCGTCGAGCTGCGCGACGAGGACACCGTGATCGTGCGCGGAACGGGGTTGCGCGAGGCGCGCGAGCCGGATAGGCCGATCGACGTCGGCAACGCGGGAACGCTGCTGCGTCTGCTGCCCGGCTGGCTCGCGGCGCAGGACGGCTCGCTGTTCACGCTCGACGGCGACGCGTCGATCCGCCGGCGCCCAGTCGACCGGATCGCCGAGCCGCTGCGGCTGATGGGCGCCGAGCTGAGCGCTCGCGAGGGCCGCTTCCCGCCGCTGACGGTGCGTGGCGCGCACCTGCGCGCGATCTCCTACGAGCTGGCCGTCGCGAGCGCGCAGGTCAAGTCGTGCGTGCTGCTCGCCGCGCTCGCGGCCGACGGCGCGACGACGGTCGGCGAGCCGACGCGCAGTCGCGACCACACCGAGCGGATGCTGCTCGGCGCGGGCGTCGCCGTCCATCGCAACGGCCGCCACGTGACCGTCGTCAACGCGGACGAGCTGCTGCTCGACGGCGTGCGCGTGCCGGGCGATCCGAGCTCGGCGGCGTTCCTCGTGGCGGCGGGCGTGCTCGTGCCGGGCTCGCGCCTCTTGATCGGCGACGTCGGCGTGAACTGGACGCGCACGGGCTTCCTGCGGATCGTGCGGCGGATGCACGGGATCGTGCTCGGCGACCTCGAGGAGGAGAGCGGCGAGCTGCTGCCGCACGAGCCGGTCAGCGACCTCGACGTCGCGCACGGGCAGCTCGAGGGCACCGTCGTCGAGGCCGACGAGGTTCCGCTGGCGATCGACGAGCTCCCGCTCGTCGCGCTGCTCGGCTGCTTCGCCGAGGGCGAGACGCTCGTGCGCGGCGCGCAGGAGCTGCGCGTGAAGGAGTCCGACCGGATCGCCGGCGTCGTCGAGGGCCTGCGCGGCCTGGGCGCCGAGATCGAGGCGACCGAGGACGGCTTCGCCGTGCAGGGGACCGGCGGGCTGCGCGGCGGCGTGATCGAGGCGCGCGGCGATCATCGGATGGCGATGCTCGGCGCGATCGCCGGCCTCGCCTCGCGCGAGGGCGTCGAGGTGCGCGGGATGGAGGCCGCGACGGTCTCCTATCCGGGCTTCGTCGACGATCTGGCGGCGCTTTGCTCATAGCGATCGACGGGCCGGCCGGTGCGGGCAAGTCGACGGTCGCGCGCGGCCTTGCACGCGCGCTCGGCTTCGCTTACCTCGACAGCGGCGCGATGTACCGCTGCGTGGCGCTGCTGACGCTGAGCGCGCCGGCGCGCGAGCCGGCCGAGCTCGCGCGCGCCGCGCGGATCGAGCTGCGCGACGAGCGCACGCTGCTGAACGGTCGCGACGTCAGCGAGGAGATCCGCACGGCGGCCGTCTCGCAGGCCGCCTCGCGCGTCGCCGGCGACCCGGGCGTGCGCGCGGCGCTCCTCGCCAAGCAGCGGGCGCTGATCGCGAGCGGCGACTGGGTCGCCGAGGGGCGCGACATCGGCACGGTCGTCGCGCCGGACGCCGGCTTGAAGGTCTTCCTCACGGCGAGCCCGCACGAGCGCGCGCGCCGGCGCGCCGCCGAGCTCGGCGCCGACGTAGCAGACGTGCTCGCCGAGCAGGCGCAGCGCGACGAACGCGACATCGAGCGCGAACACAGCCCGCTGCGGGCCGCCGACGGCGCCGTGACGATCGATACGACAGGGCTCGACGCCGAGCAGGTCGTCGCGCGGCTCGCGGCGCTGGCGCGCGAGAGCGCTGCGGCCGGTCGTAGGCGCTGAGCGGACGCTGGCGCGGAGCGCCGGCGCCGCCCCGCCGCCCGGCCGCGCGCCGCCCCCGGGTCATACTGGCTGCATGAAGGTCGCCGTCGTCGGCTATCCGAACGTGGGGAAGTCCTCGCTGATCAACCGCCTCACGGGCTCGCGCGAGGCGGTCGTGCACGAGCGCCCGGGCGTCACGCGCGACCGCAAGGAGCTCGAGTGCGAGTGGAACGGACGCCGCTTCACACTGATCGACACGGGTGGCGTCGACTTCCACGACGAGGATCCGCTGGCCGGATCGATCCGCGACCAGGCGCGTGCGGGGCTCGCCGATGCGCAGGTCGCGGTGCTGGTCGTCGACGCGCGCGCCGGCGTGCGTCCGGGCGACGAGGAGATGGCCGACCTGCTGCGTCGCTCGCCGCTGCCGACGATCCTCGCGGCCAACAAGTGCGACTCCCCCGGCGACATCCCGCAGGCCGCCGAGTTCCACCGCCTGGGCCTCGGCGAGCCGCTCGCGGTGTCCGCCACGCAGGGGCTCGGCTCGGGCGACCTGCTCGACCGGATCGTCGAGCTGCTGCCCGAGGGCGAGCCCGAGGAGGAGCGCGACACGATCCGTCTGGCGGTGATCGGCCGGCCGAACGTCGGCAAGTCCTCGCTCGTCAATCGCTTTCTCGGCGAGGACCGGGTGATCGTCTCCGAGCTCGCCGGCACGACGCGCGACGCGATCGACATGCCGCTGCTCGTCGGCGACCGGCGCTTGACGCTGATCGACACGGCCGGCATGCGGCGGCAGTCGAAGGTCGCCGACTCGGTCGAGTACTACACGGCGCTGCGCTCGCAGCGAGCGGCCGAGCGCGCCGACGTGGCGCTCGTCGTGTGCGACGCGACCGACGGCGTCACCGCGCAGGACCTGCGCGTGGCGGAGCTGGCGATGAAGGCCGGCTGCGCGACGGCGATCGTGCTGAACAAGTGGGACCTGCACGACGGCGAGGAGGACGAGCTCCTGCACGAGCGCGCGCGCGTCGCTGAAAAGCTGCGCCTGCGCCCGCGCGTGCTGACGGTCAGCGCGAAGACCGGCCGTCACGTCGCACGCCTGCTGACCGAGGTGATCGCGCTCGGCGACCGGATGGCGGTGCGGATCCCGACGCCGGAGCTGAACCGCTTCCTCTCGGAGGTCGTGCAGGCGCGCCAGCCGCCGGTCGGCACGCGCCGCGGCGCCAGCGGGCATCGGTTGAAGCTGATCTACATGACGCAGATCGAGCAGCGGCCGCCGCGCTTCGCGATCCAGGTCAACTCGCGCACGCGCGTGACGCGCGACTACGCGTACTTCGTCGAGAACCGCCTGCGCGCGCGATACGGGATGGAGGGCGTGCCGCTGGTGATCGACTTCGTCGAGCGCGGGCAGCGCGGGCGCGCCACGCGCGAGCAGCGCGCCGGAGCGGGCTCACGCTGATCGCGGGCGTTCGCCTAGACTGTCCCGCCTCGCGTCCGGCCCGCGCCGGACATTGCCCCTGACGAACGACCCTGGAGCGAACCGCTGCGGCCATGACTGAGCTTTCAGACAACGAATTCCTGTTCACGTCCGAGTCCGTCACCGAGGGCCACCCGGACAAGATTGCCGACCAGATCTCCGACGGCGTGCTCGACGCGGTGCTGCGCGACGATCCCTACGGGCGCGTCGCCTGCGAGACGCTCGTCAACACGGGCCTCGTCGTCGTCTCCGGTGAGATCTCGACCGACACGTACGTCGACATCCAGGAGATCGCGCGCGAGACGGTGCGCCGGATCGGCTACGACGACGCCGGCTACGGCTTCGACTGCGACACGTGCGCCGTGATCAGCGCGATCGACAAGCAGTCGCCGGACATCGCCCAGGGCGTCGACACCGCTTACGAGAGCCGCCACGACCCCGCCGACGAGGACGAGCTCGACGTCGCCGGCGCGGGCGACCAGGGGATGATGTTCGGCTACGCCTCGAACGAGACCGAGGAGCTGATGCCGCTGCCGATCTCGCTCGCGCACAAGCTCGCCAAGCGTCTGTCGGAGGTCCGCAAGGGGGACGTTGTCCCCTACCTGCGCCCCGACGGCAAGACGCAGGTGACGGTCCGCTACGCGGACGGCAAGCCGGTCGAGATCGAAAAGATCCTGATCTCCACGCAGCACGCCGAGGGGCTCGACTCAGAGAGCCTGATCAAGCCCGACCTGCTCGAGCACGTGCTCCGTCCGGTGCTGCCGGCGGACCTGTACGACGAGAAGAAGCTCGCGCGCAACTTCCTCGTCAACCCGACCGGGAAATTCGTGATCGGCGGCCCGATGGGCGACTGCGGGCTGACCGGGCGCAAGATCATCGTCGACACGTACGGCGGGATGGCGCGTCACGGCGGCGGCGCGTTCTCCGGCAAGGACCCGTCGAAGGTCGACCGCTCGGCTGCCTACGCGGCGCGCTGGGTGGCGAAGAACATCGTCGCCGCCGGGCTCGCCGAGCGCGCCGAAATCCAGGTCGCCTACGCGATCGGCGTCGCGCACCCGGTGTCGGTGATGGTCGAGACGTTCGGCACCGAGAAAATCGGGCGGGCGCAGATCGCGAAAGCCGTCGACGAGGTCTTCGACCTGCGGCCGGGCGCGTTCCGCGAGGAGCTCAAACTGCACCGCCCGATCTACCAGAAGACGGCCGCGTACGGGCACTTCGGCCGCGAAGACCACGACTTCACGTGGGAGAAGGCAGACAAGGCCGCGGCCCTGCGGTCTGCCGCCGGGCTCTGACCTAACGTCCGGGCGGTGCCCAGCATCGCTCAAGTCGAGCCGATGACGACGGCGCGCGCGCTGCGCGGGCCGTTCGACTACCGGCTGCCCGAGGACCTGCGCGGCGGCGCCGTCGAGATCGGCTCGATGCTCGTCGTGCCGTTCGGCCGCCGCGAGGTGCTCGGCGTCGTCGTCGGGCTGGCCGACTCGAGCGAGATCGCCGCCGAGAAGCTGCTCGCGCCGCTGCGCGCGCTCGAGCTCGGGGTTCCACCCGAGATGGTCGAGCTTGCGAGCTGGATCGCCGTGGAGTACTGCTCGACGCTCTCGCGTGCGCTCGGGCTGGTGCTCCCACCGGGGGCCACGCGCCGGCTGAGCGGTCGCCGCCGCCGGCCGGTCTCGCTCTCGCCGCGCATCGCGCTCGGCGCACGCGCGCTCGAACCGCCGACCCTGAACGCCGACCAGGAGGCGGCCCTCGCCTCGCTGCACGTCGCGCTGGCCGAGCGCCGCGCGCACACGCGGCTGCTGCACGGCGTGACCGGGTCGGGCAAGACGGAGGTCTACCTTCGCGCGGCCGAGGCGGCGCTGGCGCAGGACCGCGGCGTGATCGTGCTCGTGCCGGAGATCGCGCTGACGCCGCAGACGGTCAGCCGCTTCGTCGATCGCTTCGGCGGGACGGTCGCCGTGCTGCACTCGCAGCTGCGCGGGGCCGAGCGCTACGCCGAGTGGCGGCGGCTGCGCGAGGGCGAGGCGCGGATCTGCGTCGGGCCGCGTTCGGCGGTGTTCGCGCCGATCGAGCGCCTCGGGCTGATCGTGATCGACGAGGAGCACGAGTCCTCCTACAAGCACGAAGGCGACCCGCGCTATGACGCGCGCGACGTCGCCGCCGAGCGCGCGCGGCGCAGCGACGCGGTGCTGCTGCTGGGCAGCGCGACGCCACGCGCGGAGAGCGCCCACCGGGTGCCGGCGTCGACGCTGCCGCGGCGCGTCGACGGGCGGCCGCTGCCGCCGGTCGACGTGCTCGACATGCGCGACGAGGCCCACGGCCTGCACCCGCAGACCGAGCAGGCGCTTGCCCGCGTGCGCGAGCAGCGCGGCAAGGCGATCGTGCTGCTCAACCGCCGCGGCTGGTCCAACTTCCTCTCGTGTCGCTCCTGCGGCCACGTCTGGAGCTGTCCCCATTGCGACGTCGCGCTCGTGCTGCATCGCGCCGGCGGGTTCGTCGCCTGCCACCACTGCGGTCACCGCGAGCCGGCGCCCGAACGCTGCGGCGAGTGCGCGTCGGTGTCGGTCGCGAGGCACGGAGCCGGCACCGAGCGCCTGCAGCACGAGCTCGCGAGCGTGCTCGACGACGGCGACTTTCCGATCTTCCGTCTCGACGCCGACGTCGCAGCGGGGCCCACCGGTCCGGCCGCGCCGCGCAGGGAGGGAGGTGGGCCGCAGGACGCGAACGGCGACGGCGCCGTCGGCGGTTTGCTGCGCCGCTTCGAGACGGCCGCTTGCGGCGTGCTGATCGGAACGCAGATGGTCGCCAAGGGCCACGACTTCCCCGACGTCACGCTCGGCGTCGTGCTCGACGCCGACGCGACGCTGCGCTTTCCCGACTTCCGCGCCGAGGAGCGGACGTTCGCGCTGATCGCGCAGCTCGCCGGGCGCGTCGGACGCGGCGCCGACGGCCGCGTGCTGGTCCAGACGATCGCCCCGCAGGCGCGCGCGATCCTCCGCGCGGCGCGGCACGACAGCGACGGCTTCCTCGCCGGCGAGCTCGAGCGCCGGCGCGCGCTCGACTACCCGCCGTTCTCGCACCTGATCAGGATCGTCTGCTCCGCCGAGGACACACGGCCGGCGCGCGAGGCGGCGGGCGCGATCCGCGAGCTGCTGCGGGCCGACGGCCGGGCGGCGGGCGGCGAGCGATCGGTGCTCGGTCCGGCCGCGCTGTTTCGCCTGCGCGGCCGCGAGCGCGAGTCGCTGATCGTCAAGGCGCTCGAGCGCCGGCCGGCGGTCGCCGCCGTCGGCGAGGCGGTCAAGCGCGTCGCCGGCGGCGGGGGGTATCCGGGGGTTCACTTCAGCGTCGACGTGGACCCGCAGTAGTTCCGAGAACTCGTATGTGATTGTCCGAACGGCATGCATGCTGCGCAGCCGCAAGGGGCAACCGGCCGAAACGGGGAGGAAGTTTGAGAGCGCTCCGCATCGTTGTCCTGCTGTCCACGATCGGACTCCTCACTTCGCTCGCAACCTCGGCGTCAGCCGTGATCACGCAACTGCCGGACGGCAACGCGGTCAGCTACTTCCCCGTGCCCGGCAAGCGCCCGGCGGCGGCTGCGCCGCGCCCGCACGTGTTCGACCGCGCGTTCTCGAACCTCGACTACAACGGCGGTCCCGTGATGTCGTCGAACACCGACTACACGCTCTACTGGCGCCCGAGCACGGCGGCGGCCTATCCGAGCGACTACAGGTCGGGCATCGACACGTACTTCGAGGCGCTCGAACACGACAGCGGCGGCCACCAGAACGCCGACTCCGTCGCCGCCCAGTACAACGACGCGGCCGGCCAGTTCGCCAACTACGACGTGAAATTCGGCGGCGAACTGATCGACGAAGAAAAATATCCGGCAAGCGGTTGCAGCCGAGCGCCGATCTGCCTGACCGACGAACAGATCCAGGCCGAGGTCGCCAGGTACGTAGCCGCGCACGACCTTCCGACCGGTCTCGGCGTCGAGTACTTCGTGCTGACGCCGGAAAAAGTCGAGAGCTGCTTTGAACCGGGCGCCGCCCGCCAAGGCGGCCGGCGCAAGTCCGTCGGACACGTACGCCGCAAGCGGCCTATACACCGTCAAGCTCCTGGTCACGGGCAGCGACGGCTTGAACGCGCAGATCGCTCGCTCCGTCGCGATCGAAGCGCCGGCTTCGGGTGGCGCTGGCGGCGGGAATGCCGCCGGCGCTGGAACGGGCGGCGCCGGCCTCGTCGGAGGGGGCGGGACGGGCAATGTGGGCGCAGGCTCTCAGCCCGCGCCGGGAGCCGGTGGCTTCGTCTCGATCACCCTCGCGCCGACCGCGACGGTCGCGCTCGCGGGCTCGGCGATCTCGATCAACGCGAAGGGCGCCGGCGCGCTCAAGCTGTCATGCGCCGGCACGGCGCCGTGCTCCGGCACGTTGACGATCGTCGCGAAGACGCTCGGGAGGCACGGGCACGGCGTGAAGATCGGCTCCGCGAGCTTCTCGATCGCGGCCGGAGCGACGAAGTCGGTCGCGATCAAGCTGAGCGCGACCGGGCGCTCGCTGCTGAAGGCGGGACACGGCCGTCTGAGCGCGAGCTTGACGATCGAGAAGTCCTCGCCGGCTCCGGCATCGAAGCTGACGCGAGCGGTTCGCCTGTCGCAGAAGGGATAGCGATTCGGCGAGGGCGTCCGCACGCGCCCAGCCACGCAGCGGGGCGCTCGCGCATCTGCGCCGTCCCCGCCGCTCCTCATAGACTGGGCGCATGACGGCAGAGCAGGACAGCGCCGAGACGCCGACGCTCGAAGAGCTCCCGATCCCGGCCTCCGAGGACGCCGACGTCGAGGTCGAGCGCGAGGAGGACGCGCCCGAGCCCGAGGAGCTCGACGCCGAGACGCGCGAACGGCGCGACCATGCGCTGCGCTTCGTGCGAAAGCTCGGCGATCCGGTGCTGCGCACGAAGGCGCTGCCGGTCGAGCGCTTCGACACGGCGCTGCGACGCGAGGTCGAGCGGATGGGCGAGCTGATGCACGACGCGCTCGGCGTGGGCCTGGCCGCCACGCAGCTCGGCGTGCTGCACCGCGTGCTCGTCTACCGCGCGTACCCCGAAGAACCGTTGACGGCGCTCGTCAACCCGGTGATCGAGTGGCGCAGCGAGGAGCTCGAGACGGCCGAAGAGGGCTGCCTGAGCCTGCCGGGCGTGCACGTCGAGGTCGAGCGTCCCGTGCAGGTGCGCGTGCGCGCGCAGGATCCCGGCGGTGCGCCGCTCGAGATCGAGGCCGAGGCGCTCCCGGCGCGCGTGATCCAGCACGAGATCGACCATCTCGACGGCGTGCTGATCCTCGACCGGATCTCGCGCGAGGCGCGCAAGGAGGCGATGCGCGCGATGCGCGAGGCGCAGGAGACGGCCGCCGCCTAGCGGCGCGGCGCGCGCCTTGGGCGTCGTCTTCCTCGGCACGAGCGAGTTCGCCGCGACGATCCTCGCGCGGCTCGCCGAGGACGCGCGGCATCGGCCGATCTTCGTGTTGACGCGCCCCGACCGCCCGCGCGGGCGCGGACGGCAGCTCGCCTCGCCGCCGGTCGCCGAGGCTGCGCGAGCGCTCGGACTGACGCTCGCGCAGCCGGCGAGCGTCAACGACCCCGAGACGGTCGCCGCGATCGACTGCGGTGCGGCCCGACGCGGTCGTCGTCTGCGCGTTCGGCGCGCTGATCAAGGAGCCGCTGCTGTCGGCGCACGAGCTGCTCAACGTGCACCCGTCGCTGCTGCCGCGCTGGCGCGGGGCGGCGCCGATCGAGCGCGCGATCATGGCGGGCGACGAGCTGACCGGCGTCTCGATCCTGCGCCTGACGGCCGGTCTCGACAGCGGCCCGGTGTGTCTCGCCGAGCAGGAGCCGATCCGCCCCGAGGACTCCTACGGCTCGCTCGCGCCGCGGCTCAGCGAGCTCGGCGCGCGGCTGCTGCTGCGCGTGCTCGACGCGAAAGCCGACGGCCAGCCGCCGGCGTTCGTCGAGCAGACCGAGCGCGGCGTGACGTACGCGGAGAAGATCGAGTCACGCGAGCGCACGCTCGACCCGGCGCGTACGGCGGTCGAGCTCGAGCGCGTCGTCCGCGCCCTGCACCCGCAGATCGGCGCGCGCGTCGCGCTCGAGGACGGGACGCTGCTGGGCGTGCACGAGGCCGCGCTCGCACCCGCCGTGCCCGGCGCCGCACCGGGCGTGCTCGCGCGCGATGAGCGGTTGCTGCTGGTCTGCGCCGAGGGTGCGCTCGCGCTGCGCGTCGTGCAGCCGCCGGGCGGGCGGCCGATGCCGGCCGAGGCGTACCTGCGCGGTCACGGCCTCGCCGTTCGCCGGTAGGCGGCGAGCGAGCCCGGCAGCGGGATCTCGGCGCTCATCCGCGGGTCGGGCTGCGGCGCGCCGGGCTGGCTCGCGAACGGAATCACGCCGGCCCACACCGCCAGCGCGTAGTCCTCCTCGTCATCGACCGGCGGCCCGCTGCGGACCTTCGCCGAGACCTCGTCGATTCCGAGCGCCAGCACGGCGGTCGCCTTCAGCTCGTTCTCGCTCGGCTTCCGCGCTTCGTTCCAGCGGCCCGGCACGATGTGCTCGACGATCGTCTCCAGCGCCGCGAGCTTCTCCGCCGGGCGCTCGACCGGGCGCGCCGTTCCGAGCAGCATCACCGAGCGGTAGTTGGCCGAGTGGTGCATCGCCGCGCGCGCCAGCACGAGGCCGTCGAGCAGCGAGACGGTCAGGCACGCCGGGACGCCCGCGCGCAGGACGCGCAGCGCACGGCTCGCGCTCGAGCCGTGCACGTAGACGACGTCGCCGTCACGCGCGTGCAGCGTCGGGACGACGACCGGCTGCCCGCGCTCGCCGACGATCCCCAGGTGCGCGATCAGCGCCTCGTCGAGGATCGCGTCGATGCTCGCGCGGTCGTGGCGGCCGCGCTCGCGCTTGCGGCGCAGGCGCACGCGCTCGGAGATCGCTTGCTCCATCGTGTCCCTCCGATCTGTAATAGTACAGATTGATGTCTGATCTGAAACAGTATCGGATCACGGCGACGAGCGCGGCGGGGCTGGTGGAGAGCATCGAGCGCGCGGTCGCGCTCGGCGAGCTGCAGCCGGGCCAGCGGCTGCCGTCGGTGCGCCGTCTCGCGACCGAGGTCGCGCTGAGCCCGGTGACGGTCGCGACCGCGATCGCCGAGCTGCGCCGGCGCGGCGTCGTCGTCAGCGAGCCGCGTCGCGGCACGCGGATCGGCGAGCGCCCGCCGCTTGGCGCGGCGCGCGCTCCCCTGCCGGTGCCGCCCGGCGCTCGCGACCTCTCGCAGGGCAACCCCGATCCGGCGCTGCTGCCGGACCTCAAGCGCGCGCTTGCCGGCACGAACCTGCCGCAGCGGCTGTACGGCGAGCCGGCGGCGCTGCCCGAGCTCGCGCAGCTCGCGCGCGAGCGCTTCGCCGCCGACGGAATCGCGTGCGAGGCGCCGTGCATCGTCAGCGGCGCGCTCGACGGGATCGAGCGGGCGCTCGACGCGCACGTGCGCGCCGGCGACCGCGTCGCGGTCGAGAACCCCGGCTACGCGGCGCTGTTCGACCTGCTTCGCGCGCGCGGGCTCGCGCTCGAGCCCGTCGCGATCGACGAGCGCGGGATGCGTCCCGACGGCCTCGAGACGGCGCTCGCGCGCGGCGCGAGCGCGGTCGTGCTGACGCCGCGCGGCCAGAACCCGACGGGCGCCGCGCTTGACGCGCGGCGCGCCGAGCAGCTGCGCGCGACGCTCGCCGCGGCGCCGCACGCGCTGGTGATCGAGGACGACCACCTCGGCGACGTCGCCGGCTGCGAGCTGTACACGACGGTCGCCGGCCGCGAGCGCTGGGCGGCGACGCGCTCGGTCGCGAAGGCGCTCGGGCCGGACCTGCGGCTGGCGGCGCTGGCGGCCGATCCGCAGACGCTCGCGCGCGTGCAGGGCCGCCAGCTGTGCGGGCCGGGCTGGGTCAGCCACATCCTGCAGCGGCTCGTGCTCGGCCTGTGGCGCGATCCGCACGTGCTCGAGGCGATCGAGCGCGCGAGCGCGACGTACGCGGCGCGGCGCGAGCGCCTGCTGCACGCGCTCGCCGAGCGCGGGATCGCCGCGACGGCGCCCTCGGGCCTGAACGTGTGGGTGCCGGTCGAGGACGAGACCGGCGTCGTCGGCGCGCTCGTCGCGCGCGGATGGGTCGTCGCGCCCGGCGCGCCCTATCGCCTCGCGGCGAGGCCGCCGGCGATCCGCATTACGATCGCGACGCTTGCCGAAGCGGAGTCGGCGCGGCTGGCGGACGATCTCGCCGCCGTCCTCGCACCGTCGCGCGCCGTCCGCGCGGGCTAGCGTCTCCACCGTGAACGCAGTCTCGCGCAGGCCGAGCCCGACGATCGCCCCCGCGCGCCGCTGCGCGTTCGCGGTCGTGCGGCGCGTGTTCGAGCGCGGCGCGTACGCCGACCTGGCGCTGCACGCCGAGGCGGCGAAGCTCGACCGCCGCGACCGGGCGCTCGCGATGCGCCTCGCCTACGGCGCGGTCCAGCGCAAGGGCACGCTCGACCACCTGATCGAACGGCTCGCCGGGCGAGCGGTCGTCCGACTCGACGCTCCCGTGCTCGCCGCGCTGCGCCTCGGCCTGTACGAGCTGCTGTACCTCGACTCGGCGCCCGATCGCGCCGTCGTCGACGACGCGGTCGAGCTCGCGAAGGCCGGCCGCGGGCGCGGGCACGGCCTCGTCAACGCCGTGCTGCGTCGCGCGGCGCGCGAAGGGCGCGAGCAGCTGCTCGGAGCGCTCGACGACGCGACGCCCGAGCGGGCGGCGATCATGCACTCTCACCCGCTGTGGGTCGCGCGCCTGTGGTGGGATCGGCTCGGCGCGCGAGACGCGCGCGCGTTGATGGCCTGCGACAACGAGCCGGGCGAGGTCGCGCTGCGCGCGAACACGCTCGTCGCCGACGCGCCGACGGTCGCGGCCGAGCTGCGGCGGGCGTCGGTCGCGCTTCACGCCGACGGCGCGCTGTCGGAGGCGCTCGTGCTCGACGGGCCGTTCGACGCGCACTGCTCGCCGCTGTGGCGCTCGGGCGCGCTGATCGCGCAGTCGCGCGCGGCGATGCTCGTCTCGCGCGCGCTCGACCCGCAACCCGGCGAGCGCGTCCTCGACCTGTGCGCCGCGCCCGGCGGCAAGGCGACGCACCTCGCGGCGCTGATGGGCGGCAAGGGTGAGGTCGTCGCGGTCGAGCGCAACGAGCGTCGCGCACGGCAGCTGCGCGAGACGGCGCATCGCCTGCGCGCGGAGCGCGTGCGCGTCGAGCTGGCCGACGCGGTGGTCGTCTCGCCCGAGCGCGGGACGTTCGACCGCGTGCTCGTCGACCCTCCGTGCTCGGGCCTCGGCACGTTGCAGGCGCGCGCCGACCTGCGCTGGCGCGCGACGCCGGAGGCCGTCGCGCAGATGGCGAGGACCCAGCGCGAGATCCTCGCGGCCGGCGCCGAGGCGGTTCGTCCGGGGGGCGTGCTTGTCTACTCTACGTGCACGATCTCGCCCACGGAGAGCGAGCACTTGATCGCGAACTTCCTGGAATCTCACGCCGACTTCAGCCTCGACGATCTCGCCGCTGACCAATCGGAGGTCGGTCAGCCGGTCGTCGCGAGCGCACTCGCGACGAGTTCGTCGGCGAGCGCCGCGCCGGAGCGCGGCGGGCTCGGGGGGACCGTCTTGACGCTGCCCCACCGCGACCGCACGGCGGGGTTCTTCATCGCCCGCGTGCGCCGGAGCTGAGCGCGTGGAGGGCGAGGAGAACGCGCCGTCCAAGCCGGTCGTCGAGCTCGGTCCGAAGTGCCCGAACTGCGGCGAGCCGTGGCTGCGCCCGACGAACCTCCCCGGCCGGTACCGCTGCGTCTACTGCCTGCACCGCTTCGAGCTGACGTCGGTCTGCCCGAACTGCGGCGAGCACTCGACGATCGTGCGGATGTCCTCGACCGCGATCCTCAAGTGCAACCACTGCGGCGACAGCATGCTGCAACCGCTGTGAGCGATCTCGCGCGCGAGCTGCTCGCCGGCGTGCGCGTCGCGCCGTCGATCCTCTCGGCGGACTTCGGGCGCTTGCGCGAGCAGGTCGGCGAGGTGCTGGCGGCGGGCGCGCGCGTGATCCACGTCGACGTGATGGACGGTCACTTCGTGCCGCCGATCACGCTCGGGCCGGTCGTCGTCGACGGGATCGCAGCGCAGGTCAAGGACGCGGGCGCGATGCTCGACGTGCATCTGATGATCGAGCGGCCCGAGCGGCACATCGCCGACTTCGTGCAGGCTGGCGCCGACTCGGTCACGTTCCACGCCGAGGCGACGCCGCACATCGCCTACGCGGCGAGCGTCGCGCGCGAGCGCGGCGCGAGCGTCGGCGTCGCGATCAACCCCGGCACGCTCGTCGGCGCGCTCTCGGAGGTGCCTTCGGAGATCGACATGGCGCTGTGCATGACGGTCAACCCCGGATGGGGAGGGCAGGCGTTCATCGATCACTCGCTGGAGAAGATCCCGCGCGTTCGCGCGGTCGTCGGCGATCGCGTCGCCGTGCAGGTCGACGGCGGCATCGCGCCGGACACGGCGCCGGCCTGCCTGCGGGCGGGCGCGAGCGTGTTCGTCGCCGGCTCGGCGATCTTCGGCGCGGCCGACCCCGGCGAGGCGTACCGCGCGATCGCGCAGTCCGTGAACGCCGACTGAGACCTCGCCGTCGCGCCGCCACGGCACCGCACACCCGGCGCGAGCCGTCGCGCGAGCTACGACGCCGCGTGCAGCTCGATCCGCCGCGTCCCCTGGCGGTAGAGCACCGTCAGCGCGAGCGCGAGCAGCGCGGTGGCGCCCGCGTAGCCGACCTCGGCGCGCAGCAGCTGTTCTGAGATCGCGGGCAGCAGCATCCAGCCGACGAACACCGCGGCGGCCAGCAGCCAGCAGCAGGCGGCGGCCCGCGCGCGGTCGCGCGCGAGCGCGGCCTGGTTGAGCGCGCCGGAGCAGAGATGGAGGCCCATGCCGACGCCGATCAGCGCGAGGCCGGCGCCTTTGTAGTCGAAGTTCTGCCCGAAGAACACGTGACGCATCGCGAACGGCCCGACGACGAGCAGCCCGACGGCGACGGCGCCGGCGAACGCGAGGATCGCGAGGATCGTCGTGCGGATCGCACGCGCGAACGCGTCATGGCCGGCGGTCGCCTCGAGACCCGTGAGATGGGGCAGCAGCGAGGTCTGGATCGCCTGGAACAGCTGCAGCGGCGCGCGCGCGATCAGCAGCACGTTGAACACGATCCCCGCGAGCGCGCGGTTCGGCGAGGTCGCGTCGACGGTCAGCACGGCGGCGTTCAGCAGCGTCTGCTCGGAGAGCATGATCCCCGACACCCACACGGCGAAGCCGCCGCCGCGGCGCAGCGACAGGTCGTCGTGCGCGGCCGTCTCCTGCACGCCCTCGGTCCCGGGCCCGGCGAGCGCCGCGTCGGCCTCGTCGACGGTGATCGCCGCGTCGAGCGCGCCCGCATGGTGCTCGCCGACGCTCTCGCTTGCCGGCGCTCGCTCCTCGCCGCTCGTGCGCGACGCGCCCGCACGGCGGCCGCCGGTGCGCGCAAACGCGAGCGGCACGACGATCAGCGAGACGAACGGCGCCGCGGCGATCCCGAGCGCGACGGCCGTCTGGCCGCTGGCGATGCCGATCGCGACGGCCAGCGCGAAGCAGACGCGCGAGACCGACTCCATCAGCACGAGGCCGCCGAACAGGCCGAAGCGCTGATGACCGGCGAGCCAGCCGCGCGCGAAGTAGCTCGCGGCGTAGGCGAGCGTGCCGACGACGAGCACGACGTACAGCGCTTCCTGGCCTTCGAACACGTGGTTGACGAGCTCGTCGTGCAACGCGAGCGCGACGATCAGGAAGGTCAGCGCGAACGTGCCCTGGATCAGCATCGGCACGCGCAACGTGTGTTGCGCGTGCCCACGCGCGCGGCGTTCGGCGATCGTGCGCGAGAGCAGCTGTTCGATCGGCCGGTAGATCACGGAGATGATCACGAACATCACCGACCACAGGAGGTCGATCCGCTTGGCGGGCTGTTCGCCGAGGACGTGGCTGGCGATCGAGAAGTAAGCGAACGTCAGCAGCCCGGTCGAGGCGATGCCGATCGACAGGATCCGCGCTCCGCTGCCATATGAACGCTGGGCGGCGCTGGCCGATCTTCGATCGGCCGGCGTCCTCGGTCGCTCGCGTGCAGAGCGCGCCACGCTTCCTGCGTCCTTGTCTTGCTCGCCCATCGCCCCTCCGGACGGTGGCGGATCAGAGCCGGACAAGCAACATCGTCCAGGGGAACGGCGAGCGCGCCTCGACGACGTCGCCGTAGCCGGCGAGCAGCCGGATGAACGAGCGCTTGGACCAGTGGTTGAGATGCCCCGGCGTGTTGCCGAGCTGGGCGACGTAGGCGCCGCGCGCGAGGTTCAGGCCGCGCCACAGCGGCTCGCGCGGGACCGACACGAGCAGGTGGCGCTCGGCGCAGCGCGCCATCTCGGCGAGCGTGCGCTCGGGATCGGGCACGTGCTCGAGCACCTCGATCGCGCTCGCCAGCTCGAACTCGTTCGCGGCGAACGGCAGGTCCTCGGCGGGCATCGTCCGGTACTCGAGGTTCGGCGCTTCGCGGGCGGCCCATCCCGCTTGGATCGACTCCTCCTCGAGGTCGATGCCGACGAGGCGCGAGCGTGGCAGCTCGAGCGCCCAGCGGTGCACGAGCACGCCCTCGCCGCAGCCGACGTCGAGCAGCGAGCGCGGCGCGGCGCGGCCCATCAGCTCGTCGAGCGTGCGCTCGAAGCCCACCATCAGCCGTCGCACGACGGGATTGCTCGAGCCGTACTTGTCGTAGGTGTTGCCGGTGACGACGCCGTCGGCGGAGACGGTCACGCCGCTCACAGGCGCACCGCCTCCTCTCGCGGCTCGCCGCGCGGCTGCTCGGCCGCGGGCGGCCTGCTCGCCGCGGCCGCGCTCGGCGCCCGAGCGCCCGGTTCGTAGTGCGAGGGCGCGACGCCGAGCTCCAGCTCGATCCGGCGCACGCGCTCGAACGTCCGCTGCGTCATCACGCGCTGCGCGGCGAGCAGGTCGCCGATCACGCCGAGCGCCCACAGCACGACGGCGGCAATGAACAGCACGGCGCCGAGGATCAGCGATTGGACGTGCCCCTTGCCGTTGCCTTCGGCGTAGGCGACGACGAAGCGGATCCAGACGCCGAGCGAGGCGAGGCCGATCAGCAACGCGAGGCTCCAGAACACGCGCAGCGGCTCGTACTGGGCGTAGATGCGGAAGATCGAGACGGCGTTTCGCCGCACGTACGCGCCCATCGACGGGAACAGGCGCGACTCGCGCGTCTTTGGGTTCGTGCGCACGGGGACGTGGTCGATCGCGACGAGCAGCTTGCCGGCCTGGATGATCGTCTCGAGCGTGTACGTGAACTTCGAGACGACGAGCATCTGGATCGCCGCCTCGCGGTTGTACGCGCGAAAGCCGGACGTCGTGTCGGGCACGGTCGTCGAGGAGGCCTGCCGCACGACCCACGAGCCGAGCCGCTGCAGCGACTTCTTCAGCGGCGAGAAGTGGTCGATGCCGGTGACCTCGCGGTCGCCGACGACCATGTCGGCGCGACCGTCGAGGATCGGGCGCACGAGGCGGGCGACGTCGGGTCCGTAGTACTGGTTGTCGGCGTCGGTGTTGACGACGACGTCGGCGCCGAGCTTCAGCGCCGTGTCGATGCCGGCCTGGAAGCCGGTCGCGAGGCCCTTGTTGTTCGTCAGGCGCACGAGGTGGTCGACGCCGTGCGCGCGCGCGACGGCGACAGTCTCGTCGGTCGAGCCGTCGTCGATCACCAGCCACTCGACGAGGTCGAATCCGTCCACCTCTCGCGGCAGGTCGGCGAGCGTCTGCGGAAGCTGGTCTGCCTCGTTGAAGCAGGGGATCTGGATGATGAGCTTCATCGGCGCGATTGCCTAGACTTGGCTCCCGGCAGTATCCCAAAGCGCGGCGGCGTTCCCGACAGGAGCCGTGCGGGCGGGCGCCGGCGCTCGCCGTGACCGGCGCCGCCGGAGCTCGAGACGGCCGAGTCTCGATGGAAAGCGCGACGCTCACCCGGCGGCGACCGGGCTCGATCCGGTTGGAGCGACTCCGCTCGATGCGAGCTTGGCCGTGGGCGCGGATCGCGTTCGCCGCGATGTGCGTCGGCGCGCTCGTCGGCTACTTCGTGTACCCGACGTACCCGACGTACGACTCGTTCTACGCGCTGCTGTGGGGCCGCGACCTGCTGCACCTGCACCTGCCCGACTTCCGCGTCTACCGCGGCCCGACCGAGCATCCGCTGGCGATCGCGTTCGGAATGTTCTGCTCGATCTTCGGGCAGGGCGGCGCGCGGCTGATGGTGCTCGGCTCGATCGCGTCGTTCGTCGCGCTCGTCGCGGCGATGTACCGGCTCGGGCGCCTGTGCTTCGGCCCGGTCGTCGGCGTGATCGCGGCGCTGCTCGTGCTGAGCCGCTTCTTCGTCGAGAACCTCGCGGCGCAGGGCTACCTCGACATCTCCTACGTCGCGCTGATCGTGTGGGCGGTCGTGCTCGAGGTGCAGCGGCCGCGCCGCGGCGCCGCGGTCCTGTTGGTGCTCGCCGCGGCCGGGCTGCTGCGCCCGGACGCGTGGCTGCTGAGCGGCGCGTACTGGCTGTGGTGCGTGTGGCCGACGCGCGCCAATCGGATCTCGAACGCGCGGGCGCTGCGGTACGCCGCGATCGCCGCGATCGGGCCGGTCATCTGGGTGGCGACCGATCTGATCGTCACCGGCAAGCCGTTCTACTCGCTGAACTCGACCGCCGGCCTCGCGCAGGAACTGGGCCGCACGCAGGGCCTCGCCAGCGTCGTCGGCTCGCTCTGGACGTACGCCGTGCGGATCGACAAGACGCCGGTGCTGATCGGCGCGATCGCCGGCGCCGGGCTCGCCGTGTGGCTGACGCCGCGGCGCACGCGCACGCCGCTGGCGGCGCTCGTGCTGCTGCTCGGCGTGTACGTGCTCGAGGGCGCCGGCGGCGCGTCTGTGATCGACCGCTACCTGCTCGGCGCGGCGGTGATGCTGGTGCTGTTCTGCGCCGTCGCGGTCGGCGGCTGGGCGATGCTCCGCCCGGGCACGCTGATGCGCCGCGTGTGGATGGGCTTCGCGGGGCTGCTCGTGATCTACGGCGTCGCGTCGGCGGCGAGCACCTTGAGCCTGTCGAGCCTGCGCACGACGCTCGCCTACCACGAGGACTTCCACAAGGGCCTCGCCGTCGCGCTGCACGCGCCGGCGGTCGAGCGCGAACTGCGCCGCTGCCCGCTCGTGACGCTGCCGAACAACAAGCTGATCCCCGACGCGCGCTGGATCCTCGACAGCACCAACCAGCACGACATCGTCGCGCGCAGCGAGGCGCGCGCGGACGTCGGCAAGGGCTCGCACACGCTCGAGAACCGGATCAAGCGCGGCAGCGTGGCGGTCTTCCCGCTCGGCGCCGCCGTGTTCTTCGAGGCGATCGTCGACATCGGCGACGACCCGCGCGACCAGGTCCCGCAGAGCGGCTACCACCGGATCTTCACGAGCGGCTACTACGCGGTGTATGGCAACTGCTGAGCGTTCGGCCGCGGCCGAGCCCCACGCGTCGCTGCCGCGCCGCTGGGCCTGGCCGGCGCTCGCGGCCGTGCTCGCCGGCGGGCTCGCGCTGCGGCTGTGGGGGATCGAACAGGGCCTCCCGTACGCGTACAACGCCGACGAGGCCGACCACTTCGTGCCGCGTGCGGTGACGATGTTCGGGCACGGCCTGAACCCGCACTACTTCGCCAACCCGCCGGCGTTCACGTACGTGCTGCACTACCTGTTCGCGCTCGCGTACGGTGGCGGCGACGGGGTGCGCACGGCGTTCGCGCTGCACCCGGCGGAGGTGTACACGCTCGCGCGCGTCGCGGCGGCGGTGCTCGGCGTCGCCGGGCTGTGGCTGCTGTACGCGACCGGCGCGCGCCTGCTCGGCCGCGCCGTCGGGCTGCTCGCGGCGGCGATCGAGGCGGTCGCGTTCCTGCCGGTGTTCTACGCGCACCTCGCGCTCAACGACGTGCCGACGCTGGCGCCGCTGACGCTGTCGCTGCTCGGCACGGCCGGCGTCGTGCGCAGGGGGCGGATGCTCGACTACGCGCTCGCCGGCGTCGGGCTGGGGCTCGCGTGCGCGACGAAGTACACCGCGGGGATCGTGCTCGCGCCGCTGGCCGCCGCCGCCGCGGTCCGCTTCCTCGATGACGAACGACTCGCCGAGCGCAAGAACGCAGGACCGCGCGCGCTGCTCGGGCTGGCGCTCGCGGGCGTGCTCGCGTTCGCGGCGTTCTTCGTCGCGAACCCGTACTCGCTGCTCGACTACTCGAGCTTCCACTCGGAACTCGTGCACCAGTCGACGCTGTCGGCCGAAGCGCAGGGCAAGCTCGGCGCGCCGAGCGACGGCGGCTTCGCGTACTACCTGTGGACGCTGACGTGGGGCCTCGGCTGGGCGCCGGCGCTCGCGGCGCTCGGCGGCGCGATCGCG
The DNA here is from genome assembly GCA_963705745.1 of uncultured Solirubrobacteraceae bacterium. Taxonomy (GTDB): domain Bacteria; phylum Actinomycetota; class Thermoleophilia; order Solirubrobacterales; family Solirubrobacteraceae; genus Palsa-744. The sequence continues at coordinate 131,592 of CAVPKP010000002.1, forward strand.
ATCTGGCGCCGGCGCGCGGCGCTCGGCTGGGTGCTCGTTCCGGCGGTGCTGCTGTTCCTCGTGTTCATGGGCCTCGAGGGCCGCTACTTCGGACGTTGGCTGCTGCCGATCTTCCCGCTCGTGTGCCTGCTCGCGGCGTTCTTCGTGATCGAGCTCGCCGGCGCGCTCGCGCGGCTCGTTCGCCGCGCGCCACGCGTCGGCGACGGCCCGGTCGCGATCGCGGCGGCGGCGCTGCTCGTCGCGCTCGTGCTCGCGCAGGGGCTCGTGTTCAGCGTCCACTCGGGCCTCGTGCTGGCGCGCGCGGACACGCGCAACGTCACGCGCGAGTGGATGCTCGCGAACGTGCCCGAAGGCGCGAAGATCGTCGCCGAGCCGATCTCTCCGGACGTGTGGGCGCGCGAGCGGCCGGGCAGCCGGCCGGGCGAAGCGAACTCCTACCGCTGGAGCAAGTACCCGGGCCTGGTCTCGCGGATCGCGCCGGACGGCTCGCTCACGCAGCAGCTGAGCGTCGTCGGCATCGAGGACTACGAGCGCACGCTCAGCCCGGCGCTGCTCGGCTACTACGAGCAGCACGGCTACTGCTACGTGCTGAGCGGCTCGACCGAGTCCGGGCGCGCGCTGGCGGACCCGCGCGCGGTGCCGTTGGCGGTCGCGTACTACCGCGCGCTGGAACGCCAGGGCGAGGTCGTGTTCCGCGCCTCGCCGTACGCGCGCGGCGCCGCGCCGGTCGCGTTCGGGTTCGACTGGAGCTTCGAGTACTACCCGCTCGCGTACGCGCGGCCGGGTCCGTATGTCACCGTGTACCGCCTGCACGGAGGCCGGTGCGCGAGCTGAGCGGGGTTATCCTGGCGAGAGCGATGACGATCAGCACTGACACCGACAGGGCCCATCTTTCGTGCGCGATCGAGCTCGCGCGCAACGGCGCCGGCGCGACCAAGCCGAACCCCGTCGTCGGCGCGGTCGTCGCGCGCGGCGAGCAGGTGCTCGGCGAGGGCTGGCACGAAGCGTTCGGCGCCGCGCACGCCGAGGTCAACGCGATCGAGGCGTGCGGGCTGGAGGACCTCTCAGGCGCGACGCTGTACGTGTCGCTCGAGCCGTGCTGCCACGAGGGCAAGACGCCGCCGTGCACGGACGCGATCATCCAGTCGGGCATCAGGCGCGTGGTCGTCGGCTCGGACGACCCGACCGAGAAGGCGTCGGGGCGCGGCCTGGGGATGCTGCGCGACGACGGCGTCGAGGTCGTCGTCGCCGACGGCGAGCTGGCGACGCGCGCGCGCCTGCTGAACCAGGCGTTTCGCAAGCACGCGCGCGTGGGGCGCCCGTGGGTGCTGTTCAAGTCGGCGATGACGCTCGACGGCAAGGTCGCGACGCGGACCGGCGACTCGCAGTGGATCAGCGGCGAGGACAGCCGCCTGCGGGCGCACTGCTGGCGCGCGTCCGTCGACGCGGTCGTCGTCGGGATCGGCACGGCGCTGGCCGACGACCCGCAGTTGACGGCGCGTCCGGAGGGCGCGCTCGCGCAGCCATCGCACCAGCCGCGGCGCGTCGTGTTCGACACGATCGCGCGGCTGCCGCCGAGCTCGCGCCTGGTGACGGCGGCCGCGGAGATCCCGCTGACGGTCGTCGTCTCACGCGCCGCGGCGCGCTCGGAGACCGACGCGCTCGAAGCGGCCGGCGCGCACGTGCTCGTCGCGACCGGTGAGAACGAGCCGGCGCGCGTGCGCTCGGGGCTCGAGCAGCTCGGCGCGCTCGGCGTCTCATCGATCCTGCTGGAGGGCGGCCCGCACCTCGCCGGCGCGTTCCTCGACGCGGGCGAGATCGACGAGATCAGGCTGTTCCTCGCGCCGCTCGTGCTCGGCGGCAGCTCCGCGCGCGACCCGCTCGAGGGGATGGGCGTCGAGCGGATCTCCGAGGCGATGCGCGCGCTGACGTTCGGCTGCGAGCGGGTCGGCGAGGACCTGCTGATCTCGGCGCGCCTGCGCGAGTGGTGAGCCGATTTTTTCGACGATGACGAAGACCGACCGCAGCTCATGTTCACCGGCCTGATCAGCGACCTCGGCAGCGTGCGCGCGATCGAGCGCGACGCGGACGGCGCGCGCCTGCGGATCGAGACGGCGCTCGCGCGCGAACTCGGCGAGGGCGACTCGATCGCGGTCAACGGCGTCTGCCTGACGGCGACGAGCGTCGAGGACGGCGGCTTCGCCGCCGAGGTGATGGCCGAGACGCTGCGGCGCTCCGCACTCGGCGAGCTGCGCGAGCGCTCGCCGGTCAACCTCGAGCTGGCGCTGCGCGCGAGCGACCGGCTCGGAGGCCACGTCGTGCAGGGCCACGTCGACGGCGTCGGCACCGTCGCGGCGGTGCGCGACGACGGCTTCGCACGCGAGCTCGAGATCGAGATCGAGCCGCGCCTTGCGCGCTATCTCGTCGAGAAGGGGTCGGTCGCGCTCGACGGCGTCAGCCTGACCGTCAGCGCTCTTTCGCCGCGCGGCTTCTCGGTGTCGCTGATACCGGAGACGCTCCAGCGCACGGGCTTGGGAGAGGTTGGGGTGGGGGCGAGGATCAACGTCGAGGTCGACGTGCTCGCCAAGCACGTGGAGCGGCTGATGGGGTCACGACTGCACACGCCGGTGACCGAAGGAGCTCGATCAGGATGAGCACAGCACGCACGACGACGCCGTTCGCGACGATTGAGGAGGCGATCGAGGAGATCCGCCACGGCAGGATGGTCGTCGTCTGCGACGACGAGGACCGCGAGAACGAGGGCGACCTGGTGATGGCGGCGCAGTTCGTCACGCCCGAGGCGATCAACTTCATGGCGAAGGAGGCGCGCGGCTGGATCTGCCTGGCGCTGACGCCCGAGCGCTGCGACGAGCTCGGCCTCGAGCTGATGACGGCGAAGAACGAGTCGGCGCTGCAGACGCCGTTCACGATCACGATCGAGGCGCGCGACGGCGTCACGACGGGCGTCTCCGCGCACGACCGCGCGCACACGATGCAGGTCGCCGTCGACCCGAGCTCGCGCCCCGAGGACCTCCGGCAGCCGGGGCACGTCAACCCGCTGAAGGCGAAGCCGGGCGGCGTGCTCGAGCGCACGGGCCACACCGAGGCGAGCGTCGACCTCGCGCGGCTCGCCGGGCTCGTGCCGGCGGGCGTGATCTGCGAGGTGATGAACGAGGACGGCTCGATGGCGCGCGTGCCCGACCTCGCCGCCTACTGCGAGCGCCACGGCCTGAAGATGGTCACGATCGCCGACCTGATCGCCTACCGCCGGCGCAACGACCGGCTGATCGAGCGCGTCGTCGCGACGCGCCTGCCGACGACGTTCGGCGACTTCGAGGCCGTCGGCTACCGCTCGATGGTCGACGACAAGCACCACGTCGCGCTCGTCAAGGGCGACGTCGCCGGCCAGCCCGACGTGCTCGTGCGCGTGCACTCGGAGTGCCTCACCGGCGACGTGTTCCACTCGCTGCGCTGCGACTGCGGCGAGCAGCTCGAGTCGGCGCTCGCGATGATCGAGCGCGAAGGGTGCGGCGTGCTGCTGTACCTCGCGCAGGAGGGCCGCGGGATCGGGCTGCTGAACAAGCTGCGCGCCTACCGCTACCAGGAGGAAGGTCTCGACACGGTCGAGGCGAACGAGCGCCTCGGCCTGCCCGCCGACCTGCGCGACTACGGCATCGGCGCGCAGATCCTCGCCGACCTCGGCCTCTCCTCGATCCGCATCCTGACGAACAACCCGAAGAAGATCAGGGGGCTCGAGGGCTACGGGCTGTCGGTCAGCGCGCAGATCCCGATCGAGCACGCGCCGAACGCGCACAACGAGTCCTACCTGCGCACGAAGGCGCAGCGGATGGGCCACACGCTGCACCACCAGGGGCTGAACCTCGACGAGGAGCTGCTGCACGCCGAGCGCGAGCACGACCGCGCCGTCGCCGAGGACCCGCGCGAACGACGCGGAGCGATCGTCCGCGCCGGAGCGCGAGGACGAGCGGGACGGCCGGTGAGCGACGCGTACGCGATCGTCGTCGGTCGCTTCTACGAGGAGCTCGCAGAGCGTCTGATCGACGGCGCGACGGGCGCGTTCGAGGCCGACGGCGATCACGTCGTCGAGGTGTTCGACGTGCCCGGCGCGTACGAGCTGCCGCTCGGCGCGAGCTACGCCGCGGCGTCGGGCCGCTTCGCCGGCGTCGCGTGCCTCGGCGCGGTGATCCGCGGCGAGACGAGCCACTACGACCACGTCTGCGCCGAGGCCGCGCGCGGCGTGATGGACGTGCAGCTTCGCACCGGCGTGCCATGCGCGTTCGGCGTGCTGACGGTCGATAGCATGGAGCAGGCGCTCGCGCGCTCGGGCCCCGGCAAGCGCGACCAGGGCGCGCACGCGGCGCAGGCCGTCCTGCGGATGGCCGCGCTGCGACGTGAGCTGAGCGCGCCCTGAGACGCCGGCGTAGCGGTCGTCCGATCTCGATCGAAAACCATCTAGACTGCGCGCGATGGCAAAGGTGTGTCACAGCTGCGGCAAGGGACCGGCGTTCGGCCAGAGCCGCAGCCACTCGATGGTCGCGACCAAGCGTCGCTTCGACCCGAACCTGCAGAAGGTGCGGATCATCGTCGGCAAGGCGCCCAAGCGCGTGTACGTCTGCACCCGCTGCCTCAAAGCCGGCAAGGTATTGAAGGCTGTCTAGTCGTTTCGGCCGCCCGCGGTGCGCCGCGGCCGGATGAAGTGATAGACGTGTCGGCGTGACGGATACCAACCTGGGCCGCTTTCGCGCGGCCGTGGCGGGCGCGCTCGCGCACCTGGAATCGCGCCGCCAGGAGGTCAACGACCTGAACGTGTTCCCGGTCGCCGACGGCGACACGGGCGACAACATGGCGCTGACGCTGCGCGCGGTGCTCGACGAGCTCGACCGCCTGCAGGGCGCTGACGGCGAGCGCACGATCGACGAGATCGGACGCGAGGAGATCGTGCAGTCGGTCGCGCGCGCGGCGCTGCTCGGCGCGCGCGGCAACTCCGGCGTGATCCTCTCGCAGCTGATCCGCGGCGCCGCCGAGGAGCTCGTCTCGCGGCCGGGGCAGCTGATCGACGCGACGCTGATCGGCGCGGCGCTCGCGAACGCTGCCGACCGCGCGTACTCGTCGGTGCGCGAGCCCGCCGAGGGGACGATCCTGACCGTCGCGCGCGAGATGGCGCACCAGATCGTCGCCGACCTCGCGCACAGCTCCGAGAACCCCCGCCTCGGACCCGCGACCGAGCGCTCCGAGCAGGACGCCGCGATCGCGGCCGCGCTCGAGCGCGCCGTGATCGCCGGACAGGACTCGGTCAAGCGCGGCCCCGAGCTGCTCGCGGCGCTGCGCGACGCCGGCGTCGTCGACGCCGGCGGCTACGGGCTGACGATCATGTTCGCCGGCGTCGTCGCGGCGTTGCGCGGCGACGAGCCGCCCGCGCTCGACCACCACGCGCCGGCGCGCATCACGCACCCGGAGCACAGCTCGAGCACGTACCGCTTCTGCACGAACTTCGCCGTCACCGGCAGCGGGCTGAGCCCGGGGCGCTTCATCGCGCCGCTCGAGCAGCTCGGCGACTCGGTGCTCGTCGTCGGCGATTCGAGCACGCTGAAGGTGCACCTGCACACCGACGATCCAGAGCGGGCGACCGATGTGTTCGTGGGCGCCGGCGAGGTCTCGCGTTTGGACGTCGCCGACATGCGCCTGCAGATGCACGAGCGCGAGGCGCGACTCGACGGCGCGAGCGGCGACGGCGACGGCGCCGCCGGCGCGAGCAACGGCGCCGTGGCGGCGCACAACGGGCACCGCCCGCACGCCGCGCCGCGCGAGGCTCCGATCGCGCGCTGCGGCGCCGTCGCCGTCGTCAGCGGCGACGGTCTCGCGCAGCTGTTCGACGAGCTCGGCGTGCAGACGCTCGACGGCGGGCCGACGCTGAACCCGTCGACGTACGACCTGCTCGCGGCGATCCACGAGGTGCCGGCCGAGGAGGTCGTCGTGCTGCCGAACAGCGCCAACGTGGTCATGTCCGCCGAACACGCCGCGCGGCTGTCCGAAAAGCAGGTCAAGGTCGTGCACACGACCAGCCAGCAGGCCGGTCTCGCGGCCGCCGTCGTGCTCGCGCCCGACCGCTCGGTCGAGCAGAACGCGCAGGCGATCGACGAGGCGCTCGCGCGCGTGCGCACCGGCGCCGTCGCGCCCGCCGCGCGCGACGACGCGCAGGGGCGCTTCGAGCGCGGCGACGCCGTCGGCTTCGTCGGCGAGGAGGTGCACGCGTGGGGCGATCCGACCGAGACGCTGCGCGCCGTGCTGCTCGCGCTCGCCGCCGGCGAGAACGGTCACGCGCCGGAGCTGATCAGCGTGCTCGCCGGCGCCGACGCGCCGCTGCGCCTCGGCGAGATCGAGGGCATGACGGACGGCGGCGTCGAGCTCGAGCTGCGCGACGGCGGCCAGCCCGCCTACTGGTGGCTGATCGCCGCCGAGTGACGCCGGCGGGTCGTCGACGGGCCGCCCTCGCACCGGGCGCCGGTCGGCCGACGACCGGCGCGGTGATCATCATGAAGGGTGGATGGTCGTGGCCGCGAGCACCGAGATCGCCGATCGCGAGTCGCCCGCGCCGCCGGGCGCCGGGCGCATCGGGGCGCGCGTGCGCGCGTTCGCCGGCGAGCGCGAGCTGAGCCGCGCCGAGCTGCTCGACGCGCGCGTGCGCTGGCCACGCCCCGAGCGCCTCGCCGAGCCGCTGCAGCTGCCGAACGGCAAGCTCGCCGACGGCATGCGTGCGCTCGGGCTGACGACCGTCGGCGCGCTGCTCGAGCACCTGCCGCGCGAGCGCCGCGAGTCGCGCACGGTCGCCGAGCTGCGCGCCGGCGAGCAGGCGACGGTCGCCGTGCGCGTTCGCGCGATCGGCGCGCGGCCCGTGCGCCGGCGCGGGATGCGCCCGCTCGTCGAAGCGACCGTGTTCGACGCGACCGGCACGATGCGCGCGACGTTCTTCAACCAGCCGTGGCTCGTCCAGCGCTACCCGCCGGGCACGGACGTTCTGCTGCACGGCAAGGCCGACGCGCGCGGCGGCTTTCGCGTCGCGCACCACGCCAGCGAGGAGCAGCTCGCGCTCGGGCAGCGCGCCGAGGAGAGCGCGACGGGCGAGCCGCCCGCGGTGCAGCGCGCGCGAGCGGACGACCCGGCGGCGGCGAGCGCGCCGCGCCCGGCCGCCGCGCCCGAGGGGCCGGCGGCGCGCTCGGTCGCGCACTACCCCGCCAGCGAGGGCGTCAGCTCGACGCAGATCCTGACGCTCGTGCAGGGCGTTCGCGACCGGCTCGGCGACGTCGTCGAGTCGCTGCCGGCCGCCGCGCGCGTGCGCGAGCGGCTGCCCAACCGCGCCGGCGCGCTCGCCGCGATGCACTTCGCGCGCGAGCACGACGACACCGAGCGCGGGCGCGAGCGCCTCGCGTTCGAGGAGCTGCTGCTCGCGCAGACCGCGTTCCTGCGCCGCCGCGCGCGCCGGCGCGCGCTCGAGGACGCCGAGCCGCTCACGCAGGCCCCGCAGCTCAGCGCGCGCTGGCTGCGCGACGCGCTGCCGTTCGCGCTGACCGGCGACCAGCGCCGCGCGCTCGCGGAGCTCGACGCCGACCTCGCCTGCGCGTGCGCGATGCAGCGCCTGCTGATGGGCGAGGTCGGCAGCGGCAAGACCGTCGTCGCGCTGTACGCGATGCTGCGCGCCGTCGAGCACGGGCGCCAGGCGGCGCTGATGGCGCCGACCGAGACGCTCGCCGAGCAGCACTTCGCGACGATCCAACGCCTGCTCGGCGGCGAGCAGGTCTCCTGTGCGCTGTTGACCGGCTCGACGACCGCCGCCAAGCGCCGCGACACGCTCGGCAAGCTCTCGAGCGGCGAGCTGTCGCTGATCGTCGGCACGCACGCGCTGATCGAGCCCGACGTCGCGTTTCGCGCGCTCGCCGTCGCGGTCGTCGACGAGCAGCACCGCTTCGGCGTGCGCCAGCGCGACGCGCTGCACCGCAAGGGGACGCCGCACATGCTGCACATGACCGCGACGCCGATCCCGCGCACGCTCGCGCTGGCCGGCTACGGCGACCTCGACACGAGCGCGCTGCGCGAGCTGCCCGCCGGGCGCCAGCCGATCGACACGCGCGTCGTCGCCGGCGAGCGCGGCCGCGCGCGCGCGTACGAGGAGCTGCGCGAGCACCTGCGCGCGGGCCGCCAGGCGTTCGTGATCTGCCCGCTGATCGAGCAGGAGGAGCCGAGCGCCGACGCCGAGCCGCCGCCGGCGCGCGGCGGCCTCGGCGAGCTGCGCGCCGCGACGGCCGAGCTCGAGCGCCTGCGCGGCGGCGAGCTGCGCGGACACGAGCTCGTGCTGATGCACGGCGGCATGCGCACGCGCGAGAAGCAGGAGGCAATGGCCGCGTTCGCGTCCGGCGCCGCCGACGTGCTCGTCGCGACGACCGTCGTCGAGGTCGGCATCGACGTGCCCAACGCGAGCGTCATGCTCGTCGAGAACGCCGAGCGCTTCGGGATCTCGCAGCTGCATCAGCTGCGCGGGCGGATCGGCCGCGGCGAGCACCGCTCGAGCTGCCTGCTGATGGGTCCGCCCGGCTCGCCGCGCCTGCGCGCTCTGGCCGAGCACTCCGACGGCTTCCGCCTCGCCGAGATCGACCTCGAGCTGCGCAGCGAGGGCGAGCTCGTCGGCACGCGCCAGTCGGGCGTCGGCCAGTTCGACGTCGCGCGGTTGCCCGACGACGCGCTCCTGCTCGAGCGCGCGCGTGTGTGGGCGCAGCAGATCGTCGTCGTCGACCCCGAGCTGCGCGCGCCCGAGCACGCGCTGCTCGCCGACGCGCTGCTGAGCGCGTTCGGCGCCGACGCGCTCGCGCCGATCCCGGCCTGAGCATGCGCGTGATCGCGGGCGAGCTCGGCGGCAGACGCCTGCGGGCGCCGCGCGGGCGCGGCACGCGTCCGACCTCAGAGCGCGTGCGCGAGGCGCTGTTCGCGATGCTCGGCGACGTCGAGCGCGCGAGCGTGCTCGACCTGTTCGCCGGCAGCGGCGCGCTCGGCATCGAGGCGCTCTCGCGCGGCGCCGCCGGCGCCGTGTTCGTCGAGCGCGACGCGCTCGCGCTGCGCGCCCTGCGCGCGAACCTCGACGCGCTGGAGCTCGCGCCGCCGCGCGCGAGCGTGCGCTCGCTCGACGCGCTCGCGGCGCTCCGGAGCGCACGCAGACGCAAAGAGACATACGATCTGATCTTCATCGACCCCCCCTACAGCCAGGCGCGCGACTGGGGACCCGAGCTCTCGGCGGCGCTCCCGCCGCTGCTCCGGCCGGCGGCGCGCGTGGTCGTCGAGAGCGATCGGCGCGCCCCGCTGCAGTTGGGGCTCGAGCTCGAGCGCGAGCGGCGCTACGGCGACACTACGATCAGACTCCACCTGCACCGATGACTCCGTCCACGAAGTCGATAGCCGTCTGCCCCGGTTCGTATGACCCGATCACGAACGGGCACCTCGACGTGATCCGCCGCGCCGCGCGCCTGTACGACGAGGTCGTCGTCGCCGTCGTCAACCGCTCGGTGCGCAAGAGCACGGCGTTGTTCGACATCGACGAACGGATGGGCTTCATCGAGCGCGCGATCGCCGATCTCGACGGCGTCCGCGCCGAGTCGTTCTCGACGCTCGTCGTCGAGTTCGCCAAGCACGTCGGCGCGCGCGCGATCGTCAAGGGGCTGCGCGCGATCTCCGACTTCGAGTACGAGCTGGAGATGAACCAGCTCAACCGCCGCCAGGATCCCGAGATAGAGTCCGTGTACCTGATGGCGAGCCCGCAGTACAGTTTCCTGTCATCGAGCGGCGTCAAGGAGCTCGCCACGTTCGGTGGCAGGATCGACGACCTCGTTCCCGATGAGGTCGCCCGACGCTTGCAGGAAGAGCTGAAGCGCTGACGAATGGGATGTGACACGTGATCTCGAACTCCAACGGCGGCTCGATTGGGCCGCAGACCACACATCGCTAGGCCGCAGATGGACGTCCTCGTACTGATAGACAAGCTCGACGACTTGGTGCACAACGCCAAGCCCGTGCCGCTGACCGACCAGGTGCGCGTCGACAAGGAGGAGATCTACGACATCCTCGACCAGATGCGCGCGACGATCCCCGAGGAGATCAAGCAGGCGCGCTGGATCGTCAAGGAGCGCCAGGAGATGCTCGCCGAGGCCAAGAAGGAGGCCGAGCGGATCATCAAGGACGCGCGCGAGCGCCAGGAGCGCCTCGTCGGCGAGGAGGAGGTCACCAAGCAGGCCGAGCGCGCCGCCGAGGACATCGTCGAGGACGCGCGCGCCCGCGAGCGCGAGATCCGCCTCGGCGCCGAGGACTACGCCGACGAGATCCTCAACACGCTCGAGATCAACCTCTCGAAGTTCATCGCCGCCGTGCAGCGCGGGCGGGAGCGTCTCCAGGGCAAGGACGAACCCGCCGAAGTCGGCTAGGACGCCGCTGGCGCGGCGCTGGCCGATCTTTGATCGGTCGGCGTCCTCGCTCGCTCGCGTGCTCTCGACGCCCCGCTCGCTGGTCCTTGCCTCGCTTGGCCAGCGACGCCCTAGCCAGCGTCGCTGCATGCTCGGAGCTCGGTTCGCGACCGCGCTCGTTCCCTATGACAGCCAGAGCCCCGGCGCTTGCGGGTGTCGCGGTTGGGGTAGGGTCAGCGCCGTGGACGCGCAGGAGGTGAGGTACAAGCTGCAAGTCGCGCGTGCGCTGCTCGGGACGGGCATCGTGCAGCCGGAGCGCGTCGACCGGGCGGTGCGCACGGTCGCGGCGCTGCGGCGCTGGGGTCCGAGCTCGCCGGCGGCTTATCTCGGCGGCGCGATCCGCTTTCCCGACCGCACGGCGGTCGTCGACGATCGCGGCGCGGTCACGTTCGGGGAGATGCACCTGCGCACGAACGCGCTCGCGAACTCGCTGCGCGAGCAGGGCGTGCGCGAGCGAGACGACGTCGCGCTGATGTGTCGCAACCACCGCGGCTTCGTCGAGGCGACGGTCGCGTGCGCGAAGCTCGGCGCCGGTGCTCTGTACCTGAACACGGCGTTCGCCGGCCCGCAGATCGCCGACGTGCTGCGTCGCGAAGACCCGGTCGCGGTGATCTACGACGAGGAGTTCGCCGGGCTCGTCGGCGACGGCGCCGAGGGCCGCAAACGCTACGTCGTGCGCAGCGAGCCCGCCGCCGGCGGCTCGGAGGCGACGCTCGAGCAGCTGATCGCGGCGGGCGCCAGCAGCGAGCCGACGCCGCCGGCCGAGAAAGGCCGCGTCGTGATCCTCACGTCGGGCACGACCGGCACGCCGAAGGGCGCCGCGCGCAAACAGCCCGACACGCTCGAGCCGGCGGCGGCGCTGTTCTCGAAGATCCCGCTGAAGGCGCGCGGCACGACGATGATCGCGGCGCCGATGTTCCACTCGTGGGGCTACGCGCACTTCACGCTCGCGCTGGCGCTCTCCTCGACGCTCGTGCTGCGACGCCGGTTCGACCCCGAGGAGACGCTGCGCGCGGTCTCCCAGCACCGCGCGAGCGCGCTCGCGGTCGTGCCGGTGATGCTGCAGCGGATCCTCGACCTCGACGAGCAGACGCTCGCGCGCTACGACACGAGTTGCCTGCGCGTGATCGCCGTCAGCGGCTCGGCGCTGCCGGGCGAGCTGGCGACGCGCGCGATGGACGTGTTCGGCGACGTGCTCTACAACCTGTACGGCTCGACCGAGGTCGCGTGGGCGACGATCGCGACGCCTGAGGACCTGCGCGCGGCGCCCGGCACGGCCGGGCGCCCACCGATCGGCACGGTCGTGAAGCTGCTCGACGGCGACGGGAGGGAGGTCGCGCCGGGCCTCGGCGGGCGGATCTTCGTCGCCAACGAGATGATGTTCGACGGGTACACCGGCGGCGGCGGCAAGGAGATCGTCGGCGGCCTGATGAGCACCGGCGACGTCGGGCACTTCGACGGTGGCGGCCGGCTGTTCGTCGACGGGCGCGACGACGAAATGATCGTCAGCGGCGGCGAGAACGTGTTCCCGCGCGAGGTCGAGGACCTGCTCGCCGACCATCCGGCGGTCGAAGAGGTGGCGGTCGTCGGCGTCGCCGACGAGCAGTGGGGCCAGCGACTGAAGGCGTTCGTCGTGCTGCGCGCCGGCGCCACACTGAGCGTCGAGGACGTGCAGGAGTACGTCAAGGAGAATCTCGCGCGCTACAAGGCGCCGCGCGACGTCGTGTTCCTCGAGCAGCTTCCGCGCAACGCGACCGGCAAGGTGCTCAAGCGCGAGCTGCACGGTAGCGCGGCGTAGACCGGCAAGGCGCGCAGGACGCGAGCGCGCCTCGCTAGCCTGGAGCGATGGCCACGCAGACGCACGATTTCGATCTCGGCGCGCTGCGCCTGAGCACCGGCGAGGGCCGGCGCCTGCAGCTTCGGGCGCCGATCGAGCCGCTGCAGCTCGGCGGCGAGCGCTACGAGGCGGCGCCGCTCGATCGCGCCGCGTCGGGCGTTCCGGTCGTGCTCGACGTCTCGCGCATGATGGGCGGCGGCTACGCGCTTCGCCTGCGCTTCTCGGCGGCGCTGAGCGGTCCGTGCATGCGCTGCCTCAAGCATGCCGAGCCGACCGTCGAGGTCGACGTCCGCGAGGTCGACCGGCCCGGCGAAGGCGAGGAGCTCGAAAGCCCGTACGTGCGCGAGGAGACGCTCGACCTCGCCGCGTGGGCGCGCGACGCGTTCGCGCTGGCGTCGCCCGTCAAGGTGCTGTGCCGCGAGGACTGCGCCGGGCTTTGTCCGGTCTGCGCCGTCGACCTCAACGAGGCCGGACCGGCACACGTTCACGAGTCGGCGCCGGACCCGCGCTGGTCGAAGTTGCGCGAGCTGAAGCTCGAGTAGGCGAACGCGCGGCTGGTACCCTTCTGCACCGCATGGCCGTCCCGAAGAAAAAGCAGTCGCACAGCCGCACCGCCAAGCGTCGCGCGCAGCACAAGATCGGCACGCCGGCCGTCAACGCCTGCCCGCAGTGCCACAGCCCGCGCCGGCCGCACCGCGTGTGCCCGGTGTGCGGCTACTACGCCGGCCGCGAGGTCGTCGCGCCCACCGGGCACGACCACGATCACGAGCACGAGCACGACGAGTAGCGGGGCCGGTGGCCTCGACGCCGCTGTCCGCCGCATCGCCGAACGGGACCGCAGAGCCGGTCGTCGCGGTTGACTGCAACGGCGCCGATCTCGGCCCGGCGGAGGTCGCCGCCGGCGCCGCGATCGCAGCCGCACGCGGCGCGCGCGTCATGCTGTTCGGCCCCGCCGCCGAGCTCGGTGAGCCGCGCGAGGGAGTCGAGATCGTCGACGCGCCGCTGTCGATCGCCAAGAGCGCCGATCCGGTCAGCGCCGTGCGCGCGAACCCGACGGCGTCGATCGTGCAGGCGGCGCGCGTGGTTGCGAGCGGGCGCGCGCAGGCGCTCGTCTGCGCGGGCGGCACCGGCGCGGCGCTCGCGGCGGGCCTGTTCAACATCAAGCGCACGCGCGGCATCTACCGTCCGGCGCTCGCGTTGCCGCTGCCGGTTCCCGGCAGCCCGGTGACGCTGCTCGACGTCGGCGCGAACGCGGTCGTGCGTCGCGAGCACCTCGTGCAGTTCGCGTTCATGGGCGCGGCGCTGTCGAGCACCGTGCTCGGAGTCGCGCGCCCGCGCGTCGGTCTGCTCTCGAACGGCGAGGAGGCCGAGCGCGGCAGTCCGCTCGTCGTCGAGGCGGCGCAGGAGCTGAAGCAGCGCATCGGCGCGCGCGCCGGCGCGTTCGAGTTCGTCGGCAACGTCGAGGGCGGCGACGTGACGAGCGGGGTCGCCGACGTCGTCGTCACCGACGGCTTCACGGGCAACGTCGCGCTGAAGCTGATGGAGGGCGTCTCGCAGGCGATCCTCGCGGGCATCAGGCAGGCCGCGATGTCGACGCCGCGCGCGAAGCTCGGCGGGCTGCTGCTGCAGCCGGCGCTCGGCGGGCTGCGCGCCGAGATCGATCCGGAGCGCCAGGGCGGCGCCTACCTGCTCGGGCTGCGGCGGCTCGGCGTCGTGCCGCACGGGCGCTTCTCGCGCCACGGCTTCGCCGAGGCGATCCTCCGTGCGCAGCTCGGCGCGCGCGAGGACATCGTCGGGCGCACCGAGCGCGCGCTCGCCGAGGCGGGCGCGCTGCGGGAGTCGCCCGCGTCCGCGCCTGGCGCTAGCCTGCGACCGACCGCATGAGCTTCTCCGAACGGCCCACGACGATGCGGCCCGCGCGTGCGCTGGCGAGCGCGCCCGTCTCCGCCGCGGGCGCTCGACGATGACGACGCTCACGCGCGATCGGGTGTTCGCGCTGATCCGCGACCACCTCGCGGACGAACTCGACCTCGAGCCGGATGCGATCGCCGAGGGGACACGCTTCAAGGAGGATCTCGAGGCGGACTCGCTCGACCTCTACACGCTCGTGCAGGAGCTCGAGGACACGTACGGCGTCAGCATGTCCGACGAGCAGGCAGCGCGGATCCTGACCGTCGGGCAGGCGGTCGAGTTCGTGATCGCGCATCAGAGTCAAAACGGGGCAAGCGATGGCCGATGAAGCTGCTCGCGGAGCTGCTCGACGAGCTGCCGGAGGATCTCGCGCGTCAGGTCTTCACGCACGCGTCGTGGAGCGAGCGCCGCGGCGACTCCTACGCGCGGCTGGCGTTCCTCGGCGACAGCGTGCTCGCGCTGGCGGTCACGACGCACCTGTACCCGCGCCTGGAGGCCGAGCGCTTCGGCGCCGGCCGTCTGACGAAGATCCGCGCGCAGGCCGTCTCGGGACCGTCCTGCCGCGCGGTGGCGGTGCGCCTCGGCCTGCCCGAGCGCCTGCGAGCGGCGGCGCCGGCGGGCGTGCAAGGCAGCGCGGCGGCGCTGATCGAGACCGAGCGCGTGCTCGCGTCCGTGATCGAGGCGGTGATCGGCGCGTGCTACCTGCACGCCGGCTACGAGCGCACCGCGCAGGCCGTCGTCGAGGCGTTCGCGCCGGAGATCGAGGAGGCGCTCGAGCACCCCGTCGACTTCAAGTCGGCGCTGCAAGAGCTGCTCGCACGGCGCGGCGAGGAGGTCGCCTACCGCGTGATCTCCGAGGAGGGGCCGCCGCACGAGCGCACGTACACGATCGCGGCGAGCGTCGACGGGCGCGAGCTCGGCTCAGGGAGCGGGCGCAGCAAGAAGCACGCCGAGCAGGAGGCCGCGCGCGAGGCCGTCGAGCGGATCGAGTCGTGAGCGCGCGATGCGGCTGAAGTCGCTGACGCTGAAGGGGTTCAAGTCGTTCCCCGACCGCACGACGCTCGACTTCGGGCCGGGCGTCAGCGTCGTCGTCGGCCCGAACGGGTCGGGCAAGTCGAACGTGACCGACGCGGTGCTCTGGGCGATGGGCGAGCAGTCGCCGCTCGCCGTGCGCGGGCAGTCGATGCAGGACGTGATCTTCGGCGGCGGCCACGGCGTGCACGCCCGCAGCTCGGCCGAGGTCGAGATCGTGCTCGACAACTCCGATGGCACGGTCGACTTGCCGCTTTCGGAGATCTCGATCGCTCGACGCCTGGATCGCACCGGCGATGGCGGCTATCGCCTCAACGGTGCGCGCTGCCGGCTCACCGACGTGGTCGAGGTGCTCTCCGACACGGGTCTCGGCAAGGAGAACCACTCGGTCATCTCGCAGGGGCGCGTCGAGCAGATCGTCACCTCCAAGGCCCGCGACCGGCGCCTGCTGATCGAGGAGGCGGCCGGGCTCGGCAAGCACCGCAAGCGCCGCCGTCGCGCCCAGCTGAAGCTCGAGCGCACGCAGGAGAACCTCGACCGGGCGCTCGACGTCGAGCGCGAGGCCCGCACGCGGCTGCGTCCGCTCAAGCGCCAGGCCGAAGCGGCGGAGCTGCACGAGCGCCTCGAGCGCCAGATCCTGCAGGCGCGCTGGGAGCTCGCGCAGGACACGGTCCGCCGCTGCCGGATCGAGCTCGCCGAGGCCGAGCGAAGCGTCGCCGAGGCGCGCGCGGAGCGCGGCGAGGTCGAGGCGACGCTGGCGCAGACGGTCGAGCGCCGCGGTCGCGCCGAGCGCGCGCTGTCCGAGCACGCCGAGCGCCGCGACGCGCTGTCGCAACGCGCGTACGAGTGCCGCTCGGCGCACGAGCGGCTGGAGCTGCGCGGCGAGCAGATCGCGGCCGCGTGCGACACGCTGGCTCGACGCGGCGAGCGGCTGCGCGCCGAGCTCGCCGCGCTGCAGGCGAGCGACTCGCGCGCCGGCGAGGAGCGCGCCGGCGCGGGCGGCGAGCAGCGTCTGGCAGAGCTCGAAGCCGAGCTCGCGCGCGTGCTCGGCGAACGCGAGCAGGAGCTGCAGGCGGCGGTCGGCGGACTCGAGCGGGAGCTGGGCGAGCGGCGCGCGCTCGTGCACCAGCGCGCGCTGGCGCTCGACGCGGCGCGCGCAGCTCGCGGCGAGGCCGACGGGGCCGTGGCGCGCGCGCGCGAGCTGGTCGGCGAGACCGAGCGCGGAGTCGAGCATGTGCGCCGCGAGGCGGCGCGGGTCGGCGCCGAGCTGGCGGCGGCGAACCAGTTCCTGCGCGGTCACGCGGCCGTGCGCGGCGGTGCGCACGGGGAGGCGCCGAAGGCGCTCAGCGAGGAGCTGCGCGTACGTGACGGGTACGAGCTGGCGCTCGCGGCGGCGCTCGGCGGTCGGCTCGACGCCGCGCTCGTCGCGGACGTCGCCGGCGCCGAGTCGCTGCTCGACCGCGCCGGTCCCGACGGTGGCGCCGCGCTGCTCGCGGGCGACGCCGGCGCCGAGCGCGCAGACGGCGCGGGCGCCGCGCCGGTCGCGGGCGCCGAGCGCCTGCTCGATCTCGTCAGCGGGCCGCCGCAGGCGCTCGCGCTCGCCGAGCGACTGCTGGCCGACGCGTGGATCGTCGAGCGGCTGGAGGGGTTGCCGCGGGAGTTCACCGGGATCGCCGTGACGCGTGCCGGGCGGGTCTGGTTCGCGGCGTGGGGCGAGGTGCGTCAGCTCGCCGAGGGCGGCTCCGAGCGGGTGCTCGCGCGGCGCAACGAACGCGACCGGTTGATCGCGGCGACCGAGCGCGCCGCGCAGGACGAGCAGGCGGCGCGGATCGCCGCGGAGGAGGCCGTCGCGCAACTGCAGGAGGACGAATCGGCGCTCTCGCTGGCGGAGGAGCACCAGCGCCGGAGCGAGCGCGAGCACGCCGAGGCGCAGGAGGGCGTGCGCCGGACCGAGTGGCTGATCGAGCAGCGCCGCGCGGCACCGGCGGACGGCCCGCTCGCCGTGCGCCGGGCGGAGCTCGAGGGGGCGCTTGCGGCCGAGCGCTCGCAGGTCTCGCGCGTCGCGCGTGAGACCGCCGAGCGTCAGGCGCGGATCGCGCTCGCGCGCGCGCAGCTTCAGGCCGACGGCGAGACGACGCCGCGCGCCGCACGGCTGCGCGCCGCGGTCGCGGCGGCGGCCGAGGCCGTCGGCGCGCGCTTCGGCGAGCTCGAGCGCGAGCTCGCCGCCGACCGCGTCGCGGCGGAGGAGATGACGGGCGAGTTGCGCGAGTGCGCTGCACGCGAGGCCGAGATCCAGGCGGCGCTGCGCAGCGCCGGCGAGACGGTGACGGCGGCCGAGGTGGCGGCACAGCGCGTGCGCGACCGCGCCGCCGAGGCCGAGCTCGAGCTCGCCGGGCTCGGCGAGCGACTGGGCGTCGCGGCGTCGGACGGCGGCGGCCAGCAGGCGGCTGCGCTCGGCGACGAGGAGATCGCGGCGCTGCGCACGCGCGTCGAGCGCCTCGCGCGCCGGCGCGAGCAGCTCGGGCCGGTCAACCCGCTGGCGCAGGAGGAGTACGCGGAGGCGATCGCGCACGTCGAGGAGATGGAGACGCGGCGCGCCGACCTCGAGACCGCGCTGCGCGAGCTGCGCGGCGTGATCCGCGACACCGACCGCCAGATCCAGGAGGCGTTCGAGCAGACGTTCGCAGCCGCCGCGCGCAACTTCGAGGAGCTCGTCGGCGATGTCTTCCCGGGTGGCTCCGGACGCCTGCGGCTCGTCAGCGAAGAGCAGCCGGCGCGCGCCGTGCTCGGCGGCGAGCCGCTCGCGAAGGACGACGCAGGCTCCGGCGCCCGTCCGCTCGGTGGCTCCTCGACGAACGGCGACGCGGCGGTCGCCGCCGAGGTGGCGGAGCTCGCGGCCGAGCGCGAGGCGGAGATCGAAGAGCGCCGCGAGCAGGACTCCTCGGAGATCGGCCAGCTGGGCGTCGAGATCGAGGTCACGCCGGCGGGCAAGTCGACGAAGCGCCTGTCGCTGCTGTCGGGCGGGGAGAAGTCGATGACGGCGCTCGCGTTCCTGTTCGCGGTGTTCCTCGCCCGGCCGTGCCCGTTCTACATCCTCGACGAGGTCGAGGCGGCGCTCGACGACCTCAACCTCGATCGCTTCCTGGCGCTGCTGCGCCGCTACGCCGACCGCGCCCAGTTCATCGTGATCACGCATCAGAAGCGCACGATGGAGGCCGCCGACTGGCTGTTCGGCGTCTCGATGGGCGGCGACGGCGTCTCGAAGGTGCTCTCCCGGCGCCTGCCCTCCGAGGAGACCGACGGCGGCGACGGCGCGCAGGCGCGCGAGGTGGCCGAAGTCGCCTGATATCTTCGCTCGCCCCGTGGCGCGCGAGTGGAGCGAACTGTTCATCCTCGACGAGCGCGAGGCGCAGGCGCCGTCGGGCGAGGGTGAGGACGCGGCCGCGCAGGAGCGCCGCGCGCCGCGCCGCAGCGGCCTGTTCAGGCGCCTGCGCGAGAGCATGGCGAAGACGCGCCAGGCGCTCGGCTCGGAGATCCAGGCGACGCTGTTCGGTGTGCTCGACGAGCACACGTGGGAACGGCTGGAGGAGGCGCTGATCATGGCCGACGTCGGCGCGAGCACGACCGGCGGGGTCGTCGCGACGCTCGAAGCGGAGGCCGCCGAGGGCAAGCTCGAGGGCGGCGAGGCGCTCAGCGAGCGGTTGATCGAGCTGCTCGCGCAGACGACGCGCGTCGGTGACGGGAGGATCGACCTGCGCAGCCACCCGACCGTGATCATGGCCGTCGGCGTCAACGGCACGGGCAAGACGACGACGATCGGCAAGCTCGCATGGCATCTGCGCAAGGAGCTCGGCCGCACCGTGCTGCTCGGCGCGGCCGACACGTTCCGCGCGGCCGCCAGCGAGCAGCTCGAAGGCTGGGCGCAGCGGGCCGGCTGCGAGATCGTCACGGGCGCGCCGGGCTCGGACCCCGGCGCGGTCGCGTTCGAGGCGATCGCGAAGGCGGGCGCCGCCGGCGTCGACGTCGTGATCATCGACACGGCGGGTCGCCTGCACACGCAGGACGACCTGATGGCCGAGCTGACGAAGGTGCGCAGGGTGATCGCGCGCCAGCTCGACGGCGCGCCGCACGAGACGCTGTTGACGCTCGACGCGACGACCGGCCAGAACGGCCTGCGTCAGGCGAAGCTGTTCGCGCAGGCCGCCGAGGTCAGCGGCGTCGTGCTGACGAAGCTCGACGGCACCGCGCGCGGCGGCATCGCGCTCGCGATCGCGCGCGAGTTGGAGCTGCCGGTGAAGCTGATCGGCGTCGGCGAGACGGTCGAGGACCTGCGCCCGTTCGACCCCGAGGAATTCGCTCGCGCGCTGCTCGCGCCATGAGAACCCCCGCCGCGGCGCTCGCGCCGGCATAGACTGAGCGTATGGACGTTTGGGTCATCTGGCTGATCGCAGCGTGCGTCCTCGGCGTGGGCGAGATGCACCAGGGCGGCTTCTACCTCGCGCCGTTCGCCGTTGGGGCGGGGCTGGCGGCGATCGCAGGCTTGGTCGGGCTCGGCGGGTTGGTGTCGGCGATCGTGTTCCTCGCAGCATCAGCGCTCGTGTTCACGACGCTGCGCCCGGTCGCGCAGCGCCATCGCCGGCTGCCGCCGTCGATCCGCACCGGCGCGGCCGCGCTCGTCGGTCGTCCGGCGACCGTGCTCGAGCGGATCGCCAACGACGAGGGCGTCGGCTGCGTGAAGATCGACGGCGGCGAGGTGTGGACCGCGCGCAGCTACGACGAAGACGAGGTGATCCCCGCGGGCGAGCGCGTCGAGGTCGTCGAGATCAGGGGCGCGACCGCGCTCGTCATGCACTAGGAAGGAGCCCGCCCCATGGTCGCTCTCATCGTCATCGTCGTCGTCGTGGTGTTCGCGCTGGTGGTCGCCGCGCGCACGATCCGCGTGATCCCGCAGGCGCGCGCCGGCGTCGTCGAGCGGCTCGGGCGCTACAGCCGCACGCTCGAGCCGGGCCTGACGATCATCACGCCGTTCATCGACCGGGTGAAGCCGCTCGTCGACCTACGCGAGCAGGTCGTCAACTTCTCGCCGCAGTCGGTCATCACCGAAGACAACGTCGTCGTCGGCATCGAGACGGTCCTGTACTTCACGATCACCGACCCGCGCTCGGCGACGTATGAAATCGCCAACCCGCTGCAGGCGATCGAGCAGCTGACGGTGACGACGCTGCGCAACGTGATCGGCGGCCTGACGCTCGAGGCGACGCTGACGGCGCGCGAGAACGTCAACACGGAGCTGCGCGTCGTGCTCGACGAGGCGACCGGCAAGTGGGGCATCAGGATCAACCGCGTCGAGATCAAGTCGGTCGACCCGCCGCCGGACATTCGCAGCGCGATGGAGAAGCAGATGCGCGCCGAGCGCGACCGCCGCGCGGCGATCCTCACGGCCGAAGGCGAGAAGCAGTCGCAGATCCTCACCGCCGAGGGCGCCAAGCAGGCGGCGGTGCTGACCGCCGAGGGCGAGCGCCAGGCGGCGATCCTGCGCGCCGAGGGCGAAGCGAAGGCGATCGACACGGTGTTCAGCGCGATCCACGAGGGCAACCCGACGCGTGAGCTGCTCAGCTACGAATACCTGCAGATGCTGCCGCAGCTCGCCGAAGGCGACGCGAACAAGGTGTTCGTGATCCCGTCCGAGTTCGCGCAGGCGTTCGGCGGGATCGGCGAGACGCTTGCGCAGCGTGCCGGAATCGGCGGCCCGGCGCCCGAGTCGCCGGCGGCGCCCGGGTCGCCTGCCTCGCCGCCGGCCGGCGACGGGCATGGGCGTCCGGCGCCGCGCCCGCGAAAAGACGCCTGAGCCGTGTTCGACTCGCTCGCGGAGAAGCTGCAGGTCACGCTCACCGACGTCCGCAACCGCGGCACGCTGACCGAGCAGGACATCGACGCGGCGATGCGCGAGATCCGGCTCGCGCTGCTCGAGGCCGACGTCAACTTCAAGGTCGTGCGCCAGTTCACCTCGCAGCTGAAGGAGCGCTGCCTCGGCGCCGACGTGATCGGCGGCCTGAACCCGGGCCAGCAGGTCGTGAAGATCGTCGGCGAAGAGCTCGCGGGGCTGATGGGCGGCGCGTCAGCCGGCCTGACGTTCTCGCCGCGACCGCCGACGGTGATCCTGATGGCCGGCCTGCAGGGTTCGGGCAAGACGACCGCGACGGCGAAGCTCGCGCGCTACCTGCGCGAGGAGAACTCGGCGGCCGTCGCGGTTGCAGCGTGCGACGTGTACCGGCCGGCCGCGGTCGAGCAGCTCGTCAAGGTCGCCGCGCAGGCCGGCGCGCAGACCTACGAGCGAGGGACCGACGGCGATCCGGTCGAGATCGCCAAGTGGGCGCTGCAGCGCGCACGCGAGGACGGCAAGGACGTGCTGATCGTCGACACGAGCGGGCGCCTGCACGTCGATCGTGAGCTGATGGACGAGCTCGTGCGGATCCGCGACGCGGTGAAACCGCACGACGTGCTGCTCGTCGTCGATGCGATGACCGGGCAGGACGCGGTCAACGTCGCCGAGCAGTTCGCCGAGGCGGTCAAGTTCGACGGCGTCGTGCTGAGCAAGCTCGACGGCGACGCGCGCGGAGGCGCGGCGCTGTCGGTAAGGCCGTCACCGGCAAGCCGATCCTGTTCGCCTCGACCGGCGAGAAGCTCGACCAGTTCGAGCGTTTCCACCCCGACCGGATGGCGCAGCGGATCCTCGGGATGGGCGACGTGATGAGCCTGATCGAGCAGGCCGAGCGCCAGTTCGACGAGGACGACGCGGCCGAGCTCGAGCGCAAGCTGCGCCGCAACGAGTTCGACCTCGACGACTTCCTCGGCCAGCTCAAGACGATTCGCAAAATGGGCCCGCTGACGAACCTGCTCGGGATGATCCCCGGGCTCGCCGGGCATCAGCTGCAGAACATGAAGGTCGACGAGCGCGAGCTCGACCGGATCCAGGCGATCATCCTCTCGATGACGCCCGAGGAGCGCCGCTCGCCGGAGCTGATCAAAGGCTCGCGCCGCCTGCGCATCGCGCGCGGGTCGGGCACGAACGTGCAGGCGGTCAGCCGCCTGATCAAGCAGTTCGGCCAGACGCGCAAGATCATGCGCCAGGTCGGGCGCGGCAAGATGCCGGACATCGGCGCGCTGATGCGCGGCGCGCGCTGAGGACGCCGCCGGCGCTGCGCCGGCGACGCCGTCGGACGCGTCGATTCAGCCCACCTTGCGCACACCGTCTAAGCTCTCACCTCGAACTTCGCAGCCGGCCCAGCCGGCAGAGAGGAAAACGTGGCGGTAAGGCTCAGGCTCACGAGAGTGGGCGGCAAGAAGGACCCGATCTGGCGCGTCGTCGTCGCCGACCAGCGCTCGCCGCGCGACGGTCGCGTGATCGAGACGATCGGCCACTACAACGCGCAGACCGACCCGTCGACGATCGTGCTCGACGAGGAGCGCGCGCGCAGCTGGCTGGCGCGCGGCGCGCAGCCGTCGAACACGGTGCGCAAGCTCCTGCGAATCCAGGGGATCGAGGCCCGCGGCAGCTAGCGCGGCGGCTCGCGGTCCGGTCGGCAAATCGCGATGAACGAGCGCAGCGCAGCGGCCCCGAGCGAAGTGCCGAGGAGGCTGCTCGAATACCTCGCCGAGGGGCTCGTCGAGGAGCCGGAAGAGGTGACCGTCGAACAGTTCGACGGCGACAGCGGCACGCTCGTGCTCGAGCTGTGCGTCGGCGAGGGCGACTACGGGCGGGTGATCGGCCGCGGCGGGCGCACGGCGCACGCGCTGCGGACCGTCGTCAAAGCGGCCGCCACGAGCGAGGGCTGCCATGTGCTCGTCGACATCGTCGATTGACGGCGCGCGCGCTCGCGCCGGCGCTCGGCGCTGATCCGCGCGCCGCGGTGGGAGACGCGCGCGAGGAACCGGAGATCGGCCTGCAGGCCGGCCGCGTCGGCCGTGCGCACGGGCTCGACGGCAGCTTCTACGTCACCGGCCCGCTGACGCGCCTGCTCGACGCTCGGTACGAGCGTGACCGTCGAGGGCGCAGCGCGGAGATCGTGCGCCGCGCGGGCACCGAGCAGCGCCCGATCCTGCGGCTGGCGGGCGTCGACGACCGCGCCGGCGCCGAGGCGCTGCGCGGAAAGGCGCTGCACGTCGCGCAGGCCGACGCGCCGCGGCTCGGCGCGGGGGAGTGGTGGGCGCACGAACTCAAGGGCTGCGCCGTGCTCGACGAGCGCGGGCGCGAGCTCGGCTCGGTCGAGCGGCTGATCGGGCTGCCCTCCTGCGAGGCGCTCGAGGTCGCTCGCGCAGGCGCTCGCCAGCCGTTGATCGTCCCGATGGTCAAAGACGCGATCCGCGCCGTCGACGTACGCGCGCGGCGGATCGAAGTCGACGCCGACTTCCTCGACGTCGAGCCCGCCGCCGGGGGCGCGGATGGAGATTGACGTCTTCACGCTGTTCCCCGAGTGGTTTCGCTGGCTCGCCTGCGAGCGCCACGTGGCCAACGCGCTCGCGTCGGGCTCGAGCCTGTCGTTCGTCAACTTCCGCGACCACACGACGCTCAGCGGCGGGCAGGTCGACGACATGCCGTTCGGCGGCGGCGCCGGCATGGTCCTGCGCGTCGACGTCGTCGAAGCCGCCCTGCGCGCGCGCTACGGCATCGACCCGGTGCTGCTGCGCGAGCGCCGTCGCGTGGTCGCGCTCGCCCCCGGCGGGCGGCTGCTCGACGACGCGTTGGTCGACGAGCTCGCCGCCGAGCC
This sequence comes from uncultured Solirubrobacteraceae bacterium, assembly GCA_963705745.1. Lineage (GTDB taxonomy): Bacteria > Actinomycetota > Thermoleophilia > Solirubrobacterales > Solirubrobacteraceae > Palsa-744. Next base: position 155,660 of record CAVPKP010000002.1, read on the forward strand.
GGCGCTGACGCTCCTGTGCGGACGCTACGAGGGGCTCGACGAGCGCATCGCCGAGCACTTCTGCAGCGATCAGCTGTCGATCGGGCGCTACGTGCTCTCCGGCGGCGAGCCGGCCGCGATGGTCGTCTGCGACGCCGTCATGCGCAAGCTCCCGGGCGTGCTCGGCGACGAGCGCTCGGCGGTCGAGGAGTCGTTCAGCGCGGCGCTCGGCGGCGATCCCGAGTACCCCCACTACACGCGGCCGGCCGAGCATCGCGGCTGGCGCGTACCCGACGTCCTGCTGTCCGGTCACCACGCGCAGATCGAGCAGTGGCGGCGGGAGCGCAGCCGCGAGCGCGGCGAGCGCCAGCGCGCCGTCGAGCGCGGCGTCGAGCCGCCCGTGCAGTGACGCGGGCGGCGACGGCCGTCCGCTACCATTGCTAGCCGCGCCGGCCGGGAGCCCCGCCTCGGGAACTCACTCCAGCCGTCAGCGCCACCTCTTCACCGTCATGAGCAGCGTCATCGAAACAATCGAGCGCGCCCAACTGCGCCGCGTCCCGAGCTTCGCGCCGGGCGATCGCGTGCGCGTGCACTTCCAGGTGATCGAGGGCACGCGCCGACGTGTGCAGGTGTTCGAGGGCGTCGTGATCAAGCGCCAGGGCCACGGCACGCGCGAGACGTTCACCGTGCGCAAGCAGTCGTTCGGCGTCGGCGTCGAGCGGATGTTTCCAGTCCACTCGCCAAAGATCGAGCGGATCGAGCTCGCCGCGCGCGGCGACGTCAGGCGCGCGAAGCTCTACTACCTGCGCGATCGCGTCGGCAAGCGCGCGCGCGTGCGCGAGCGCCGCTACAGCGGCCCCGAGGAGACGGTCGAGCCGGGGCTGCTGCACGAGCCTTTCGGCGCGACCGACGCCGACGGCCTGACCGCCGAGGAGACCGTGCTCGAGCAGGACGCCGCCGTCGAGGCGCCCGAGCAGCTCGACACGGGCGGCCAAGAGGCGGCCGCCGCGCAGGCGCCGGCGAGCGAGCCGGGCGGCGGCGGCGACGACACAGCCGCAGGGGCGGCCGACACCGAGCCCGCTGCGCTCGCCGAGGATGCGACCGACGCTGGGCCGCCGGCGCCCGGCGCGGCGACCGGCGACGATGCTCCCGATGCCGAGGGGGACGGGGGGAACGTCGGCGGCGACGAGCCGGCGTGAGACTTCGCAGCAAGGGCTCCAAATCGACCGTCGGCTCGATCGTCGAGCTGGTCGTGATCATCCTCGTCGCGTTCGGCCTGGCGATCGGGATCCAGGCGTGGATCGTCAAGCCATACCGGATCCCGAGCGGCTCGATGGAGCCGACGCTCGCGATCGGCCAGCGCGTGCTCGTCGACCGGATCGGGATGCACTTCAGCGAACCGCACGTCGGCGAGATCGCCGTGTTCCACCCGCCCGAAGGCGCCACGCAGGAGGAGTGCGGCGGTGGCCAGCGCGTCACGCCCGGCGGCGCGCCGTGCTCGCAGCCGGTCGACAAGGAGGCGAGCGTCAACTTCATCAAGCGGATCGTCGCCGGGCCGGGAGACACGATCAAGGTGATCGAAGGTCACGTGATTCGCAATGGGAAGCGCGAGAAGGACTCCTACATCCGGCCTTGCCGCGGGCGTCTCGGAGTGCAACTTCCCGGTTGCGATCAAGGTTCCGCCCGGCCACTGGTTCATGATGGGCGACAATCGTGGCGAATCCGACGACAGTCGTTTCTGGGGACCCGTCCCCACGAGCTGGATCATCGGCGACGCCTTCGCCACCTACTGGCCGCCCGACCGCATCGGCACCCTCTACGCGCCGGCGACGGTGGGCGTCGCGGCCGTCGCCGATCCCGGCGCGCCGCTCGCCGACGCGCCCGTCGTTCGCCGCGCCGGCGGCTCCTCGCGCACGCGCCGTCGCGCGCGCCGCGGCCGCTCCGGCGCGGGCGTCGCCTGTTCGCGTTCGACCGTCGTCTCGGCGTGCCGCTCGTCGCCGGCGCCGACGAGGCGGGACGCGGCTGCCTCGCCGGGCCGCTCGTCGCGGCGGGCGTGCTGTTCGACTACGACGCGCTGACGACGCGCGAGCTGCGCGCGCTGAGCGCGCTGAACGACTCCAAGCAGCACACCGGCGAGGCTCGCGAGGAGCTGTTCCCGATCGTCATGCGCACCGCGGCGCGCGTCGTCGTCGTCTCGCGCTGCGTGCGCGGGATCGACGCCCGCGGGCTGCACAAGACGAACCTCGCGGCGCTGCGCGACGCGCTGCGCGCGGTCACGCGCGACGTCCGCGGCGAGGTGCTGTGCCTCGCCGACGGCTTCGCCGTGCCCGACTTCGGCCGCCCGCAGCGCGCGATCGTCGACGGAGACGCGACGAGCGCGGCGATCGCGGCGGCGTCGATCATCGCGAAGGTGACGCGCGACCGCTACATGCGCCACGCCGACGAGGAGCACCCCGGCTGGAGCTTCGCCGAGCACGTCGGCTACTCGACGCCCGAGCACCGCGACGCGATCGTGCGTCAGGGCGTCTCGCCGCTGCATCGCATGTCGTTCCAGTCGCTCGCGTACCAGCAGCTCGCGCTGTAGCCGAGCGCCCGCGCGGCCGGCCGGGGGCGCGGCCGGTCCTTACCGTGATCCGCGCTGACGGCGACGCGGCCTCGACCAGGCCGTATGAGCAAACCTCACCACGCGCCCTCGACGTGCTCGATCGCTCGCAGCGTCCCGCGCGTGTCGAGCACGACGCCGATCGCATCGAAGCGGATCGCCTCGGCCGAGGCGCGCGCGGGCGTCTCGCGCAGCCACGCGGCGGCGAGCCGGCGCAGCCGCGCGCGCTGGCGGCCGCCGAGCCCCGCGAGCGGGAGCTGGTGGGAGTAGACCGTTCGCTGGGATGCGCCGACGCGGCGCGTCTTGACCTCGACGAACACGAGCGTCGCGCCGTCGCGCGCGACGACGTCGATCTCGCCGGAGCGGGTGCGCACGTTGCGCGCGATCACGGCATAGCCGCGAGCGCGCAGGTGCTCGACGGCGAGCTGCTCGCCGCCTCGTCCCAGCGCTCGCCGCCGGTCCTCGCTCATCGCGCCGAAGTTACGCGGCGCCTGCGATGCAGCGCGCGCTCGGCCGCCCGGGAGCGGCTCGATAGCCTGGGGTCTCGTGCAAGACCGATCTGCAGGCTCGCAGGAGCCGAGCGCGGGGAGCGAGCAGCCGGCCGACGGGCGCGTCGAGGATCCGCGCCGCCGGCGCGAACGCACGATCGGAGGGATCGATGGCGTCACCGAGTTCATGGGCCTGCGGTGGGATGACCCGCAGACCGTCCGGCTGACGATCCGCCCCGAGCTGATCAACGCCGGCGGCCTGCTCTCGGGCGTCGTCACGTACGCGCTCGTCGACTACTGCATGGGCTCGACGCTGTGGGCGCAGACGACCGCCGAGGAGCGGATCGCGACGATCAGCATCTCGATCAACTACGTCCAGACGGCGACCGATGGAGACGTGATCTGCCACACGACGTTGGACCGGCGCAATCGCCGCACGGCGGTGATGCGCAGCGAGGTCGTCCACGAGGACGGCCGCCTGCTGGTGACGGCGATCGGCAGCTACACGATCTTCCCGCCGCGCCGCCCCGACGCGCCCGCCGCTCCCGCCTCCTGAGCGATGGCGGACCGGCGAACGCCCGTCGCGCTGACGATCGCCGGCTCCGACTCCGGCGGGGGCGCCGGCGTCCAAGCCGACCTGAAGGCGTTCGCGCGCTGCGGCGTGCACGGGACGAGCGCGATCACGGCGATCACCGCGCAGAACACGCTCGGCGTCGAGGCGATCGAGCCGGTGCCGGCGGCGATGATCCTCGCGCAGGTGCGAGCGGTCCTCTCCGACTTCCACCTCGACGCGGTCAAGGTCGGGATGCTCGGGAGCGCCGACGCCGCGCACGCCGTCGCGGTGGCGCTGGGCGAGCTTCCGGCGCAGACGCCGGTCGTCGTCGACCCAGTGATGGTCGCCGAGTCCGGCGCGCGACTGCTCGACGCCGGCGCCGAGCGCGTGCTCGTCGAGGAGATCGTCCCGCGCGCGAGCGTGCTGACGCCGAACGTGCCCGAGGCGCGCGCGCTGCTCGCGCGTCCCTCCGAGCCGCCCGGCGAGCAGCGCGAGCCCGCCGAGGCGCAGGAGCTCGCGGCCGCGCTGCTGGCGCTCGGCGCGCACGCGGTCGTCGTCACCGGCGGTCACCGCGCGCACGCCGTCGACGTATTCCTCGCGGCCGGCGGCGAGGCGGTCGAGATCGCCGGCGAGCGTCACCCCGACGGAGCCGCGCACGGGTCCGGCTGCACGCACTCCTCGCTGCTCGCCGCGCAGCTCGCGCTCGGGCACGACCCGCTCGCCGCCGCGCGCGCCGCCCGCGAGCTCGCGGGCGAGGCCGTCAGAGACGGACTGCGCGACATCGGCGCCGGCGCCGGCCCGGTCGATGTGCTGGGACTGGCACGGATCCGCGCCGAGCGCGCCTGAATGGGCTCGGGCCGGCGCGCACACGGACCGCGGTCGCGCCGCAGGCTGTTTGCCATAATCCGTGCACGATGACGCACCCTTCGCGCGGCGCACGGGACGATGAGACTTCTGCGCATGAAGCCGGGCCACGGCGAGATCCTGCTGGCCGAGGGCGATGTCGAGGTCGCCGAGCAGGAGCGGGAGCTGATCGAGGCGTTTCGGCGCGAGCTCGACGCGGGGATGTGGGCGGCGGTGCCGAGCGAGCGCACCGACGGGCGCCGTCACGCCGAGCTGGTCAAGAGCTTCAGCGACGTGCCCCGCGACGCCGAGCGCGTGATCTTCTTCCCGCGCGCCGCGGGCGGCGCTCCGCGGACGGATCGCTAGCGCCGCGATGCTGCTCGCCCTGGGCACCGCGGCGCTCGTGCTCGTGGTGCTGCTGTGGGAGCTCACGCGCTCGCGCGTGCTCGGCGGGCTGGCCGACGCGCGCGCTCGGCTGCAGACGGTCCGCGCGCGCTCGCGCGAACCGGCGCAGGTCGACTACGACCCGGGCCGCGAACGCCGCGCCGAGCAGCGCGCGCGCGAGCTGCTGCGCTCGTGCGTCGAGCAGCGCGACTGGGAGATGTACCGCGACCTCGGCTTCCTGCGCGTGTGGGGCGGCCTCGGCGAGCGCCGCCACGCGGCCGGCGCCTCGTACGCCTACCTGATCTACCCGCACCGGCCGATCGTCGCTTACGTGCCGCGGACCGGTGCGCTGCTGAACGAGTACTGCGTCGCGTTCCCCGACCACTCGCGTCCGTACGGGAGCGCGCGGCTGCCGGACGCCGACGACGTGCTCGCGAAGTGGATGGCGCTGAACGCCGACGAGCGGCGACTGATCGAGGAGGCGAACATGCACCTCCCCGGTCGCCAGATCGACCCCGAGCGCGTCCGTCGCGACCTCGCACGCCTGTCGCGCTGGGAGCGCGAGACGCGCGGCGGGGCGGTCCGGCGCGAGGCCGTGAACGAGGGCGGCGCAACGGTATCGTGCGCGCCGCGTGAGCGCCCCGACCGAGTTCGACGTCAAGCACCGCAGCCGCGCCCTCACCGAGGGGCCCGAGCGCGCCGCTGCGCGCGCGTACCTGCACGGGATCGGCTACTCCGCCGAGGATCTCGCGAAGCCGATCGTCGGCGTCGCGCACTCGTGGATCGAGACGATGCCGTGCAACTTCAACAACCGCGTGCTCGCGGCGAAGGTCAAGGAGGGCATCCGCGCCGCCGGCGGCACGCCGATGGAGCTCAACACGATCGCGATCTCCGACGGGATCACGATGGGCACGACCGGCATGCGCGCGTCGCTGGTCTCGCGCGAGCTGATCGCCGACTCGATCGAGCTCGTCGCGAGCGCTCACGCGTTCGACGCGCTCGTGACGATCTCCGGCTGCGACAAGACGATCCCCGGCACGGTGATGGCGCTCGCGCGCCTGGACATCCCCGGCCTGATGCTCTACGGCGGCTCGATCAGGCCGGGCTGGTTCGAAGGCGAGGAGGTGACGATCCAGCAGGTGTTCGAGGCCGTTGGGCAGTTCGCGTCGGGCAAGATCACCGAGCAGCAGCTGCACGAGCTCGAGGAGGCCGCCTCGCCGGGCGCCGGCGCGTGCGGCGGGCAGTTCACGGCGAACACGATGGCGATGGCGTTCGAGGCGCTCGGGATCTCGCCGGCCGGCTCGGCGATGGTCCCGGCCGAGGACGGGCGCAAGCTCGAGGTCGCCAAGCAGTGCGGCGAACTGGTGCTCGACGTGCTGCGCCGCGGGCAACGCCCGAGCGACGTGATCACGAAGGGCGCGCTCGAAAACGCGATCGCGGCGGTCGCGACGAGCGGCGGCTCGACCAATGGCGTGCTGCATCTGCTCGCGGTCGCGCGCGAAGTCGGAGTGCCGCTTGCGATCGACGAGTTCGAGGCGATCTCCGAGCGCACGCCGCTGCTGTGCGACCTGCAGCCGGGAGGGAAGTACGTCGCGACCGAGCTATACGAAGCCGGCGGCGTGCCGCTCGTGCTCGCCCGGCTGAAGCAGGCGGGCATCCTCAACGCCGACGCGCCTACGGTCACCGGCGCGACGATCGGCGAAGCGGCCGACGAGGCGCGAGAGACGGCCGGGCAGAAGGTCGTGCGACCGCTGTCGGACCCGATCAAAGCGACCGGCGGCTTCGCGATCCTGCACGGCAACGTCGCGCCCGACGGGTGCGTCGTCAAGCTCTCCGGCCACGAGCGGCGCAAGCACGTCGGCCCGGCGCGCGTGTTCGACGGCGAGGAGGCGGCGATGACGGCGGTGCTCGCACACGAGATCGAGCCGGGCGACGTCGTCGTGATCCGCGCCGAGGGTCCGGCCGGCGGCCCCGGCATGCGCGAGATGCTCGCCGTCACCGCGGCGATCGTCGGCGAGGGCCTCGGCGAGCAGGTCGCGCTGATCACCGACGGGCGCTTCTCCGGCGCGACGCACGGCTTCATGGTCGGCCACGTCGCGCCCGAGGCCGTCCGCGGCGGCCCGATCGCGGCGCTGCAGACGGCGACGAGCTGACGATCGACGTCGACGCCGGGCGGCTCGACGTCGCGCTCAGCGACGAGGAGATCGCCGCGCGCGTCGCCGCGTACGTGCGCCCGCCGCGCGCCGACGAGCACATCGACGTCGCGATCCGAAGTACGCGAAGCTCGTCGGCAGCGCCTCCGAAGGCGCCGTCGCTCTCTAGCTCACACGTCACTGGCCTATTCGGCGAGGAATTCGTCAAGCAGCGCGTTGAACGCGTCGGGCCGCTCGAGCATCGCCATGTGGCCGGTGTCGCCGAACACGACCTTGCGCGAGTTCGGGATCAGCTCGGCGAACACGTCGGCGTCGCGCACGCTGATCAGGCGGTCGCGCTCGCCCCACACGATCAGCGTCGGGCACGCGATCTCGCCGAGGCGGTCGCGGATGTCGTAGTCGATCACGGCTTCCAGCCCCTGGATGAACCCCGGCTTGCCGGCGCCGCGGATCTGCTCGGCCGCGAGCGCCGCGTCGAGCCGGTCGGGGTGGCGCACGACGACGCCCAGCGCGGCGTCGCGCAGCCGCGCGCGACGCACGACGGCATCGGACTTCGACGCCGTCCAGGCGCTCGAGGCCATCAGGATCCGCTCGAGCCGGCGAATCGCCGGCATCACGGTGAGCGTGTCGCGGCGGTTGTAGGTCGAGAGGCCGGCCGCCGAAACGAGCACCAGCCGCTCGACGCGCTGCGGGAACGCGATCGCCAGCTCGGCGGCGATGAAGCCGCCCATCGAGTTGCCGACGACAGCCGCGGCGTCGATCCCGAGCTCGCCGAGCAGGTGATCGAGCATCCGCGCGTAGCCGGCGATCGAGATCGTCTGCTGCGGCATCGGCGAGTGGCCGAAGCCCGGCAGGTCGAGCGTGACGACGCGGCGCTCTACGGCGAACACGGACAGCTGCTCGAGCCAGTTCGGCCACGAGCCCGACAGGCCGTGGACGAACACAAGCGGCTGCGCCGCGCCCTCGTCGCGCTCGGGGCCGAGCTCGACGACGTTGACCGGCGAGCCGTCGAGCACGATCCAGCGCTGGCGCGCGCTCCAGTCGACGTCCTGCCAGCGCGGCCGCGCGGCCGCCGTCGAACACCGACCGGCCCTCGGGTCGGGACACGCGGGGACGGCGGGTCGATCGAGCTACGGTCACACGCGTGAATGTAGCGTGGGCCGCGCTCGGCAGGGCGTGAGGGGCGTTTCGGCGAATTACGCGAGCCATGAGCGGGAATAGGGAGGACGTGGGCATCGGCACGGACGAGCGGACGCGGCTGGCGCGCGAGCGGCGCGAGCCATGGCGCGTGGCGATCGGCCTGCTGAACGACGATCTCGTCCGCCGCGACGCGGCCGAGCGCACGCGCCGCGCCTACGGCTCCGACCTCGAGCAGTTCTCGCAGTGGGCGCGCCCCAGCGCTCCGACGCCACGCGAGGTGACGCCGAAGCTCGTGCGCCGCTACATCGCGCACCTGTCCCAGCGCGGCGTCGCGCCGAGCACGAGCGCGCGCAAGCTGGCCGCTTTGCGCGCGCTGTTCGCGAGCCAGCGCGAGCACGGCGAGATCGCCCAGAACCCGGCCGATCTCGTCTCGACCCCGCGCCGCCTGTCGCATCTGCCGCGCGTGCTCAGCGCGCGCGAGGCCGGCGAGCTGCTCGACTCGATCCCCGCCCGCGGCCCGCTCGAGCTGCGCGACCGCGCGATGTTCGAGCTCGCATACGCGTGCGGGCTGCGCGCCGAGGAGCTCGTCTCGCTGAGCTTCGACGACGTCGACCACGACGACGAGCAGCTGCGCGTCGAAGGCAAGGGTCGGAAGACGCGCTTCGTCCCAGTCGGCGAGCCCGCGATGAAGGCGCTGCGCGAGTACCTCGAGCGCGCGCGCGAGGCACTCGCGAGCCCGTCGGCGCCCGCGGATGCGCTGTTCCTCTCGAAGACCGGCCGCGCGCTCGGCACGAGCGACGTGCGCCGGCGCCTGCGCACATGGAGCGAGCGCGTGCCGGCCGGAGCCGCGCGCGCGGGCGGCTCGATCTCGCCGCACGCGCTCAGGCACAGCTTCGCGACGCACCTGCTCGACGGCGGCGCCGACCTGCGCAGTATCCAGGAGCTGCTCGGCCACGCGAGCGTGTCGAGCACCCAGATTTACACTCGGGTAGAGTCCGCGAGACTCAAAAGCGCCTACGCGCGCAGCCACCCTCGGGCCTGATACAAGGGAAAACGACCCTGGAGACCAATGTCAAACCGATCGAGCTGCGGGAACTCTGGCGGCGATACAAGTCCGACAGCGACACGCAGGCGCGCGAGCGGTTGGTCGTCGCGTACTCGCCGCTCGTCAAGTACGTAGCCGGGCGCACGGCCGCCGGCCTGCCGCCGCACGTCGAGGAGGCCGACCTGATCTCCTACGGCCTGGTCGGCCTGATCTCCGCCATAGAGCGCTTCGACCTGTCTCGCGACATCAAGTTCGAGACGTACGCGATCATGCGCATCAAGGGCGCGATCATCGACGAGCTGCGCTCGATGGACTGGGTCCCGCGCAGCGTGCGTGCGCGGGCGCGCGAAGTCGAGCGCGCGAACGCGAAGCTCGAGAACACGCTCCAGCGCGCGCCGACCGACCAGGAGATCGCCGACGAGCTCGGGATCACGGTCGACGAACTGAACGAGTCGCTGCTGGCGATCTCGCACTCCTCGATGGTCGCGCTCGACGAGCTGTGGAGCGTGTCGGACTCGAGCGGCGACCAGGTTTCGCTGATGGACACGATCGAGGACCCGAACGCGCCCGACCCGGCGCGCTCGCTCGACGTCGGCGACCTGAAGGACCGGATCGCCGACTCGATCGCCAACCTGCCCGAGCGCGAGAAGCTCGTGATCGCGCTCTACTACTACGAGAACCTGACGTTGCGCGAGATCGGCGAGGTGCTCGGCGTGACCGAGTCGCGCGTCTCGCAGATGCACACGAAGGCCGTTCTGCGCCTGCGCTCGCGGATGCAGGAGGAGTCCTTCGACGACTGACGCCCCGGCGTTCCGGGGCGTCAGAGCCGGTCTGGTCGGCGCTCGCGCACCGGTCTTACGTCGCGGTGATGAAGCCGCTCATGAAGCCCGCGTGCTGCATCGCCCAGCCACCGGCTTCGGTGTCGCAAGGGATGATGCAAAACCACTGGAAGCGCCCCGCTTCCTTGACGGTCAGCTCGTAGGTGTGGATCCCCGGCTGGATCGTGATGTTCACGCCGATCTCCGGCGAGGTGATGCTGTGCGGCGATTCGTCGGTGTTGTCGATCACGAGCTTCAGCGGCTGACCGACGTGAACGGCGAATTCGGTCTTCGTGAAGGCGTCGTGCTTCTTGCCGTCCGGACCGAGCTTCGCGCCCGGGACGATCTTGAACGAGAGCGGCTTCAGCGGCGGCGCGCTCGACGCGCTCGCGCTCGCCGACGAGCTGGACGCCGCCTGCGTGACGCCCTGCCCGCTCGCGGCGCGTGCTTCGTGACGTTCGCCGCTCTGGATCAGCGCGACCGTCGACATCAGCACGGCCGCGAGGACGCCCGCTCCGGCCAACCACTCGAGCACGACCCTGCCTTTCGCCTCGACGGCGTCGTCGAACTGCCGCTGGTCTGTCGCCTCCGTCTTCCTGTCCGGCTCGGGGATGTGCGTGCTCATCGATCTCACCTGCCTCCGTTGACCTCTTCATCTCGCGACTTTCGATTTCACGTTCGAGACTAAGGCGCCCCGAGAGCGGCGATAAGCGGGTTTCGCCGAACGCCTCCGCGGCTTTCTACGGTCCTCCCGCGAGGTGAGCCCGCGCCCGTCGAGCGATCGCCTCGCGCCATCTGGCGCGGGCCTGCGCGCGGCGGTATGGTGGATCGCACAGCTCAGAGAGGAGATCGCATGCGTTCCAATGGAGGCCGCCCGCCGGCGGATCGGATCCGCAACGTCGCCCTCGTCGGCCATCGCGGCGCCGGGAAGACCTCGCTGCACGAGGCGCTGCTGTTCGAGGCCGGCGTCGTCGCGCGGCTCGGCTCGGTGCCCGACGGCGCCACCGTATCGGACTCCGATCCCGACGAGCAGTCGCGGCAGATGTCGATCTCGGCGTCGCTCAGCTCGCTGGAGTGGCGCGAGCGCAAGATCAACCTGCTCGACACGCCCGGCGAGCCGAGCTTCGTCGCCGATGCGCTGGGCGCGCTGCGTGTCTGCGAGTCGGCGATCTTCGTCGTCAACGCCGTGATGGGCGTCGAGGTCTCGACCGCCCGCCTGTGGGCGCGCGCCGCCGAGCTCGACATCGCGCGGATGCTGTTCGTCAACATGCTCGATCGCGAGCGCGCCGACTTCTTCCGCGCGCTCGAGCAGATCAAGCGCGCGTTCGGCCCGCACGCGGTCGCGACCGAGATCCCGATCGGCTCAGAGCACGACGTGCAGGGCGTGATCGACCTCGTCGACATGAAGGCGTTCCGCCAGGACTCCGCCGAACGCGGCGCCTGGAGCGAGATAGCGATCCCCGACGCGGAGGCGGAGCGTGCGCAGGAGTACCGCGAGAAGCTTATGGACGAGGTCTGCGAAGTGTCCGACTCGCTGATGGAGCGCTACCTCGACGGGGCGGAGATCTCGCACGAGGAGATCGTCGACGCGCTCAAGGAGGGCACCAACCACGGCAAGATCTTCCCCGTCGTCTGCGGCGTCGCGACGCGCAATCTCGGCACCTCGCGCCTGCTCGACGCGATCGTCGAGGACCTGCCCTCGCCCGTCAAGCACGGCTCGCTGACGGTCGGCGAGATCGAGCTCGAGGCGAGCGCCGACGGCGAGCTGTTCGCGTTCGTGTTCAAGACGCGCGCGGACGCGTACGCCGGGAGGATCAACCTGCTGCGCGTGTACCAGGGCGTGCTGCCGGCCGAAAGCCAGGTGCTCAACACGCGCGCCCACGTCAAGGAGCGCGTCGGCCAGTTGCTCGTGTTCACCGGCAAGGACTCCGCGCACGTTCAGGAGTTCGGCCCCGGCGACATCGGCGCCGTCGCCAAGCTCAAGGAGACGCGCGCAGGCGACTGGCTGGCGGCGCGCGACGAGCCGATCGAGATGCCGAGGCTGAAGCTGCCCTCGCCGGTGATGGCGTTCGCGATCGAGCCGAAGAACCGGGGCGACGAGGACAAGGTGTTCGCGTCGCTGCGCCGGCTGCAGGAGGAGAACCCGACGATCGACCTGCACCGCGACCAGCAGACCGGTGAGCAGATCGTCGCCGGTCTCTCGCAGGTGCACGTCGAGGTCGTCGTCGACCGGCTGCGCGACCGCTTCGGCGTCGAGGTGACGCTGCAGCCGCCGCGCGTGCCCTACCAGGAGACGATCCGCGCATCGGCGAGCGGGCACGGGCGCCACAAGAAGCAGTCGGGCGGCCGCGGCCAGTTCGGCGACTGCGAGATCGAGATCGCGCCGCTGGCGCTCGAGGAGGAGTTCGAGTTCGTCGACAACATCAAGGGCGGCGTGATACCCGGCTCGTTCATCCCCGCCGTCGAGAAAGGCGTGCGCGAGGCGATGGCCGCCGGCGTGCTCGCCGGATACCCCGTCAAGGGCGTGCGCGTGCGGCTGTTCGACGGCCAGCACCACTCCGTCGACTCCTCCGAGATCGCGTTCAAGCTCGCCGGGGTGCAGGCGATGAAGCAGGCGCTGCAACAGGCCGAGCCGGTGCTGCTCGAGCCGATCATGCTCGTCACGCTGTCCGTGCCGGAGACGTACGTGGGCGACGTGATCGGCGACCTCAACAGCCGTCGCGGGCGCCCCCAGGGGATGGAGCCGGTCGGCGCGATGACCGAGATCAAGGCCGAGGTGCCGATGGCCGAGGTGCTCAGCTACGCGCCCGACCTGCGCTCGATCACGGGCGGGCAGGGCGATTACACGCTCGAGTTCCTGCGCTACGAGGAGATGCCGGCGCACCTCGCGCAGAAGGTGATCGACGGGGCGCCGGCGGAGCGCACCGCGACGCACGCGTGAGGCCGCGCGCTTGACGGCCCAGCTAGGCTGCTGGACTCATGGCAACTCGATCGATCGTTACGTCTCAGCCGGACGTCGCGTGCGACGTCTGCGAGCGTCGCCTGCTGCGCGGCGAGCAGCCCGATCTGTTCCTCGCCGCCGGACAGCCGCGGATGGTCTGCGAGCTGTGCGCGCCGCGCGCCGCCCACCAGGGCTGGAAGCGCGGCTCCGAGCAGCACGCCGCGAGCGCCGAGCCGATCTCCCCGCGTCGCGGACGCCGGCTGTTCGGGCGCCTGCGCCAATCGCGGCGGCTGGACGAACGCGACACGACGGGCTTCTACGACGTTGCCGCGTCGGCGCTCGACGCCGACGCGGACGCCGAGCGGCCGTATGACGCGTTCGCCGACGACCTGGCCGCCGAGCGGCCGCAGGGCCGCGGCAGCGGCCTCGCCGCGCCCGTCCGCGCCGGTGCGCCCGTCGACAGGCTCGCCGAGCGGGCGAGCGCGCCCGTGCTCGACGGTCCGCTGCAGCGCGCGCTCGACGTCTTCAACGCGGGCGAGTACACGCGTCGCGTCGCCAGCCTGACGCGCTCGCTCGGCGCGCCCGAGGTCACCGTCCGACCCGGCGAGGCCGTCGCCAGCTGCGTCGTGATCGTGCTCGCCTGGGAGCTCTGCTGGTACGCCTACGAGGTCGACCTCGACGACATGCAGGGCGTCGACGTGCGTGCGATCGCGCAGGGCACCGAGCTCTCCGAGCTCGGCCCCGACGACCGTCTCGCCAACGCGCTCGCCGACGAGCGCGGCGCGCTCGCGCTGCGATAGCCGCTCGCGCCGCAGGCCGGCGCGCCAGCCGGCCGCCCAGCGCCCTCGAGCGCGCCGGCGCGCGTTGCAGCTCTTGCTATCTGAAAGACAGGCGGTAACATCGCCCGGAGATGGTCTACTGCGTCGTGCCAAAGCCGCTTGCCGATGAGCTTTATCCGAAGCTCGTCAAGCATTACGAGCACGACGAGAACGTCACGGTGATCGTCGACCGTCGCGTCGCCGACCGGCGCGCCCGCCACGGGCGCTCCTCGATGCGCGACGCCGGCGATCACGCGCAGCGGCGCATCGTGCGCGACCGTCGCCGTGCGCGCGTCGCTGGCGACCTCCTGCCGCTCGCGCACGCCTAGACGTCGTCGGTTCCGCCCGGTCGCGAGATACCTTCCCGCGGATGAAGCTCGTTGTGCACGTCGACGGCGGCGCTCGCGGGAACCCGGGGCCGGCGGCCGCCGCGTGCGTGATCGCCGGCGCCGACGGCGAGCCGCTCGCCGAGGACGCGCAGTTGCTCGGCCGCACGACGAACAACGTCGCCGAGTACCGCGCGCTGCTGCTCGGGCTGCAGCGTGCGCGCGAGCTCGGCGCCGACGAGATCGAGGTGATCGGCGACTCCGAGCTGATCGCGAAGCAGGTGCTCGGCGAGTACAAGGTCAAGAACGAGACGCTGCGCCCGCTGCACCGCGAGGCGACCGCCGCGCTGCGCGAGTTCGCGCGCTGGTCGATCCGCACCGTCCCGCGCGCGCAGAACGCCGACGCCGACCGGCTCGTCAACGCCGCGCTCGACCAACAGCGCGACGCCAGTCGGCTTTAGACGACGTCGTCTAGTGCAAAGGCTTCGCTGAGCGGGCGATCGCCAGCATCTGCTCGTTCGAGAGATCCTCGAGCAGCGTGTTCGTGACCCAGTAGAGCATCCCCCCCTGGCGCCACGCGATCACGTGCATGTGGCTGCCGTCGGTGAAGATCATGTACGTGATGTGGTCGATTTTGCGCTGCTGGTTGGGGTGCGCGATCAGCGGCGGGTTCTGCCAGTCGGTTCCCTCGAAGTCGTAGTAGCCGCCCAGCGTGTCCTGCTGCCAGACGGCGATGTACGCGTGGCGCAGGACGCCTTGTTGGTCGCGCAGGTCATACGCGTGCGCCGGCTGCTCGACGCTCGCGGCCGTCTGCAGCGACGGGTAGAGCACGTGCAGCGGCATGTTGACGGTCGCTTTCGCCAGTTCGTCGTTGCCCGTGATCGACGACGACGCGAGCCCGAGCGACGCTGCGGACGGCGTCGAGGCGTGCGAGGAGCGGTGGCCGTGAGCGCTGTGCGACGGCGCCGGGCTCGGGTGCGGTTCGACCACCGTTTCGTGCCCGTACAGGAAATCGTCGAGCGTCGCGCGCTCGAGTTCCGGCGTGCTCGTCACGTACGAGCCGCCCTTCAGCGGGAAGTTCGTGCTCGACGCGCGGAACTTGACCTGACGCAGCGGCTTTCCCTGCGAGAAGCCGATCAGCTTCGCCAGTTCGATCAGCTGGCTGGCCGAGGAGCTGAACCCCGCCGTGACGATCGCCTTGCCGACGGCTTTCGCGACGCGATCGAGCTGTCCGAGCACGTCTTCCGGCGAGATCTGCTCGCGCAGCGCGCGCAGGAAGTCCTGTTGGCGCGCGACGCGCACGAAGTCCGAGTCGCCGTGGCGGTATCGCACGTAGCTGAGCGCGTTGTTGTAACAGAGCTTCTGGTAGCCCGGCTGGAGGTTGATTTCCGAGTATTCTTCGGCGCCTTCGCCGTTGACGTGCAGGTAGCGATGGTCGACGTTCACGTACACGCAGCCGAGCGTGTCGACGACCTTGATGAAGCCGCCGAAGTTGACGTCGATGATCCCGTTCAGTCTCAGGCCGGGGAAGACTTCGTGCTCGATCGTTTCGGCCGCCAGCACGAGCGAGCCTTTGACGCCGTCGAGTTTCGACCCGTACGTGTACGCGGCGTTGATCTTTTCCTGTGGGTAGTAAGCGCCGCTGCGGCTTTTGATGTTGACGAGCAGATCGCGCGGGATCGACAGCACCGACGTCTGGCCCTGTTCGGGGTCGAAGCGAACGAGCAGGATCGTGTCGCTGTGCGGAGGGTCGCTGCGGTCGAGCGCGTCCTTCGACTTTTCGCGCCGGTCCGAGCCGAGGATCAGGTACGTCTGCGGGCCGCCGTTGTAGCTGATCAGCCCCTTCGGCGCCTTGATCGGGTTGACGATCACCTCCTTCGCGAGCTTTTCTACCGTGTTCAGCGCGACCGTCGCCGTCGCGCCACCGGCGAGCAGCACGATCAGCAGCGAAGCGATCGAGAAGCGCAGCCACATCCTGCGCGCGTGAGAAGGCGGCAGCTCGTCATCCATCGGTTGTCAGCTCTCTACGGCTCATACGGCCATGCGGACATGCGCCGCCCCCCGAGGCATGCACACCCGCCAAGCGTACCGAGACGTCCGGCGTGCCCGCGCCGCGTGGCGAGGTACCCTCGCAGCCGTGCTCAGCGCGAGAAACCGCGAGCTGTTGGGCCTCGTGCCCTCGGCGCTTCTGGTGATCGCCGGCTTCACCGCGATCTTCATCCAGTCCGAAGACAACGCGCCCGGCGCTCCCGCGAACATCGCGCTCAACCACGCCTCGAGCGTGTCGCTGACCTACGGCGCGCTGTTCCTCGTGCTGTGCGTCGCCGGCCACCTCGTGATCCGCTTCGCGCTGCCGCACGCCGACCCGTACCTGTTCCCGATCGCGGCCGTGCTCGCGAGCGTCGGCATCGTGATGGTCTACCGGATCGAACCGACGCTCGCGCGCCAGCAGGCGCAGTGGATGATCGTCGGGCTCGTGCTGTTCGCCGGGACGATCATCGCGCTGCGTCGGCGCGGCGTCGCCGTGCTCGAGCGCTACCGCTACACGATCGCCGCCGTCGGCATCGGCATGACGATCCTGCCGCGGCTGCCCGGTATCGGCGCGCAGGTCAACGGCGCTTACCTCGACATCCACGTCGGCAGCATCTCCTTCCAGCCCTCCGAGCTCGCGAAGATCGCGATCGTCGTGTTCCTCGCAAGCTACCTGCACGACAATCGCCAGCTGCTCGTCACGGCCGGGCGGCGCGTGCTCGGCCTCACGCTTCCGCCGATGAAGCAGTTCGGGCCGATGCTGATCGTCTGGGGCGCCGCGATGGGCACGCTGCTCCTGACGCGCGAGCTCGGCACCTCGCTGATGTTCTACGGCGCCTTCCTCGCGCTGCTGTACGTCGCGACCGGACGCTTCTCGTTCCCACTGATCGGCCTCGTCCTGTTCGCGCTCGGCGCGTGGTTCGTCGCCACGCACGTCAGCCACGTGCAGGCGCGCGTGGTCGCCTGGGAACGCCCGTTCGACCCGGCGCTCTACAACAAGCCGTTCGGCGGCAGCTACCAGCTCGCGCAGTCGCTGTTCGCGCAGGCGGACGGCGGCCTGCTCGGCACCGGCTTCGACCAGTCGCTGCTGCGTCTGCCGCACGGCGGCGGCTCGATCCTGCCCGTGCCTGAAAGCGACACGATCTACGCGGTCATCACCAACGAGCTCGGCCTCGCCGGCGCCGCCGTGCTGCTGCTCGTCTACCTGCTGTTCGTCGCGCGCGGCCTGAAGACCGCCGCGCTCGCGCGCGACTCGTTCTCGAAGCTGCTCGCAACCGGCCTTTCGTTCGTCGTCGCGATGCAGGTCTTCGTGATCGTCGGCGGCGTCACGCGCGTGATCCCGCTGACTGGCGTGACGCTGCCGTTCGTCGCCTACGGCGGCTCCTCCGTCGTGATGAACTTCGTGCTGCTCGCGCTGCTGCTCGTCGTCTCCGACCGAGCTCGCCGGCCATACTCGGGGCGCTCCGCGCGCTGAGGGGCACAGTAGGGAGAGGAAGGGTCGCTCGATTCGGCCGCCGATGACAAACGTATGTACGACGTATGTACGTTTGTGTCGGGTGCGAAAACGAAAGACATACGACGACGTCCGGCAGTCGGACAGTCATCAGGCGCAGCACGGCTCGTCCGCGCGTTCCGCAGGGGACGCGACGCACCCGTCGAAGTCCTCCGCCACGATGCGAACGTCGACGATCGCCGCGGCCAAGCCGCACATGCTGGTGCGCGCGCCGGCCCGCTCCGCCCAGCAGCGCTACCGCGGGATGCCGATGCCGCTGCCCGGCACGGAGCGGATCTGCTCGGCCGCCGGCCTGCAGCGGCGGCCGTGGCTCGCGCGCCTGCGCCGAGCGCTCGCCGAGGACCTGCTCGTGCTCCACTACCAGCCGATCGTGTCACTCTCCGACGGGCGCATCTCCCACCACGAGGCGCTCGTGCGGCTGATCGACGAGGACGACGGCAGCCTGATCGGCCCCGCGAGCTTCCTCCCGGCAGCCGAGCGCTACGGGCTGATCGGCGAGATCGACCGCGTCGTGCTCGACAAGGTCGCCGCGCAGCTCGTGCGGCGCGAGCGCGAGACGGCGCGCCGCTCCGGTCTGCTCGCCCGCGGCTCGCGCGAACTCGCCGGCCGCATCGCGATGAACCTCTCCGCGCTGTCGGTCACCGACCGCGAGATGCTCGCGCACGTCGAGCGCGCGCTCGCGCGACACGACGCCGATCCGACGCGCCTCGTGATCGAGGTCACCGAGACCGCCTCGATCTCCGACATGGGCGTCGCACGAGCCTTCTGCGAAGGCGTCCACGAGCTCGGCGGCGCGATCGCGCTCGACGACTTCGGCGCCGGCTTCGGCTCGTTCCACTACCTCAAGCACCTGCCGTTCCGCTACCTGAAGATCGACGGCGCGTTCATCCGCGGCCTGCCCGACTCGCCCCACGACCAGCTCGTCGTCAGGGCGCTCGTCGGCCTCGTCCGCGAGATGGGCCAGCGCACGATCGCCGAGTTCGTCGGCGATCGGCGAACGCTCGAGCTGCTGCGCGAGCTCGGGGTCGATTACGCGCAGGGGTTCGAGATCGGGCGGCCGGGGCCGGGGTTCGCGCAGTAGCCCGGCCGGGTTCGCCGCCCGCTCAGTGCGGCTGCGGGAACTGCGCACGCATCGCCGCGTCCCACGCGCGATCCGGCATCACGCGGCGCAGGCCGAGCATCAGCTTCGCGGAGGGCGTGATCGTGATGCGGGCGGGCGGGTGCTTTCGCTCGATCGCGCGCTCGATCGCCTTCGCGACGCGGTCGGGGCCGCCGCCGAGCAGGCGCATCGGGCCTTCGTAGGCGCCTTTCGTGACGGCGCCGACGGTCGTGTTGAAGACGCCGTACGGATTCCCGTCGCCGGCCTGCACGTCGGCCATGCTCGCGGTCGCAGCCTCGCCGAACTCGGTCGTGATCAGGCCCGGCTCGAGCAGGATCACGTCGATCCCGAAGCCGCGCAGCTCGAAGCGCAACGCGTCGGAGATCGCCTCGAGCGCGTGCTTCGTGGCGTGGTAGTGCCCGCCGCCGGGGAACGACAGCCGGCCGCCCATCGAGCCGAGGTTGACGATCCTGCCCCAGCGCTGCGCGCGCATCTTCGGCAGCACGAGCTGCGTCAGGCGCACGAGCCCGAACACGTTCGTCTCGAACTGACGGCGCACGGCCTCGAGCGGGACCGTCTCGATCGCGCCGCTCTGGCTGTAGCCGGCGTTGTTGATCAGTACGCCCACGGCCCCCTCGGCCGCCTCGACGCGCTCGACCGCGTCGCGCATCGAACGCTCGTCGGTCACGTCGAGCGCGAGCGTCTCGCAGCCGGCCGCCTGCAGGTCGGAGAGCGCCTCCGGCCGGCGCGCGGTCGCGTACACGCTCCAGCCCGAGCGCGCCAGTCGCAGCGCGCTCGCGCGGCCGATCCCGGAGGAGCAGCCGGTGAGCAGCACCGCCTTCGACGGTTCGGGCATGGGCGCAGCATATGCGCCCGTCCTCTAGGGTGAGCGCCGATGCGCGCGGTCACATTCCAGGCGCCCGGCGAGGTGCGCGTCGAGGACGTCGCCGAGCCCGAGCTGATCGAGCCGACTGACGCGATCGTCGCGATCGAGGCGAGCGGCGTGTGCGGCTCGGACCTGCACATCTACCACGGGCGCGTGAAGATCGAACCGGGCTTCACGATCGGGCACGAGTACGTCGGCACGGTGCTCGCGGCCGGCGAGGAGGTCCGCGACGTCGCCGTCGGCGATCGCGTGCTCGGCTGCTTCCAGACGGCGTGCGGGCACTGCTTCTTCTGCCGCCGCGGACTGTTCCACAAGTGCGACGCCTCGCGCACGTTCGGCCACGGCGCGGCGCTCGGCTCGTTGCAGGGCACTCAGGCCGAGCGCGCGCTCGTGCCGAACGCCGACCTCGTCCTGCGCAAGGTCCCCGACGGGATGAGCGACGACGTCGCGCTGTTCGCGGGCGACGTGATGGGCACGGGCTTCCACGCGGCCGCCGAAAGCGGGCTGCAGCCCGGCGACACGGCGGCCGTGCTCGGCCTCGGCCCGGTCGGCCTGTGCGCGGTGCAGGCCGCGTTCGCGCTCGGCGCGGCGCATGTGATCGCGATCGACACGGTTCCCGAGCGCCTGGCGATGGCCGCGTCGTTCGGCGCGCAGGCCGTGCACCTGACCGACGAGGACCCGCGCGCCGCCGCGCGCGAGGCGACCGAGGGGCGCGGCGTCGACGCGAGCATCGACGCGGTCGGCGATCCGCGTGCGCTGGAGCTCGCGATCCGCCTGACGCGCAAGTGCGGCACCGTGCAGGCGATCGGCGTCTACGCCGAGCGCTGCGAGGTGCACATGGGGCTGTTCTGGATCAAGGCGCTGAACATGCGCTCGGGCCACGCGAACGTGATCGGCCACCTCGACAGCGTGCTCGAGCTGATGGCGAGCGGGCGCCTCGACCCGGCGCCGCTCGTGACGCATCACATGAAGCTCGACGAGGCGCCCGACGCGTACGCTCTGTATGACCGTCGCGAGGCGCTTAAGATCGTGCTTCAGCCGTAGACATCGATTCTCAGAGGGAGCGAGAGGAGCCGCCATGACCGCCGCCGCCGACACGACCGACGCCCTGCCCGACGCGCTCGGGGCGGATGCGCGCGAGTTCCTCTCGCACCCGCAGCAGATGCTGATCGGCGACGAGCGCCTCGATGCGGCCGACGGGCGGAGGTTCGCGACACTCGACCCCTCGAGCGGGCGCGAGATCGCGAGCGTCGCGCTAGGCGGCGCCGAGGACGTCGAGCGCGCGACGCGTGCCGCGCGCGCGGCGTTCGCGGAGGGCAAGTGGTCCTCGACGCCGGCGACCGGGCGGGAGCGGCTGATGCACGCGCTCGCGGACGCGATCGACGAGCACGCGCAGGAGCTCGCGGAGCTCGAGGCGCTCGACAACGGCAAGCCGGTCGGCCTCGCGAAGATGATCGACGTGCGCGGCGCGGCCGCGCAGCTGCGCTACTTCGCCGGCTGGCCGTCGAAGATCGAGGGCGGCGTGCTGCCGGTCAGCGCGCCGGACGTGCTCTGCTACACGCGCCGCGAAGCGGTCGGCGTCTGCGGGCAGATCATCCCGTGGAACTTCCCGCTGCTGATGGCCTCGTGGAAGCTCGCGCCGGCGCTCGCGGCCGGCTGCACGACGATCCTCAAGCCGGCCGAGCAGACGCCGTTGACGGCGCTGCGCCTCGGCGAGCTCGCGCTCGAGGTCGGCTTCCCGCCGGGCGTGATCAACGTGCTCACCGGCGATGGCTCGACGGGCGCGGCGCTCGTCGACAGCCCCGGCGTCGACAAGATCGCGTTCACCGGCTCGACGGCCGTCGGCCGTGAGATCGGCGCGAAGGCCGGCCGCGCGCTGAAGCGTGTGACGCTCGAGCTCGGCGGCAAGTCGCCGAACATCATCCTGCCCGACGCCGACCTGCAGGCGGCGATCGCCGGCTCCTTCCAGGGCATCTACTTCAACTCCGGCCAGGCGTGCAACGCCGGCTCGCGCCTGTTCGTGCCCTCGGAGAGCTTCGATCAGGTGATGGGCGCGCTCGCCGACGCGGCGAGCTCGGCGAAGCTCGGCCCGGGCCTCGACCCCGAGACGCAGCTCGGCCCGCTCGTCTCGGCCGAGCAGCGCGAGCGCGTGATGAGCTACATCGACTCCGGGCGCGAGCAGGGCGCGGAGCTGCTCGCCGGCGGCGAGACGACGCTCGCCGACAGCGGCGGCTACTTCGTCGCGCCGACGCTGTTCAGCACGACCTCCGACGAGCTGAAGATCGCGCGCGAGGAGATCTTCGGGCCGGTGCTCGTCGCATCGCCGTACGACTCGCTCGAGGAGGTCGCGCGGCGCGCCAATGACGGCGAGTACGGCCTCGCCGCCGGCGTGTGGACGCGCGACGTCGGCAGCGCGCACAAGCTCGCCGCGATGCTGCGCGCCGGCTCGGTGTACGTCAACACGTGGGGTAACGTCGAGCCGCCGGCCCCGTTTGGCGGCTTCAAGGCCTCGGGGATCGGGCGCGAGCACGGCCACGACGGCCTCGACGCGTATCTCGAGACCAAGACAGTTTGGACCGCCTTGTGAGCGACGCGGCGTCGTGAACGTCGCCGCGTCGAGCCGACTTCCGCTAGCACGCACGCGCGCCACGCAGTGGGCGGCGCCGCTTGCGACGGTCTGCGCGCTGCTGCTCGTCGCGGCGACGGCCGAGATCGTGATCGACGCGGCCGTCGGGCACTCGATCCTGATTCCCAAGCAGCCGCAGATCGCCGGCTGGCTGAGCGGGATCGGCGAGCGGCTCGGCTACCGCGTCTTCCTGATCGCGCTGCTCGCGTTCACGGCCGGCTACGCCGGGCTGATCGCGCTCGGACGCGCGATCTCCAAGCGCTTCGCGATCGCGCTGCTCGCGGCGCTGCACGTGCTGATCTTCGTCGGGCCGATCCTGCTGTCGACGGACGTGTTCAGCTACATCGCGTACGCGCGGATGGGCGTCCAGCACGGCTTGAACCCGTACGTCCACGGGCCGCTGTCGATCGCGCACGACCCCGTCTACCACTACGTCGGGGCGGACTGGAAGAAGGTCGCGACGGCGTACGGGCCGATCTACACGCTGATCTCCTATCCGTTCGGGCTGCTCGGCGTGACCGGCGCGCTGTGGGGCATGAAGCTGCTCGCCGTGCTCGCGAGCGCGGGCACGCTCGTGCTGACGTGGCGCTGCGCGCGAATGCGCGGGCGCGACCCGGTGCCGGCGACGCTGCTCGTCGGCGCCAACCCGCTGTATGTGATCTACGGGCTCGGCGGCGCGCACAACGACCTGATCATGCTGCTGCTGATGATGGGCGCCGTCGCGCTGACGTTCGCCGGGCGCGACGCGCCGGCCGCGCCGCCGTCGTCGCGGGCGCGCTGGTCAAGGCGACCGTCGCGGCGCTGCTGCCGTTCATGCTGCTCGCGCGGCGCAGCCTGGCGCAGGTGCTGGGGGGCGCTCGCGATGCTCGTGCTCGGCGCGCTCGTCGCGTACGCCGTGTTCGGCTCGGATGGCGTCAACGTCGTCGCCGCGCTGAACCGCGATGCGGCGTTCGTCTCGACCGACAGCTTCCCGACGGAGATCGCGCACCTGTTCGGCAAGCCGGGCGTGTTCCCCGTCGACCACGACCTGCTCAAGTCGCGCTCGTCGTGATCGTCGTGCACCTGCTGTGGCGCACGTGGCGCGGCTACGACTGGGTCGCCGCGGCGGGCTGGGCGCTGCTGGCGATCTCGGTCACGAGCACGTGGCTGCTCGCGTGGTACATCATCTGGCCGCTGCCGCTGGCGGCGTCGCGCGCGACCGCCGCCTGCTCCTTGCGACGCTGGCGATGCAGGGCTTGTTCATCGTCCATCAGCTCTCGCCGCTGTTCGCGCCGGTCGGATGAGCGACGCGAGGATCGCCTGGCGAGCCCGCCCGCCGGCGCCGCGTCGGACGCTGCGCCGCCGAGCGCCCCGGCCCGGCGCCCGACGCGAACGCGTTCGAGCGCTGGCTCGCGCGGCTGCCCGAGCGTGCGCCCGCGCTCGACCGAGCGGCGCGGCATCGGGCAGCTGCGGCTGGTCGAGACGTCGTGCTGCTGCTCGCCGGCCTGCTGTTCGGCGATCGCGACGGTTGACGACGTCGTGCTGCAGACGCACGTCAACCACCGCATCGACGCCGACCTGCGCACGTGGCGCGCGTACACGGGCCACGACTACAAGAACGTCGCGACCGAACAGGACGTGCTGCATCACACGACGACCGACGTCGTCTGCGGCAACACGACGGCGGGGCCGCCGAAACAGCGCACGCAGATCTGCCTGCAGATGACCGGGCCGGTCGTGCACGGCTACCGCGCCGCGCGCGGCGGCTGGTACCTGCCGCCGCGCGCCGAAGACCTGCGGCGTTACCGCTACGGCTGCTTCGGCCCGCCGAAGGACGAGGGGAAGTGCCCGCATGAGCGCGGTCGCCGCCGCGCAGCCGCGCGCGAGCGCCGAGCGGCGAGGGCTGCCGGCGTGGTGGCCGCTCGCGGCGCTGATGCTGCTCGCGGCGGTCCTGCGCTTCGCGACGCTCGGCGAGCAGAGCTTCTGGTACGACGAGGCGTTCACGCCCGTGCACGTGCTGCACGCCGGTCTCGGCGCGACGCTGCACTCGGTCGTGCACACCGAGAACACGCCGCCGCTGTGGTACCTGGTCGCGTGGCTCGACGTGCGCATCTTCGGCGACGGCGCGCTCGCGCTGCGCTTCCCCTCGGCGCTCGCGGGCCTCGCGACGGTGCCCGTCGCGTGGGCGATCGCGCAGCGGCTCGCCGGGCGGACCGCGGCGATCGTCGCCGCGGCGATCGTCGCCGTCAACCCGCTGTTCGTGTGGTACTCGCAGGAGGCGCGCGCGTACGCGTTGTTCGTGCTGCTCGCGGCGCTCGCGATGCTGTGCTTCGTGCGCGCGCTGCAGGCGCCGACGCGCGGGCGCGTGGCGGCGTTCGCGATCGCCGGCGCGCTCGCGCTGCTGACGCACTACTTCGCCGTCTTCCTGCTGGCGCCGATGGCGCTGTGGCTGCTGTGGGACGCGCGCACGCGCCGCCCAGCGCTGCCGGCGCTCGCGGCGCTCGCGCTCGTCGGCCTCGCGCTGCTGCCGCTGATCTCCGCGCAGGGCGGGCACGGCACGCAGTGGATCGGCCGCTGGGCGCTGTCGAGTCGCCTGCAGGCGATCCCGCAGTACTACCTGAGCGGGTACTCCGGAGCGCCGCTCGGGCACGGCGTCGAGCTGCTCGTCGCGCTGCCGATCCTGGCCGGCGTCGCGTTCGGCGCGTGGCGGCTGTACGCGGCTCGCGAGCCGGGCTCGCCGGCGCGGCTGCGCCGCGGCGCGTGGATCTCGTTTGCGATCGCCGGCTTCGGCGTGCTCGCGCCGATCGTGCTGGCGGTGCTCGGCGTCGACTACCTCGCGCCGCGCAACCTCGTCGCGGCGATGATCCCGGTCACCGTGCTCGTCGCGATCCTGCTCGCGGCGGTCGACGCCGAGCCGCCGCGGGCGCCCGTCGCCGGGCTCGGCGTCGCGCTCGCGGCGGTGATCGTGCTCGCGTTCCTCGTGCTGTCGGTCGACGTCAGCCTCAGCCCGCGCCTGCAGCGCGGCAACTGGCGCGACCTCGCGCACACGATCGAACGCGGCGGCGACGGTGAAGCCGCCGGCGCAGGCGCGAGCGGCGGCGAAGTCGCGGTCACGACGGTCGAGCTCGGAGCGGCGCCGCTCGAGTACTACCTGTCGCGCCTGCGCCTGCACAACCTCGCGCCCGGCGAGCGCGTCAGGCTGACGGAGATCGACGAGACCGGCTACGCGCCGCTGCGCGCGAGCGCGGGGCGGCGCCCGGCGCAGGGCTTCCGACTGCTAGAACGGCGTGACGTCGACGGGCTGATCGTGTATCGCTTCGTATCCTCGGTACCGCGCTTCGTGTCGGAGGCCGAGCTGCGGCGGCACGTGATCACGCTCGCGCACCCCGAGGTGCTTGTGCCGGCCGGCGCGCACGTCACGACAGCTCCCGCCGGCGCGCCGTGAGCCCACGCAAATGTCGTCGTCCGATCAAAACATTTAAGTTCTGCGCATGGCGTCGTCGACCATAGGGGCCCGCAACGAGGCCGAGGTGGCGCTGGAGCTCGCGTGCGAGCGGCTGCTCGCGCTGCAGACCGACGGCGGCTGGTGGCAGGCGGAGCTGCAGACGAACGTGACGATGGACGCGGAGGACATGCTCCTGCGCGAGTTCCTCGGGATCCGCCGCGCCGACGAGAGCGAGCGCTCGGCCGCGTGGATCCGCTCGCAGCAGCGCGCCGACGGGACGTGGACGAACTTCTACGGCGGTCCGGGCGAGCTGTCGACGACGATCGAGGCCTACTGGGCGCTGCGCCTGGCGGGCGACGAGCCCGACGCGCCGCACATGCTCGCGGCGCGCGACTTCATCCGCGCCAACGGCGGCGTCGCGCGGGCGCGCGTGTTCACGCACCTGTGGCTGGCGCTGTTCGGGCTGTGGTCGTGGGACGAGGTGCCCTCGCTGCCGCCGGAGGCGGTGCTGCTGCCGTCGTGGTTCCCGCTGAACATCTACGACTTCGCGTGCTGGGCGCGGCAGACGATCGCGGCGCTGTCGATCGTCAAATCGCACCGGCCGGTGCACGAGCTGCCGTTCGACCTCGACGAGCTGCGCGTCGCCGCGGAGGCGCCGGCGCGCGCGCCGCTGTCGCTGCCGGCGCGCGTGCTCGCGTTGCTCGACCGCGCGCTGCGCGGCTACGAACGACGGCCGATCGGCCTGCTGCGCCGGCTCTCGCTCGTGCACGCCGAGCGCTGGATCGTGCGCCACCAGGAGGCCGACGGCTCGTGGGGCGGGATCCAGCCGCCGTGGGTCTACTCGCTGATCGCGCTGAGCCTGTCCGGCTATCCGCTCGACCATCCGGTGATGCGCCGCGGCCTCGAGGGTCTCGACCGCTTCATGGTCGAGGACGAGGACGACGCGCGCGGCGTCGGCGCGCCGCCCGGGCGCAGCCGGCGCCTGGAAGCGTGCCAGTCGCCGGTCTGGGACACGGCGCTGGCGATGATCGCGCTGAGCGACGGCGGACTTCCCGAGGATCACCCGTCGCTGTTGCGCGCCGCCGAGTGGCTGCTCGGCAAGGAGGTGACCGACCGCGGCGACTGGTCGGTCGCGCGCCCGCACCTGCAGCCCGGCGGCTGGGCGTTCGAGTTCGCGAACGTCAACTACCCGGACGTCGACGACACGGCCGAGGTCGTGCTGGCGCTGCGCCGCGTCAAGCCCGACGCGCGGATCGAGGGCGCAATCGAGCGGGCGACGCGCTGGCTGCAGGGGATGCAGAGCTCGGACGGCGGCTGGGGCGCGTTCGACGCGGAGAACACGCGCGCGCTCGCCCGCCAGCTTCCGTTCCTCGACTTCGGCGAGGTGATCGACGAGCCGAGCGCCGACGTCAGCGCCCATTCGCTTGAGATGCTCGCCGTGCTCGGGCTGCTGGAGACGCCGGCGGCGCGGCGCGGGGTGCGCTGGCTGCTCGCGCAGCAGGAGCGGGGCGGCTCGTGGTTCGGGCGCTGGGGGATCAACCACGTGTACGGCACGGGCGCGGCCGTGCCGGCGCTCGTCGCAGCGGGCGTCGACCCGCGTGAGCCGAGCATCAGGCGCGCGGTCGAGTGGCTGCTCGCGCACCAGAACGACGACGGCGGCTGGGGCGAGGACCCGCGCTCGTACGACGACGAGCGGTGGATCGGCCGCGGTCCGAGCACCGCTTCGCAGACGGGGTGGGCGCTACTGGCGCTGCACGCCGCCGGCGAGCGCTCGGAGGCGGTGCAGCGCGGGATCGACTGGCTCGTGCGCACGCAGCGCGCCGACGGCGGCTGGGACGAGCCGCAGTACACGGGCACGGGCTTCCCGTCGGACTACTACATCAACTACCACCTGTACCGGCTCGTCTTCCCGATCATGGCGCTCGGACGCTGCCGGCCGTGACGCCGCCGCGGCGATGATGCTGCTCGCCGACGCCGACGCCGCGCCGCAGGCGCCGAGCGCGAGCGAGGTGATGGCGCGCGCGGAGGGCGAGAACTTCCCGGTCGCAAGCCGCATGCTGCCGCGCCGCGAGCGCGAGCACCTGCTCGCGGTGTACGGCTTCGCGCGGCTCGTCGACGAGCTCGGCGACAGCGCGCCGGGCGACCGGCTGGCGGCGCTCGACTGGCTGGAAGGGGAGCTCGACGGCGCGTTCGAGGGCCGCGCCGAGCACCCGCTGATGCGCCGCCTCGGCGCGACCGTGCGCGCGTGCGGCCTCTCGCGCGAGCCGTTCGCGCGGCTGATCGAGGCGAACCGCACCGACCAGCGCGTGAGCCGCTACGAGACGTGGGAGCAGCTGCGCGCGTACTGCGCGCTGTCGGCGGACCCGGTCGGGGAGATCGTGCTCGGCGTGTTCGGCGCGGCGACGCCCGAGCGAATCGCCTACTCGAACTCGATCTGCACGGCGCTGCAGCTCGCAGAGCACTGCCAGGACGTCGCCGAGGACTTCCTCGCCGGCCGCGTGTACCTGCCGGCCGAGGACATGGAGCGCTTCGGCGTGGGCGTCGCCGACGTCGACCCGAGGGCGCGCGCCGGCCGCGACGAGCGCCCGCTACGCGACCTGCTTGCGTTCGAGGTGCGCCGCGCGCGCGGGCTGCTCGCCGACGGCGCGCCGTTGCTCGCGACGCTGCGCGGGCGCGAGCGGCTGGCCGTCGCGGCGTTCGCCGCCGGCGGGCACGCGGCGCTCGATGCGATCGAGCGCTCGCGCTACGACGTCCTCTCGGGACCGCCGCGGGCCGGGCGCTGGCGCCGGCTGCTCGCGCTGCGCGCCGTGCTCGCAGCGTCACCGTGAGCGCGGCGCTGTCCACGGCGCAGGCGTATGACCGCTGCGAGGCGATCACGCGCGAGCAGGCGGCGAACTTCTACTACGGCATCCGCCTGCTGGCGCGCGAGCGCCGCCGGGCGATGTGCGCCGCGTACGCGTTCGCGCGGCGCGTCGACGACATCGGCGACGGCGAGCTGGAGCGCGAGCACAAGCGCGAGCTGCTCGACGTGGTCGCCGCACAGCTCGCGCAGCTCGAAGCGAGCGGCGCCGCGCCGGCCGGCGCGGCCGGCGACGCGGTGCTCGTCGCGCTGGCGGACGCGCACGCGCGCTACCGGCTGCCGCGGGGCGCGCTCGGCGAGCTGATCGACGGCGTGCGGATGGACGTCGACGGCGTCTCGTACGAGCGCTTCGAGGAGCTCGTGCTGTACTGCCGGCGCGTCGCCGGCGCGATCGGGCGCGTGTGCCTGGCGATCTTCGCGACGCGCGACGGCGCCGACCTCGACGGCGCTTCCGACCGACCGCGCGTGGAAGCGCTCGCCGACGACCTCGGCGTCGCGCTGCAGCTGACGAACATCCTGCGCGACGTCCGCGAGGACGCCGAGAATGGGCGCGTTTACCTGCCGGCAGAGGACTGCGGCGGTTCGGTCTGCTCGATCGCGCGACGGCTGTCGGAGGGGATCGAGATGGGGAGGAAGACGACGTGCCCGTGGCTGCGCTCCTGCGCGCGCGGCTGGCAGCGGCCGGCCAGAGCGGCGACGAGCGGCTGCTTGAGCTCGTGCGCTTCCAGGCCGAGCGGGCCGAGCGCTGGTTCGAGCGCGGGATCGCGCTCGTGCCGCTGCTCGACCGGCGCAGCGCCGCGTGCGTGTCGGCGATGGCGGGGATCTACCACAAGCTGCTCGAGCGGATCGAGGCGGACCCCGAGCGCGTGCTGCGCGAGCGCGTATCGCTGTCGGGCGGCGAGAAGGCGTGGGTCGCCGTGCGCAGCATCGCGACGGGGCGCGCATGAGCGAGGGGCGCCGTGTCGTCGTGATCGGCGGTGGGCTGGCGGGGATCGCGGCCGCGCTCGACTGCGCCGCGGCCGGCGCGCGCGTGACGCTCGTCGAGGTCCGCCGCCGGCTCGGCGGCGCGGCATACTCGTTCGAGCGCGACGGCATGCGCCTGGACAACGGCCAGCACGTGTTCCTGCGCTGCTGCGAGAACTACCGCGCGCTGCTCGCGCGGATCGGCTCCGAGCGCCACGTCGCGGTGCAGGAGCGCCTGGAGATCCCGGTGATGAGCCCCGGCGAGCCGACGGTGACACTGCGGCGTGGCACGCTGCCGCCGCCGCTGCACCTGGCGGGCGCGCTCGCTCGCTATCCGCACCTGAAGGCGACGCAGCGCTGGAGCGCGGCGCTCGCCGCGCGCGCGCTGTCCGCCGTGGACCCGGCCGACCCCGAGCTCGACCGGCGCACGCTCGGCGATTGGCTGTCGGACCTCGGCCAGAACGAGCGCTCGCTCGCCGTGCTGTGGGACCTCATCGCGCTGCCGACGCTGAACGTGCGCGCGGCCGAGGCGTCGGCGGCGCTCGGGGCGTTCGTGTTCCAGACGGGCCTGCTCGCGAGCGCCGACGCCGGGGACGTCGGCTTCCACGTCGGCACGCTGTCGGAGACGATCGGCGAGCCGGCCGAACGGGCGCTCGCGGACGCCGGCGTCGAGTTCCGCCTCGGGTGGCGCGCGCAGGCGCTCGCGCGCAACGGCGGCGGCTTCGAGCTGCAGGGCGGCTCCGAGGACGGCCTGAGCGCCGAGGCGGCGATCGTCGCGCTGCCGCACGCGCGTGCCGCGCGGCTGGTCGAGCCGTTGCTGCCGGCGACGGCGGCCGCGCTCGATCGGCTCGGCAGCTCGCCGATCGTCAACCTGCACGTCGTGTTCGACCGCGTCGTCTGCGAGGAGCCGTTCGCGGCTGGCGTCGGCACGCCGGTGCAGTACCTGTTCGATCGCAGCGCGGCGGCCGGCGCGCCGCCGGGCTGCCAGTATCTGGCGGTGTCGCTCTCGGGCGCCGACGCCGAGATGCAGCTGAGCGTCGATCAGCTGCGCGAGCGCTACGTGCCGGCGCTGCGAGCGCTGCTGCCGCGGGCGCGCGAGGCGCGCGTGGAGAGCTTCTTCGTCACGCGCGAGCACGCGGCGACGTTCCGCGCGGCGCCTGGCGTGGCCGCGCTGCGGCCGCCCTCGCGCACCGAGCTGCCGGGGCTGGCGCTGGCGGGCGCGTGGACGGCGACGGGCTGGCCGGCGACGCTCGAGGGCGCGGTGATCAGCGGCCACGCCGCCGCGCGCGCGGCGCTCGCGGCGCTCGAGCTCGCTCCAGCGCAGGCGGTCGGAGGGGCGGTCGGCGGATGAGGCGGATCGTCGTCGCGGCGCCGCTCGCGCTCGAGGAGGCGCTGGTTCGCTCGGCGGTGCGCGGCGCGGCCGTGCGCAAGACGGGGATGGGGCCGGCGAAGTCGCTGGCGGCCGTTCGCGGGCTGCGCGAGGAGCGCGCCGACGCGCTGATCGTGCTCGGCTTCTGCGGCGGCCTCGACGAGCGCTCGCGGCCGGGCGAAGTGATCGTCGCCGAGGAGGTGCTCTCGAGCGACGACGAAGGGCACGTCTCGGCGCGCGCGGACTGCCACGGCGCCGAGCGGCTGCACGACGCGCTCGACGCCGCCGGGCTGGCGGTGCGCCGCGGTCCGATCGTCGCCGTCGGCAAGATCGCGACCGGCGAGCGTCGCGAGCAGCTGCGCGCGGCCGGCGCGCTGGCGGTCGACATGGAGTCGGCGTGGCTCGCCGCGGCGGCCGACGATCGGCCGTTCGCGGTCGTGCGCGTCGTGCTCGACAGCCCCAGCCACGAGCTGTTTCGCGTGCAGGCGCTCGGCGGCGCGCTGCGCGCCGCGCGGGCGCTGCGCCGCGCGTCGGCGGTTGCGCTTCAGGAGTGGGACCCGGCCAGATAAGGTGACGCAGATGGCGGTCCGGGTCAGACAGAGCACGCGCATGGGGTGGTACCTGATGCGCCAGCGCCTTGCCAAACGCGAGAAGTTCCCGCTGATCGTCGAGCTCGAGCCGCTGTTCCAGTGCAACCTGGCGTGCTCGGGCTGCGGCAAGATCCAGCACCCCGAGCACGAGCTGCGCCGGCGGATGCCGGTCGAGCAGGCGATCGGGGCGATCGAGGAGAGCGGCGCGCCGATGGTCTCGATCGCCGGCGGCGAGCCGCTGATCCACCCGGAGATCCACGTGATCGCCGACGAGCTAATCAAACGCAAGAAGTTCGTCTACCTCTGCACGAACGCGCTGCTGCTGGAGAAGAAGCTGCAGAACTTCAAGCCGAGCCCGTACTTCTCGTGGGCGGTGCACATGGACGGCCTGCAGGAGCGCCACGACGCGTCGGTCGAGCGCGAGGGCGTGTTCGAGAAGGCCGTCTCGGCGATCAAGGCGGCGAAGGCGGCGGGCTTCCGCGTGACGACGAACACGACGTTCTTCACGCAGGACTCGCCGAAGACCGTGCGCGAGGTGCTCGACTTCCTCAACGACGACCTCGAAGTCGACGAAATGATGATCTCGCCGGCGTACGCATACGAGAAAGCGCCCGACCAGGAGCACTTCCTCGGCGTGACCGAGACGCGCAAGCTGTTCAAGGAGGCGTTCGCCGACGGACGCCGCAAGAAGTGGCGCCTGAACCACAGCCCGCTGTTCCTCGACTTCCTCGAGGGCAAGGCCGAATTCGACTGCACGGCGTGGGGGATCCCGAGCTACTCGCTGTTCGGCTGGCAGCGCCCGTGCTACCTGATGGCCGACGGCTACACGGAGACCTACAAAGAGCTGATCGAGACGACCGACTGGAGCAAGTACGGTCGCGGCAGGGACCCGCGCTGCGAAAACTGCATGGCGCACTGCGGCTACGAGCCGACGGCCGTGCTGCAGACGACCAGCTCGCTGCGCCAGTCACTCCGCGCGATCGCCGGCTGAGCGACCGGCGCCGGCGCCGGAGGCGTCGCTGTCGTCGTCGATCCGCGCGTTCGCCCCGAGCGCGCGCTCGCTCGCGTCCAGCGCGCGATCCTCGCGCCGGCGCTCGATCGAGGACTCGGCGCGGATGTCGCGCCATGTCAGGCCCTCGCCGAGCAGCGCCGGGACGCCGAGCGCGAGCGCGGTGAGCACCTCGACGGCCTGCAGGATGATCCCGTACGCGAGCCCCGGACCGCCGCCGACGCCGTAGGCGGCGAGCACGACGAGGCACGCGGCCTGGAACACGCCGACGTTCGACGGCGTCGCCGGCAGGATCGCGCTGACGTTGACCGCGAGCAGCACGGCGGCGGCGGCGGCGAGGCCGGCCTTGTCCTGCAGCCCGAGCGCGAGGATGACCATGTAGCAGGCGAGCCACTGCAGCGCCCATGCGGCGAGCTGCGCGAGCACTGCGGCGGCGCCGTAGCGCGGGCGGGCGAACACGACGAGGCCGCGCCGCGCGAGCGCGAGCAGCCCGGCGAGCGTGCCGGCGACGCGCGCGATGCGCGGCGAGCGCGCGTGGCGCAGGCGCTCGAGCAGCCGCGGGCCGCCGACCACGAGCGCGCAGATCAACAGCGGCACGGCGATCGCCGTCGCGATCCCGGCCGGGTGGCCGCTGAGCAACGGCACGCTCGAGAACGTCACGCCGGCGAGGATCGCGAGCGCGAGCAGGTTGATCAGCGTCTGCGAGAAGACCGTCCCGGCGACGACCGGGATCTGGCGCCGGTTCGAGCCTTCGAGGCGGCGCGTCAGCACGACGACGCGCGCCGCCTCGCCGACGCGGCCCGGCACGATGGCCGAGCCCATCACGCCGATCATCGTCGCGCGCGTCACCGGGAGCCAGGGGATCCGGGTCTCGGGCAGCGCCGCGCTGAGAACCGCGCGCCAGGAGATCGAGCGCAGCACGAGCGAGGAGCCCATCAGCACGAACGCGAGCGCGACCCAGCCGGGCTTGGCGGTGACGAGCGCGTGACCGATCTTGTGCAGGCCCAGGCGCGAGAGCGCGAACGCGAGCAGGCCGGCGAGCAGGACGACGGCGACGAGCAGGCCGAGACGCCTGCGACCGCCCCACCGGCGCGCGGGCGGCGGATTCTCGCTGGCGCCCATCGTCCTGGGTCTATCAAAGAAGACGGCGAGCTATCCCCGCCGCGGTCAGCGGCTGGCGCGGCGTCCGCCCTGCAGGCGTGGCGGCGCGTACTCGAGGATCGTCGGCTCAGACGGGCGTGCGACGGCGGCCGGGGGGACCCGGCGCAGCGCTTTGGCCGGGGTCGTCACGCGGGCGCTGAGGATCGCGATGTCGTCGCGCACGCCCTCGTCGAGCTCGATCAGCGCGAGCAGCGCCTCGATCGTCTCGTGCGCCGCCTCGGGCGGGCTGCTGCGCAGCTGCGCGATCATCTGCTCGGCGGTTAGCGTCAGACTGGGGGCGTGCGCCTCCAGCAGGCCGTCGGTGTAGAGCGCAAGCGAGTCGCCCGGCTCGAGCACCGTCGCGGCCTCGCCGATCTGCGGGTCGGCGAACACGCCGAGCAGCGCGCCGCGCTCGCCGAACTCGAGCGCTTCGCCGCCGCCGCGCATGAGCAGCGCCGCGGGATGCCCGGCCGTGGCGACCTTGACCGCGACCTCGCCGCCGCTCGGGCGCAGGTTCACGAGGATCGCGGTCGCAAAGCGCCCGTCGAAGTCCTGGTCGAGCATCACCTCGTTGACGCGCTGGAGGACCGCGCCGGGGCTGTCTGCGTCACGCGCGTAGGCGACCGTCGTGTGCCGCAGGAAGCCGGTCAGCGCGGCGGCCTCGGCGCCCTTGCCGCAGACGTCGCCGACGACCAGCCAGCAGCTGCGCTCGTCGCCGAACGCGTCGTAGAAGTCCCCGCCGACTTCGCTGCCCGCGCCGAGCGGGCGGAAGAAGCTCGCGAGCTCCAATCCCGGGATCGCCGGCAGCACCGAGGGCATCAGGCTGCGCCGAAGCGTCTGCGCGACGTGCGTGCGCTCGGAGTACAGCCGCGCGTTGTCGAACGCGAGCGCGGCGCGCCCGCTGAGGTCTTCGAGCACGTCGAGCACGCCGCGTCCGTAGCGCGCCTCGCTGTGCACGTGCAGGAACGAGATCGCGCCGTGGATCCGCCCGCGCGCGCTCATCGGGAAGACGGCGGCGGAGCGATAGCCGGACTCGCGCATGAACCGCTGGTGCTCGTCGCTCTGCGCCGCGGCGGCCAGCGCGCCGGCGTCGGTCAGGTCCTCGACGACGAGCGGCTCGCCGCTCGCGAGCACGCGCGCGACGGGGTGCGATCCCTCGAGGTCCAGCGGGATCTCGCGGCGCATCCGTTCGACGCCGGTCGCGATCGCCGGCTCGAGCGAGGCGGCGACCGTCTCGCCGAGCGCTCCGTCGCGGTCGAGCAGGTCGATCACGCACAGCTCGGCCAGCTCGGGGACGGCGGCGCGCGCGAGGTTGCGCAGCGACTCGGCCGGGTCGAGCGAGCTGTCGAACGTCGCCGTCGCGTCGATCAGGAATTTCAAGCGGCGGCGATGCTGACGCACGCCGTTGAGCGCCAAATGGATCACGACCGACGTGAGCACGGCGAGCACGATCCCGACGCACGCCACGGCGCCGAAGATCTCGGGCACGCTTTCGTACGTCAGCGGCAGCAGGAACGCGACGAGCGCGACGAGCATCACGATCACGAAGCGCCGCAGTGGCTGGAAGCCGGCGGCGTGTCCGATCGCGAACAGGTAGATCAGCGCGAACGGGCTGCTCGCGCCGCCGGCCGAAGCGCACAGGACCGCGATCAGCACGACGCCCCACAGCTCGCCGGCGAACGCGAGCGTCAAGCCGCCGCGACCGCGCCGGGCCGTCAGCGCGAGCGCGAGCGCGATCAGCATCGCGTCGACGCCGACCGCGGCGACGGCCTCCGGCGCGCGGACGTGGGGGATCAGCAGCGCGGTCGCGCAGAGCATCCCGCCGACGACGTAGAGCCCGGCCTCGGAGAGGATCGCCGCACGCACTTCGCGGCCGCTGAGCGACTCCCCGGGCGTCTCGCCGTCCAGGAGTTCTCTCGAAGTCGGACCTCTTTGCGTCATCCTCGCTTCCCCCATACGGACCGCGGCCGGGCGGATGCCCGCACCGAGGGCCGGTCACTGCGTCTTTCTACGCCTATCGTAAGCCCAAGCGCAGCCGCGCGTGGTGCATGCAGCGAGGCGTGCGACGCGAGGATGCCGGGTCCGACGTGGCTTCCGGCGGCGGAACTCGAGCTGCCCGTCGGGGAGGCCGTCGCGAGGGCGTGGCGCGAGGCGCAGGCGGCATCGGCGGGGGGCGTCGACTGCACCGAGATCGTGCGTCTGGTCGAGCGGCGCACGGGCACGGTGATCTCCTCGCAGCGTCGAGCGGGCGCCGCGCTCACGGCGCGAGCGCGCGGGCCCCGTCAAAGCGGCCAGAAGCGTCTAAAGCGCTGCCTAGGCGCGGTCGATGCTGTAGGTGGTGCGCGGACGCATTGCCTCTGCACGGCTGCGATCGGCCTTCGACTCGAGGTCGCAGACGCTGGCGCTCGCCGCCGGTGCGATCGCGCTCGCCACGGCGCTGAGCGCCGTTCATGCGCTGTTCGGGCTCGGCGGCGCCGGCGTCGACGTGCTGTTCGACGAATGGGTGTACACGGTGATCGAGTTCGGCGCGGTCGCGATCTGCGCCGCGCGAGTGGTCCGGCGACGCGAGGATCGGACCGCGTGGCTGCTCGTGACCGTCGGCATCCTCGGATGGACCGCGGGCGACCTCGTCTGGACGGTGTGGCTCGATCACGTCGCCAACCCGCCGTACCCGTCGATCGCCGACGCGTGCTACCTGACGCTGTACCCGGCGACGTACCTGGGCCTGACGCTGCTGATGCGCTCGCACTTCCGCCATCTCGGCGCCGCGGTGTGGCTCGACGGCCTCGTCGTCGGTCTCGCGCTCGCGGCGCTCGGCGCGGAGCTCGTGTTCCCGGCGGTGATCAGCTCGAGCCGCGGCAGCTCGGCCGCCGTCGCCGTCAACCTCGCGTACCCGCTCGGAGATTTCCTGCTGCTCGTGTTCATCGCGCTCGGCTTCACGCTGTCGGGCTTCCGGCCCGGGCGGCAATGGCTGCTGCTGGCGCTCGGCGTGGCGCTGAACGCGTGCGCCGACATGGTCTACGTCTACCAGGTCGCGAAGGGCTCGTACGTCGAAGGGAGCGTTCTCGACACGCTATGGCCGGCGTCGATGGCGCTGCTCGCGTTCGCCGCGTGGCAGCCGAGCAAGTCGCTCAACGGCCGCGCTCGGACCGGTGGCTACTCGATCGTGCTGCCGGCCGGTTTCGCGCTGTTCGCGCTGGCGCTGCTCGTGTACTCCTCGCTGGACCCGATTCCGCCGGTGGCGATCGGGCTGGCGGCCGGCGCGCTGCTGGTGGCGGGCGCGCGCGCGGGCGTGACGTACGTGGAGAACGTGCGGATGCTCGGGCACGAGGTGCGCAATGCGACGACCGACCCGCTGACGGGCCTCGGCAACAGGCGCCGCCTGATCGATGACCTCGACACGGCTGTCGAGCGCGCGCGCGACGGCGTCGTCTCGACGTTGGCGTTCTTCGATCTCGACGGGTTCAAGCGCTACAACGACAGCTTCGGGCACGGCGCCGGCGACGCGCTGCTCGTTCGGCTCGGGCGCTCGCTGGCGAGCGCGGTCGACGGGGCGGGCGAGGCATACCGGCTGGGCGGCGACGAGTTCTGCGCGCTGCTCGCCGGGCGCTTGGAGCGCACGGACTCGCTCGTGCGCCGCGCGCAGAGCGCGCTCGTCGAGCGTGGCAGCGGCTTCTCGGTGACGGCGTCGTGCGGCGTCGTCGTGCTGCACGAGGAGGCGGACTCGGTCAGCGATGCGCTGAACCTCGCCGACGAGCGGATGTACGCCGACAAGAGCGGCACGGGACGCTCGACGCGTGTGCATGCGCAGACGGTGAAGATGCAGCAGAGCGTCCTGATGCAGCTGCTGAACGAGCGCGAGCCGGCGATGCACGATCACATGTGCGACGTCGGCCTGCTCGCGACGGCGCTGGGACGGCGCTTCGGGCTCGACTCCGAACAGCTCGACGAGGTCCGCCGCGCGGCCGAGCTGCACGACCTGGGCAAGCTGGCGGTGCCCGATCAGGTGCTCGAGAAGTCGGGCGCGCTGAGCGACAGCGAGTGGGAGCTGATGCGCCAGCACACGGTCATCGGCGAGCGCATCCTCAGCGCGGCGCCGGCGCTGCGCCCGGTCGGGCGCCTGGTCCGCTCGAGCCACGAGCGCTGGGACGGCGGGGGCTACCCGGACGGGCTCGCCGGCGAGCAGATCCCGCTCGGCTCGCGGATCATCGCCGTGTGCGACGCGTATGACGCGATCGTCTCCGAGCGCTCCTACGACGCGGTGCGCTCGCCGTGGGAGGCGCTCGCCGAGCTGCGGCACCAGGCCGGCTCGCCGTTCGACCCGCGCGTCGTCGAGGTCTTGTGCGAGCACCTCGAAGGCGACGTCGCGCCCGGCCCGTCGAGGCGCTCCGAACGTGCGTCCGGCGACGCTCGTGCAGATCGCTTTCCCTCCTCGGACGCCGGACGCCGCCAGCGCACCGAGGTCAATCCGGCGTAGGGGCGTGGGCCGCGGCGCCCGCTAGCCGCGCACCAGGTAGTCGCTCCTCAGCCAGTCGAGCGTCGCCTGCAGCCCGGCTGGGTAGTCGATGCGCGGTTCCCAGCCGAGCGTCTCGCGCGCCCTGCGGTTGCAGAAGTCCTGGTCGCGGCCGAGCACCTGCACGGCCTGTCGCGAGAGCAGCGGCGGGGCGCTGAGTCCGGTCGCGCGGCGCAGGATGCGGTAGCCGTGCTCGAGCGAGAAGCCGACGCCGTTGGCGAACCAGTAGGGCATGCTCCAGCGGACGCTCGAGCAGCCGAGCCCCTCGGCGA
The DNA here is from genome assembly GCA_963705745.1 of uncultured Solirubrobacteraceae bacterium. Classification (GTDB taxonomy): domain Bacteria; phylum Actinomycetota; class Thermoleophilia; order Solirubrobacterales; family Solirubrobacteraceae; genus Palsa-744. Next base: position 194,045 of record CAVPKP010000002.1, read on the forward strand.
TTCCGTCGGTGAACTCCCGCCACGTCACGGGCAGGCCGTCGCTGACGTTGAAGGCATGGCCGGGCGCGGCCTCGTGGCGCAGCGCGAGGACAGCCGCGTCGAGCAGGTTGTCGACGTAGCAGAGACCGGCGACCGCGCGGCCGCCGCCGACGAGGACCATGTTGCGCGAGCGAATCGCCCGCGCGATCTCGCCGACGACGTCGATCGATCCGGGCCCGTAGACGGTCGCGGGGCGCAGGATCACGGCGTCGAGCGCATGCGCCGCTTCTGCGCGGCGCACCTCGGCCTCGGCGTCGCGCTTGGTCTGCGAGTACCAGTTGCGAAAGCGCGCGCCGGTGAAGGACTCGTCGACGGCGCCGCCGCCGGGATAGCCGTAGACGTCGGTCGTGCTGAAGTGGATGAAGCGCCGCACCGAGGCGCCGGCGGAGGCGTCGAGCAGGCTGCGCGTGCCGCGGACGTTGGTCTGCGTGATCTCGTCGGTCGTCGCCCAGTCGCTCACGAGCGCGCCGCAGTGGAACACGTAGTCGCAGCCGTCGACGGCGCGAGCGAGCGAGCGCTCGCTCGTCAGATCGCCGACGGCGATCTCGACGTCGAGCTCGTCGAGGTGCGACGTGTCGCTGCTGGCGCGCACGAGGCAGCGAACCGGGTGTCCCTCCTGTACGAGCCGCTTGGCGAGCCGGCCGCCGATGAAGCCGCTCGCTCCGGTCACGAGGCAGACGTCGTTGCGCGTCGCGTCGACGGGCGAGCCGCGCGGCGGCGTCCACTCACCCGGCGTCCGCTCGTCGGCGGCGGGGCCGCGCGATCCACGCCGGCGCAGCGTCGCGGTGGCGATCTCCCGCACGACGCCCCAGTTCTTGCTGCCGGAGCGTTCGCAGTCGGCGAGCACGGCGTCGAACGCGTCGAGGAAGCTCCGTGCCTCGCTCTCGCTCAGCGTCAGCGGCGGCAGCAGCTTGATCACGTCGTTCTTGCCGGCGGCCATCGTGATCACGCCGTGGTCGCGATGCAGCGGGATCACGATCAACTGCGGGAACAGCCCGTCGCTCGCCATGTGGATCAAGCGCCAGTTGAGCTTGGCGACGCGCGAGCTCGGCGCGCGCAGCTCGATCCCGATCATCAGCCCGCTGGCGCGAACCTCCTTGACCAGCTCGTGCCGCGCCTGCAGCTCGGCGAGCCCGTCGCGCAGCAGCGCGCCGATCCTCTCCGAATGCTCGACGAGGCGATCGCGCTCGATGATCCGCATCGTCGCAAGGCCGGCGGCCATCGACAGGCGGTTGCGGCCGAACGTCGACTGGTGCACGTAGGAGCGCTCGAGCGCGCCGACGGCCCGCTGGTAGATCTCGCGCGTCGTGACCATCGCGGCAACCGGCATGTAGCCGCCGCTGAGCGCCTTGCCGACCAGCACGAAATCGGGTTCGAGCCGTGAGTGCTCGAGCGCGAACCAGCGACCTGTGCGCCCGAGGCCGGTCTGGATCTCGTCGGCGACGAACAGCGTGCCGTGGCGGCGGCACAGCTCTTGCGCGGCGCTCAGGTAGCCGTCGGGCGGGAGCCTCACCTCGCGGCCCTGGATCGGCTCGACGATGAACGCGGCGACGTCGCCGGCGCGCAGCTCGGCCTCCAGCCGAGCGAGGTCGCCGAACGGCACACGCTCGCAGCCGGGCAGCAGCGGGCCGAATCCCTCCTTGAAGAACTCGTCGCCGACGATCGAAAGCGGTCCGAGCGTGACGCCGTGGAAGCCGCTGTCGCACGAGATCAGGCGCGGGCGGCGCGTCGCGGCGCGCGCGAACTTGATCGCCGAGTCGACCGCCTCGGCGCCGGTGCTCGTGAAGAACACGGCGTCGAGCGCGCCGGGCAGGCGCTGCGAGAGCGCCTCCGCGAGCATCCCGGCGAGCGGCGAGTAGTGGATCTGCACGCCGTCGGCGAGGTCGGCGTCGAGCGTCGCGCGCAGGACGTCGCGCACGTCGGGATGGTTGTGGCCGAGGCTCGCGAAGCCCTCGCCGGTGTGGAAGTCGAGATAGGCGCGCCCGGCGCGGTCGTACAGGTAGGAGCCCGACGCGGTCGCGTACTCCTTGTCGAAGCCGAGGATTCGCAGCACGTCGACGAGCGAGGGATCGAGGTGCCGCGCGGCGAGCTGCAACGTCTCGCCGGCACGCGCGGCCGCCTCGGCGACGAGGCCAAGCGAGTCGAGGGCAGGGGCGGTGTCTGGGCTGGTGCGCATTCGCGGTCGGGCAGGCCCGGCCCACTCGACCGGGGGGCTTGAGCTGAGGAGCGTAGCTACTGGATCGCCTCGGGCGGTATCCGCGCGGAGGCCATGTCGACGCGGCGACCGCGCATCGGTACGTCCTCCGCGAGCAGCCGCGCGCGCTGCTCGGCGCCCTTCGGCCAACTGCCGTCGCTGCGGACGACGCGCCACCACGGGACGCCGGGCGGCATCTGCGAGAGCACGCGCCCGGCGTGTCGCGGCGCGCCGGGGGACACGTCGCCGTACGTCGTCACGTACCCCGGCGGGACGCGTCGCACGCGTTCGAGGATCGTCTTTGCACTGAGCGCCACCGCCAGCATTCTGCTCGACGCCGGTGGGCGGTTGCTGCTATCTGGACCAGATGGTGGCGAACGGGCTGACGTCGGGCGAGGATGGCGTCACGCGCTGCGCTTGGGGCAGCGCGGACCCCGATTACCGCGCCTACCACGACACCGAATGGGGCTTTCCGGTGTCCGACGACGTGCGCCTGTTCGAGAAGCTCAGCCTCGAGGGCTTCCAGGCGGGGCTCTCGTGGCTGACGATCCTGCGGAAGCTCGCGCGGTCGTTGCTCGTAGCATTGGCTGTATCGCTGACCTCGGCAACGCCGGCGCTCGCGACGATTCGGCCGAGCGACGCTGCCGCGACGCGCGCTTATCTGAAAGCGAGGATCGTCGTGCAGCACGCTGTGACGACGACGGAGCCAGCAGCGATCGCTGCGCTTGCACAACTCGAAGGACAGGTCAAAGCCGGCTGCCCGGTGTCCTCGCCGGCGCACCGCCGCACGTGAAAGGCGAACAGACCAACGAATCGGATCTGCACGTCTTTGAGGAGCTCCTGATCGCGACCCTCGGGGCGGCCGAACGCGTAGAGCACGCGCAGCTCGCGCGATTCGCTCGCACGGTAGGACGGCTGCACTGGAGCAACCCGAAACTCACTCGGCTTCTGCGTTCGTTGGCGCTGGAATCGGACGAGCAATCGGCGATCCCGGTTCCCGACCTTTGCTCAGACCTGCACTTCTGGGTGTCGAGCGGCTACACGGCGGTCTCTGCAGGGACCCAGCTCTATCTGCATCGCCTGAGCGTCGTGTCCTCGATCACCACGATCGAACCGGAACCGAACGAACGAAACGCTGAAAACTTCTTCAACCTGAACGCACTCGTCGCGCACAGGCTCAAACCCTACGAGGACCACGCCGACCGGCTGCTCGCGCGAAAAGCCCTCCCACAGGAGCCGACTCTCTCGCACGCGATCGACACCCCGGCTTTCAGGAACCTTCTGGAAGCGGTCGACAAGGTGTATGCCGCGCTCGGCAGCACGTCCGCTCCGTCGGCTACCAGACCGGCGCAGGCGCTCGAGCTGGCGCGTTTCCCCAAATCGCGGGAGCCGCTGGCACCCTCGCGGTGAAGCAGCCCGCTGATGCTCCCGGGCCTGCCTGAACGCTGTCCTCCGGTGCCCGGCCAGGCGAGAGCGGTCGTTGTCGCAATCGCCGCTGCACTCGTACTTGCGGGGTGCGGCGCCGAGTCCCGCGTCGCAGCTCTCAAACAGCTGACGCCCAGCGAGGCGAAGAAGTTCGTGGCGAGCTTCAATCCGCGGGCGTGCAATCTCCGCGGCCAGGTTCTCATCCGCTACTCCTCGCCTGTCGTGCACGGTAAGGGCAGCAATGACTGGTGGTGCGTCGAACCGGCCGACGCGTATCGCGTCATCGGCCGCGATCTCCACTGTCCGGTCGGCAGTCATGTGAGCATCGACCTGCATCGACGCAGGGCTCTGTGCGAGCGTTGACACGGGAATCCCCAGCGGCAAGCCGCCGCCGATATTGCCGGCTATTTCTTCGCGCTATTCTGCGCGCCGTTCTCCGGCGCAGCGTGCTCGTCGCCGCAAGCGACAGGGCACCAGCATGAGTGAGATCGCGATGCGTTGCGGGCGGATCAAGCGCGACTCGCGCGGCAACCTCAGTGGCGAGACAAGCTGGCTCGCTCGCCGCATCGGCACACTGCCCCAGGGCGGGGAAGCAGACCCGACTCCCTGGGTGCATAGCGACGTTCTGTCGCTGATCGCGCGCCACGGACTTCTCATCCGCCCGTCGTGCTGCGATCCCGCTGCTAGAGCCAAATGTCGCGGGGGTGTCAGCGAGGGGTCAGCGCCCCGCAGGTAGCCGTCGGCGTCCTCGACGTGGATCAGCAGGCGCGATCCGTCCTTGTGGCCGCGCAGGCGCGACTGGCTCACGAGGTCGTAGATGCGCTTCGGCTTGCAGCGCAAGTAGTCGGCCGCCTCGCTGGCGTTCATCCACGGCGAGACGCCGACGGGCGGCGGCGAGGAGGGCAGCTGCTCAACCACGCGAGCGGCGATCTGCTCGACGAGCATGTTTGCAAGAGGGCCGATCGCGTCAAGCAGCGCACGATCAAGACCACGGGAGGGATCACGGCCCGACGCTGGATTCGGTTGCGTGGGCAACAACGGCTGCGGGTCGCTCACCCTGGAGCCACCTCCTCCGCGTACTCAGTGGCGGTCGCTTCGGCGTCGTCGAGCGTCCAGCCTTCGGGTAGGCCGAGACCGTCGCCATCGGCACCGGGTCCGTCACCGTTCCCCCTACTACGTAGTGGGGACACGGTGGACACGGTTCCCGGCACCGTGTCCGGGACACGGTCGGGAGACGGTCCGGACACAGTGGACACGGTCGCCTCGCGGTACGGCTTGAGGCTCCGATGACGGTGCGCCTGACCGTCACGATTGACGGCGATGTAATCCTCGGCGACGAGCAGTTGCAGGGCGAGCGTGACGTACTCGCTGCGACCGCCGATCGCGGTTCGGATCGCGTTGCCGGTCAGGCCCTCGTCGCTCTCGACGAGCTCGCTGACGCGCTGCATGATCGCCGTTGGCCTGAAGGTCGAGGTCGACTCGGCCGAGCTGGACGCGCGACGCTGGATTCGCTGCGTGTCGCGCTCGAACAGCCATTCGTCGCCACGCTGGAACGGCGCCCGCACCGATCGGACCTTCTGGGCGCTGATCGTTAGCCCGACCGGGCTCGCGCTCGGCGAGCAGGAGAACGTGAGATCCGCTCGGTCGCCCTTGGCGCTCGCGCCCTTGGCTCGGCGCCGAGCGTCTTGGTCGTGGCCGATGTTCTCGACGATCAGGACCGTGAGGCCGAGCTTCGTCAGCGGCTGGAAGAGCCGGTCGAACGCCCGGATGTACTCGGCGTTGCTCTTGTCGAAGTCGAGGTCGATCGCGCTGGCGACGGCGCTGAGTGGATCGACGACGACGATGTCGTAGGCGGCGGCAATCCCGTCGATCCACTCTTGCGTGCTGCGCCATGCCTGGGCGATCGTGGCCGGCAAGTCGAGATAGCGAACGTTCGCGAGCTGCGTGCGCAGGACGTCGTCGATCGTGTCGCCGCGGCGCTGAGCGATCGCGCCGGCGCGGGCGTCGAACTCCTCGCGAGTGATCTCGCCTCCGAGATAGGCGCAGCGCTGGCCGGCGTTCGCGGCGTCGTACAGGCACGCCTGCATCAGCGCGGAGCGGCCGCCGCCTGTCGCGCCGACGATCACCGCGCTTGCTCCGGGGTACGCGAACGGGACGCCGGGCACGGTCGGTAGCGGCTGAAGCGCGACGGCCGCGGGGTCCATCGGTGTGCCTGCGAGCCAATCCGCGTCACCGGTCACGCCGCCGCTCTCTGAGGCGTTCTGCTGGCGCTCGCGATCGTCGCCGAGATCTCGTGCTCGGCGAGCCCCGCGTCCAGCGCAGCCGCGCGAAGCTCCTCGAACGCTTCCGACTCGTCAAGCTCGCCCGCGCTTGCATGATCGACCACACGGCACGCTGCCCAGAACAGCGCGTGGTTGCGGTTGCCGACCTCCGCGGTTCGCACGAGGCTCGCGAGGCCGCTCAGAACACGTCCGGGGTCGCTGCGGATCGGAGCGTGCCGCCTGCGTGCCGGCGCATAGTGATGGCTGTCGGGTAGATCGCCGACGAGCTCGCGAGCGTCGTAGCTGTCGAGCTCGAGGCGAGTGCAGCGCACCTCGCGCGGCGGGTTGTGCTTCCAGTTGAGAGTGCCGGCTACGCGCATGATCCTCGCCGGGTCGGTAGCGGCCATGTCGCCGCCGAGCGCGAGCGCGAGCCGCCGGCACGCGCGCTGGGCATCGGTGGCGCGAAGGGGCCGGCGAAGCGCCCACCAGCCGTGCGCGCAGTGCTCGGACCCCGACTCGATGACGATCGAGGGCGGCGCGTGGAAGGCCGCAAGCCGCGCGAGCGCCTCGGGGCCGTCGAGGTCGGCCCACAAGCACCAGACCTGCGCCACGCCCGCAGCGGTGCCGTCGTGACACGTGCGTGGCGCGGTTCCGACCCATACGTCGCCGTGCGCCGCGAGTCGATCGATCTCCGCGCTGACGCGCTCGGCGTCGTGAGCGTCGTAGAACCCGTCGCGTCTAACCGTCCCGTGCGGCCGGCGATAGCGCAGCTCGAGCAGAGCCCCGGGTCCCTCGCTGCCGCGGATCATCGCGAGCTGCAACACGCGAGCCTCACGCTGCGGGATGGGGGCGCTCACAGCTGCGACGCCCGTTGCTCGGCGATCTCAATCAGGCCGTCGAGCTTCTCCGCGAGGACCGGTTCGTCCTGGGCAAGCTCGTAGCGTTGTGATCTCGACGCGTGCGAACTTCGGCGCGCCCTGTGAGGCCTCGGCGCTCATCGTGCCCCGTACCGACTCCGGAGTGTGCGCTCGTCGGGCTTCAGCCGCTTGCGCCGGCGGCGCCGATGCCAGCAGCGCCCGCAGAGACTCTTGCGCCCGCCCACCTTGCTGCCGCACGCGAGGCAGACGGGAACTCGGAAACGATCAGCCATCGGGAAACAGCACCTCGCGCGGAAGATCAAGGGCGGCGCTCAGCACCGTCTGGGTTGCTGGCGAGGGCCTAACCTCGAGATGCTCGATGGCAAATATCGTGCGCTCGGAGATCCCGCCCGCGATCTCCGCGAGGCGCTTGCGTGAAAACCCAGCCGCTCGACGCGCCTCCGGTAGGTACGTCCTTGGCGGCTGGCAGTCTCTCGTTGAAATGTCGCGTCCTGGCATCGACCCATCGCAGCAGTCGCCAATCGCAGCGTCGAGCTTTACGCCTCGATCTCCGCACGATCTCCTACGGTTCTTCTACTGGGGGGGAGAGGATCGTCTGGGCGAAGTGTGGACTGGGGTGATCGGGTACTGGATCGGCGACGTCAGGCGTGCTGCCGAGACGGCGACTGCGGTCGCCGAGTTCGAGCAATGCCAGCGTCACGCGCAGTCGGCGCGGCGCGACCCGCGCATACTCCCGGCCGCTCTAGCCGGCGATCACGCGGCGCCAGAGAAGCTCACCCGGCTTGCGTCGGAACTGGAGCGCCGAGCCAACGCGGCGCGGACTCGCCTCGATCGAGATTTCGCGGATGGCCTGCGTAGTCGAATCGGCACGTACATCGCTCCGCAGGCTGTCGTCGACCTCTATCCGCGCGACGGCGACGCGATGTACGCCTTCGCACTCGTGCGCGATCTCCGGCGCGCAGTGACGCCAACGCTGCCGAACGCGGCCTGCGTCGAAGCCGGGCCCACGAGGCTCCCACTGCTCGCGATGACCGCCGCAGAAATGCCGCCGGGCCTAGCCGTCTGCGAGGGGTGCACCATCGTGTTCGAGCCCCGACGCAAGGCGCACGCTCGCTACTGCGGGCGGTGTGAGAAGCGGCCGCCGATTCGAGCGTCGTTCCTCACCCATGTGCCGAGGCGAGGCGAGTCGGTCCCCCTGCGCGTGCCCCAGCTCGCCCGCGGTCAGTGGCTCGACCGCGTTGAGCGCTGGCGTTCCGTCTACGTCGGCTGCTGCGTCGGGTGCGGCGGCTACTTCGTGTCGGCACGCAAGCACGCCCGCACCTGCCCGGGATCCAAGCGATGCGAGGCGAAACACCGCCGGCGTGAATCGCCCGCGTGCGATTCTGCGTGGGAGCGCGAGCAGTGATGGCCTTGGACCGGCAAAGCAACGCCTCGACGAACGGATCGGGATCGTACGCGGACTGCTCTAGCGCACTAGTCGGCCGCGGGGGGGCCGGCCTCCTCGCGTCGAATTGGTACGCGACTTAGAAGCTCGGCCTTCGGGAGGGACGACCGATGCCGCCGAAGATTATCCGGCGACCACTCGTCGAGCACCTTGTCGATGTCCTCGCGCGGCAGCCGCATTCGGTCACAGAGGTCGTTCATGGCCGCGATGCTCGGCTCTCTCCGATGCGTATCGACCTGCAGCGTGACCGCGACCGCTTGGCCGTCGGAGGACATCACCTTGACGCGAAACAACACGCCATGGGTGGCCTTCCTAGGTGCCTCGCCGGTCAGATGGCGGACAGCTGCGCAGAGCCGCTTGCTCGAGTTCCGCAGTGTCGCCAATGCCCCGACCGAGATCCCCGGCGCCGACGAGCCCTCGGTCGGCGCCGGCGCTCCGATGCATCCATGTCCCGGCCGATCGGAAGCAGCCGACCGGCCAGCGTGTGGAATAGCTCATGCTCGTCCGTTGTTGCGTCACCGGTCTCCACCAGCTCGTACAGCATGATCGCGTAGTCCGTCAGCCTGGCAATGAAGGTATCGACGGCTGCATCGAAGTCCTCGTCTTCGGCCATCACGTCGAACTCGGTGCTCCGAAGCACGTAGAGGTCGCCTTCCCGCCAGGCGAGGGCATCCGAGAGCTGGTAGTCACGGTGGGGACCACGCACGAAGACACAACCGAGGTCGGCTGAGGTCTCACTCATGGCGGTGGGTGGTTCTAGGCTCACGGTTCGTCCTCAAGGGCCGTGTCGACCCCAACGAGCCGCGCCTGAAGCCGTCTCCCTAGCCGTGCGGGACGCGCGGCTAGCGTGCTACGGGCGCATCGTCATGATAACGAGATGATCAGGCCGCTGTCCACCCACTTCGAGCCGTCCCCAAGGAGGATCTTCCTCGACGTTCGTCCCCGCGAGCCTCGCTCGCCAGTTGGCGAGTGCTGCCACTCTGCTGACACCTTGACGGATTGTCTGCATCGCACCGGCTCCTGTGATGCCCGAATCCCGCAAGCTAGAGCCATAATCCGCGATGCCGGAGGAGGGACTCGAACCCCCGACACGCGGATTATGATTCCGCTGCTCTAACCGACTGAGCTACTCCGGCGGGAGTGGCGCAGTTTAGCCTCGTCGCCATGACGCCATCGATCCTGCTCGCCGTGCCGAACGTGTCCGAGGGGCGCGACGCGACGCGGATCGCGCGGATCGGAGCGGCGTTCGCGCCGGCGAACGCCGCCGGCGCGCCGGTCGGCCCGGTGCGCCTGCTCGACGTGCACTCGGACGCCGACCACCACCGCTCGGTGTTCACGCTCGCCGGCCCCGCAGCCGAGCTCGCCGACGCGCTGCTGGCGGGCGCCGCCGTCGCCGTCGAGGAGATCGACGTCGTCGCGCGCGCGTCCGGCGACCCGGCGCAGGCCGGCGCGCATCCGCACGTCGGCGCGATCGACGTCGTGCCGCTCGTCTACTTCGACGCGCGCGCACGCGGCGCCGCGTGCGCCGAGGCGCTCGTCGTAGCTGATCGCATCGCGGGCGAGCTCGACGTGCCGGTCTTCCTCTACGGCGAGCTCGCCGGCGGGCGGCCCGGCGCGACACGCGCCGAGCTCAGGCGCGGCGGGATCGCCGGTCTCGCGCGGCGGATGGCCGGCGAGCGCGCCGGCGCGCGCGAGGCGACGCCGCCGCTGCGGCCCGACTTCGGCCCGTCGACGCCGCACGCGCGCGCCGGCGCGACGCTCGTCGCCGCACGCGAGCCGCTCGTCGCGTTCAACGTGCAGCTGCGTCCGCCCGCCGACCTCGCCGATGCGCGCCGGATCGCTGCGCTCGTCCGCGAAGGCGGCGAGCACGGGCTGCCCGGCGTGCGCGCGATCGGCGTCGCGCTGAGCGGCGGCGTCGCGCAGGTCTCGATGAACGTCGAGCGCCCGCTCGAGCTATCGCTCGCCGAGGTCGTCGACGCCGTCGCCAGGCATGCGCCGCTCGAGAGCGCCGAGCTCGTCGGCCTCGCGCCGCGCGCCGCGCTCGACGGGTTTCCCGACGATCTGCCGTTGGCCGGCTTCGACCGCGAGCGCCACGTGATCGAGAGCGCGCTGAGCGCGACCGGCCTGAGCGCGAGCGTGGCGCGTGAGAACCACTAGGCTGCTTGCATGGCCCAGACGCGACGCAAGCGCCAGACCAAGCATCGCGGCAACGCCGCCGGCTTCGTCGAGTCGCGCGGGCGCACCGGGCGCAAGCCGACGGCCGCCGAGAAGAGCGGCAAGGCCGCCGAGGCCGCGCGCGCGAAGCAGAAGCGCGTCGACCCGCGCGACAAGCCGCCGACGTGGCGCGGCGCCGCGCTGCGCGCGCTCGTCGCCGCGTGCGCGCTCGCGCTGCTCTCCGGCCTGATCCTGAAAGCCTCGCCCGGGCAGACCGTCGCGTACTTCGCCGTCGGGCTGATCGCGTACACGCCGATCAGCTACTACACCGACAGCTGGATCTTCCGACGCCGCCAGCGCAAGAAGGGCACGCAGGGGGGCGGCAAGGCGGCGTCGCGATGAGCGCGCTCGACGTGCGCTCGTTCACCGTCGGGCCGGTCCAGGAGAACTGCTACGTCGTCAGCGTCGCCGACGCTCCGGCGGGCGCCGACGGGCTGCGTCCGGCCGTGATCGTCGATCCCGGCGAGGAGGCCGAGCGGCTGCTCGACGCCGTCGAGCAGCTCGGCGTGCAGATCGACGCGATCCTGGTCACGCACTGCCACTTCGATCACATCGGCGCCGTCGCGCCGCTCGCGCGCGCCACCGGCGCGCCCGTCTACTGCCCCGAGATCGAGCGGCCGCTGCTGAGCGACGTGATGAGCTGGGTGCCCCCCGGGTTCGGCCCGTTCGAGAGCTACGAGCCCGAGCACGTCGTCGCCGGCGGCGAGCATCTGACGCTCGCCGGCCTCGAGATCGACGTCCTCTTCACGCCCGGCCACAGCCCCGGGCACGTGACGTACGCAATCGCACCCGCACGCGACGCCGGCGCCTCCGGGCACGCGTCGCTGCTGTCCGGCGACGTGCTCTTCCAGGGCTCCGTCGGCCGCGTCGACCTGCCCGGCGGCGACTGGCCGACGCTCGAGCGCTCGATCGCCGGCCTGCTGCGCTCCTATCCGCCCGAGACGGTCCTCTACCCCGGTCACATGGGCGTGACGACGCTCGGCCGCGAGCGCGACACGAACCCGTTCCTGGCAGAGCTGCGCGAGCGCGTGCCGCGGGCGACCGCGGCGCCCGACGCGACCGCCGCCGGAACTTGAGCGCGCCGAAGATCAAAGCGCCGCGCGGCACGTTCGACGTGCTCGGCGAGCAGTCCCAGGAGCGCGCGACGCTCGAGGCGCGCGCACGATCGCTGCTCGAGAGCGCCGGCTACGAGCGGATCGAGACGCCCACGTTCGAGGCGACCGACCTGTTCGCGCGCGGCGTCGGCGAGTCGACCGACATCGTCCGCAAGGAGATGTTCACGTTCGAGGACGCCTCCGGTCGCTCGCTGACGCTGCGCCCCGAGGGCACCGCGCCCGTCTGCCGCGCGTATGTCGAGCACGGCATGCACAAGCGCCGCCAGCCCGTCAAGCTGTGGTACCTCTCGAGCTTCTTCCGCCACGAGCGCGCCCAGGCCGGACGCTACCGCCAGTTCTGGCAGGTCGGCGCCGAGGCGCTCGGCTCCGAGGACCCGGCCGTCGACGCCGAGTCGATCGTGCTGGTCTCGCAGCTGCTCGGCGAGATGGGCGTGCGCGAGGCGCGCCTGCGGCTGTCGAGCCTCGGCAGCGCCGACACGCGCGCCGAATATCGCGAGCGGCTGCAGGCTTACCTGCACGAGCACGAGGAGCGCCTCTCGGCCGACGTGCGCAGCCGGATCGAGTTGAACCCGCTGCGCGCGTTCGATGCCGACCACGAGGGCACGCGCGAGGTGATGCGCAGCGCGCCGCGCCTGCTCGATCACCTCGGCGCCGACGACGCCGAGCACTTCGCCGAGGTCCGCGCGCTGCTCGACGCGGCGTCGGTCTCATACGAGCTCGACACGACGCTCGTGCGCGGCCTCGACTACTACATGCGCACCGTCTTCGAGTTCACCTCCGACGCGCTCGGCGCGCAGAGCGGCGTCGGCGGCGGCGGCCGCTACGACGGTCTCGTCGAGCAGCTCGGTGGCGCTCCGACGCCCGGCGTCGGCTGGGCCGCCGGCGTCGAGCGGATTCTGCTCGCCGGCGAGCGCGAGCACGTCGTCACCGGACCCGTCGACGTGTTCGTCGCGCTCGACGGCGCGTCCGCGCGCCGCGCCGCGTTCGGTCTGCTGCAGGCCGCGCGCTCGGCCGGCCTGCACGCGCAGATGGAGCTCGCCGGACGCTCGCTCAAAGGCCAGCTCGGCCACGCCGACGCGCTTGGTGCTCGTTACGTCGCGATCGTCGAGGACGGCGAGACGGTGCTGAAGGACATGCAGGAAGGCGCCCAGGAGCGGATCGCGACGGACACCGTCGTGCACGCCGTCTTGCGCGGCCTGCGCACGCTCTGAGCGCAAGTTCAACTATTTCCGGCGAAATGCCGAAGGAAGGTGCGATGACGCAGATCTCGCGCCCGTTCCAGATCGCGCTTGCCGCGGTCGTCCTGCTCGCCGCCGTGTGGTTCGTCGCCCTCCGCGGGCACTCCTCCGGCGGCGAAAGCTCGAGCTCCGCGCCGACGGCGACGACCAGCTCGCCCGCGTCCTCCGGCGGCTCCTCCACGTCCGCGAGCAGCCCGAGCGCCGCGCAGAGCGCCCCCGGCGGTGGCACGAAGGCCTCCTCCGGCCAGACCTACACCGGCTCCGCGCCGGGCGTCGGCGGGCTCACGCGCGCGATCGCCAAGGCGCAGGGCGCCGTCAAAGACTCCGAACAGAACGCCAAGGCGCTGCAGCAGAAAGCGGCGCAGGCATCGGGCGCGCCGGCCTCGACGACGCCCGCAGCGGCGTCCACGACTCCCTCGACGGCGACCACGCCGGCCACGCGCTCGAAAGCGCATTCGCCGAGCTCGACCCCGTCGCACGCTTCCATCGGCGCGCGCCCGGCGCCCGCGACGGCGAGCGGCGCCGCGCACGCGCCGGCCGCCTCCAACGCGCCGAGCAAGCAGGCGGCCGTCGAAAGCGAGCTGAAGGCCGGGCGCACGGTGATCGTGCTGTTCTGGAGCCCCAAAGGCTCCGTCGACGTCGTCGATCGCGACGAGCTCGTGCTGCTGCAGGCGATCGACAAGCGGTTCGGGTCGGCGCAGAACAGGAACATCGCCGTGCACTACTCCTCGGCGGCCGAAGTCGGCCAGTACGGGACGATCACGCGCGCGCTGCAGGTCCTGCAGACGCCGACGATGCTCGTGATCAGCCCGAGCGGCCAGACGAAGACGCTGACGGGGCTCGTCGACGCGTACGCAATCCAGCAGGCGATCAAGGAAGCGCGGCACTCCTAGCCTTAGACTCGGTCGCGTGCAAGCGACCGCAGACGAGCTCCGCCAGCACCTCGAACGTCCGCTCGCGCGCGGGCACGTGCCGGCCGACGCGTGCACCGGCGCCGCCGGCGGCGCCGCGTGCGGCGACCTGATCCGGATCTCGCTCGCGCTCGACGCGCACAGCGCCGACGGCGCGATCGCCGACGCCGGCTTCGACGCGAGCGGCTGCGGCGCGAGCATCGCCGCCGGCAGCGCCGCCGTCGGTCTCGTACGCGGCGCGCCGCTGCTCGACGCGGCGCGCGTCGGCAGCGAGCAGATCGCAAGCGAGCTCGGCGGCCTCAGCGCGGCCAAGCGCCACGCGGCGGAGCTCGCCGCCGACGCGCTGCACCGCGCGCTCGGCTGGGCGGCGCGCCGTCACGCGCGCGCTCGAGCCGCGCGCCGCAGCGCACGCTCGTCGCGATGAGCGGCGGCGTTGACAGCGCCGTCGCGGCGCTCCTGCTCGCGCGCGAGGGCGCGCGAGACGGTCGCGGTGACGCTCGAGCTGTGGTCGGACGCGGAGAACGACGGCGAGGCGAGCTGCTGCTCGGCGCAGGCCGTGCGCGGCGCGCGCACGCTCGCACACGGCCTCGGCATGCCGCACCTGTCGATCGACCTGCGCGCCGAGTTCCGCGCCGGCGTCGTCGAAGGCTGGCTCGCAGATCATGCCGCCGGGCTGACGCCGAACCCGTGCGTCCGCTGCAACGGCAACGTCCGTCTCGATGCGATGCTCGAGCTCGGCTCGCGGCTCGGCGCCGACACGCTCGCGACCGGCCACTACGCGCGCGTTCGCGACGGGCGCCTCTTGCGCGTCGCGCGCGACCGCGCCAAGGACCAGAGCTACGTGCTCTCGGCGCTCGCGCCCGACTCGCTCGCGCGCCTGCGCTTCCCGCTCGGCGAGCTGCGCAAGGAGCAGGTCGGGCAGCTCGCCGCGCAGGCGGGGCTCGACGTCGCGCGCAAGCCCGACTCGCAGGACCTCTGCTTTCTCGCCGGCACGCGCCACGCCGACTTCCTCGCCCGTCACGGCGGCCTCGGCGCGATCGCCGGTCCGATCGTCGACGAGCACGGCGCCGTGCTGGGCGAGCACCGCGGCGCGCACTCCTACACCGTCGGCCAGCGCCACGGCCTCGGCCTCGGCGGCGGCGAGCCGCTGTACGTGCTGCGCACGGACGCGCAGCGCAACACCGTCACAGTCGGCCCGCGCGCGGCGCTGCTCGCGCGCCGGCTGCCCGTGCGCGAGCTGACGCTGCACCGCGACGGCGCGTGCGTCGACGGCGTGCGCGTGCGCTCGCACGGCCGGCTGCTCGCCTGTCGTCTCGAGCCAGATCTCGCCGCCGGCCTGCACGCGAGCGCGACCGCCGTGCTCGACGAGCCCGCCGAGCGCACGGCGCCGGGGCAGATCGCGTGCCTTTACAGCGGCGAGATCGTCGTCGGCCACGGCACGATCGACGCGCCCGTGCAGCCCGGCGCGCAGGCGGGCGCCGCCACGAGCCCGCCGCTGCGCGTCGCCGTGGCCGCGACCTAAGATCACTCGCGCGATGGCGATGACATCGGATCAGATCCGCGAGCGCTACCTGGCGTTCTTCGAGCAGCGCGGCCACCGGCGGATCCCGTCGGCGTCGCTCGTGCCCTCCGCGCACGACCCGTCGGCGCTGTTGACCGTCGCCGGCATGCACCCGCTGAAGCCGTACTTCCTCGGCCAGGAGCAGCCGCCGGCCTCGCGCCTGACCGACTGCCAGAAGGTCTTTCGCACTGTCGACATCGACAACGTCGGCAACACCGCGCGCCACCTGACGTTCTTCGAGATGCTCGGCAACTTCAGCTTCGGCGACTACTTCAAGCGCGAGGCGATCGACTTCGCGTGGGAACTCTCGCGCGAGGTCTTCGGCTTCCCCGCCGAGCACATCTGGGTGACCGTGTTCGAGGGCGACGAAGGGCTCGACCTCGGTCCCGACGAGGAGGCGATCGACTTCTGGCTCGACGCCGGCGTCCCGCGCGAGCGGATCGTCGAGTGCCCGCGCTCGGAGAACTTCTGGCAGGCCGGCCCGACGGGGCCGTGCGGGCCGTGCTCGGAGCTGTATCTCGACCGCGGCGTCGAGTTTGGATCGGATGAAGACCGCCCGGGCGGCGAGAACGAGCGCTTCCTCGAGTACTGGAACCTCGTGTTCATGCAGTACGACCAGCAAGACGAGCGGCTCTCGCCGCTGCCCGCGAGCAACATCGACACGGGGATGGGCCTGAACCGGATGGCGGCGATCCTGCAGGACAAGCCGTCGGTGTTCGAGACCGACCAGTTCGAGCCGTTGATCGTGCTCGGCGAGGAGCTCTCGGGCGCGCGCTACGGCGCCGCGTTCGACGCCGACCGCGCGCTGCGGATCCTCGCCGACCACGCGCGCGCGATGACGTTCCTGCTCGCCGACGGCGTCGTCCCGTCGAACGAGGAGCGCGGCTACGTGCTGCGGCGCGTGATGCGCCGCGCGATCCAGCAGGGCCTCGCGCTCGAGCTCGCGCCGGGCTTCCTCACTCGCTACGCCGCGCGCGTGCGCGAGACGATGGGCGCCGCCTATCCCGAGATCGTCGAGCACGCCGAGTCGATCGACATGTGGCTGTCCTCCGAGGAGGACGGCTTCGGGCGCACGCTCGCCAACGGCATGGAGCTGCTGCGCGCCGAGATCGCCGGCGCGCGCGAGCGCGGCGGCGGCGCGATTCCGGCCGAGACCGTCTTTCGCCTGCACGACACGTTCGGCTTCCCGCGCGAGATGACCGACGAGATCCTCGCCGAAGAGGGCCTCTCGGTCGAGGGCGACTTCGACGAGCTGATGGAGCACCAGCGCGCCCGCGGGCGCGCGCACGCCGGCGGCGGCGCGACCGCGTCGAGCCTCGGAGCGGGCGCCGGCGGCGGCGCGCACGACGATGGGCTGCTGGGCGAGCTCGCGGCGCTCGCGGCGGACGGCCCGAGCACGCGCTTCACCGGCTACGAGACCGAGGACCAGCGCACGACCGTCGGCGCCGTGCGCAGCATCGGCGGGGGCGGCGGCGCCCGCGAGCCGAACGGCGCGGGCGCGGCGAACGGCGCTCGCTACCTCGTCAAGCTCGCCGAGTCGCCGTTCTACGCGCCCGGCGGCGGTCAGATCGCAGACGTCGGGACGCTCGAATGCGACGACGGCGACTGCCGCGCGCGCGTCGAGAACGTGCTGAAGATCGGCGACGACCAGGCGCTCGAGGTCGTGCTCGACGTGGGCGAGCTGCATCCGGGCGAGGCGATCCTCGCGCGCGTCGATCACGCGAAGCGCCATGCGACCGAGGCCAACCATACGGCGACGCACCTGCTGCAGGCGGCGCTGCGCGAGCGCCTCGGCAGCCACGTGCGCCAGGCCGGCTCCTACGTCGGCCCCGACAAGCTGCGCTTCGACTTCAGCCACGGGCAGGCGCTGTCCGCCGAGGAGCTGCGCGACGTCGAGGATCGCGTGAACGAGTGGATCGCGCGCAACGACCCGGTGCGGCCGATCACGACGACGCTCGACGAGGCCAAGCGGCTCGGCGCGATGGCGCTGTTCGGCGAGAAGTACGGCGACGTCGTGCGGATGGTCGAGATCGGCGACGGCGAGCACTCGCGCGAGCTGTGCGGCGGCACGCACGTGCGCTCGACCGCCGAGATCGGGCCGTTCACGATCGTCGCCGAGACCTCGAGCGCCGCGAACGTGCGGCGGATCGAGGCGCTCACCGGCCCCGAGGCGGTGCGGCTGCTGCGCGATCACGACCGCCTGCTCGGCGAGGTCGCGCAGGCGTTGCGCACGCGGCCCGAGAACGCGCCCGAGCTCGTGCGCACGCGCGAGCACGAGCGGCGCGAGCTCGAGAAGGCGCTGAAGCGCGGAGCCGGTTCCGGCGGCGCGTCCGGTGGCATTGATCTTGATGATTTGATGGCTCGCGTCGTGCACGTCGACGGCGCTCCCGTGCTGTCCGCGACCGCCGACGTGCCCGACGCGAAGGCGCTGCTCGACCTCGCCGATCGGCTGAAGGGCAAGCTCGACGGCGCGGCGATCGTGCTCGGCACGGCGGCCGGCGGACGCGTGCACCTGCTCGCGAGCGTCGCCCCCGAGCTGGTCGCTCGCGGCGTGAAGGCCGGCGCGATCGTCAAGCTCGCCGCCGGCGTCGTCGGCGGCGGCGGCGGCGGGCGCGACACGCTCGCCCAGGCGGGCGGGCGTGACCCGGAGAAGCTCGAGCAGGCGATCGACGCCGCGCGGGAGGCGATCGCGGCGGCGCTCGCCGCGTGATGCGCGTGCTCGCGCTCGACTACGGCAGCGCGCGCTGCGGCTGCGCCGTGAGCGACCCGACGGGCACGATCGTCACGCCGATCGACCCGGTCGAGCGCCCGGGCACGCGGCGCGGGATGCTCGCGCTCGCGGCGCTCGTGCACGAGCGCGATGTGCAGCGCGTCGTCGTCGGTCTGCCGCTGTCGCTGCGCGGCGAGGACACGGCGCAGACGCGCGAGACGCGCGAGTTCGCCGAGCGCCTCGCGCGCCGGCTCGGCGACGGCGTGCCGGTCGAGCTGCACGACGAGCGCTTCACGACGCGCATGGCGCAGCGCCTCGACGGCCCGGCCAGCGCGAGCGAGGACTCGCGCGCCGCCGCGCACATGCTCGAGGGGTGGATGGCGGCGCACGTGCGCTGAGCGCGCCGCCGCCGCACTAAGCTCACTGACCTTGTCCCGCGGCAACCGACCACACGCGCACGAACGCACCGCGGAGGAGCGCGAGCGCGACCGGCTCGAACGCGAACGACGCCGCGCCGAGCGCGCCGGCGAAGCGCCGCCCGACGCCGTGCTGCCGGACGTCGCGAACCCCGATTCCACGGCCGCCGACGCGCCCGCCGAGCAGGCGCCGGCGGCCCCGCTCGACCGAGCCGCGGACCCGCCCGACCCCGCTCCGGCGCCGCTCGACCCGCCGCCCGCGTACGAGTCGCCCGCGCACGAGCCGCCGCCCGCGCACGAGTCGCCCGCGCACGAGCCGCCGCCCGCGGACGAGCCGGTGCTCGACGCGCCTTCGCCGCTCGACCCGTCCGCGCCGCTCGAGCCGCCGACCGATGAGCGGCAGATCGAGCCGGCGCACCACGAGGAGGCTGACGCCGAGCGGTTCGACGAACCGGTCGGCCACGGCGACGCCCCCGCGCCGGCGCCCGTCCCGCTGCCGCCGCCGCTGGCGGAGCCCGCGCCGCGGCGCACGCTCCAGATCGGACGCACGGCGCGCGGGGGTCCGGCGCCTGGCGCGCCGCCGCCGCCGCGAGCTCCGCGCCCACGCGCGCGCCGGTCCTCCGGGCCGGGCGGCGGGCGCCGGCGCCTGACGCGCGCGCGCGTCGCGGCGCTCGTCGCGCTCGCCGTCGCGATCACGCTCGTGTGGTTCCTCGTCTCGCTGTTCCAGCCGTTCGCCGGCTCGGGCAGCGGCGAGGTGATCGTCGTGATCCCGAAGGGGTCGAGCTCGAGCAAGATCGGCTCGATCCTCGCGCACGACGGCGTCGTCTCCTCGGGCTTCTTCTTCAACCTGCGCGCGACGCTCGAGGGCAAACGCGGCTCGCTGCATTCCGGGCGCTTCCAGCTGAAGCACGGGATGAGCTACTCGGCCGCGATCGAAGCGTTGAGCAAGGCGCCGCCGGCGGCGATCGTCGTGAAGGTCGTGATCCCCGAGGGCTACACGCGTCGGCAGATCGCCGACCTCGTCTCCGAAGACGCGCTCAGCGGTAGCTACCTCGCGGCGAGTGACCGCTCGCACCTGCTCGACCCGCGCCGCTACGGCGCACCGGCCGGCACGCCGGACCTCGAGGGCTTCCTGTTCCCGGCGACGTACGAAATGGCCGCCGGAGCGCCCGCGCAGCGGCTCGTCGACGAGCAGTTGCTCGCGTTTCGCGAACGCTTCACCAGCGAGGACGTCCGCCGCGCGCGCGAGCTGCACGTGACGCCCTACCAGCTGCTGACGGTCGCGTCGATGGTCGAGCGCGAGGCGCAGACCTCGGGCGACCGCCCGAAGATCGCCGCGGTGATCTACAACCGCCTGCGCGAAGGGATGCCGCTGGGGATCGACGCGACGATCTACTACGCGGTCGAGCAGCAGAAAGGGATCGCGACGTACACCGGCGAACTGACCGAATCGCAGCTGCGGATCGACTCGCCGTACAACACGCGCACGCACAAAGGGCTGCCGCCGACGCCGATCTCCAACCCGGGTACGGCGTCGCTCGACGCCGCTGCGCATCCGGCGCACGTGCCCTACCTCTACTACGTCGCCGGCGCCGACGGCTGCGGCGAGCAGGTCTTCTCGCGCACGTCCGCCGAATTCGAAAAGAACGTCGCCGCGTACGACGCGGCGGTCAAGGAGAACGGCGGGCGCCCGCCGACGTGCAAGAAGAAGTGACGCACCGGCTCGGCGTGCTCGGCTGGCCGGTCGCGCACAGCCGCTCGCCGGCGATGCACAACGCGGCGCTCGCCGCGCTCGGGCTGCGCGGGTGGCGCTACCAGGCGCTGCCGGTCCCGCCGGAGCTGTTCGCCGAGACGACGCGCGCGCTCTCCGACGCCGGCTTCCGCGGCGCGAACGTGACGATCCCGCACAAGCACGCGGCGCTCGCGCTCGCCGACAGCGCCAGCGAGACGGCGCGCGCGATCGGCGCCGCGAACACGTTGACGTTCGCGCCGGGCGGCGCGATCGAGGCCGAGAACACCGACGCGCCGGGCCTGCTCGCGGCGATCGGCGAGCCGCTGTCGGGCCGGCGCGCGCTCGTGCTCGGCGCCGGCGGCAGCGCGCGCGCGGCCGTCTGGGCGCTGCTCGAGGCGGGCGCCGCCGACGTCGCCGTCTGGAACCGCACGCGCTCGCGCGCCGAGGCGCTCGCCGCCGAGCTCGGCGCGCGTGCGCTGGGAGCGCCCGAGCCGGCCGACGTACTCGTCAACTGCACGGCCGTCGGCCTGCGGCTGGGCGATGACGCGCTCGCGCAGCTCGGCCTTTCCCTCGAGCTGCTCGGCGAGTGCGCGCTCGTCGTCGACCTCGTCTACGGCGGCTCGCAGACAGGGCTGATCGCCGCCGCGCGCGCCGCCGGAGCGCGCACGCTCGATGGCCTCGACGTGCTCGTCGCGCAGGGCGCGCTCAGCCTCGAAGCGTGGACCGGCCGGCCGGCGCCGCTGGAGACGATGCGCCGCGCGGCGCGCGCAGCGTAAACATTCGTCCAGACTGCCCCGCAAGCGTGCGGATCGTTGCTTTGCGCTGTCGATGGGCCGCACCATGGACATCGATTTCGCAGATCTGCTGATGGAGGTCGTCTCGCGCCGCGCGTCCGACCTGCACCTGAGCGCCGGCGCGCATCCGACCGTGCGCGTGCGCGGGCGCCTGACGCCGCTCGAGAACTACCCGAAGCTGACCTCGACGGACACGCGCGAGATCATCTACTCGATCCTCACCGGCGACCAGCGCCAGCGCCTGGAGACGAACTGGCAGCTCGACTTCGCCTACTCGATCCCCGGCCATGCGCGATTCCGCGTCAACGCGTACTTCCAGCGTGGCGCGCTCGGCGCCGCGTTCCGCCTGATCCCATTCAACTTGAGCTCGATCGAGGAACTCGGGCTCCCCTCGGCCGTCCACGACTTCGCGCGCAAGCCGCGCGGCTTCGTGCTCGTGACCGGCCCGACGGGCTCGGGCAAGTCCACGTCGCTCGCGGCGATGATCGACGAGATCAACACGACGCGCGAGGAGCACATCATGACGATCGAGGACCCGATCGAGTTCCTGCACGCGCACAAGAAGTGCCTCGTCAACCAGCGCGAGCTCGGCGCCGACGCGCAGAGCTTCGGCGACGCGCTGAAGGCTGCGCTGCGCCAGGACCCCGACGTGATCCTCGTCGGCGAGATGCGCGACCTCGACACGATCTCGACGGCGCTGACCGCCGCCGAGACCGGCCACCTCGTGTTCGCGACGCTGCACACGCAGGACACCGCGCAGACGATCGACCGGATCATCGACGTGTTCCCCTCACACCAGCAGGGCCAGGTCCGCGTGCAGCTGTCGGTCGCGCTGCAGGGGATCATGACCCAGCAGCTGCTGCCCAACGCCGACGGGTCGGGGCGCGTCGTCGCGACGGAGATCCTCGTGCCGAACCCCGCCGTGCGCAACCTGATCCGCGAGGGCAAGACGCACCAGATCTACTCCGTGCTGCAGACCGGCTCCTCGCTGGGCATGCAGACGATGGACGCCTCGCTGGCGACGCTCGTGCGCCAGGGGCAGATCAGCCGCAAGCTCGCCGAATCGCGCTCGACCACGCCGGAGGAGCTCGGTCGCCTGCTCGGCGCCGAGCGCCTGCTCGGCGAACCGGTAGCCGCGTAGGGGGTCGCGCACGATGAGCACGTACGTCTTCAAGGCGATGGACCTCGCCGGCATCAAGGCGCGCGGCGAACTCGAGGCCGAGTCCAAGCAGGCGGTCTCCGACCAGCTCAAGCAGCGCGGGCTGATCGTCCTCGAGATCGCCGACAAGCACGCCTCGCGCGAGATCGAGCTGTCGTTCATGAAGTCGGTCAAAGCCGGCGAGCTCGCCGTCTTCGCGCGCCAGCTCGCGACGATGATCACCTCCGGCATGAGCATCCTGCGCGCGCTGTACGTGCTCGAGTGGCAGACCGAGAGCAAGTTCCTCAAGGAAACGATCGTCTCCGTGCGCAAGGATGTCGAGGCGGGGCTCTCGCTGAGCGACTCGATGGGACGGCACCCGAAGGTCTTCAGCCCGCTGTTCGTCGCGATGACGCAGGCCGGCGAGACCGGCGGCGTGCTCGAGGGCTCGCTGATGCGCGTCGCCGACCAGCTCGAGAAGGACGCCTCGCTACGCCGGCAGATTCGCTCGGCGATGATCTACCCGACGCTCGTGATCACGTTCGCGATCGGCGTGATGATGGCGCTCGTCGCCTTCCTCGTGCCCGTGTTCGAGGGCGTCTTCAAGCAGTTCGGCGGCGAACTGCCGTCGATCACGAAGGTCTCCGTCTTCCTCTCGCACGCCGTCGTCGGCTACTGGTGGCTGATCTTCATGCTCGCCGGCGGGATCGCCCTCAGCTTCATCAAGTGGAAGAGCTCGTCGTGGGGCCGGCCCCAGTGGGACCACTTCCGCCTGCGCATCCCGATGAAGATCGGCGCGATCGTCCAGCAGGTCGCCGTCGCGCGCTGGGCGCGCACGTTCTCCTCGCTGACGAGCGCCGGCGTGCCACTGCTGCTGGCGCTCGACATCGTCGGACGGACCGGCGGCAACGTCGCCGTCGAGGAGGCGATGATCGGCGTGATCGCCTCAGTCAAGCGCGGCGGCACGATCGCGGCGCCGCTCGCGCAGTCGCCGGTGTTCCCCGTGATGGTCACGCACATGGTCGGCGTCGGCGAGGAAACGGGCGCGCTCGACGCAATGCTCGACAAGATCGCCGAGTTCTACGAGGACCAGGTCGAAGCGTCGGTCAAAGCGCTGACGTCGATCCTCGAGCCGATCATGATCATCGTGATCGGCGCGATCGTCGGCTTCATCGTCGTCTCGATGTACCTGCCGCTGTTCACGGTCTACAGCAGCATCAAGTAGGCGTTCGCGAGATCTGAAGCGCGCCGTCGCGCACGCTCAGCGCGATCCGCCCGTCGAGCAGCTCGAGCAGCTCCGCGCCGACGAGCTCGCGCCGCCAGCCGCGCAGCGTGCGCACGTCGGCCTCCTCGGCGCCGCCGCGCCACGCCGCGACGATCGCCTGCAGGTCCGCGCGCGCGGCGAGCAGCTCGTAGGCGAGGCCGGCCTCGCGCGCGCGCGAGCGCAGCAGCGCCTCGCCGAGCGCGATCAGCGGCGCGTCCTCGGCGCGCGCCGCCGGGGGACGCTGCTCGCGCGGGACGTGCTCGGGCGCCAGCTCGCGCGCGCGGCGCACGACCTCCAGCAGCTCCTCGCCGCGCCGGCGCAGGTTCGCGGCGCCGGAGCCGCGGATCTGCTCGAGCTGCTGCGTCGAGGACGGCTTGCGCTTGGCGATCTCGACGAGCGCCGCGTCGCTCAACACGCTCTGCACCGGCCGGTCCTGGCGCTCGGCGGTTTGCTCGCGCCACTGCACGAGCGCCCGCGCGACCGGACGCGCGGCGGGGTTCAGGTTGCGCACGCGCGGCAGCCGCAGGAAGATCGCCTCCAGATCGCGCTCGTCACTGGCGCGCTGCAGCGCCCGGCACTCCTCGCGCGCCCACTCCAGGCGCCCGAGCGTCCCCAGGCGTCGCTCCAGCTCGGCCGCGAGCTCGAGCAGGTGCTCGACGTCCTCGCGCGCGTAGGAGAGCTGCTCGTCGGTCAGCGGACGCTTGTCCCAGCGCGTGAAGCTCGCGCTCTTGGCGACGCGCAGCCCGAGCGCGTCGGCGAGCAGCGAGTCGTAGGAGCTCTGCGCGCCCATTCCCGCGAAGCCGGCGGCGACCTGCGTGTCGAACACGTTCGTCACCTCGCTCGCGAGCACGCGCCGCAGCAGCGCGATGTCCTGGCGCCCGGCGTGGACGACGATCTCGACGTCCTCGTCGGCGAGCACCGCCGCCAGCGGCGCGCCGTCGAAGCCGGCCGCGAGCGGGTCGAGCAGCTCGATCTGCGTCCGCTCGCCGATCGGCACGGCGAGCTGGATCAGGCACAGCAGCGTGCGGTAGCGCCCCTCGCCGACGAACTCCGTGTCGAGCGCGAGGCGACCCGCCGCGCGCGCGTGCTCGGCGAGCTCCGCCAGCGACGGTCCGCCGGGCGCGCTCATCGCTTCGCGCCCGTCAGCAGCCACAGCACGCCGCCGCGCAGCCCGGCCCCCCGCGAGACGTCCTTGGCGTGCGCCCGGATCCACTTCGCCGGCGCCGAGCACGCCGGGTTCTTCGGCGAGAGCAGATGCGGGCATGGAGAGTTCAGGAACGCGTAGCGAACCTCGCCGGCGGCGATCAGGCGCTGGAGCTTCGTCACCGACGTGAACTGCTGCGCGCCGTAGCTCGTCAGGATCACGACCGGACGCACGTCCTTGACGATCAGCGAGCCGATCTGCGTCGCCGACTGCGCCGCGACCTCGTAGCGCGCGTTGCCCTGGTGTGCGCGCAGGTAGCTGCTCAGGTTGTCGAGCTCGTCGACCGGCAGCGCGCCGACGTAGCCCGCGTCCGTCACGTGGTTTTCGATCGACGTGATGTCAGTGCCGACCGCGATCGAAAGCGCCGCGCACAGCGTCAGCGCGAGCACGCCCGCCGGCGCGAGCGCGCGGCGCAGCGCCGGCGCCAGGCCCGGCAGACGCGCGAGCGCCGCCGCCGCGAGCGCCAGCAGCGCCGCGATCAGCGAGATCCACCACTCCGACGTGGTCCCGTAGAGCAGGCGCTCGCCGTAGAAGACGACGAGCGCGAGCGTGATCGCGAGGATCGCCGCGCGCAGCACGCCGCGCGGCTGCGACGCCCACGCGACGCCAATTCCGAGCGTCGCGGCGACCGCCGGTAGGAGCCCCTCGATGTAGCGCGGGTGAAGGCGCGCCATGTGGCTGAACAGCACGATCCCCGTCGCCAGCCACAGCAAGAGGCACGCGGCGACCGCGATCCGCATGATCCGCGTGCGCGCGCCTTCCTCGGGCGCGAGCACGCGCTCCGACCCGCGCGCGTCGAGCCCACGCGCGCCCTCGCCGCCGCCCGGCGCCGGCCGCGCCCCAGCGGGCACGTCGTCGTCTTCCTCATCCTCGTCCACGTCGAGATCGCCGCGAGCGCGGAGCACGCTCCACAGCAGCGCCGGGATGCCGAGCAGCAGCCCGACGAGCAGCTCCATCCCCAGGCGCTCGCCCGACAGCGGGCCGATCCGCGCGAGCAGGCGCGTCGGCGAGGGCGGCACGATCGGGATGTGGTCGCGCTCGGACTGCGTCGCGACTGGGTAGCGGTGGCCCGGTTCGTACTGCGTCGACTGCGCTTCCGGCGATTTCGAGCCGAGCCGTTCGGTGCCGTTGAACACGAACACCGCGTTCCAGGCGCTCCCGTTCGTCGAGCCGATCGCCCACGGCCGGTCGCTCGCCGGCGCCATCAGCGTCGCTCCGAGCCAGGCGAGCGCGACGATCACGTACACCGCCGCGGCCGCCGCGAGCTTCAGCACGCGCGCGCGCGGCGCGCCGGGGAAGCCGACCAGCGCGAGCACGCCGAGCCCCGGCAGCGCGACGAGCGACTCGAGGATCTTCACGTCGAAGGAGATCCCGAGCACGGCCGCGCCCGCCAGCAGCCAGCGCATCCGGCCCGTCTCGCACGCGCGCACGATGAACACGAGCGCGAGCACGATCAGCAGCATCATCACCCCGTCCATCGTGTCGCTGCGCGAGGTGATCACGTCGACCGGCAGCACCGCGAGCGCCGCCGCCGCGGCGAGCCCGGCCGTCGTGCTCCAGATCCAGCGAACCGCGACGAACAGCAGCGGCACGGCGGCGATCCCCGAGAACGCCTCCGGCAGCTTCAGCGTCGTCGAGCTGAACCCGAGCAGCTTGACCGTCGCGACCTGCAGCCACAGGTCGACCGGCGGCTTGTCGATCGACACGCTCGCGCCCGGCTCGAACGCGCCGAAGAAGAAGTTGTGCCACGACAGTCCCATGCTGCGCACGGCGGCGTCGTAGAACGGGTCGGTCTCGACGCTGCCGATCGCGATCAGCCGCAGCGCCGCGGCGGCGATCGTGATCAGCGCCAGCAGCGCCCACTCGTGGCCGCGGATGCGTCCCCTCATCGGCGGAACGCTAGTCTGATCGCGCGGTGGCGAGCGAGCAGAGCGACAGCGAGGATCGAACGGACGGGGCCCACGAGCCGCGGGAGTGTATGCCCTGCCGCGGAAGCGGCAAGCTGATCTCCAACCTCGGCGGCAGCCCGAGCACGGTCACGTGCCCGTGGTGCGAAGGCGGCGGCGTGCGGATCCCCGGGATCGACGCGCAGGCGCGCTTCGGCGCGGACGCCAGCGCCGGCGCGCCGGCGTCCGAGTAGTCCGCGGGCGCTCTCGCCGCCGCGGCGGCCGGCCGCCGGCAGCGGTTCGGCGGCATCTGCCGAGGAAGCGCGCTTCACCTTTCAGTCGTGCATGCGTCCAACGATCATGCAGGGCTAAAGATCACGCGCGCGAGGGTCGATGCAGGCGCTGTCAAAGCCAGTGTCGAGGTGCCAAGGCAAAACACCTCTCGGGGTGTGTAGCAAAGCCGGCGGCTCTCATCAGCCGGTCGTGATCGATCGACTGCAGGGGGACGCACCGCCACTTGTGGGCGGTGGGCCTAGTGCTGGCGCTAGAAACCGATCCTAGGAGGATCACATGTTGCATCGACTGCGCCAGCGCTTGAGCAAAGAGGAGGGTTTCACCCTCATCGAGCTGCTGGTCGTCATCCTGATCATCGGCATCCTCGCCGCCATCGCGATTCCGGCTTTCCTGAGCCAGACGAGCAAGGCGAACGACGCCGCCGCGAAGACGCAGGTGGGAACCCTGCAGACGACGATGGAGACGTACGCCGCCGAAAACAACGGCAGCTATGCAGGCGCCACACTCGCCGAACTCGAGAAAATCGAGCCGACGCTGAAGGACACCACGACAGCGATTGCCAAGGAAGTCAAAAACCCGACGTCTAAAGGCTTCGAAGTTGAATCCGAAGCGGTGGGCAGCAAAGACGTCTACACGTTGAAGAACGAAGAAGGTACGATCACGCGTAAATGCACCGCAGGTAAAGGTGGCTGCAGCGCGTCGGGTACCTGGTAGCAACTTCACCGTCTGATCATTCAGGCGCGTGATGAATTGCATGAAAGGCGGTCACTCCGGTGGCCGCCTTTCATCGTTCTAACGGAACCTCGCGGTACGTCTCGGCATGTCGCACATCTGGCCTGTGGCGCTCAAGCCGGGCCCTGCAATAGCCGATCCTTTCCGCATGGAGGTCGCATTCGCAGGCGTGCTCGGAGCGATCGGCGGCTCGTTCCTGAACGTCGTCGCCTACCGCCTGCCCCGCCACGAGTCGCTGCTCGGCCCGGCCTCGCACTGCCCGTCCTGCGGGACGCCGGTCAAGCCGTACGACAACGTCCCGATCCTCTCCTACCTGCTGCTGCGCGGCCACTGCCGCAGCTGCGGCGAGCCGATCTCGCCGCGCTATCCGCTCGTCGAGGCGCTGACCGCGCTGCTCTGCGCCGGCGTCGTGCTGAGCCACGACTCGGCCGCCGCGATCGCGCTCGGCGTTGCGCTCGTCCTGATCGTCGTGCCGGCGTCGCTGATCGACCTCGAGCACCGGATCATCCCCAACAGCCTGACCGCGCTCGGCGCCGTGCTCGCGCTTGCGCTCGGCACGGCGCTGGACCCGGCCGGCGAGCCGCAGCGGCTGATCGCCGGCGCGGCGGCCGGCGGCTTCCTGCTGCTCGCGGCGCTCGCGTATCCCGGCGGGATGGGCATGGGCGACGTCAAGCTCGCCGCCGTCATCGGCCTGTTCCTCGGGCGCGCCGTCGCCCCGGCGATCCTGATCGCGCTGCTCGCCGGCGTGCTCGTCGGGGCCGTGATCCTCGCGCGCAAGGGCGCGCACGCGGGCCGCAAGACGGCCGTTCCGTTCGGGCCGTTCCTTGCGCTCGGCGCGCTCGTAGCGACGTTCGTCGGCAACGACATCGTGGGCGCCTACGTGCACCACTTCCTGTAGCGCGCGAACCGCCTCTAAAGCGGCGCCGCGCTCGCGCCGATACGGCTCGTGGCGCTGCCGGACCAGGATCCCGCGCAGCCAACCTCAAATGCCCAAGCTCCCCTCACCCAAGCTCCCCTCGCTCTCCCTCGGCCTCTCGCTCCCCCGGCGGCGCTCGGCGACGGACGTCGTCGGCCTCGACGTGCAGCCCGGCCTCATCGCCGCCGTCAAGGCGAGCGTCAACGGCGAGATCCGCGCCGAACGTGCGGCCGCGCAGCCGCTCGACGCCGACACGATGCGCGAGGGCGAGGTGCTCGACGTCGAGTCGCTCAGCGAGGCGCTGCGTGAGCTGTTCGCGGAGGGCAGCCTCGGCAAGCGCGTGCGCGTCGGCATCGCCAACCAGCGCACGGTGATGCGCACGCTCGAGCTGCCGCCGCTCAGCGACGCCAAGGAGCTCGCCGCCGCCGTCAGCTTCCAGGCGCAGGACCAGGTGCCGATGCCACTCTCCAACGCCGTGCTCGACTTCCATCCGCTCGGCATCTTCGACACGCCGAACGGTCCGCGCCAGCGCGTCGTACTCGTCGCTTCCCAGCGCGACCTCGTCGAGCGCCTGCTGTCGGCCGTTCGCGGCGCCGGGTTGACGCCGGTGGGGGTTGACCTGTCCGCGTTCGCGCTGATCCGCTCGCTGCACGACCGCTCCGAGCCCGACGACGGGCGCGTGCTCTACCTGAACGTCGACGGCCTCACGAACCTCGCGATCGCCGAGGGCACGACCTGCCGCTTCACGCGCGTCGTCGGCGCCGGCGTCGAGGGGATGGCCTCCGAGCTCGCGACGCGCCGCGGGATCGCGCTGAGCGAGGCTCGCGCGCTGCTCGCGACGGTCGACCTCAACGCCCCGGCCGAGTCCGAGGCGAGCGTCGCCGTGCCGGTCCAGGCGCCGGCTCCGGCGGCGGACGTCGCCAGTCCCGGGCCCTCCGAGTCCGACCCGCACGCGCCGGCCGTCCCCGAGCGCGCGGCAAGCGACGAGGACGAGCGCGAGCAGGCGAGCGTGAGCCGCGAGGATCACGAAGCGCGCGAAGCGTCGATGGGCTACACGGAGACGATCCAGGCGGCGCAGCCGCCCGAGCCCGAGCCGGCGCCCGAGCGCGACGACGCCGACATCCGCGCAGTGCTCGAGAACGGCTTGCGCGAACTGACCGGCGAGATCCGCAATTCGATCGACTTTCACCGCACGCAGGACCAGGGCGGCGAAATCTCACACCTGTCCCTGAGCGGCGCCGCGCTTGACCTGTCCGGCTTCGCCGAGACGCTGCAGGCCTCGCTCGGCATGGAGGTGCGCAAGGAGGCCGTCGGTCTTGTCGACGTGAGCCTCGAAGGCACGGTCTCGACCCACCGGCTGTCGGTCGCCGCGGGCCTCGCGACGTTGGAGGCGCCACGATGAAGGCCGTCAACCTGATCCCCGCCGACGAGCGCACCGGTGGCGGCGCCGTTGGCGCAGGCCGCTCGGGAGGCGCCGCGTACGCCGTGCTCGGCCTGCTCGCCGGGCTCGCCGTGCTCGCGCTCGTCTACGGCCACGCCCGCCATCAGGTCTCGAGCCGCAAGTCGCAGCTCGCGTCGATCGCCGCGCGCACGCAGCACGCGCAGGAATCGGCCTCGGCGCTCGGCTCCTACACGAGCTTCATGACGATGCGCGAACAGCGCGTGCAGGCCGTCGATCAGCTTGTCTCCTCGCGCTTCGACTGGGCGCACGCGCTGCACGAGCTTGGCCGTGTGATGCCGGTCGGCGCGTCGATCACGTCGTTCGACGGAACCGTCCACTCGGGCAGCTCCGGCTCGGGCAGCTCGGGCACGTCCTCGTCGAGCTCCAGGAGCGGCTCCTCGAGCAGCTCCGTCAGCTCGGCGACGCCGCCCGGCAGCGTTCCGACGTTCACGCTCGGCGGCTGCGCGACGAGCCAGGCCGAGGTCGCGCTCGTGCTCGAGCGCCTGCGCCTGATCGACGGCGTCAGCGAGGTGAGCCTGCAGAGCTCGACCAAGGCCAACTCGGGCAGCACCGGCGCGAGCTCGAGCTCGACCTCGTGCGGCGACGGCCCGACGTTCACCGTCCAGCTCACGTTCGACGCGCTCCCGAGCGCGCCGAGCACGGGCAAGAGCCCCGCCGAACTCACCTCAGCGAACGGAGGCGGACAATGACCACGCGCGATCGCATGGCGCTGATCGGGATCGGAACCCTCGCCTTGCTGGCGGTCGTGTGGCTGATGCTCGTCTCGCCCGAGCGCAAGCAGGCTTCGAAGCTCGCCTCGCAGGTGACCCAGGCGAATGCTCAGCTCGCCACCGCCGAAAGCGAAGCAACGAACGCCCGCGCAGCGCAGGCGCGCTACTCGGCGGCGTACGCGTCGGTCGTCAACCTCGGCAAAGCGGTCCCGCCGAGCGAAGAAGTGCCGGCGCTCGTCTACCAGCTCGCGCATGCCTCGAACCAGAAGCACGTCGACTTCAGCTCGATCACGACCGGCGCGGGGAGCGCCTCGGGCTCGGCCGGGTCGAGCGCCGCCAGCTCGGCGGGCGCGACGCCGGCCGCCGCTGCCGCCGGCTTCACTCAGATGCCGTTCACGTTCGTGTTCGACGGCAGCTTCTCCGACCTCTACCACCTGTTTCAGCAGCTCAACGGCGCGACCGTGCAAACCGCCTCCGGCGGCCTGCAGGTCAGCGGCCGGCTGCTGACGCTGCAGGGCGTCAAGCTCGAACCAATGGGCGGCTCCGAAACCAACAGGGGCCTGCTCACGGGCACGATCACCGCGACGGCGTACGTCCTGCCCTCCGGCGCCGGCCTGACGGGCGGCGCGACCTCGGCGGCGCCCGCGGCGAGCGGCGCCGCGACGAGCGCTTCGACGACCTCCACAGCCAGCTCGGCCCCGAGCGGGGCGCCGGCCGCCGTCGTGACCGCGGGGGCGCCGCGATGAGCGCGTTCCTCGACTCGCTGCGCGCGGACCTGCTCGACAGGCGCCTGCGCCCGCTGCTCGCGCTCGTCGCCCTCGGGCTGATCGGCGCGATCGTCTACGCCGTGATGGCCGGCTCGGGCTCCTCGACGCCCACGGCCGCGAGCTCGCCCGCGCCCAACGGCCGCGCGAGCGGCGTCGCCGTCAGCGCGGTCAAACCCGAAGCGGCGCAGGCGGTCGCCGAGACGACGAGCGGCTCGAGCCAGCAGACCGCCGGCGGCCGGACGCGCAACCCGTTCACGCCGCTGCCCGCGCTGGCGGCGAGCAAGGCTTCGACAACGACGACCGCCGCGAGCACGGGCTCGTCCTCGAGCGGATCTTCCTCGAGCGCCGGCGCCTCGTCGGGCTCGGGCTCCTCGGGCTCCTCGAGCTCCGGCTCGGGGTCGGGATCGAGCTCCGGCTCCCAGAGCGGCGGCTCGACGCCGTCGAAACCGAAAAGCGAATCGCCGAAGAGCGAATCGCCGCAGACCGTCTACCGGGTCTCGGTGCTGTTCGGCGCGGCCGCGCCCGGCACGCCGCTGGCGAGCGCGCAGCTGACGCCGTACGACGAACTGATGCGCCAGCAGGCGCTGCCCTCGACGCAGCAGGCGCTCGTCGTGTTCCGCGGCGTGATCGCCGGCGGCAAGAGCGCGACGTTCACGCTCGTCGGCGAAGCGATCCTGCGCGGCGTCGCCGTGTGCCGCCCGAGCGCGGCGCAGTGTCAGACGATCGACCTGCAGGCCGGGCAGACCGAGGAACTCGAATACGCGCCGCCGGGCGGCGCGGCGACGACGTACATGCTGCACATCGTCGCGATCAAGCCCGTCAAGGCGAAGGCCGCCGCGGCGCGGCGGGCGTTCGCCGGCCAGTCGAAGGCCGGTCTTCAGCTGCTGCGCAGCACCGGGCTCGCGGCGCTGCCGGGGCTGCGCTACTCCGGCGCGAAGGGCGTGCTCGTGTTCGCCGGACACCCCGCGTTCGACGCGCGCGCCCACATCGCGTCGCTGCACGTGCTCGGCTCCGCCGCTCAGGCGCCCAGCGCCGCCGAATAAGCTAGGAGCGTGTCGCTCCGTCTGATCACAGCCGGCGAGTCGCACGGTCCGGGTCTGACGTGCGTCGTCGAGGGCCTGCCCGCGGGGCTGCGCGTCACGCAGGAGGAGCTCAACGCGGACATGGCGCGCCGCCAGCTCGGCCACGGCCGCGGCGGGCGGATGAAGATCGAGCGCGACGCCGCCGAGGTGACGGCGGGCATCCGTCACGGGCGCACGCTCGGCGGCCCCATCGCGCTGCAGGTCGCCAACCGCGACTACGCCAACTGGCAGGAGCGGATGAACCCGTGGCCGATCGACGAGGAGCTCGCCGAGGTCCACCTGCCGCGTCCCGGCCACGCCGATCTCGTCGGGACGCAGAAGTACAAGCAGTCGGACGTGCGCAACATCCTCGAGCGCGCGTCGGCGCGCGAGACCGCCGCGCGCGTCGCCGGCGGCGCGCTGTGCAAGGCGTTCCTGCGCGCGCTCGGCGTCGAGGTACGCTCGCACGTCGTGCAGATCGCCTCGGTGCGCGCGCCTGAGAGCGACCGCGCGCTGACGCTCGCCGACTTCGACGCCGTCGACGAGTCGCCCGTGCGCTGCCTCGACGCCGAGGCGACCCGCGCGATGGTGCGCGAGATCGACGACCTGCGCAAGGCGAACGAGTCGCTCGGCGGCGTCTTCGAGGTGCAGGCGTTCGGGCTCGTGCCGGGGCTCGGCTCGCACATCTCCTGGGAGCAGCGGATGGACGGGCGCCTGGCGATGGCGATCTGCTCGATCCAGGCCGTCAAGGGCGCGGCGATCGGCGACGCGTTCACGATCGCCGGGCTCCCCGGCTCCGCCGCGCACGACGAGATCTTCTACTCCTCCGAGCGCGGGTACTACCGCGAGACGAACCGCGCCGGTGGGCTCGAGGGCGGAATGACGAACGGCCTGCCGCTGATCGTGCGCGGCGCGATGAAGCCGCTGCCGACGCTGACCAAGCCGCTGCGCTCGGTCGACACCGAGACGCACGAGCCGGCGCAGGCGCTGCGCGAGCGCACCGACTCGTGCACGGTGCCCGCCGCCGGCGTCGTCGGCGAGGCGATGGTCGCGCTCGTGCTCGCCGACGCGTACCGGCAGAAGTTCGGCGGCGACCACGTCGACGACGTGCTCGAGGCGCTGCGCGCGTACGAGCGACGGATCGGATGGCAGGCGTAGGACGCGCGCCGCGACGCGCGCTCGTGCTGATCGGCTTCATGGGCGCGGGCAAGTCGACCGTCGCGGCCGAGCTCGCGCGCGCGCTCGGCGTGCAGGCGCTCGACAGCGACGCGCTGCTCGAGGCGCGCCTCGGCCATTCGCCGGCGCGCGAGTTCGAGCTGCACGGCGAGGCGTCGTTTCGCGAGGCCGAGGAGCGGCTCGTCTGCGAGCTGCTCGACACGGCGCTGCCCGGGTCGGTGATCGCGCTCGGCGGCGGCAGCATCCTCTCCGAGCGCGTGCGCGTGGCGCTCGAGCCGCACGTCGTCGTGCTGCTCGACGTCACGGCCGAGCGCGCGTGGGGACGCGTCGGACCGCCGGAGGCGAGCGCCGGGGCGCTCGGGCGGCCGCTGGCGCGCGATCGCGAGGCGTTCTTCGCGCTGCACGAGCAGCGGCGCGAGCTGTACGAGCGCCACGCCGACGCGATCGTCCCGTCGCTCGCCCGCGGCGAGGCGCCGCGCGTGCTCGACGCGCTGCGCGCGCTCGCGGCTGCGCCGGCCGGCGCGCGCCTCTTGTGGGCGCAGAGCGCGTCGGGCGACTACCCGGTGCTCGTCGGGCGCGGCCTGCTGCGCGCCGTCGGCGCCGACGACGCCGGCGAGCTGTGGCCGGTCGACCGCGCGCGCTCGCGCGCGTTCTGCGTGACCGACGAGACGGTCGCCGCGCTGTACGGCGATGAGCTGGGCTGGCTGTCGGGCACGATCGCCGTCGCCGCCGGCGAGCGGCACAAGACGCTCGCGAGCGCCGAACGCGTGTGGGGCGAGCTCGTCGGCGCGGGCGTCGATCGCGGCGATCACCTCGTCGCGCTCGGCGGCGGCGTCGTCGGCGACCTCGCCGGCTTCTGCGCTGCGACCTACCAGCGCGGCGTTCCGATCGTGCACGTGCCGACGACGCTGCTCGCGCAGGTCGACTCGGCGTATGGCGGCAAGACGGGAGTCGATCTGCCGCAGGCGAAGAACTACGTCGGCGCCTACCACCAGCCGGCGGGCGTGCTGGTCGATCCGGACACGCTCGAAAGCCTGCCGGCGGCCGAGCTGGCGGCCGGCTGGGTCGAGGTGCTGAAGACGGCGTTGATCGCCGGCGGGGCGCTGTGGGAGCGCGTCGGCGCCGGCGGCGACCTGGACGACTGGACGATCCTCGCGTGCGCGCGCACGAAGCTCGACGTCGTCGCCGCCGACGAGCGCGACGGCGGCCGCCGCCAGGTGCTCAACCTCGGGCACACGGTCGGCCACGCGATCGAGACGGCGACCGGCTACGGCCGCTACCGCCACGGCGAGGCGGTCGGGCTCGGACTGCTCGCCGCGCTGCGCCTGTCGGGCGCCGATCGGCTGCGCGAGCAGGTCGGCGCGCTGCTGCAAGCGCGCGATCTGCCGACGGTGCTCGACGGCGCGAGCGTCGATCAGGTCGTGCAGGCCGCCGCGCGTGACAAGAAGCGCGTGGGAGAGAAGCTGCCGTTCGTGCTGCTCGAGCGCCCCGGCGAGCCGCGCACCGGCTGCGAGGTCGCGCCGGAGGAGCTGCGGGCGGCCGTCGCGGAGCTCGTCGAGCGGGGATGATGCGCAGACGATGACCCAGGCGCCCGAGCAGATCGTGACGCGCAACCGGATCGAGGTGATGCACGGCGTCAACCTCGACCAGCTCGGCAAGCGCGACCCGGAGCTGTACGGCTCGCTGACGCTGCTCGAGCTCGAGCGGCGGATCGAGGAGCGCAGCGCGGCGCTGGGGCTGCGCGCGAGCTTCTTCCACAGCAACCACGAGGGCGAGTTCGTCGAGCGGCTGCACGCGGCGCGCGAGCAAGCGGACGCGATCCTGCTGAACCCGGGTGCGTGGACGCACTACTCGTGGGCGATCCGCGACGCGCTCGAGATCGCCTCGCTGCCGGCGGTCGAGGTCCACCTCTCCGACGTGCAGGCGCGCGAGCAGTGGCGGCGCGTGTCGGTGATCGGCGAGCTGTGCTTCGCGACCGTCTCCGGCCGCGGCGCCGACGGCTACGACGAGGCGCTCGCGCTGCTGCGCGAACGGCTCGAGGACGGCGCCTCGTGAGCGTCGCGAGCGGCGAGCAGGCGCGCGCCGAGCGCCTCGCGGCCGAGCTGCGCGAGCGCGACGTCGACGCGCTGCTCGTGACGGCGCCGGTCAACGTGCGCTACCTGACGGGCTTCACCGGCAGCAACGGCGTCGCGCTCGTGCTGGCGGACGAGCGGGCGGATGCGCAGGGGGGCGAGGGGTCGCGCGGGCGGTTCCTCACCGACTTCCGCTACCGCACGCAGTCGGCCGAGCAGGTCGCGCGCGCGTTTTCGCGCGAGATCGTCGCCGGCAACCTGATCGAGGCGGCGGCCGGCGAGCTCGCCGGCGCGGGCGGCGGAAAGCTCGGCTACGACGACGCGAGCATGACGGTCGCGACGCACGCGCGCCTGCGCGCGGCGCTGAGCGAGGAGTGGGAGCTCGCGCCGAGCGCCGGCCTCGTCGAGGCGCTGCGCGCGGTCAAGGACGAGCGCGAGGTCGAGCTGATGCGCGCCGCTGCGCAGCTCGCCGACGAGGCGCTGCGCGGCGTGCTCGAAGCGGGCGTCGTCGGGCGCAGCGAGCGCGAGGTCGCGATCGAGCTCGAGCTGCGCATGCGCCGCCTCGGCGCCGAGGCGGCGAGCTTCCCGTCGATCGTCGCCGCCGGCGCGCACGCGGCGCTGCCGCACGCCGAGCCGCGCGAGGAGCCGATCGCGCGCGACGTGCTGCTGACGATCGACTGGGGCGCCGTGCACGACGGCTACTGCTCGGACTGCACGCGCACGTACGCGACCGGCGAGGGTGTCTCCTCGCGCGCGAGGGAGATCTACGAGCTGGTGCTTGCCGCGCAGGAAGCGGGCGTCGCGGCGGTCACCGCCGGGCCGACCGGCCGCGAGGTCGACGCGGTCGCGCGTGCGGTGATCGAGCAGGCGGGCGAGGGCGAGCGCTTCGGACACGGGCTCGGGCACGGCGTCGGGATGGAGGTGCACGAGGGGCCGCGCCTGTCGCGCACGGACGCGGAGGGCGCGCTGCTCGACGGCAACGTCGTGACGGTCGAGCCCGGCGTCTACCTACCGGGCGAGCTCGGCGTGCGGATCGAGGACCTGCTCGTCGTCCGCGACGGAGGTCACGAAGTGCTCAACGGGCTCGACAAGACGCTAACCGTCGTCTCCTGAGCAGTCTCCCGCCGAGCACGCAGGCGCTCGCCCAGCCACCGCGCGCGGTCCGACAGCAGCAGCGCCACGGCCAGCGTCGAAGCGAGCGGGACCGTCCACGCGAGGAAGAACGCCGCCTGCACGTCGGCCGAGGCGCCGGCGTTCGGCAGCCACAGGAACGTGATCGAGGCGAGGCCCGTGGCGGCAGCCGCCGCGAGCTGGACGCGGTGCGCCGGCTGCGACAGCTCCCACGCGAGCAGCGCGAGCAGGAACGGCACGAGGTAGTAGCCCGTGTCCCACGTGTCGAGCAGGCAGCGCAGCAGCAGCGCGAGCGCGAGCGCGAGCAGCGCCGAGCGGCCACTCGTCGGGCCGCTGCGCCGCTCGCGAAGCCACAGCGCGGCGCTGATCGCGAAGCCGACGAGCAGGATCAGCGCGTGGTCGTAGGCGCTTGCCCACGCCGGGCCGGTGCGCGCGCCCGCCAGCGCCCTCGCCGCGGCGCTCCCGGGCGACGCGTGGCTGCCGAGGAACCACCAGACCTGCCACGGGTCGAAGATCGCCGACGTCGGGGCGGCGCTCGCGCGCGTCGCGGCGACGAAGTTGCCCGCGTGCACGAGCACGAGCGGCGCGAGCACGGCGCCGGCGACCGCGGCCGCGCAGATCGCGCACGAGGCGCGCCTGCGTGGCGCCAGCGCGAGCAGCGCCGGTCCGATCGCGAGCAGCGCCCACTCCTTGTTCGCGACCGCGAGGCCGAGCGCGATGCCGGCCCAGAGCGGGCGGTCCTCGGCGGCGAGCAGCACCGCGGCGACGCACAGGCACGCGCCGAGCAGCTCCTCCGGGTGCCCGATTTCGAGCGCGCGCAGGCTCAGCGGGTTCGCGACGCACACGAGCAGCGCGAGCGCGCGCGCGACCCATGGCCGTCGTTCGCGGCGCATGCGCGCGACGAACCACACGCCGAGCGCGGCCGAGGCGAGCAGGCACGGTGCCGCGGCCGCGCGGTAGACGGCGAGCGCGCCGCCGCCCCACAGGCTCGGAACGAGCGCGAACGGCGCGCGCTCGACCAGCGAGCCGCCGTACGCCGGCGCGAGGCGCAGGAACTCGGCGACGTGCCCGTGCGCGAGCGCCGTGAACGCCGGCGCGACCTCGTGTTCGTAGTCGCTCCAGATGAAGCTTTCGAGCCCCAGGTATGCCAGGAGCGCGCACGCGGCAAGCGCGACCAGCGCGCACGGGGCGTTCTCGCGTGCGATTCGCCGCATACCGTCCCATCGACCCGCGCGCGCGGGGGCTTGAGCGGGATGCGATCGATTGCTCGGGGCTGCGCTCGGCTAATGCGTGTGGCCGCCGCTGACGGTCCGCCACGAGCGCCACGTGATCCGCAGGATCACGGCGCAGATCGCCAGGCCGATGATCGGGTCGGCGATCGGCAGGCCGATCGCGATGACAACCGCCGATGCGATCACGGCGAGGCTGACGTATGCGTCGGCGCGCGCGTGCTCGCCGTCGGCGATCAGCGCCGGGCTGTGCAGGCGCCTGCCCGCGCCCGTGCGCACGCGCGCGGCGATCGTGTTGCCGGCGTAGCCGATCGCGCCGGCGGCCGCGAGCGCCGGCAGGTGCGTCGGCGTGCTCGGTTCGATCAGGCGCAGGATCGCCTCGACGCCGGCGACGCAAGCACTGATGAAGATCGCGGCGACGACCGCCAGCCCGGCGCGGCGCTCGGCGACGTCGGAGCGAAGCGCGAACGCGATCCCGAGTGGAACGGCCGTGAGCGCGTCGCCGAAGTTGTGGATCACGTCGGCGAGCAGCGCAATGCTGCCGCTCGCGACGAACACGACGGTCTGCGCCGCCGCCGCGAGGCCGAGCACGGCCAGCGCGAGCAGCACCGCGCGGATGCCCTCGCGCGAGCGCTTGATGCTCGGGTCGACGAGGCCGTGCGAGTGGCCGTGCGCGTGCGGGCTGTGCTCGTCGGCGTGCTCGTGCTCGGCCGGAGCGGCGGGGACGGCCGGGCGGGTTCGTCTCAGCCGGTCAGCCCCTCGGTCGCGCCGGGCCAGAAGTGCGTCAACAGGTAGGCCGTGTGCTGTCCCCTTCTCGGTTGTCGCCCGCGGTGAGGTTGCGGGCCGATGCCGGACGGTGGGCTGGCGCGGGGCGCGAGCGTCGCCGGACGAGGCCAACCCTACTCCGCCCACGCGGGCGGCACGGTGGTTGGCGAGGCTCGCGAAATCGGCGGGGCGCCAACTCGGGCTAAAGGTCCCGGCGCCGGGTAGAGAGGGAGCGTGTTCGACGGATTCACGCTCGAGGAGATCGACGTCGGCGAGGTCACGCTGCGCGTGCGCCACGGCGGTCAAGGACCTCCGGTGGTGCTGCTGCACGGGCATCCGAGGACGCATGCGACATGGCACCGCGTCGCTCCGCTGCTGGCATCGGGGCACACCGTCGTATGCCCCGACCTGCGCGGCTACGGACGCTCGACGCTGCCGCCGGACGCGCCCGATCACGCCCAGTCGTCGAAGCGAGCGATGGCGGCGGACGTCGTCGCCGCGGTGCGGACGCTCGGGCACGAGCGGTTCGCGGTCGCAGGGCACGACCGCGGCGGCCTCGTCGCTGCGCGGACCGCGCTGGATCACCCGGACCACGTGACGCGTCTGGCGATCATGGATGCGCTGCCGGTCGTCGAGCACCTCGAGCGGCTGAACGAGGACTTCGTGCGCAGCTGGTGGCACTGGTGGTTCATGGGTCAGACGCAGAAGCCGGCCGAGCGGGTGATCTGCGCCGATCCGGACGCCTGGTATCGGACGCCCGCGCCGGAGGTCATGGGAGCGCGGGCGCACGCCGAGCTGTGGCAGGCGCTGCGAGACCCCGCGGTGGTGCACGGCATGTGCGAGGACTACCGCGCCGGGCTGCGGATCGATAGGGCGCACGAGGAAGCCGACCGGGCTGCGGGCCGGCGGGTTGCCTGCCCGATGCTGTTCCTGCAGTCGGCGCGCGATGACATCGACATCCACGGCGATCCGGTGGCGATCTGGCGGCGATGGGTGACCGGCCCGCTTTCGGCGGCGGTCATCGACTGCGGCCATCACCAGGCCGAAGAGGCGCCCGGCGAGGTCGCGGCGGCGCTGTCGGAGTTCCTCGCTGACGGCTGACGGCCGCGCGGGTCGAGCGTCCGGCGCGCGGCTCGGGCTCGGGTCGTGCCGCTACGCTGCCGAGAGTGGCTCTCTCGACGAACCAGTTCAAGAACGGCAACCACATCGAGGTCGACGGCACGATCTTCAAGATCGTCGACTTCCAGCACGTCAAGCCGGGCAAGGGCGGGGCGTTCGTGCGCACGAAACTGCGCCGGGCGTCGGACGGGAACGTGATCGACCGGACGTTTCGCGCTGGGGAGAAGTTCCGCGACGTGCGCACGGAGGCGCGCAAGATGCAGTTCCTGTACGCGGACGGCAGCGACGCGCACTTCATGGACACGGAGTCGTTCGAGCAGATCGCGGTGCCGGAATCGACGGTCGCGAGCGCGTTGCGCTGGTGCGCGCCGAGCAGCGAGGTGGACGTGCTGTTCATCGACGATCAGCCGTCGGACGTGCAGCTGCCGAGCGCGGTCGAGCTGGAGGTCACGCAGGCGGACCCGGGCCTGCGCGGCGACTCGGTGTCGGGCGGAGGCACGAAGCCGGCGACGCTCGAGACGGGCGCGGTCGTGCAGGTGCCGCTGTTCGTCGAGCAGGGCGCGCGGATCCGTGTGGACACGCGCTCGGGCGAGTACGTCGCGCGGGCCTGAGATGCGACGGGCTCGGTAGATGCGCCGCTCGGATCAGCGCAGGGCGGCGGTCGTCGCGCTGTACCAGCACGACCTGACGGGGCGGCCGCTCGCGGAGACGCTGTCGCCGCGCGACTCGCTGTTCGTGCGCGCGCTGGCGCACGCGGCGGCCGATCGCGCGGGGGAGCTCGACGAGGTGATCGACGCGCACTCGCACGGCTGGCCGGCGAGCCGCTTGCAGCCGCTGGAGCGCAGCATCATGCGCGTGGCGCTGATCGAGATGCTGCACGCGGACGCGGTTCCGGCCGAGGAGCCGATCCCGGCGGAGGGGGCGATCGAGGAGGCGGTGAAGACGGCGAAGACGTTCTGCGGCGCGGAGGCGCCGGCGTTCGTCAACGGCGTGCTCGGGGCAGTCCTCCGGGACGTGCGCGAGAATGCGAGCATCTGATGAGCAGCCCGAGCAGCGATCGACTCGACGACGTGATCACGCAGCTCGAGCGCGCGGCGGAGCAGCTGCGCTCGGGCGAGCTTTCGCAGGACGCGGCGGCGGGGATGGTCGAAGACTGCGCGACGCTCGCGACACGGGCGGCGAGCGAGCTCGAGCAGCTAGCGCGCGCGGAGGCGTCGCCGCCGCCGGGTCAGGACACCCTGCTGTAGGGTCCGCGACCGCTCGTGAGCGCCACTTATCCGGAGAGCCTGCGCGCTGAGGTCGAGCGCTACCTCGAGGGCATGCGCTTTTCGCAG
Source organism: uncultured Solirubrobacteraceae bacterium (assembly GCA_963705745.1). Lineage (GTDB taxonomy): Bacteria > Actinomycetota > Thermoleophilia > Solirubrobacterales > Solirubrobacteraceae > Palsa-744. The sequence continues at coordinate 235,237 of CAVPKP010000002.1, forward strand.
GAGCCGCTGACGGCGGGGCTGGAGGAGGCGATGCGCTACTCGCTGCTGGGCGGCGGCAAGCGGATCCGCCCGGTGCTGGCGCTGGCGACGGCGCGCGCGATCGGGGTGGAGCCGCAGGCGATCATGCCGCTGGCGGCGGCGCTCGAGCTGATCCACACGTACTCGCTGATCCACGACGACCTGCCGGCGATGGACGACGACGCGCTGCGCCGCGGGCAGCCGACGTGCCACGTGAAGTACGGCGAGGACGTCGCGATCCTGGCCGGCGACGGGCTGTACGCGGAGGCGTTTCGCCATCTGCTGACGCACCAGCGCTCGGCGCCGGAGCGCGTGCTGCTGGCGGCGGCGGAGCTGGCGGCGGCGACGGGCGTCGACGGGATGGTGGGGGGGCAGTACGCGGACGTCAACGCCGAGACGCCGCCGGGCGGCGCGGCGCTGCGGCGGCTGCACGAGCTGAAGACTGGACGGCTGATCGGCGCGTCGGTGCTGTGCGTACTACTGTTGGGTGGGGTCTCAGAGGACCCGGCAGCGGTTCCTTACCGTCGTTTCGCGACCGAGTTGGGCGTGTTGTTTCAGATCGTCGACGACATACTCGACGTAACCGGCACGGACGACGCGCTGGGGAAGCCGCGCGGCAGCGATGAGCGTCATGGCAAGCGGACATACGTGAGCGAGTTCGGGATCGAGCGCGCGCGAGAGCTCGCGGCGCAGTCGCACGCGACGGCGGTGCAGTCGCTGGCGGAAGCGGCGCGCCCGACGCCGGTGGCGGTGCAGTCGCCGGCGGGCGGTGGAGCGGCGAGCGTCGAGGACTCGCGCGCGACGGACGAGCTCGAGCAGATCGCCGACTTCATCTACACGCGAACGTCATGAGCCGCAAGCGGAAGGAGAGCGACGCGCAGCAGCTGCTCGACTCGATCGAGGGGCCGGCGGACCTGCGCGACCTGTCGGACGCGCAGCTGGCGCAGGTGGCGCAGGAGGTGCGCAAGCACATCATCGACACGGTCGGCGAGATCGGCGGGCACTTCGGCGCGAACCTCGGCACGTGCGAGCTGGCGGTCGCGCTGCACTCGCTGCTGGACTCGCCGAAGGACAAGATCCTGTGGGACGTCGGCCACCAGGCGTACCCGCACAAGGTGCTGACTGGCCGGCGCGATCGCCTGGAGACGATCCGCCAGTACGGCGGGCTGGCGCCGTTCTGCTCGATCGCGGAGTCAGAGCACGACATCATGGGCGCGGGGCACGCGTCGACGTCGATCGGATACGCGGTGGGGATCAAGGAGGGCATGCGCCAGCTCGGGGGTGACGCGGAAGGGAAGGTCGTGGCGGTGATCGGCGACGGCGCGATGACGGGCGGCGTCGCGTTCGAGGCGATCGGGCAGGCGGGCGGCCTCGGCACGCCGATGGTCGTCGTGCTGAACGACAACGGGATGTCGATCGCGCCGAACGTGGGGGCGCTATCGCGCTACTTCAACCGCGTGCGGCTGAACCCGAAGCTGTGGCACGCGCGCGCGGAGGTCGAGGGCGGCCTGACGCGGCTGCCGGGCGGGATCGGCTCGGCATTCGAGCGGCTCGGGCCGCAGCTGAAGGAGTCGATCAAGGCGTTCTGGGCGCCGGGGCTGTGGTGGGAGGAGCTCGACTGGGCGTACATGGGCGTCGTCGACGGGCACGACGTGCGCGTGCTGCGCGAGGCGCTGCGTGAGGCGCTCGCGGCGGAACGGCCGGTCGTCGTACACATCGCGACGGTCAAGGGCAAGGGCTTCGCGCCGGCCGAGGAGGGCGGCCTGGAGGGGATGGAGGAGTGGCACGCGGCGAAGCCGAAGTCGATCGTCAACGGGCTGCCGGCGAGCGCGGCGGCGCCGCGCAAGGACCGGCTGACGGCGAAGCCGGCGAAGCGCGCCGTGCCGCAGTACACGCAGGTGTTCGGCGAAGCGCTCGTGCAAGAGTGCGAACGCGACGAGCGCGTAGTCGGGATCACGGCGGCGATGAACTCGGGGACGGGGCTGAGCATCCTGCAGAAGGCGATGCCGGAGCGCTACTTCGACGTGGGCATCGCCGAGCAGCAGGCGATCCTGTTCGCATCGGGGCTGGCGCTCGAGGGGTGCAAGCCGGTGGCGGCGATCTACTCGACGTTCCTGCAGCGCGCGTACGACCAGATCGTGCACGACGTGTGCCTGCAGAACCTGAACGTCGTGTTCGCGATGGACCGCGCGGGGCTGGTTGGCGACGACGGGCCGACGCATCACGGTGCGTTCGACATCGCGTACCTGCGCTGCCTGCCGAACATCGTGCTGATGGCGCCGCGCGACGAGGCGATGCTCGTGCACATGCTGCGCACGGCGCTGTTGCACGACGGGCCGATCGCGCTGCGCTACCCGCGCGGCGAAGGCGTCGGCGTCGAGCTGCCGGCAGAGCCGCACGCGATCGCGATCGGCACGGGCGAGATCGTGCGCGAGGGCGGCGCGAGCGAGGCGCCGGGGCGGCGCGTGGCGCTGATCGGCTACGGCAGCGGCGTCGGCAAGGCGCTCGGCGCGGCGGATCAGCTGTCGAGCGCCGGCATCTCGCCGACGGTCGTCGACGCGCGCTTCGCGAAGCCGATCGACGCGGGGCTGATGGCGCAGCTCGCGGCCGAGCACGACCTGCTGGTGACGGTCGAGGAGGGAGTGCTCGCGGGCGGCTTCGGCTCGGCCGTCTGGGAGACGCTGAACGAGGCGGGCGCGACGCCGCGGATCCTGCGCGTCGGCCTGCCCGACCGCTACGTGACGCACGGCAAGCCGGCGCTGCTGCACGAGGAGATCGGCTTCACGCCGGAGCGCATCGCCGAGCGCGTCGCGACGGCGATCTCCGATCGTCACTCGGCGATCGTCGGGGCATAGAGCGCTCCTTTTGAGGGCCGGCCGCGGTCGCCGGCGTCAGAGCGCGGGCGGGGAACGTCGGGCGTCATGCCGAGCGCGCGGCCCGAGCGGCCGGGCTTAAATGAAACGACCCGCCGGGGAAGCGGGCCGTTTCGAGGGAGGAGGGATGCTGCAGTGCTGCGGTGCTGCGGGGTACGCCAAACATGATGTTCGGCGGGGGGCTCGATCTGTGTGATCTTGGTCACAGTTGGGCAGCGGGCGTGCCGCGCGCGCTCGTGGTCTGGCGTGGCGCCTGTAGTCTCGATCGATGGACTTGTACGTCTGTTATGGCACGTTCGGCCCGGCGAAGCAGCACCCGTGCGCGAAGGCGCACAAGGCGCTGGTCGCGGCCGGGCATGCGCCGCACGTCGTGCGGACGTACGGCTGCTACGGGACCGATCGGTTCTTCCCGGGGCGGCGTGAGATCACGCGGCTGACCGGCAACTACGAGGTGCCGACACTCGTGCTGGACGACGGCTCGCTGATCGACGGTTCGGACTCGATCGCCGCGTGGGCGGCGGCGAACCAAGCGTGAGGCGAGCCGGGGGGCGCACTCGCGGGCGCGTCCGGTGTGGCAAGCGGACATGTGCAAGGGTTTCGAGCGCATGGGAAAGCGACGTCTCGATGCGCTGCTGGCCGAGCGCGGGCTGTTCTCGTCGCGCAGTCGGGCGGCGGCGTCGGTGATGGCGGGCGAGCGTCCGCGTCGGCGCGTCGCGGCGGCGCGCGGCGAGGCCGAGCGAGATGGTCGACGTGGGCGAGGCGCTGAGCGTCGACGAGCGCCCGCGGTTCGTCTCGCGCGGCGGGATCAAGCTCGCGAACGCGCTCGACCAGAGCGGCCTGGACGTGCGCGATCGTCGCGCGCTCGACGTCGGCTCCTCGACGGGCGGCTTCACCGACTGCCTGCTGCAGCGCGGCGCGCGCGCGGCGATCGCGCTCGATGTCGGCTACGGCGAGCTGGCGTGGACGGTGCGCAACGACGAGCGCGTGACAGTGCTCGAGCGCACGAATGCGCGCACGCTGACGCCGCAGCTGCTGCCGTATGCGCCCGAGCTGGCGGTGATCGACGTGTCGTTCATCTCGCTCGCGAAGCTGCTGGGGCCGGTGCTCGCATGCCTCGCGCCGGGCTGGGACGTGCTCGCGCTCGTCAAGCCGCAGTTCGAGGTCGGCCGCGGGCGCGTCGGGAGCGGGGGGGTCGTCCGTGACCCCGACGTGCGCCGCTCCGCGCTCGTCGATGTCGGCGCGGCGGCGCTCGCGCTGGGAGCGGCGGTGATCGGCTACTACTCCTCGGGCCTGCCCGGCCCGAAGGGCAATCGGGAGACGTTCGTCTGGTTGACCGACCCGGCGCGCGGGCCCGAGTCGCCCGACGCGCGGGCGCTCGTGTCGTCTGGACACGAGGCTGCCGACGCGGCGGGTGCGCGTCTCGAGCTGCTGGCGCGCGAGGTCGAGCGATGAGGGAGTTCACGATCTTCACGCACGGCCGCCCCGAGGAGACGACGTCGGCACTGCTCGAGATCGCGACGCAGGCGGCGGCGGCGGGTGTGACGTTGCGCCTCGACGCGGAGGAGACGCGCAAGCACGGCCTCGGTCCCACCGCCGGGCTCGAGCTCGACGCGGAGGTCAAGGACGACGTCGAGCTGTGCGTCGTGCTCGGCGGCGACGGCACGGTCCTGCGCGGGTTGCGGATGTATCGGGGAACCGACGTGCCGGTGTTCGCGATCAACTTCGGCCAGGTCGGCTTCCTCGCGACGGTCGAGCGCGGCGAGCTGGCGATGGGGATGCGCCGGGCGTTCGAGCGCGACTTCGAGCTGCTGCGATTGCCGGCGATCCGGCTCGACGCCGCGGGTGAGCACACGGGCGCGAGCAAACAGGCGCCGCCGCACATCCGCGCGGACAGCCGCGTCGCGGTCAACGACGTCGCGATCCACCGCAAGGTCGGCGAGCGCGTCGCGGACATCGCGTATGAGATCGACGACGAGGTCGTCGGCAGCGTGCGTTGCGACGGGCTCGTCGTCGCGACGCCGGCGGGATCGACCGGCTACAACCTCGCCAACGGCGGGCCGGTGATGGCGTGGGGCGTGGAAGGCTTCGTCGTGTCGTTCATCGCGCCGCACTCGTTGACGGCGCGCGCGCTCGTGGCGGCGCCGAGCGACCGCCTGCGGATCCACAACCGCTCGCGCGAGCCGCTCGACGTCGCCGTCGACGGTCGTCCGGCAGGCGAGATCGCGCCGAGCGGCGCGATCGACGCGCACTTCGTCAAGGACGCCGGGACGATCGCGCAGCTGCCCGGCTCGTCGTTCTACCGACGGCTGCGCGAGAAGTTCGGCCGGCTCTCGAGCTGACCGCGCGCGCTCGGCAGGCGCGCGCGCATGGCCCGGCCGGCGCGCGCGCATGCACGGGCGCGGCAGGGCGACGGGCCCTGCGCCCCGCGCAGCGGCTAGGCGGCGCGGACGCTCGGACCGCTCTCGTCGACGCCGCTCGCCTGCGGCTCGTGCTCGACGGCGCCGTCGCGGTGCATCGATGAGATGAACTCGTCGAGCTGCTCGCGCGCGAAGCGCCGTTGGCCGCCGGGCGTGCGATAGCAGCTGACGTGTCCGGCGTCGGTCCAGCGGCGGATCGTCGCGAGCGAGACGCCGAGGTAGCGGGCGGCCTGCGAGCTCGTGAACACGAGCTGGCGGTCGTTGCGGGGAAGCATGGCGCTTGCGGTCATTTGTTCGCCTCGTGGGTGGATTGGGTGCGGCTCGAACGAGGCCGCCTCAAGACGATCTTCGGCCGCTGCGCCAAAAAGGTTGAGCGGCGTGCAGCTTTGTGGACATTTGCGCCGTGCGCGAGTCGCTCTCACGCCCCCGACGGCGCTCGCTTTCAGACAGGTGTCTCAGACTTTTCGACCCGTTGACGCAGTCGGCTGCTGCGAACGGGTCATCTCGCAATCCCGCTTCAGGACTGGGATCGCGCGGCCTCGTCGCCGCGTGCGACAGGCCGAACGGGGGTGCAATCGAGCATGCACAAAGCTACGCAAACTGGACATATCTCGCCATCCCGATAGGATCCTCTTCGAAGCTCCAGGATGGAAAACGATGCGTCGTCGTCCGCGGCGGCGCGAATGGAGACAGACGATATGGCCGAATACTTCAGCCGTTACTTCAGCCGTTAGGACATTTTTCGGTCACGCATGACCACTTCAGGGGGCGTCGCATCGCGCGGCGCCCCCTTTGTTTAAGCCCTCGCCGGACGTCCGTCTCGACGGCGGCGGTGGTGGCGTACGCGAGGCTCAGCGGGCGGCTGGCTGGGCCATCTTGCGGACGCGCTGCTCGAAGCGCAGCTCGTCCGAGAAGCTGACCTCATCGAGGAACGTCGACGGGCCCTCGCGTTCCAGCATCGCGATGAAGCTCTCGACGAGCGCGGCGTCGAGCTGTGTGCCGGCGACTTTGCGCAGCTCTTCCATCGCGTCGCGTGGCGGCATCGGCGCGCGGTAGGTGTCGCGCGCGGTCATCCGATCGTACGTCGAGCAGATCGCGACGATGCGCGAGGCGAGCGGGATCTCGTTGCCGATCAGCGCGGCCGGGTAGCCGCCGCCGTCGACGCGCTCGTGGTGGTAGAGGATCGCGTCGGCGACGGGCCCGAAGCCGTCGAGCTTGCCGACGAGCGTCGCGCCGTCCTGCGGGTGGCGGTGGATCACGGCCATGTCCTCGTCGGTCAGGTGCTCGGGGTGCAGCACGCGGTCCGACCACGTGAACTTGCCGACGTCGTGGAGCAGCCCGGCGGTGTGGATGACCTCTTGCTCGTCCTCGCTGCATTCGACCTCGACGGCGAGCGCCTTCGCGTAGCGCGCGACCGCCGCCGCGTGCGTCGCCGTGCTGCGATCGCGCAGCGCGAGCGCGTCCATCAGCGTCGCGAGCACGCCGAACTGCAGCGAAGCGAGCTGGATCGAGCGCGCTTCGAGCTGATCGGCGCGGTCCTCGGATCGCAGCAGCGCGACGGTCAGCTGCTGGAAGATCACCAAGATGCCGACCGAGCCGAACAGGACGGGTAGGCCGAGGTTGGCGTACGCGACGGCGAGGATCGTCGCGAGCGCGCCCGTCGCGAGCAGGCCCGGCAGCATCGGCAGGAACTGCTCGCGCATCTGCCGGCGCAGCGAGTACCCCTCGTCGAGCCGCACGTCGACCGCGACCATCAGGAAGTTGATCGCGATCGTCACGAGGAACACGCCGAACACGATCAACCCGAACGTCACGCTCTGCACGAGCTGCTGGTTGCGCGCATCGTGCACGTCGCCGACGAGCAGTCGCACGATCAGCGCGCCGACGAACGGGAACAGCGTGAACGTCGAGAGGTTGTTCAGCCACTGCGTCGGCGGCAGGCGCCGAAGGGCCGATTTCAGGACCATCGCGCCGCCGCCGAGCGCGACCGCCGGCGCGACGCCGAGCAGGCTCATCGCCAGCACGAGCGCGACGAGCGAGGCGCTCAGCTCGCCGTTCGCCGTGTTCACGCTGAGGCGCTGACCGACGAGCGTGAGCACGACGAGCAGCGCGAGCAGCGCCGGCGGGCCCCATTCGTCGGGGCGCGATAGGAGCACCGCGCCGGCCACCGAGCCGAGCAGCAGCAGCGACTCGACGGTCCAGAAGATGCGTGTGGTGAACCTCTGCGAAAGCACGTGAGCCTTGTCTGGAGTCGGCGCGCCCCCGGCGCCTGTCCTCTGTAGTGCTTTTCGACCGATCGCGCGTCGTACTTAAGGTGAGCCGTGGCGCTGGCCGATATGTCGAACGAAGAACCCTGAAACGATCGTTTTACGCGCTATTTGCGGGGTTCTCCAAGCGCCGCGGGCTCCACGACACGCGCCGCGCCGAGGCCGTCCGGCGCGCACGTCGGCCACGTCGGCCCTTTCGGGCCGGCGCTTCCGCGATGGCGCGTCAGACGCCGCTTGTCTCGTGTGGCAGCGGCTCGTGCGCCTGGTCGACCGCCGGCGGGTGCGTGATCGGCGGCGGCGGGCCGTCTATCTGCAGCGCTTTGTGCGGCGCGACGCGCGCGAAGCCGAACGTCGTCACCACCGCGCCGACGCCGACGACGAGGAACGCGATGCGCGGTGATCCGATCGCGACGAGCGCCCCGCCGAGCGTCAGCCCGAGCGCCAGACACAGCGCGCCGAGCGATTCGACCGCGCCCATCAGCCGCCCGAGCAGCTGCGGCGGGGTCAGCTGCTGCACGATGCTGATCAGCGACGGCCACTGCAGGCCGTTGCCGATCCCGCCGACGAACGCCGCCGGACACGCGAGCGCGAGCGTCGGCGCCGCCGCGAAGCCGAGGTAGGCGGCGCCGACGGCGAACGCGCCGGCGCTCAGCAGGATGCCGAGCGAGCGTTTGACGTAGCGCGCGAACACGATGCTTCCGAGCACGCCGCCGGCGCCCCACGTCGTCACGAGCAGCCCGAAGCCGCTGTCGCCCGCGTGCAGCGTCGCCTTCGCGTACGTCACCTCGATCGGCCCCGCCGATTCGAAGCAGACCAGCGCGAGCGCCTCGAGCAGCAGCAGGCCGCGCAGCGTGCCGACCTCGTTGATGTGGCTCCACGCCGCGCGCAGCCGCGCCGCGACCGATTCGCCCGCCGCCTCCTCGACGTGCGGATGCAGGTCGAGCAGCAGCACGCCGCACGCGAGGAACGAGCCGACGTCGATGAACAGCGCCGTCGACGCGCCCGCCGCTGCGACGACGACGCCGCTGAGCGCCGGCCCGAGCACGAACACCGTCGAGAACGCGACGTTCAGCGCCGCGTTCGCCTTGCGCTCGGCCTCGTCGATCTGCTTCTGCAGCTCCTCCGGCTCCGGGCGATCCTCGGCGTGTGCGTGTTCGACGTGCTCGCGCGCCGCGCGCGCGAGCTCCGAGCGCAGCAGCGAGCTTGCCGTCAGCGCCGCCGTCCCGTCGAGCGCCGCCACCAGCAGGATCAGCGGCAGCGAGAAGTGCCACAGCAGCACCGCGAGCGCCGACGTCGCGATCGCCTCGAAGAAGTACAGCCCGCTCAGCTCGCTGCGCCGTTTCGACGCCTCCACGCGCGCGACGACCGCCGGGACGACGAACGCCGGCAGCGCCTGTCCCGCGAGCAGCAGCCCCGAGACGGCGAACGCGCTGTGCGTGTGGTCGAACACGGCCAGCATCAGCGCGATCAGTCCGAGCCACGTGCCGAGCCTGTTGACCGCGTACGCGCCGATGATCCTGCGCAGGCGTCCGGAGCTGAGCGGCGATGCCACGCCGGTCACGCTACCTCGTGGCCCGGGGGCGTTCGAGCGCTGCAGCGTCGATCTCAAGGCGCGTCCGGCCCGGCGGGCCGCGACGCGAGAAGGTGGCTCAGACCTGCGCCAGCGCCGGCGTCGGGGCGTCGACCGCGACGACCGGCAGCGCCGGGTAGCGGTGGCCGAGCATCCGCATCAGCGACCCGGTCGGGACCTCGTCGAGGTCACCGCTGAGGATCACCAAGCGGCTGGAGCCGGCGAGCACGAGCACCTCCCAGAAGGCCGACGCGTGCACGAACTTCGTGTCGGGCGCCATCGTCTGCTCGAGCTCCTCGATCATCGTCGCGCGACGGGTCGCGTCCCGGCCGGCGACGAGCACCGGTGCGCCGCCCTGCGACGCCGGCTCTGCCGCCGGGGCGAGAGCGGGGGCGGGGGCGGCTGCGCCGGCGTCCGTCGCCTGCGTGTGGCGCGCACGGCGAGCGGTGGCCCCCGGACGCTCGCAGCAGCGCGGCTCGCCGCTCGCCAGCAGTCGCAGCTTCGGGGCTCCCAGGTAGCGGCCGCTTTGGCCGCCTGGTGCGGTGATGGTCGTCATGGCCGACATGATGAGCCCTCGACGGGCGTTTGTCTGCCGTCTGAATGGTGCTGATCGTGTCGTCCTAAAAGGGCAGATCCATGTCGTCCCATGCGGACTTCAATTATCGATCCCCCGCTGCCGATACGGTCATGACATGGAGGCCAGCGCTTTGACCACCGAGCCGGGGACCGCCGGCGTCGACCGTCCGATCACGGTCATCATCGCCGACGACCACACGGTCGTGCGCGACGGGATCCGCGCCGTGCTGGAGCGTGAGCAGGACGAGTTCCGCGTCGTCGCCGAAGCCGCCGACGTGCCTTCGACGATCCGCGAAGTGCGCGAGCACAAGCCCGACCTGCTGACGCTCGACCTGTCGATGCCCGGCGGCTCGAGCCTGGCGGCGCTGCCCGCGTGCTTCATCGCGCACCCGACGCTCGCCGTCGCGATCCTGACGATGCGCGAGGATCCCGAGTACGCGCGCCAGGCGTTGCGCGCCGGCGCGCGCAGCTACGTGCTGAAGGAGGCCGAGCCGGCCGAGCTGCTTCAGGCGTTCCGTCTCGCCGTCTCGGGCGGCAACTACCTGCACCCGCGGCTCGGCGCGCTGATGGCGACCGGCGAGGAAACCTCGACCGACGGAGTCGTCCTCTCAGAGCGCGAGCGCGAGGTCGTGCGACTGATCGCCAACGGCTTCACGAACCCGCAGATCGCCGAGCAGCTGCACGTCGCCGAGCGGACGGTCAAGACCTATCGCGCCCGTGCGATCGAGAAGCTCGGCTTCTCCTCGCGCGCCGAGATCACCGCATACGTGCGGCGAATCGGCTTGGTTGACTAACGAACCGCGTCGAGCGGCGCTTCGGCGGCGCGGACGTCCTCGGCCGACGGGCGCCCGGCGAGCGGGACGGTCAGGCTGACGCGCGTGCCGCGCTCGGGGGCGGGGCGGAACTCGAGCTCGCCGCCGACGAGCTCGGCGCGCTCGCGCATGCCGCCCATCCCGAAGCCGCCCTCGAGGCCGTCGCCGCGCGGGCCGAGCCGCTCGGCGCCGGGCATGCCCTTGCCGTCGTCGGTCACCGACGCGACGACGTTGCCGCCGCGCTCTGAGATCTGAACGACGGCCCTGCTCGCCTCGGCGTGGCGACTGACGTTCGTCAGCGCCTCCTGCACGATCCGGTAGACGGTGCTCTCGAGCTCGGGGTCGAGCCGGCGGCCGTTGTCCTGGCCGAGCTGGATGTCGACCTCGACGTCGAGGCCGTCGATCGCCTGCGCGCGGCGCGCGAGCGCCTCGAGCGCCGCCGCGAGGCCGAGGTCGTCGAGCGCCGCCGGGCGGAGCTCGGTGATCAGGTGGCGCAGGCCGTCGATCTCGTTGCCGAGGCCGTCGAGCACGAGGTCGACGGCCTCGCGCAGCTGCGCCGGGTCGTCGATGTCGCGAGCGTTCGCGAGCCGCAGCCGCAGCGCGCCCATGCCCTGAATGCTCTCGTCGTGGATCTCGCGCGCCCAGCGCGTGCGCTCGCGCTCGCGCGCCTCCATGCCGTAGCGCAGGCGTTCGATCTCGACCGACCGCTCGGCGGCGAGCCGTTGCGCGACGCTCGTCGCGAACGCCTTCAGCGCCTCCTTGTCGTGGCCTTTGAAGCCGTTCTTCTCGCGCAGCGCGATCACGATGCCGCCGCCCTGGCCTTCCATGCTCAGCGGCTCGATCAGCCCCGCGCGGACCTCGACGCCGAGTTCGTGCAGCCACGCCGCTTCCTGCCCGCGCGGCTTGTCGACCGCGACCGACTCGCCCGCCCGGTAGATGTCGCCGAGCGCGCTGCCCTCGACCGGGACGATCCGCAGGCGCACGGTCACAGTCCCGCTCGTGCCCGCGACGCGCAGCTCGCCGCGCTCCTCGATCAGGATGATCAGCACGTCGGCGTCGAGCAACGCGAGGCCGCGATCGGCCATCAAGCGCAGCAGCCACAGCTCCGACCCGGAAAGCACGGGTTGATTATGCAGGTCCGGGCGGCCGTCCAAGCGCGGGCGGCGAGGAGCTCGCGAGCCCGCCGCCGCCGCCGTTGCCGATCGCGCGCCGCCCGGCGGCGCGCGCCTGCTCGAGCAGCTCGGCGCCGTCGAGCCCTTCCTGCCATGCGGCGAGTCCGACCGACACGCTCAACGCGCGGCGCTGGCCGTCGGCTTCGACCTTGATCGTCCGCAGCCGCTCCAGCGCGCGGCGGGCGACGATCTCCCCGCGTGGCCCGTCGGCGCCGGGCAGCAGCAGCAGCAGCTCGCCGTCGGCCGGCATCCCGATCCGGTCGAAGTCGCGCACCTGGCTGCCGATCGCTCGCGCGACGTAGAACAGCGTCTCCTCGTAGAAGTCGCTCCCGTGCTCGCGCACGAGCTCCTCGAGGTTGCCGATCGTCACGACGAGGCAGCTCAGCGGCGTCCCGTGCCGCCCGGCGCGGTTGACCTCCTCGGTCAGCCGCTTGCGCAGGGCGCTCTCCGACAGGCACGCGACGGCGCCGGCCTCGGGCCGTTCGGATTTCGTGTCTGGGTCGCTGGCAGCCATGCCGTCCGGGCGGAAGGTGGGCGAGAGAGAGCGAAGCCCCCGGCTCCGTCGCCTCTCGCCTAAGGTTACGTTCCCTTATCGTCACGCGCGGGCAAGCACTTCAGCCCTGCGCGATCCGTCGGCGGCCGCTGCTAGACCTGCGCACATGCTGTTGGAGCTGCGCGTCGAGAATCTGCTGCTGATCGAGCAGGCCCAGCTGCGCCTTGCGCCGGGCCTGAACGTGCTGACGGGCGAGACCGGCGCCGGCAAGACGGTCCTCGCGCACGCGCTCGATCTCCTGCTCGGCGGCCGCGCGCGGACGGGGATCGTGCGACCCGGCGCGCAGGAGGCCTACGTCGAGGGCGTGTTCGAGCTGCCGGGCACGCTGCCGGAGGGTCTCGCCGAGCGGATCGCGCCGGACGCCGAGGAGATCGTGCTCGCGCGCCGCGTCGGCGAGGACGGACGCACGCGCGCGTACCTGAACGGCCGCTCGGCGACCGTCGGCGAGCTGCGCGACGTCGGCGCCACGCTGATGTCGTTCTACGGCCAGCACGAGCACCGCAAGCTGACGATCGCCGGCCAGCAGCTGCAGCTGCTCGACGAGACGTGCGGCCCGGAGCACGCGCTGCGCGTGCGCGCCTGCGCCGAGTGCTTCGCCGAGACGCGGCGGCTGCGGGCGCGGATGGAGGAGCTGCGCGCTCTCGCGGGTGCGCGCGAGCGCGAGCTCGACCTGCTCGAGTTCGAGCTCGCCGAGATCGACGCCGCCGCGCCCGACCAGCAGGAGCACGGCGAGCTCGTGGCCGCGCGCGAGCGGCTGCGCCGGGCCGACGCGCTGTGCTCGGCCGCCGCGGGCGGCGCCGAGGCGCTCGCGCCGGACTCCTCGGACGTCGCCGGCGTCTCGTCGCTGCTCGCCGGCGCCGGCGCAGGGATCGATGCGCTCACGGGCGTCGATCCGCGTCTCGACGCGCTCGGCGAGCGCGTGCGCGCGCTGGCGATCGAGGCCGACGACCTCGGGCGCGAGCTGCGCGCGTACGCCGAGGACTCGGAGCTGGAGCGCTCGGGCTCGGGCGCGCGCGAGCTGACGCTCGAGGGCGTCGAAGAGCGGCTCGCCGCGCTCGAGCGGCTGATGCGCAAGCACGGCGGCGACATCGCGGGCGTGCTCGAGCACGCGGATCGCGCCCGCGCGCGCCATCGCGAGATCGCCGGCGCCGAGGTCGCGCTCGAGGAGAGCGAGGCGGCGCTGTCGCGCGCGCAGGCGCTGCTCGACGAGCACGTCGAGGCGCTGAGCGTCGCGCGCCGGAGCGCCGCGCCGGCGCTCGAGGCGGGGGTTCGCGAGCAGCTCGCGGCGCTCGCGATGCCCGACGCGACGTTCGGCGTCGCGCTGAGCCCGCGCGAGGCCGGCCCGTCGGGCGCCGACGCCGTCGAGTTCCTGATCGCGGCGAACCCCGGCGTGGCGCCCGGGCCGCTGCGCGAGATCGCCTCCGGCGGCGAGCTTTCGCGCGTGATGCTCGCGCTGATCGCGGCCTGCGCCGACGCCGGCGCGGCGCGGCGCGCGGGCGGCGCGAAGTCCGGCGCACGCAGCGCGCGGGCGCGGCGCGAGCCGGCGCGATCGGGCGGCCCGAGCGAGACGCTCGTGTTCGACGAGGTCGACGCCGGGATCGGCGGTCATGCGGCGCGAGCCGTCGGCGCGCGACTGCGCGAGCTGGCGCAGACGCGCCAGGTGCTGTGCATCACGCACCTGCCGCAGATCGCCTCGCTCGGCGAGCGCCACTTCGCGATCGTCAAGCAGACCTCGCAGGAGCGGGCGCGGACGATGGTCGTGCAGCTGCAGGAGCGCGAGGTCGTCTCCGAGCTCGTCCGGATGCTCGGCGCCGACGCCGAGGACGCGGCTGCGCGCAGGCACGCGCGCGACCTGCGCCGCGCCGCTTGAGCGCCCGCGGGCGCGCCGCCGCCGGGCGCGCAAGGCGCCGTCGGGCGTTACCCTCGCTGCGATGGCCTCGACACGACCGAGACCTTCGACGCCCGCTCCGGCGGATGCGCTGCGGCCGGCGCCGGGGCGGATCGTCACGGCCGAGCGGCGGATCGTCGCGCGGACGGTCAGCGGCTCGGTGCGTCCGGGGCGGCGCACGAAGCTGCTCGTCAAACACCTCGTGCGCGGCGACGTCGCGCTGATCGACCACGAGGACCTCGATCGCGTCTCGGCCGAGGAGCTGATCGCGGCGGGCGTCGGCGCGGTGCTCAACTGCCGCGCGTCCTCGTCGGGCACGTACCCGAACCTCGGCCCGCAGTTGCTCGTCGAAGCGAACGTCCTGCTCGTCGACCTGTCCGACGACTCGCTGTTCGGCGTGCTCGACGACGGCGACCCGATCGTGGTCGTCGCCGAAGGACCTGGCGACGGGACCGTCGGCGAGGTGTTGCGCCGGGGGGAGCTGCTCGCTCGCGGCGAGGTGCTCGGGCTCGAGCGCGTGCGCGCCGAAACCGACGCCCGCCGGCGCGAGATCGACGACGCGCTCGAGCGCTTCGCGCACAACACGATCGCGCACATGCGCGAGGAGCGCGAGCTGCTGGCCGGTCGGATCGAGCTGCCGCGCTTCGCGACCGACTTCCGCGACCGCTCGACGCTCGTCGTCGCGCGCGGCGTCGACCACCAGCGCGACCTGCGCGCGCTGCGGCCGCTGATCCGCGACCTGAAGCCGCTGATCGTCGCTGTCGACGGCGGCGCGGAGGCGGCGCTCGAAGAGGGCCTGACGCCGGACATGATCGTCGGCGACATGGACTCGGCCGGCGAGGCCGCGCTGCGCTGCGGCGCCGAGCTCGTCGTGCACGGCTACCCCGACGGCAGCGCGCCGGGGCGCGCGCGCTTGGAGGCGATGGGCGTCGCGTTCAAGCTCGTACCGGCGCCGGGCACGAGCCAGGACGTCGCGATGCTGATCGCCGCCGAGAAGGGCGCACGGCTGATCGTGTCGGTCGGATCTCAATTCAATCTCGTCGAGTTCCTCGACCGCAGCCGCGAAGGGATGTCCTCGACGTTCCTCACGCGCTTGCGGATCGGCGAGATCCTCGTCGACGCCAAGGGCGTCAGCCGCCTGTACCGGCCGCGTCCGGGCCTGACGCCGCTGCTCGTCGTGATCGCGGCCGGGCTCGTCGCGCTGATCGCCGTCGTCTGGACGACGCCGGCGCTGCGCGACGTCGTCGACCTGCTGTGGCTGAAGCTGCGGCTGCTGCTCGGCGGCTGAGCTTTCGACGACTGCGCCTCGATTGTTCGACTACCGCTACCACGCGCTGTCGCTCGCCGCGGTCCTGCTCGCGCTCGCCGTCGGCGTCGTGATCGGCGTCGCGATCGGCGACTCCAACCTCGTCTCCTCCGCCAAGAGCGGGATCGTCCACGACCTCAGCGTGGAAGTGCGCGGCGCGCAGCAGCAGGCCGAACGGGCGCGCGCGCAGCTCACCCGCGAGGAAGCGTTCGCGAACGACCTCTACCCAATCGCCGTCCACGGCCTGCTCGGTGGGCGCAGCGTCGGGCTCGTCTTCCTCGGCAACCCCTCAAACCAGATCGACGCGCTCGTGCGCGACGCCGTCACGCAGGCCGGCGGCGACCTGGCGACGGTCGTCGCCGTGCGCGAGCCACCCGACCTCGCGGGCCTTGCGGCCGCGGCCGAAGGCACGCGCTTCGCGGCGCTCGCCGCCCCCGTGGGCGCCGGCTCGGCTGCGGGTTCGAAGGGCGCCGGCGGTCAGGGCTCGAGCGCCGAAGCGGCGGGCAGGCTGCTCGCCGACTTCGGCGTGATCGTCGGCAAGCAGCTCGTCAGCGGCGGCCGGGCGATCGGCCGCGAGCTGATCAGCCGCGTGCGCGGGCGCCTGCTGATAGCGTTCGACGGGCAGCTCGGCAAGCTCGACGCGCTCGTGATCGCGCGCGAACGGCCGAGCGGGATGAGCGCGGCGCAGGCCGAGGCCGTCTCGCGGCTGGAAGCCGGCCTCCTGCATGGGATCCTCGCGGTCGGGATCCCGGTCGTCGGCGTCGAGCTGAGCAGCTCGAGGCCGTCGCAGATCCCGTGGTTCCAGGGCAAGGACCTCTCGAGCGTCGACGATCTCGACGCGACGGCCGGCCAGGCGGCGCTGGTCTACGCGCTGACCGGCTCACACGGCTCGTACGGCTCGAGGCCGACCGCCGACTCGCTGCTCCCGAACGTCGGCGCCCCCTCGGCGCAGCCCTAGCTACCCATCCGCGTCCGTCGATAGTTTCGGGCGATGCACGCGCTGCCGCTGGTCCTCTCGCTCGCGAGCGCCGCGCTGCTCGCTCCGGCGCTGCTGCGGATGCTCGAAGCCGGCGGGCACACGCGCGCGAACTACCGCGCGCGGATGCTGCCGTTTCCGTTCGGCGTGCTCGTGCTCGCGGCGGCGCTGCTCGCGCTGATCCCGCTCAGCTTGCTGCAGGTGCTCGCCTCCGCGGACGTGTTCCACCCGGAGGCCGTGCCCGTCGCGCTGTACGCGCTCGGCGTGATCGCGCTCGGGCTGATCGACGACACGCTCGGCGAGCGCCCGGCGCTCGCGTCATCGCCGGCATCAGGGCGGCCGATCCGCGGCTGGCGCGGCCACGGCGCGGCGCTGCTGCGCGGCGAGCTCTCGACGGGCGTGCTGAAGGCGGCCGGCTCGCTCGGGCTGGCGCTGCTCGCGACGAGCATGCTCGGCCTCTCGGGCGGCCGCTGGCTGCTCGCCAGCGCGGTGCTCGTGCTCGCGACGAACGCGTTCAACCTGCTCGACCTGCGCCCCGGGCGCGCGGCGAAGGCGTTTGCGCTGCTCGGCCTCGGCGTCGGCCTCGGCTCGGGCGAAGTCCGGCCGCTGTGGTCGCTCGGCCTGTTCGCCGCGCCGGCGCTGCTCGCCGGGGTCTACGACCTGCGCGAGCGGGCGATGCTCGGCGACACGGGCGCCAACCTGCTCGGCGCGCTGGCGGGGCTGTGGCTCGTGCTGGCGCTGTCTGGCGGCGGGCAGATCGTCGCGCTCGCGCTGCTCGCCGCGTTGACGGTCTACGGAGAGGTTCGCTCAATTTCCGGGTTCATCGAACGGACTCCGGGGCTGCGCCAACTAGACTCCGTCGGCAGGCCAGCATGACCTCGCAATACTCCGACCGACACGCCCAGGTCCCGAGCGACACGCGCTTCATCTTCGTGACCGGCGGCGTCGTCTCCTCGCTCGGAAAGGGCATCGCCTCGGCCTCGCTCGGCCGCCTGCTGGTCGCGCGCGGGCTGACGGTCGGGCTGCAGAAGTTCGACCCGTACATCAACGTCGACCCCGGCACGATGTCGCCGTACCAGCACGGCGAGGTGTTCGTCACCGAGGACGGGGCGGAGACGGACCTCGACCTCGGCCACTACGAGCGCTTCACCGACGCGAACACGAGCCGCGCGTCGAACGTGACGGCGGGCGGCATCTACGACACGGTGATCCGCCGCGAGCGCCGCGGCGACTACCTCGGCGGGACGGTGCAGGTCGTGCCGCACATCACCGACGAGATCAAGCAGCGGATCGCGCTGATCGCCGAGTCGAGCGACGTCGACTTCGTGATCACCGAGATCGGCGGCACGGTCGGCGACATCGAGTCGCTGCCGTTCCTCGAGGCGATCCGCCAGTTCCCGGTCGACGTCGGCCGCCGCCGCTGCCTGTTCATCCACCTGACGCTCGTGCCCTACATCGGCCATGCGGGCGAGCTGAAGACGAAGCCGACGCAGCACTCGGTCAACGAGCTGCGGCGGATCGGGATCGCGCCGGACATGCTGATGTGCCGCTCCGAGGGCTCGCTCTCGCCGGAGATCCGCAAGAAGATCGCGCTGTTCGCAAGCGTGCCGATGGAGGCGATCGTCTCGGCGCGCGACGTCGATGACATCTACAAGGTGCCGCTGACGTTCCGCGAACAGGGCGTCGACGACTTCATCCTCGAGCAGTTCGGGGTCGACGCGCCGGCTCCGGACCTGACGAGCTGGGAAGAGTCGATCGGCCGCTCCGAACGGGCGACGCGCACGGTGCGGATCGCGCTCGTCGGCAAGTACGTCCAGCTCGAGGACGCCTATCTGTCGGTCTCCGAGGCGCTGCGCCACGCGGCGTCGTCGAAGGGCAGCACGGTCGAGATCGACTGGATCGACTCCGAGCGCCTCGAGCGCGCCGACGGCGAGGAGCTGCGCGAGCGCCTGCGGGACGCCGATGGCATCCTGATCCCGGGTGGTTTCGGCGGGCGCGGGATCGAGGGGAAGATCGCCGCGGCGCGGATCGCGCGCGAGCAGCGCATCCCGTACCTCGGCATCTGCCTGGGGATGCACGTCGCCGTCGCCGAGTTCGCGCGCCACGTCGCGGGGATGGAGGGCGCGAACTCGACCGAGATGGACGTCGAGACGCCGTATCCGGTGATCGACCTTCTGCCCGAGCAGAAGGAGGTCGCCAACCTCGGCGGGACGATGCGCCTCGGCGCCGACCCGATCAAGCTGCACGACTCCTCGCGCGCCCGCGAGATCTACGGCGAGGCGGTCGTCTACGAGCGCCACCGCCACCGCTACGAGGTCAACAACCTGCTGCGCAAGCGCCTCGAGGCGGCCGGGTTGCGCGCGTCGGGCACCTCGCCCGACGAGCGCCTGGTCGAGGTGATCGAGCTCGAGCGGCACCCGTTCTTCGTCGCCTCGCAGTTCCACCCCGAGTTCAAGTCCCGCCCCGAGCGCCCGGCGCCGCTGTTCCGCGAGTTCGTCGCGGCGGCGCTGGAGCGCGGCGCCGAGCGGGACGGCGGCGTTGACGCCACCGACGTGGGGGACGAGCGCTCGGACCGGTCGCCGGTCGGGGGCACACAGTCCGTAGGACTGGGTCGCGCCGACGTGCTGTGACGCTCGACGTGGCCAGCCCTCGCGTCGCCGAGGAGGAGCTGGGCTACCTGAACGGCACGTTCGCCGAGCTGTGCCGGATCGAGAGCCCGTCCGGGCGCGAGCGGGCCTGCGCCGAGCGCGTGATCGCCGAGCTGCGCGCGTTCGGCATGTCCGTGACCGAGGACGGCGCCGGCCCGCGCGCGGGCTCGGAGTGCGGCAACCTGCTCGCGCGGATGCCGGCGAGCGCGCCGATCGGCTCGGGTCCGGGCGAGGCGCCGGATGCGGAGCGCAGGCGGTGCGTGCTGCTGTGCGCGCACCTCGACACGGTCCCGCCGCTCGCGCCGATCGAGCCGGTGCTGATCGACGGCTTCTGGGAGAACGCCAACGACGGGATCCTCGGGGCCGACAACAAGGCGGCGATCGCCGTGATCCTGGCGCTCGCCCGCCACGTCCACCGCCACGGCGCGCCGCTCGATCTCGAGCTGCTGTTCACGGTCGGCGAGGAGACCTCGCTCGCCGGCGCGCGCGCGTTCGACGCGGCGCAGCTGCGCTGCGACTACGGCTACGTGTTCGACCACGCGAGCCCGATCGGCGAGGTCGTGGTCGACTCGCCGACGCACTTCCGGATCGAGGCCGAGTTCCGCGGCGCCGCGGCGCACGCGGGGATCAGGCCGGAGCTGGGCCGCAGCGCGATCCTCGCCGCGGCGCGCGCGATCTCCGCGATGCGGATCGGCCGTCTCGACGAGGCGACGACGGTCAACGTCGGCACGATCGAGGGCGGCAGCGCGGTCAACGTCGTGCCCGAGCGCTGCACGGTCGTCGCGGAGGTGCGCGGCATGCAGGCCGAACGCGCGGAGACGGTCGTCGCGGACGTCGTCGAGCGGTTGCACGAGGCGGCGAACCTGCCCGAGTGCGAGTGCGACGTGGACATCGGCGTCGAGCGCACGTTCTCGGGCTTCCACCTTCCCGCGACGCGCCCGGCGGTGCGCACGGCCGAGGCGGCGCTGCGCGCGTGCGGCTACGAGCCGTCGCGGATCCTCAGCGGCGGCGCGTCGGATGCGAACGCGCTGATCGCGCAGGGAGTCGAGGTCGTCAACGTCGCGAACGGGACCGAGCGCAACCACGAGCCGGGCGAGCGCGTCGCCGTCGAGGCGCTCGAGCGGATGCTCGACGTCGCGCTGGCTCTGATCGACGTCGCGGCCGGCTCGCCGACGAACGCCGCGCGCTAGGTTCGAGCCGTGCTGAAGCTGCGCCGCGCGATCGTGCTCGACGTCGAGTCGAGCGCCGGCCCCGAGCAGGAGCTCGTCGTCGAGCGCGCCGACGAGGCCGGCGTGCGGCGCAGGGCGATCGCCGACGTCGCGCTGCTCGGCGCGGCCGAGCGGGGCGACGAGCTGGTCGTCAACGTCGAGGCGAACGACCTCGGCCTCGGCTCGGGCGGCTTCGACGTCGTCCACGTCAACCTCACGCGAGGGCTCGCCGCGCCGGTCGATGCGGGCGCGAACGTGATGAAGCTGAACTACACGAGCCTGCAGCACGCCGTGCGACCGGTCGAGCGCGAGCGGTTGCAGCTGCCGCTCGGTCGGCCGGTCGCCGTGCTCGCGCTGCACGGGCAGCTCGCGCCGGTCGCGTGGGCGTTCGCGCAGGCGGCGCCGCAGGCGCGCGTCGGCTTCGTGCAGACCGCCGGCGGCGCGCTGCCGGGCGGGCACTCGCGCACGGTGCGCGCGCTGCGCGAGCGCGGGCTGCTCGCCGGGCACGTGACGGCCGGCGCGGCGTTCGGCGGCGAGGACGAGGCGATCACGACGCTCGGCGCGCTGCACCACGGCGTGCGCGAGCTCGGCTGGGACGCGGCGATCTGCGGGCCGGGGCCGGGGATCGTCGGCTCGGGCTCGCCGCTCGGGCACGGCGGCATCGCGGCGCTCGACTCGGCGCACGCGGCGCTCGCGCTCGAAGCGCCGACGCTGCTCGTCGCGCGGATCTCCTCAGGCGAGGAGCGCGAGCGCCATCGCGGCATCTCCCACCACACGCTGACGGTGCTCGACCTGCTGCTCGAGCCGGTCACGGTTGCGCTGCCGGCCGGCGTGCGCTCGCCGGTCGGCGCCGACCTGCGCGCGCGGCTCGGCGAGGCGTTCAGCGGGCCGGCCGGCGCTCGCCCGGCGGTCGCGCTCGACGTCGAGCGCCCGGTGCGGATCACGCGCCACGACTGGCGCCGCGCGGCGGTCGACCTGCCGGCGTACGCGGCGACGGGGCTGTCGTCGCAGACGATGGGCCGAGGGCTCGCGCAGGACCCGCTGTTCTTCGGCGCCGCGCTCGCCGGTGGCGGCGTGCTCGCGGAGCTCGCGGCCGAGCTCGATGCGGCGGGGAAGGCGGCATGAGCGACGAGCGCCAGCCGCCGTTCACGCACGTCGGCGGCGAGACGGTCTACAGCGGGCGGATCGTCGACGTGCGGATCGAGCGCTTCCGCCACGCCGACGGCGAAGAAGTCTCGCGCGAGGTCGTTCGCCACCAGGGCGCGGTGGCGATCGTCGCGCACGACGAGCGCGAGGTGTGGCTCGTGCGCCAGCCGCGCGAGACGGTCGGCGAGCCGGCGCTGCTGGAGATCCCGGCCGGACGCCTGGACGTCGCCGGCGAGGAGCCGCTTGAGGCCGCGCAGCGCGAGCTCGCCGAGGAGATCGGGCGTGGCGCGCGCCAGTGGGAGCCGATCCTCAGCTACTGGGCCGGTGCCGGCATCACCGACGAGCAGGTGCACCTGTACCTGGCGACGGATCTGCACGAGGCGCATGCGAGCAGCGAGGAGAACGAGCGGATCGAGCTCGTGCGCTGGCCGCTCGAGCGCATCGGAGAGGCGATCGCCGAGTGCCGCGATGCGAAGACCTTGATCGGGCTGCTGTGGCTCGCGCGCCGGCTGAAGCTGTGAGCGCACGGCGCCGACGCGGCTGAACGCGCGGTTGCACCGCCAAGGAGGCGCGCGCGGCGGCGCGAAACTGCAGCGGTGAGCACGGCCGCGATCGTCAAGTCATCGCCGAGCGGCGAGATCGAGTCGCTGATGCTCGACTTCCTCGCGTACCTGGAGCTCGAGCGCGGGCTCTCGCGCAACACGCTCGAGGCGTACCGCTCCGACCTGCTGCAGTTCGGGCGCTTCCTCGAGCGCCGCGAGGTGAGCGTGACGGGCGCCTCGCACAACGACCTCGCGGCGTTCCTGACGGAGCTGGCGGGCGACTCGGCGGCGGCGACGCTCGGGCGCAAGGTCGCGTGCCTGCGCTCGTTCTACCGTCACCTGCGCCGCGAGGGGCTGATCGAGCACGACCCGAGCGCCGACCTGCACGGGCCGCGCAAGACGCAGCGCCTTCCACGCGTGCTGACGCGCCAGGAGGTCACGCGGCTGCTGCGCGAGCCGAGCGGGACCGAGCCGCTGGCGCTGCGCGATCGCGCGCTGCTCGAGTTGATGTACGCGTGCGGGCTGCGCGTCTCGGAGGTGACGGGGCTGGAGCTGCGTGACGTCGACGTCGAGGAGGGGATGCTGTGCGCGCGCGGCAAGGGCTCGAAGGAACGGCTCGTGCCGATCGGCCGCCAAGCGATCGTGGCGCTCGAGGCGTACGTCGCGCGCGGGCGCCCGGCGTTGCTCGGCGCGAAGAGCGAGTCGAAGCTGTTCGTCAACCGCCGCGGCGGCGGGCTGACGCGCCAGGGGCTGTACAAGATCGTCCAGGGGCACGCGCGCGGTGCGGGACTGCACGAGCGGATGAGCCCGCACACGCTGCGCCACTCGTTCGCGACGCACCTGCTCGCCGGCGGCTGCGACCTGCGCTCGCTGCAGGAGATGCTCGGACACGCGGACCTCGCGACGACGCAGGTCTACACGCATTTGTCCGCGGAGCGCCTGAAGGACGCGTATTTCAGCGCGCATCCACGCGCGTCATCGCGTTGAGCGCGCGTCGCGCGAGAGCGCACGCACGCGCGCTCGTGCTCGTGATCGACGCGTGCGGCGTCGGCGCGCTGCCGGACGCGGCGAACTACGGCGACGAGGGGACGAACACGCTCGGCGCATGTCGCGGAGGCCGTCGGCGGCCTGCGCCTGCCGGCGCTGGCGCGGCTCGGCCTCGGCTCGATCGTGCCGCTGCGCGGCGTCGAGCCTGCGCGCGACCCGGCGATCCACGGCCGCCTGCACCCGCTCGGACCGGGCAAGGACTCGGCGACGGGACACTGGGAGCTGATGGGAGCGGTGCTCGAGCGAGCGCTGCCGACGTACCCGGAGGGCTTCCCGCCGGGCGTGCTCGCGCGTCTGCGGCGGCGACGGGGCGCCAGCTGATCTGCAACCGCCCGTACAACGGGATCGCGGCGATCGAGGACTTCGGCGCCGAGGCGCTGCGAAGCGGCGCGCTGATCGTGTACACGTCGCAGGACTCGGTGCTGCAGCTCGCGGCGCACGTCGATCGCGTCTCGCCGCAGGAGCTGTACCGCGCGTGCGAGGCGGCGCGCGCGGCGATGAGCGGCGAGCACGCGGTCGGGCGCGTGATCGCGCGGCCGTTCGGCGGCGCGCCGGGCGCGTTCGAGCGCACCGGGGCCGGCGCGACTTCGCGCTGGCGCCGCCCGGGCGCACGTACCTGCAGGAGCTGGCCGACGCCGGCGTCGAGGTGCACGGCGTCGGCAAGATCGACGACCTGTTCGCGGGCGTCGGCGTTGCGCATTCGCATCAGGGCGCGACGAACGCGCAGGCGCTCGAGAGCGTCGAGGCGCTGTTGGCGAGCTCGCGGACGGGCTCGTGTTCGTCAACCTGATCGAGACCGACCAGCTCTACGGCCACCGCAAGGACGTCGCCGGGTTCGCGGCGGCGCTGGGGGAGATCGACGGGCACGTGGCGCGCTGGCTGGCCGGTCTGCGCGAGCGCGACCTGCTGATCGTGACGGCGGACCACGGCGTCGACCCGGCGCAGGCGGGCAGCGATCACACGCGCGAGTACGCGCCGCTGCTGGCGCGGCGGCGCGATGCGCGGGCGCGCGCGGCCGGCGGGCGCTACGCGGGCGCGCCACGACGGGCCGCTCGCGGACGTCGGCGCGAGCGTGCTGCGCTGGCTCGCGGGGCGCGACAGCGAGGCGCTGCCGGGCAGGCCGTTCGTCGGTTAGGCTCGGCGCGTGCCGGAGCTGCCCGAGGTCGAGACGATCCGCGGGCAGCTCGCGCCGATCGTCGAGGGCCGGACGCTGCGGGCGGTCGAGATCGTCGACCCGCGCTGGTCGCGCCCGCTCGCGCCGGAGGAGCTCGCGGCGGCGCTCGTCGGGCGTCGGGTCGAGTCGCTGGGCCGGCGGGGCAAGTACCTGCTGTGGAACCTGAGCGGCGAGGTCCACCTGGTGCAGCACCTGCGGATGACGGGCGCGGTGCTGCTCGAACCGCAGCCCGAGCCGCCGCACAGCGCGCGGCTCGACCTCGGCGCGAAACGGCGCCTGACGATCGTCCACCCGCGTCGCTTCGGAACCGGCGAGCTGCTGCTCGGCGAGCGGGCGCTCGAGCGGTTCTTCGCGACGCGGCTCGGCGTCGAGCCGTTCGACGCGCAGTTCACGGCGAGTACGTGCGCGCGCAGGCGCACGGGAGGATCGGGCCGATCAAGTCGTTCCTGCTCGATCAGCGGCACGTGGCGGGCGTCGGCAACATCTACGCCGACGAGGCGCTGTTTCGCGCTACGTGCATCCGTTGCGCCCGGCGGGGCGCCTGACGGGGGAGCAGTACGCGCTGCTGCGCGACGCGGGTCGAGTCGCTGCAGGCGGGGATCGACGCGCGGGGGCGTCGATCGACGACTTCCGTCACGTCGACGGCGTGCAGGGCGCGTTCCAGAACGAGTTCCTCGTGCACATGCGCGCGGGCGAGCCGTGCGTGCGGTGCGGGACGACGATCGTGAAGCTGGTCGTCGGCGGTCGCGGGACGTACGTGTGCGAGCACTGCCAGCCGCGGCCGCGCCTGCGCCGTCGCAACGGCGCACGGCGTGGCGCGGGCGCGAGCGCCGCTCGACGCACGCGTCGGCGCCGCTGAGCCGGGCTCGCGCTGGAAGTTGCGGTCGCCGCCGCGCGCGCGGCGGCGCTCAGGTGGTGCTCAGGCGGCGAGCAGCTCGTCGAGGCGGCCGTCGTCGGCGGCGCGCTGCACGTCGGTGTAGCCGCCGAGCAGGCGGTCGCCGACGAGCACCTGCGGGAAGCTCATCATGCCGGTGCGCCGCGCGAGCTCGGCGCGCCCGGCGGGGTCCTTGCTGAGGTTGACCTCGGCGAAGTCGAGGCCGCGCGAGGAGAGCAATCCCTTGACGCGGGTGCAGAAGGAGCACGGCTCGGTCGTGTAGACGGTGATATTGTTCATTACTTCATAAAGTATAGCGGGCAATAACGGCCATCACCTCGACCACGGCCGCGATCGCCAAAGGCCGCCGCGGGTGGGCGTATTCTCAATTAGTTATGCCCGGACCAGTGAAGACCGAAGCGGTGGTGCTGCGCTCGATGCGTTACGGCGAGGCGGACCGGATCCTGCACGTGTACACGCCGGCGCGCGGTCGCGTGGGGGCGATCGCGAAGGGCGTGCGGCGTGCGCGCAGCCGCTTCGGCGGCCGTTTGGAGCCGTTCTTCCGGCTGAAGATCGAGCTGCACGAAGGGCGCGGCGAGCTGCTGACGGTGACGGGCGCGCAGACGGTCGACGCGTACGCGCGCCTGCGCGAAGACGCGCGTGCGCTCGACGCGGCGGCGCGCGCGTGCGACGCGGTGGGCCGCCTGTTCGAGACCTCGGAGCCGCATCCGGGCGTGTTCAACCTGCTGTGCCGCAAGCTGGCGCTGCTAGACGCGCAGGCGAGCGGCGGCGAGGTGCCGACGGGCGCGGCGCCGGTCGCGACGCGCGCGGGCGCGCTCGCGTTTCGGCTGAAGCTGCTGCTGGCGGCGGGTCTCGCGCCGCAGCTCGGCGCGTGCGCGTCGTGCGGCGAGCGCGAGCATCTGGTCGGTTTCTCGGGTGCGGCGGGCGGCGTCGTGTGCGCGGCGTGCGAGGCGGGCTCGTTCGCGCTCGGCGAGCATGCGTATCGGTTCATGGCGGACGCGTTCGGGGCGCCGCTGCAAGCGGTGCCGGACGCGCCGGAGCCGGCGCTCGCGCAAGTCGAGCGCGCGATCGGAGCGACGCTCGAGCACCATGCGAACCTGCGGCTGATGCCGGCGGCGGCGCGCGCGGCGTGAGGCGCTCTGTATCGTGACGGCGATGGACGAGGGGCTGCCGATGGCATCCAGCTGCTCGACGCGGGGGTGCCGGTGATCGCGTCGGACGGCGAGCGCGTGGGCACGGTCGGCAGCGTCTTGGCGGCGCCGGAGAAGGACGTCTTCCACGGTCTGCTGATCAAGACGCCGGGCCATGGGATCCGCTTCTTGCAGGCCGACGCGATCGCTTCGATTCACGAACGCGGCGTCGATCTGCGGATCGACTCGTCGGCGGCGCACGAGCTGCCGGCGCCGGAGCACAAGGCGCCGGTGTACGACGAGGATCCCGATCAGCCGCATTGGAAATGGCATCACTGGGTCAACGTGGTGACGGGGCGCAGCGACTGGAATCGCGAGCGCTGATCGAGACGGTCGCGAGCACGTTCGCGCAGCGCGTGAGCGAGCAGGAGGAGCGGCTGCTGTCGCCGCTTGCGGCGCGCTCGTACCCGGCGCAGCGCAGGCGCGAGGAGGAGGACTGCTCGCTGCGCACGCCGTTCCAGCGCGATCGCGACCGGATCGTGCACTGCAAGGCGTTCCGGCGGCTGACGCACAAGACGCAGGTGTTCGTGGCGCCACAGGGCGACCACTACCGCACGCGCCTGACGCATACGCTGGAGGTGACGACGATCTCGCGCACGGTCGCGCGGGCGCTGCGCTTGAACGAGGTACTGGTCGAGGCGATCGGGCTCGGTCACGACCTCGGCCATCCGCCGTTCGGGCACATCGGCGAGGAGGCGCTCGACGAGTGCGTCGAACGGCGCTTCGGGCTCGACTTCCGCCACTACGAGCACTCGCTGCGCGTCGTCGACGAGCTCGAGCGCGACGGGGCGGGGCTGAACCTGACGGAGCAGGTGCGCGACGGGATCGTCGGGCATTCGAGCCGCGCGGCGCAGCCGCGCACGCTGGAGGGGCGGATCGTGCGCGTGATCGATCGCGTGGCGTACATCAACCACGACATCGACGACGCGGTGCGCGCGGGGCTGCTGCGCGAGGAGGAGCTGCCGGCGGAGCCGATCGCGGCGCTCGGGCGCAGCGGCTCCGAGCGGATCGACGCGCTCGTGCACGACATGGTCGAGCAGTCGGCGCGGGCGGGGGAGATCGTGCAGGGCGCGCAGGCGGGGCCGGCGATGACGGCGCTGCGCGAGTTCATGTTCGAGCGCGTGTACCTCGGGCCGGCGGTGCGCGCGGAGCACCGGCGGATCGCGCGCGTCGTGCGGCGGCTGTTCGAGCACTACGTCGAGCACCCGGAGGAGCTGCCGGGCGGCGCCCCTTCGGCGGCCGCGGCGGGCGCCGGCGCGCAGGTCGATCGTGAGCGCGCGCTGGCGCAGCGGGTGACGGACTACGTGGCGGGGATGACGGACCGGTACTGCATCGCGCGCTTCACGGAGCTCGAGGTTCCGCAGGCGTTCGCGCGCTAGGTTGCGAGCGTGGCGCTGTACACGAACGAGTCGAGGGATCGCGTGCGCGACGCGGTCGACTTCGTCGAGCTGGTGTCGGCGCGGACGGAGCTGCGCCGGGCGGGGCCGGCGCGGATGGAGGGTCTGTGCCCGTTCCACGACGAGCGCACGCCGTCGTTCGGGATCGACCCCGTGCAGAAGGTGTACCACTGCTTCGGCTGCCAGGCGTCGGGCGACGTGTTCACGTTCGTGCAGGAGACGGAGGGCGTCGACTTCAAGGGCGCGCTGGAGCTGCTGGCGGAACGGTACGGCGTCGAGCTGCAGCGCGAGCAGGAGGATCCGCGCGAGGCGGAGAGGCGCAAGCGGCGCGAGCGGCTGCTGGAGCTGCTGAAGCGCACGACGGCGTACTACGAGCGCTACTTGTGGGAGTCGAGCGAGGCGGCGCGTGCGCGCGAGTACCTGGCGGGGCGCGGGTTGGGGAGGAGGCGCTGCGCGAGTTTCGCGTGGGGTACGCGCCGAGCGCGTGGGACCGCGTGCCGCCGGCCTCGCGCCGCGGGGGCTTCGGCGAGGCGGAGCTGTACGCGACGGGCTTGGCGCAGCGCTCGAAGCAGAACGGCCAGCCGTACGATCGCTTTCGCGCGCGGATCATGTTCCCGCTGGCGGACGTGCGCGGGCGCGTGCTCGGGTTCGGCGCGCGCGCGATGCGCGAGGATCAGAAGCCGAAGTACCTGAACACGTCGGACAACGACGTGTACCACAAGGGGATGCACGTGTACGGCGCCGATCTCGCGCGAGCGCACGCGGCGCGGGCGGGCACGGTGATCGTGTGCGAGGGGTACACGGACGTGATCGCGCTGCACCAGGCGGGGATGCGCAACGCGGTCGGGCTGATGGGGACGGCGCTGACGGACGAGCAGGTCGGCGAGCTGTCGCGGATGGCGCAGACGGTGCTGCTGGCGCTCGACGCGGACAGCGCGGGGCAGGAGGCGATGCTGCGCGCGTCGGGGCTCGCGGCGAAGCGCAAGCTGGAGCTGCGCGTTGTGCCGCTGCCGGCGGGCGCGGACCCGGCGGATCTGATCCAGCGCGATGGCGCGGAGGCGATCGCGGCGGCGGTCGAGCGTTCGGTGCCGTTCGTGCGCTTTCGCGTCGAGCGCGTGCTCGACGCCGGCGATCACGCGAGCCCGGAGGGGCGCGACCGGATGATCGAGGAGCTGCGGCCGGTGTTCGCGCAGGTCGCGCCGGGCGCGATGCGGATGGAGCTGCTGCGGATCTGCTCGAGCCGCCTGGCGGTGCCGGAGAGCGTGTTCGAGCAGCAGATCGCCGCGCGCACGGTTCGCGAAGGAGCGCGCGGGGAGGGTCGTTTTTCGGAGGGCAGGCCGGGCGGGCGGCCGAACGAGCGGGCTGGGAACGGAGCGCGGGTGGCGCTCACGCCGATGTCGGGGCGCGAGGACTCCGAGCGGGCGTTCCTGGCTTTGTGCATCGCGGCGCCGGCGGAGGGGGCGACGATGCTCGCGAGCGTCGACGTCGAGCGCGATTTCGCGAGCGAGCTGCTGCGCCGCGCGGCGCGACGGCTGCGCGAGGTCGACCTGCGCGAGCCGATGGCGGCGGCGGCCGACGCCGACGAGGACCCCGAGCTGAAGGCGCTGCTCGCGGAGCTCGTCGTCGAGGCGGGACGCGGCGAGGCGAACCCGGCGATGCTCGAGGCGCAGCGGCTGCAGCTCGAGCTCGCGCGCGTCGAACGCGAGATCGCGCAGGCGCGCGGCAGGCGCGACGGCGAGGTGAGCGACCTGGCGCGCCGCAAGGCAAGCGTCAAACGCGACTTCGACAGGGCTTACGCGCGCGTGCTGGAGGAGACCGGCGAGCGGGAGGGCTGAGCCTACGGGCCGACGCCGCGCTGCGGCGGACGCGAACACCAGTTCGCTTTTCCGTCCGACACGTTGTAGACAATGCGGTGCATGGATCGCACGTCGTTGGCACCAGATGTTGAGCGAGGGATTGTCACTCGCGGAGATCGGACGGCGCGTGGAGCGGCACGAATCGACGGTGGCGTACTGGATCGCGCAGCACGGGCTCGAGGCGAACGGTCGGGAGCGCCACGCGGCGAAGGGGCCGATCGATCGTGCGCGACTGGAGGAGCTCGTGAACGACGGGTTCTCGACCACTCAAATCGCGGGAATCGATGGGGCGCACGCCGACGACGATTCGCCACTGGTTGCGCGAGTATGGATTGCAGACACGGTGGGCGGAACGCCGGCAGGCGTCGAAAGAAGGGCGACGGGAGCTGACGCTCCCGTGCGCGCGGCACGGGCTGACGACGTTTCGCCTGGGGAGGAACGCCGGTTACCGGTGCGCGAAGTGCAATAGCGATGCCGTGTCGAAGCGTCGGCGGCGCGTCAAGCGCATCCTCGTGGAAGAGGCCGGCGGCGCGTGTCGCCTGTGCGGCTACAGCAGATGCGTGGCCGCGCTCGAGTTCCACCACGTCGCTCCTGCGGAGAAGCGATTCACGTTGAGTCACCGCGGCGTGACGAGGTCGATCGAGCGAGCGCGCGCCGAGGCCCAGAAGTGCGTTTTGCTCTGCGCGAACTGCCACGCCGAGGTTGAGGCGGGCATTGCGGTGCTAACGAATCCAGGTCGGCCTGCCGTACAATGAGCCGGCCGGACGACGCCGTCCGGGGTAGCCCGATCCGGGGTAGCTCAATGGCAGAGTAGTCGGCTGTTAACCGATTGGTTGTGGGTTCGAGTCCCACCCCCGGAGCTAGACCAGCACACGACGCGACGTCGCTGGACTGCAAGAGCTCTGCCGCGAGCTCGGTGACCGCGGCGATGATCAGAACCCGCTCGCGCGCGTCGCCATAAACGCGCGCACCCCCGCCCCCTCCACTTCCAATTTATACCCGGCAGGGGGGCTTGTTACAAGCCCCGGCCATGCCGCATAATCGCCCGCCGCGAGCCGAGAGCCGACGGAAATGGGAGGGCGGAATGCATATGAGCGAGCACGCTGTGGTGATCGCGGGAGGCGGTCCGACGGGGATGATGCTGGCGGCGGAGCTGGCGTTGGCGGACGTCGACGCGGCGATCGTCGAGCGCCGTCGCGATCACGTGCTCGCCGGCTCACGGGCGGGCGGCTTTCACTCGCGCACGATCGAGGTGCTCGATCAGCGCGGGGTCGCCGACCGGTTCCTCGCCGAGGGGCAGGTGGCGCAGGTCGCGACGTTCGCGACGACGACGCTGGACATGAGCGACTTCCCGACGCGTCATCCGTATTCGCTCGGGATCTGGCAGAACCAGATCGAGCGGGTCATGGCGGCGTGGCTCGCGGAGCTGCCGGTGCGGATCTACTACGCACGCGAGGTGACGGGCTTCGGGCAGGACGCGACGGGCGTCGACGTCGAGCTGTCGGACGGCGAGTCGCTGCGGGCGCGGTACCTCGTCGGGTGCGACGGAGGACGCAGCGTGGTCCGCCGAGCGGCCGGCATCGAGTTCCGCGGATGGGATCCGACGAAGAGCAACCTGATCGCCGAGGTCGAGGTGACCGAGGAGCCGGAGCTCGGCGTCAGGCACGACGACCGCGGCGTTCACGGGATCGGAAGGTTGGAGTACGAGATCCGCGACGGCGAGGTCGTGTACGCGGACGGCGGCCCGGTGCGGGTCATGGTGACCGAGCAGAAGCTCGGGAGCGGCAGCGAGCCGACGCTGCGCGATCTGAGCGAGGCGCTGATCTCCGTGTACGGCACGGACTTCGGGATCCACAGTCCGAAGTGGATCTCGAGGTTCACGGACATGACGCGTCAGGCGGCGGCGTACCGCGCGGGGCGGGTGCTGCTCGCAGGCGATGCGGCGCACGTGCACTACCCGGTCGGTGGGCAGGGCCTCAGCCTCGGCGTGCAGGACGCGGTGAACCTGGGGTGGAAGCTGGCCCAGGTCGTCGAGGGCATCTCCGCGGAGAGCCTGCTTGACACGTATCACGACGAGCGCCATCCGGTCGCCGCGCGCACGCTCCAGCACACGATGGCTCAGACGGCGCTCCAGCGCCGCGACGAGCGCACGCAGGCGCTTGTCGCGATCGTGGCGGAGCTGGCGAGCATGGACGAGCCTCGCAAGCGGCTCGCGGGGATCGCCTCGGGGCTGGACGTCCGATACGACCTCGGCGAGGGGCATCCGCTGCTCGGACGGCGCATGCCCGATCTGGACCTGGTGACGGCTGACGGCGCGCGGCGGGTGTTCGAGCTGCTGCACGACGCCAAGCCGTTGCTGCTCAACGTCGGTGAGCCGGGCGGCTTCGAGATCGCTCGATGGGCCGACCGCGTCCGGCTGATCGAGGCCGAGCACGTCGGCGTGTGGGAGCTTCCGGTGCTCGGCGCGGTGAGCGCCCCGAGCGCCGTGCTCGTCCGCCCCGACGGATACGTCGCGTGGGTCGGAGACCGAACCGATTCGCCGGGGCTCCAGAGAGCGCTGAGCACGTGGTTCGGAGCGCCAGCCGCGACGTAGCGCGCCGGGCGCGGGGGTACGCGTGCGAGCTGCCGTCAGCGCGCGCGCAGCGCGCGCCAGATGACGCCTGGATGACGGGCGACCTTCGGCCCGAGCAGCAGCGCGAAGACGGTCGTCGCGAGCCACGGGCGCAGGTGCGGCCGGACCGTGCGGATCAGGCCGTCGTCGTCGAGCTCGAAGACCATCGCGTCGCCGAGGCGCATGCCGCCGACGCGCCCTTGGCCGAGCACGACGCGCGTTGCGTGATCGCCGACGGGCGTCGACCAGCGCAGCCCCTGCATCGAGCCGTAGACGGCGCCGAGCAGCACGCGCAGATCGTCGCGGCCGCGGAAGGTCATGTGCCCGGAGAGCGGCGAGACGAGGGTGCCGTCGGGCGCGAGCGTCGCGAGCATCCCGTCGACGTCATTGGCTTCGGAGGCGGCGCAGTAGCGCGTCACCGCATCGTCCATGCGACGAGTATGCCAAGCACGACGCTGCCGTTGAGCGGGCACGCGATCTCCGCGAGGCGCGTCTGGGGGCAGGTCGAGGCCCGAAGCAGGCGGCGATCAGCCGGCGGCGAGACGCTCGACGTGCCGCGCGGCGCACGCGCCCGAGTCGTGGCCGTGCGCCCAGGCGGCGAGCTCGCGAGCACGAGCCCCGATCGAGCGATCGCCGAGCGCGCGCTCGACGGCCAAGCGCAGCACGCGCGGGCTGACGAAGCGCCGCGGCACGCGCACGCCGGCGCCGGCCCAGTCGAGGCGGGCGGCGTTCTCGCTCATGTCGCCGGTGGCGGGGCAGGCGACGACGGCGCAGCCGCTGGCGAGCGCGCGGACGAGCGTGCCGTGGCCGGCGTGGCAGACGACGACGTCGGCGTGAGGCATCGTGCGCGAGTAGGAGATCCAGTCGACGAGGCGCGCGTTGGCGGGGACGGGCAGCGGGCGCGGCGGCAGGCGCCGGTTCCACGTCGCGAGGACGCGCACGGGCGCGTCGGCGAGCCCGCGCAGCGCTGCGCGCAGCAGCCGGTGCTCGGCGTCCTGCGCCGTCGAGGGCGCGATCACGACGAGCGGCTCGTCGCCGGGCGGCAGCTCGACATCGGCGCTCGGCGGCTCCCACATGAGCGGCCCGACGACGTGGACGCCATCGGGCCATGCGCGCGGGTACTCGAGCTGCGGGAACGTGGCGACGAGCGCGAGCTCGCGGCTGATGCCGCCGTGGACGTGCGCGAGCGGCTCGAGCCCGAGCTGCGTGCGCGTGTCGTTGAGCTCTGTGCGGCCGAGCTCGAGCCCGCGGTCGACGGGTCGCTGCGCGCCGCGCCAGAGCGCGCGCCCGAGCGCGGTGCGCGGCATGCGCGCGCCGAGCGAGTAGATCGGGAAGTGGCGCTCGCCGTGCGGGTGGACGTGGGGGATCAGCGTCGCGACGGGCACGCGCTCGACCTCGGCGGCGAGCGCGGGGGCGAGCGTGAGGATGTCGGCGACGGCGACGTCGGGGCGCAGCTCGCGCACGAGGGGCAGCGTGTCGCGCGCGGCGTGGACGACGGACTCGTAGAAGGCGAGCGGCTCGGGGCCTTTGGGGAACACGTCGTACTCGGGCGCGGGCGCGAAGGCGATGCGCTCGGCCTCGACGCGCTTGCGCCAGCGCGTCCAGGTCTGCAGCGTGACGTCGTGCCCGCGCGCGACGAGCGCGCGGCCGAGCGCGATCATCGGGAACGCGTGGCCGGGGTCGCCGAACGCGCCGAGCAGCACGCGCAGGCGCGCGGGAGCGGCCTCGCCCGGGCGTGCAGCCGCGCGCGAGCGTGCGGCGTCGCTCACGCGTTACGCCTCAGGCGGCGAGCTCGGCGAGCAGGCGCAGCTGCTGCAGGCGCTCGTCGGCGGTGAAGGCGGTCGGCGTGACGCCGAGCGTGCCGACGCCGGCGTCGCGGTAGACGGCGAGGCGCTCGCGCACGAGGTCGGCGGGCCCGCACAGCGAGACGGAGTCGATCAGCGAGTCGGGGATCGCGGCCATCGCCTCGTCGCGCTTGCCTTCGAGGTAGAGGTCCTGGATCGTCTTCGCCTCGGCGTCGTAGCCGTATCGCTGGACGAGCTGGTTGTAGAAGTTCTGCTTGCGCGAGCCCATGCCGCCGACGTAGAGCGCGACGAACGCGCGCATCGTGTTGCGCGCGGACTCGAGGTCGTCGCTGATGCAGAGGCTGACGGTCGGCGCGATGTCGAACTGCTCGAGCGATTTGCCCGAGCGCGCGGCGCCCTCTTCGAGCAGCGGGCGCAGCTCGGAGACGTGCTCGGGCGAGAACAGCGTGGGAATCCAGCCGTCGGCGATCTCGCCGGCGAGCGCGGTGTTCTTGGGGCCGATCGCGGCGAGGTAGATCGGGATGCGCTCCTGCACGGGGGAGATCGTCAGCTTGAGCGCCTTGCCGGGGCCGTCGGGCAGCGGCAGCTCGAGCGTCTCGCCGTGGAACTCGACGCGTTCGCGCGCGAGCGCCATGCGGATGACGGCGACGTACTCGCGCGTGCGCTGGAGCTGCTTGGCGAAGCGCTGACCGTGCCAGCCCTCGGCG
Source organism: uncultured Solirubrobacteraceae bacterium (assembly GCA_963705745.1). GTDB lineage: Bacteria > Actinomycetota > Thermoleophilia > Solirubrobacterales > Solirubrobacteraceae > Palsa-744. The sequence goes on from CAVPKP010000002.1 coordinate 269,891, forward strand.
ACCTGCGGCCCGGAGGAGCCGATGCCGACGATCATGCGGCCGTTCGAGAGCTGGTCGATCGTCGCGGCGGTCATCGCGGTCATCGCGGGCGAGCGGCCGGGCATCTGGAAGATGCCGGCGCCGAGGCGGATCTTGCTCGTCTGCCCGGCGAGCCAGCCGAGCACGGTGGCGGTGTCGGAGCCGTACGCCTCGGCGGCCCAGACGGAGTCGTAGCCGAGGCGCTCGGCCTCCTGCACGATCGTCAAGCTGGTCCTCCGAGCTGAGGCCGAGGCCCCAGTAGCCGATGTGCACGCCGAGCTTCATGCGCAAGTTTCCTTTCAGCGGGAGGGTTTCGTTGCCGGATCTGCGACGCGCGGCCTACTGTTCGCTCGCGCGCCGGCCGCAGGCCAAATCGCGACCGCCGGCGGGCACACCCTATGGCAATCCGTCATCGCTCCTCCAACCGCCGCGTCGAGAACCTGCGCCTGACGATCGACTGCCTGCCGGTCGCGACGCGCGTGGCGATGCTCGAAGGAGTGCGCGACGCAGAGCGCGTGATCGTCGGCGCGTACACCGACCGCGAGGGCGGCGTCTGCCCGATGCTCGCGGCGCACCGTCGCGGCGGGCGCACGAACCTCCTGTCGTTCGCGCACGCGTGGGATCGCTTCACGCGCGCCGGGCGCCGCGCGCGCCAGGCGACGCGGCGCGAGCTGAGCATCTTGATCGGCCAGCTCGAGGGCAGCCTGCTGAGCATCGAGACGGGGCGAGCTGCGCGACGCGATCGTCGCGCACCGCGCGAGCGTGCAGCGGCGCGAGCGCGCCGAGCGCGACCCGACGGGCGTGATCGTCGTGCAGCGGCGCGGCGCGCGCGGCCTACGCCGCCGCGACGGTCAGGACGGTCGCGACGCCTACAGCGTGTCGCCAGGGCGGATGAACATGATCTCGGGCACGACGCACGCGGCGACCTTCAGCAGGTAGCGGACCGACTCGGCGACGTCCTCGGGACGGATCATCTCCTCGGCGGCGACGTGCTCCTTGACGAAGTCGGTCATCGGCGTGTCGACGAACGCGGGGCACAGGGCGGTCGACTTGATGCCGTCCTTGCCGAGTTCCTTGTTCATCGCTTCGGTCCAGCCGACGACGGCGTGCTTGGTCGCGCTGTAGATCGACAGCCAGCCCTCGGCGCGCTTGCCGGAGATCGAGGAGGTGTTGACGACGAGCGCGTTGTGATGCTGCGCGCCGGCGTCGCGCAGCATCGCGACCGATTCGCGGTAGAAGAGCACGATCTGGCGCAGGTTGATCTCGAGCTGCATGTCGAGGTGCTTCGTCTTGATGTCGGCGAGCGTCGAGCCGATGCCGACGCCGGCGTTGTTGACGAGCGCGTCGAGGCGGCCGTAGCGCTCGCGGTGCGTGTCGACGACCTTCTTGACCTCGGCCTCCTCGGCGACGTTCGCGGCGACGCCGTACACGTCGAAGCCGTCGGCCGCGAGCCCGGCGACGGCGCCCTCGAGCTTCTCGGGCCGCCGCGCGGCCATCGTGACGGCGAAGCCCTCCTCACCGAGCACCCTGGCGATCGCCAGCCCGATCCCGCTGGACGCCCCCGTAACGATCGCTGCGCGCTCCGCCATTTGCTGTCCCTCCGTTTGAGAAAAAGAGATGATCGACGCCTGCTCGGCCCGCGGCAGGGGCGCCGGACGCCGTCCGGCGGACGGCGGCGTGAGCATTCCACATCTCGCTGGTAGCTTCTGCTGGCCGGCCGCGGCCGGCCGCGCGCGAGCCTCGGCCAAAGCGTGCGGGCCCGTAGCTCAGTTGGTCAGAGCTGCCGACTCATAATCGGTAGGTCCCTGGTTCGAGTCCAGGCGGGCCCACCATAGATTCGCTATTCAAACCAACGACCAAAGCCTCCGATGCCCGCCCGGTGTCGGGGGCTTCGTCGTTTCGGCCCGCCGGGACGAGCGTCCAGTCCGGCAATCCGGCGGCCGCATTGACGGCTGCCGGGGCAATATCCGGGTGTCGGGTCGCATCCCGAATGGCCACCAGCTCCTTGAAGGGACTGGCCAGCGTCGAGCGGACTTCCGTTTCGTCCCAGACCCAGACCGCCTCAAAGATGGCTTGGTTCATCAGCCGGCGAATGGTCGGGCTGGCCCGCAGGTAGAGGTCGTGCAGGTCGGCACTGGCGAGCTTCAAGGCCACCGTCAAGCCGGCCGTTAGCTCATCATGGTGCAGGCTGAGCCGATCGACAATCGCCTGCGCTGCTTTGCGCTCGGTCTTGATCCGTTCGGCTTCCTCGTGGAACAGCTCGTCGGATACCTCGTCCTGGTAGTGCTTCCTGAGCAGCTTCTTTTCCTGCTCCTTCAAGCCGGTCAAGACGCCCTTGCAGCGGGTTAGCTCTCGTTTGCTCGTGGTCGCGAGCTTGGCGAGATGCTGTTCGACCGTCGCCATGACGCGATCACGCTCGGCCGGGCTGAGGGCGATGCTGCGATAGTGGCGCTCAACGGCAGCCTCGATCGCATCGACGCGCTGGACGCCTTGCTCGCAGGCGCGTCGCTGGTGGTTGATGCAGATGAAATAGGCGTAGGTGCCGCCGTTGCCACGGTTGCGCGAATACGTCAGCCGGTGATCGCAGCGGTTGCAGCGCAGCGTTCCCTTCAAGTAGTGCGGGTGCTGGCGGTCGCGCTCGCCACTTTGGGCGTGCGCTTTGAGCACGGCCTGGACTTTGTCGAACAGCTCCTCGCTGATGAGGCGCGGGTGTCGGCCGTCGTACTGCTTGCCGCGGTAGCTGACGATGCCCTTGTAGTACGGGTTTGACAGCATCGTGTGGACGGTGGACTGCGTAAGCGGCTTCGGCGCGTAGCGGCGGTTGCCTCGGCTCTTGAGGCCACGGGCCGCCAGCAGCGTCACCATGTCATTGACCGAGTAAAGCCCGGTCGCGTACGTCTCGAAGGCCCACAAGATGATCGGCCCGCGCTCGGGGTCGATCACGACGGTTCGCACTTCCCCACCCTGCGGCAGTTGCTCGCGCACGTTCAGGTAGCCGAGCGGGACATAGTTTGGCGTGCCGCCGCGCCTGGCCTTCTCCGTTGCTCCCTTGATGACCTCGTTGGCGAGGTTGCGGCTGTAATACTCGGCGAAGCTGGCGAGCATCCCGTGCATCAGCCGACCGGCGGGCGTCTGGTCGATGTTCTCGGTCGCACTGATAAGCCGCGCGCCGGCCAACTCGATCTCGAACAGCATGTTGGCGTCGTCGCGACGATTGCGCGCGAAGCGATCAACCTTCCAGAGGATCACGTAGTCCACGTCGCGCTGCTCTTTGATCCGCCGAAGCATCGCGTTGAGTGCCGGGCGATGATCGGTCTTGGCCGACTCGGCGCGCTCGATGTACTCGCCGACAATCTCCGCGCCGTACTCGGCGGCCTTCTGCGCGCAGCGCTCGCGCTGGCCGGCAATCGATAGTCCGTCGTCGTCATAGTCGGTCTCTAGTTGCCCGCGCGAGCTAACCCGCAGGTAGAGCACGGCTCGCTTCAAGCCGTTATCCGTCACGTCCACGCCTCCTGCTCAACGCCAAGACAGCGCGGCGTTGGTTCGGTCAGTCCAAGCTGACGCAGACGCACCCGCATGGCGGCGCGGGAGACGTGGTAGCGGGCGGCCAGCCGTTCGACGTTCTGCCGGCCGCTGCACCAATCACGCAGTAGCCAGCGCTTCGGCATCAGTAGGCAGCCGGAGAAGTAGTCGCAGATGCGCTCGGCGCGGGCGTGGGCGCTGTCATGTCCGAGTGAGGGATAGAGCCGGGCAATGAACGGGTCATCGAGGATGTGTTTCAGCTCATGCGCGAGACTGAAGCGCTGGCGGACTTTCGGCTCGTCGCGCTTCAAGAGGATCAGCCAGCCCTTACCCGTGAAGGTGCTGACGCCGGACGCCTGAAAGCTGGCGTGCTGCGCCACCGTCAGAAAGGGCAGCTCGGCCAGCACTGCATCCGGCACCGCCGGGCCATGCAGGTGTAGCTCATCGAGCAGCCGGGTCGCTTGGCGCTCGGCGATGAAGCGCGCCTCGCTTGAGCTGAGGCTGCGCGGTGGGGTCAGGGTGCGTAGCCGCTCCAGCAGGCCGCCTTGGTAGGTCTCTCTTGTCTCGGTTGCCGTGATGCTCATTGGTTGTCCCTCCTCTCATACTTCTTGTGAATCCGCTGGATAGCGGCTTCGATCTCACGAATCTCCTCCGGGCTGGCCTTCTCCTTGCTGCGGAAGTAGGTATGGACGCTCGGCAGGCTGTCGGCCAGGTAGTTGTGTGTCAGCCGGTCGATGCGCGCCGGGTCAATCCCGAGCACTTCGGCGATCCGCACCAAGCGATCCGGCGCGGGGCTAGTGAACCGGCCTTGCTCGATGCGGGCCAACCAAGTGAAATCTACGTCCACCTGCTCGGCAAGGGCACGCAGCGACAGGCCCTTGGCCTCACGGGTACGGATCAGCAACTCGCCGAGCTTCTTGGATTGCGCCTCTGTCATGTCCATAGTATAGGCGCTACCGTTGCTTTTGTCCACACTTTGTTGTCGCAATCACGGCACATTTTTGGGAGCAGCACCGGACACGTCTTCGCCTCGACAGAGCGCCAGTAGGCGTTCCGGTGTACCGACCACGAATAGCTGCCAATACTCGGGCGGCAAGGACGAGCAGACCTCCACCAGCAGCCGCACTCGCGCCGTGCTCGTCGTGATCCAGACCACCCGCGGGAAAACCCCTGTCTCGGTCTGCTCCTGACCGCTCTGGAAGTAGGCGAGGTAGGCGCGGCACTGGCGCGCGAGCGCTCCGCGTCCCTCGCTGCCCAAGTCCACCTCCAAGAAACTGCGCTGCTCGAAATCGCTGACGCCGAGGCGCACGAAGGCGTCCGGCTTCAACGTCACCGTGCCACCGTGCGGGCTGACAAATGTCCGCCAGCTTGTAGGCTCGGTATCGAAGGCGATCAGCTCACCGCTGCCGGCCCGTTCAGCCTCGACCAACCGGACGTACTGCTCAGCGACGGCGAGCGTGTGGCGGGCGAACAGCGAGCCCGGTTCGTGCGCGGCGCGCACCCGCACGAAACCCTCTCCCTGCCAGTAAGCCAGCAAACGCTTGCCGATCGGCCCCAAGCTGACGACCTGCCCGGCGCTGCCGGCGCGGACGCCGCCAACCCTTCGCGGCAGCGGGTAGAGGATGTGCTGCTCAGCCAGCGTCGCTATCTCCCTCCTCACCGCTCTACCACGGGAAGCAGCACGGGCGATGTCCCAGAAGAACAACCGCCCGAGCTGACTTCCCGTTACTAGCTTGAAACGCCCGACGGTCTGCACAACCTGCCGCTCACGCTCGGGCAGCGTGTCGGCCAGCTCCACGAGCTGCCGGCTGCTGACCCGGTTCACGGCCGACCTCGCACGGTGAGCCAACAGACACGAGGGGAGAGAGGGAAAGGAGTCGCGTCGCTTATGCGGTGAAACGGCCCAGGCCACCGAAGGAAACCGGCGACCGTGCTCGACGCGAGCGGACAACCGATCGGACGGTTCACTTGGGCCTCCGTAGTCGGCCGATCGGCGCGTCAGAAGGAGTGCTTGCCGCCTTTGGCGTCAGCCGGTGCCGCTCGCTCAGGTCCCGGTCAACGTCCTCAACCGTGCGGCCGTAGCGTTCGGCCGAGAGCCGGCGAATAGCATCGGGATCACTGGTCGGTTCAGGCAGCGGCAGGGTGACGCCGGTTGCCACTGGCGCGACATCGCCGGGGCCGAGTCCGAGCCGGGCGGCAACCTCGAAGCGGCCCAAGCCTTGCAGCTCCTCAGCCGTCAGGCCAGTCAACTCGCGGACAAGGAGTTGCGCGTCATCGGCCGCCTGCTTGAAGGCGACGATCGTAGCGGCGTTGGTCAGCGCCGCCTGGCTAACGATTTTGGGTAGCTGCATGAGCGACTGCGCTCCGAGGGTTAGCCCGACGCCGAGGCCACGGGCTAGCTCAAACAGCGAATCGAGCGGCACCGGCAAGTCGCCAAGTACCTTCGGCTCATCGATGTAGGCAAAGAACGGTCGGCGAGCTCGCGGATGCAGAGCGGCGCGGGCCTGCACGGCCTGGAACAGCTCGTGGATCACCAGCGCTCCGATCAGGCGAGCCGCCGGAGAGCCGATCCGGCCTGCCGACAAGGCGACGATCACCACCTTTCGGTCGCGCAGTACGGTGCGTAGGTCGAGCTTCGGTTCGGCTTGGGCCAGCACCCCGCGGACAACCCGCCGGCCAATGACCTCGGACACCTTGGTCAGCGGCGAACCGAGCTGCTGGGTGCGCTCGGCCGGACTCATGACCTCGAACGCCGCCCAGGTGTCGAGCAGCATTGGATCGCGCAGCCGTCCAACCAGCGAGCGGCGGTAGGGGTTGCTCGAGAACAGGAACGGTAGGTCGGCCAGCGTGGCGCGTTCGTCATGCGCAAGCGTCACCAGACCAGCCCGCAGCCACTTATCCGAGCGCACGCCCCAGGAGTCGGCGAACAGCTCGCGGAAGATGCCGAGCACCAGATCGGCCGTTAGTTCGGGATCACTGCCCTGGCCAAAGACCTTGAGGCCGGGCAGCGGCAGGTGCGCGCCGGGATCGAGGACGATGACGTCGTGTTGCTGCCGCTCGTCAATCCGGGCCAGTACCTCAGCCGCCAGATCACCTTTACCGTCCAGCACCAGGCAACCACGACCAGCGCGAATGTCCTGCACGATCAGGTTCGCCATTAGGTGTGACTTGCCGGAGCCGGTCGGCCCGACGATGAGGGCATGGCTCAGGCCGCCGACGATCGACTGCGCCAGCGGCCGGTGTTCCATATCCGGCCAGTCCGAACGGGCGAAGACACGGCCGGTACTCGGCAGGCGCGGCGACGGCATAAGTTGCGGTGCACTCGCCAGCATCAGTCCCGGTATGCGCGGGGCGGCGATCGGCCAGCCGAGTAGCCCGGCCAGCTCCTCCGGCGAAAACAGGTTGCCGCGGGGCCAGCGGGCGAGCTGGTCAAGCGGGCACGGTCGAACCGACTGCACGCTGAGTCCACCCCAACTGGTTTGGCGGGAGCGCAGCAGCGCCGTCAAGCGCGCCAGCAGGTGCCGGGCACGCTCCGGTCGGCGGCTCCTCACCATGACAACCGTGTTCCCGCGCACCAGCGGGCCGGCGTACTTAGCTCTCAGCGCCCGCAAATGTTCAACCGACGGGCCGGGCGGCAGGAACCAGGGCGTTGCCTGTCCGCGGCTGCCCTCGCGCTGCGGCAAACGTGGTCGGCGGGTCGGCATGACTATCCAGAGCAGCCGCAGCGTCTCGCCGCGGTGCAAATGCGCAAAGCTGCCAAGTAGCCCGGCGGCGACCTGCTCGGGTTGATCGGTTTGCAGGATCGGCTGCCGGCCCGTCCAGCGTAGGCGGGCGGCGAGCGTCCAGGCCCGCTCCGGTTCATTGGGCAACGGCTCGAAGCGCAGGCTCGGCAGCACACCGCGCAGTTGGGCGCGCAGCACGTCAAGCGAGCCGCGCGGCGCATGGAGTCGATGAGCAAGACCTTGCTCGTCGGCCATGACCTCGATGATGACTCGGGCCGTCTGGGGTAGACCGGCGATGCCGCCGAGTAGCGCGGCGACAGTCTCGGTCGTCACGTCGCTGCCAAAGCGCAGCCCAACCGACACGAGCGCCTGACGAGATTCGCGCCAGGCAATCCAGCCGAGCAGCGCGACGCCGCACGCCAGGGCGATAAGCGCCAGCGGCAGCATTAGCTCGTCTCCGCGCCGTCCTCGTCAGTCGGCAGCTCGGGGAGGGCGACCTGAGCGTCGGGAGTCTCGGCCGCGAGCGTGTCTTTGGCGAGCAGCCAGAGCGCCAGAGCCAGCTTCGTCTCATCGAGCTGGTCAAGCCGCTTGGAGCGGACACGGATGCGCTTATTTGATCGTCTCCCCATCTAGGCATTCCTCCTTTCTGCTTGTGCTGTTGCATTTATCTACAACTAGTATGCGCGGTTCTGTTGCTTTTGTATACAGTGCTTTTTACAACCGCGTGTACCACCAGATGAGCCGCATAACTCCGACGATCACGGCCAGGACGATGAGGTACGGCAGGAGCCGGGGTAGCACCGCCGACAAGATGTTGAGGCTGACAGCCGTGACCACCAGGCCGACCACAGCACGCTCGATGAGCTTCTGTTTTTCGTGCATGAGCGAAGCCTGCGCCAGTCGCGAGTAATTGACCAACCTGCAAATCTGAAGGCCATGCCCCGCCCGCAGCTCCCACCGCATCTCGTGCCCCGCCAGCCCAAGACCGTGCTCGGCTGGTCAATGCAGAAGCTACGGATCGTCAATGGCTGGAGCGGCAAGCAGGTGGCTGAAGCCTTTGGCTGCTCCCCGAGCCATATCTCCCGTGTTGAGCAAGGCAGCAAGCCGAGTCGGGAGCTGGTGCAGTTCTATGAGGACACCTTCCAAGCGGACGGCTTGCTGCTGAGCTTGTACGAGGTCGCCGAGCACGCCCCCGAGCAGGAACGCCGACGAGCTGGCGGCAAACGGCCGAAGCTCCACCGAGCTATCCACGGTGACGCCTCTGCCTTCGTCAGCGAATCGATCCCGCACGGCACGCTGATGGAGCCAGGTCAAGTGTTCGAGCAGACCTGGAAGATCAAGAACAGCGGCACCGTGCCGTGGCAGGGCCGCAAGCTCGAACGGCAGGGGCCGCTGACCGGGCCGGGGCTCATCACGTCGCTGCGCTTCATGGACATAGCGGACACCGAGCCAGGCCAGGTCGCCGAGATTACGGCTCCCCTGAAGGCACCGACCTATGACTGCTCGTCAATCGCCTACTTCAAGATGGTGGACAGCGAGGGACGACTCTGCTTTCCGGACAACTACCAGCTAGGACTAGACGTCCTGGTCAGGGTGGAAGGGCAGCGGCCGGAGGAGGGGCCGGCTGGCGAGTAGAAAACACGCCTGTCGGTACGCTCCGGCCAGCGCTATACCCAAAGTGAGGCGCACCACCCGGCGAACTAGTAGGAGGAATGGAGCCATGGGAAAGGCAAGCGCGCTGGACGACTACTTGGAGACTCACCCGCTTACCCCGGCGGAGATCAAGCATCGTAGAGCCGCAGAACAGATCAGCGACGCTGATATAGAAGTGACACTCGACGGGGGGCTTGTCAAGCGGCCGCAGCCTGCGGCAGCTCCTACGGTCGTGCAGCAGACACCGTCACGAACCTGGGATTAATAGAAGAGCGATCAACCGTCGGAGTTAGGTGGCCCGCTCGGATCGTAGCCCTCGACCCGAAGCCAAGTCTCGCGCGGGTTGACCTGCTCTACCCCTAAATCCAGCAACGTCGTTTCGGACGGAGCCACTTGGCCGTCGAGCTTGACTTCGCTCAAATCGCGATCCCTTATGTACGAAGTAACAAGCTCTAAGTACTGCTCTGCTGGAACCACGACCGCGGTGGTATCGGTTTCGGGATCGCGCAAAGCCGTCGTTTTGGCTCCGCTCGCTATCTGGTCGAGCGCGTTACTCGCTCTGACATCGGGGCCAAGCGACCGGCTGATTAGATCAGGCCCCAAGCGCAGCTTTGGTCGGGGGCCATCGCGTGCTTCTACTTCCTCTGGCGTTAGAGGCGGTTGCCTACCTAAGAAGTCGTCTAACTCACTCGCTTTACCCACGAGTCTTCTCCTATTTACTAACACCATTATCCCATGCCGCGTCAAGCGCGCGCAAGTAGAGCACTGAAACGAGGACTCAGTTTTGGCTGGTCCGGCTGACCAACTTACGCATATCGACGGTCTCATCGAGCGGTCAGTGATGACCAGCAAGCTGGTTGTGGTCATTGGCGTGGGTGCTGTTGGATCACAGGTCGCCAGGGAGTTGGCTCACTATGGGATCGGGCAACTTCGCCTGATCGACCCCGATGTTTTCACCATCGCGAACAGTCCCCGCCACGCCCTTCCGGTGCAGTACGCCGAAGACGCGATACCGTGGAACAAGGCCGAGGGTATGGCAGTCTACTTGGAGACGCAGACACGCGGGCGGCTCCAGCCCCAAGCAATTCGTCGCAAGGTGGACGGTTCAGTCTTAGACGACGAGCTCGACCACTGGCTAGCTGATGCCGACCTGATCGTCACCGCTACCGATGAACGCGAGGCGCAGCGACGAATTGGACGACGGGCACTGGCACTCGATATCCCGGCTGTCTTCCCTGGTCTCTATGAGGGACATGGCGGCGAGGTGTTTATTCAGCGGAGTCCACGCCGCCCATGCTTCTTTTGTTGGGATGGTTGGCGACCGGCAGATCAGGCCGTACGAGGTGCAGCTGCGGGTAATGCCGACATCCTTGACGTCATCGCCCTCACAACCAAGCTCTGCCTCGGGATTCTGGATCAAACGGGTAGCTACGCTCGCCGTTTCCTGGTTGCGGGGGCGGGCGAATCGCAACCCCCACAGCTTTTTGTTATCAACGATCACGTGACGGCAAGGCGTCCCGTGCCGCGCCGCCCCGTCTGTCCGTCGTGTGGCGTTGGCCCGGCTCCCGGCGGGAACCGTATTCCGATCGGTCGTCCACCAGCAACGCCGCCACACACGATCGAGAGCCTATCGCCTGCCTCAGTGCCTGGTGATTGGCCAGCATCCCGAAACCTCGTGGCCGCGTTGGGCGTCTTCGCGCTGCTCGTTGTCTTTGTACTCGCACTCGCCGAGAGCGGTGGTAGCTCAGATCAGTTAGGCACAACCAGTAGCTCGGCCAATCCGACGCCAACCACGGCGGAATCCTCACCGACGACTTCGGCGGCGACGCCGCCCACTACGACCGAACAATCACCGCCTACTACGACGACCAACGAATCGCCAACGTCAACGACTCCCACTACGACAAGCCCCACGACCCCAACAACGGAATCCTGTGGCACTCCGGCGCAATGTGTCGAGGCCGGCGCTAACGCGGCTGCCGGTGAACCGACGCCTACTGCAACGAAGCCGACATCGCCCTCCGACCCGTCAGCTTCGGCGGCGAGCAAGCCTCCTCAGCACGAACAAACCGGCATGACCGTAGCCACCGCCAAGGGAATAGCTCTCGGCGTTCAAGAGACGGGCGACTCAGGCACCGCACCGTACGGCGAAGGAAGCTGCGGCCCCGAGCAAGGCCAGTTTTGGAAGGTGTCGCTTCAGGAAGGCGACGTCGTAACGATCGTGTGGGGCGGCCCGAACAACAGCGCGACGGGCCTCGACATTTGGCCGCCCGGAACGGGAGAAGTTCACGGCTCCGGCGACGGCCGCGTGACCTATGCCTCGACCGAAGGCGAAGACACCAAAACGACGTTCACAGCACCCTCAACGGGCGTCTATCCGATCGTCATTGACGATAGCTGCGGTCAGCCGGGGACGTTTCGCTTTACACTCACCACGAGCCGCGGCGCGCCTGGATGACCGTTTGTCCGCCACACGTCGCGACGATGCTTTCGTACCTAGACGATCAAGTGGGTGGTCGCGTCAACGACGGTGCCGTTTAGCGGTGTAAACCCGACCTTCGCCACCACCGGCACTCGCTTCATGTGCCGCAGCCGCCGACTCCCCGACACCGTCAGCTTGAGCTTGAGCTGCCCGGTGCCGGCAGCCGCCAGCGTCAGCCTGCCGGTGGCGATGAGCACCGGCTTGGCCGCGGTCGGATGAGCTGCTGTCTCACCGGGAGCCAGGAACCAGCTCACGCTCAGCGTGCCTGCCTCTGGTGCCGTGAACGGCATGACCAGGCCACCGTGCCTGAGCAAGTTGCCGATCGTCGCCCTTTTGCCATGCGGCACGAGCTGCTGTTTGAGCAGCACCGCAAGCTGCGCGCTGCTGATCGCAGCCGGCGGCGTCGGCCTTGAGCCGAGCGAGCTCGGCGAGTTGCTACTTCCGCCGGTATTGACGGCGGACGTCTGGACTGCGCCACGCGCTTCAGGGGGCGATTCCCCGGACGAAGGTGGAGGTTCGCCGTCGGTCGTGCCGACCAGCACATCACCGTTTGCCGTCGTCACCACGCAAAAGGGTTGTTCGCTGAACGGACAGACGATGGCCGTGAGCGGCGTGCCCGGCTCCAGGGGGGTGGTCTGCCAGGCCGACGCACCACCCAGAGGATCGGCACTGGTCAGAACGTCGCCCGCGGTGTCAACGGCTGCGCAGAACTGACCTTCGAGCACGACGGGGCACGACACACCGCTCAAACCGTGTGTGTCGAGCTGGCTGACGCTCCAGGCATTCGCCCCAGCCGCCGGGGTCGTACTGGTCAGCAGCCGACCCGCGGTGTCGCCCACGACGCAGTATTCGGAAGGGCTGGTGCCTTCGACGTATGGACAACTGGCAGCGCTGAGCTGATGGCCGGCATCGATGGCAGTCAGGGTCCACGGATTGTTGGTCGGATCGTTGGCGGTCAGCACGTTGCCGAGATCGTCAAAGGCCAGGCACCACTCACTGAATTCCGGGCAGGTGACGCCGAGCAAGTGGCCGCCGCTGGTGTCGAGCGGTTCGACATGCCAACTGCCGGTGTACATAACCGAGTTGCCGGCACGATCGATGGCCAGGCAGAAGTCAATCGCCGTCCCGTCGCGCAGCGGGCAGGAGACGCCGGTCAACACCTGACCGGGGTCGATTGTGGTCTTAGTCCAGGTGCTGGCCCCACCACTTGGTTCGCTAGACACGAAGGCGCTGCCAAGTCCATCGACGGCAATGCAGCCGCGCCCGCAGGACACGCTCGTCAAGGGCGTGCTGCCGTCAATGTCGGCAGTCTGCCAGGCGCTCGCTCCACCGGATGGATTGCTCGAGGTCAGCACCTTGCCGGCGTTATCTACGGCCGCGCAGAACACGCTGATGCCCGGCTCGCAGGACAGCGCGACAAGACTATGGCCAGGATCGATGGTCGAGGGGGAGCTCCAGGACAGCGAGCTGGCAGCCTGCGCAGGCGGCGGCACCAGTAGGCAGACCGCCAGCATGAGGCCGATCAGCACCGAGTCGGCGTAGCGGCGTTGGTATCGCAGCATTGGGCGGTGGCCTCCTTATCGGTGTCAGATCAGCGCTTACGGGCGGCGCGTGGGGAGCACCGCCCGTAGGCCCTGATCTCGTGGGATGGCGCAGCGCCGGAAGCGAGGCCGCGTCAGCCGTGAGCGACGCTACTTATAAGTCTGTAGACTGTCAAGTAGCGTTTCGGAAGCGTGTCTGGTCGTGGAGGGCGACCTACAGCGAGTGGTTGGCCGGAACCTGCGGGCCTATCGGCAGGCTCAGGGGCTCAGCCAGGAGGCGTTCGCCGATGAGCTGGGCGTCCATCGCACCTACATGGGCGGCATCGAGCGTGGCGAGCGCAACCTGACGCTCAAGAGCCTGGAGCGCATGGCCGAGCGCATCGGCATTGATCCGCTGCGACTGCTGGAAGGCGACTCAGCCCACTAGCCGATACCGCCCACGGCCAACCCGCTCGACACGGGGGTGCCTTCCCGTAGCGAGCTTGGCGAGGCAGCCCTTGACGGTGGCGTATGGGAGGTCATCGTCGTCAAGCAAGGCGATGGCCTCGCGATGAACGTCCTTCGGACGCAGCGGCCCGGCGGCCGCCGCGAGTATCCGCAGCACCGGCCCCGAGATGGAGCCCGGACGCCGACGTTGATCGGCGCGACCAGACGGGCGGCGGGGCGCATCACTGGCGACCAGTCGGGCGAGTTCGTCGGCAAGGCGGGCCAAGCGTTTCTGCGTGGCATTGTTTGAAACTGACCCCAGTAGCGCCATAGTCGCTAGCGTTCCGACCGTGCCCGAGCTCTTCCGCCACGAGCTGCGCGTGCGCTATGGCGAGTGCGATCCGCAGGGCCTCGTGTTCAACGCCAACTACCTGCTCTATTTCGACGTCGCGTTCACCGAGCTGTGGCGCGTCGCCGTCGGTCCGTGGCAGGAGATGGTGGCGCGCGGTGTCGATGCGGTCGTCGCCGAGGTCAACGTCAAGTTCCTCGCACCGGCGCGCTTTGACGACGTGCTCGCGCTCACGGCGACGATCTCACGTCTCGGTCGGACGGCGATAACGACCGAGATCGACGTCGTTCGCGACGGCGATACGCTGGTCGCCGGCCAGCTGCGTCACGTCTGCGTCGCGACCGACACGTGGGCGAAGGTGGACATCCCCGACTGGGTCCGCGAAGGCCTGCGGCCGTTCGTTTCAGGCGAGACGGCGCAGCAGGCGCTGGGGGGGTTGCGTTGACGAGGGCAATCGGGACGCTGACGGTCGTGCTGGCGACTGCGACGCTCGCCGCGTGCGGCGGCTCGTCGTCCAACGCGACGCCGGTGCAGGTCGGCGAACAGTGGTACCGCGCGACGGCGCGCGGCGACGGGAGCAAGCTCTGCGCGCTGAGCACGCCGGCGCGCCAGCGCCGGTTCGTCGAACTCGGCCAGCACCTGCCGGGCGGCAGCGGCGTGAGCACGTGCGCCGAAGCGGTCGACCTGACGCTGAAGCACTTCGGCGGCAGCGCGAGGCTGGGCAGGCTCGCCGACGTGCACATCCGCCTCGTCTCGCAGAAGAACGGCACGGCCGAGGTGCAGGCCGAAAAAGCGGCGCCGCTGAAGCTCGTCCGCTCGGGGTCGACGTGGCTCGTCTCCGAAGCCGGCGGCGGCTGACTGAAAGCCGTCGCCTCTCGAGCGCCGTCCGACCGGCGGTGCTCCCGCGATTGCGAGACGTGCGCTTCAGGGCCGCCGCGCCGGCGTGGGCGATCGCCGCTGAGGCGCCGTCGGGAAGCTCGCCCGCTCCGTGCCGGCGGCGCAGCCGCAGCTGCTCGCGCCCGGAACGCAGCAGTCGTCCTTCGCCGTCGGATCGCAGCACGACGCCTGCTGCTCGGGCTCGCAGCACTGCGCGGGCGTCGGCTCTAGCTCAGCCACGCCGAGAGCTCCTCGAGCGCATCAGGCAGCACGTAGTAGTACGCCCATAGCCCGCGGCGCTCGGAGTCGACGATTCGCGCGTCGCGCAGCCTGCCCAGATGATGGGAGAGGGTTGGCTGGGCGACGTCGAACAGCGGGACGAGCTCGCAGACGCACACCTTGCCGGCGTGTTTGCGCAGCACGTCGACGAGCTGCAGGCGGATCGGGTCGCCGAGCGCCTTTGCGACCTCGGCCATGCGCAGCGCCTGCTCGCGCTGCACGTCGGGGTAGACGACCGGCTCGCAACAGCGCTCGCCGGCGGCGCGCTTCTGCTTCGGAGCCAGCTCCAGATCGACGGCCATTGATCTACATATATCTATTGAAGCAATGTTTGTCAATGCAATACGATCGCGCGATGACCGCTCCGCCGCTCGCGCGCAGGCTGCTCGCAGAGCTGATCGGCTCGGCGTTCCTCGCGGCGCTCGTGATCGGCTCGGGGATCGCCGCGCAGACGCTCTCGCCGAGCGACGTGGGCCTGCAGCTGTTCGAGAACGCGGCGGCGACCGCCGCCGGCCTTGCGGCGATCATCCTGATGGTCGGGCCCGTCTCGGGCGCTCACCTGAACCCCGTCGTGTCGCTCGCCGATGCGAGCTTCGGCGGCGTCCGCCGGCGCGACGCGTTCGCCTACGTCCCCGCGCAGATCGCGGGCTGCGCGCTCGGGGCGCTCGCCGCGAACGGCATGTTCGCGCGCGCCGCGATCAGCGTCTCGACGAAGCACCGCGCCTCCGGCGGGCACCTGCTCGCCGAGGCGATCGCGACCGCCGGGCTGCTGCTCGTGATCTTCTCGCTCGCCCGCACGAAACGCGCGGCCGGTGCGCCCGCGGCGATCGGCGCGTACATCGGGGCGGCCTACTTCTTCACGAGCTCGACCAGCTTCGCCAACCCGGCGATCACGATCGGGCGGATGCTCTCCGACACGTTCGCCGGCATCGCCCCGGCGTCGGTGCCCGGCTTCGTGCTCGCACAGCTGATCGGCGGGCTCGCCGGCGTGCTCGCGATTCGCTCGCTCTATCCCGACGTTACGCCCGAGGACGCGGCGCAGCTCGTCGTGCCCCACTACGACGCGGCGCGGCCCTAGGCAGATGGCGTGCGCTCTGTTCGTCTGCGTCCAGAACGCCGGTCGCTCGCAGATCGCCGCCGCGCTGTTCGAGCGCGCCGCCGAAGGGCGCCATCGTGCTCTGTCGGCGGGAACGGCTCCGGCCGAGCGTGTTCACGCCGAGGCGATCGCGGTGATGCGCGAGCTCGGCATCGACCTCTCAGACCGCAGGCCGCGCGCGCTCACGCGCGCGCTGGCCGAGCAGGCCGACGTCGTCGTGACGATGGGCTGCGGCGACGCCTGCCCGTACATTCCCGGCAAGCGCTACGTCGACTGGGAGCTCGCGGACCCGAGCGGGCGCCCGCTCGCCGAGGTGCGCGCGACGCGCGACGAGATCGCCCGTCGCGTCGACGCGCTTGTCGCGCAGCTCGACGCCGCGCTCCGTTAGTCGAGATTCCAGGTGATCGAGTCGAGCAGGTAGTAGATGCCGGGCGGCACCGGCGCTTCGGGGTCGACGACGGCGCCGTTGCTCATCATCAGCAGCGCTCCGACGTGGTTGCGGCCCGACGCTTCGCTGACGCCGACGCCGAACTCGACTTTGCCTTTCGGCCGGAAGCCGGCGGGGACCGTGAACACGGTTTCGCCCGCTTTGACTTCGCTCGTGATTTCGAGCACGCCGCGCAGGCGCGCGGTGGCTCCCGCGCTCTCGGTCCGCACCGCCGCTTCTTCGAAGCCGGAAACCTGTCTCACTTTGCCGCTCAGCGTCAGCGGCGTCCATTGACCGACACTGCCGCCTTCCGGTCCCTGCGGCCCTTCCGGCCCGCGTGCGCCTTCCGCGCCGGGCGGTCCCTGCGCTCCGGTGGCGCCCGCCGGCCCCTGGTTGCCCTGCACGCCCTGGTTGCCCTGAACGCCCGGCGAACCCTGGGCGCCGTTCGTGCCGTTCGTGCCCGTGCGCCCCGTCCCGCCGGCGTTGCCTTTGAGAGCCGCCAGCACCTTCGGGTTGATCTGCTTCGTCGAGTTGATCAGGTAGTGCGTCGCAGCGAGCGCGCCGCCGCTCATCGCGAACATGAGCGCGAACGTCGCGACCACGTTCGCGTAGCTGATGTGTCTGCGGATCGATCTCATTGGGCCTCCTTACCCGGATCGAACCATGAGATCCGGAATCGGATCTTCTCAGAGTCTTGGGCTTGAGTGCAAGTGCAATCGTGTTCTGTCCCATCGATCGCCCGCGCAGATCGCCGGCGCGGCGGATGCGGAGGTGCAACAAACGTCGAGACGCGGCGCGCCGCTGGCCGATCGCTGGTACGTTCTTTTCAATATACGGGCGTCTGTTTCGGCGTCCGTATAGGGACGACGACAAACGGGGGTTTGCGGGTCGTGGAGGTCGGGATGACTGGGCGGAACATGGCTCGCGTCTTCGCGCTTGTCATCCCGCTGTTGGTGCTGTCGGCGATCGGCGCAGCCGGCGCCGATGCGCAGGCCGTCGAGACCTTCGAATACACCGGCGGCGAGCAGACGCTCGTCGTTCCCGCCGGCGTGACGAGCGTTCACGTCACCGCCGTCGGCGGCAGGGGAGGCGGTGCGTTCACCGGCGGCGGCGCCGGCGGCGCGGCGGCTGAAGTCGAAGGCGAACTGAGCGTGACGCCGGGCGAGACGCTCTACGTCGAGGTCGGCGGCAACGGCCGAAGCGAGCTCGAAGGCGGCGGCGGCGGCTTCAACGGCGGCGGCAGCGGCGCCCCGATCCCGTTCGGCGCCGGCGGCGGCGGCGGCGCGACGGACGTGCGCACGGCGCCGAGCGGCGCCGGCCTGTCCCCGGACCCGCGGCTGCTCGTCGCCGGCGGCGGCGGCGGAGGCGGCGGGTTTGGCGTCCTCTGCCTCGCCGCCGGCGGCGCCGGCGGGGCCGCGGGCGAAGCGGGCGAAGCCGGCCATTGCGGCGATGACGGCGGTCATCCCGGCACGCAGACGGCAGGCGGTCAGCCGGGCGTCAACGGATGCGGGCCCGGCGAAGAAGGCCGGCTCGGCGCCGGCGGCGCCGGCGGCGGCGACGGGCTGTTCGACAACTTCTGCGCCAACTCGACCGGCGGCGGTGGCGGTGGCGGCCTGTACGGGGGCGGCGGTGGCTGTGGCGCGAGCCAGAACGCCGGTGGCGGCGGTGGCGGCGGCTCCTCGCTCGTGCCGGCCGGCGGCAGCGTGACGAAGGCCGCGTCCTCCGAGCAGCCGCACGTCGAGATCGCCTACACGCAGTCGCTCCCCGAAGCGCCTGTCGTGACCGGCGTGGCGCCGCCGGCCGGCCGCGGAGCCGGCGGAGAACCGGTGACGATCACCGGCGGCAACCTCGGCGAAGCGACCGCCGTCGAGTTCGGCTCGACGCCGGCGACGAGCTTCACGATCGACTCCGCGAGCTCGATCATCGCGATCGCTCCGGCCGGCGGCGCTGGGACGGTCGACGTGACCGTCGTCAACGCCGGCGGCACGAGCGATGTGAGCGCCGCCGACCGCTACACGTACGTCGCGCCCGGTCACGGCCCGGCGATCACCGACGTCTTGCCCCATCGAGGTCCGGCCGCCGGCGGCGCGTCGGTGACGATCACCGGCACGAGCTTCGAAGGCGTCACCGCCGTCGACTTCGGCTCCGTCGGAGCCGCGAGCTACGTCGTCGAATCGCCGACGTCGATCACCGCCGTCGCGCCCGCGAGCACGACCGGGCTCGTCGAAGTCGTCGTCATGACGCCGAACGGCGAGAGCGGCATATCGAGCAAAGACCGCTACAGGTTCGAACGCCCGACCGTGACCGCCGTCGCCCCAGCCTCCGGGCCTCGGACGGGCGGGACCGCGATCACCGTCTCCGGCAGCGGCTTCGCCGAAGGCGACGAACAGACGCGCTTTCGCATGGGCAGGGAATTCGCGAGCGACGTCTCATGCTCCTCGACGACGACGTGCACGATGCTCGCGCCGGCCGCCGTCAGGGCCGGAGCGGTCGAAGTCCTCGCCAAGGTCGGCACGACGAGCAGCCCGGCGAACCCGCCCGCGGATCAGTTCACATACGAATAGCCGGCCGCAGCGGCCGATCGCGATCGCGCGGCCTGCGCTGCACGCCGCGGGCAGTGCGCCTGCGTCAGCCCTCGCCGGTCGCCTCGGCCTCCTCCAGCGCGAGGCGCGCGTACGCGTCGGGGCGGCGCGTCGTCAGGCACGGGAACAGCTCGAGCCAGTCAGCGCGCTCGTCGAGGTCGAGGTCGGCGACGAGCACCGCCGGCCGATCGCGCGGCGCCTGCGCGAGCGTGCGCCCGTACGGGTCGCAGATGAACGACGAGCCGTAGAACGTCAGCGGCGTGCCGCCGTCGGGCGCCGGCTCGACGCCGATCCGGTTGACGGCGACCATGAACACGCCGTTGGCGATCGCGTTGCCGAGGATCACACGCTCCCACAGCGGCTGCGTGTCGAACTCCGGATGCTCCGGCTCCGATCCGATCGCCGTCGGGTACACGAGCACGTCCGCGCCCTCGAGGCTGTACGCGCGCGCGACCTCCGGGAACCACTGGTCCCAGCACGTCGGCAGCCCGAGGCGCGCTTGGCCGAGGGCGAGCACCGGGAACGGCTCGTCGTCGCCGGGCCCCGGACGGAAGTAGCGATCCTCGTGGTAGCCCGCAGTCACCGGGATGTGCAGCTTGCGCGTGCGCGCCACGAGTCGCCCGTCGGGCGCGACGACGATCGCCGTGTTGTAGCCGAGCCCGTCATCGCCGCTGCGCCCGCCCGCGTGATCGGCGCGCTCGTACAGCGACGCGTGCACGTGCACTCCGTGCTCGCGCGCCGCGCGCGCGGCGAACTCGAACGTCGGGCCGCCCGGCAGCTTCTCCGGCTCGACGCCCGCCGCCGCCGGGCCGCGTGGGTCGACGGCGAAGTAGCGGCTCAGCGTCAGCTCCTGCAGGCAGACGAGCTCCGCGCCCGCGCGCGCCGCTCGCGCGACGCCGGCGGCGAGCGCCTCGGCGTGCTCCTGCGCGTCCGCGTGCCAGCGCTCCTGGACCGCGCCGAGCCGAAACGGCGAGCGCCGTGGCGCGCGCTTGCGCGCCGGTGACGTGTGCGGCCCGATGGCCTCGATCAAGGGGACGTCTTCGGTCATCGTCAAAGACTCTAAAGCGACCTCTCCGCGGCTCGCCCGCGCGCGCTCTATACCTCACGGGCATGACCACCTGCGACGATCGCGCCGACCGCTCCGTCGAGGCGGCGGGCTCGCCGCTCCGCTCGACGCCCGCCGCCGATGGCTACCGGATGCCCGGCGAGTTCGAGCCGCACGCCGGCTGCTGGATGCTCTGGCCCGAGCGCCCCGACAACTGGCGCCTCGGCGCGAGGCCGGCGCAGGCGGCGTTCGCCGAGGTCGCCGCCGCGATCTCGGCGTCCGAGCCCGTGACGATCGGCGTGTCAGACGCGCAGTTCGAGCACTGCCGCTCGCTCGCCCCCGCCGCGGCGCGCGTCGTCGAGCTGTCCAGCGACGACGCGTGGATGCGCGACGTCGGCCCGACGTTCTTGCTCGACGGCCGCGGCGGGCGGCGCGGCGTCGACTGGCGCTTCAACGCGTGGGGCGGGCTGCACGGCGGCCTGTACTTCCCGTGGGACCGCGACGATCGCGTCGCCGCGAAGGTGCTCGAGGTCGAACGAGCCGAGCGCTACCGCGCGCCGATCGTGCTCGAGGGCGGTTCGATCCACGTCGACGGTGAGGGCACCGTCCTCTCGACCGAACAGTGCCTGCTGAACGCCAACCGCAACCCCGAGCTCTCGCGCGAGCAGATCGAGCGGGTCCTGTTCGAGCATCTCGGCGCGAGCAAGATGATCTGGCTCGGCGACGGCGTGCTCGACGACGAGACCGACGGCCACATCGATAACCTCGCGTGCTTCGCGCGTCCGGGTGTCGTCCTGCTGACGTGGAGCGACGACGAATCAGACCCGCAGCACGCGATCTCGCGCGACGCGCTGCAGCGGCTCGAAGCGTCCACCGACGCGCGCGCTCGCTCGCTCGAGGTCATCAAGCTGCCCTCGCCTGGGCACCTCACGATCACCGCCGAGGAGGCGCGCGGCGTCGACGCCGTCGCCGGCACGCTCCCGCGACGCGCCGGCGATCGCCTCGCGGCCTCCTACGTCAACTCCTACCTCGCCAGCTCGCGCGTCGTCTTTCCGCTGCTCGACGAGCGCCACGACGAGGAGGCCGCCGAGATCCTCCGCGGCGTCTTTCCCGAGCGCGACGTCGTCGGCGTTCCCGCGCGCGAGATCCTGCTCGGCGGCGGCAACGTCCACTGCATCACCCAGCAGGTCCCCGCCGCCGTCGTCGGCTAGAACGAGAGGCGACAACGCCAACGCCGAGCAGGAGGGCACACGCGATGCGAGCCGTGCGATTCGACCACTATGGAGGTCTCGACGTGCTGGACGTGCGCGACGTGGAGCGCCCGCAGCCCGGTCCCGGACAGGTGCTCGTGCGCGTGAAGGCCGCCGGCATCAACCCCGGCGAGGCGTCGATCCGCGAGGGACTCCTGCACGAGCGCTGGCCGGCGACGTTTCCCTCGGGCGAGGGCGCCGACCTCGCGGGGGTGATCGATGAGGTCGGCGACGGCGTCGAAGGCTGGTCGTCGGGCGAGGAGGTGATCGGCTGGACCGACGAGCGCGCGAGCCACGCCGAGCTCGTGCCCGTGCCCGTCGAGCACCTCGCGCGCAAGCCGGCGAGCGTCCCGTGGGAGGTCGCCGGCGCGCTGTTCGTCGTCGGCACGACCGCATACGCGGCCGTGCGCGCCGTCGCGCTGACACCGGACGACACCGTCGCCGTGTCCGCCGCCGCCGGCGGCGTCGGCTCGCTCGTCGTGCAGCTCGCCAAGCGCGCCGGCGCGACGGTCGTCGGCATCGCCGGCGAGCACAACTTCGACTGGCTGCGCGAGCACGGCGCGATCCCACTCGCCTACGGCGACGGCCTCGCCGAGCGCGTGCGCGAGGCGGCGGGCGGCAAGCTCGACGCGTTGATCGACACGTTCGGCGGCGGCTACGTCGATCTGGCGATCGAGCTCGGCGTCGCGCCCGAGCGGATCGACACGATCATCGACCGGGACGCCGCGCAGAGGCACGGCGCGAAGATGGACGGCAGCGCCGTCGGCGCGAGCGCCGACACGCTCGCCGAGCTCGCGAATCTGCTCGCCGAAGGCGAGATCGAGCTGCCGGTCGCGCGCGTCTACCCGCTCGAGCAGGTCCGCGACGCCTACCGCGAGCTCGAACTGCGACACACGCGCGGGAAGATCGTGCTGGAGCCCTGACGCGCGGGCCGGAGCCTTGACGCGCGGGTCACGACGGAGCCCTGACGCGCGGGCCGCGACGGCCCCGCCGACGGCCCGTTCAGCCACGGCCCGTGAAGCGTGGCCGGCGCGTCGGTGTCCACGGGGACTGGACGCGGGGGGCCTGACAGTAGTAGAATGCCGCGCAGCAGGTTGGACGACCCGCAAGCGAGAGTGACAGGAGGATGTCGTGACGGTCACGCACATGACTCACTCGGCTGCCACACAGGACTCGCGCAACCGCGCGCACGCAGGCGAGGCACAGCTCTTTGCCCGCCACCAGCAGGGCGACCGCGGCGCGCGCGACGAGCTCGTGCAGCGGTTCATGCCGCTCGCGCGAAGCCTCGCGCGCCGCTACGACCGCTCCTCGGAGCCGTTCGAGGATCTTCTGCAGGTCGCCGCGCTCGGGCTGCTGAAGGCGCTCGACCGCTTCGACCCCGACCGCGGGCACCCGTTCGCGTCGTTCGCCGTGCCGACGATCCTCGGCGAGATGCGCCGCCACTTCCGCGACGCCGGCTGGTCGGTGCACGTGCCGCGCGGCTCGCAGGAACGTGCGCTGAAGGTGCGCGACGCGCAGGAGCGCCTCGCGAACGCGCGCGGGCGCGCGCCGACCGTCAACGAGCTCGCCGAGTACCTCGAGCTGAGCACCGAGGACGTGATCGACGCGTTGCAGGCGATCCAGGCTTACGAGTCGCTCTCGCTCGATGCGCCCCGCCCGGGCGCGACCGACGAAGCGACGTCGTACGGCGACGCGATGGGCGAGGAGGACTCGCGCTACGAGCTCGTCGAGCTCGATGCGACCGTCAGCGCCGTGATGGGGCGGATACCGCAGCGCGAGCGCCAGATCCTCAGCATGCGCTTCGTCGAGGACCTGACGCAGACGGAGATCGCAGAACGCGTCGGGATCTCGCAGATGCAGGTTTCGCGCCTGCTGCGGCGCTCGCTCGACCAGCTGCGCACGCTGACGAGCACGACGAGCTGACCGACGCCGGAAGCCTCGGCGAGAGCGGCCCCAGATCGACGCGACATTCGCTGGCCGTGGGTAGTCCTGCACAGGGCGGGTAGCGTCGTAGATTGATGGCCGCGTCGCCGAACGTCTGCTTCACGCTCTCGAACCAGCCCGACAACGTCGTCCTGGTGCGCGAGGCGTTGAGCGCGATGGCCGAGACGGTCGGCGTCGACGACGTCGAGCTCAACGACATCCGCACGGCAGTGACCGAGGCGTGCAACAACGTCGTGCTGCATGCCTACGAAGGCGACGAAGGGCCGCTCCAGCTCGAGGTCTACCTCAGCGCCGACGCCGTCGAAATCGTCGTGCGCGACCACGGCACGGGGATCAAGCCGCACATCCGCAGCGACGAGGAGGCGGCGCTCGGGATCGGCCTCTCGATCATCCAGGCGCTCGCGCCGCGCGTCGAGTTCCGTGACGTCGTCGGCGGCGGCACCGAGGTGCGGATGGAGTTCGTCACGCCGAGCGCGACCGCGCTCGAGTCGCTGATCCACAACGGCTTCGAGCCGCCCGCCCTCGCGCGCGAGGATCTCGCGACGACGAGCGGCCTCGCGCTCGCGCCCAGCGCGCTCGCGCGCAACGTGCTGCCGCGCGTGATGTGCGTGCTCGCGGCGCGCGCGCGCTTCACGACCGACCGGATCTCCGACGCCGAACTGGTCGCCGACGCGCTCGTCGCGCAGGCGTCGCGGCTGAGCACCGTCGAGCACCTGCAGATGTCCGTCTGCGTCGAGCCGCGCAGCCTCGAGCTGCGCGTCGGGCCGCTCGAGAACGGACGCGCCGAGCGCCTCGTCGCCGGTTCGGCCGTCGACGACGCCGGTCCCGTGATCGACAAGCTGACCGACGAGCGCCTGTTCCTCGCCGAGGGCGACGCCGAGGTTCTCGCGCTGCGCCTGCGCGACGAGCGCTGAGGGCACGCGCGGCTCGCGGCTGACTCGGGGCAAAAAAATGGCGGTGACCGCCGGGGGTAGCGGTCACCGCCTGAGGGAGGACAACTCCAGACGTGCTTATTCCCCGTGCCCGCGGGCCTAAACATCTTTTTCTCAAAAAGTTTTCTCGCCGATCGGGCCGCCCGGGCCGCCGTCCGATCGCCGCCTACTCGCCGCGATCGGTTGGCGCTCCTCGCGACCGGGTATTCGCCCTCTAGCGCGTGCCTGACGGCGCCGGGGAAGCGAGTTTCGGTTCGGTCGGAGAGAGAGGAGCTGCACGGTGGACGACGACAGCGGCAACGAGATTGGGACGATCCGTACGAAGATCCCGGCGCGGCTGGATCGCCTGCCGTGGTCGCGCTTTCACTGGATGATCGTTCTCGGCCTCGGCACGGCGTGGGTCCTCGACGGGCTCGAGGTCAACGTCGTTGGGTCGATCTCCGGCAGGATCGCCGAACACGGCTCCGGCGTGGACATAACCAAAGCCGACCTGTCGGGCTGGGCGGCGTCGCTGTACATCGCCGGGGCGTGCCTCGGCGCGCTCGTGTTCGGTCAGCTGACCGACCGCTTTGGGCGCAAGCGGCTGTTCATGATCACGCTGACGATCTACCTGCTGGGCACGATCCTGACCGCCGTCTCGTTCTCCAAAGGCTGGTTCTTCGCCGTGCGCTTCCTGACCGGCATGGGCATCGGCGGCGAGTACTCGGCGATCAACTCGGCGATCGACGAGCTGATTCCAAAGCACCATCGCGGTCGCGTCGACGTGTCGATCAACGGCAGCTACTGGCTCGGCGGGCTCGGCGGCTCGCTGCTGGCCGTGCTGATGCTCAACACGAGCATCTTCCCGACCGATCTCGGTTGGCGGCTGTCGTTCGTGCTCGGCGCGATCATCGGGCTCGGGGTGCTGCTGGTGCGCCGCAACGTGCCCGAGAGCCCGCGCTGGCTGTTCATCCACGGGCGTGAGCAGGAGGCCGAGAAGATCGTCAGCGAGATCGAACAGCGCGTCGAGCGCGAGACCGGCCAGCCGCTGCCCGAGCCCGAGGGGGAGCCGCTGACGGTCCACCAGCGACGTGCGATCCCGCTGCCGACGATCGTGCGCTCGGTCGTCACGCTCTATCCGCGCCGCACGACGCTCGGCCTGTCGCTGTTCATCGGCCAGGCGTTCATCTACAACTCGCTGCTGTTCGGCTTCGCGAACCTGCTGACGCTCTACTTCCACACGCCGTCGGGCAACGTGCCGTACTACCTCGCCGTGTTCGCCGCCGGCAACTTCGCCGGCGCGCTGCTGCTCAGCCCGCTGTTCGACATCGCCGGGCGCAAGCCGATGATCGCCGGCACGTATCTGCTTTCGGGCGTCCTATTGATCGTCACCGGACTGCTGTTCAAGGAACACCAGCTCGACGACATCTCGTTCACGGCGTGCGTCTGCGTCGTCTTCTTCTTCGCCTCGGCCGGCGCGAGCGCCGCTTACCTGACCGTCTCGGAGGTCTTCCCGATGGAGACGCGCGCGCTGTGCATCGCCGTCTTCTACGCGGTCGGCACGGGAATCGGCGGCGTGATCGGACCGCAGGTGTTCAGCCGCCTGATCAACACCGAAAGCTATGACCAGGTGTTCATCGCGCTGGCGCTCGGCGCGGTGATGATGATCATCGGCGGAATCGCCGAGTTGATCCTCGGCGTCAACGCCGAGCGGCGCAGCCTCGAGGACATCGCCAAACCGCTGACGGCGGCCGGTCCGCTGTCGGCGGGCACGGACGCCGGCGCGAGCCCCGTTCCCGAGGCCGCGCCTTCGTCCTGAAGCGTCGAGCGACGCCGTGAGTCCGCGCGCGAGGCGTCCTCACAGCGCCGCGTGCATCCCGTCGCTAGGCACCCGCGGCCGTCGCGCCCGTCGGCGCGACATCGTGGCGTCCCTCGGCGAACTCCTCGACGATCTTCGCGTTGAACGCCGGCAGGTCGTCGGGCTTGCGGCTCGAGACGAGCCCTCGGTCGACGACCACCTGCTCGTCGACCCACTCGCCGCCGGCGTTACGGATGTCGGTCTGCAACGACGGCCACGACGTCAGCTTGCGCCCGCGCACGAGGTTGGCCTCGACGAGCGTCCACGGCCCGTGGCAGATCACGCCGACGGGCTTCCCGGCGGCGAAGATCCGCCGCAGGAAGTCGATCGCGGCCGGCTGCGTGCGCAGCTGGTCGGGGTTGGCGACGCCGCCGGGCAGCACGACGCCGTCGTAGTCGTCGGGATCGGCCTGCTCGAGCGTCCTGTCGACCGCGTACGTCTTTGACTTGTCGAGGTGCTGCATCGACTGAACCTCGCCGCTTTCGGGCGCGATCAGCTCAGGTGTCGCGCCGGCGTCCTCGACCGCCTTCCACGGCTCGGTCAGCTCGGCCTCCTCGACGCCCTCCTGCGCTACGAGGAACGCGATCCTCTTTCCGTGCAGATCCTCTGACATGGGGCCCTCCTTTCTTTGGAGTGTCGTTGATTGCTCCCCGTTCGACCGATACCCGTGCGTCGAGCTCGAAAACAAGCGTCCAGACGGGCGCGCGAAGCTGCAACGAACGCGCCGCGCTGCCGACCGTCAGATTGGCAGCCGATGAGACGGGGTACTCCAGAGCCAGCATCCGCGACGATCGCGGATGCGAACGTGAAGGAGGAACAACATGGTTGCTCTGATTGCGCTCGTGCTGATCCTGGCCATCCTCGGGGGGCTGGGCTTCGCCGTGCACGTGCTCTGGTACGTGCTGATCTTCGCGATCCTGCTGTGGCTGATCGGCTTCTTCGTCGGCGGCGTGGCCGACGGGGGCAGGCGACGCTGGTACGGGCGGTAACGGAGTAGCGCGGGTGGCGGAGCTTGCGTCCACGACCAGCGAGTCTGCCGCCGAGCTGCGCTCGGCGGCGGCCGTCAAGGTCGCGCTCGTCGAGGACTCGTTCCGCCACGAAGCGCTTTTCTACAACGGCGAGGACGGCTTCCTGCGCGGGACGCTGCCGTACGTGCAGGAAGGTCTCGCCGCCGGCGAGCCGACGCTCGTCGCGGTCGGCGAGCAGCGCGCACGGCTGCTGAAGGATGCGCTCGGCGCCGACGCCGAGCGCGTGCGCTGGGTCGACATGCGCGAGGTTGCGCGAAACCCGGCGCGCGTGATCCCTGCGTGGCGCGAGTTCCTCGCCGAGCACTCAGACCACCCGCGCGGCGTGCGCGGCATCGGCGAAGCCGTGTGGCCCGGCCGCAGCGCCGCCGAGCTCGACGAGTGCGCGCGCCACGAGTGGCTCTTGAACGCTGCCTTCTCCTACGGTCCGGCGTGGCGCCTGCTGTGCCCGTACGACCTCGACGCGCTCGACCACGCCGTGATCGACGCCGCGCGCCTGACGCATCCGGCGCTGATGCACGAAGGGATCTCGCGCCGCAACGGCGCGTACCTGCCGCTCGACCTCGCGCCGGGGCCGTTCAACGGGTCGCTGCCGGCGCCGCCAGCCGACCACCAGCAGCTGCTGTTCACGCGCCTCGGCCTCGGCGCCGTGCGCAACCTCGTCTCGATGCGCGCGAGCGACGCGAGGCTCGCCGTCGACGTCGCCGAAGAGCTCGTGCTGGCGATCAACGAGCTTGCGACGAACAGCGTGCAGTACGGCGGCGGCGGCGGGACGCTGCGCGTCTGGCAGGAGCCGGACGCGTTCGTGTGCGAGGTACGCGACCGCGGCTTCATCCGCGATCCGCTCGTCGGTCGCCTCGCGCCGCCGGTCGAGCAGTACGGCGGGCGCGGGCTGTGGCTCGTCAACCAGCTGTGCGACCTCGTGCAGATTCGCTCGGCGCCGAGCGGGACCGTCGTGCGCGTGCACACGCAGATCCCGCGCTGACGCAGCCACGCGCGCTGACGCGCGTCCCGCTGACCCGCCCGACGCGAGCGCGCCCTCGGCGCTAGCGCTTGTGGCCGTCGACGGCGCGCTGCAGCTGCGCCTTGTTCATCTGGGAGCGGCCTTCGACGCCGAGGCTGCGAGCCTCGTTGTAGAGCTGCTCGCGTGTGCGCCCGCGCGGGCCCGGTTTGCCCGAGCGCAGCCCGCCGCGGCGCCCCGAGGAGATGTCGTCGGTCGAGCTGCGCGAGCGTTCGCGCGCTTCGCCGCTGCGCGCACGCTCCTTGTTGACCGTTCGCGCGGCGATCTCCTCCGCGCGCGCCTCGGAGGAGCCCTGGTCCAGCTCGCTGTGCTTGACGTGCTCGTACTGGCGAGCGCGCTTGCTGCCCTTCTTCACGCCACGCGGCGGCATCGATCGACCTCCTGTGCGAATGATTCGTCTACAGTGCGCGGCTACCCGCCCTGTGCGGCGCACAAACGCGTGGCGACGGGCGCGTCGTTTTCGACGTTCGCGCGCGGGGTATCGGTGGAGGGGAGGCCGCCGCGCGCGCGGCGGCGTCGATGACGGTGCCGAAAGCTCCAACCGCAGACAGCGACGCGCACGAGAGCGCCGGCGACGGTCGCCCCGAGACGCCGCTGCAGCGGCTCGATCGCAACCTCGAGGAGATCACGGGCGAGCTGCGCGTCGTCGTCACCGGCGTGCAGGTGCTGTTCGCGTTCCTGCTGATCGTGCCGTTCAACAGCGGCTTCGTCGGCGTCGGGCCGTTCGAGCGCGCCGTCTACTTCGCGACGCTCGCGTGCGCCGCGCTCGCGACGCTCTGCGTGATGATGCCGTCCGCCTACCACCGCGTGCTGTTCCGCCAGGACGACAAGCGCCAGGTCGTGCGCGTCGCCAACCGTTTCGCGCTCGTCGGCCTCGCGCTGCTCGCGGCGGCGATGTGCGGCAGCGTGCTGCTCGTCACGACGAAGCTGTTCGGCGCGGGCGCCGGTGCGCTGACGGCGGGGCTGCTCGGCGCGCTGTTCGCGCTGCTGTGGTTCCTCGTGCCGCTGCGTCGCAGGATCGCGCGCGGCGCCGGCTCGCCTGCGGCGGGGCCGGCGGGTAGCGAGGCCCTGCACGGGGCCGGCGGGCCGCGCGAGCAGCCGGAGAGATCGCGATTCGGCGTGCGATACGATTCGCACGTGGGCGCCCAGGAGCACCTACGCGTGGACGTGCGACAGCAGGGCGACCGTGTCGTGCTCCACCTGGAGGGCGAACTCGACCTCGCAAGCTCGCCGATTCTCGAGCGTGCTCTCGAGGGGTCGGAGATCGCCGGCACGCCGCTGCTCGTGCTCGACCTCGACGACCTGCGCTTCGTCGACTCGACCGGGCTGCGGATCATCCTGCTGGCGCACGAGGGCGCGCGCGGGCGCGGACAGGAGTTCGCGATCACGCCCGGCTCCTCGCAGGTCCAGCGGCTTCTGAGCATCACGAGCGTGGCCGAGCACATGCGCGTGATCGCCTCGCCCGACGACCTGCTCGTCTGAGCGAGAGCGGGCCTCGGGGCCCGCCGAGGCGGTGAATACGCTCACGGAATGAAGCCCGACGCCCGTCTCGCCGTGATCGACCTCGGCTCCAACTCGTTTCGGCTCGTCGTGTTCCTCGCCGGTCGCGGCTGGTGGAAGCGCACCGACGAGATCTACGAGCCGGTTCGGATCGGCGAGGGGCTCGCCGGCAGCGGCGAGCTCGCGCCGGAGCCGGTCGCGCGCGCGCTGGCGACGCTCGACGTGTTCGCGCACTTCGCGAAGGCGAGCGGCCTGCAGCGCGAGAGCATCGACGCCGTCGCGACGAGCGCGATCCGCGACGCGCGCAACGCCGAGCAGTTCCTGAGCGTCGCGCGCGAGCGCTCGCAACTGCCGATCCGCGTGCTCTCGCGCGAGGCGGAGGCCCACTACGGCTACGTCGCGGCGGTCAACTCGACGACGCTCGAGCGCGGGTGCGTGCTCGACCTCGGCGGCGGCTCGCTGCAGCTCGTGCGGGTGGACGAGCGGCTCGAGCGCGAGAGCAGCTCGTGGCCGATCGGCACGGTGCGGATGAGCGAGCGCTTCCTGCCCGTCAACGGCCCGGCCAAGCGCCGTCTGCTCGACGCGCTGCGCGAGCACGTCGCGGAGCAGCTCGCGGAGGCCGCATGGCTGCCGGGCGACGCGGGCGCGGGCGGAGCGGCCGGCGAGCGGCGGCTGGTCGGACTCGGCGGGACGGTGCGCAACCTCGCCGCCGCGGCCCAGCGCGCCGCGGGGCTGCCGTCGAACGGCGTGCAGGGGATGGTGCTCGAGCGCGGCGCGCTCGACGAGCTGGTCGAGCGCCTGGCGGCCCTGCCGGCGGCCGAGCGCGCGAGCGTGCCGGGGGTCAAGCCGGCGCGCGCCGACCTGATCCTGGCGGGCGCGGTCGTCGTGCAGAGCGTGCTCGAGGCGGGCGGCTTCGACGGGCTGGAGACGACCGAGGCGGGGCTGCGCGAGGGCGTCTTCTTCGAGCGGCTGCTCGAAGCGAGCGACCCGCCGCTGCTGGCCGACGTACGGCGCGCGAGCGTGCTGAACCTGGCCGGGCAGTACCACATCGACGTCGCGCACACGCGCCACGTGGCGACGCTCGCGCTGGGGATGTTCGACGAGCTCGCGCGGCTCGGCCTGCACGACGGCGACGCGCGCGAGCGCGAGCTGCTGTGGGCGGCGAGCATGCTGCACGACATCGGCATGTCGGTCGACTACGACGATCACCACAAGCACTCGCGCTACCTGATCCTCAACGCGGGGCTGCCCGGCTTCTCGCCGGTCGAGGTCGCGATCATCGCGCAGGCGGCGCGCTACCACCGCAAGGGGATGCCCGACCCGGGCCCGCTGCGCGCGCTGTTCGGCGAGGGCGACGCGGAGCGGCTGAACCGCTGCGCGGTGCTGTTGCGCCTCGCCGAGGATCTCGAGCGCTCGCGCGACCAGCTCGTGCGCGAAACGCGGATCGCGCTGCACGGCGACGAGGTCGAGCTGACGCTCGTCGCCGACGGCGAGTCGGCCGTGCCGCGGTGGGCGGCGAATCGCGAGACGGAGCTGTTCGCGCGGGCGTTCGGGCGCGAGCTCGCCGTCGCCGCCTGAAGCTAGGCGCGCCGCAGCGCGCTTGCGCGCCCGCCGCAGTTGAACAGGATCAGCCCGTTCGGCTCGAGCGGGCGCGGCAGCCACGCGCGCGTCGGCACGACGGTGCAGGCGCGCTGCACGGCGATCGTCGCGCCGTTGCCGCCGCGCGTCGAGAACTCGCCGCCGAGGATCACGTAGCGCGCCTCGCGCCGCGTCACGAGCGTCGCGAGGCCGGGGCCGCTGAGCGCGGGATCGGTGCCGCTGAAGCCGCCGAGCGCGCCGGCGTCGCCGCCGAGCAGGATCATCGGCGAGGCGGTGTTCGACGCGTCGGCGAGCACCGACCAGCGCGTGCCGGGGCCGTGAGCGCCGACGTAGCGCAGCAGCGCGCGGTCGACGTCGACGTGCTCAGCGTCGACGCCGTAGCCGCCTGGTCCGGCGGCGGCGCGCGGGCCGGCGGCGGGGAACGTCGACTGCACGGGCGCGAGCCAGTTGCTCGCCGAGTACACGCCGGGCGCGATCGTCAGCGCGCCGAGCACGATCGCGAACGCGCCGTCGAGCAGCAGGCGCCGTGCGCGCGGCGCGCGCACGGGGGCGAGCAGCCCGAGCACGAGCACGAGCACGCCGAGCGCGACGGCGGCGATCAGCGGCGCGGTGAACCACGACATGTAGTGCGCTTTGTGCAGCAGCGCGAGCTGCACGGGGACGGTCGCGGCGACGGCGAGCGCCAGCAGCAGAAGCGGCAGCAGGCGCCAGTCGCGCCGCTGCGCGAAGCGCGCGAACGCGAACGCGCCGGCGCCGACCATCGCCGCGACGCCGGGGCCGAGCGCGGAGACGTAGTAGGGGTGCACGATTCCCTTCGAGAGGCTCAGCACGGCGGCCTCGAGCAGGAACCAGCCGCCGAACGCGATCAGCAGCGCCAGGCGCCCGCGGTCGACGCTCGCCCACCAGCCGTCGCGAGGCGGCTCGACCTCGCCCGCGCGTGCCGCCTCGCGATCGCGCTCGACTTCGCCGCCGCCCTCGCCGTACCTCTCGCCCTCACCGTCGCGATCGCCCGGCGGCCACAGCACGAGCAGCGCGAACGCGAGCAGTCCGGCGAGTGCGAACGGGAGCATCCACGCGCCCTGGTCGCCGAGGCCGCGCTCGAACAGGCGCAGCGGGCCGACGGCGGCGCCGAACGGGATTGGGGTGCGTTCGCGGCCGTCGGGCAGGAATTCGGAGTGTTCGCGCGGGGCGCCGACGGTGTGCGTCTTCGGCGCTTCGCCGGCCTTGCCGTGGGCGGGCGCGACGGCGCGCGCGACGCCGCCGCTGCCGACGGGGATCCGTCCGGGACCGCCGGTCTGCCCGCCGACGCGGCCGAAGCCGTTGTAGCTGAACGTCAGCCCGAGCTCGGTGTTGTTCGTCGAGCTGCCGACGTACGGGCGCTTGGCGGCGGGAACGATTTCCACGGCGAGCATCCACGCGCCGGAGACGACGACGAGCACGGCGCCGGCGGCGATCAGCGCGAGCAGGCGGCGGCGGATCGAGCCGGGCGCGCACAGCAGGAAGGCGAGCGCGATGCCGGGCACGACCAGGTAGGCGGCGAGCGTCTTCGTGTTGAACGCGAGCCCGACGAGCACGGCGCTCCACAGCAGCGTGCGCCAGCGGCCCGTCTCGCACGCGCGCACGCCGGCGTCGCAGGCGAGGATCATCAGCAGGATCAGCAGCGCGTCGACGTTGTTCGTGCGCGAGATCGCGACGAACGAGGGGAACGTCGCGAGCGCGAGCGCGCCGGCGACGCCCGCCCAGCCGCCGAGCCGGCGCGCGAGCGCGCGGTACAGCAGCGCGGCGGCGAGCACGCCGATGATCGCCTCGGGCAGCAGCAGGCTGAGCGACGTGAAACCGAACAGCTTGGCGCTGAGCGCCTGCAGCCACAGCGCGAGCGGCGGCTTGTCGACGGTGATCAGCCCGCCGGGGTCAAACGAGACGAAGAAGAAGTTGTGCCACGAGCGCAGCATCGACTTGACGCCGGCCGAGTAGAAGATGTTGCCGTAGCCGTTCTGCGAGAGCCGGTGCACGTCGAGCACGGCGGCGAGCGCGAGCACGGCGGCGAGCGCGAGGTGGTGCGGGCCGAGCCGCCCGAGCGGGCTCCCGAGGGCGCTGCGCGCGCGCGGAGGGCGGCGCTCGTCCGCGGCCGGCTGCTCGCCGCTGGCCGGCGGCGCGGCGGCCGGCGGGCCGCTCATGCCGAGAGCGACTCGAGCAGGCGCCCGAGGTCGTTCTCGTCGTTCCACGCGCCGACCGACGCGCGCAGCCAGGGCCGTCCGGGGATGTTGCGCACGACGCAGCCGCGCTGCGCGAGCTCCTCGCGCTCGCGCTCGGGGTCGGGGCTCTCGAACGAGACGAGCGTCGTCGGCCCGCGCGGCGCGACGGCGCGCCCGCGCTCGGCGAGCTGCTCGACGAGGCGCGCGGCGAGCGCGCTCGCGCGCTCGTGCACGGCCTCCCAGCCGGCCGACTCGAGCAGCTCGATCGCGGCGAGCGCGCAGGCGACGGCCTCGGCGCTGAGCGACATCGTGTCGAACCGGCGTGCGTCCTCGCGCAAGCGCGCGTCGAGGCCGTCGTTGGGGTTCTCGAGGTTGGCGTACCCGCGCCGCGAGACGCTGACGCGCTCGCGCAGCTCGGGCGTGACATAGAGGACGCCGGTGCCGTCGGGTCCGCAGCACCACTTCTGCCCGGCGCCGGCGTACGCGGCGCAGCCGAGCGCGGTCACGTCGACGGGCACGGCGCCGATCCCCTGTGCGCCGTCGAGTAGGACCGGCACGTCGAGCTCGGCGAGCGCGGCCGGCGCGAGCAGGCCGCTGACCCAGCCGACATGCGAGCAGGCGACGAGCCGCGTGCTCGGCGCGAGCGCTTCGGCGATCTCGGGCAACGGGACTTCGCGCACGGAGACGCCGTGCAGCTCGCGCGCTGCGCCGAGCGCGCCGAGCAGGCCCGGATGCTCCTCGTCGCTCGTCAGGATCTCATCGCCTACGCGCAGGTCGAGGCCGGCGACGACCTGCGCGATGCCCTCGCTCGTGCAGGTCGTCAGCGCGACGTCGGCCGGATCGGCGCCGAGCGCGCGCGCGTAGGCGCCGCGCAGCAGGTCGCCGAGCTCGGAGCGGCGTTCGAAGTGCGCGAACGCGCGCCCGTCGCCGGCCTCGCGCTCGAGCTCGTCGGCGGCGGCGCGGACGGCGCGCGCCGGAAGCGGCCCGTCGGTGCCGGCGTTCAGGTAGGCGAGCGTCCGCAGGACGGGAAACTCGGCGCGCAGCCCAAAGCGATCCACAAACCGCGAGAATACCCCCATGTCCAGCGCACAGCCCCCGCTGTGGGAGCCGAGCGAGGCCGACCGCGAGGCGGCGGAGATGACGCGCTTCATGCGCCACGCGGCCGAGCGCAGCGGGCGCGCGATCGGCGGCTACGAGGAGCTGTGGCGCTGGTCGGTCGAGCAGCTCGAGGACTTCTGGGCGGCGATCTGGGAGTTCTGCGGCGTGCGCGCGTCGAAGGGGTACGAGCAGGTGCTCGTCGAGCGGCGGATGCCCGGCGCGGTGTGGTTCGCGGGGGCCGAGCTGAACTACGCCGAGAACATGCTCGCGGGCACGGCGCGCGCGAGGCGGTCGCGGTCGTGCACTGCTCGGAGCTGCGCGAGCTCGACGAGCTGAGCTGGGGCGAGCTGTCCGAGCGCGTCGCGGCTGCGGCGGCGGGGCTGCGCGCGCTCGGCGTCGGGCGCGGCGATCGCATCGTCGCGTACATGCCGAACATCCCGGAGACGTTGATCGCGTTCCTCGCGACGGCGTCGCTCGGCGCGACCTGGTCGAGCGCGGCGCCGGAGTTCGGCGCGCGCAGCGTGATCGACCGCTTCGCGCAGATCGAACCGAAGATCTTCCTCACCGTCGACGGCTACCGCCACGGCGGCAAGGACTTCGATCGGCTCGCCAACGTGCGCAGCATCCTCGCGGAGCTGCCGACGGTGCAGCGGACGGTGCTGCTGCCGTACCTCGACGCGACGGCCTCGCCGGATCGGCTGGACGGCGAGCCGGGCGCGGCGATCTCGTGGGCGGAGCTGCTGCAGAGCGGCGCCGGCGCGGAGCTCGAGTTCGAGCAGGTGCCGTTCGATCACCCGCTGTGGGTGCTGTACTCGTCGGGCACGACCGGGCTGCCGAAGGCGATCGTGCAGGGGCACGGCGGGATCCTCGTGGAGCAGCTGAAGAAGCGCCTGCACCTGGACCTGCGCGCGGGCGACCGGATGTTCTGGTTCACGACGACCGGCTGGATGATGTGGAACTTCCTCGTCGGCTGCCTGCTGTCGGAGGCGGCGATCGTGCTGTACGACGGAAGCCCGGCGCACCCGGACCTCGGCGCGCTGTGGCGCCTGGCCGAGCGTGCGCGGATCACGTGCATGGGGCTGTCGGCGGGGCTGATCGCGAGCTGCGAGAAGGCCGCGCTGGAGCCGGGACGCGAATGCGAGGAGAGCGCGCTGCGCGCGATCGGCTCGACCGGCTCGCCGCTCTCGCCGGAGGGCTTCAAGTGGGTCTACGAGCACGTCGGTTCGGACGTGTGGCTGTTCTCGACGAGCGGCGGCACGGACGTCTGCACGGCGTTCGTCGGCGGCTGCCCGCTGCTTCCTGTCTACGAAGGCGAACTGCAGTGCCGGATCCTCGGCTGCGCAGTCGAGTCGTGGGACGAGCAGGGGGTCGCGCACGTCGATCGCGTCGGCGAGCTCGTGATCACCGAGCCGATGCCGTCGATGCCGCTGTTCCTTTGGGGAGATGAAGACGGCGAGCGACTGCATGAGAGCTACTTCGCGATGTATCCGGGCGTGTGGCGTCACGGCGACTGGATCAAGATCACCCCACGCGGCGGCGCCGTGATCTACGGCCGCTCGGATTCGACGATCAACCGCCAGGGCGTGCGCATGGGCACGAGCGAGATCTACCGCGCGGCGAGCTCGCAGCCGCAGGTGCTCGACGCGCTCGTCGTCGACGTCCCGGCGCGCCCGGGCGAGGACAACCGGGTTGGCGCCGCTGAGCTGCAGATGATCCTGTTCGTCGTGCTCGCCGACGGCGTGACGCTCGGCGAGGAGCTGGCGCGCGAGATCAAGCGGGCGATCCGCGAGGACTGCTCGCCGCGCCACGTGCCGAACGAGGTAAGGCAGATCGCCGAGGTCCCGCGCACGCTGTCGGGCAAGGTGCTCGAGGTGCCGGTCAAGCGGATCCTGATGGGCGCGCCGGCGAACGAGGCGGCGAGCGTCGACTCGCTCGCGAACCCGCGCTCGCTCGACTACTTCGTGCAGCTCGCGCGCGAGCTGAAGATCGCGCCGGCCGACTCGCCGCTCGCGCGCTAGAGCTCACGCCTCGCGGCAGGGGAAGTACGGCTTCAGCACGGCGTTGACGAAGCGGCCCTTGCTGTCGGCCGCGTCGAACGCCCGCCAGATCACCGGCGGCACCTGCGCGTAGGCATAGGCGCCGTCGTCGATCAGCTCGACGTGCGCCTCGTGCGCATCGTCGTCGTAGCCGATCGCGGCGATCCAGCTCGACGTCACCGGCCGCATGCGAGGCATCCGTCCCGTCGACGGTAACGTCGCGCGGCCGGGGCTCAAACGGCCGTTTACAACCCGAGCGAGCGGCCGACGATCTCCTTCATGATCTCGTTGGCGCCGCCGTAGATGCGCGTCACGCGCGCGTCGGCGAAGGCGCGCGCGATCGGGTACTCGACCATGTAGCCGTAGCCGCCGAACAGCTGCAGGCAGCGATCGGCGACGCGGCCCTGCAGGTCGGTGCACCACCACTTGGCGGTCGCCGCGTCCTCGCCCGTCAGCTCGTCGGCGTCGAGCGCCTGCGCGCAGCGGTCGACGAACGTGCGCGCGACGTCGACTTCGCCGCGCAGCTCGGCGAGCGTGAAGCGCGAGGCCTGGAAGGAGCCGATCGGCTGGCCGAACGCCTTGCGCTCGCGGACGTAGTCGAGCGTCCACTCGAGCATCGCCTCGGCCGCGGCGACAGCGGATGCGGCGATCGAGAGGCGCTCCTGGGGCAGGTTCGAGACGAGCTGGAGGAAGCCCTCGCCCTCGACGCCGAGCAGGTTCTCGACGGGCACGCGCACGCCGGCGAACGACAGCTCGGCGGTGTCCTGCGCGTGCTGGCCAATCTTCTCGAGGTTGCGCCCGCGCTCGAAGCCGTCCATGCCGCGCTCGAGCACGAGCAGGCTGATGCCGCGGTGGCGGTCTTGATGCCCGCCCGCCCCGGTCTTGACCGCGGTGATGATCAGGTCGGCGTTGATGCCGTTCGTGATGAACGTCTTCGAGCCGTCGACGACGTAGTGCCCGTCCTCGCGCCGCGCGCGCGTGCTCATCGCGGCGAGATCGGAGCCGATCCCGGGCTCGGTCATCGCGAGCGCGGTGATCAGCTCGCCGGAGACGATCCCCGCCAGCCAGCGCTCGCGCTGGCGCTCGGTGCAGTAGCGCAGGAAGTACGGCAGCGAGATGTCGTTGTGCAGCGTGATGCCGAGGCCGAAGCTGC
This sequence comes from uncultured Solirubrobacteraceae bacterium, assembly GCA_963705745.1. GTDB lineage: Bacteria > Actinomycetota > Thermoleophilia > Solirubrobacterales > Solirubrobacteraceae > Palsa-744. Next base: position 307,499 of record CAVPKP010000002.1, read on the forward strand.
CGACGCCGGCGCGCTGGCACTCTTCGCCGATCACGAGGTTGAAGCGGAAGTCCTCGACGCCGGCGCCGCCGTAGCGCTCGGGCACGGACATGCCGAGGAAGCCGCCGCGCCCGGCCAGCGCGAAGACCTCGCGCGGGACGATCCCGTCGCGCTCCCACTGCCCATAGCGATCCGCGTCGCCGATCACCTCTCGCGAAAGGAACGTGCGAAAGCTCTCGCGGAAGTCTTCGTGCTCGTCGTCGAACAGGTTGCGGCGCATGGGGCCGGAGCCTATCGGCGAATCGGCGCCCCGGCGGTCGTCTGGGGGGCGGTGTCCTCGACCGGCGCACGCCAGCACAAATGTACATACGGGCGTATGTACATTTGTGTCAAGAACACGAACACGGCAACCACGCTGACGGCTCCTCAGTCGAACCCGGGCTTTGCGAGCAGCAGCTGCACGTCCTGAATCCGCCGCTCGCGAAAGCCGCCCTCGCAGTAGCTCAGGTACAGCTCCCACAGGCGTCGGAAGCGCTCGTCGTAGCCGAGCTCGGCGAGCCGCGCGGCGGAGGCGGCGAAGCGCTCGCGCCAGTGGCGCAGCGTCGTCGCGTAGTGCTCGGTGATGTCCTCGAACTGCGCTTCGCGGAAGTCGGTCGCGCGCGCGACCATCCGCGCGATCACCTGCAGCGAGGGCAGGCATCCGCCGGGGAAGATGTGCGTGTTGATGAAGCTGCGCCCGGCCTTCTCGACCTCGTAGGCGAAGGTCCTCGATCACGATCGCCTGCAGCAGCATCGCGCCGTGGTCGGCGACGAGCTCCGAGCAGCGGCGGAAGAACGTCGGGAAGTACTGCCAGCCGACGGCCTCGATCATCTCGATCGAGACGAGCTTGTCGTAGCGGCCGCGCAGGTTGCGGTAGTCCTCGAACAGGACCGTCACGCGATCCTCGAGACCGGCGTCGCGGATCCGCCGCTTCGCGTAGGCGTGCTGCTCGGCCGAGATCGTCGTCGTCGTCACGCGACAGCCGTAGCGCTCGGCGGCGTACTGCGCGAAGCCGCCCCAGCCGGTGCCGATCTCGAGCACGTGGTCCTCGGGCGAGAGGCGCAGCTTCGCGCAGATCCGCTCGAGCTTCGCCAGCGACGCCTGCTCGAGCGTCGCCTCGGGCGACTCGAACACGGCGCACGAGTACATCATCGTGCGATCGAGGAACTGCGCGAACAGCTCGTTGCCGAGGTCGTAGTGCGCGGCGATCCGCTTGCGCGAGCGCGCTCGCGTGTTGCGCGCGAGCCAGCCGCTGGCGCGCTGCAGCGGCGCGAGCACGGGGGAGAGGGCGCGGCGCATCGTGTCGAGCGCGCCGACGTTGAGCGCGCCGATGCGCGTCAGCGTGACGAGGTCCTCGCACTCCCACAGCCCGTCGACATAGGACTCGGCGAGCCCGATGCTGCCGCGCAGCAGCTCGCGGTAGAAGCGCGGCGAGCGCACCGTCAGATCGACCGACAGCGGGTGCTCGGGCAGGCGCTGGCCGAAGCGAAAGCGACGTGTGTCCTCGTGCAGGATCAGCTCGCCGCGCCGGATCCGCGAGAGCAGCGCGAGCACGATCCGCCGCGCGAGCCGGTCGAGCGCGTGCGGGCGCTCGGCGCGCGTGGCGACGAGCGAGACGCCGCCGCGCGCGGCGGTCTCCGGCGCCGGGCGCGTGGCGCTCATCGAACGTGCCCCTCCTCGTCGGCGCGCGCGCGAAGCGGCGGGTGCGCGTGCCAGTGCGCGCCGCGCGCGCGCAGGCGCAGCGCGTGCGTGTAGATCCGCGCGGTCAAGCGCAACGTCAGCAGCGGATAGCGCACGAGCGCGCGACGCAGCTCGCGCGTGCTCAGCTCGCGCCGGCGCAGCGCGAGCGTCGCGTCGAACACGCGCTCGCCGCCGGCGTGCGTCGAGTCGATCTGCACCGAGAGCGTCTCGCCGGGTGCACTCAGGCGCCAGTCGTAGGTGTGCTGCATGCCCATCAGCGGCGAGACGTGCAGCGCCTTCGCGAAGCGCCCGTGCATCACGAGCGGCGCGCGGCCGTCCTCGCGCTCGGCGACGGGCAGCACATAGGAGTGCGACTCGCCCCACGGCGTGTTCGTGACGTGCGCGACGACCGCGCGCACGCGCTCGCCGTCGGCATCGAAGCAGTAGTGAAAGCTGACCGGGTTGAAGCAGTGCCCGGCGTAGCGCAGGTGCGTGAGCAGCCGGATCGGCCCGTCGAGCGCGATGCCCGTGCGCTCGGCGACGAGCGCGCGCACGGACTCGCGCAGCGGCGTGCGCGCGTCGCCGAGGTGGTCGGCGCGGCGAAACCACGCGAGCGCCGGCCCGCGCGCGGACCACAGCAGCCGGTCGTCGAACAGCTCGGGCAGCTCGTCGAGGTCGAGATAGGCCATGAACAGCGGGTAGCGCAGCTCGTCGTGCGGCACGCCGAAGCGGCGGTGGCGGACGAATCCCTCGTACAGGCACGACGTGCGCGCGCTCGGCGCCGGCGCGCCGGCGGCGCCGTCCGCGCGCGTCCGCTCCGGCGCGGCGGCGCTCACAGGCTCACCCCGAACGGCCGGCACGCGCGCACGGCGCTGAGCACGCCGTCCTCGTGAAAGCCCCAGCCCCAGTAGGCGCCGCAGTAGTGCGTGCGCGTCGCGAGGCCGCTGATCGACGCGTGCTCGGCCTGCGCGGCGACGCCGCGCGGCGTGTACATCGGGTGCGCGTAGGGGATCGTGCGGATCACCTTCGTCGGATCGATCGCCTCGGTGCGGTTGAGCGTGACACAGAAGTCGACCTCGGCGCGCAGACGCTGCAGGTGGTTCATGTAGTACGTGACCGTGCTCAGCGGCTTCGGCTCGCGCAGCAGGTGGAAGTTCCACGCCGAGCGCGCCCAGCGCCGTCGCGGCAGCAGGCTCGAGTCGGTGTGCAGCACTGCCTCGTTCGGCTGGTAGCGAATCGCGCCGAGCAGCTCGCGCTCGCGGTCGGAGGGGTCGCGCAGGAGCCGCAGCGCCTGGTCGGAGTGCGTCGCGATGACGACGTGGTCGTAGGACTCGGCGCCGGCGCCGGCGGCGATCACCTCGACGGCGTCCTCGCCGCGCGTGATCGAGCTGACGGGCGCGCCGAGGCGGATGCGGTCGCTGAACGGCTCGGTCAGCGCTTCGACGTAGCGCGCCGAGCCGCCGGCGACGGTCGACCAGCGCGGGCGGTCGCGAAAGCCGAGCATCCCGTGATTGGCGAAGAACTCGGCGATGAAGCGCGCGGGGAACGAGCCGGCCTCGTGCGGGTCCGCCGACCACACGGCCGACAGCTGCGGCACGATCAGCCGTTCGACGAACGCGCGCGAGAAGCGGTGGCGCGAGAGGAAGTCGTGCATCGACTCGCCGCTCTCCTCGCCCTCGAGCAGGCGCCGCAGCGCGCGGTTGAAGCGCAGCAGGTCGAGGATCATCCGCTGGAAGCGCAGGCTGGCGACGTTGCGCGGCTGGCAGAACAGGCCGCGCGGGGTGCCGCTGTACTCGAAGTCGTGCTCCTCGCCCTTGACCGAGAAGCTCATGTGCGTCGGCTGGCGCGCGACACCGAGACGGTCGAGCAGGCGCGTGAACGTCGGGTAGTTGCGGTCGTTCATCACGACGAAGCCCGTGTCGACGTGATGCGTCTCGTGCGCCGTGTCGACGCGGATCGTGTTCGTGTGACCGCCGGCGTACGGGGCGGCCTCGTAGACGACGACCTCGTGCTCTCGATGCAGCAGGTGCGCCGCGACGAGGCCCGAGACGCCGGCGCCGACGATCGCGATTCTCATCTCGCCGGGCTGTCGTGTGGGGGTTGCATCTGTCTGTGACTGTACGCCGCGCGCCGCCGCTCGGATCAGTCGACGCGCCCGTGCCGGCGCAGCGGCTCGCGCGCTCTCGTGAGCCGCTTGGCAGGAGTGCGAGGCCGATACGTCGAACAAGTGCGCCGATGAAGCGAGTCGCGACCCCCACGAGCGATCGCCAGCCGCCGCTCGGCGGCACGGGCGAGCACCAGAGCCTCTCGAAGTACATCCGCGCGCGCTTCGAGGAGTGCTCGCGCTCGCAGAAGGACGTCGCGCAGTACATCGTCGACCACCTCGACGAGGCCGCCTTCCAGACCGCGGAGGAGCTGGCGCGGCGCGCGAACACGTCGAGCTCGACCGTCGTGCGCTTCTCGCAGGCGCTCGGCTTCGAGGGCTTTCCCGAGTTGCAGGCCGCCGCGCGCGAGGAATACCGCCGCGTGCACGCGAAGGCGGGCGAGGCGAGCGCGCCGAGCTCCTCGGCGCCGCTGTTCTCGCTCGACCAGAACGAGTTCGAGACGGCGCTCGCCGCCGATCACCTGAACGTCGAGGAGACCGCGCGCAAGGTCTCGCGCAGCGAGGTCGAGGCGCTGATCGGCGCGATCGTCTCGGCCGAGAAGGTGCTCGTCGCGGGAACCGACCAGATGGCGTTCTTCGCGAGCTACCTGCGCCATCTGCTGATGCTGCTCGACCTGCGCGTCGACGTCGTCGCGAGCCCCTCGCAGGAGGCGCTCAGCCGGCTCGGGCGGATCGAAGCGGGCACGCTCGTGATCGGGCTCTCCGCCGGGCGACCGCACCCGCTGGTCGTGCGCGCGATGAAGCTCGCGCGTCACCGCAAGGCGCAGACCGCGGCGATCACCGACGCAACGCTCTCCGAGGTCGCGAAGCTCGCGCAGATCAAGCTGTACTACTCGTCCAACAGCCCCGCGTACGTGCGCTCGCACACGGCGCTGCTGAGCCTGATCCAAGCGCTCGCATACGGCGTGTACGCGCAGGATTCGGCGCAGTACGACGACCGGATCAAGGCGTTTCGCCTGAAGTAGCGCGCCTCGGTGTCGCTCGGGCGCCGCGTGAGCAGGCCCTTGCGCGCGGCGGGCGCATGTCAAACTAGGGCGATGCGCGACGAGTCGACGTTCCGAGTCAAGGCCGGCCTGGCCGAGATGCTGAAGGGCGGCGTGATCATGGACGTCGTGACGCCCGCGCAGGCGACGATCGCCGAGCAGGCGGGCGCCGCGGCGGTGATGGCGCTCGAGCGCGTGCCGGCCGACATCCGCCGCGACGGCGGCGTCGCGCGGATGTCCGACCCGGAGATGATCGCCGGCATCCAAGAGGCCGTCAGCATCCCGGTGATGGCGAAGGCGCGGATCGGGCACTTCGTCGAGGCGCAGGTGCTCGAGGCGCTCGAGGTCGACTACGTCGACGAGTCGGAGGTGCTGACGCCGGCCGACGAGTCAAACCACATCGACAAGTGGGCGTTCAAGGTGCCGTTCGTGTGCGGCGCGACGAATCTTGGCGAGGCGCTGCGGCGGATCGGCGAGGGCGCGGCGATGATCCGCTCCAAGGGCGAGGCCGGCACGGGCGACATCGTCGAGGCGGTGCGCCACATGCGCAAGATCAACGGCGAGATCCGTCGCTTGACGATGCTCGAAGACTCCGAGCTCGCGACCGCCGCGAAGGAGCTGCAGGCGCCGCTGGACATCATCCGTCAGGTCGCGAGCGAGGGCAAGCTGCCGGTCGTCCTGTTCTGCGCCGGCGGCATCGCGACGCCGGCCGACGCCGCGCTGATGATGGCGCTCGGCGCCGAAGGCGTGTTCGTCGGCTCGGGCATCTTCAAGTCCGAGGACCCGCCGACGCGTGCGCGCGCGATCGTCGAGGCGACGACCCACTGGCAGGACCCCGAGCGCGTCGCCGCCGCCTCGCGCGGCCTCGGCATCGCGATGGAGAGCCTCGAGACCTCGAAGCTAGAGGACGAGCAGCTCCTAGCTCAGCGTGGCTGGTGAGGTAGCGCCGCCGTCCTCGACGGCGCTGCTGGTGGGCGTGCTCGCGCTGCAGGGCGACTTCGAGGCGCACCGGCGCGTGCTCGAGCGCCTCGGCGCGCGCGTTCGCGAGGTGCGCGTCGTCGCCGATCTCGATGGCGTCGACGGGCTCGTGATCCCCGGCGGCGAGTCGACGACGATGACGCTCGGCATCGAGCGCGAGGGGCTCGCGGAGCCGATCCGCGAGCTCGCGCGCGCCGGGCTGCCGGTGCTCGGCTCGTGCGCCGGGCTGATCATGCTCGACCGCGAGCACCTCGGCCTGATGGACGTCCGCGCGCAGCGCAACGCGTTCGGGCGTCAGGTGCGCAGCTTCGAGGCCGACGTCCAGCTCGCCGGAGTCTCGGGCGGCCCGATGCGGGCGATCTTCATCCGCGCTCCGTGGATCGCCGAGCACGGCGCCGGCGTCGAGATCCTCGCCGACGTCGACGGCCACCCCGTCGCGGCGCGCGAGGGCCGGATGCTCGCGGTCGCCTTCCACAGCGAGATCGCCGGCGACGACCGCCTGCACGAGCTGCTGCTCGACTGGGCGCGCGAGTTCGCCGCCGCCGCGCGCGTCGGCGGCTGACGCCGGCGTGCGTCAGAGCGGAGGGGCGTCGCCGGCGGGGGCGGGGAGGCCGCCGGGCGGCGCCGTGCGTTCGAGCGCCTCCCAGCCCTGGTCGACCGCGTTCTCGGCGCGCTCGACGGCGATGCCGCCGCGCAGCCCGAACAGGCGCTTGGCGCGCAGCAGGTAGAGCACGACCGCGACGTTGATGACAAACGCGATCGCCTTGAACGCCGTCGCGCGGTTGGCGAGCTCGTAGACCTCGAGCGGCAGCAGCGACGTCGTGACGAGGAACGTCAGGTACTCGGCCCAGCGGCGCTGGCGCCATAGGCCGACCGCCTCGACGCCCTCGACGGCGCCGTAGACGAGCAGCACCACGCCGAGCAGGTGCAGGTGCGAGGAGGACGTCGTGAACGCGCTGTCGATCGTGTGCAGGAAGCCATGCGCGTGCGACTGGCTGGCGGCGACCCCGCCCTGCAGGTCGGCGATCACCTTGAAGAACGTGTGCCGCAGCGTTGCGCGGTCGGTCGAGAACAGGAGCACCGCGACGCCGAGCGCCACGAGCACGACGAAGTGGAACGCGCGGTCGATCGCGATCAGTCGCAGCACGACCTTGTCGCGCAACGGCTTGCCGCGCGGCGGCAGCTCGATCTGCTCGCGCTCGGGCGCGTGCCGGTGCGCCGGCCGCTCCGGTGGCGGTAGCGGCAGCCAGCTGTCGCAGCGCAGGCAGCGAAGCCAGCGTACGCCGGCGGCGTCCTCGCGCGCGAAGATCGCGTCCTGCTGTCGCAGCTCGGCCGCGTCGGCGCCGACGAGTGCGTGCCCGCGAACGCTGCAGATCAGCAGCTCCCAGTGAAGCCGCGGGCGCATCCGGCTCGGCGGGACCGTGCCCGGCGGACGGTGCGTGCGGTGGCTGCTCGGCGCGCGCGCTTCGGCCATCGCCGCGCAGCCTCTCACGCGCTCCGGCCGTCGCCGGCGATCGGCGATACTCGCGCGGTGCGCATCGCGATCGCCGCAGACGAGCTGACCGGCGTCGCCGCCGCGCTCGCCGGCGAGCTCGAGCGCCGCGGCCACACGACGATCGCGCACGGCGCGCTCGCCGAGGGGGAGCGAAACGAGTGGGCGTGGGCCAGCGAGGCCGCGGCGCGCGACGTCGCCGGTGAGCGCGCCGAGCAGGGCGTCGTCTGCTGCTGGACGGGCACGGGGGCGAGCATCGCCGCCAACAAGGTCGCGGGGGTGCGCGCCGCGCTGTGCGCGGACGCCGCGACGGCGGCCGGCGCGCGGCGCTGGAACGACGCGAACGTGCTCGCGCTGAGCCTGCGCATGACCTCGCCCGCGCTGCTCGGCGAGATCCTCGACGCGTGGTTCGCGGCGGACGCGAGCGATGACGCTGACGATCGCGCGAGCGTCGCGCACGTGCGGGAGATCGAGCGCCGGCCCTAAGCCACGCGGAAGCGCACGACCCCGTCGCTCTCGTCTTCGACGACGCTGTCGTCGCGCAGCAGCAGGTCGACGTGCCCGAGCACCTCCGACAGCGTCAGGAACGCCTGCGTCACGGCGACGTTGCCCCATAGCTGCTGTGCGATCTCGTGCGCCGTGCGCGGCTCGCTGGCGATCAGGCGGCGGATCTTCTCGGCGCGACGGCGGTGCATGCGGAAGCGTTCGTCGATCAGCGCGACGTGGTCGGTGATCGGGTCGCCGTGGCCGGGCAGCACGAGCGACAGGTCCATCGCGCGCGTCTGTTCGAGCGAGGCCATGTACGTGAGCAGCGCCTGCGGGCGCTCGGCGCCGATGTCCGGCTCGGCGCCGAGCGGGCGCGCGAGCAGCGGGTTGGAGGAGATGTGCGCGATCAGGTGGTCGGCGGCGAGCATGATCGAGCTGGACTCGTCGACGAACACCGTGTCCGACGGGCTGTGGCCGGGGCGGTGCAGCACGCGCAGCGTGCGCTCGCGTAGGCGCAGCTCGCCGTCGGGCGCGAGCGTTCGCGTGACCTCGACCGACGCGCCCCAGCCGCGGAAGCTCGCCGAGACGGCGCGCAGCGCCGTGACGACGTCGGCCGGGATGCCGTGGCGCAGCATCAGGTTCTGCGCGAACGCGTCGTCGAGATCGGTCTCGCGCCCGAAGCTCGCCAGGAACGGCGCCAGCCGATCGAGCGCCGCGACCTCCGCGCCCGAGCGCCGCGCGAGGATCGACGCGAGGCCGAAGTGATCGATGTGCTGGTGGCTGACGACCAGCAGCTCGATGTCCTCGATCGCATGTCCGCGCTCGCGCAGCTGCTGCTCGAGCTCGTCGAGCGCCTTCGCCGAGTTCGGCCCCGAATCGACCAGCGTCAGCGGCGAGTCCTCGATCAGGTACGCGTTGACGCGCCCGACCATGAACGGCGTCGGGATCGACAGGCGATGGATCCCCGCCTCCGCCGCCCGCCGCAGGTCCAACTCGGCGCGCTCCTGCGCCGCCGAGTCCTCCTCGCTCACGAGCGGATCAGCGCGAGCACCTCGTCGCGGCGCCGCTCCATGTCCTCGCGCGAGACGAGCGACTCCAGGCACAGGCGCAGCAGCGGCTCGGTGTTCGACGAGCGCACGTTGAAGTGCCAGTCCTCGTAGTAGATCGAGACCCCGTCGAGGCGTTCCTGGCGCGCGTCGCAGTAGCGCGCCGCGATCTCCTGCATCTTCGCGTCGGCGTCGGCGACCTCGGAGTTGACCTCGCCCGAGATGAAGTAGCGCTCGTGGTACGGCGCGAGCAGCGCCGACATCGACTTGCCCTCGCGCGCGAGCAGCTCGAGCACGAGCAGCGCCGGGATCGTGCCCGAGTCGGCGCAGTAGAAGTCGCGGAAGTAGTAGTGCCCGGAGACCTCGCCGCCGAACAGCGAGCCCTCCTTGCGCATGCGCGTCTTGAAGAACGCGTGCCCGACGCGGTTGATGTACGGCGTGCCGCCGGCGCGCTCGACCGTGTCCGGCACCGCCCACGACGCGCGCACGTCGTACAGGATCGCCTCGCCCGGACTCTTGCGCAGCAGCGACTCGGCGAGCAGCGCCGTGAGGAAGTCGCCGTCGACGAACGCGCCCGTCTCGTCGATGAAGAAGCAGCGGTCGGCGTCGCCGTCCCACGCGATCCCGAGGTCGGCGCCCGTCTCGCGCACCTTCTCGATGATCAGCTCGCGGTTCTCCGGCAGCAATGGGTTCGGCTCGTGGTCGGGGAAGTTGCCGTCCGGCGTCCAGTACGTCTCGATCAGCTCCAGCCCGAGGCGCTCGAGCAGCGGCCCGACCATCGGGCCCGCCATCCCGTTGCCGCCGTCGACGACGACCGTCAGCGGCTTTGAGATCGAGCCGACGACGTCCGGGTCGATGAAGCTCAACGCCGCCGCCTGGAACTCCTCCCAGACGTCGACTTGCTCGAGCGTCCCGCGCGCATCGCCCTCCGCGCTCGCGGGATCGTCGGCTTCGACGCGTCGGCGGACGTCTTCGATGCCCGAGTCGCCCGACAGCGCGATCGCGCCCTCGCGCACGAGCTTCGCGCCCGTATACGCCTTCGGGTTGTGCGACGCCGTGCACATCAGCCCGCCGTCGAGCTCGCGCGAGCCGACGAGGAAGTACAGCATCTCGCTGCCGACCTGGCCGGCGTCGAGCACGTTCGCGCCCGCGCTCACGAGACCCTCGCAGTAGCGCGCCCCCAGCTCCGGCGCCGACAGGCGCATGTCGCGCCCGAGCCCGACGCGCAGGTCGGCGACGGGCTTGCCCGCCAGCTCGGCCAGCACGTGCGCGAACGCGCGGCCGATCCGCTCGGCGACGTCGCCGTCGATCTGCTCGCCGTAGATCCCGCGGATGTCGTACGCCTTGAAGATCTCGGCTGGCACGGAGGCGCTCACTCACGCGCATCCTACGGGTCCGCGGAGAGGCTCCACGCCTTCGCGTGGCGCCGGCCGCCGCGCGCGCCGCGCGGCCCCGTGCACGTCGGACTCCTAAAATGAACGACATGTCAGGACACTCCAAGTGGGCGAGCATCAAGCACAAGAAGGCGATCGTCGACTCGCGGCGCGGCAAGCACTTCTCGAAGCTGACGCGCGCGATCATGGTCGCCGCGCGCGACGGCGGCGGCGACCCGGTCGGCAACCCGGCGCTCGATCTCGCGATTCGCAAGGCCAAAGAAGCGTCGATGCCGAAGGACAACATCGAACGCGCGATCGCCAAGGGCACCGGCGAGGGCGGCGAGGCCGACGCGATCGAGTCGGTCCTCTACGAGGGCTACGGGCCCGGCGGCGTCGCGCTGCTGATCGAGGCGTTCACCGACAACCGCAATCGCACCGGCGCCGACGTCAGGCACGCGTTCACGAAGAACGGCGGCAGCCTCGGCGAGCCCGGTTCCGTCGCCTACCTGTTCGACAAGAAGGGCACGATCGTCGTCGACGCGACGCGCTACTCCGAAGACGACCTGATGCCGGCCGTCGAGGCCGGCGCCGAGGACATCGCCGTCGACGGCGACGTCTTCGAGGTCGTCTCCGAGCCGGCCGAGTTCACCGCCGTGCGCGACGCGCTCGAGGCCGCCGGCGTCGAGCTCGAGAGCGCCGAGATGGCCTATCGTCCGTCGAGCCTCGTGCCGATCGGCGAGAGCCAGGCCGGCACGCTCATGCGCCTGATCGACGCGCTCGAAGAGAGCGACGACGTCGACGCCGTGCACGCCAACTTCGACGCGCCCGCCGACGTCTTGGAGCGCATCGCCGGCTGAGGGGCTAATCGCCGGCCGGCGCGGCGCGGCGCGCGCGGAACAGCGGCACGGCGCCGCGGATCCCCTTCAGCCGCCGCTCGCCGGCGAACGACCAGCGGTAGGCGTCCTCGGCGTGCTGCGCGTCGGCGACGCGCTCGTGCAGCTCGCGCTCGACGAGCAGGCTGCCCGGCCGCGCGATCGCGGTGATCCGGCTGGCGAGGTTGACCGGCCGCCCGTACCAATCGCCGGCGCGCGGCAGCGCCTGGCCGAGCGCCGCGCCGGCGCGCAGCTGCGGGAACTGCTCGCCCTCGGCGTCGGCCGCCGCGATCAGGTCGAGCGACGCGCCGAGCAGCGGCTCGGGCTCGGGCGAGGCGAGCATCGCCGCGTCGCCGATCGTCTTCACCAGCCGCACCGGCGGCACGGCGACGTCGCCCGCGAGCGCTTCCAGGCGCACCGCCAGGCGCCCGAGCTCGTCCGGCGGCACTTCCTCGCCCAGGCGCGTGAACCCGACGAGGTCGGCGAAGCCGATCGCGACCTCGCGTGAGCCCGGCAGCTGGCCGTCGATTCGCTCGATCGTCGAGATCGCCTCGCTCTCCGTCGCGTTTCGCAGGTGCAGTGCGAGCACGTTGCTGACCATCGGGTCGACCAGCGGGTAGAGCTGCGCGGCGGCTTCGCCGTAGCGGCTCGCGAGCTCGCGCTCGCTCATCCCCGGCTTGAGCACGAGTTTCATCGGCATCGCGCGCAGGCTCTGCGCCGCCTGCGAGAGCCCGCGCCCGAGCACGCGCAGCAGGTCGAGCACCTCCTCGTCGGAGATGCCCGCTTCGCGGCCGAGCACGATCCGCTTCGCCGCCTCGACCTCGGCGTCGGTGTACGCCGCCTCGTCGGGCTCCGGCGTCGGCAGCCCCATCGCGCGCCGCGCCGCGATCAGGAACTCGAGCTCGACGCCGCTCAGCTCGGCGACCTGATCGGCCGTGTACCGCTCGCCGCCGCCGATCACGCGATCGGCCGGCAGCAGCACGATCGTGCCCGTCGCCGTCGTGCGCCGCAGCTCGCTCAGCGGGATGCCTTCGCCGGCGAGCTGCTCCAGCAGCGCCAGCCGGTCGGCGCGCGCCGCGCCCTGCAACCCGTCGAGCAGGCCCTCCGCGGCGAAGTCGATCCGCTCGTCGCCCATCGGCGCGCAGCGTACGCCACGGTGGCGCGTGCGCGCCTGCTCGCGGGCGCAGGGCGTGGCGGGCGTTGCAGCGCGCGCCAGGCAGGCGTCCGAGGTCGCGCGCAGAATCACCTCCCATGATCGTCCTCGGCATCGACCCCGGCCTCGCGAACACCGGCTACGGCGTCGTCGAGCGCCGCGACGGACGGCTGCTCGCGCTCGACGGCGGCGTGATCGAGACCGCCGGCGAGCTCGCGCGCGAGCGCCGGCTCGCCGAGATCCACGAGCAGGTCGAGCGGCTGATCGCCGCGCACGAGCCCGACGCGGTCGCGCTCGAGGAGCTGTACTTCGGGCAGAACGTGAAAACGGCGTTCGCCGTCGGCCATGCGCGCGGCGTCGTCATGCTCGCCGCCGGCCAGCGCGGGCTGCCGTGCGCCGGCTACACCCCGCAACAGGTCAAGGGCGCGGTCTGCGGCAACGGCCGCGCGAGCAAGGAGCAGGTCGGGCGGATGGTGATGGCGCTGCTCGCGCTCGAGCGCGAGCCGCGCCCCGATCACGCCGCCGACGCGCTCGCCGTCGCGATCTGCCACGCCAACTGCGCGCCGCTGACGCGCGCGCTCGCCGGCGCGCTCGCGGGAACGAGGGCCGAGGCGTGATCGCGCTGCTGCGCGGCGAGGTCGCCGTGCGCCGCTCCGACCACGTCGTCCTCCTGTGCGACGGCGTCGGCTACCGCGCGGCCGTCTCCGCCGAGACACTGCGCCACGTGCCGCCCGTCGGCGAGCCGGCGACGCTGCACACGCACCTGATCGTGCGCGACGACGCGCTCGCGCTGCACGGCTTTCACTCCGAGCAGGAGCGCGACCTGTTCCTGATGCTGCTGTCCGTGCAGGCCGTCGGGCCGAAGGTCGCGCTCGCGGTGCTCTCCGGCGGGCCGCCGCGCGAGCTGATCGCGGCGATCGCGGGCGGCGACGCGGCGCGCTTCCAGGCCGTCCCGGGGATCGGCAAGCGCACGGCCGAGCGGATCATCGTCGAGCTGCGCGAGAAGGTCGTCGTGCGCAGCGACGGCGAGGCGAGCGACGGCGCGATCCTCGCCGCGCGCGGTGAGCGCGCGGCGCCCGACGTCGGTGACGGGCGCGGCCTCGCGCGCGCCGGGCTGATCGAGCTCGGCTACGCGCCCGGCGAAGCCGACGAGCTGCTGCTCGACGCCGAGGGCGAGAGCGCCGAGCAGCTGATTGCGCACGCACTGCGCCTCGCACGGGCGACGACATGAGCGTCGAATCGCCGATCGCCGCCGACGGCGAGCGGATCCAGACGCCGTACCTCGTCGCCGAGGACGAGCTCGACCGCTCGCTGCGCCCGCGCCGGCTCGGCGACTTCGTCGGCCAGGAGGCGCTGCGCGAGCAGCTCGCGGTCGCGATCGAGGCGGCGACGGCGCGCGGCGATGCGCTCGACCACCTGCTGCTCGCCGGGCCGCCCGGCCTCGGCAAGACCTCGCTCGCGCAGATCGTCGCGGCCGAGCTCGGCGTCCCGTTCGTGCAGACCGCCGGCCCGGCGCTCGAGCGCAAGGGCGACATCGCGGCGTTCCTCACGGCGCTCGAGCCGCGCAGCGTGTTCTTCGTCGACGAGATCCACCGCCTGCCGCGAACGCTCGAGGAGACGTTCTACCCGGCGATGGAGGACCGGCGCCTGCCGATCACCGTCGGCCAGGGCGCCGGCGCGCGCGTCGTGACGCTCGAGCTCCCGCACTTCACGCTCGTCGGCGCGACGACGCGCTCGGGCCTGCTGACGACGCCGCTGCGCGACCGCTTCGGCATCCAGGCGCGCCTGGAGCCCTACTCGGTCGCCGACCTCGCGAGCATCGTGCGCCGCTCGGCGGGGATCCTCGAGATCGAGCTCGACGAGCAGGGCGCGAGCACGATCGCCGAGCGCAGCCGCGGCACCCCGCGCGTCGCCAACCGCCTGCTCAAGCGCGTGCGCGACTTCGCCGAGGTGCGGATGCAGGGCGTCGTCACGGCGGCGGCCGCGGACGCGGCGCTGGAGATGCTCGAGGTCGACGAGCTCGGCCTCGATCGCCTCGACAGGGAGATCTTGCGCGCGGTCTGCGTCAAGTTCGACGGCGGCCCCGTCGGCCTTTCGACGCTCGCCGTCGCCGTCGGCGAGGAGCAGGACACGATCGAGGACGTCTACGAGCCCTACCTGCTGCGCGAGGGCCTCTTGAAGCGCACGCCGCGCGGGCGCGCCGCGACCGCGGCGGCGTTCGCGCACCTCGGGCTGGAGACACCGGCGCCCGACGGCCCCGCGCTGTTCTGAATCGCGCGGCTTGCCGCTTTCGTAGTCTGTGTCCAACCATGGCCCATCCGTTCATCTGTCCCAACTGCGGGCACCGCACGACCGAGCTCGACCGCAACATCGGCTTCACGCGCCAGCCGAAGGGCTGCTCGAAGTGCGGTTTCGCGTTCCTGTTCGAACTGCTCGACGACTACTACCCGGCGCCCGACGCCGCGTTCTTCGTCTGCGACGGCGAGGGCCGCGTGATCGGCTGCGGCAAGAACTCGTTCGCGTTCACGGGCCTCGAGGAGGAAGAGGTGATCGGCCAGCACGTCGAGCAGGTGCTCGGCCTCAGCTTCCAGAACGGCGACGATCCGGTCGCGACGGTGCTCGAGTGGGGCGTGCGCAAACTCGAGGTGCCGGTGCAGGTCGCCGGCGAACGCGACGTCGCGGCGAGCGCGAAGGCGGACATGTTCCCGGCGTATGACGACGACGGCGGGCTGTTGCTAGTGCTGACGCCGGACAAGTAGTCTGAACTGGCGATGGGTGCGAGATGACAGACCGCCGCCGCAATGCGTTCGTGCTGCTCGTCGTCGCCCTGCTGCTCGGGCTCGCGGCGGTGACGATCGTCGCCAAAAAGACGCGCCTGGGGCTCGACCTGAAGGGCGGCGTGCAGCTGATCTACCAGGCGAAGCCGACGGCGCAGTCGAAAGTCGACCCCGAATCGCTCAACCAGGCGATCAACATCATGCGCAAGCGCGTCGACCAGCTCGGCGTCTCCCAGCCGGAAATCCAGCGCTCGGGCTCGGACGAAATCGACGTGGCGCTGCCGGAAGTCAAAGACGCCAAACGCGCCGAACAGGAGGTCGGCAAGACCGCGCAGCTGTTCTTCTACGACTGGGAGCCGAACGTGATCGGGCCGACCGGCAAGCCGGCGCCGACCGAAGCGATCGTCACCGGCGGACAGGCGCCGGCCAGCGCCGAACGCGGCCTGCCCGAGTACCAGGCGGTGCAGCGCGCCGGCAAACGCCCGGCCGAACTGCGCAAGAACGACACGACGTGGACGAAGGGGTGCACGCCCGCGCAGGCCGGCGAATGCATCTACGGTACGTGGTACCTGCTCGACACGAAGCACGAAAAGGTCCTGCGCGGACCCGAGGAAACGGAAAAGAACCTCTACGCCGACAGCTACAAAGTGCCGCCCGGCGCGAAGCCGCAGGTCGTGCGCGTGAACCCCGGCACGGTGCTCGTGCAGGCGCAGCCGATCCAGACCAGCGCCGGCAAGGTCACGCAGAAAAGCCCGAACAGCTACTACGTGCTGAAGGACGATCCGGTGCTGACCGGCGCCGACGTGAAGAACCCGACGCAGAGCTTCGACGAAGGCGCGGGCGGCACCGGCGCGCCGAACGTGACGTTCGAATTCACCGGGCACGGCAAGAGCGTCTTCCAGCAGGTCACCAAGGAAATCGCCCACCGCGGCCAGGAAGCGCAGCTCCCGGGGGTCTCGAGGGAAGCGGCGCTGCAGCACTTCGCCGTCGCGCTCGACGGGCAGATCATCACGGCGCCGTCGATCGACTACACGAAGTACCCCGAAGGAATCGACGCCACGACCGGCTCGCAGATCTCCGGCGGCTTCACGATCACCTCCGCGCAGGAACTCGCGCAGGAGCTGCAGTCGGGCGCGCTGCCGATCAAGCTGCAGCTGATCTCCAACTCGCAGGTCTCGGCGACGCTCGGCAAAACGGCGCTCAACCAGGGCCTGCTCGCGGGGCTCGTCGGCTTCGCGATCGTCTGCCTGTTCCTGCTGCTGTTCTACCGCGTGCTCGGCGCGATCGCGATCGGCGGCCTGCTGATCTACGGGATCTACTTCTTCGCGCTGATCAAGCTGATCCCGATCACGCTGACGCTGCCTGGCATCGCCGGCCTGATCCTCACGATCGGCGTCGCGGCGGACGCCAACATCGTGATCTTCGAGCGCGTCAAGGAGGAGATCCGCGGCGGCAGATCGGTGATCTCCGGCATCGCGACCGGCTACAAGCGCGGCTTCGAAGCGATCATCGACGCGAACGTCGTGACGTTCATGACCGCGTTCATCCTGTTCGCGCTGGCGACGGCCGAAGTCAAGGGGTTCGCGTTCACGCTCGGCATCGGCACGCTCGTCTCGCTGTTCACGGCCGTGCTCGCGACGCAGGCCGCGCTCGGCGCGATGGGCCGCTCGAAACTCGTCTCGCACCCGGCCGCGCTCGGCACCGCGCGCCGCGGCGGCGGCTGGACGTTCGACTTCATGGGCGCCTCGAAGTGGTTCTTCTCGCTGTCGGGCACGATCCTGTTGATCGGCGCGATCGCGATCGGCGGCAAGGGGCTGAACTTCGGGATCGACTTCAAGTCGGGCACGCGGATCCAGACGGCGTTCGTGCGCCCGGTCAGCGTGAGCGAAGTCGCCAAGGAGATGAGCGCGGCCGGCTACGGCAACGCCGTGGTGCAGAAGTACAACAACAAGAGCATCGGCGGCAGCGGCTACCAGATCTCGATGAAGACGCTGAAGCCGGAAAACGTCCAGAAGATCAAGGCCGACCTCGACGCGAAGTTCGGCCAGGGCTCGGTCGCGGGCACGAAGAACTTCTCCTCGACCTCGATCGGGCCGACGTTCGGCAAGACCGTCGCCAACAGCGCCGTGATCGCGATCATCGCGTCGCTGCTCGTGATCTCGGCGTACATCGCGCTGCGCTTCACGTGGAAGTACTCCGTCCCGGTGCTGATCGCGCTGATGCACGACCTGCTGATCACCGCCGGCGTCTACTCGCTGACCGGGCGCGAAGTCACGACCGCGACCGTCGCGGCGCTGTTGACGATCCTCGGCTACTCGCTGTACGACACGATCATCGTGTTCGACCGCGTGCGCGAGAACGTGCCGCGAATGCCGCGCGCCGCGTTCTCGCAGATCGTCAACCGCTCGATGTCCGAGGTGCTGACGCGATCGCTGGCGACGAGCTTCTGCACGCTCTTGCCGGTCGTCTCGCTGCTGCTGTTCGGCGGCGAAACGCTGAAGGACTTCGCGTTCGCGCTGATGGTCGGGATCGCCTCGGGCGCGTACTCGTCGATCTTCATCGCCTCGCCGGTGCTGACGCACTGGAAGGAGCGCGAGCCCGGCTACCGCAACCGGCGCGCGCGGATCGTGCGCGAACTCGGCGCCGTGCCCGCGTACGCGACGAGCGTCGGCAGCGAGCCGGTCGACGTCGAGCCGGCCGAGAAGCGCAGGCGCAGCCGGCGCGGCAGCCTGATCGCGCCGGAGGAGCCGGGCGAGCAGATCTCGCGCGACGAGTTTCAGGAGCTCGTCCGCGACCTCGACGTCGAGTCCCGCCGAGCCCGGCGACGCGGCCGGCGCGCGCGCAGCGCTCGAACGGCCGCTCGCGGCGCTCGGCCGGCGCCGGCGTCGCAGAAGCCGCCGTCCGCCAAGCCCGAGCCGGAGCTCGACCAGCCCGACGCGGCGGCCGAGCCGCAGCGCGACCCGACGGCCGACCTGACGCCGGAGGATCTCGTGCTGAAGGAAGACAAACCGGCGCCGAAGCGCAAACGCCCGCGCAACCGCAGGCACGGGAGACGCTGATGGGGCTGCTCGGCTGGGTGATCATGGGACTCGCGATCTGGCACTACACGATCTTCCTGCCCGACCGCTTCTGGGGCGGCATCGTCGGCGCGTTCGTCGGATCGCTGGTCGGATCGATCGTCGTCGGGCTGATCATCTACAGCGTCAAGGTCTCCTCGCTGAAGATCCCTGGCGAAAAGGCGACCGACGTCGCCGTCGTGCTGTACGCGGTGCCCGGCGCGCTGATCGGCATGGCGATCGTGTACCTCGTCGGGATGCGCAAGGAAGTCGCCTCCCGCCCGCTCGAAGACGCCTGACCCTCGGCGAGACGCGGGCGCTCGACCCGGCGCCGGCGTCGGCGCGCGGCGGCCGCGACGCGACGCCTCGAGCGCCCTGTGGAGCTGCGCGCACGGTTCCGTCTAGCGCTGTCCGTAGCTTTGAGCGGCTGTGCAGACGCCACGCTTCGAGATCGCCGACTGCCCGTTTGAGGACGTCGAGCGCCTGCGCCGCGAGCTCGGCGTCAGCGGCGCGCTCGCGCAAGTGCTCGTCCGGCGCGGGCTCGCCGAGCCGGAGTCGGCGCGCGCGTTCCTCGCGGCCGACGAGCACCACCCGCCGAGCGCGTTCGCCGGGATCGAGCGGGCGGTCGCGACGATCCTCGCGCACGTCGCGGCCGGGCGGCGGGTCACGATCCACGGCGACTACGACGTCGACGGCGTCTGCTCGACGGCGATCCTGCTGCGCGCGCTGCGCGCGCTCGGGGCCGACGTCGACCACTACCTGCCCGATCGCGCCGGCGACGGCTACGGACTCGCCGCCGCGACGGTGAGACGGCTGGCCGCGCGCGGCACGCGCCTGCTGATCAGCGCCGACTGCGCGATCACGGCGGTCGAGGAGGTCGCGCTCGCGCGCGAGCTCGGCCTCGACGTCATCGTCACCGACCATCACGCACCGCGCGCCGACGGAGCGCTGCCGGACGCGCCGATCGTGCACCCGGCGCTGTGCGGCTACCCGTGCGAGGAGCTGTGCGCGACGGCGGTCGCGTACAAGCTCGCGCAGGCGCTGTACGAACGCGCGGGGCGCGACGTGCGCGAGCTCGAGTGCGAGCTCGACCTCGTCGCGCTGGCGACGGTCGCCGACGTCGTGCCGCTGCGCGGCGAGAACCGCGCGTTCGTGCGGCGCGGGCTGCGCGCGCTGGCGGCGACGGGCAAGCCGGGGCTGCGCGCGCTGATGCGCGTCGCGCGCGTCGACCCCGGGCGTGTCGACGAGCGCGCGATCGGCTTCGCGCTGGCGCCGCGCCTGAACGCGGCGGGACGGCTGTACCGGGCCGACGCCGGCCTCGAGCTGATCATGACCGAGGACCCGCTGCGCGCGGCGCACGTCGCCGAGGAGCTCGACCGCGCCAACTACGAGCGCCGCGAGGTCGAGACGCGGATCCGCTACGACGCCGAAGCGCAGATCGCTGCGCTCGGCGAGCGCGACGCGTACGTGCTCGCCGGCGAGGGCTGGCACGCCGGCGTGATCGGGATCGTCGCGGCGCGGCTGGCCGAGCGGCACAACCGGCCGGTCGTGCTGATCGCGCTCGAGGGCGAGCGGGGGAGGGGCTCGGCGCGGAGCATCGCCGCGTTCGACCTGCTCGGCGGGCTCGACGCTTGCGCCGAGCACGTGCTGCGCCACGGCGGCCATCGAGCGGCCGCGGGCCTGGAGATCGAGCGCGGGCGCGTCGCGGCGCTCGCGGAGGCGTTCGCGGCGCACGCCGCGCGCGTGCTGACGCCGGCCGACCTGCTCGGCGTCGAGCGCGTCGACGCGCTCGTCGGCGGCGACGAGCTGTCGATGGGGCTCGCCGAGGAGCTGCAGCGCCTGGCGCCGTTCGGGCGCGGCAACCCGGGCGTCTCGCTGATGCTCGCCGACGCGACGTTCGCCGACGCGCGCGCAATGGGCGAAGGGCGGCACGTGCGCTTCACCGTCCACTCGCGCGGCGCGCGCGCCCGCGCGGTCGCGTTCGGCAATGGCGCGACACTGCCGGTCGCCGAAGGCGAGCAGGCGCAGGCGACGTTCAAGCTCGAGGTCAACGAGTGGAACGGCGTGTCCGAGCCGCGCCTGGTGCTGCGCCACGCCTGCGCCGCGGCGCCCGCGCCGCAGATCGCCGCGGCGCGCCTGCAGCGCGCGCCGGCGTCGGCGCCCGCCGCGCCCCTCTCGCGCCGCGAGCACGAGCCGATCGAAGAGCACGGCGAGCTCGTCCTGTTCGCGACGGGCTAGGTTCTTGGATCCGGGGAGAGCGTCCCCTACCCTTTAGACATGGCGATCGCGAAGGATCCGAACAGCGCCGAGGTGGCCGAGCAGGCGCCGCCCGCCGCCGTGCCCGCGCGCACGCGCGCGAGCGAGCCGCCGCCGGCGCGCCTGGACCTGTCCGAGCCCGAGCGGCGACTGCTCGCCGACCTGTTCGCGATCGTCTCCGAGCACGCGGCCGACTCGGCCGTGGAGATCGACCGCGCGCGCGTGCAGGACGCGTTCGTGTTCGCGTGCGAGCACCACGCGGCGCAGCGTCGCAAGTCGGGCGAGGACTTCATCGTGCACCCGGTCGGCGTCGCGCGGATCTGCGCGGGGATGCGGCTGGACACGGAGACGCTGTGCGCGGCGCTGCTGCACGACACGATCGAGGACACCTCGGCGTCGGTCGAGGAGGTGCGCGAGCGCTTCGGCGAGGAGATCGCGCAGATCGTCGACGGCGTGACGAAGCTCGAGGGGATCACGTTCCAGTCGCACGACGAGGCGCAGGCGGAGAACTACCGCAAGATGATGGTCGCGATGGCGACCGACGTGCGGGTCATCCTGATCAAGCTCGCCGACCGCCTGCACAACATGCGGACGATCGACGCGATGCCGAAGCAGAAGCAGATGGAGAAGGCGCGCGAGACGCTCGAGATCTACGCGCCGCTCGCGCATCGCCTGGGGATCCACGCGCTGAAGTGGGAGCTCGAGGACCTCGCGTTCGCGACGCTGCACCCGCGCAAGTACCAGGAGATCAAGGGGCTCGTCGCGCAGCAGCGCGAGGACCGCGAGGGGTATGTCTCGGAGGCCGGCGAATATTTGTCGCGCGAGCTGTCGGAGCTCGGCATCCAAGCCCAGATCGCCGGGCGGGCGAAGCATTTTTATTCGATTTATTCGAAGATGACGAAGAAGGGTCGGGAGTTCAACGAGATCTACGACCTCACGGCGATGCGCGTGATCGTCGACTCGGTGAAGGACTGCTACGGCACCGTCGGCGTGATCCACTCGCTGTGGAAGCCGCTGCCCGGCCGCTTCAAGGACTTCATCGCGATGCCGAAGTTCAACATGTACCAGTCGCTGCACACGACCGTGATCGGGCCCGAGGGCCGGCCGCTGGAGATCCAGATCCGCACGCAGGAGATGCACGAGATGGCCGAGTTCGGCGTCGCCGCGCACTGGGTCTACAAGCAGGGCCGCGCGCCCGGCGCGGGCGACGCCCAGGGCGAGGCGCAGGGCGGCGACGCGAAGCTGAAGTGGCTGCGCACGATGCTCGACTGGCAGCAGGAGCTGTCGGACCCGCGCGAGTTCATGGAGACGCTGCGCACGGACCTGTACGACGACGAGGTCTACGTGTTCACGCCGAAGGGCCAGGTCAAGTCGCTCGCCGCCGGCGCGACGCCGCTGGACTTCGCCTACGAGGTGCACACCGAGATCGGCCACCGCTGCGTCGGCGCACGCGTCAACGGCAAGATCGTGCCGCTGCACTACGAGCTGCGCTCGGGCGACATCGTCGAGATCCTCACGGCCAAGCGCGAGCGCGGCCCCTCGCGCGACTGGCTGGCGATGGTCAAGACGACGCGCGCGCGCAACAAGATCAAGGCGTGGTTCAAGGCCGAGTCGCGCCAGGACACCGAGCACACCGGCCGCGAGCAGCTGCAGGAGCACCTGCGCCGGGCGGGCCTGCCGGCGCAGAAGATCACCGGCTCGGCGCTGCTCGCCGACGTGATCCGCGAGGTCGGCTACCGCAAGGCGGACGACTTCTACATCGCGCTCGGCGCGGCGAAGGTCTCGCCGAAGCTCGTCGTCGACAAGGTGATGCAGCGCCTGAAGCAGGGCGAGGCGGCCGATGCCGAGGGTCCGGCGGCCGACCTGCTGCGCGTCGGGCGCTCCTCACGCCGGCGCCCGACGAAGTCCTCGGGCCAGTACGGGATCAAGGTCGAGGGCGTCGAGGACGTGATGCTGCGCCTGGCGAAGTGCTGCCGCCCGGTGCCGGGCGATGAGATCGTCGGCTACATCTCGCTCGGGCGCGGGATCACGATCCACCGCGAAGACTGCCCGAACGTGGCGCTGCTGCGCAAGGACCCCGAGCGCTTCACGAGCGTCGCGTGGGACGGCGACCAGTCGACGGCGTTCGTCGTCGAAATCCAGATCGACGCGTGGGACCGCCATCGCCTGCTCGAGGACTTGTCCCGCGTGTTCTCAGAGTCCGGCGCGAACATCCTCGAAGCGCGCTGCATGTCGGCGCCGCCGATGGTCAAGAACCGCTTCGTCGTCGAGGTCGCCGACACGCACACGCTGAAGGGCGCGATCACGCGCATGCGCAACATCGACTCGGTGTTCGACGCGTACCGGGTCACGCCCGGCGGCGCGTAGGCGAGCGCTGGCCCGCGCGAGCGCTCAGGCGACGACGTTCAGCGCGCGCGGACGGATCGAGTAGCGCGCCTCTTCGACCTCGCCGAGGTAGTCGCCGTCGACCTGCAGCGGCAGCGGGCGTTCGTCGGCGCTTCGCACGCTCAGCCGCTGCGCGCCGGCGAAGCCCGTGATCTGGCGGTGGTCGACGGCGCGCATCTCGGGCGAGAGCGCGCGCACGCCGATCATCGCGAGGCCGAGCGGCGTCGCGCGGTGCAGCACGGCGCCGGCGAGCGCGCCGGAGTCGAGCGCCGCGCCCTCGGCGATCTCGATCGGGCGCTCGTGGAAGTAGGTGAACGGGGCGCCGTTCTGGACGACGGTCGTGACGCCGCGCAGCGTCCGATCGCCGGCCTCGACGACCATGCGCGGTGCGCCGAGCAGGTAGCGGCCGGTGTACGTGGTGAGCGCCGTCCACGCGAAGAAGTGCGGGCCGAAGCGCGCCTTCAGCGCGGGGCGCGCGTCGACGCGCTGCACGACGCTCGCGTCGAGGCCGACGCCGGAGTTGAACGCGAAGCAGCGGTCGTTGACGACGCCGAGGTCGACCGCGCGCGGGCGCCAGTCGTCGGCCATCGCGAGCAGGTGCTCGGTCGCGTCGACGATCTCGCCGGGGATGCCGAGGATCTTCGCGAACACGTTCGCCGAGCCGCCCGGCAGCGCGCACAGCGGCGTCGGCGAGCCGAGCAGGCCGTTGGCCGCTTCGTTGACGGTGCCGTCGCCGCCGAACGCGACGACGACGTCGTAGCCCTCGTGCGCGGCCTCGCGGCACAGCACGGTCGCGTGCCCACGCGCTTCGGTGTCGACCGCGTCGACGTCGTAGCGGCCCTTCAGCGCGTAGACGACGAGGTTGCGCAGCCGGTCGGAGACGGTCGCCGCGTGCGGGTTGACGATCACGAGCATTCGCCGCCTGCTCGCCGCCGAGAGCGGCTCGAGCGGCGCCGTGCGGGTCGCGGTGGCCGGATCGCGCTCGCGCGCGGCGCTCTGCATCGAAACGCCTACACCGCGCCGCGCGCCCCGTTACCGGCGCTTGCGGCGAGGCCGCGCGGGCCGTCCAAGCCCACTGGACGTGCGCTTGCGTCCGTCAGGCGGATTGCTAGACTTGCGCGCACATAGCTGGACACATCCAGAGGGGTGAAGGGACTGGCCCTATGAAACCCCGGCAACCACCGTCCGTCACTGCGGGAAGGTGCCAATTCCAGAGAGATGTGTGGCGAGCCTCCGCGCTCTTCGCACAAGTGGCATTGCGAAGACGATACGACGGAGGTTTCCAATGGCTGTCAGTCACCTGCAGTGCAAGGAGTGCAAGGCCGAGTACCCGCTCGAGGCCCTCTATGTCTGCGAGCAGTGCTTCGGGCCGCTCGAGGTCGCCTACGACCACAGCCGTCTCGTCGGCGGCGACGTCGCCGAGCTGCGGCGGCGGATCCAGGGCGGTCCGCAGAACATCTGGCGCTACGCCGACTTCCTGCCGCTCGCGGGCGGACCGCCCGGCCCGTCGGGGCGCCTGGCCTCGCGCGTCGGGCTGCCGGCCGGCTGCACGCCGCTGATCCGCGCCGACCGCCTCGCCGCGCGCCTCGGCCTGCGCGAGGTGTGGGTCAAGAACGACGCGGCGAACCCGACGCACTCGTTCAAGGACCGCGTCGTCTCGGTCGCCGTCACGCGCGCGCGCGAGCTCGGCTTCGAGACGATCGCGTGCGCCTCGACCGGCAACCTCGCCAACTCGGTCGCCGCGCACGGCGCCGCGCTCGGCCTCGACTCCTACGTGTTCATCCCGGCGAACCTCGAGGAGCAGAAGGTGCTCGCGACGGGCGTCTACGGGACGAACCTCGTCGGCGTGCAGGGCAGCTACGACGACGTCAACCGCCTCTGCACCGAGCTGTGCGCCGAACGCGACTGGGCGTTCGTCAACATCAACCTGCGCCCTTACTACGCCGAGGGCTCGAAGACGCTCGCGTTCGAGATCGCCGAGCAGCTCGGCTGGGAGCTGCCCGACCGCTGCGTCGTGCCGATCGCCTCGGGCTCGCTGTTCACGAAAATCGCGCGTGGCTTTCAGGAATGGAGCGAGCTCGGCCTGCTCGACGGGCCGGCGCCGCGGATGAGCGGCGCGCAGGCGGAGGGCTGCTCGCCGGTCGCGAGCGCGTTCTCGGCCGGGCACGACGTCTGCAGGCCGGTCAAGCCCGACACGATCGCCAAGTCGCTTGCGATCGGCAACCCGGCCGACGGCCCGTATGCGCTCGACCTCGCGCGTCGCAGCGGCGGCTCGGTCGACTCGGTCACCGACGAGGAGATCCGCGCCGGCATCAAGCTGTTGGCCGAGACGACCGGCGTGTTCACCGAGACGGCCGGCGGCGTCACGACGGCGACGCTCGCGAAGCTCGCCGAGCGCGGCGAGATCGACCCCGACGAGCGCGTCGTGCTCGTGATCACCGGCGAGGGCCTGAAGACGCTCGACGCCGTGCGCGGGACGTTCGAGACGCGCACGATCGCACCGACTGTCGACGCGTTCGAGGCCGGCTTCTCCCAGACGGTCTCGGTCTGATGGCCGTGGTCGTGAAGATCCCCACGCAGCTGCGAGCGGCTGCTGGCGGCGAGGCCGAGACGGAGGTCGACGGCAAGACCGTGCAGGAGGTGCTCGATGGGCTGTTCGCGCGCCACGACGAGCTGCGCGCGCGGCTGTACGACGACGACGGCGGCCTGCGCCGGTTCGTCAACGTGTACGTCGCCGGCGAAGACATCCGCTTCCTCGACGGGCTGAAGACGCCGGTCGAGGACGGCTCGGAGCTGACGATCCTGCCCGCCGTCGCCGGCGGCTAGGGAGCCGCTGGCACGGCGCGCGCCGGCGTCCTCGGTCGCTCGCGTGCCGATCGTCGATCAGATGCGATCGACTGATCGGCCAGCACGCCACGCTCCCTGCGTCCTTGGCCCGCTTGGTCATCGACTCCCTAGCCAGCGACCTGCTTGCACTAGCGAGATGAAGCCTGATGCGTCGCTGCGTGCGCGGCAGGCGCGGTCGAGCCGCTGAAGCCGACCGTCGAGACGAGGCCGGCGGCGACCATCGCCGCGAGCGTCAGCGCGCGCATCCGCTTCGGCGTCAGCCAGCCGAAGTGATGGGTCTGAAGCCACGTCCTGAAGCCCGTGGCGGCCGACGCCGCGGCCATCGCGCATCCGGCGCACACACCGCAAGCGTAGCGCCGTCTGACGCCGTTCGTCTCAGGTCGGCTCGGCCGTCTCCGTGCGGCCCTCCAGGCGCCGGCGCAGCTCGGCGCCGCGCCCGGCGGCGACCGCGCGCGCCGCGCGCGCCTCGCTCAGCTCGAGACCCTGCGAGTGCGCGTAGTCGAGCAGGTTCTGGCGCTCCTCGCCCTCGCGCGCGGCGCGCAGAAACAGCCAGCAGAACAGCCCGAGCGTGAGGAATGACTCCTCGACCATCATCACCGCCCCGGCGATGTTCTGGTCGGCCAGCGGCGAGATGTGGTGGACCGCGTCGCCGTGCGTGTAGAACGGATAGAAGACGGTGCCCGACCACAGGAAGATGTTGCCGAGCACCGTGCCCGCGAGGCGCACGGCGACGATGTAGAACAGCCGCGCGAGGTTGCCGAACCAGCTCGGCGTCGGCAGCGGGCCGACGAGGCACATCCACATGTTGATGCCGCACGCGAGGAACATCGCGTGCTCGAGCGCGTGGATCGCCTGGTGGCGCAGCGCCGCCTGGTAGAGCGCCGGCACGTGCCATACGTACAGGTCGATCGTCCACAGCGGGAACGCGATCGCCGGGTGCGCGAGCGCGCGCAGGCGGTCGAACAGGCGGATCTTGAGGACCGGCGCGAGCAGCGGCCCGGTCAGCCCGAGGACGATCAGCAGCGCCGCGATGTCGCCGAGCAGCAGGTGCTCGATCATGTGCATGTACAGCAGGTCCTGGCTGGCCGAGCCGAGCGACGTCAGCGCCGCCGCGATCGTCACGAAGCCGCCGTAGAAGCACGCCTGACGCCAGCCCGGCACCGGATGCGAGCTCGTCGCCAGCGTGCGCACGCGGCGCGCGTACAGCAGCGCGAGCAGCGCGAGCGGTCCGAGCTGCATCGCGGCCTCGATGCCGGTCGAAACGGCGAGTGGGAGCTCGGTCATGCAGGTTGCAGGGTACGCGAGCAGGCGCGCCGGAGCACCCGACGCGACCGGCGAGGCGCGCCGACGCGCTGGCGTAGAATGCGCCGCCGATGAACGCCTCGCCACGCCGGATGCTGCCCGTGCTGCTCGGCGGCTCCGCCCTCCTGGCGCTGGCGCTGCCGGCGGTCGCGCAGGCGCACGGGATCGTCGGCAAGGCCGACCTGCCGATCCCCGTGTGGCTGTTCAGCTGGACCGCCGCGATCGTGCTCGTCGTCTCGTTCGTCGCGCTCTCGACGCTGTGGCGCACGCCGCAGCTGCAGAGCGAGCAGCGCGCGAGGCTGTTCGCGTGTCCCGCGCCGCCTCGACGCGCTCGCCGGCGTGCTCGGCGTCGCGCTGTTCGCACTCGTCATCTACAGCGGCTTCGACGGTGCGCAGGTGACGAACGCGAACTTCTCGGTGACGTTCATCTACGTGATCTTCTGGGTCGGCATCCCGGTGCTGAGCGTGATCTTCGGCGACGTGTTCGCCTCGCTCAGCCCATGGCGCGCGTGCGCGCGAGCGGCGCGCGGCCTCGTGCGCCTCGCGCGCGGCGGCGAGCGTCGCGAGCCGCCGCTGCGCTACCCGGCGTGGCTCGGCGTGTGGCCGGCGATCGCCGGGATCGTCGGCTTCGCGTGGCTCGAGCTCGTCTACGTCAACCGCGACCAGCCGTCGCTGCTCGCCGCGCTCTCGCTCGGCTACTTCCTGCTGATGCTGCTCGGCATGTCGCTGTTCGGCGTCGAGCAGTGGTCGACGTCGGCCGACGGCTTCGCCGTCTACTTCGGCGTGCTCGGCAAGCTCTCGCCGCTCGTGCGCGACGAGCGCGGCCGGCTCTGCCTGCGCCGGCCGCTCAGCGGCGTGACGAGCCTTTCGATGCGCGCCGGCGCCGTCACGTTCGTCTGCGCGCTGATCGGCACGACGACGTTCGACGGCTTCTCCAACGGCGGCATCTGGCGCAAAGCCGAGCCCGAAGTGCAGAGCGTCTTCTCGAGCCTCGGGCTCGGGCCGACGCCGGCGCAGGAGCTCGCGTACTCGGTCGGGCTCGTGTTCTGCATCTGCCTGATCGTCGCCGTCTACCGCATCGGCATCCTCGGCGTGCGCAACGTCAGCGAGCGCTACGACCTCGGCGAGCTGACGCGCGCGTTCGCGCACACGCTCGTGCCGATCGCGTTCGCGTACGTGCTCGCGCACTACTTCTCGCTGCTCCTGTGGCAGGGGCAGGCGATCGGCTACCTGATCTCCGACCCGCTCGGCGACGGCTCGAACCTGTTCGGCACCGCCAACTACCAGATCGACTACCAGGTGATCTCCTACGCGGCGATCTGGTACGTGCAGGTCGCGGCGCTCGTCACCGGCCACGTCGGCGGCCTCGCGCTCGCGCACGACCGCGCGCTCGTGCTCTACCGCGATCCCGAGGAGGCCGTGCGCAGCCAGTACTGGATGCTCGCCGTGATGGTCGCGTTCACGAGCTTCGGCCTGTGGCTGCTCGCCGACGTCGGCACCTGAGCTACCGTTGCCGCAGTGCCCGCTCGACCGATCGCAGCCGTGCTCGCGGCCTGCGCGCTGTGCGCGTCCGCCGCGCCGGCGCTCGCCGCGGGCGAGAGCCAGAACCCGCTCAACGACCAGGGCTCGAGTCCCAACTACCGCTCGACGGTCACGTCGATCTCGCCCGCGACGCCCGGCCTGCACCTGCAGGCCCTGCAGTTCTCCGACCGCCTGCTGCTGCGAAACGAAACCGGCCGGACGATCGAGATCAAGGGCTACGAAGGCGAACCGTACGCGCGCCTGCAGGCGAACGGGACGGTCGAAGTCAACACGGACTCGCCCGCCTACTACCTCAACCAGAGCTTCTACGGCAACGTCACCGTGCCGTCGTTCGCGAGCGCGAGCGCGACGCCGCGGTGGCAGCTCGTCGACCGCACCGGCCAGTTCGAATGGCACGACCACCGGATCCACTGGATGTCGCCCGTGCTGCCGCCGCAGGTCAAGGACAAGGGCAAGCGCACGCTGATCTTCGACTGGCACGTGCCGATCGCCGTCGGCTCGCAGAGCGGCGACGTCGCGGGCACGCTCTACTGGACGCCGAACGCCTCCTCGGCGCCCGTCGCCGTGATCGTGATCGGCGCGCTGGTCGTCGTGCTCGGCCTCGCGCTCTCGATCGTCGTGCGCCGCCGCCGCGCCCGCTCGGGCCCGTCGGACGGGGCCGGCGCCGCGGGCGCCGCCGGCGAGGCCGAGCCCTCCGGCGCCCGCGAGGCGTGGTAGCTTTCGTCGCGATGCCCGTGCTCGGCTGCCTGACCCACTGGTACGAGTCGATGATGTACGTCGTGCCCGTGCTCGCCGTCGGCGGCTGGGGTTGGTGGAGTGCGCGGCGGATGAAGAACAACCGCAAAGGCGGCGGTGGTGGGGGCGACGCGCCGACGCCACCGCTCGGCTCGACCGCCGGCTCGCCGGCCCCGCGCTAGGCCGCCCGCAAGGCGCCTTGCGCCCGCGCCGGACGGCGCCGCGCATGAATCCCGCAGTGTGCGGGCAACAAAAGCCGTCTTCAGCGATCCTTTATGCGTTTCTTCGGAGCCCTTCAGGGGCACATGAGTAGCATTCGATGGACTAAAGGCATGAGCACTCAAGCCCCCATCCGTTCAGCCACCGCAGAAGGTCTCACCGAGCGCGTCGACGCGATCTCCTGCCTCGACGAGAGCGTTCGCCGCAAGGCGATCTCCGAGCGTCCATCCGGACCGGGTCGCTACCTCGAGGTCCACGGACCGGGCGAGTCGCTGCTGATCCCGATCGGCAGCGGCGTGATGCATATCGGCCGCGGACTGTCGGCCGACCTGCACCTCGACGAGAAGTCGGTCTCGCGCCGGCACGCGATGCTCGTCGAACGCCCGGGCGGCGCGCGTCTGCTCGACGACCGCAGCTCCAACGGCACGTTCGTCAACGGCCGCCGGATCGTCCAGGCGGACCTCAGCAACGGCGACGTGATCGTCCTCGGCCGCGTCGTCCTGCGCTACCTCGAGATCTGAGCGGCACACGCGCCGCCGCGCGGCGCTTCACACGCGACGCCGTGAGCCCGCGCGAGCGTCGGGCGATGCCCGCGCGTAAAGGTTCACAGGTCGTGCCATACTTCCGCACTTCTCGGGGGCTCTCGGCCGTCGGGGCACGGTCCATCTCAAACCACGCAGGAGGCTCCAGATGAGAAAGCTCGCCGCCGCACTCGGTGCGGCCGCGCTCGCCCTCGTCGTGCTCGCAGGTTGCGGCAGCAGCAACTCGTCGAGCTCGTCCTCGAGCGCATCGTCGAGCTCGACGCCGACCACGACCGCCGCCGCCAACGCGGCGATCGCCGCCGAAGTGCCGGCCGCGGTCAAATCGAAGGGGACGCTGACGGTCGCCTCCGACGCGACGTACGCGCCGAACGAGTTCATCGCGTCCGACGGTCACACGGTCGTCGGCATGGACGTCGACATGATGAACGCGATCGCTGCGCAGATGGGCGTCAAAGTCAAGTTCGTCAACGCGACGTTCGACACGATCATCCCCGGCCTCGCCGCCGGCAAGTACGACCTCGGCGCCTCCTCGTTCACCGACACGAAGGAACGCGAGAAGACGGTCGAATTCGTCGACTACTTCGAGGCCGGCATCTCGTTCTACGCGAAGAGCTCGAGCAATCCCGCCGTCAACACGGTCGCCGACCTGTGCGGCAAGACCGTCTCGGTCGAGAAGGGCACCGTCGAGCAGGAAGAAGCCGAAAAGCAGTCGAAAGCGTGCACGAAAGAAGGCAAGAAAGAGCGTCAGCGTGCTGGACGTTCCCCGACCAGAACGGCGCCAACCTGGCGATCTCCAGCGGCCGCGCGGAAGTCGGCATGGCCGACTCGCCGGTCGCCGACTACCAGGTCACGCAGTCGAAGGGCCAGTTCAAGCTGATCGGCAAGGAGTACGAAGTCGCTCCCTACGGCCTTGCGATCCCGAAGGGCAGCGGCCTCTCGAAACCGATCCTCGCGGCGCTGAACGCGATCATCGCGAACGGCGAATACACGAAGGCCCTCGAAAAATGGGGTCTTCAGTCGGGCGCGATCAAGACGCCGAAGATCGACGGCGCGACCGGCTAGCGGCTGAGAAGCAGCAGCGCGATGTCCTCGGGCCAGCCCTCGCCGCGATCGGCTGAGCGGCCCGAGGACATCAAGGCCGTCCCCGTGCGGCGACCCGGACGCTGGGTCGCCGCGGTCGTGATCACTGATCGTCGCCGTCGCGATCGTCCGCTCGGTCGCGACCGACCCGCACTTCGAATGGGGCGTCGTCGGCGAATACGTGTTCGACGGGCGCATCCTGCACGGTCTGCGCGTGACGATCGAGCTGACCGTGATCGCGATGGCGATCGGGATCGTGCTCGGCGTGCTGCTCGCCGTCATGCGCCTGTCGCCGAACTGGCTCGTCTCCAGCGCCAGCTCGTTCTACATCTGGTTCTTCCGCGGCACGCCCGTGCTCGTGCAGCTGCTGTTCTGGTACAACATCGCCGCGCTGTACCCGAAGATCGCGCTTGGCATCCCGTTCGGGCCGGCGTTCGTGCACGCCGACGCGAACACGCTGATCACGCCGTTCACCGCCGCGATCCTCGGCCTCGGGCTGAACGAGGGCGCCTACATGGCCGAGATCGTCCGCGCCGGGATCATCTCCGTCGATCCCGGCCAGGCCGACGCCGCGCAGTCGCTCGGGATGACGCGCCTGCAGACGATGCGCCGGATCGTGCTGCCGCAGGCGATGCGCGTGATCATCCCGCCGACCGGCAACGAGACGATCTCGATGCTGAAGACCTCCTCGCTCGCGAGCGTGATCGTCGTCACCGAGCTGCTGTACGCCTCGCAGCTGATCTACTCGGTCAACTTCAAGACGATCCCGCTGCTGATCACCGCGAGCATCTGGTACATCGTCTGCACGAGCGTGCTCTACGTCGGCCAGCACTACCTCGAGCGCTACTACGGGCGCGGCGCCGCGCGCGAAGAAGGCCCCAGGCTTGGCGCGCGCGTGCTGCGCGGCGTGCTCAGCTTCCGCCACGAGGGCGAGCATTACCGCCCGGGCGGCGGTGAGCACCGGTGAGCGCGTCGAGCGGCGGCGGCGCGCCGATGGTCAGCGCCGAAGGCGTGCACAAGCGCTTCGGTCGCAACGAGGTGCTGAAGGGCATCACGCTGCACGTGCAGCCCGGCGAGGTGATGTGCCTGCTCGGACCGTCCGGCTCGGGCAAGTCGACGTTCCTGCGCTGCATCAACCACCTCGAGAAGATCAACTCCGGCCGCCTGTCGGTCGACGGCGAGCTCGTCGGCTACCGCCAGGACGGCGAGCGCCTGCACGAGCTGCGCGAAGCCGACGTCGCGCGCAAGCGCGCCGAGATCGGCATGGTCTTCCAGCACTTCAACCTGTTTCCGCACATGACAGCGCTCGACAACGTCACGTGCGCGCCGATCCGCGTCAAGGGGGAGGGGCGCGAGCCGGCGCGCGAGCGCGCGCGCGAGCTGCTCGCGCGCGTCGGGCTCGCCGACAAGCTCGACGCCTACCCCGCGCAGCTCTCCGGCGGCCAGCAGCAGCGCGTCGCGATCGCGCGCGCGCTCGCGATGCAGCCGAAGCTGATGCTGTTCGACGAGCCGACCTCCGCGCTCGACCCCGAGCTCGTCGGCGACGTGCTCGCCGCGATGCAGCAGCTCGCGCGCGACGGCATGACGATGATCGTCGTCACGCACGAGATGGGCTTCGCGCGCGAGGTCGCCGACACCGTCGTGTTCATGGACGGCGGCGTCGTCGTCGAGTCCGGCCCGCCCGCCGACGTGCTCGCCAACCCGCGCGAGGAGCGCACGCGCGCGTTCCTCTCGAAGGTGCTCTGAGCGCGCCCGGCGCCGGCTGCGCGCCGGCGCCCCCGCCCGCGGGCCCGCTCAGCCGCCGCCGAGCTCCTTGCTCATCAGCACGACCGTCTTCTCGGCGTGCTCGAGCTGCTCGAGCGGCTGGTAGCCGCGCGCCGCGTGGAACGCCAGCGACGGCTCGTTCGGCGGCACGACGTTGACGTCGAGCACCATCCGCCCGAACGTGCGCGCGTCCTCCTCGATCGCGTCGTACAGCATCGCGCCGAGCCCTTCGCGGCGCGCGCCCGCGGCGACCGCGATCCGGTCGAGGTACAGGAAGCGCTCGAACAGCTCGCGCAGGCGCGCGTAGTTGCGGCTGTCATACTCCGTGCCCGACGCGATCGCGATCGCGAACGCGAGCGTCTCGCCGTCGCGCTCGACCAGCAGGCTGCGATGCGCGAGCGCGAGGATGTAGCGCAAACGCTGCTCGTCGAGCGGGCTCAGCTCGAGCACCGAGTCCTCGTTCAGCGCCAGCAGCGCCGCGTGGTCGGCGGGCGTGACCGCTCTCAGCTCCATCGCGCCCGGGAGCTTCGCACGCTCGCCCGAGCGGCGCTGGATCGCGCCCGTGCGCGCTACCGTGGAGGGGCGATGAGGGTGCGGTGCGTGCATCTGCCACTGGGACCGGGCGACCGGCGTGAGCGGATGCGATGAGGGCAGCGCTCGTGCTCGCCAACGGCATGCAGGCCGGCAACGTCAAGGCGACCGACGCGCTCGAGGTGGCGATCGTGATCGTCGTGATGGCCGCCTTCGGCGGCGCGCTGATGCTCTTCTTCGGGCGTCGCCCGCGCAAGGCGAAACCGGTCAAGGACCAGTGGGGCGCGCTCGCCGTGATGGGCGAGCTCTGCCCGCACGGGTGGGACGCGCAGATCCACCTGTACGGCTGGGGCGCGCCCGTTCCGCCCGACGCGCCGCCCGCCCGCGCGCCGCTCGTCGCGCTCGAATGGAAGCAGTACGACGAGGGCGTCGACAGCGAGCCCGGCCGCATCGTCGTCACCCGCCGCGTCTGGGCCGCGACGATCGACCAGGCGCTGCAGAGCATGGTCGAAGACCGGCGCACCGACATCGCGCTCGAGCAGATCGAGCACGCCGCGCGCGAGGGCGGCGAGCTGGACTGGAGCGATTGACGCGCTCGACGGCGCGTATCGGCCGCCGGCCGCCGAGGCGAAGGCCGCCGATTCGGCTTCACTGAGGCGTTCGCGCGGCCGGCATTTTCGCGCAGAGCCTGCACGGGAGTGCGATTTGCCATACGATGGCGCGATTCCGCACGGCAGCATGCGCCTGGAGGGGCGCTGCACGGGGGTGGCCAGGAGCGATGGAGCGCGCGAAGACGAAGCGGGGTGGCACGGCTCGCGTTATGCGCTGCCGAGCACAACGGCGCGCCGGGCGGCGCCGTCGCTCGGTTCTGCTCGTCCTGCTCGCCGCGCTCGCGCTCGCGCTCGGCGCGGCCGCGCCGTCGTGGGGATCGGGGATCACGAACGCCGGCGATGACCTGCGCACCGGCTGGTACCCGAATCAGCCGTCGATCACGCCGCAGCTCGTCAGCGGCGGGACGTTCGGGCCGGAGTGGTCGGCGAGCGTCGAAGGGCAGGTGTACGCACAGCCGCTGCTGGAGAACGGCACGCTGCTCGTCGCCACCGAGAAGAACAAAGTCTATGGCCTGGACCCCGCCACGGGAGCGCTCAAATGGGCGAAACCGCTGAACCTCGGCACGCCGTGGAACCCGGCCGACATCGGCTGCGGTGACCTGACGCCGTCGATCGGCGTCACCGCGACGCCGGTGATCGATCCGACGACGAACATCGCCTACATGACGCACAAGACCTATGTCACGGGCACGAGCGGCCCGGCGCGGTGGTACATGGACGCCGTCAACATGTCCAGCGGCCAGGAGGAACCGGGCTTTCCGGTCGAACTGAGCGGCACGGCGCAGGACGCGCCGAAACGCACCTTCTCGCCGACTACGCAGCTGCAGCGGCCCGGCCTGCTGCTGCTCGAAGGCGTCGTCTACGCGGCGTTCGGCAGTCATTGCGACACGCCGCCGTGGCAGGGTTGGATCTTCGGTGTCTCGACCGCCGGCAAGGTGACTGCGCGCTACGTCGACGACACGACCGAAGAAGGCGCCGGGATCTGGCAGAGCGGGGCCGGGCTCACCTCCGACGGGCCGCGCACGATCCTGTTCAGCACCGGCAACGGCGGCGCGCCCTCGAAAGCGGCGCCCGGCACGAGCCCGCCGGCGAACCTCGGCGAGTCGGTCGTGCGCGTGGACGTGCAGCCCGACGGCTCGCTCAAGCCGGTCGACTTCTTCGCGCCGTTCGACGCGACGTCGCTGGACGGCTACGACGCCGACTTCGCCTCCGGCGGCGTCACCGGCCTGCCGAGCGAATACTTCGGGACCGGGACGTACCCGCATCTCGCGGTCGCCGACGGCAAGCAGGGATATGTCTACCTGCTGAACCGCGACTCGCTCGGCGGGATCGCCCAGGGGCCCGGCGGCTCGGACAACGTGATCCAGCGCCTCGGCCCGCGCGGCGGCGTCTGGTCGCGTCCCGGCGTGTGGCCGGGCGAAGGCGGCTACGTCTACATCCCGACCTCGAGCGGCTCGAGCGCCGGCGGGAACCTCGACGTGTACAAGTACGGGCTCACCGGCGCCGGCACGCCGTCGCTGTCGCTCGCCGGGAGCTCCGAAGACGCGTTCGGATGGGGATCGGGCGCGCCGGTGATCACCTCCAACGGGACCGAATCGGGCAGCGCGCTCGTGTGGATCGTCTGGGCCGCCAACCGCACCGGCATCGGCGGTCAGCTGCGCGCTTATGACCCCGTCCCCGTCAACGGTCATCCGGTGCTGCGCTACGAGTCCTCGATCGGGACGGCGTCGAACTACAGCACGCCCGGCATCGGTGCCGGCAAACTGTTCGTCGGCAACCGCGAAGGGAAGGTCGTCGCGTACGGCTCTCCGGTGACGGCGCCGCTCAGCGGTCCCGCGACCACCTTCCCAACGACGACGCTCGGCAATACCAGCCAGCAGACGCTGACGCTGACCGCGAGCAGAACGCTGACGCTGACGAAGCTGACGTCGAGCAGCTCGCAGTTCGCCGTCGGGACGCCGTCGATCGCGCTGCCGGCGCAGCTCGTCGCCGGTCAGACGATTCAGGTTCCGCTGACGTTCGCGCCGACCGAAAGCGGGCTGGTCGGCGGGACGCTGACGGCGGAAACGAGCGTCGGGAGCGTCTCCTTCGCGATGTCCGGCACCGGGCAGACGGCGGCCGCGAAGCTGACGAGCACGCCGCCGCTCGTGACGTTCGGCGGGACGAGCGTCGGCGGACATCTTTCCGCGACGGCGACGTTCCGCAACGTCGGCGGCGCGCCGCTGACGATCAACGCCGTCAAGCTGCCCGCCGCGCCGTTCGGCGCGTCCGGTGTGCCGGGGATCAACAGCACGATCCCTGCAGGTGGCTCGGTGACGGTCAACGTCACGTTCGAACCGACCGCCGAAGGCAGCTTCCTCGGCGAAATCGGCCTCGAAACGACCGGCGGCAACTCGTTCGTCGGCCTCTCCGGCAGCGCCGGCGCGCCGGGCGTGCTGAAGGTGACGAGCGAAAGCAACGAATTCGGCGCGGTCACCGTCGGCTCCTCGGCGACGAAGTCGTTCACGATCACCAACACAGGCGGCACGAACGTGACGATCACGAAGTCCAAGCCGCCGAGCGGCGGCGCCTTCGAAGCGACGACGTCGCTGCAGGAGGGAACGACGATCGCGCCGGGCGCGTCGGTCACCGAGACGGTCTCCTACAAGCCGACGGCTCCCGGATACGCCGGCGGGTCGTGGGCGATCAACGGCGATGACACGAGCGGCCTGCACGAAGTCACGTTCAAGGGCACGGGCAGCGTTCCGGCGCCCGGCAGCGCGTGGTCGCACAACGGCTCGGCGACGATCGCCGCCGGCGTGCTGCGCACGACGCCCGTCACTGCGCACGTGGCGGGCTCGGCGTTCTTCACGACCCCGATCGACAGCCGTCACGTGATCGTCGAATTCGACCAGACGATCAACTCCGGCAGCGGCGCCGACGGGCAGACGCTGCTGTTCGCCGACGCGACGAAAGCCACGCCGACGTCGCTCGGCGCGACCGGGGGCGGGCTCGGCTTCTCGGGCATCCCCGGCATCGCCGTCGCCTTCGACACCTACAAGAACACGGTCAACCCGTCGAGCAACTTCGTCGGGATCAGCGACGGGCCGGCCTCGGCCGCCGACCTCTTGCACTGGCTCGCCACGTCCACCTCGGTGCCGAACCTGCGCTCGGCCACGCGGCATGTGAAGGTCGAACTGCTGAACGGCGTGATCACGGTGTGGGTCGAAGGCACGCAGGTGCTGAGCGCCGCGGCCAACGTCGCGCCGCGCGTGCTGCTCGGCTTCACCGGCGGAACCGGCGGCTCGACCGACATCCACCAGGTCGCGAACGTCGTCGTCAGCGGCGACGGCGCGCCGGCCGGTCCGCCGCCGCCGGCGAGCCTGCAGGTCTCATCGACCGTCAACGCCCCGGCGGGCTCGTCGCAGGCCGCAGCGCAGCTCGCCGTCAGCGGCTCGTGCCCGTCGAGCTTCACGACCGCGCCGCTCGGCAACGGCGGCTCGGCGACGCCGGCGCTGACCGAAGCCGTCGCCGGCGCGAGCTGCGCCGTGTCGGAGGCGGCGCCGAGCGAAAGCGGCTGGACGGCGACCGCCTCGGTCAACGGCGGCGCGCCGGTCACGTTGACGCCCGCCGCCGGCAAGCTGACGGTGCCGACGTTCGCGCTCGCGGCCGGTGCCAACACGGTGCACTTCACGAACACGTACACGCCCGCTCAGACTTCGATCGTCCCCGACCCGACCGCCGGCGGCTGGCAGCTCAACGGGACCGCCGCGCTGACCGGGGCCGAACTCGGGCTGACCTCGACCGGGACCTTCCAGGCCGGGAGCGCGTTCTGGCCGCAGCTGATCGATCCGCGCAACATGACCGTCGAATTCGACGCGTTCATCGGCGGCGGCAGCGGCGCCGACGGGCTCGCGCTCGTCCTGGCCGACCCCTCGCGCGGCGCGACGCCGAAATCGGTCGGCTACCGGGGCGGGGGGCTGGGGTTCTCCGGGATCCCCGGGATCGCGGTCGCGCTCGACACGTACAAGAACTCGGTCAACCCGTCGGCCAACTTCGTCGGCATCACCGACGGTCCGACGAGCACGCAGGACCTGATGCACTGGATCGCGACGGCGAACATCTCGGCGTCGCTGCGCAACGCGACCGATCTCGTCAAGGTCGTCACCGCGAGCGGCACGATGACCGTGTCGATCGACGGCACGCAGGTGCTCAGCCAGGCCGTGACGCTGCCGAGCAGCGCCTACCTCGGCTTCTCCGGCGGCACCGGCGGCTCGACCGACCGGCACGCGGTCTCGCATCTGGTCGTGGGGTAGCGGCTTACAGCGTGTGCGCAGCGGCGCGGCTCTCGAGCGCAGCCGCGAGCCGCTGCTCGACTTCTTCGGGCACCGGCTGCGGGATGCCGAATGCGGTCAGCGTGATTTCCGCCGGCCCCTGGACGAAGCCGATGACGTCGACGTAAACGGGTACTTGCGAGCGTCCGAGCCGCCCGCCGCTGATCGTCGTGACGATCCGGATCGCAACGCTGTCTTCGACGCCGGGGAACACGGTCGAGAGCCGCGAGATGCGCGGATTGCCATAGCGCGCCGGGCTGCGCGTGGCGGCTTTGACGAGCGCCTGCGGGAGCAGGCGCTTCAGGCACTCGAAGCCGCGTGCGGTGCGCACGGCGCCGAGGCTCTTCGCGGCGAGGCTCGCGCTCGGCATCACTTCGACGACCGACCGAATCTGTTCGAACTGTCCTTGGGCGACGCCCTGGAACGACGGCGACTTGACCGCCGCGATCATGCTGTCGGGGTTCGGCGCGCCGTCGCAGCGGGCGAGCTCGGCGTCGCCGGACTTCGGTGGGTTGCGTTCACGTTCCGCTGCCGTTATCCGCATCTCGGGAAGATCGGACGCGCGCAGGTTGACCGCGTTCGCGTACGCCGTCGCTCGAGCCTTCGTGATCGCGCCACCGTTCGCCGCGGTCGCGCTGCCGCCTCCGCCGCAGCCGACGATCGCGACGACCGCGCCGAGCATGGGCAGGGCGCCGATCGATCGAAGCAACCTCGCGGTCATGGGGCCAGATCGGCACGATCGGCGAATGTCTGGACCGTCGGCACCTCGGGCTGGACGCGCCGGTCGCGCAGCGCAGTGCCCATCTTCACCGCGCCCTGCGCCGTTTGCATCGGCGTGCCGTCGGGGTAGACCGGGCGTGCGCCTGTCACCACAGCGCCGATTTGCAGGGCATTCCTGTACGCGCCCGGCAAGATTCGAACTTGCGACCTCTCGCTCCGGAGGCGAGCGCTCTATCCACTGAGCTACGGGCGCGAATCACCTGCATACGGCGGCTTTCTGCGCCGCGAAGCCGGCGTTCCAGACCCTACCTTAGTCGCGTTCGCTGCCCGGGCGCAGCGCGACAGCGATCGCGGAACGGCAGTCGATGAGTTCGCCGCCCCGGGTCGGTCTAACGGGAAAGCACAGAGCCAACTGATCGGAGATGAGCAATGGGACGGATCGTGGTACACGAGTTCACGACGCTCGATGGCGTGATCGACAATCCAGCTTGGTCGATGGAGTTCGGCTTCGATCCGAAGATGGGTGGTTCGATCGGGCGGATCATGCAGTCGAGCAAGGCACTGCTGCTGGGGCGCAACACCTACGAGCTGTTCGCGCCGACGTGGTCGAAGCGCACCGCTGAGGAAGATCCTGGTGCGCCGTTCATGAACGAATCGCCGAAGTACGTGGTCTCGGCGACGCTGCGAGACCCGGAGTGGAACAACTCGACGGTCCTTGGCGCTTACGAAGCGGAGTCGATCCGCTCGCTGAAGGAGCGGACAGACGGCGACATCTATGTCAGCGGTAGCGGGACGCTGGTGCGTGCGCTGCTCGCTGACCGTCTGGTCGATCAGTTGGAGCTGTTCGTCTACCCATTGGCCCTGGGCGCCGGTCCGCGACTGTTTGAAGGCGTCAAAGGCAAGTTCCTGCTAGCTGAAAGCGAGGCGTTCGAGAACGGTGTGGTTCACGTGACCTTGCAGCCGGCCGGATAGCGCTGACTTGGCACGGACGCACCGGTCGCCCCTGCGCTGACACGCTCACCGGCTACCCGCACCGCTACCTTTGCAACATGGATCTGTCGCTGTTCTTCGCGGGCACGGGCGGCTCGGTGCCAAGCGCGCACCGCGGCCTGCCGGCGATCGTCGCGCGGCTCGGCGGCGATCGGCTGCTGTTCGACTGCGGCGAAGGCACGCAGCGCCAGCTCGTTCGCTCGATCGGGCTGCTCGACGTGGAATGCGTGTTCGTGACGCACTTCCACGCCGACCACTGGCTCGGCCTGCCGGGGATGCTGAAGTCGTTCGCGCTGCGCGAACGCGAGCAGCCGCTCGTCGTGTACGGGCCGCGCGGGCTACGCGAGCTGATGGGCGCGATGCGGATCGTCTACGGGCGGCTGCCGTACGAGCTGGACGTCGTCGAGCTGGAGCCGGCGCAGACGGTCCGCGGCGAGGGGTACGCGGTCGCGGCGGTGCCGGTCAGCCACCGCTCGCGGTCGGCGTTCGGCTATGCGATCGTCGAGGACGCGCGCCCGGGTCACCTCGACGCGCAGCTCGCGGCGAAGCTGGGCGTGCGCCCGGGGCCGGACTTCGGCCGCTTGCAGCGCGGCGAGACGGTCGACGGCGTCTCGCCGGAGCAGGTGATGGGACCAGCGCGCGAGGGGCGCAAGATCGTGCTGTCGGGCGACACGGAGCCGTGCGAGGCGCTCGCGATCGCGGCGCACGAAGCGGACGTGCTCGTGCACGAGGCGACGTTCACCGACGAGGAGGCCGAGCGCGCGCGGCTGACGGCGCACAGCACGGCGACGCAGGCGGCGACGCTCGCGCGCGACGCGAACGTGCGCCTGCTCGCGCTGACGCACGTCTCCAGCCGCTACGGCGGCGGGCAGCTGCGCGACGAGGCGCGCGCGGTGTTCGCCGCGACGGAGGCGCCGCGCGACTTCGACACGATCGAGGTGCCGTTCCCGGAGCGCGGCGGCGCGACGCTCGAGCGCTGGTCCGAGCGCCAGGCGCGCGAGCGCGCCGGCACCGGCGCGGCGCGGGGCAACGCCGGCGACGCGGATGCCGACGAGGAGGCCGCCGCCGGGGAGCCCGGGACGGCCGCGGCGTCGCCGACGGAGACCATCGCAACGCCCTGATACATTCCGAAGCGTCCTTTAACCCGGTCCCGTGAGGCCAGGAAGGAAGCATTGGAAGAGAGCAGCGAGAAGGTCGTCCTGCACGAGGACGACATCCAGCGAGCGCTGACGCGCATCGCTCACGAGATCGCCGAGCGCAACCCGGACGATCGCGCGCTTGCGATCGTCGGCATCCACCGGCGCGGGGCGTTCCTCGCACAGCGCCTGCGCGAGCAGCTCGAGCGGCTGACGGACACGGCGATCCCGCTGGGCGACCTCGACATCGGCTTCTACCGCGACGACGTCTCGCGGCGCCCGGACGCGCCGGTCGTGCACGCGTCGCACATCGACTTCGACGTGACGGGGCGCACGCTGGTGATCGTCGACGACGTGCTGTTCACGGGGCGCACGGTGCGCGCGGCGATCGAGGCGCTGTTCGACTACGGCCGCCCCGAGCGCGTGCAGCTGGCGGTGCTCGCCGACCGCGGTCATCGCGAGCTTCCGATCCGCCCGGACTACGTCGGCAAGAACCTGCCGACGTCGCGCGCCGAGCACGTGCACGTCCGGCTATCGGAGCTCGACGGCGTCGACGAGGTGACGATCGCGACGACGGCGATGGAGGTCGCATGACGCCGGATTTCCTTGATCGGATGAAGACGTGAACCACCTGCTCTCGATCGACGATCTCGACCGATCCGGCATCGAGCGCATCGTCGCGCAGGCCGAGCGCTTCGCGGAGGTGTCGGATCGCGAGATCAAGAAGGTGCCGGCGCTGCGCGGGCGGATGGTGCTGAACCTGTTCTACGAGTCCTCGACGCGCACGCGCAGCTCGTTCGAGCTGGCGGCGAAGCGCCTGTCGGCGGACGTCGTCAACTTCGCGGCGAGCGGGTCGAGCGTCGAGAAGGGCGAGTCGCTGAAGGACACGGTGCTGACGCTGAGCGCGCACAAGCCCGACGCGATCGTGCTGCGCACGCCGTGGGCGGGGGCGTCGGAGCTCGTCAGCAAATGGTGCAGCGCGGCGATCGTCAACGCGGGCGACGGCAAGCGCGAGCACCCGACGCAGGCGCTGCTCGACGTGTACACGCTGAAAGGCCGGATCGGCGAGCTCGACGGCGCCTCGATCTGGATCGTCGGCGACGTCGCGCACTCGCGCGTCGCGCGCTCGAACATCGTCGCGTTCCAGCGGATGGGCGCGAGCGTGACGGTCGCCGGGCCGCCGACGCTGATCCCGCGGGGGATCGAGGCGCTCGGCTGCGACGTTCGCTACACGCTCGACGAGCTGCCGTCGGCGGACGTCGTGTACGCGCTGCGGATGCAGAACGAGCGGATGAACGAGATGTGGGTGCCGTCGATCCGCGAGTACGCGGCGTGGTACCAGGTCAACGGCCGGCGGCTGTCGCCGCGTCAGGTGCTGATGCACCCGGGGCCGGTCAACCGCGGCGTCGAGCTCTCGGGCGAGGTCGTCGACTCGCCGCAGGCGGTGATCACGG
The DNA here is from genome assembly GCA_963705745.1 of uncultured Solirubrobacteraceae bacterium. Classification (GTDB taxonomy): domain Bacteria; phylum Actinomycetota; class Thermoleophilia; order Solirubrobacterales; family Solirubrobacteraceae; genus Palsa-744. The sequence goes on from CAVPKP010000002.1 coordinate 350,008, forward strand.
CGCAGGTCGAGGCGGGCGTCGTCGTGCGGATGGCGGTGCTGTACGAGCTGCTCGCGGGCGCCGGCGCGCCGGCGCCGGCGCGTGCGCGCGCCGAGTCCGTCGAGCCGACCGAGCGCCAGCCCGCGTGATGCCAGCGTCGGCGCTCGTGCACGGGCCGCAGAGGCCCGCCGACGTGCTGCTGCGCGACGTGCACGCGCTCGACCCGCGCGCGGCGCTCGACGCGCGCCACGACGTGCGCGTGCACGACGGGCGGATCGCAGAGCTGGCGCCGGCGGGGACGCTCGAGCACGCGCCCGGGGAGGAGCTCGTGCAGGGCCGCGGCCACCGCCTGCTGCCGGCGTTCTTCGACCCGCACGTGCACATGCGCACGCCGGGGCAGGAGCACAAGGAGGACCTCGAGACGGGCACGCGCGCGGCCGCCGCCGGCGGCTTCGCGGCGGTGCTGGCGATGCCGAACACCGAGCCGGTGCTCGACTCGGCGCCGCTGCTTCGCTCGCTGCGCGAGGAGGCCGCGCGCGTGGCGCGCGTGGCGATCGGCTTCTTGCCGGCGATCACGCGCGGCCTGGACGGCGAGCAGCTGACCGAGATGGCCGAGCTGCGCGAGGAGGGCGCGGTCGGCTTCACCGACGACGGGCGGCCGGTGAGAAGCGCGGGGATGCTGCGCAAGGCGCTGCAGTACCAGCGCCTGTGCGGCGGCGTGATCGCGCTGCACGAGGAGGACCCGACGCTCTCACGTGGCGGCGCGATGCACGAGGGCGCCGTCAGCGCGGCGCTCGGGATCGGCGGCATCCCGACGATCTCCGAGTCGACGATGGTCGCGCGCGACGCCGAGCTGGCCGGCTACGAGGACGCGCGCGTGCACTTCCAGCACCTCAGCTGCGCCGCCTCCGTCGAGGCCGTCGCCGCGGCGAAGCAGCGCGGCTGGCGCGTCAGCGCGGAGGTCTCGCCGCACCACTTGATCCTCACCGAGGAGGAGGTCCGCGCGATGGACACGCGGATGAAGATGAACCCGCCGCTCGCGACGGAGTCGGACCGCCGGGCGCTGATCGAGGGTCTGCGCTCGGGCGCGATCGACTGCGTCGCGACGGACCACGCGCCGCACGCGCGCGAGGAGAAGGAGGTGCCGTTCGAGCAGGCGCCGATGGGCACGACCGGCCTCGAGACGGCGTTCGCGGCGCTGTACACCGGGCTCGTGCTGCCGGGCGTGCTCGAGCTTTCGCTGCTCGTCGAGCGGATGACGGCCGGCGCCGAGCTGTTCGAGCTGCCCGTGCACCGGATCGCGCCGGAGGAGCCGGCGAACCTCGTGCTCGTCGACCTCGACGCGGAGTGGATCGCGGGCGAGCGCGGCTGGGAGAGCCGCTCTGAGAACTGCTGCTTCGCCGGGCGCAAGCTGCACGGGAGGGTCGTCCTCACGCTCTCGAACGGAGCCGTCGTCTACCGCGAGCGCGCGTTCTCGGTGGTGAGCGCCTGATGGGCCTGCTGCGCCGCGAGGGCGCCGCGCTCGTCGTCGTCGACGTGCAGGAGGGGTTCCGCTCCTACGAGTCGTTCGCCGCCGTCGCCGAGGCGTGCGCGAAGCTGCTGGCGGGCACGCGGATCCTCGGCGTGCCGGCGCTCGTCTCCGAGCAGTACCCGAAGGGGCTCGGCCAGAGCGCTTCCGAGCTCGGGATCGAGGACGAGAGGAAGATCGAGAAGACCGTCTTCTCGGCCGCGCGCGCGGGCGGCTTCGAGCTCGACGGCCGCGAGCAGGCGATCGTCTGCGGGATCGAGACGCACGTGTGCGTCTCTCAGACCGTCCACGACCTGCTCGACCGCGGCATCGAGGTGCACGTCCCCGCGGACGCAGTCGGCTCGCGCCATGCGCTCGACTACGAGCGCGGCCTCGAGCGCCTGCAGCGCGCCGGCGCCGTCGTCAGCACGGTCGAGAGCGCGCTGTTCGAGCTGCTCGGCCGCGCCGGCACACCGGAGTTCAAGGAAGTGCAGCGGTTGATCCTCTGAGATGACGACCAGATCGGGATACGTGCTGCTCGAGGACGGCGCGCGCTTCGAGGGCGAGTGCTGCGGCGCCGATGGACACGCCGTCGGCGAGGTCGTCTTCACGACGGGCATGTCCGGCTACCAGGAGTCGATGACCGACCCGTCGTTCGCCGGCCAGCTGATCGCGTTCACGTACCCGCACATCGGCAACTACGGCGTCAGCTCGGGCGCGATGGAGTCGGAGCGCCCGTGGGGGCGCGCGGCGATCATGCGCGAGGCGTGCAACCGCGAGGACGCGCCGAGCGCCGAGCGCGGCTGGCTCGACTGGCTGACCGACTGCGGCGTCGCGGCGATCTCCGGCGTCGACACGCGCGCGCTCGTGCGCCACATCCGCGACGCCGGCGCGATGCGCGGCGGCGTCTTCTCCGGCGAGCTCGACGAAGCGCAGGCGCGCGCGCTGATCGACGCCGAGCCGCCGATGGCCGGCCAGGACCTCGCCGCGGTCGTGACGCCGCGCGAGGCGAGCGACCACGGCGGCGGCGACGGCCCGCGGATCGCCGTGCTCGACACGGGCATCAAGGCGTCGATGGTGCGCGAGCTCGTCCAGCGCGGCGCGCGAGTGACGCTGCACCCGTGCACGACGAGCGCCGCGGAGCTGCTCGCCGCCGACCCCGACGCGGTGTTCCTCGCCAACGGCCCCGGCGACCCGGCGGCGCTCGGCTACGTCGTGGAGACCGTCCGCGAGATCGTCGGCAGGAAGCCCGTGTGGGGGATCTGCCTCGGGCATCAGCTGCTGTGCCGCGCGGTCGGCCTGGAGACGTTCAAGCTGCCGTTCGGGCACCGCGGCGCGAACCACCCGGTCAAGGACCTGCAGACGGGCAAGGTCGAGATCACCTCGCAGAACCACGGCTTCGCCGCCGTCGGCCCCCGCGGCGCGCGCACGATCGACGCCGACGAGCCGGTTCGCTGGGAGACCGACTTCGGCGCGGCGGCGCTCTCGCACGTGAACCTGTACGACCGCACCGTCGAGGGCCTCGAGCTGCTCGACGTCGCCGGCGGCACGGTCCAGTACCACCCCGAGGCGGGCCCCGGGCCGCACGATTCGCTGTACCTGTTCGACCGCTTCCTCCAGCGGATCGAGGCGGCCGCCTGATGCCGAGGCGCGATGACATCCACAAGATCCTGATCCTCGGCTCGGGGCCGATCGTGATCGGCCAGGCGGCCGAGTTCGACTACTCCGGAGTGCAGGCGTGCAAGGTGCTGCGCGAGGAGGGCTACGAGGTCGTGCTCGTCAACTCGAACCCGGCGACGATCATGACCGACCCGGAGTTCGCCGAGGCGACGTACATCGAGCCGCTGCTGCCGGGGCCCGTCACGCAGGTGATCGAGCGCGAGCGCCCCGACGCGCTGCTCGGCACGCTCGGCGGGCAGACGGCGCTGAACCTGTCGAAGGCGCTGCACGACGACGGCACGCTGGAGAGGCACGGCGTCGAGCTGATCGGCGCCAACTACGACGCGATCGCGTGCGCCGAGGACCGCGAGCTGTTCGGCGAGGCGATGGCCGCCGCCGGGCTGCGGATGCCGAAGAGCGCGATCGCGACGTCGGCGGCCGAGGCGCAGCGCGCGCTCGGCGAGGTCGGCCTGCCGTGCGTCGTGCGCCCGGCGTTCACGCTCGGCGGGCGCGGCGGCGGGATCGCGCGCACGAGCGAGGAGTTCTCGCGAATCGTCGCCGCCGGCATCGAGGCGTCGCCGATCGGCCAGGTGCTGCTCGACGAGTCGGTGATCGGCTGGGGCGAGTTCGAGCTCGAGGTGATGCGCGACAAGGCCGACAACGTCGTGATCGTCTGCTCGATCGAGAACGTCGACCCGATGGGCGTGCACACGGGCGACTCGGTCACGGTCGCGCCGCAGCAGACGCTGACCGACTCGCTCTACCAGCGCGTGCGCGACCAGGCGCTCACCGTGATCCGCGCCGTCGGCGTCGAGACGGGCGGCTCGAACGTGCAGTTCGCCGTCAACGCCGAGACCGAGGAGATCCTCGTGATCGAGATGAACCCGCGCGTCTCGCGCTCCTCGGCGCTCGCCTCGAAGGCGACCGGGTTCCCGATCGCGAAGATCGCCGCACGCCTGGCCGTCGGCTACCTGCTGGAGGAGATCGACAACGACATCACCGGCGTCACGCCGGCGTGCTTCGAGCCGACGATCGACTACGTCGTCGTCAAGTGGCCGCGCTTCGCGTTCGAGAAGTTCCCCGGAAGCGACCCGACGCTGACGACGCACATGAAGTCGGTCGGCGAGACGATGGCGATCGGGCGCACGTTCGGCCAGGCGTTCGCGAAGGCGCTGCGCTCGCGCGAGCTCGACAAGCCGCCGGCCGTCGGCGAGTGCAGCGAGGACGAGCTGCGCGAGCGCCTGCGCGTGCCGCTGCCCGACCGCTACGAGGTCGTGCTCGAGCTGCTGCGCCGCGGCGCGAGCGTCGAGTCCGTGCACGAGCTGACGAAGATCGACGTGTGGTTCCTGCGCGAGCTGCGCGCGCTCGCGCTCGACCCCGACGCGCCGTTCGCCGGCGAGCGCTCGTTCATGGCGGTCGACACGTGCGCCGCCGAGTTCCCCGCGCGCACGCCGTACTACTACTCCGGCTGGGAGCGGCGCGCGCGCAGCGAGATCGACCGCGAGCGCGCCGACGGCTCGCGGCGCGAGTCGGTCGTGATCCTCGGCTCGGGGCCGAACCGGATCGGCCAGGGGATCGAGTTCGACTACTGCTGCGTGCACGCGGCGATGACCGTGAAGGAGTCGGGCCGCGACGCGGTGATGGTCAACTGCAACCCGGAGACGGTCTCGACCGACTACGACACCTCCGACCGCCTGTACTTCGAGCCGCTGACGCTCGAGCACGTGCTCGCCGTCGCCGAGGTCGAGCGGCCGGAGGGCGTGATCGTCCAGTTCGGCGGCCAGACGCCGCTGAAGCTCGCCGCCGGGCTCGCCGAGGCCGGCGTGCCGCTGCTCGGCACGAGCGTCGGCGCGATCGACCTCGCCGAGGACCGCGGGCGCTTCGGCGCGCTGCTCGAGCGCCTCGGCTACAAAGCGCCGCCGTACGCGACGGCGCGCTCGGTCGCCGACGCGCTCGAGCGCGCCGAGCAGGTCGGCTACCCGCTGCTCGTGCGGCCCTCCTACGTGCTCGGCGGGCGCGCGATGGAGATCGTCTACTCGCGCGACGGGCTCGCCGACTACCTGCAGCGCGAGTCCGGCGCCGGCGGCGAGATCTTCCTCGACCGCTTCCTGGAGAACGCGACGGAGGTCGACGTCGACGCGCTGTGCGACGGCAGCGAGACGTGGATCGGCGGGATCATGCAGCACGTCGAGGAGGCCGGCATCCACTCGGGCGACAGCGCGTGCGTGCTGCCGCCGCACTCGCTCGGGCAGGAGATGCTCGAGCAGATCCGCGAGGCGACGCGCGAGCTCGCGCTGGAGATCGGCGTCGTCGGGCTGATCAACGTGCAGTACGCCGTGCACGCCGGCGAGCTGTACGTGATCGAGGCCAACCCGCGCGCGTCGCGCACCGTCCCGTTCGTCTCCAAGGCCGTCGGCCTGCCGCTCGCGAAGCTCGCCTGTCGGATCATGCTCGGCGAGTCGATCGCCGAGCTCGAGCTGCCACGCGAGCGCGAAGGGCTGGGCTTCGGCGATCACATCTCGGTCAAGGAGGCCGTGCTGCCGTTCGACCGCTTCGAGGGCTCGGACGCGCTGCTCGGTCCGGAGATGCGCTCGACCGGCGAGGTGATGGGGATCGCGCGCGACTTCCCGACGGCGTTCGCGAAGGTGCAGGCCGCCGCCGGCGTCCCCCTGCCGATGGAGGGGACGGCGTTCATCACCGTGACCGACTCCGACAAGGCCGGCGCGTTCGGCGTCGCGCAGATCCTCCACGACAACGGCTTTGCGATCGTCGCCACGCGCGGCACGGCCGAAGCGATCGAGCGGATGGGCGTGCCGGCGCAGCGGATCAACAAGATCGGCGAGGGCTCGCCGCACGTGCTCGACTGGATCGAGCGCGGCGACGTCGACCTCGTGATCAACACGCCGACGGGCGTCGGCGCGCGCACCGACGGCTACGAGATCCGCCGCGCGGCCGTGCGCCACGGGATCCCGTGCCTGACGACGCTCGCCGCCGGCGGCTCGGCTGCGCGCGCGATCGCCAGCGCCCGGCGCGAGGGCGAGCCGACGGTGCTGTGCCTGCAGGAGCTGCACGGAGTCCGCACGACGTGAGCGACTGGAGCACGGCGCCGGCGCCGCTCGAGCGTCGCCTGCTGACCGTCCTCGGCGTCGAGCCGCTCGGCGCCTACCGCGTCCTGCGCGTCGCCGACGTCGAGACGCCCGAGCCGCGCGCGGGGCAGTTCGCGATGATCGCCGCCGCCGAGCGCTGGGGGGGAGGCGCGGACGAGCGGCCCTATCTGGCGCGTGCGTTCTCGATCGCGCGCCGGCGCGTCGGCGAGACGCACTTCCTGCTCGAGGACGTCGGGCCGGGCACGAAGCGGCTATGCGAGCTCGCGGCGGGGGAGGGGCTGCTCGCGCTCGGGCCGCTCGGCAACGGCTTCTCGCCGCCGGGCGGCCGCCGGCGGGCGCTGCTCGTCGGCGGCGGCGTCGGCATCGCGCCGCTCGCGATCCTGCAGGACGCGCTCGCGGCGGACGGCATCGAGGCGAGCGCACTGCTCGGCTTTCGCGACGCCGCGCGCGCGCAGGGCGCGGCGCTCCTGCGTGGCGCGCGCGTCGCGACGGACGACGGCTCGGTCGGTCACCACGGCCTGTTGACCGACCTGCTGCTGGGCGAGCTGCAGCGCGATGCGCGCTGCGAGGTCTACGCGTGCGGACCGGCGCCGATGCTCGAGGCCGTGCGCGCGATCTGCGAGCGCGAGGACGTGCCCGCGCAGCTGGCGCTCGAGGCCGGCATGGCCTGCGGCTTCGGCGCATGCTTCGGCTGCGTCGTGCCGCGCCGCGGCGGCAGGTACGTGCGCGTGTGCGTCGACGGCCCGGTGATCGTCGCGTCCGAGCTCGAGCGCGTCGAGGAGTACGCCGGAGCGCCCGCATGAGCGTGGAGTTCTGCGGCCTGCGGCTCGCGCACCCGGTGATCAACGGCTCGGGCACGTTCGACGCGATCGCCGCGCGCCGCGCGTTCGGCGCGGCGCTGGCCGAGCGCTTCCCGTTCGCCGCGTACGTCTCGAAGACGATCACGCTCGCGCCGCGCGCCGGCAACCCGCCGCCGCGCCTGTGGGAGAGCGCCGCCGGGCTGATCAACTCGATCGGGCTGCCGAACAAGGGGCTCGAGGGCTATCTCGCGGAGGACCTGCCGCGGCTGGCCGAGCTGCCGGTGCCGCTGATCACGAACGTGATGGGCTCGACCGGCGAGGAGCTCGCGATTCTCGTCGCCGCGTGCGAGGGGCGCCCGGAGATCGCCGCGATCGAGCTGAACGTGTCGTGCCCGAACGTCGAGACGGGCCTCGACATCGGCGCCGACCCGCGCCAGCTCGAGGACGTCGTGCGCGCGTGCCGCGCGAACAGCGCGAAGCCGCTGATCGTCAAGCTGACGCCGAACACGGCCGACGTCGCCGCCTGCGCAGAGGCCGCCGAGGCGGCCGGCGCGGACGCGGTGTCGCTGATCAACACGCTGCGCGCGATGGCGCTCGCGCCGGACGGCGGCGCGTGGCTCGGCGGCGGCACCGGTGGCCTCTCGGGGCCGGCGATCCGCGCGGTCGCGCTCGCGCAGGTGGCCGCCGTCGCGCGCCGCGTCGGCGTGCCGGTGATCGGCATGGGCGGCGTGCAGAGCGCGGCGCACGCGCGCGAGCTGCTCGACGCCGGCGCGACGCTCGTCGCCGTCGGCAGCGAGAGCTTTCGCGACCCGCTGGCCGCCGCGCGCATCGCCGAGGGCCTTTCGACGGCCGCGTGAGCGCGCTCGCGGCACTCACTGGCGCCGCTCGACGCAGGCGCGCGATGACCGTTTCCGCAACGTCCGAACGTTTCTACGTGCACGCGCGTAGCGCCGAAAACCCTTGTAAAAACGGCCGCGACCGTCCAGCAGCCTCGACACGCCTGCACCTCAACTTGAGGTCCAGATGAATTCGGCGAGTTTGTCTTGATCGGCCGCTGCGGGTGTGTAGACTCGCCGCCCATGGCGACGGCGACCAGCACGACGTCCCCCAACACCTCCATGGCCCCAGAGCGATCCCTCAACCAGAGAATGGACGCGCTCGCAAGGGCCAATCAGATCAGAATCAAGCGCGCTCAGCTGAAGCGCGACCTCAAGGCCGGACGTCTGTCGATCCACTCGCTGCTGCTCGAGCCGCCCGAGTACGTCGAGACGGCGAAGGTCTTCGACATGCTGCTCGCCGTGCCCAAGTACGGGCGCGTGAAGGTCAACAAGATCCTGGCGCACTGCCGCATCGCGCCGAGCAAGACGATCGGCGGGCTGTCCGAGCGTCAGCGCTCGGAGCTGATCTCGCTCCTGCACAGGTAGACCGCCGCTTCCACCGGTCGCGACACTAGGGTTGCGCGCCGTGGCTCGCGTGATCGTCATCACAGGCCCGTCGGGCGTCGGCAAGGGGACGTTGATCCGCGGCCTGATGGAGCGCCATCCCGAGCTCGAGCTGTCGGTCTCGGCGACGACGCGCGCGCCGCGGCCCGGGGGAGCGCGACGGCGTCGAGTACCACTTCCTCGAGCCGGCCGAGTTCGACCGCCGGGTCGCGGAGAGCGATTTCGTCGAGCACGCCGACTACGCCGGGCGGCGCTACGGCACGCTGCGCTCGGAGCTCGAGGAGCGCGTACGCGCCGGGCGGCCGGTCGTGCTCGAGATCGAGGTCCAGGGTGCGCGCCAGGTGCGCGCGGCGATGCCGGAGGCGGTGCAGGTGTTCATCGCGCCGCCGTCGTTGGAGGCGCTGCGCACGCGCCTGGTCGGGCGCGGCACCGACGACGCCGCCGAGGTCGAGCGGCGCCTGCGCGTCGCCGAGCAGGAGCTCGCGGCGCAACCCGAGTTCGGCCACGTCGTCGTCAACGACCGGCTCGACGACGCGCTCGAGGCGCTGACCGAGATCGTCGCCGGCGAGCTGGACGCGACTGGACGCCGCGACACTCGCGCACTACACTGAAGTCCACGAAAGGCATCCGCAAGTGATCACCCCCCGTATCGACCGTCTGCTCGACAACGTCGACTCGAACTACGCGAGCGTCGTCGTCTCCGCCAAGCGCGCGCGTCAGATCAACAGCTACTACCACAACCTCGGCGAGGGTACGTTCGACGAGTTCCCGCCGCCGATGATCGAAACCGGCTCGAAGAACTACTTGACGATCGCCCTCGAGGAGGTCGCAGCCGGAAAGATCAAGTACCACTACCGGTAGGCCCGCAACGGCCGAGCCAAGCGCTTGCGGGGCTCGGCCGCTCGCTCTACAACATAGAGATGGCGCGCATCCTGTTCGGTGTCAGCGGCGGCATCGCCGCGTACAAGGCGCTCGAGCTCGTGCGTCTGGCGACCGGCGCCGGGCACGCGGTGCGCGTCGTGCAGACGCCGAGTAGCCGGCACTTCGTCGGCGAGGCGTCGTTCGCGGCCTGAGCGGCGCGCCGGTGCTCGTCAGCGAGTTCGAGCGCGATCCGATGCGCGGCGCGTTCCCGGGCGATCCGCCGCCGTCGCACGAGCCGCTCAGCCACCTCGAGCTCGTCGCGAACGCCGACCTCTACTTGATCGCGCCGGCGTCGGCGAACACGATCGCAAAGCTCGCGACCGGCGCCGCGTCGAGATCTGCTGAGCAGCTGCGCGCTCGCCGCCGGCTGCCCGGTGCTCGTCGCGCCGGCGATGAACAACCGGATGTACGAGCACGCCGCGACGCGCGCGAACGTCGCGACGCTGCGAGAGCGCGGCGTCGCGATCGTCGAGCCCGGCACCGGGCGGCTGGCGTCGATGGGCGAGCAGCGGCGTCGGCCGGCTGGCCGAGCCGGCGGAGCTGCTCGCCGCCTGCGAGGCCGCGCTGTCGGCGCCCGCGCCGGGGGAGAGCGCCGCGTCGGTCGAGCGGCTCACCTCGAGCAACGGACGCGCGCCGCGCGGCGACTGGCGCGGCCTGCGCGTGCTCGTCACGGCCGGCGGCACGCGCGAGCCGATCGACAGCGTGCGCTTCATCGGCAACAGCTCCTCCGGGCGGATGGGCGTCGCGCTGGCCGAGGCGGCTCGTGCGCGCGGCGCCGAGGTGACGCTCGTCTCGGCCAACGTCGCGCTGCCGAGCAGCTCCGGGATCGCCCGCCGGGCGGTCGGCACGGCGGCCGAGCTGGAGCGCGCATGCGAGCGAGGAGTTCCCGTCCTGCGACGTGCTGCTGATGGCCGCCGCCGTCGCCGACTTCCGCCCGGCCGCGCCAGTCGCGGACAAGATCAAGAAGGCCGGGCGCGAGGGCATCTCGCTGGAGCTCGAGCCGACCGAGCGACGTGCTCGCGGGGCTGGCCGCGCGGCGCGCGCCGGGCAGACGCTCGTCGGCTTCGCCGCCGAGCACGGCGAGCGCGCGGTCGAGCTGGCGCGCGCGAAGCTCGCCGCGAAGCGCGTCGACGCGCTCGTCGTCAACGACATCTCGCGCGAGGACATCGGCTTCGACGTCGACGCCAACGAGGTCACGATCCTGACCGCGAACGGCGCTGGCGAGGGCGCGATCGACGTCGGGCGCGCGGCGAAGGCGCAGGTCGCCGAGGCGATCCTCGACGCGGTCGAGCGGCTGCGCGCGTAGCCCCTGTGCGAGCCGGCGCGCTCGCCGTGGACGGGCGGCGCCGGGAGCGCGGCCGGCGACGTTAAATCGACGCGCATGGAGAGCGTTTACGACCTCTATCAGCGCGGCTGCGACCTGCTCGACCATGGCGACTACCAGGCCGCGATCGTGCCGCTGAGCAGGGCGCGCGACCTCGAGCCCGAGAAGGCCTCGATCCGCGAGGCGCTCGGGCGTGCGCTGTTCCACGCGCAGCACTACGAAGGCGCGGCGGCCGAGTTCGAGGCGGTCGCGCAGAACACGCCGACGAACGACTACGCGCTGTTCTGCCTCGGGCGCTCGATGCAGCTGCTCGGCCGCCACCGCGAGGCCTGCCAGCCGCTCGCGCTCGCCTGCTCGCTGCGTCCCGAGCGCGAGGACTATCGCGTCTATCGCGACCGCGCACGACGCGACGCGACGCGCTCCTGAGCGCGGCGAGCGCCGGGCGCGATCGCGCCGTGCACGCAGCGTGCTCGCGCAACGCCCGATGCTATCCTCGAACGACAGCTTTCGGCCGGCGCTCAGGCGTCGGTAGTAGTACCGAAAGTGGGCGCCCGCCCGCTTTTTTTGTCGTAAGGAGCAAGTTGATGACACCGATTCAGGCAGATATCGAGAGGCGTCTGGCCGAGTAGCGAGCCCGACGTCGAGGTGCTGCTCGCCGAGGTCGTCGGCGGCCGCTGCGCTGCGCGTGTTCATCGACCATCCCGACGGCGTCACGCTCGCGCTCTGCGAGCGCGTGACGCTGCTGCTCGGCGACCTGCGCGAGCGCTACTCGCTCGAGGTCTCCTCGCCCGGCTCGAGCGCCCGCTGACCAAGCCCGTCCACTTCCGCCGCTTCGTCGGCCGGCGCGCGCGTGTGCGCATGCGCCACCCGCGTCCGTTCGCAACCGAGGGCGAGCGCCGCCGGCGAGGCGCGGACGTCAAGAGCTTCACGGGCGAGCTCGTCGGCGCCTCCGAGGAGGAGGTCACGCTGGCGGCCGACGGCGGCGTAATCGCGATCCCGTACTCGGAGATCCGCCGATCCAACCTCGTCGAGGAGTAGAGACCATGTCACGCGAAATTCTCGAGGCAATGCACGCGCTCGCGCGCGAGAAGGGGATCGAGCCGGAGAAGCTGATGGTCGCGCTGGAGGACGCGCTGCTGTCCGCCTACAAGAAGCAGCCCGGCTCGGCCAAGTACGCGCGCGTGGAAATGGACCGCGAGACGGCCGACTTCCGGGTGATCGAACTGATCATCCCCGAGCGCCTCGAGGCGCACCTGATCGTCGAGACGATCGACGAGGAAACGACCGTCGATCCCGAGACGGGCGAGATGCGCGAACCGGAGGAACCGGAAATCGACCCGGCGAAGTTCGCCGAATACCGCGACCAGATCGACGAACGCGACGTCACGCCCGACGACTTCGGGCGGATCGCCGCGCAGACCGCCAAGCAGGTGATCCTGCAGCGCATCCGCGAGGCCGAGCGCGACATGATGTACGAGGAGTACCGCGACCGCGTCGGCGAGCTGATCACCGGCATCGTGCAGCAGTCGGACTCGCGCTACACGCTCGTGCAGCTGCGCGAACGCGTCGAGGCGCTGCTGCCGAAGTCCGAGCAGGTCGAGGGCGAGCGCTACGACCACTCGCAGCGGATCAAGGCCGTGATCAAGGAGGTCTCGCCCTCGACGAAGGGCCCCGCGATCATCGTCTCGCGGCGCGACCCCGAGCTGATCAAGAAGCTGTTCGAGCTCGAGGTGCCGGAGATCGCCGACGGCCTCGTCGAGATCGCCAACGTCGCACGCGAGCCCGGCTACCGCTCGAAGATCGCCGTCGTCTCGCACACCGACGGCGTCGACCCGGTCGGCGCGTGCGTCGGCCCGCGTGGCTCGCGCGTGCGGATGGTCGTCTCCGAGCTGCGCGGCGAGAAGATCGACATCATCCCGTTCAACGACGAGCCGGCGCGGTTCGTCGCCAAGGCGCTCTCGCCGGCGCGCGTGCGCGAGGTGCTCGTCGACGACGACGCCAAGCAGGCGACCGTGATCGTGCCCGACGACCAGCTCTCGCTGGCGATCGGCCGCGAGGGCCAGAACGCGCGCCTCGCCGCGCGGCTGACCGGCTGGCGCGTGGACATCCGCTCGGAGACCGAGTTCGCCGCCGAGGAGGCCGAGCACGGCTACGAGGAGGAGGAGGTGCAGGGACGCTGCGCCGCGATCCTCT
>CAVPKP010000003.1:0-59578 GCA_963705745.1 uncultured Solirubrobacteraceae bacterium
CGTAGCCGCGCGCGCCGGCGCGGATCACCGCGATCACGTCCTCGGCCGCGTCGGAGACCGACAGCGCGAGGAAGCGCGGCGTCGGGCAACTCGCCGCAGATGCGCCGGGATCACCTCGACGCCGCCGCCGTCGGGCATGTGCGCGTCGAGCGGCGCGACGTCGGCGAGCTCGCGCGAATCGTCTCGACCGTCTCGGCGACCCCGCCGGCCTGGCCGACGACGTCGACGCGGCCGCCGAGCTCGGCGCGCACGCCCGCGCGGAACAGGTCGTGATCGTCGACGATCACGACACGAACGCGCGCGCGCTGGCGCCGAGCGCTCGTCGCTCACGAGGAGGGAACCGGGCTCATCGCGACCGGCCCACGCTCGCCGCGCCGCGCTCGACGACCAGCTCGACCTCGGTCCCGGCGCCGGGTGCGCTCGTGATCGAGGCGCGTCCGCCATGGCGCTCGAGGCGCCCGAGGATCGAGTCGCGCACGCCGCGCCGATCGACGGGGATCGCAGCGGGATCGAAGCCGACGCCGCGGTCGCGAACGAACACCTCGACCCGCGAAGGGCCGATCTCGGCGTACAGGTCGACGCGCTCGGCGCCGGCGAACTTGGCGGCGTTCGTCAGCGCCTCGCGCGCGGCCTGCACGAGCGCCTCCAGGCGCGTGTCGACGGGTGCGTCGCCGACGACGACGAGCTCGACGGGAACGCCGTGCAGCTCCTCGACCTCGGCGGCGGCGCGTCCGAGCAGCGCCTTGACGCTGTCGCCGCATTCGGTGTCGTGACGGTCGAACAGCCAGCGGCGAAGCTCGCGCTCCTGGCGGCGTGCGAGTCCCGCGACCTCGCGCGGGTCGGCGGCGCGCTTCTGGATCAGCGTGAGCGTCTGCAGGACCGAGTCGTGCAGGTGCGCCGCGACATCGGCGCGCTCCTGCTCGCGAATCCGCGCCGAGCGCTCGAACGACAGGCTGCGCACGAGGCGCGCGAGCCACGGGCCGAGCAGCAGGGCGACCATCGTCGTGACGATCGCGACGGCGCTGAGCGCCTTGCCGAGATTGCCGAGCACGCCGAGCGCATGCAGCAGCGCGGCCGAGGCGAACGCGACGAGCATCACGCCGACGGCCGGACGCGGCAGCTCGGTACGGCCGGAAGGCCGAGCAGCGCACGCAGCGGCGGGATCCGCCGCGCGGCGTCCGGCCCGGCGGACGCCGCGACCGGTCGCCACACGAGGATCAGCCCGAACGTGGCGAGCACGAGCGGCCACATCAGCGAGTCGCCCAGCAGCAGCCCGGCGCGGCGCAGCCCGTACAGGACGGCGAGCGCGACGATCACGATCACGACCGCCTCGCGCCAGGCGCCACGCGGACGCTCGACCCCCTCGCTCTCGGGCGCGACCGGCAGCAGCCGCCAGGCGAGCGCGTACAGCGCGATGCCGATCCCGCCGGCGGCGAGCATCAGCGCCATCGCGAAGCGGACGAGCTGAACGGGTACGCCGAGCTGCTCGGAGACGCCCGCGCCGACGCCGCCGAGCAGGCCGCGATCGGGGTAGCGCTGGAGGCGGTGGTGAGCGGAGGAGCGTCGGCGTGAGGAGCGTCGGCCCCGCTGCCCGACGCGCTGGCCGGCGGATCGAACTCGCCCTCCGCCGGGGGCGGCGGCGCGACGGGGCTCTGCGCTGCAGATGCCATCACTCCATGATCGCACCGCGACTCAGTAGGCCCATAGGGGATCCCCCTTACGCGGTCAGTCCTCCTGCGCCTGCATCTCGTTGACGCGGGTCCTCGAGCTGGGACGTCACGGCCGGGTCGCGCAGCGTCGTGACGTCGCCGAGCGCGCGCCCCTCGGCGATGTCGCGCAGCAGCCGTCGCATGATCTTGCCCGAGCGCGTCTTCGGCAGGTCATCGGCCCAGATGATCCGCTTCGGCCGCGCGAACTTGCCGATCCGTGCGGCGACGGTCTCGCGGATCCCCTCGACGGTCTGCTCGTCGCCGGCGAGGTCGCCTGCAGCGTGACGAACGCGACGATCGCCTGGCCGGTGTCCTCGTCGTGCTGCCCGATCACGGCCGCCTCGGCGACGTCCGGATGAGCGACGATCGAGGACTCGACCTCGGCGGTCGAGAGCCGGTGCCCGGAGACGTTGACGACGTCGTCGATCCGCCCGATCACCCACAGGTAGCCGTCGCCGTCGCGACGCGCGGCGTCGCCGACCAGGTAGGTCTCGTTGCCGAAGCGCTTGAAGTACGTCTCGACGAAGCGCTCGGGCTCCTTGTACAGCGTGCGCAGCATCGACGGCCACGGATGCGTCAGCACGAGCAGTCCCTGTCCCTCCTCGATCGGCTCGCCGGTCGACTCGTCGCGCACCTCGGCGAACACGCCCGGGAACGGGAGCGTCGCCGAGCCGGGCTTGGTGTTGGTGATGCCCGGCAGCGGCGTGATCATGATCGCGCCGGTCTCGGTCTGCCACCACGTGTCGACGATCGGACAGCGTTCTCCGCCGATCACCTTGTGGTACCAGAGCCATGCCTTCGGGTTGATCGGCTCGCCGACCGAGCCGAGCAGCCGCAGCGTCGAGAGGTCGTGCTTGTTCGGCCACTCGGCGCCCCACTTGATGCACGCGCGGATCGCCGTCGGCGCGCAGTACAGGATCGTGACGCCGTAGCGCTCGACGATCTCCCACCAGATCCCCTTGTTGGGATAGTCCGGCGCGCCCTCCCACATCACCGACGTCGCGCCGTTGGCGAGCGGGCCGTACACGATGTAGGAGTGTCCCGTCACCCAGCCGACGTCGGCCGCGCACCAGTACACGTCGGTCTCCGCGTTCAGGTCGAACACGTAGCGATGCGTCGCCGAGACGCCCGTCAGGTAGCCGCCGGTCGTGTGCAGGATGCCCTTCGGCTTGGCCGTCGAGCCCGACGTGTAGAGGATGTACAGCGGGTGCTCTGCGTCGAGCGGCTCGGGCGGGCAGTCCGGGTCCGCCGCGGCGACGATCTCGTCGTAGAAGACGTCGCGTCCCTCCTGCATCTCACAGGGCGTGCCGTTGCTGCGCACGACGACGATCTTCTCGAGCGTCTCGAGGTCGCCCATCACCTCGTCGACGCCGGTCCTTGACAGGCGCGAGCTTGCCCTTGCGCGAGGCGCCGTCGACGGTGATCAGCAGCTTCGCCTCGGAGAACTCCATCCGCTCGCGCACGGCCTCGGCCGAGAAGCCGCCGAAGACGACGTTGTGCGGCGCGCCGATGCGCGCGCAAGCGAGCATCGCGACGACGACCTCGGGGATCATCGGCAGGTAGATCCCGACGACGTCGCCCTTCTGCACTCCCTGATCCTTCAGCGCGCTGGCGAAGCGTTCGACGTCGGCGAGCAGCTGCGCATAGGTGATCTCGCGCTCGCTGCCGTCCTCGCCGCGCCAGTGGAAGGCGACGCGCTCGCCGCGTCCGGCCATCACGTGGCGGTCGAGGCAGTTGTAGGAGACGTTCAGCGTGCCGCCGGTGAACCACTTGTAGAACGGCGGGTTGGAGTCGTCGAGCACGCGTGTCCCACTGCTGGAACCAGTCGAGCTGCTCGGCCTGCGCGACCCACCATCCTTGCGGGTCTCGCGCCGCCTGCTCGTAGACCGCCGCGTCGTTCAGCAGCGCGCGCTCGCGGAACTCGGCCGGCGGCTCGAACGTCTCGACGTCGAGCAGCGCGGCGAGCTCGGCGTCGAGCCTGCCACCGCGCTGTGTCCTGTTCTGTCGCCATCGTCTCGTCCTCCTCCTGGTTCACGCGCTCCGGCGGTGCGCTTCTCACCGGCTCGCCGTCGCTCGGCGCGCCGGTGTTCTCGGACGGGGCCTGGCTACGGTTTCGGCGCAAGCGGCATCACAGGCAGCATCGTGCGTCCGAACGTCGAGTTGACGACCGCCGCGAACGACGCGTACCAAGCCGCGACAGCCGTCGCGAGGCCGACGTAGCCGCCCCAGTGGGTGACCGTTTCGTGCGCGCCGACCTTCGCCGATCGCCAGCAGGATGAACGTCGCGGTCAGCAGCGCGAACACGAGCAGCACGGCGCCGCTCGACGCGCAACGCGGCGATCGTCATGTACGCGGTGAAGATCGCCCACGCCCACAGGTACAGCCCGACGGCGTGTCCGGCGTTGCCGCCGATCTCCTTGGCGTAGAACACGTTGAGCGCCCAGAACGAGATCCAGAAGGCGCCGAACGAGCAGAACGCGACGGCGCCGAACGTGTTGCCGGTGCGGAACTCCCACATGCCGGCGAGCAGCTGCACGATGCCGCCGTAGGCGAGTGCGAGGCCGAGCACGACGGGTATGCCCTTTTCGTTGACCAGGTTGGAGTTGAACATCGACAGGACGAACGTCGTCATCGCGAACCCGGCAAGCCCCAGCGGCCCCGGATCGGCCGGGCGCCAGCCGGCCGCCTCTCGGTCTGACCCGGCCGGTTCTTCGCGCCGGGGGGTGCAGTCCTCCCGATGGATAGTCGCTGCCTCCATGAAACCCTCCTTCCCATTCGCCCAGCTAAGGCGATGTTGGCTCGTTCCTCACGGGCGAGAACCGGGGGGCCACATTGCGGGAACCTCGAATCCGCAAGTCGCGACGACCGGGGAACCGCAGCTGCGCGCGCTCCCGGGTCCGCTCGACATACGTGTTCCCGTTTGACCGCACAACTAATCACTTGGATGCGCGCTTGCGCACGGGAGCGCAACAGAGCCGAAGCAGGCGGATGACGAGCGACGGAGGAACGGCGCTAACGGCGGTCGGGGCACGGCGCGAGCGGAGGGCCGCCGCGGCGCGATCGCCTCAGCGTGTGCCCTCTCCGTCGCGCGCGCCGCGCTTGCGGCGCTTGCGCGAGGAGCCGCCGCCGGACGGCTTCGCCGGGGCCGGCGCGACGTCGCCGGAGCCGGTCGCGAGCGCCGGACGACCCGCTCGGCCGCCGCCCGCCTGTTCGCGCATCTGCGCGCGCGACGGCCACGGGCGCGCCTCGCCGGACTCCCACGCGGGCGGCTGCCCGTTGGGCCATTTGCCGATGTAGAGGATGCCCATCGCGACGAGCCAGAAGGACGGGATCACCTCGAGCGTCGCGCCGCCGATCGGCAGGAAGATCAAGATCGCGCTGATGATCCCGACGACGCCGAGCCAGCGGGTGACGAGGCCGACTCGAATCGCGTTGACGACGATCACGCCCATCGCGACGGCGACGGCGAGCCCGGCGAGCAGGTCGAGATACTGGCTGAGGACGTTCGGCGTGCTCTTCGCGAGCGCGTTGTCGACGGCGCTGTTGGTGAAGTCGTGGCCGATCGCGAAGCTGTGCGTTTCGATCGCGAGGACGACCTGGTGGGCGACGCTGATCACGGCGAGCGCGACGCCGCCGACGAGGATCAGCGGTCGGGCGAGCCGCCACGACGCCGGACGGCGAAAGCGCGATGCGTCGGCGAGCAGCATCAGCACGAGCGTCAGCGCGCCGATCGCGATCGCGGCGAGCGCGCTCGCGATGATCAACGAGGAGGCGTGATGGCTGAGGTATTTGACTTCGGGCGCGCGCGGGCTGACCGCCGGGTTCGCTTCGCCTGAGAGCACCGGCGCGAGGCCCTGCAGCACGCCGACCGTCGGCGCGCTGCTGGCGACCGCGTTCGTGACGATCCCGCTGAGCAGGTAGAGCAATCCGCCGGCGAACGCCGGCACGGCGAGGCGCGCGCGCCACTCGCTCTCGCGCGCCACCTGCTGCGTGATCTCGTCCTTGCTTGACATCGAGCCGGTCAGTCTATGATGCCTGCATGGAGGGCGGCGGCCTCGGCGACCTGTTCGGAGATCCGGAGGAGCTTCAGCGCCGGCTCGCCGAGTTCGCCGAGCAGATGCAGGGCCAGCAGCGGCTCGCGTGGGCCGACAACGCGATCAAGCTCGCCGTCGACATGACCGTCGCGGCCGTCGAGCGGATCAACCTCCAGGGCAACGCCGAGGCGCAGGCCGAACAGATCCGCACGGTGATGGCGCTCGTCTTCCCCGAGGCCGTCACGCTCGTGCGCGAGGCGCGCGCCGGGCTTCAGTAGCCCGACCCTCGGCCGCGCGCGCGTCCGCTTCGCGCTGCTCCTCGCGCTCGGCGTCGCGCGAGGCGCGCCCGGCGGAGATCACTTCCTTGAACGAGCGGAAGCGGAAGATGAAGACGACGGAGCCGAGCCCGACGGACGCGGTGAACGCGGCGATCGCGATCTGCTGGCCGACCGAGTACGCGGCGACGACCGCCGTCGGAGCGGTGCCGGTGAAGACCTTGACGAGCAGCGCCTGCTGCACGCCGGCGCCGCCGGGCGTGAACGGCACGGCGCCGGCGACCTGGTTGACGCCGAACACGAGCAGCACGTTTTTGACCGAGCCGCCGACGCCGAACGCGTCGAGCAGGAACCAGAAGGCGGCGAAGCGCGCGAGCCAGGCGATCACCTGCAGCGAGGCGACTTCGCGCAGGTAGCGCGGACGGTCCGAGAGGATCGTCACGCCCTGGCGCACGCGCGCCCAGAACGCCTTGACGCGCGAGGACAGCAGCGGCGAACGCGACGAGCGCCGAGCGTCGCGATCGCCGTGATCAGGAACAGCGTGAAGCGGAAGTGCTCCGCGAAATAGGAGATTTCGAACGCGTCGAGCTTGGAGAAGTCGGGCGGCTTCGGGAAGACGCCCTGCGTGAACGCGAAGATCAGCACGAACACGCCGACGCTGCGTCGAACACCGACTCGACGAAGAACGCGGCGGCGACCGTCGGATAGCTCGAGCCGGGGATCGACGAGCGCGTGAGGAACAGCTTGATCACGTCGCCTCCGCGCGCGGGCACGACGTTGTTGAAGCCGACGGCGGCCCAGTAAGCGCCCCATACGCGCCTCCACTGGAAGCTGGCCGACGGATACGCCGCGCGCAGGCTGTGGAAGAACGCGCGCGAGCGCAGCGTCAGGTTGAGTCCGAAGCAGAGCAGCCCGAGCAGCAACAGACCCCAGTGGACGGCGGCCAGATCGGAGAAGAACTGCCCGACCGCGTTGAAGAACGAGGTCAGCGTGTCGCCGATCGAGGCTGACGCGAGCAGAGCGGACACGACTCAAGCGTACGGGGATCGCGGCGGCGCCCTTCGCCGTGTCGCAGCCGCGCGCCGGCGCGCTGCGCGAAGCCGCCGTGCGCTACAAAGGGTCGATGTCGCCCACCGCAGCGAAGTCGAGCGGCCTGACCGTCGCGGTCACCGGCCCGACGGGCGAGATCGGGACGGCATTCGTCGGCGCGCTCGAGCGGGCACGCGAGGTGCGCGCGTGCTCGGCATGGCGCGCAGGCCGTTCGATCCGGCCGCGCACGGCTGGCGAAGGTCGCCTACCGGCGCGGCGACGTGCTCGACCAGGCGGCGGTCGCGGAGCTCGTGAAGGAAGCCGACGTCGTCGTCCACCTCGCGTTCATCATCATGGGCGGCGCCGAGGAGAGCCGCGCGTGAACCTCGAGGGCTCGCGCAACGTCTTCGAGGCGACCGCGCGCCGGCCGAGCGGCTGGTCTACGCCTCCTCGGTCGCGGCGTACGGCTACCACCGCGACAACCCGCAGCCGCTGACCGAGGACGTGCCGGCGCGCGGCACTCGGCCACTACTACTCGGCGCAGAAGGCCGAGGTCGAGGCGCTGCTCGCGGGATGCTCGCCGCACGGCGACCGCCGCGTACGTGCTGCGCCCGTGCATCGTCGCCGGCCCGCATGCGCCGATGCTGATCGACAGCCTGCCCTACACGCAGATCTCCGAGCGACTGCCGCGGCGCCGTGCCGCAGCCTGCTCGACGGCGTGCCGATCCTCAAGCCGGTGCTGCCCGACCCGGGCGTGCCGTTCCAGCTCGTCCATCACGACGACGTCGCGACGGCGATGCGCGCGGCGTGCTCGGACGTGGCACGGCCGGCGCGTACAACCTCGCCGGCGCGGGCCAGCTGACGGTCGCGCAGCTCGCGCGACGAGCTCGGCTGGTACACGATCCCGGTGCCCGAGCTCGCCGTCGACGCGGTGGCCGAGATGGTCGCCGGCTGGGCTTCCTGCCGGCGCAGGCGCAGTGGATCAGCGCGTTCCGCGAGCCGGTGATCATGGGCGCGGCGAAGGCGCGCCGCGAGCTGCGCTGGCCCCGCGCCACGACGCGCTGCAGACGCTGCGCGAGACGATCGCCGCGGCGCGGCTCGAACCCTGATCCGCTGATCGCAGCCCTGCGCGGCTGCGTGGCCGCGCACCTTCACGCGTCCATCGGGAACCGTGAGGGCTTACCGCGCGATGACGCGCCCACCAATGAGCAGCCACCCGGCCGGCGTGGCCCTCGTCACCGACACCACGACATACCTGCCCGCTGGAGCTGATCGAGCGCTGGGAAATCGAAGGTCACCCTGTACGTCGGCTGGGATGGTGAGCTGCGGCTGCGAGGACGCGTACACGCGATCTGAACGCTCGACGCGCAGCTGCACGAGCACGACGCAGCTGCCGAAAACCTCACAGCCGTCGCCGGCGACTTCGTCGCCTGCTACAAGCCGCTCGTCGAGAGCTGGCCGAGACGTCCTCTCGATCCACATCGCCGGGGGCTTGTCGGGCACGTGCGAGAGCGCCCGCGAAGCGGCGCGGCTGCTCGCCGACGCGGGCCACGCGGGTCGCATCGAGGTGGTCGACGGCCTGACCGGGCGCGGGCGGCCTCGGCTGCCTCGTGGCGGTCGCGGCACGCGCCGCCGAGCAGGGCGCGGCATTGAGCAGGCGAGCGACGCGTCCGCCGCGCCCGCGAGAGCCTCGACATCTGGTTCTGCCTGGACACGCTCGAGTACCTCAGGCGCGGCGGGCGGATCGGCGCGGCTCAGGCGCTGCTGGGGAGCGCGCTGAAGCTGAAGCCGATCCTCACGTTCGGCACCGAGATAGCGCCGGTCGGGCGCGTTCGCACGCATCGCCGCGGGCTCGAACGGATGGTCGCGTATCTGCTCGAGCTGAAGGAACGCGGCGCGACCGACTGGATCGTCCAGCACGCCCAGCGCCCGGCCGACGCCGAGCGACTGGTCGCCGACGGGGAGGAGATCTTCGGCGCGCCGCCGCTGTTCTGCACGCAGGTCGGACCCGTGCTCGGCGCCCATCTCGGCGCCGGAATGCTCGTCGGCGGGCTCGCGTGGCCGAGCGGCGAGCGGTGTCGCGCCTGAGCACGCGATGACCGGCTGGCTCGGCTATACGATCGAAGGCCCGGTGTCGGCGAGCGCCGCGAGCACCCGCTCGTCGTGCTCGGCCGGCTTGACCTTGCGCAGCACGTCCGAGACGACGCCGTCCGCGTCGATCACGAACGTCGTGCGCTCGTTGCCTTTGTACTTGCGCCCGTACATCGACTTCTCGACCCACACGCCATAGCGCTCGGCGACGGCGTGGTCCTGATCGGCCAGCAGCGAGAAGTCGAGCGCGTACTTCTCGTGGAAGTCCTTCACGCTCGCGACCGGGTCGGGTGAGATCCCGAGCACGACCGCGCCTGCGGCGTCGTAGTCGGGACGGTGGTCGCGCACACCGCACGCCTGCGTCGTGCATCCCGGCGTGTCGGCCTTCGGGTAGAAGTACAGCACGACGCGCTGGCCGCGGAAGTCCGCGAGGCGCACCGCGCGACCGTCCTGGTCGGGCAACTCGAAGTCGGGCGCCTGCTCGCCGGCGTCGATCATCCGCGCAGCGTAGCGAGAGCGCGCTGGGACCTGAGCCTCGCCACCGACGACCGTCTCGTCGTCCGCGAGCACCTCGCCACCGCGTGGATGCAACACGAAGACCTCCGCCTGCAGGTCGTTCGACGGATCGTTGGCGCTCATGAACGAGCGCACCGAGCGGTACAGGATCGACTCGACGGCGGCGCGGAACTCGCTCTCGATCGACTCCTGCATGACCAGCCGCGAGCGAACGACCTCCTGCGCATGGCCGTGGTCCTGCAACGTCTGCTCGCCACGCGTGAACCCGCCTTCGAGGACGACCGTCAGCAGGTCCTGGGAGAGATGTGAGCGAGCCTTCACCGGCCCCTTGCCGTAGAAGCGCTTGTGGATGCGCACGATCGCGTTCGAGACGTCGGCGAGCATCTGCCCGCGATCGCCGCCCGGCTCGGCCAGCTGAGCGTCTGCGGACTCCTTTGCCGACGAAGTCATTGGCGTCGGGTCGGTCGTCACACGAAGGGACAGGGGATGCAAGCAGTGGTCGCGTGTGCCGCGCGTGACATCTCCTAAAGATACTCGACGCGCGTCGCCTCCCGGGCGGGCGACGCGCGTCGTGGAGTTTCACCTACGGCAACAGATCGACGACGCTGGCGTCATAGCGCTCGCGCAATCGCTCGGCGACGAGCGAGCGGTGGCAGGCGCGCGCGTCGCGCTCGACGCAGAACAGCGCCGAGCGCCGATCCGACGGCAGCGTCGCAACGAGGCGGTCGAGGTCGGCGCGGTCGAGGATCTCGTGGGTGTAGCGGCGGCGGTACTCGGGCGCGAGCACGCTGCGCGAGCGCTTGCCCTCGCCGAGCCTCGCGTCCTCGCTGTATTGGAGCTGTCGCAGCTCGGTGCTCGGAGCGAGCTCGATGTGGTGGTCGTACGCGATCGCGGCGTCCCGCAGCGCCGCCTGCAGGCGCAGCGAGTTCGCCCACGCGTACTCGCTTCCGCGCACCCCCCGCCGCTGGCGCACGTCGAGCAGCAGTCCGACGTCGGCGTCGCGCAGGGCGTCGATGAAGCGCTCGAGCGTCGTCCCGTACACGCCGACGGTCGCGAGCGCCGGCCCGTGTCCGCGCGACTCGCTCAACGCGGCAGCGGCGCCAGCGAGGGCTCGCCGTGACGCGTCACTTCGCCTCGGCGGCGCGCTCGCCCGGCCAGGTGCCGGTCAGGCGCGAGAACGCGTAGCGCGATCCGTGCTCGGCCAGGCCGCGCACCAAGCGGAACAGCGCCCCTTCGAACGCGAGCGCGAGCGCGAGCTTGCCGATCGGCGCGGGGCGCTCCTCCGGCTTCGGCGGCTGTTCGTCGTCGACGACCCGCCACAGGCCCTGGAACAGCTTCTTGCCGATCAGCCCCGCGGCGATGCCGGCGAAGATGCCGAACGGCTTGAACAGCAGCTTGGTCATAGGCCCAACCTACCCGCTTTTCGCCGCGATCCGCTCCTTCGGCAGCGCTCGCGTGGCCGCTCGCGCGAACGGGTAACTGCGATCGGATGGCGACTACGAGGAGCAGGCCAAACGACGGACCGCGCGCGATCGCGGGCTACTCGCCGGAGCAGGAGCGTCCGCTCGGCGGCTACGCGGCGCTGCTCGCGACGTTCACGAGCGTCGCCGGCGCGTTCATGCTCTGGCTGCGCCGCTCCGGGCGCGAGCTGCCCGAGCGGATCGCGCCGGGCGATCTCGCTTTGATCACCGTCGCCACGCACAAGGCCGCGCGCACGATCGCGAAGGACCGCGTGACGAGCGCCGTCCGCGCGCCGTTCACGCGCTTCCAGGCCGACGGCGGCCCCGGCGAGGTCGAGGAGCAAGCGCGCGGGCACGGGCTCAGGCGGGCCGTCGGCGAACTGCTGATCTGCCCGTTCTGCCTCAGCATGTGGCTCGGCGCGGCGTTCGCCGCCGGACTCGCGATCGCGCCGCGCCCGACGCGGTGGATCGCGACCGTGCTTACCGTCCACTTCGGCAGCGACGTGCTGCAGCTCGCGTACAAGCGCATCGAGAGCGGCCCGTAGCGCCAGCGCAGGACGCGAGTCCGCTCGGCCCGCACCAGGCGTCACGTCCTCGCGCCCCAACAGCTCGCGCTGAGCGAAAGCTCCGCTCCGCGAACCTAATGCCCATCGTGGGCCGCATCTGGTCCTTTGCCCGAGATGGGCAGGCTAAACAGCCGATGTGCTTGCAATCACCAGCCGGCGCCCGGCCGGCCCGGCGCGTGGCTCCGCACAGGGCTTGGCGTGGAGAGGGCTCAGCGCAGCAGCCGCGACAGGCGCCGGTCCTTCAGCACGCGCCCGTCGGTCTGCTCGTGCGGGCAGTAGGCGATCACGTAGTCCTCGAAGTGGACGGCCTCGAGCGTCGTGCCGCAGCGCGGGCACGGCTCGCCCTCGTGGCGGTGGACGTTCAGCGGCATCGGCAGCTTGTCGGGGATCGGCAGCTCGACGAGCTCCTCGTAGCGCGCGATCGCGTCGCCGAGCACGCCGACGATCGCCGCGCGCAGGCGCGCGCGCTCGTCGCGCGTCGAGGTCGTTGCCGCGCTTGAACGGCGACAGCTCGGCCGTCCAGAGGATCTCGTCGACCCACGAGCGCCCGATGCCGGCGATCGTGTGCTGGTCGCGCAGCAGCGAGTGCAGCGGCCGCGGCGTGTCGAGCAGCTCCGCCAGCCGCTCGCCATCGGGCGGATCGGGCCACGCTTCGAGGCCGAGCGTCGACAGCGCGTCGTCGCGCTCGAGCTCGCCCGCTCGCAGCAGCTTGACCCACGCCGCCTGCTTGGAGCCGAACTCGCGCAGGCGCAGCTCGCGCCCGTCGCCGAGGCGCACGAGCAGCCGCGAGGTGCGATCGCGCGGCCCGGCGCGCTTCTCGTACAGCTGCAGGCGCCCGGCCGACATCAGGTGGATCAGCAGCGCCAGCTCGGGCGCGCGCCGGCTGGCGCCGTCTCGACGATCAGGTGCTTGCCGCGACGGCGCACCGCCGCGATGCGCTCGCCTGCGAGGGCCGACAGCGGCGGGTCGAACGTCTTCAGCGCGTTGATGCCCGGCGCGAGCGCCGACTCGATCTCGGCCCCGCAGCGCGCTGTCGAGCAGCCGCGCCGTGATCTCGACCTCAGGCAGCTCGGGCATCGCCCTCCCACTCTAGGAGGGGATGCCGCTGCCGGCGTTCTGACCAGGGCTAGTGCGCGCTGACCGGCGGGCCTTCGTACTTGACGCCGCTCGGGCTGACCCAGCGCACGCGCCAGTGCGCGCCGCGCGTCGAGGAGCGCAGCGTCCAGTAGCCGAGGCTTTCGGTCGTGACGGTCTTCAGCGTCCTGTACCTGCGCGAGCCGGGCAGCTGCACGAGCACGGTCACCTTCGTCGCGCCGCTCGTCGGTCGCACGAGCCCCCACAGCGAGTAGCCGTGGCCGGACTTCGAGACGACGAGCGGCACCGGCCACGCGGCGTACAGCGGCTTCGGCGCGCCGCTGAGGTACTCGAGGCCGGTCTGGAAGCCGACCGTGCCGCCGTTGACGCTCGAGCCCGGCTTGCCGCCGAGCGGGTCGTCGCGGAGCAGGTACTGCGAGAACGCGACGACGCGCGGGTTGCTCCACGCGATCTTTTCGGCGAGCGCGTCGAATTCGACCTGCTGCGCGGGCGACACGCCGAGGTACCTGTTCGGCTTGCTCTGCACGCCGAACTCGGTCAGGTAGATCGGCAGGTTCGACGTCACGCCGTGCGCGCGGTACGCGAGGTTCAGCGCGTTCGACAGCCGCGAGAGCACGCCGATCGTCACGTCGTCGGCTTCCGGCGGCCTGTACAACGGCCCGGCGGCGGTCGTGTACGCGTGGTGGGCGTAGCCGGCCGCGGTCAGCGGCGTGCACGAGCCCGATTTGCGGTAGTGGCTGTTCAGGCACAGCGTTTCGCGCAGGAACAGCAGCGGCGCGACGTCGTGCAGCAGCGCTCTCGATCTTTCGCGGCGGTAGTTGACCCTGTCGTAGCCCGTCGGAGCGGTCTCCCCGAGCAGCACCTTCGGCTGCGCGATGCCGCCCGCTTTCAGCCCGGCGTAGCCGGCCTGGTAGAGCGCGCGGTAGATCCGCGGCGAGGCCGGCGTGCCGTTCGTGTTCCACTGCGGCTGCAGGAACGCCGGGTGGTTGGGCTCGTTCCAGATCGAGAACAGCGACACGGTCGAGCCGAACGAGCTCGTCGGGCCGTAGTGGCGCGCGACGGCCGTCATGAATTCTTCGAAGTCCTTCGGGTCCGGTTTCGTGACGTACGGCGCTTTCTTGTTCGACGTCGCCCAGCGCGGCACGGGCGCGGTGATGGTCAGCAGCACTTTCCATCCCAGGCGCTGCGCTTCGGCGATCAGCTTGTCGTATTCGCCCCACGCGTAGTAGCCGGGGTTGGTCATGTCGAGCGCCGGCTTCGTCGCGCTGCTGGGGCTCTGGGCGACGTCGTACCAGTACAGCTCGATCCGCAGCGCTTTGACGCCGAGATGCTGCATCTGCGCGATCGCCTTCGGGCGCGTCTTGGAGCTCAGCAGCAGCGTCGAGCCCTCGAAATAGTCGGGCTGGGAGTGCGACGCGAGCGCCGGTGCGGCTCCGGCGAAGCCGGCGGCGAGGCCGCAGAGGACGGTTGTGAGGAGCAGCTTTGTGATTCGGGGCATGGTCGCTTGAGACACTCGACAGCGCGCAAGGTTGCGGTCTTCGACGGCGATCGCCGTGTAGCGTTCGAGACGTGAGTACAGCCATCGCACCGGACGACATCGTGCAGAGCGCGGCGGAGGCCGAGCGCAACGAGCGCCCGCCGCTGCTCGTGCTCGACTCGCTCGAGGATTTCCTCGACCGGCACGGGCTCGGCGAGGGCGCGATCGAGGCGAGTCCGATCGGCGAGGGGCACTCGAACGTCACGTATCTGATCCGCCGCGGCGGCGCCGAGATGGTGCTGCGCCGCCCGCCGCGCCCGCCGCTGCCGCCGAGCGCGCACGACGTCCTGCGCGAGGCGCGCCTGCTGCGCGCGCTGCAGGACACCCCCGCGCGCGTGCCGCGCGTGCTGGCCGTCTGCGACGAGGAGTCGGTGATCGGCTGCCCGTTCTACGTGATGGAGCTGATCGACGGCGGGGTGATCGTCACCGAGATCCCGCCGGCGATCGACACGCCGGCCGAGCGCCGGCGGATCAGCGAAGAGCTGATCGACGCGCTCGTCGAGATCCACGCGGTCGACTGGCAGGCGGTCGGCCTGGAGGGCTTCGGCAAGCCGACCGGCTACCTCGAGCGCCAGCTGCGGCGCTTCGGCGGCCTGTGGGAGCTGAACAAGACGCGCGAGATCCCCGCGGTCGAACGCGTCGGCCGATGGCTCGCCGCGCACCTGCCGGAGTCCGGCCCGGCGACGATCGTGCACGGCGACTTCCGCCTCGGCAACACGATCTTCGCGCCGGGCGCGCCGGCTCGCCTGGCGGGCGTGCTCGACTGGGAGATGGCGACGATCGGCGATCCGCTCGCCGACGTCGGCTACCTGTGCATGATGTGGACCGAGCGCGGCGACCCCGAGAAGGGGCTGCGCGAGGCGCTCGGCGCGGTCACGCGGCGCGAGGGCTTCCCCACGCGCGAGGAGCTGATCGGCCTGTACGAGCAGCGCTCGGGACGCTCGATGCGCGACCTGCGCTGGTACACGACGCTCGCCGTGTGGAAGTCGGTCGTGTTCATGGAGGGCAACTACAAGCGCGCCGTCGCCGGCACGACCGACGATCCGTACCTGAAGACGTTCGGCGACGGCGTCGTCGAGCTGGCGCAGCAGGCCGAGCTGATCGCGCATGGCGAGGACTGAGCGAGACGGCGCGGAGCCGGCCGCGGGCGAGCCGGCGGCCGACGGCGCGCACGCGTCCGGCGACACGCGCAGTGCGCTGCTGATCGACTGGGGCGGCGTGCTGACGAGCAACCTGTTCGACTCGTTTCGCGACTACTGCGTGCGGGTCGAGCTCGACCCGCAGATGCTGCGCGGCCGCTTCAGCTCGGACCCGGCGTGCCGCGAGCTGCTCGTCGCGCTCGAGAAGGGCGAAGTCGAGGAGGCCGACTTCGAGCGCCAGCTCGCGGCCGTGCTCGAGATCGACTCCGACGGGCTCGTCGACGGGCTGTTCGCCGGCGTGCGGCCCGACGTGGCGATGGTCGAGGCGGTTCGCCGCGCGCGCGCCGGCGGCATCCGCACGGCGCTCGTGTCGAACTCGTGGGGCGTGCACCGCTACCCGCACGACCTGTTCGACGAGCTGTTCGACGGCGTCGTCATCTCAGCCGAAGAGGGCACGCGCAAGCCGTCGCGGCGGATGTACGAGCTCGGCGCCGAGCGCGCCGGCACGACGCCGGAGCAGGCCGTGTACGTCGACGACCTGCCGTTCAACCTGAAGCCGGCGCAGGAGCTCGGGATGGCGACCGTGCACCACACGAGCGCCGAAACGACCGTTCCCGAGCTCGAACGCCTGCTCGGGCTCGCGCTGTCGTAGCCGGCCGGCCGCCCGGCTACGAGCCGAGACGGCGGCGCGCGCCGCGCGCGCAGACGGCCGATGCGGCGGCCGGACGTGCGTCCGCAGCCGATTCCGCGCGCTCATGCGCGGCGCGGCTTGAGTCGAGAAAACGACCATGTCGCAGAACGCGCTCGCTGCCGACGTCGCGACCGCTGACGCGCACGTGACGGGCGCCGACACACGATTCGACGTCGAGTTGCGCGCGCGGATCCTCTCGGCCCTGTTCGCCGCCGGTGCAACGCTCGCGCTGTTGACGGTCGCGCTGCCGCACTCGCCGGGCGCGAACGTCGCCGCGGTGCTCGCGATCGTCGGCGTCGCGTACGCGGTCGCGGGGCTGCTGCTGTGGCACGCGAGGCGCATGCCGGCGCAAGCGCTGCCGGTCTTCCTCGGTTGCGGCACGACGCTGATCGGCCTCGTCTCGTACTTCTCGGCGGAGCAGCCGAGCCCGCTGATCTTCCTGTACCTGTGGGTGTTCCTCTACTCGGCGTACTTCTTCACGACGACGATGCTGGTCGCGCAGGTCGCATACGTCGGTGCGACGTTCGCGATCCTGCTGATCGCGCGCTCGCCGGCGGAACGCGTCACGGCGTGGTGGTTCGTCGCGATGGGCACGCTGGCCGTCGCGGCGATCGTGATTCGCGTGATGCGCGAGCACGTCGAGCTGCTGATCGCGCGGCTGTACGAGTCGGCACGCAGCGACGCGCTGACGCAGCTGGCGAACCGCCGCGGCTTCCGCGAGGCGCTCGACCTCGAGCTCGCGCGCGCCCGCCGCCGCGAAGACTGCGTGACGGTGATCGTCGGCGACGTCGATCGCTTCAAGGAGGTCAACGACCGCGGCGGGCACCAGGTCGGCGACGCCACGCTGCGGCGCCTCGCGCGGCTGCTCGACGGCGGCAAGCGCGAGGGCGACTCGCTCGCGCGCGTCGGCGGCGGCGAATTCGCGCTCGTGCTGCCCGACACCGACGAGCACGGCGCGTTCGTGATCGCCGAGCGGCTGCGCTGCGGCGTGCGCGAGGAGTTCGGCGCGAACGCGTCGCCGATCACGATCAGCTTCGGCGTCGCCGGCTATCCGCGCAACGGGGAGACCGCCGCCGCGCTGCTGCGCGCGACGGGCGAGGCGCTGCAGGCGGCGAAGCGAGGCGGCGGCGACCGCACGATGCTGCACAGCCCGGCGATGCGCCTCGCGCCGCAACTCGACGGCGAGAGCGACGGCAACCTCGCCGCCGAACGGCTGCTCGCGGTGATGCTCGACCTCGCCGAGGCGGTCGACCTTCGCTTCAGCGGCACCGCGCGCCACTCCGAGACGGTCGGGCGCTACGCCGAGATGATGGCGCGCGAGCTCGGCCTCTCCGAAGCGCGCACCGGCCGCGTGCGCCTGGCGGGCCTGATGCACGACATCGGCAAGGTCGGCGTGCCGGACAGCATCCTGCAGAAGCCGGCGCGGCTGACCGAGGAGGAGCTCGCGGTGATCAGGCGCCATCCTGAGCTCGGCGCGCAGATGCTCGACCATCCGAGCCTCGCCGACGTCGGCGCGTGGGTCGGCGCGCACCACGAGCAGCCCGACGGACGCGGCTACCCGAACGGCCTGAGCGACGAGGCGATCCCGCTGGAGGCGCGCATCATCGCCGTCGCGGACGCGTACGAGGCGATGACGAGCGACCGCGCGTACCGCTCGTCGCTCGATCACGTGGCGGCCAGGCGGGAGCTCGAGCGCTGCGCCGGCACGCAGTTCGACGCGCGCGTCGTGGAAGCGCTGGGC
The DNA here is from genome assembly GCA_963705745.1 of uncultured Solirubrobacteraceae bacterium. GTDB lineage: Bacteria > Actinomycetota > Thermoleophilia > Solirubrobacterales > Solirubrobacteraceae > Palsa-744. The sequence goes on from CAVPKP010000003.1 coordinate 17,884, forward strand.
GCGCTGCTCGATCGCGAAACCGAAAGCGCAGTGGCCGCGCTCGCGCCGCCGCCGCTGCGCTCGGGGATCGCCGACGCGGTGCGAAGCCCGGCCTGAAGCGCCCAGCCCGGAGCTCGCGCGCCGGGCCGGCCCCATGCGTCGCTAGTCCCGCCGACCTCGCCCGTAGAGGAACTTGAACACGCCGGCGAGCAGCCGCGACGTGCGCCCCCTGTAGGGGAACATGTGCGGTTCCTTCTTCAGCGCGAGCTTCGGCGTGATCACGATCGCCTGCTGCGAGGCGTACTTGCGGATCCCGCCGGCGCCGTGGCGCGAGCCGAGGCCTGACGCCTTCGCGCCGCCCATCGGCAGCTCGAGCGCGGTGTAGTTGATCATCGCGTCATTGACGTTCGCCGCGCCGGCGTCGATCCGCCGCGCGATCTGCTCGCCACGCTCGGTGTCGCGCGTGAACACCGACGAGCCGAGCCCGTACGGCGAGTCGTTCGCCAGGCGCACCGCCTCGTCGGCGTCTGAGACCTTCATGATCGGCAGCGTCGGACCGAACGTCTCCTCGGTCATGCACTTCATCGTGTGGTCGACGTCGACGAGCACCGTCGGCTCGTAGAAGCGCCCGGGGCCGGGCTTCGAGTGGCCGCCGGCGAGCACGCGCGCGCCCTTGTCGACGGCGTCGGTCACGTGGTCTTCGATCGTCTGCAGCTGCGGCGGGAACGTGATCGCGCCGACGTCGACCGAGCCGGGGCCTTCGGGCTTGCCGACGCGCAGCGCGCGCACCTTCTCGGAGACTTTCTGCACGAACTCGTCGTACACCGGCTCCTCGACGTACACGCGCTCGATCGAGATGCACGTCTGGCCGGCGTTCTGCATCGAGTAGTACGTCGCGAAGTTCGCCGCGCGCTCGAGGTCGGCGTCGGAGAGCACGATCATCGGGTCCTTGCCGCCGAGCTCGAGCGACGCCGGGATCAGACGCCGCGCGGCCGCCTCGGCGACCTTGCGCCCGGTGCGCGTCGAGCCGGTGAACATGATCATGTCGACCTCGTCGATCAGCGCCGCGCCCGTCTCGCCGCGGCCGGTCGCGACCTGGAAGACGTCCTCGGGCAGTCCACACTCTCTCAGCCCTTCGGCCATCAGCATCGACGTCAGCGGCGTCACCTCGGACGGCTTCAGGATCACGCTGTTGCCGGCCATCAGCGCCGGGATGCAGTCGCCGAACGAGTTCGTCAGCGGGTAGTTCCACGGGCCGATCACGCCGATCAGCCCGAGCGGGCGGTAGCGGACTAGCAGCTTCTTGCCCTTGACGAGCAGCTGCGCCGACTTGACGCGCTCGTCGGCGAGGTACTCGCCGGCGTGCTTCGCCCAGAAGCCGAACGCGTTCGCCGCGTAGGAGATCTCCGCGAGCGACGCGTCCTCGAACGTCTTGCCGGTCTCCGAGACGATCGTCGCGATCACCTGGTCGGCGTTGTCCATCAACCACTTCTGCGCGCGCAGCATGATCCGCGCGCGCCCGTCGAAGCCGTACGCCTCCCAGCCCGGCTGCGCGGCGCGCGCGCGTGCGGCGAGCTTCGCGACCGCGTCGCGATCGAGGTCGGCGACGGTCGCGACCGTCTCGCCGGTCGCCGGGTTCTCGACGGCGATGGCGGACGGCGCGGGCGTGCCGCCGTTCTCGCTCGCGGGTGGCTGCTCGACGGATTGAACCTGCTCGACCGACGCCATCTGACTCTCCCCTGTCTCGCTCTGCTCGAAGTCTGGCTCTGCGGCCAAACAGACTACTCCTCAGAGGATCTTCCGACCGGCACACGTGCCGGTCGCGACATGCCGCATGCGGCATGTCGTTCCGGCGGCGCATGCGCCGCCGGCGGAGCCGCACATGTGCGGCTCCAACGCAGGCGTGCATGCACGCCTGCGGGCACGGCCGCATGCGGCCGTGCCTACTGGGACAGCTCGATCGAGGAGATGCCGATCGGCTCGTTCGGGCGATCGCCGGCGTCGGTCTCGACGTTCTCGAGCTTGTCGACGACGTCCATCCCGTCGGTCACCTCGCCGAACACCGTGTGCTTGCCGTCGAGCCACGGCGCGGCGGCGGTCGTGACGATGAAGAACTGCGAGCCGTTCGTGTTCGGGCCGGCGTTCGCCATCGCGAGCGCGCCGCGCACGACCTTGTGCGAGTTGAACTCGTCCTCGAACGTGTAGCCGGGGCCGCCCGTGCCGGTCCCCTGCGGGCAGCCGCCCTGGATCATGAAGTCCTTGATCACGCGGTGGAACGTCAACCCGTCGTAGAAGCCTTCGCCGGCGAGCTTGCGGAAGTTCTCGACGGTCTTCGGCGCGTCGTCGTCGAACAGCTCGAAGACGATCGGCCCCTCGGTGGTCTGCATCGTGGCGGTGGACATTCTCACGCTCCCTGCGAGGTCGCCGCGGCGCCCTCGCGATCGTTTTGACGGCGCCCGCGCGGCGCCCGTGCTCGCGTCAGGAGGTCCCGACGCGCTGAAGTGTCATCGAGCGCCCGCGCAGCTCGCGCCCGTCGAGCGAGTCGATCACGCGATCGACCTCGCCGACCGGCACCGACAGGAACGAGAAGCGGTCGAGCACGAGCACGTCGCGCACGGCCTCGCCGTCGAGCCCGGCCGAAGAGGTGACGGCGCCGACGATGTCGGCGACGCGCAGCCCGCTCGCGCGACCGCCGCCGAGCACGAGCTTGACGTACGGCTCCTGCTCGTCGCGGCGCGAGATGCGCGGCTTGGAGTGCCGTCGCGGGCGCTCCTTGACGGGCGTCGGCGCGGCGACGGCGCCCTCCTGCCACTGCGCGATGCTCGTGCCGATGTGGCGTTCGATCGCCTCCAGCTCGCGCTTCTGGCGATCCTCGACGAACGTGATCGCGCGCCCGGAGCGCCCGACGCGGCCGGTGCGCCCGATGCGGTGGACGTACGTGTCGGGGCTCGTGGGCACGTCGTAATTTATTACGTGCGTGACCGTCGAGATGTCGAGGCCGCGCGCGGCGACGTCGGTCGCGACGAGGATCGGCACGCGCCCGCCCTTGAACGCGAGCATCACGCCGTCGCGCGAGCCCTGCGACATGTCGCCGTGCAGCGCCCGGACGTTCATGCCGCGGTCCTTCAGCGTGCGGAACAGCTGGTCGGCGCGGATCTTCGTGCGCACGAACACGATCGCCTGCTCGGGCTCCTCGGCGCGCAGCACCTCGACGAGCTTGTCCGCCTTCGCGCGCGTCTCGACCGGCAGCTGGAACTGCGCGACGGTGTCGATCGTCAGCGTCTCCGCCTCGACCTGGATGATCGTCGGGTCGTACATGTAGCGGTCGGCGAGCTTGCGGATCGGCGGCGGCATCGTCGCGCTGAACAGCGCCGTCTGGCGGCTGGAGGGCGTCAGCGAGAGGATTTTCTCGACGTCTTCGAGGAAGCCGAGGTCGAGCATCTCGTCGGCCTCGTCGAGCACGAGGAAGCGGCAGTCGTGCAGCACGAGCGAGTGGCGCGAGATCAGGTCGAGCACGCGCCCGACGGTGCCGACGACGACGTGCCCGCCGGCGCGCAGCTGCGCCTGCTGCGTACGGATCGGCGCGCCGCCGAACACGGCGACGACGTCGACGCCGCTGTGCGCGCCGTACGTGCGCAGCGCCTGCGTCACCTGGATGCACAGCTCGCGCGTCGGCGTCAGCACGAGCGCCTGCACTTCGTCGTTCGACGGGTCGACGTACTCCATGATCGGCAGGCCGAACGCGGCCGTCTTGCCGGTGCCCGTCTGCGCCTGGCCGATCACGTCGCGGCCCTCGAGCAGCGCCGGGATCGCCTGCTCCTGGATCGGGCTCGGCGACTCGTAGCCGACGTCGGCGAGCGCCTGCAGCGTGTTCTCGGACAGGCCGAGGTCGGCGAATGAGTTGGCCATGATCAGCAATCGTGCAGCTTAGGGGTCATGCGGCCGGGTCGAGCAGCAGCTTGCCCGTCGTGCGTCGCTCGCGCAGGTCGGCGTGCGCCTGCGCGGCCCGCGCGAGCGGGTATGTCGCGCCGATCACCGCGCGCAGCTCGCCGCGCGCAGCTCGCGCGAACAGCTCGTCGAGCGCCTGCGCGAGCATCCCCGGGCGCTCGAGCGCATGGAACACGTAGAAGCCGACGACCGCGCGCGAGTGGCGCAGCAGCGAGCCGCTGCGCACCTCGTTCGGCTCCTGCGTCGCGATCCCGCAGACGACGAGCCGGCCGAAGTGCGCGAGCGCGGCGTAGGACTGCTCGAAGCTCGCGCCGCCGGCCATCTCGAAGACGACGTCGACGCCGGCGCCGTCGTTCGCCGCGAGCAGCCGCTCGCGCAGGCCGTCGGGGTCGGAGTCGACGGCGACGTCCGCGCCGAGCTCGAGCGCCAGCGCGCGCTTGTCGGCGCTCGACGCCGTCGCGATCACGCGCCCGGCGCCGAGCGGGCGGCCGAGCTGGACCGCGAGCGAGCCGACGCCGCCGGCCGCCGAGTGCACGACGACGCTCTCGCCGGCGGCGAGCTTGCCGGCGGTCTTGTACAGGTGCCACGCGGTCGTCCCCTGGATCGCGAGCGCCAGCGCCGTGCCCTCGTCGAGCCCGTCGGGGATCGGGTGCACGAGCTCGCGCGGCGCCGTCGCGTACTCGGCGTAGCCACCGTCGCCGACGAGCGCGACGACGCGCTCGCCGGTGTCCTCGCGCACGCCCGCGACCTCGCCGCCGGGGACGAGCGGCAGCGTCGCCTTGCGCACGTAGCTGTTCGTGCGCGTGTGCGTGTCGGCGAAGTTCAGCCCCGCGCGCGTGACCTTGATCAGCACCTCCTCGGGCCCCGGCTCGGGCGTCGGCAGCTCGACGAGCCGCAGCACGTCGGGCCCTCCGAACTCGCTGATCTGGATCGCGCGCATCGGCGCTGAGGCTAGCTCAAGGCCGGCGTGCGGCCGGACGGCGCGCGTCGCCGGGGCGCGGCGGCGCGCGGCCGGTGCGCGGCGCGCGGCGGGTGTGCTCTAAGGTGCGCGCCGATGTCGATCACAGTCGTCGGATCGATCGCGTACGACGCGGTCAAGACGCCGTTCGGCGAGCGCGAGCGGATGCTCGGCGGCGCCGCCGTGCACTTCGCGCTCGCCGCGGCGTTCTTCGACGACGTGCGCGTCGTCGGGCCGGTCGGCGACGACTTCGGCGAGGTCGAGCTCGCGGTGCTGCGCGAGCGCGGCATCGACATCGGCGACGTCGAGCGGATCGCCGGCGGCAAGACGTTCTTCTGGCGCGGCGAGTACGGCTGGGACCTGAACTCGCGCGAGACGCTCGACACGCAGCTCGGCGTGTTCGAGGGCTTCCAGCCGAAGCTGTCGGCCGGCTCGCGCGAAAGCGACGTGCTGTTCCTCGCCAACATCCAGCCCGACCTGCAGCGCGACGTGCGCGCGCAGCTCCCGGACGCGCGCTTCGTCGCGCTCGACTCGATGAACCTGTGGATCGAGATCGCGCGCGACTCGCTCGTCGGCGCGATCGAGAGCGTCGACTGCCTGATCCTCAACGACGCCGAGCTGCGCCAGCTGACCGGCAAGGCGAACCTCGTCTCCGCGGCGCGCGAGATCCTCGCCTGGCGCGAGCGCTCCTCCGACGGCCGCGGGCCGCGCGTGATCGTCGCCAAGCAGGGCGAGTACGGCGCCGCGCTCGTCACGCGCGAGAGCTTCTTCGCGCTGCCGGCGTACCCGCTGGAGACCGTGATCGACCCGACCGGCGCCGGCGACACGTTCGCGGGCGGCTTCGTCGGCTACATCGCCGCGAACCTCGCCGGCGCCCCCGACGGCGAGCTCTCGGACGAGTTGCTGCGCCGTGCGATGGCGCACGCGACGGTGCTCGCGTCGTTCAACGTCGAGCAGTTCGGCACCGAGCGCGTCGAGCGCCTGACGCGCGAGGAGATCGACGCGCGCGCCGTCGAGCTGCACGCGATCACGCAGTTCAGCGGCGTCGCCTGAGTTCTGCGGGCTCCTACGGAGCGTTTGCGGGCTTGTACGCAGCCTCCGCCGGGTATACGATCGAAGCAAGTGGATGCGTGGACCTTCATCTGGCTGATGTTCCTGCTGAAGATCCCGATCGTCGCGCTGTTCCTGATCGTCCGCTGGGCGGTCCGCCAGACGCCCGAGACGGCCGGCGACGGCGAGGGCGGCGTGGGGCCGAGCTCGCATCCCTATCACCCGCACCACCCCCGCAGCCGCCGGCCGCGACCTCCCCGCCGCGGGCCCCACGGCGAGCCGCCGACGCCGGCGCCGAGGCGCGTGCGCACGCTCGTCTCGCGTCGTCGCCTGCCGCAGCGCTGAGGCGCGATTGCCCGCTCGCGGGCCGCCGTGTCGCATAATCGGGTTGCGGAGAATCCCCACGCGTCGATTGGAGAGCAGATGAGCACGGAGACGGAGACGAGCGCGAGCGGCGCCCAGGCGCCCGACGGCGGCGCAGCGCCGGCCGACACGCTGACGATCACCGACAACCGCACCGGGCAGTCCTACGAGCTGCCGATCACCGACGGCACCGTGCGCGCGACCGAGCTGCGCCAGATCAAGGTCGACGCCGACGAATTCGGCCTGATGTCCTACGACCCGGCGTTCATGAACACCGCCTCGTGTCGCAGCGCGATCACGTACATCGACGGCGACGCCGGCGTCCTCCAGCACCGCGGCTACCCGATCGAGCAGCTGTGCGAGCACTCGACGTACCTCGAGGTCGCCTACCTGCTGATCAACGGTCGGCTGCCGCGCAAGGCCGAGCTGGAGGGCTGGGTCGACGAGATCACGGTCCACACGTTCGTGCACGAGAACGTCAAGGACTTCATGCAGGGCTTCCGCTACGACGCGAACCCGATGGGCATGCTCGTCGCGTCCGTCGGCGCGCTCTCCACGTTCTACCCCGACGCGAACAAGATCAAAGAGGAGCGCGTGCGCGCCGTCCAGATCATCCGCCTGCTCGCGAAGATGCCGACGCTCGCGGCGTTCGCGTTCCGCCACAACATGGGCCAGCCGTACGTATACCCCGACAACGACCTCGAATACGCCGGCAACTTCCTCGGGATGATGTACAAAATGACCGAGCTCAAGTACGAGCCCGACCCGCGCCTCGCGCGAGCGCTCGACGTGCTTTTCATCCTGCACGCCGACCACGAACAGAACGCATCGACGAGCGCCGTGCGCTCGGTCGGCTCGACGCAGGTCGACCCGTACTCGGCCGTCGCCGCCGGCGTCGCCGCCCTGTACGGACCGCTGCACGGCGGCGCCAACGAGCAGGCGCTGCGGATGCTCGAGCGGATCGAGACGGTCGAGAACATCCCCGACTTCCTCGAGGGCGTCAAGGCCGGCAACGAGCGCCTGATGGGCTTCGGCCATCGCGTCTACAAGAACTACGATCCGCGCGCGCGGATCATCCGCAAATACCTCGACGACGTGTTCGAGGTGCGCGGCAAGAGCCCGCTGCTCGACGTCGCGACCGAGCTCGAGAAGCGCGCGCTCGACGACGACTACTTCACCTCGCGCAAGCTCTACCCGAACGTCGACTTCTACTCGGGCCTGATCTACGAGGCGCTCGGCCTGCCCGTCGCGATGTTTCCCGTGATGTTCGCGATCGGCCGCACGAGCGGCTGGATCGCGCAGTGGAAGGAGCTCGTCGAGGATCCCGAGCAGAAGATCGCGCGGCCGCGGCAGATCTACACGGGGGCTCGCGACCTGGACTACGTGCCGATCGAGCAGCGAACGTAGCTCGACGCGTAGTCCCCTCTGGCACAACCTTCACGGCGTTGGCTTCGATGTCACCCGATCCAAACCCAGCCAAGAACTTGGAGGCTCTGTTGATCCAACGTAATCCAGACTAGCCCCAGAATCTGGATATCCATGCTATGCTCCAAATAGTTGGAGTGACTTGGAATAACTTGGAACTATGCACGTAGAGCCGGCGCCTTCCTTTTCCAGCGTCGTCTCTGGCGTGGCTGGCGATCGACTCGTAGAGCTTCTCCAGCGAGGCCTGCCTAAGGACGGCCGCGAGTACGTCCATTGGGACAAGCTACGGCACCTGGAGCAGCCATTGGGCCTGACTCCCGAGGAGTGGTGGCTCCTAATCAAGTGGTCACGTCAACAGACAGCGCGTCCGTTTCCCTTGACCGATCCCGATGGCGCTCACTTCACGTACAACACGCCTGATCTCATCGCGCGAATGCTGCACTACGTGGATCAGCGTTGCAGCGGCGAGGTGGCCCTGTCGGAGGTGGTCACGACCGACGCCGAGGCGCGCCAGCACTACCTCGTCAACTCGCTGATGGAGGAGGCGATCCGGTCGAGTCAGTTGGAGGGCGCAACAACGTCACGGCGCGTAGCGAAGGAGCTACTTCGCTCCGGTCGGAAGCCGAAGGATCGCAGCGAGCGCATGATCCTCAACAACTACCGAGCGCTCCACTTCATGCGTGACAGCATGGGAGAGACGCTGACGCCCGCGGCCGTCCTCGAGCTACACCGGATCCTCACGGAGGGCACGCTAGACAACCCCGACGCCGCCGGACGGCTTCAACGTCCAGACGAGGAGCGGGTTGGCGTGTACGAGCGCGAGACCGGCGAGTTGATCTACCGGCCTCCGCCGGCCGAGCAGCTAGAGAAGCGCTTGCGGACACTCTGCGATTTCGCTAACGAAGGTGAGTCTGCAGATCGCTTCATGCACCCCGTTATTCGGGCGATTCTGCTCCACTTCTGGCTCGGTTACGACCATCCCTTCGAGGACGGCAACGGCCGGACGGCACGTGCGCTTTTCTACTGGTACATGCGAACGCGGGGCTACTGGCTCGTCGAGTACCTGTCGATCTCCCGCATCCTCCAAGACGCTCCAGCCAAGTACACACGGGCATACCTGCTGACCGAGACAGATGAGCGCGATGCCACCTACTTCATCGTCTATCAGCTCGAAGTGATCGAACGCGCCGTCGAGAAGCTACACGCGTACCTGCGCGGCAAGGTCAAAGAGGTTCGCGACGTCGAGAAGCTGCTCAAGCGCTCGAGCGACTTCAACCACCGGCAACTGGCCCTGCTCGGCGACTCGCTCCGCACACCCGACGTGACATACAGCTTCCAAACGCACGCATCGACGTACGGCGTCACGCATGAGACCGCAAGAGGCGATCTCCTGCCCCTTGTGGCCCGTGGGTTCCTCGAACAGCGCCGGGTTGGTCGAAGCTATGCCTTCACTCCGCCCCCAGACCTGGCACAACGCCTCAAGGATGCTCATTAAGAGCGCGTTGGATCCAGAAGCCAACAGGGTCGCGACTACAGCACGAGCGTCGCTCCGTTCACGCGCAACCACTCGCGATCCTCGCGATAGCTCGGCCAGTGGCGCTCCAGCAGCGTCCAGAAGCGCGGCGAGTGGTCGAGGATCTCGAGGTGGCAGACCTCGTGCCAGACCACGTAGTCGAGCACGTGCGACGGCGCCAGCAGCAGCCGCCAGTTGAAGCTCATTGCGCCGTCCGCAGAGCAAGACGCCCAGCGCGTGCGCTGGGCGCGGATCGACAGGCCGCGGTAGCGCATTCCGGCGATCGCCGCCGCCTCGTCGAGGCGCGGCGCGATCTCGGCGCGCGCGGCGCGGCGATACCAACGCTCGAGCGCCGGCCGCGGGTCGCCGTCGGGGACGAGCAGGCGCTCGCCGGCGCGGTGCACGCGCGTGCGCCCGCGCTCGGGCTCGAGCGCCAGGTGCTCGCCGAGGTACGGCACGGTGCCGGCGCGCGCGGCGACGCGCGCGAGCGCCTCCTGCGCCTCGCCTAGGCGGCGCTCGATCCACGGGCGCAGCTCGCGCACGGCGGCCGCCGCGGCGCGCTCGGGCGCGCGTGGCGGCAGCACGACCTCGACCTCGGCGTGCGCGTGGACGTTGACGCGCACGCGGCGCGCGCGCGCCGAGCGCCTGACGGTGTACGCGATCTCGCTCACAGCAGCGGAGAGTACGCGTCGCGCCGGTGGATCGCGTGCATAATCAGCCGCGATGGTGAGATCGAGGGTGCAACTGCCGCGCGAGGTGCGCGAGCCCTATCAGGTGTACCTCAACGGCGTGCCGCAGCAGCTCGGGCGCGACTTCTCGATCCGCGACGGCGCGCTCGTGTTCGAGCGGGACCTGCGCAAGGACGAGATCAGCAAGTGGCGTTGGCTGCTCGGAGCGTGGGGCGTCGGCACTTACCGCCAGAACGACTCGGTCGACGTGCGCTACGAGGCGCCGGACGGCTCGCCGCGCGTCGCCGAGGGCCTCGAGATCGAAGCGGCGTAGATCGCCCGCTCCCACGGGCGTGTGAGCTTCAACGCGCTGAGGATCGCGCGCGTCGCCGGCGAGCGGTTGAGCGTGTAGAAGTGGATCCCCGGCGCGCCGGCGGCGAGCAGCTCGGCGCACTGCAGAGTCGCGTAGGCGACGCCGAAGTCGAGCACCGCCTCCCCGTCGTCGTCGCGCTCGTGCAACTCGCGCCGCAGCGGCTCGGGAATCTGCGAGCCGCACATCTCCGCCATCCGCTCGATCTGCCCGACGCGCGTGATCGGCATGATCCCCGGGATGATCGGCACCTCGACGCCGGCGCGGCGCGCGCGCGCGACGAAGTCGAAGTAGAAGCCGTTGTCGAAGAACAGCTGCGTGATCAGGAAGTCGACGCCGGCGTCGACCTTCTCGGCGAGGTAGCGCAGGTCGGCCTCGGCGCTCTCGGCGTGGATGTGCGTCTCCGGGAAGCACGCGGCGCCGATCGCGAACGGGTAGTCGGCGCCGATCAGCTCGACGAGCTCGCGCGAGTACTCGAGGCCGCCGTCGGTCTTCGTCCACTGCTGCTCGCCGTTCGGCGGGTCGCCGCGCAGGGCGAGCACGTTCTCGATGCCGGCCGACTGCATCTCGTCGAGCGTCTCGCGCAGCTGCGGCACGGTCGCGCCGACGCACGTGAAGTGCGCCATCGCCTCCAGGCCGAACTCGTCCTTGATCCGCTTGACGATCTCGATCGTCTTCTCGCGGCTCGAGCCGCCGGCGCCGTAGCGTGACCGAGACGAACGACGGCTCGAGCGGCTTCAGCTCGCGCAGCGCCGCGTACAGGTTCTGCTCGCCGGCGTCCGTTTTCGGCGGGAAGAACTCGAACGAGAAGACGGGCGTCTCGGCCGCGATGATCTCGTTGATGCGCATCGGCTGATTATGCAACCCAGCGCTCGGGGTCACCGGCGAGCGCGCGGGCGCGGCCGAGCGCCTGCAGGTGCGTCAGGTAGCTGAGGATCTTCGACAGCAGCCAGTGCGCGTTCTGGCGCGAGGTCGCGTCGCCGTAGACGTGCGGCACGAGCTCGAACGCGCTGAGCGGCCCCTGCTCGAGCGCCGCCGAGACGGCGTCGAGGCGTTCGTGGACGAGGCTGCGGTTACCCTCGATGTGCGCGTGCACGTCGGCGAACGTGCGCCCGTGCCCCGGCAGGCACAGTCGCGCGCCGAGGCGCTGCACGACGTCGAGCGAGTGCAGGAACTCGCCGACGGGATCGGGCGTGTAGCCGTAGTCGAAGTACAGCGAGATGCGCCCCAGCAGGTGATCGCCCGAGATCAGCACGCGCCGCTCGGGCTGGAACAGGCAGACGTGCGACGGCGCGTGCCCAGGCGTCTCGTACGTCGTCCACGGACCGAGCGCCGAGTCGATCGTGACGCCGTCGAGCAGCTCGCGGTCGGGCTCGATCACGCCGGCGATGCCCGTTTCGCTGGAGCGCCGCTGCTCGGCGTAGCGGCGCAGCGGCTCCTCCGGCACGCCGCTCTGGCGAGCGACCTCCAGACGCCTGGCGAGCACCGCGTCGGGGTCCTCGGCCATCCGCCTCATGTGCTCGTGGTTGGGGTGCATCCACAGCTCGCAGCCGGTCCGCTCGACGATCGTAGCCGCCTGCCCGTAGTGGTCGGAGTGCGCGTGCGTGCAGACGACGAGCCGCGTTTCCTCCAGGCGCAACCCGCACATCGCGAGCGCCCGCTCGAGGTTCGCAAGCGAGTCGGGCTGGTGCATGCCCGTGTCGAACAGGACGAAGCCCTCGTCGGCGGCGACGGCCCAGGCGTTGCAGTGCGGGACGCCCGGCCACGGCAGCGGCAGCCGCAGGCGGTAGACGCCCGGCAGCACGGTTTCGCCCCTCCCCAGCTCGCGCTTGCGCTCGGCCCGTGATCCCCCCGGCGCGCTTGTGCGATTCCTCGCATCGGCCACGCGGCGGAGACTAGACTACGCCCGAAGCGGGGCACAGCGAGGAGGAGCCATGGCTGGACAGGACGGCGAGAGCGCTAGCAAGGCGGCGAGCAAGGTCGAGGAGGCGGCCGCCAATGTGCGCGAGGCGCGCAGCCCGCGGCGGCGCATCACGAAGAGCAGCGCCGAGTCGGTCGCGCGGCGCTACTTCCAGGCGATCGACGCGCGCGACCTCGACACGGCCGTCGGGCTGTGGGCCGACGGCGGCCGCGACAACGTGCGCGGACAGGTCGACGTGCTCGCGCCCGAAGGCGTGCGCGCGTTCCTCGGCGAGCTGCTCGACGCCGTGCCCGACCTCGACTTCGAGGTGATCTCGACGACGAGCGAGGACGAGCGCTGCGCCGTGCAGTGGCGGCTCAGCGGCACGTTCGCGGGACCGGGCTCGCTGAGCGGCATCGCGCCGACCGGCGACCGCGTCGCGATCGAGGGAGTCGACCTCGTGACCGTCCGCGACGGCCTGATCCAGGGCAACGACGCGTACCCCGACTCGATCGCGCTGCCGCGCCAGCTCGGGATGATCCCGCCGCCCGGCTCGCGCGCCGACCAGCGCCTGACCGGCGCGTTCAACGCGAAGACGCGGCTCTCCTCACGGCTCACGGCCGGCGACGCCGAGCTCGTCGCCGAGGGCGTGTGGGTCCTCCAGGGCCAGCCGGCGCGCTGCAACGTCTACCTGATCGAGGACGACGGCGGCGTCACGCTGTTCGACGCCGGCGCGCGCACGATGGCGCGCGCGCTCGCGCGCGCCGGCGCGCGGCTCGGCGGCATCCGCCGGATCGTGCTCGGCCACGGTCACACCGACCACCGCGGCGCCGCGCCGGCGCTCGGCGCGCCTGTCTACTGCCATCCGGCCGAGGTGCAGGACGCCGAAGGCAGCGGCGGCTTTCGCTACTGGCCCGAGGGGCTCGCCGGACTGCCGTTCCCGCACCGGCAGGTGCAGCGGCTGCTGCACCGCTACGCGTGGGACGGCGGTCCGGTCGAGATCGCCGGCACGGTCGCCGAGGGCGATCAGGTCGCCGGCTTCACCGTCGTCGAGATCCCCGGGCACGCGCCCGGGCAGATCGCGCTGTGGCGCGAGTCCGACCGGCTCGCGCTGAGCAGCGACTGCTTCTACACGCTCGACATCTGGGGCCGCGACTCCGAGCCGCACGTGCCGTTCGCCGTCTACAACTACGACACCGAGCAGGCGCGCGCGAGCATCGTCAAGCTGGCTGAGCTCGAGCCCGCGGCGGCATGGCCGGGGCACGCCAAGCCGTTGACCGGCGACGTGCGCGCGCAGCTGCTGCGCGCCGCCGAAGCCTGAGCGCCGCGCCGGTTCGAGCGGTGGGCAAGCGCGGGCGCAGTCGCCGCAAGCTGCGGGCAGGCGAGGAGCTGCGCGCGCCGAGCAGCGACTACGCCGACGAGGACGGCAACGTGCTCACGTTGCGCGGCTCGCTGACGCCGGCGGCGCGGCGCGAGTACGCCGAGCAGCTCGCGGGCGCCGGCGCACGCGCGGCGGCGACGCAGGAGGACACGTGGCAGCGCGCCGTCGAGCTGCTGTTCGAGCGCCTCGCCGTGCGCTGGACGATCGCCGGCGCGCCGACCGAGCGCCAGCGCGAGCTGCTCGCGCGCTTCCGCGCGGCGAGCGCCGCCGAGCGCGCGTGGGTGCGCGAGACGATTCGCGCGCACTGCGCCGAGCACTTCCCCGACGTGCGGGCGCCGTAGCGCGGCGGCGCCGGCCGCCGGCTGGGAGCCACTCGCGAGTGAGCCGCGCCGGCCCGAGCCGCGCGGCTCCGGGCGCGCTCACTCGCCGAGCAGCTCGAGCCGCGGGCCGTGCGCGTGGCCGGCGGCGACGAACCGCGCGGTCGCCGGGCTGAGCACGAACACGAGCGTCTCGCCGCCCTCGCACAGAACCTCCACGCGCCGCCCGTCGTCGTCGACGGCGAGCACCGTGCCGCGCTCGAAGCCGCCGCCGAAGTGCGCGACGCGCGCCGGCGAGCCGACGTGGGGCACAGGACGCGACGGCCCGAGCATGGATCGGATGCTAGGGCCACTGCGTGTGAACGTCCCGCTCGATACCTTGGGTTCGATGCGCCGAACGAAGATCGTCGCCACCATCGGACCGGCCTCGCGCTCGCCGGAGACGCTGCTTCGCATGGTCGAGGCGGGCATGGACGTCGCGCGCCTGAACTACTCGCACGGAACGCTCGACGAGCACGCGGAGACGATCCGCCGCGTGCGCGACGCGGCCGGCCGCGTCGGGCGCCCGGTCGCCGTCCTGCAGGACCTGCCCGGCCCGAAGCTGCGAATCGGGCCGCTGCTCGAGGACGTCGTCGAGCTCACGCCGGGCGAACCGCTGACGATCACGGCCGACAGCGAGGAGATCGTGGGTGACGCGCGCCACATGAGCGTCTCGTGGGGCGGCCTCGCGGACGCGCTGGAGGAGAACGCCGTGCTGTACCTCGCCGACGGCTCGGTGCGCCTGCGGGTCACGGCCGCGCGTCCGTCGAGCCACGAGGTCGACACGATCGTCGAGGTCGGCGGCGCGGTCGCCTCGCGCCAGGGGTTGAACATCCCGGGGCCGGTCGACTCGCTGCCGTCGGTTCCCGAGGAGGACTTCGAGCTGCTGCGCCACGGCGAGTCGATCGGCGTCGACATGGTCGCGCTGTCGTTCGTCCAGCGCCCGGAGGACGTCGAGGCCGTGCGCGAGCACACGCGCCTGCCGCTGATCGCGAAGATGGAGAAGCCGCAGGCGGTGCAGCGCGCGGCGGAGATCCTCAAAGCGGCCGACTGCCTGATGGTCGCGCGCGGCGACCTCGGCATCGAGCTGCCGATCGAGCGCGTGCCGATCGTGCAGAAGCAGCTGCTCGAGCTGGCCGGGTGGATGGCGCGCCCGTCGATCACCGCGACGCAGATGCTCGACTCGATGGTCGTCTCCTCGCGCCCGACGCGCGCGGAGGTCGCGGACGTCGCCAACGCGATCCTCGACGGCACCGACGCGGTGATGCTCTCGCAGGAGACCGCGATCGGCGCCTACCCGGTCGAGGCGATCGCGATGATGGCCGCCGTCGCCGAGCAGGCGGAGGCGATCGCGCCGTACGAGCGCTGGAACGAGTCGCGCGTCCGGCGCACCGAGTCAGACCCGGCGTACACGATCGCGCACAACCTCGCGATCGCCGCGCGCGAGCTGCGCCTCGACGCGCTGATCGTCCCGACCCTGTCCGGCCGCTCGGCGCGGCTCGTCTCGGCGCACCGCCCGACGGTGCCGATCTACGCGCTGTCGCCCGGCAAAGAGACGGTCCGTCGCTGCGGCCTGATGTGGGGCGTGCAGGCCGCGTCGATGCGCCGTCACGAGACGACCGAGGCGCTGATCGCCGACGCCGCGCGCCGCGTCGTCGAGCTCGGCTGGTGCGAAAAGGGCAAGCGCGTCGGCATCACCGCCGGCCTGCCCTCGGGCCGGCCGGGGACGACGAGCCTCGTGCAGATCCAGGTGCTCTGAGCGCGACGGCGCCAGCGCGCGGCGCGCCGGGCGCGGCTCAGGCGCGCGCGAGCTCGAACCAGACCTTCGTCTGTCCCTGCGACTCGACTCCCCAGCGCGCGGAGACTTTCTCGAGCAGGTACAGCCCGTAGCCGTCGTGCGTGCGCGCCGGGTCGCGCGGGCGCGGCGTGAAGCCTTCGCCGGGATCGACGACGCTGACGCGGATCGTGCGCTCGCTGAACGTCGCCAGCAGCGAGATCGGCGTCTTCGGATCGCCGGTCGAATGGCGCACGGCGTTGCTGACGACCTCCGAGACGAGCAGGATCAACGACTGCGCGAGCGAGCCGGCGATACCAAGCTGCTCGCAGCGCTCGGTGATCGCCCAGCGCGCGAGCGCCGGCGCTTGGACGCTGCGCTCGAGCTCGAGCTCCAGCCGCGCGGGGCCGTTGCCGGGGCCGCGCGTCGGCGCCGCGCCGTGACGCGTGCGCCCGCCGGCGCGCGCGTCTTTGGAGCGATTGGCCATCACGCGGCGCTCGCGTCCTCGATGAACGGCAGCGTCTCCTCGACGCCGCTGACGCGGAACGCCGTCAGCGCCTGCGTCGACGGCCGCGTCAGCGCGAGCGTCCAGCCCTCGGCCGCGGCGCGCTGGTCGAGCACGATGCACATGCGCAGGCCGGAGGAGTCGATGAAGCGCAGCCCGGCGAGGTCGAGCGTCAGCCGCTTGGCGCCGTCGGCGAGGATCGCGTCGACCGCCCCCTCGACGCGCGGTACCGTCGCGATGTCGAGCTCGCCGGACAATCTCAGCCGTCCTGTATCGCCTTCATTCGTGCTCTCCATCTCGAATGGCGCCTGAGGCACGAGTCTTCTCCTTACCCGATTAGTCGATCGCCAACTCCCCGGCCGGCGGGTGCGGGGCTCACGGGCCCGCGCCCCGTGAGCATTATCACGAACGAAGTATCGACAATCGGGACGCGAAGCTCAAACCGAGCGTGCTTGCGCGCGTTTTTGCGGCTCAGCGCGCGCCGACGCCCGAGCGCCCGTAGAAGTCAGCCTCCTGCTGGCCGAGCTCGGTCGTCGGCGCGTCGCCGTACATCCACTCGCGCGCGATCCGGTGCCAGTTCGCGCGCGCGCCGAGCTGCGCGAGCACGGCGAGCGTGAGCATCTCCATGCGACGCCCGAACAGGTGCTCGGGACGCATGTCCTGATGGCGCATCTCGCGGAAGTGGCTCGAACGGGGGTCTGAGCTCTCGATCATCGCCTCGGTCGCGATCTGCGGCGAGAGCTGCACGACCTCGTCGGTCGTGTACCACCAGATCGCCGACTGGATGAACGCGAGCAGGTGCTCGGGATCGACGCGCTCGGGCTGCGGCAGGAACCCGCTCTCGGCGAGCAGGCGATGAAGCGCCGTCGCGTTGCCCTCGACGACCGCGCGCTGCGCGGCGAGCTCGAGGTCGACGGGGCCCTCGTCGAGGCGCTTGAACAGGCCGAAGTCGAGGAACGCGACGCGCCCGTCGTCGAGCAGCAGGAAGTTGCCTGGGTGCGGATCGCCGGAGAACTGGCGATGGCGGTAGAGGCAGCCGAGGAAGAAGCGGAAGACGATCTCGCCGATCCGGTCGCGCTCGGCCTGCGGGCGACCCTTGAGCTCCTCGAAGCCAACGCCGCTGACGAACTCGCTGACGAGCACGCGCTCGCGCGAGAGCGAGCTGACGACCTCGGGCACGAAGATGAACGGATGGCCGGCGAAGATCCGCGCGAGCGATCGCTGGTTCTGCGCCTCGAGCTCGTAGTCGAGCTCCTCGACGATCCGCTCCTTGACCTCCTCGGAGATCGCCTTGACGTCGAGCGCCGGCGTCATCCGCTTGAGCAGGCGCATGATCATCTCGAGGTTCTGCATGTCCGCGCGCACGGCGCCGGCGACGCCCGGGTACTGGACCTTGACGGCGACGTCGCGGCCGTCGTGCAGCCTCGCGCGGTAGACCTGCCCGATCGACGCGGCGGCGATCGGCTGCTGGTCGAACGACGCGAACACCTCGTCGATCGGCTCTTCGAGGTCGTCCTCGATCACCTTGCGCATCTGCTTGAACGAGACCGTCGGCGCCGCGTCGCGCAGCTTCGCCAGCTCGCGTTGGAACTCCTCGCGGTGCTGCTCGGGCACGAGGCCCATGTCGAGGAACGACATCACCTGGCCGAGCTTCATCGCCGCGCCCTTCATCGTCCCGAGCGCGGCGACGATCTGCTTCGCCGTCTCGAGCTGGCGCTTGGCCATCGCCTCCTCGGCGGCCTCCTCGCCGCGCGTCACGTTCGCCGCGCGCGTGCCGAACTGCTTGACGGCCTCGCCGGCCGCCAGCGACGCGACGGTGGCGGTGCGGCGCACGCGCGACGTCGGGATCTTCTCGCTCTCGCGCGCCATCCCCGTCATCCTAGGGCGCGCCGGCCGGCGGCGGGCCCGGCCGGCGGACGAACGAACGGCCGCCGGCGCTAGGCGCGGCGCTCGACGCGCGAGCCGGGGACGATGTCGTCGCTGCCGTCCGGCCGGCGGATCCACGCCTTCGTGCCGCCGTCGTAGTCCTCGCCGAGCAGCACGAGCGTGGCCGGCTCGCCGAGCGCGACGCACTGCTCGGAGCCCTCGGCGTCGAGCCCGCGCCAGATGCGGATGAAGCCGTTCGAGCCCCACTCCTGCGCGACGGTCGTCGCGTCGGAGTGACCGGGGTAGATCACGGTCTCGGGCGGCAGCTCCATCAGCGTGCCCATGATCGAGTCGCGCAGGTCCGTGTACGTGGTGTGACCGGGCGCTTTGACGCCGCCGACCGAGTTCTTGAACAGCGTGTCGCCCGTGAACACGACCGCCTCGCGCCCACTGAAGCCGCCCGGCACGGCGCTCGCGGAGCGTCGTGCGGAGCCGGCGTCGGCGGCGTCGCCGGCGTCGTCGCCGACGAGGAACGAGAGCATCCCGGCGGTGTGGCCGGGCGTGCTCAGCGGGCGCACGTCGAGCGTGCCGAAGCGAAGCGTCTGACCGGCCTCGATCGGCTGCATGTGCGCCGTGTCGTTGGTCTCGCCGTCCGCCTCGCGCTCGATCATCTCGCGCTCGACCGGGTTGATCAGCACCTCGATCTCCGGCCAGCGCTCGCGCAGTGCGCCGACGTCGCAGACATGGTCGTAGTGGTGGTGCGTCAACAGCACGTGCGTCGGCGAGACGTCGAGCCTCTCGGCGGCCTCGATCAGCGGCGCGACCGGACCGCCGGCGTCGACGAAGAACGCCGGACCGCCGTTGCCGTCGGCCACGAGATACGTGTTCGAGAGGAACTGCGGGTTCATCGACGTCTCGACGATCACGCGGCCATCCTACGCCTGAGCAACGAGGCCGGTCAGGCCGTTCAGGTAGCGCTCGTCGCCGACCTCGCGCCGCCATTGCAGCGTGCCGATCGATCCCGCGCACGCGACGATCCGCTCGTGCGCCTGCGCCAGCGTCGGCGCGGTCGTCGCGAGCGCGACCGCGCGCGAGGTGCCGACCGTGCGGTAGACGTTCGCGCCGACCTGCTCGGAGGAGGCGAAGAACACCTCGCAGCCGTCGCGCTCGATCGCGGCGACGTCGAGCTCGAACTCGTACGGCGTCGGTGGCCGGCCCGTCGGCAGCGCGTAGTCGGGCGAGACGAGGTAGAGCACGAGCGAGGCCCGCTCGTGCAGCGTGACGTCGTCGCGCGCCAGCTCGCCGGCGCAGATCCGCCGCATCGCCTCCGGCCAGCTGCCGTCGAGGAGCGCCATGATGTTCATGCACTCCGGATCGCCGAAGCGCGCGTTGAACTCGATCACGCGCACGCCGTCGGCGGTCGCGAAGAAGCCGCTGTTCATCACGCCCGTGAAACGGCGGCCTTCGGCGCCGAGGCGCTCGATCACGCGCTCGATGATCGTGCACGCCTGCTCGTAATGCGCGTCGGTCATGAACGGCAGCGTCGGCCCGGCCATCGTCAACGAGCCCATGCCACCGGTCCCCGGGCCCTCGTCGCCGTCGAAGCGGTACGGGTAGTCGTACGTCGAGGGCGGGAAGATCACCGTGCGCCCGTCGCTGATCGCCTGGATCGTGAACTCGGCGCCGACGACCTTCTCCTCGATCAGCACCGAGTCGCCGTGGCGACGATCGGCGAGCAGGCTGCGGGCGTACTCCGCGGCGTCCTCGTGACTGGCCAGGTGCGGTCCCATCACCTTCACGCCCTTGCCCCCCGTCAGACCGGACGGCTTGACGACGACCGGCGTCGGCCCGAACGAGGCGATCGCCTCGTCGACCTGCGCGAGCGCGTCGATCACGCGCAGTCGCGGCGTCGCCTCGGGCGCGATCTCGAGCAGCAGCTCGCGAGCGAACGCCTTGTTCCACTCGATCTCGGCGCCGGCGCGCGTCGGGCCGACGGTCCGCGTGCCCTGCGCGACCAGCGCGTCGACGACGCCCGCCTCGAGCGGTTCGTCGGCGCTGATCATCGCCAGGTCGATCGCGTTCGCGCGCGCGAACGCCGCGACCGCGTGCGCGTCGCAGACGTCGCCGAGCTCGACCTTGCCGCCGGAGGCGTCGGCGTGGCGCAACAGCGACGGGTTGCGATGGCCGGCGAACGCGTACAGCTCGCTGTGCTCCGCCATCCTCGAGGCCAGAGCGCTCTCTCGCCCGCCATGACCGACGATCAGGGTTCGCACGCGCGGCGAGTATAAGAACTAAGCGTCGCGCTCGCGAAACGGCAGCACCGCGGCGAGGCCGGTGATCTCGAACACGCGCTGCACGCTCTCCGCGCCCGCGATCAGCGCGAGCTCGCAGCCGTGCCGCTCGCACAGCCGGCTCGCGTAGACGATCGCCGCGAGCCCGCTCGAGTCGATGAACGCGAGCTCGCGCATGTCGAGCGTCAGCGCGCGCGTGCGCCCGTCGGCGCAGACCTGCGCGACGGTCGCCTGCAGCCGTGTCGCGCCGGCGATGTCGAGCTCGCCGCCGAGCGTGAGCGTGACCGTGTCGCGATCGCGCCGCTGCTCCACGTCGAGGCCCACGCGCGCCTCGCTCACTCGTCCTCCCCGGCCGTCGCGTCCGAGGCGGCGCGGCGCGAGCGCCCGTCCGCGCGCACGGCACCGCGCGGCCGCGCCGAGACGAACAGCTCGACGGCGCGGCGCCGTTGGGCGAGGCAGCGCGGACAGTGCTCGATCATCTCGCCGGGCCTCTCGACCGGAATGACCAGGCCGCAGCTTGGACAGTTCAGGAACGGCATCGTCACCTCCGCACACGGCGCCCAGGCTCGCAAGCGCATCGTCGCGAGGCGCGAGCCGGCGCGCCTCGCCTATGTGCGACAGTCCGAGCCAGCCTCGCCGAGGTAGTCGGCACGTCCTGACCGCTGCGTCGTGACCGCGAGCCCACGAGGAAGCCCGAGGCGGCGCGATCCTAGCGCAAAGACAGGGGCTGGACAGGCGCCGCCTGCCGCTCGTAGACTGCGCCGATGGCGCTGATCCATACCTGCTATCGCATCACCGACGTCGACCGCTCGGTCGCGTTCTACAACGCGCTCGGCTTCGAGGAGATCGGGCGCATCCCGATCAAAGACGAGGCGATCAACG
Organism: uncultured Solirubrobacteraceae bacterium; assembly: GCA_963705745.1. Classification (GTDB taxonomy): domain Bacteria; phylum Actinomycetota; class Thermoleophilia; order Solirubrobacterales; family Solirubrobacteraceae; genus Palsa-744. The sequence continues at coordinate 39,113 of CAVPKP010000003.1, forward strand.
TGTTCATGAACCAGCCCGGCGACGGCGACATGCCGCGGCTGGAGCTGACGTACAACTTCGGCGTCGACTCCTACGAGATCGGCACCGGCTACGGGCACATCGCGATCACGTCGGCCGACCTCGACGCTACGCTCGCGAAGCTCTCCGAGCAGGACATCGCGCCGGAGAAGCCGCCGTACTCGGTGCGCGAGGGAGGGTCGCGGCTTTGCTTCGTGCGCGATCCGGATGGGTACCGGATCGAGATTCTGGAGATGGGCTGATGCAGCCCGGCACGCGCGTCCGCACGACCGACGCGGGAGGGCAGCAGATCACCGGCACGGTCGTGGGTGCAGGCCCGACCCAGCAGGTGCAGACGATGAACCCAGCCGAGAGCGAGGCCATCGGGACCGTCGTGGTCCGGTGGGACCAACCGCACCTCGGAACCGACACCGTCGCCGCTGCCGGGCTCGAAGCCATAGACGGCTAGAGGAGGCGACGTCCGGCTCGGTGCCGGGCGATTGCGCGACTATCGGAATTTCTGATACTCTGTCCGGCCACAAGGGTCGAGTGACAGGCACCGCCTTCACGCCGACCGAACAGATCCGCCGAGCGACAGGCACCGCCTTCGTGCCGGCGAGAAGGGAGCCGCATGGCTACCAGCACTCACACAGGGCAAGAGGAAGCGATCTCCGCATACGAGGAGGCCGTGAGAAGCAGCGCCGCGGGCAGCGTGTCGGAGACGCTGGCTCTGCGGGGGCTGTTCCGCACGCACGGGTTCACGTACGTCGATGACAGCGAGGACCCGCCGGTCGAGAAGCTCGACAACGAAGCGATCAAGGATGCGATCTTCGCGATCGTTCCTGACCATCGCGTATCGAGCGCGGACGACCGCTCAACCGCACCGATTCACCGTCACGTGCTCGCGGGCGAGATCCTGAAGGGTCACCCGGTCCCGCCGCCGAACGGCGACTCGGACGCATGGGACGCGCTCGGCGCGGTCGATCGCGTGTCGTGGAAGAAGGCCGAGAGTCACATCTGGAAGCTGATCGACGACAAGTTCAACGGGACGATGCAGCGGTGGATGCGCGAGCGTCTCGGCGAGGAGCTCGTCCTCGTGAAGGCAGGTGACTACCTGTACGTAACGGACCAGGCGAAGTACGTCGAGGCCGACATTTGGCGGCGCTACACCGACAAGGCCGAGATCCAGCTGGTCGCGGCTGCCGAGCAGATGGCCCTGTTCGGAAAGCAGTTGCCGGCGTTGAAGCCCCGGGGAGTTCCGGCGCTGAACAAGGCGACCAAACGGGGTAGCGACAAGGCGATGGCCGCCTACACCCTCCTCGCTCAGGAGAACGACGAGGAGTAACAAAACGGGGATGCGGCCAGGTGCGTCCGCCACTAGTCAGCGACGGGTAAAGCCTCGCCCGACTAGGACCGGCAGCACCTGGCCGCCCCCTTTGCGACGGGGAGAACATGATGGGACTACGCGATGAACTCGTCTCCGGCTTGACGCCTCCGCTGCGCAGGATGTTTCGGGCCGTCGAGCAGCACGGGCCGCTCGTCATATCCGAGCTGCACGAGGATCTGCCGCTTGAGGGCGGCGACGACTGGAAGGCCCGGATTGACGGCATGACGACGGAGATCAACAAGCTGCAGGCGAAGGGGCTAATTCACCAGGTCGGAACCCGACGCGGCCGGGGTCCGGCGGCGCGCGTCTTCGCGGCCACGCCGGAGGATGAGATCGAGAATGCGGCTGAGAAGTTCAGGCGCAGGCGACTGCGGCGCAAGCGCGACATGAGCGGTCAGACGGCGCGCATCGCCGAATACCGGCTGATGGAGAAAGAGGCTGGAACGAGCAGCCGCCGCCACTGGATCGAGACGCGTCGGCAGGTTGTGCAGCTCGCGTACAACGCGCGACGGATCGAGCCGATGGTGTACTGGTCGAAGAAGTCGGTCCCGGACGACGAGCTTGAGCTCGTCTATGACGAGGCGCTCGCGACCCTGACCGCGTTTCAGCGGCTCGTGGCCGCGATCGACACGCAGCGCGGGGACAAGCAGCTGCGGGACAAGATCGCGGCGCTGCGGGCGAAGGCCGACAGCGTGAAGGCGCTCGGCAATCCCGCGGAGGCGGAGAGCTTTTACGCGAAGGCGGACGAGCTCGAGCTCAAGCTCGACCAGGCCGCCTGATCTCGAGCCGAACTGTCATACGAGGCGCTGCTCGATGAGCGCCTGCACGACGGCGATCGTCAGGATCGGCGGCGCGGCGTTACCGATCATCGTCGCGAGGTCCGACCGCCGGACGACGCTGGAGAAATCCATGAAATCGGGGAGGAACTGCAGGCGTGCGGCCTCGTGCGGGGTGAGCGTGCGCCTCAGCAGCGGATGGACGAACCTGCCCTGGCCCATCGAGCCGAAGCCGCTCGTGATGGTCTGGGCAGGCTCGTCCCACTGCAGCCGCCCGTACATCGACCTGTAGCTGTGGTCGTTGTGGTGGCAGGCCGGCCGCAGCGGGTTCGGCAGGTCGTAGGCGTCGTTGTCGAACAGCCAGTCGATCCGGGCGTCGTTCTCCTCGCTCGGGACCGAGGGCGTATCGAACGTCGCCTCCGAGTCGTCCACCTCGAGGAGGTCGCTGATCGCCCACCCGACGGTGCGGCCGGGCTCGGCCTGCAGGCCGTCGAAGTCGAACGATCCTTCCCGCGTCGCGACGAGCACGTGGCGAATGCGGCGCTGCGGGGCGCCGAGCTCGTCGAGGTGGAGCCGCGTCGAGTGGACCGCGTAGCCCTGCTCTGCCAGGATCGCAGCGCAGCGCTCGGCTGCTCGGCGCTTGTCGCGCCCGACGCCGCTGACGTTCTCCACGACGACGGCTGCCGGTTCGAGCAGGCGCGCGACCCGGCCGACGGCGAGGTAGAGGTCGTTGCGGGGGTCGTCGTGCCGGGTGTGGTTGTTCAGCGCCGAGTGGCCCTGGCACGGAGGACCGGCGAGCAGGATCGACGCGCCCGCACCGCGTTCGAGCAGCGGCCCCTCCGAGTCCCGCGACGACGCCGCCACACCGCCGAGGGCGACGGCCAGGTCCAGCTCGTCGGTCGAGCTCTCATCGATCCGGAGGCTCTTCCGGACGAACCTCCAGCGCGGCGGACCAGGAGTCGACGGCGAGCTGAACACGGGCGACGCGGCCCTCGCGGCGCGCGCCCTCGATCGCGCCGATGCTCAGGCCACCGAGCCCGGAGAACAGGTCGACGATGCCTATCGCCGCCGCGCCAGCCGGCGCCATCGGCCGCGTGCGCCGCAGGAAGGAGAGATCGACATCCTGCGCGACTCCAGCGGGCACGTCGAGGAAGCCTAGAGTCCCTGTCGGCGGATGATGAAAGCCTCGAAGACCCCGTGGGCCGACGTGCCCGAGCTGCGCAGGGAGATCATGCGCGCGAACCGCCGCAAGGACTCGGCCCCCGAGCTGGCGCTTCGCTCGGCCCTCCACCGGCGGGGGCTCCGCTACAGAGTGGACCACCCGATCCGCGTCGCTTCCGGCAAGCCGCTGAGGCCCGATGTCGTGTTCACGCGCGCCCGCGTCGCCGTCTACCTGCACGGCTGCTACTGGCACGGCTGTCCGGTCCACGGGACGACGCCCGCCACACGCCGGGAGTACTGGTCCGGGAAAATCGCGGACAACAAGGCCCGCGACGCACGCCACGCGCGGCTCCTTGAGGAGGCTGGGTGGACCGTCGTCCAGGTGTGGGAGCACGAGGACTCCGACGAGGCTGCTGGCGCCATCGCGGAGGTCGTCAGCGGGCGGCGCTGAGCCGCCGCGCACGCTCGCCGCGACGGCAAGCTGGCGCGCTTCCGGCAGTTCATCGACACGGTCAAGTTCGCAGAGGTCGTCCCCGGGGGCACGGTGGCTGCATAGCACTCAGCCCCCGCTCCCTCCCCGGCGCGCGGATGGCTAATGCGTGTAGATCGCGGGCCGATAACGCGGCTCGGGGATCGGCTTGCCCGCCTCGCGTGCCGCATCGAGCCACGTCCGCTTGGCGAACCCGGTCCTCGCTTGTGATGCTTCGGCGGCGAGATCCGGCTTCGTCGGACGACCGCCGCGAGCCCCTCAGGTCTGCTGCAACAGCCGCCGCCGCTTGGCCTCGTCGCGAGCGAGCAGGAAGAGGACGGCGCCGGTGATGGCGGCCGTCGCGACTGCGAGTGCGCTTGCTGGATTGGACATACGATCGAGCGGTTCGGGGGCCTGGTACACCATCGGCCGGCAAGCCCGGCTGCGGCTAAGCGCAAGGTAGGAAGATCGTAAGAAACACCGTCGGCCGGCCGCTCAGGGCGACTTTCGGCCAATCGATCAGGACGCGCGCCAGACGAACAGGCCTGCTTGCTCGTCGCCGTCGAGCGCGAGCTCGCGGACGGCGTCGCGCACGCCCGGGTAGTCGGGATGCCGGTAGTCGTGGAAGACGACGGTCGCGCCTGGCGCGAGCGCGTCGCGCCAGGCGGCGAACGCGGCGAGCACGGGCGCGCGCTCGTGCTCGGAGTCGACGAACAGCAGCTCGACGGGGCGGTCGCCTGCGTGCGGCCCGGCGCTGTCGGGCTCGGCGCGCAGCTCGATCCGCGCGCGCGCGTCGCGTGGGGCGAGCGCCAGGTAGCGCTCACGCTCGCCGCGCACGCTCGGGTCGTAGCTGACGATCCGCCGTGCGGGATCGTCGAGCGCGAGCGCGATCGCGCTCCAGGCGGTGCCGGTGCCTAGCTCGACGACGGCGCGGCGGCCGCGAGCGAGCGCGAGCAGCTCGGCGAGCTCGGCCGGACGCGCCGCGGAGGCGAGGCTGAAGCGGTCGCCGCTGCCGACCGCATGCCGGCACGCGCGCCAGTAGAAGCGCGCGACCGGCAACGGCAGCGCGCGCAGCCCGACTAGCAGGCAAAGCTTCGCGCGCGCGCTCACGCGGCCATGCTATGCACAGCAGAAGCCCGCCCGGCCCCACCTGCGACCCGCCGACAGACGGGAGGCGGTCCGCAGCGACTGGCAAGCCGCTGAGCGAGCAGGTATCGTCGCATTCATGGCGAGCACGGCGGTGCCTGTCGGGGGGTCTGCGGCGAGCGGCGCGAGCGTGCCGCAGGGAGCGATCGCGCGTCCGGACTTCGAAGTCGTCCCACGCAAGGGTCTGATCGGCGTCGCGATCGTATTCGCCCTGCTGATCGCGGCGATCGCGGCGAACGAACTATGGCCGCTCGCGTTCTTCCACTTCGTCGGCGGCGCATCTTGGACTGTCATCGACCTGTTCCTCGGCTTCGTGCTCGGTCCGATCATGGGCAAGCTGTCGATTCCGGCGCGCGTCGAGTTCACGACGAAGCTGATGCCGAAGATGGTGCTGCTGATGCCGACGATCGTGACGGCGACGCTCGCGGCGGGCTGGCAGCTCGGCGTGCACCTCGGCACGGTGCAGTCGAGCTACTACAACCACGGCTGGACGGTCGCGAGCTTCATCGTCGTCGGGATCATGGCGGTGATCGCGCTCGGGCTGCTCGAGCCGGCGAACATCGCCGTGCTCGTCGAGCTGAAGAAGCCGAGGCCGAACCCGCAGGTGATCGAGCGGCTGATGAAGCGCTTCATCTACACGGCCGGCGCTACGGGGCTGATGCAGGTGGCGACGCTCGTGATCATGGCGAAGCTGACGGTCGGATGAGCGAGCGCCGCCTGCCTCCGGTCACCGAGATCGGGATGACGTCACTGGGGCTGATCGTCGCCGGCGGCATCTACCTGTCGGCGCACCTGCCGAAACACGTGCCGCTGACACCGGCGATCGTGCTGCTCGCGGCGTCGGCGCTGCTGCTCGCGATCAACCTCGCGCTGCTCGCGCGCGTTCGCGATTTCGCGTGGGCGCGCTTCTTGCAAATCGCCAGGTGGGCGCTGCTCGCTTACGCGATCACCGCCGGCATGATCGAGTTCGCGTTCGTCCGCGACCATCTCGCCGGCGGCCCGCTCGTCGTGCTGACGCTGTCGCTGGTCGTCTACGCGGTGCACGTGCCCGTGCTGATCGCGTTCACGGTCGCGCGCTACGCGGACTCCGAGTCAGCGCCGCAGCCCGACGCGCCGACGCGCGTGCACGCCTAGCGCGCGTCACGACAGGACGCGGCTCCGGAACTTGCGCAGGCCGAGCGTGAGGAACGTGGCGCAGAAGCCGATCAGCACGGGATAGACGATGTACAGGTGCATGTGGCTCGCGTGCGTGAGGCCGGCGCGCATCCCCTCGGTGACGTAGATCAGCGGGTTGACGAGCACGAGGATCTGCAGCCAGTGGACGCCGCCGACCTGCACGGGCGCGAGCTTCGTCCACTGGTAGTAGGTGCCGCCGAGGAACGTCAGCGGCAGCACGACGAAGCCGAACATCAGCCCGAGGTTGCGCGCTTCGAAGACGGTGCCGAGCAGCAGCCCGAGCGAGGTCATCGTCACGCACGCGAGCGGGATCAGCGTGAGCACGACGGCCCAGTGCACGTCGAGATGCGCCGTGACGCCGCTCGCGTGCACGACGGCGGCGATCGGGAAGACGATCAGCGCGGCGATCAGACCTTGCGTCGCGCCGGAGAGGATCTTGGCGACGCCGACGAGCCAGATCGGGCAGGGCGCCTGCACGCGGTCCTCGATCTCGCGCGTGAAGCCGAACTCGGTCGAGATCACCATCGCGACGGCCTGGATCCCCTGGAACATGATCGAGATCCCGACGACGCCGGCGACGAGCACGGTCGCGAACGCCGACTCGGCGGCCTTGCCACCGCCGCCGCCGACGCCCTGGCCGATCGTCGGGAAGACGTAGAGGAAGACGAACACGAGCAGGAACGGCTGCACGAGCGTGCGCACGACGAACTCGACGAAGTTCTTGCGCAGCACGACGAGGTCGCGCAGGATCAGCGCGCGCAGCGCGGCGCGGCTGGCGACGAACGTCGAGCGCGTCGGCTCGATCGTGATCGTCGTGCGCGGCGGCTCGCGCGTCGTCGTCGCGGTCGCGGCCATCAGTCGCGCAGCTCCTTGCCGGTGAGGCTGATGAAGACGGTCTCGAGGCTCGGCTCGGCGATCGACAGGTCGGCGATCTCGAAGCCGGCCTGCTCTGCGGCGGTGACGACGCGGGGGACGAGCCGCTCGGCCTCGCGCACGTGAAGCTCGACGCCGCGGTCGATCGTGCGCGTGTTGGTCACCTCGGCGATCGCCTCGCGCATCTGCCGCGCGAGCTCGTCCATGTTGCCGCTGGCCTTGACGGTGACGATCGTGTCGGCGCCGACGGTGCGCTTGAGCGCGGCGGGCGTGTCGAGCGCGAGGATCTTGCCGTGATCCATGATCGCGACGCGATCGCACAGCTCGTCGGCCTCCTCCATGTAGTGCGTCGTCAGCAGGATCGTCTGCCCTTCGCGGTTGAGCTCGCCGAGGATCTCCCACAGCGCGAGGCGGCTCTGCGGGTCGAGGCCGGCGGTCGGCTCGTCGAGGAACAGCACGGCGGGGCGGTGGAAGATCGCGCGCGCCATCATCAGCCGCTGCGCCATGCCGCCGGAGAGCGCGTAGACGGACGCGCTCGCCCATTTCGACAGGTGCATCTTCGCGAGCAGCTCGTCGGCGATCCGCCGCGACTCGGCGGCGCCGATGCCGAACAGGCGGCCGTGGAAGTAGAGGTTCTCCCAGACGCCCAGCTGGCGGTCGAGCGTGTTCGTCTGCGAGACGATGCCGATCAGCTGCTTGGCGAGCGCGGGCGTGGCGGCGACGTCGATCGAGCCGAGGTGCGCCGAGCCCGACGTCGGGATCACGCGCGTCGTCAGCATCCCGACGGTCGTCGTCTTGCCGGCGCCGTTGGGCCCGAGCAATCCGAAGATCTCGCCGGCGCGCACGCTCAGGTCGAGCCCGTCGACGGCGGCGAAGTCGGCGCCGTCGTAGACCTTGCAGAGCGCGCTCGTGCGGATCACCTCTTCCCCGTCGCCCGATCCGCGTCCGGCCGTGGCGGCCGGCGGGGCGTGCAGTGGCGGCGCCTCTGGCATCTCCTCCCAATCTACAGCGCCCGCGCTACCCTGCCAGGGCGATGTCGGACACGGGCAAGATCGCCAAGAACCTCGAGCGCTTCGCGCAGGCGGTGGCCGCGCACGACCGCGAGAACCCGACGCACACGGCGCACGGCATCGGCCTCGCGTACTTCGACCTGGAGCGGCTCGGCTTCGAGGAGGGCGAGGAGATCCTGCCGGGGATCACGATCCACGCCGACAGCGGCGTGAGCGGCAACTTCCGCGTGCTGTGCGACGGACAGCACGACGAGGAGCGCGAGGAGTCCGAGCAGGAGGTCGTCGAGGCGATCTCGACGCAGTCGGTCGGGAGCGGCGCTCCCGGCGCCGCGCCGTATCCGTTCGAGCAGTAGGCAGCGCGTCTCCCTCTTTTTCGATCCGCCGATGACGGCCGTCGGCGGCGTTTCGCTGCGCGTCTGAACCGACGGCGGCGATTTTGGACGCCCGGCGAAGGCGGGCGGCGCGACGCAGCGTCAGACTGACGCCGCGTGTCAACGGCGAGGACCGACTCCGCGCCGGATTCGGGAGGGTGCCGCGACTGGGTCGGGCACGTGATCGTGTGCGGCCTGAACGACGTCGCATTGCGGACGGTCGAGCAGCTGCACCTCGCCGGCGCGCGCGTCGTCGTGCTCAGCGACGAGCCGGACGAGCGGCTCGCGCGGATCGTGCGCGGCTGGGGGATCCCGCACCTGCCGCGCGGCGGACACCTGACCAAGCCGCTGTTCGACGCGGGCATCGCGGGCGCGTCGGCTGTCGTGTGCGCGGAGCGCACCGACCTGCGCACGCTCGAGACGGTCCTGCAGATCCGCGACCTGCGCCCGGACGTGCACGTCGTCGCCGACCTCGACAACCCCTCGGTCGCGCACGCGCTCGAAGGCGTGCTGCGCTCGGTCGGCGTGCTCGACGTCGCCGCGCTGTTCGCGCCGGCGGTCGTCGAAACGTGCGTCGGACGACGCGCGAGGAACATCGAGCTGGGCGAGACGGAGTTCGTCGCTGCGGAGGTGCTCGCGCCGCGCGCGGGCACGCTGCGCGAGCTGTACGGCAGCCTCGCGCCGATCGGCGTCGTGACGGAGGCGCAGGATGAGGTGATCGCGTGCCCCGGTCGCGATCAGCGCGTCTCGGCGCGCGATCGCGTGACGCTGCTCGGCACGCGCGCGGAGCTCGACGCGGCGGGGCTCGTGCGTCCGGAGTCGAGCACGAGCGGCACGGCCGCGGCGGCGGCGCGGGCGCGCAGCTTCCTCGAGCGCCAACGCAGCGCGATCGCTCAGATCATCGACCGGCCGCTGCGGGTCGCGCTCGCGCTCGGCGTCGCGCTGCTCGTGGTCTCGACGATCGTCCTGCACTTCGCCTACCGCGAGCCGCTCGGGCGCGCGCACCTGTCGCTGCTGCACGCGGCGTACTTCACGGTCGAGACGATCGCGACGGTCGGCTACGGCGACTACTCGTTCGCCGACCAGTCGACCGCGATGGTCGTCTTCGGGATCCTGCTGATCGTCGCCGGCGTGACGTTGACGACGACGCTGTTCGCGCTGCTGACGAACGCGCTCGTCAGCCGGCGCCTGGCGCAGTCGCTCGGCCACGGGCGGATTCCGGGGATGCGCGGGCACGTCGTGCTCGTCGGCCTCGGCAGCGTCGGGATGAAGGTGCTCGAAGGGCTGCTCGGCGCGGGAGCGGAGGTCGTCGTGATCGAGCGGATGGAGTCCAACCCGTACTTGACCGAGGCGCGCGCGCTGCAGGCGCCGATCGTGCTCGGCGACGCGACGCTCGCGCGCACGCTCGACGCCGTCAACCTGTCGCAGGCGGCGGCGGTCGCGATCCTCACGTCGGACGACCTGACGAACATCGAGACGGGGCTTGCGATCCGCGACGGGCTCGGCGCGCGCTGGGTCGAGGTGCCGGTCGTGCTGCGCGTGTTCGACCGCGCGCTCGGCCATCGCCTGGAGCAGAGCTTCGGCTTCCGCCACGTGTGGTCGACGTCGGCGATCGCCGCGCCGTGGTTCGTCGGCGCGGCGCTCGGCCTGGAGGTGCTGTTCACGTTCTACGTCGGCAACCACCCGTTCCTGCTCGCGCGCCTGCGCGTCAGCGCCGGCGGCGGCCTCGACGGCGTGGCGATGCGCGAGCTGCCGGCGACGGTGCGCATCGTCGCGATCCGCCGCGCGGCGAGCTCGGGCGCGCTAGAGCACCCGCCGCGGCGCGACACGCGCCTGGCGCCGGACGACGACGCGTACCTCGTCGGCCCGTACGCCGAGCTGCTCGAGCTGCTGCGCCACGACCGCGAGACGGGTGGCTCGCCGGCGCCGGCCGGCGCCTGAGGCGGCTCGCGCCGCTCAGGCCTCGACGCCCTCGACGCGCGCGAGGATCATCGCTACGAGCCGCTCGATCGTCGGGCACTCAAGCCCGTGGCGGGCGGCCGCGCGCAGCACGGCGCCGGGGATCGCGTCGAGCTCGGGCGGGCGCCCGGCGGCGATGTCGCGCTGCATCGAGCTGCCGAGCGTCGCGTGCGCGCGCTGCAGCTCGTCGAGCGCCTTGTGCGGCTCGACGTTGTCGGCGCCCTCGGCGCGGCCGGCCGCGCACGACTCCTCGATCGCGCCGACGAGGTCGGCGCGCAGCGGCGGCTGGTCGCGGATCTCGCCGAGCGAGCAGTCGTACGCGCTCGTCGTGCACGCGAGCGCGTTCAGGCGCACGAGCTTCGACCACATCACGCGCGCTTCCGAGCGCGCCGCGATCGGATGATCGCCGCGCGCCTGCACGCCGGCGCGCGACAGCGCCGCGGCGAGCGTGCGCATCGGCTCGGCCGCCGTCTCGTAGCGACTCGCCATTTCGATCAGCAGGAACGGGCTCGTGTGGACGACGACGCCCGGCGCCGGCCGGTCGGCCTCGACGCGGATCGTGCCCGCGAGCACGCTCTCCGGCGCGAAGCGCTCACGCAGCAGCGCGACGTGATCGAGGCCGTTGAGCAACGGCAGCACGATGCGCGGCGCCGCGTCGATCCGCTCGAGCGCCGCGTGCAGCCCGGCGGCCTTCGTCGCGACGAGCAGCGCGTCGACGGGCTCCGTCAGACGCGCGAGCGCGCGTGGGTGCGCGGTGAAGTCGCCGAGCGTGACGCTGTCGATGGACACGCCGTCGGCGGCGATCGTCGTCCGGGTCGACTCGCGCGCGACGATCGTCACGTCCTCGCCGGAGCGCGTCAGCGCGCCGGCGAGCAGGCCGCCGACGCCGCCGGGGCCGAGCACTGCGATCTTCATCGCGCGCTCGCGCCGGCCTCGCGCGAGCCGGCCGGCGAGGCGGCGGCGGGCTCGACGTCGATCAGCACGCCGGGGTTCATGATCGCGCTCGGATCGAGCGCCGCTTTCGCGCCGGCGAGCGCGGCGGCGAACGGCTGCGGGCGCTGCTCGTCGTACCACGGGCGGTGATCGCGCCCGACGGCGTGGTGGTGCGTGATGCTCGCGCCGGCCGCGATCAGCTCGTCGGAGACGGCGCGCTTGACGTGGCGCCACTGCTCGACCTCCTCGCCGCGGCGCGCCGGCGCGATCGCGGTGAAGTAGACGGCGGGCCCGTCGGGGTAGACGTGCGTGAAGCGCGCCGTCACGCGCCCGCCCTCGCCGCACGCCTCGCGCAGCGCCGCCTCGGCGCGCGCCGTGACGCGCTCGTGGAACGCCGGGAAGCGCTCCCACGTGATCGCCGTCTCGAACGTCTCCGCGAGCACGCCGAGCGCGACGAGCGCGTCGCGCGTGTAAGGCGCGCCGAGGAACGCCTCGCGCCAGGAGCCGACGGCGTCCGCGTCTGCGCCGGCCGAGGCCGCGCCCGCGTTGCCGCCGCGCGCGCTCCGGGCGCCGGCGCGCTCGGGCACGACGCCGGCGTGCTCGCGGCAGATCTCGAGCGCGCGCTCGAACGCGGCGTCGACGGGGTGGTCGGTCGACTCGAATCCGAGCACGAGCAGCGCGTGTGAGCCGTCGCCGGCCATCGTCATCGCCGCCTCGCGCGCGTCGATCAGCCGGCAGTTGCTCGGGTCGAGGCCCGACTGCGAGAGCTCGCGCACGCACTCGGCGCCGGCGGCGAACGTCTCGAAGCGCACGCCCGCGGAGCGCCGGTGCGCCGGGCGTGGCTGCACGCGCAGCCACGCCTCGGTGATCACGCCGAGCGTCCCCTCCGAGCCGGCGAGCATCCGATCGGGGCTGGGACCGGCACCGGAGCCGGGCAGCCGCCGGGACTGCCAGGCGCCGGCCGGCGCGATCGCACGGACGGACTCGACGAAGTCCTCGATGTGCGTGCGCACGGTCGCGAAGTGGCCGCCGGCGCGCGTCGCGATCCAGCCGCCGAGCGTCGCGTACTCGAACGACTGCGGGAACTGGCGCAGCGTCAGGCCGTGCTCGCCGAGCTGGCGCTCGAGCGCCGGCCCGGTCGCGCCGGCCTCGACCAGCGCCGCGCGCGAGACGGCGTCGACCTCGCGCACGCGCGCGAGCGCGCGCAGGTCGAGCGTGATCGCGCCGTTGTAGGAAGGCGGCACGTCGGGCGTGACGCCGCCGACGACCGACGTGCCGCCGCCGAACGGGATCGCCGCGACGCGCTCGTGCGCGCACCACTCGAGCAGGCGCTCGACATCGTGCTCGTCGCGCGGGCGCGCGACGAAGTCCGGCGGATGGGCGAAGCGGCCGCGAAAGCCGTCGACGACGTCGCAGTAGGACTTGCCGAGCGCATGCGAGGCGCGCGCGTGCGCGTCCTGCGCGCAGATCTCGGCGAGCGCCGGCGGCGGCGCCACGCGCGGCGGCGCGAGCTCGACGTCCGACAGCGCGACCGGCGACTCGACGTCGCCGAGCGCGAGCCCGAGATGCTCGCCGACGAGCGACGCCGTCGCACGCAGCGCGTCGGTCGAGGGCTGCTGGTCCTCGTAGCCCCACCCCCAGTGCTTGTGTCGACGAATGTTCACGCGCGCGAGTCTATGCTCACTAGCGTTCACGAAAGCACTCGCGCCGGGACCGGCGCGCGCGTCCAGATGCACAGAGCAGCCGACCAGATCGCCACCGAGCAACCCGAGATCCTCGCGCGCGGACCGTGGGAGCTCGACCGCATCCGGGCGCACTGGCGCGAGGAGCCGTTCGAGCCCTCGCGCGATCACGCGGAGGCCGCCGACGCGGCGATCCGGGGGCTGCGCGAGCGCGGCTCGCCCAGCCACGACGGCGTCGCGGCGCGCCTCGTCGACTTCCGCGCCGACGCCGACGGGCTCGCGATCGAGCTGCAGCCGCTGCGCTGGGCGCTGCGGCTGGTCGCCGGTGACGCGTCGCGCAGCATCGCGGCGCTGTGCGTCACGCGCTCGGCCGACGGTCGCTGGCTGGCCGGCCGGCGCGCGCCGTGGGTCGCGTCTTGGGCCGGCCGCTGGGCGCTCGGCGCCGGCGGCGCGGTCGACCTCGGCGAGAGTCCCGCGGAGACGCTCGTGCGCGAGCTGGACGAGGAGTGGTCGGTGTCACCCGAGCGCGTGCGCGGCGAGGCGCTGATCTGCCTGCCGCAGAAGATGGTCATGTTCGTCGGGCAGGCGTGGATCGCGGCCGGCGACGAGGAGCGCGTGCAGCCCGATCACGAGCACGACGAGTACGCGTGGTGGCCGCGCGAGATCGACGACTGGCCCGCGGAGGCCGGCGAGGCGCTGCCGCGGATGGCCCGCTGGCTGTCGGAGTGACGCTCGCCGAGGGCGCGCACGGTCGCGATCCGCTCGCCGAGCGCGAGCGCGCCGAGCCCGAGCGCGCGAGGCGCGGCGAGACGCGCGCGGGCGTCGGTCCGCTGACGTTCAGGCGCCTGGAGCTGACGTCGTTCTTCCACTCGTGCGTCTACATCGCGCTGCTGATCTGCGCGTTCGCGGCCGGCAATCCGCAGCCGCTGACGTTCGTGCTCGGCCTCGCGCACGGGCTGCTGTGGATCTTCATGTCGATCGCCTGCCTGACGGCCGCGCGCCTGCGAATCGTCTCGCTGCGACTCGCCGTCGCGGTCGCCGTGCTCGGCGGCGTCGGGCCGTTCTTCGGCAGCGTCGAGTTCGTCCGCGAGCAGCGCAGCAGGGGTGCACGCGCACCCGCGAGCATCGCCGGCGAGCCGCGCTAGAGTAGGGAATCAATGGCCACAGGCACCACGGCGGAGCAGATAATCGACGTCGTGACCCCTGCCGCTGGCGAGTCGGTCTCCGAGGGCACGATCCTCGAATGGCATGTCAAGGTGGGCGATCACGTCAAGGCGGACGCGACGATCGTCGAGATCTCGACCGACAAGGTCGACGTCGAGCTCCCAGCTCCGGCGAGCGGCACGGTGACGGAGCTGCTCGTGCAGGAGGGAGACACGGTGACCGTCGGCCAGGTGATCGCGCGGATCGCCGTCGGCGACGCCGAGCAGGGTTCGACGGGACCCACGGGCCGTGACGGCGCCGCGGGCGCTCCGGAGGGCGCGAACGCGACGACATCCTTCGCGGCGGCCGACGACAAGAAGGTCTCGCCCGTCGCCGCGCGCGTCGCGGCGGCCGAGGGCATCGACCTCGCGCGCGTCTCCGGCAGCGGCCCGGCGGGCCGCGTGACGAAGTCCGACGTGCTCTCGGCGGCCGCGAACGGCGCCGCGCAGAGCGCAGGCGCGTCCGGCAACGGCGCGTCGGCGAGCGTCGCCGAGGCCGAGACGAAGCCGCTGCGCGGCGGCGCGGCGATGCTCGCGCGCTACATGGACGAGTCGCGCTCGATCCCGACCGCGACGAGTTTCCGCACGCTGACGGTGACGATGCTCGACGCCCGGCGCAAGGAGCTGAAGGCAGCCGGACGGAAGGTCTCTTTCACGCACCTGATCGGCTACGCGATCGGCCGCGCGGCGCAGGAGATGGGCGTGATGGCCGACCATTTCACCGAGCTCGACGGCAAGCCGGCGCGCGCGCACGACGGGCAGGTCAACCTCGGCCTCGCGGTCGACGTCGAGAAGAAGGACGGGACGCGCACGTTGATGGTGCCGGTGATCCGCGACGCCGGGCGGATGCCGTTCGATCGCTTCCTCGCCGCGTACGACGCGCTCGTCGAGAAGGCGCGCACGAACACGCTGACCGCCGATGACCTCGTCGGCGCGAACGTCACGCTGACGAACCCCGGCGGGATCGGCACGATCGCCTCGGTGCCGCGGCTGATGCCCGGCCAGGGGACGATCGTCGCGACCGGCTCGATCGCCTATCCGCCGGGGCTCGCGCAGATCGGCGCGATGATCGGCGCCGAGAAGGTCATGTCGATGACCTCGACGTACGACCATCGGATCATCCAGGGCGCCGAGTCGGGCCGCTTCCTCGCGTTGATCGAGGAGTATCTGCAGGGCGAGAGCCACTTCTACGAGGACGTCTTCTCCTCGCTCGGCGTCGAGCTCGGCGCGCCGCCGCCATCGCCGGCGCCGGCGGCCGCGGCGTCGGCGGCCGCCGAGTCGCTCGACTCGACCGCCACGGGCGCGCCGGTCGGCGAGGAGCTGCTGCGCGCCGTCCAGGCCGCGAGCACGCTCGTCAGCCGCTACCGCAGCCACGGCCATCTCGCGGCGCGCCTGGACCCGCTCGACTCCGAGCCCGAGGGCGACCCGGGCCTCGATCCCGAGCCGCTCGGCCTGACGCCGGAGATCCAGGCGCGGATCCCGGCGAAGGTGCTGAACATGTACGTCCCCGGCGCGACGCTCGTCGACGCGCTGCCGCACCTGCGCGAGACGTACTGCGGGACGATCGCGTACGAGATCGAGCACATCGCCTCGCACCGCCAGCGCGTTTGGCTGCGCGAGAAGATCGAGGCGGGCGCGTTCCGCGAGCCGTTGACGAACGACGAGAGCCGCTGGCTGCTGCGTCGCCTCGTGAAGGTCGACGCGCTCGAGCGGTTCATGCACAAGGCGTACCTCGGCCAGCACCAGTTCTCGATCGAGGGGCTCGACATGACCGTGCCGATGCTCGACGAACTGATCAAGCTGTCGGCGGCGCACGGCGGCAAGGAGGTCGTGATCGGGATGGCGCACCGCGGGCGGCTGAACGTGCTCGCGCACAACCTCGGCCGCTCCTACCAGACGATCTTCGCCGAGTTCGAGGGCGCGTCGACGCTCGAGGCGGTCACGACGATCCCGCAGGGCGGCACGGGCGACGTCAAGTACCACCACGGCGCGCAGGGCTCATACGACCTCGACGACGGCGAGACGATCCGCGTCAACCTCGAGTCGAACCCGAGCCACCTGGAGTTCGTCTACCCGGTCGTCGAGGGCGCGACGCGCGCGGCGCAGACGACGCGCCAGGGCCCGCACGCGCACCAGGACACCGACGCGGCGGTGCCGATCGCGATCCACGGCGACGCGTCGTTCCCGGCGCAGGGAGTCGTCTCGGAGACGCTCAACCTGCAGGCGCTCGACGGCTACAAGGTCGGCGGCACGGTGCACATCATCACGAACAACCAGGTCGGCTTCACGACCGACCCGGACGACGCGCGCTCGACGCGCTGGGCCTCGGACCTCGCGAAGGGCTTCGACGTGCCGATCGTGCACGTCAACGCCGATGACGTGCAGGCGTGCATGAGCGCCGTGCGGCTGGCGTTCGCGTTCCGCCAGGAGTTCGGCCACGACGTGCTGATCGACCTGATCGGCTACCGCCGCTTCGGCCACAACGAGTCCGACGAGCCCGCTTACACGCAGCCGGAGATGTACGCGAAGATCAAGGCGAAGAAGCGCGTCTCGGAGCTGTGGGGCGACCGGCTCGTCGCCGAGGGCATCGTCACGCGCGAGGAAGTCGACAACCAGGCGCAGGAGGTGTGGGATCACATGACGCTCCTGCACCAGCGCCTGAAGGCGAAGATCGAGGCGGCGGCCGAGCACGGCGAGCACGCGACGGGCGAGTACGAGCTCGACCGCTCGCCGAGCCCGGAAGTCGAGACGGCGGTGCCGGGCGCGCGGCTGCGCGACCTCGGCGAGGAGCTGCTGCGCGTGCCCGACGGCTTCACCGTCCACCCGAAGCTCGTCAAACAGCTCGAGCGCCGCCGCCAGGCGCTCGAGGAAGGCGCGCACACGATCGACTGGGCGCACGCGGAGGCGCTCGCGTTCGCGTCGCTCTTGACCGAAGGCACGCCGATCCGCTTGACCGGCCAGGACACCGAGCGCGGCACGTTCAGCCAGCGCCACATGGTGCTGCACGACGCGAAGACCGGACAGACGGTCTGCCCGATCCAGAGCCTGCCCGACGCGCTGGCGCCGCTCGAGCTGCACAACAGCCCGCTCTCGGAGCTCGCGTGCATGGGCTTCGAGTACGGCTACAGCCAGGAGGCGCCGGAGACGTTCGTGCTGTGGGAGGCGCAGTTCGGCGACTTCGTCAACTCGGCGCAGGTGATCGTCGACCAGTTCATCGTCTCGGGCCTGGCGAAGTGGGGTCAGACGTCGCGGTTGACGCTGCTGCTGCCGCACGGGTACGAGGGCTCGGGCCCGGAGCACTCCTCGGCACGCCTGGAGCGCTTCCTCGCGCTCGCCGCCGAGGGCAACATCCGCGTCGCCAACCCGACGACGCCGGCGCAGTACTTCCACCTGCTGCGCCGCCAGGCGCGGATCGCCAAGCAGCGCCCGCTGATCGTGATGACGCCGAAGTCGCTGCTGCGCCTGCCGCAGGCGACCAACTCGCTCGCCGACCTCGCCGAGGGCACGCGCTTCCATCCGGTGCTCGCCGAGGCGGAAGTCGACGACGCGGAGGTCACGCGCCTGATCCTCTGCACCGGCAAGGTCTACTACGACCTCGTCGGGCACCCGGAGCGCGCCTCGCATCCGGCGCTCGCGGTCGCGCGCGTCGAGCTGCTCTACCCGTTCCCCGAAGGCCAGATCCTCGAGCTGATGCGCCGCTACCCGAAGCTGAAGGAGATCCTGTGGGTGCAGGAGGAGCCGCGCAACGTCGGCGCCCGCGCGCACATGTTCCCGCGGCTGATGCAGATCATGCCGCAGGAGATCCGCTTCGGCTTCATCGGCCGCCCCGAGCGCGCGAGCCCGGGCGAGGGCTACCCGGCGGCGCACATCGCCGAACAGAACCGGATCGTCACGACCGCGATCGACCTCGACAAGCCGATCTCGCAGTACCCGCGCAAGACGCCGGGAGAGCGCTGATGTGGGCTCTGTGGAAGCGGTTCCTCGAGATCCGCCGCCAGCGCAAGCGCAAGAAGCAGCTCGGGCGCTAGCGTCCGCCGCGCGACTAGAGCGTGCTTGGGCAAGGACGCAGCGAGCGTGGCGTGCTGGCCGAAACGGGGATGCGAGCGGAGCGAGTGTCTCCCGGCTTCGGTACGCGAGCGAGCGAGGACGCCGCCCGGCGCCGCCCAGCGGCGCTCTAGCGCCCTTTCCAGACCGGCTCGCGCTTCTCCTTGAACGCGCTCGCGCCCTCCTTCGCGTCCTCGGAGCCCATCACCGGCCCGGTGATCTCGCCCTGCTTCTGCCACATCTCCTCGGCGCTCCAGTCGAACTGCTCCTGCAGGATGCGCTTCGAGCCGATCAGCGCGAGCGGGCCGTTCTTGACGACGCGCCCGGCGAGCTCGAGCGCGACGTCGACGGCCGCGCCCGGCTCGGCGAGGCGGTTGACGAGGCCGAACTCGTAGAAGCGCTCGGCGGGCAGCGGGTCGCCGGTCAGCGCGAGCTCCATCACGACGTGGTAGGGCATCCGCCGCGGCAGGCGAAGCAGCGCGCCGCCGGCGGCGACGAGCGAGCGCTTGGACTCGGGGATCCCCATTTTGGCGCCCTTCGCGGCGACGATCAGATCGCATGCGAGCGCGACCTCCATGCCGCCGGCGAGCGCGAAGCCCTCGATCGCGGCGATCAGCGGCTTCTCGGCGGCGCGCTGGGCGATGCCGGCGAAGCCGCGGTCGCCGAACCACGGCGATTCGCCTTTGACGAACGCGCCGAGGTCCATGCCGGCGCTGAAGTAGCCGCCGGTGCCGGTCAGCACGCCGACAGACAGCTGCTCGTCGCCGTCCAGCTCGTCGAGCGCGCCGGCGACACCCGCCGCGACGGCGCCGTTGACCGCGTTGCGCACCTCCGGCCGGTTGATCGTGATCAGCAGGACGCTCCCGCGTCGCTCGCTCAGCACGGCGTCGGAGGTTTGTGCGGCTTGCTCGGCGCTCATCTGCGAAAGCTCCTTGTTCGAAGTCGAGAATGCGGCGCCGTGCAGCCTACTGCTCGCCCGCCTGCTCGCCGCGCGGCTCCGCGGCTCGATCCGCCGCCGCCTCGGGCTGCGGATCGTCGGCCCGTGGCGCGGTCGCGCTCGCGCTCGCGCCGCCGACGCTCGCGTCGGTCGCCGTCGCGTCGGCCGGATGCGCCGGCGGGACGGGGGCGGGCGTCGCCGTGGACGAGGCCGGCGCCGACACGGCGCTGGCCGCCGGCTGCATCTGCGTGTGCGCGTCGCCGCCGCTCGCGCCGAGGTCGAGCGACTCGCGGAACTCGCGGATGCCCTGGCCGAGCGCGCGCGCAACCGAGGGCAGGCGCTTCGGCCCGAGCACGACGAGCGCGATCACGGCGATGAACAGCAGGTGGACGGGACTCTCGATACCCATGACGCTTTCGCAAGGCTAGCGCTACGGCCGAGCCGGTACGTACGCTCTGCGCCGTGGCCGCACAACCCGCCGCGCCCGGGCGTCCGTACCCCCCGCCCGCCGAAAGCGAGCCGTTCTGGCCGGCGCAGCTGACGGTGCTGACGGCGATCGGCATCCAGCTGCTGCTGCCCGGCCCGCTGACGGCGGGACCGTCGTGGCTCGTTCCCTCACTCGAGGGCGTGCTGCTCGCCGGCCTCGTCGTGATCACGCCGAACGTGCTCGAGGACGAGCACCCGCGACGGCGGCGCATCGCGCTCGGCCTGACGGCGTTCGTCAGCGCCGCGAACATCTTCTCGCTGGGGGCGCTCACGCACTACCTGCTGCACCACGACGTCTCGAACGGCCGCAGCCTGATCATCGCCGGCGTGCTGATCTGGCTGACGAACCTGCTGATCTTCGGGCTTTGGTTCTGGGAGATCGACCGCGGCGGCCCGGGCCGGCGTGCGTCGGGCCGCGACGGCCCGCCCGACTTCCTCTTCCCGCAGATGAGCGATGACCGGATCGAGCCGCGCGACTGGCGCCCGAAGTTCTTCGACTACCTGTACGTGTCGCTGACGAACAACACGGCGTTCTCGCCGACCGACACGATGCCGCTGACGCCGATGGCGAAGGCGGTGATGGGAGTGCAGTCGGTCGTCTCGCTGCTGACGATCGGCCTGATCGTCTCGCGCGCCGTCAACATCCTTTAGCGCCGGGCGATGCGAGGGCGCTCAGGCCCCGAATCACCCGGCGCGCGCGAAGCGCGGCTCGAGCGCGAGCGCCTGCGCCATCAGGTCGCGCACGTCCTCGCCGCTGCCGCCGAGCGCGCTCGCGCGGCGCAGCGCCTCGAGCGTGCCCTCGCGATCGAGCAGCCGCAGCCGCAGCCGCCCCAATCGCTCCCACGCGCCGGCGTCGG
>CAVPKP010000004.1:0-48666 GCA_963705745.1 uncultured Solirubrobacteraceae bacterium
CCGGCAGCGAGCAACGCTCCGAGCCGCCGCACAACATCGCGGCGGCGATCGCCGAGGTCTCCGAGCGCGCGCAGGTGCTCGTGCGCGAGGAGATCGAGCTCGCGAAGGCGGAGGTGACCGAGAAGGCGACGCGAGCTCGATCAAGGGCGCGGTCGTCGGGATCGCGGCCGGGGATCTTCGTCGTGACGGCGATCATCTTCGCGCTCATCGGTTGTGCGTGGCTGCTCTACTACGTGCTGCCGATCGGCAGTGCCTTCACTTTTTTCTGGGGTTTCTTTGCGATGGCCCTGATCCTCCGTGGTGCTTGGCGTGCTTGCGGGCCTGCTTGCTACTACAGAGCCGTCAAAGCCGGTGCTCCGCCCACACCGGACATGGCGATCGAGGAGGCGCGCAAGATTCGCGAGACGGTCAGCTCCTCTTCCGCCGACGGGGGCCTGGCAGCAAAGCCGCGGTCGTGGCCAGCACACCGCTCGCCTCACCGTCGAGCTTCGCTCCGGCGGCCGCGAAGTCGGCCTCCGAGAGTGCTCAAGACAGCGATCTTGGAAGGGGGACGATCGGGGATGGCAGCCGCTTTCGGCAGCTGAGATCCGCAGCTCGATCGAGTCGAACCGCGGCGGAGCTGGCGGTCTCGCTCAACCATCTGCACGGCGAAGTGGCGCGTATCACCGACTGGCGCGGGCAGCTCAAGCGCCACCAGCGCGAGATCGGGCGCTCGGTGCGGCTGTAGTGGGTGTGCTGCTGCTAGGGCAGGCCGCCGGCGCAAACGTCGGGCCGTTCCTCCTGACGCAGAGTCTCGAGTTAAACATTCTCGTGGAGAGTGGTCTTCAGGGAGAAGAACGAGGCCGGCAGTGCGCCGACGCCGGTCAGTAGGGGCCCGTGTAGGTGCCGATCACCGGTCCTACCTCAGAGGCGAAAAGCGGCTCCGAGCCGAAGATCTCACCGGCAGCGATCCATCAAACGCTCCGCCTGATCGATCGCCTGGATGTGCTGCACGACCCAGCGGTCGGCGCCGCTGTCGTGTAGTTCCTGGGCGTACTGGACCATGCGCTCGAATGCGCGCTTGGCGGTTCGTACCCGCTCGACCGGGGTGATTTCGTACTCCAGCGAGAGGATCGGCTTGATCTTCAGCGTGCCGCCCAGCCAGGCTTGCGCCTTGCCGATGCGGCCGCCTCGTTGCAGATACTCAAGCGTGTCCAGGCAGAACCAGATGCGCAGAGCCTTGCGCGCATCGGAAGCGTGCGCGCACACCCACAGCGTCCTTGTCGGCGCCCGCGCGCGCGGCGGCCACGGCTGCGAGTACGACCATGCCGAGTCCGCCACAGGCGGTTTCGCCGTCGATCACTTCCACCCGCTCGCCAAGACCGCGCTCGGCAACAGGGCGTGGGCCTGGCGCGCCGCCTCACAGGTGCCGGATATCCCGCCCGCGAGATGGACTGAGACCATGTCCTTGCCATCCTGCAACAACGGCTCCCAGACGGCGAGGAAATCGCCGATCGAGGGCTGGGAGGTGGTGGGTAGGTCGCGGACGGTGCGCAGGCGCGCGTAGAAGGCGTCGAAGCTCTCGAGTTCCAGCTCGCGCTGGGATTCACCGGGCCAGCCGACGTAGAGGCTGACCTGATGGATACCTTCGCGTCGGCGAGCTCACGGGGCAGGTAGTGGGTCGTGTCGGTGACGATCGCGACCGGATCCGGCGCGCTCGAGGGTACCCTCTCCCCCTCCCACCGAGGCGCGCCACCCCCCCCCCCCTCGGCGAGCTCGCCGGTCTCGTACATCTCGGTGACGATGTCGCAGCCACCGACGAGCTCGCCCCCGACGAATCGCTGCGGGATCGTGGGCCAGCCCGAGAGAGCGGAGAGCTCCTGGCGGATGCGCGGGTCGGGCAGGATGTCCACCGCCGCGAAGGGGGCCGAGCGATTGCAGGGCCGCGACCGTGCGCGCCGAGAAGCCGCAGGCCGGCGCCTCGGGGGTGCCCTTCATGAACAGGATCGCCTCGTGCTCTGAGATCGCCTCCGCGATCGCGTCGCGAATCAGGGTTAGGGGGGGGGGGTATCCGGAGAAAAGTGGAGCATTTGGCTAAGTGCTCCTAAAAATCGGCTTGACGTCTGCGCGGATGCGTGCGGGCTGGGCATCCGCATTGCTGGGGAGCCTCTGTCTTCAGCGAGAGCGCGCGTGGATCGGTCCTCCGATCTCGGCGCCGAAGACCTCGTAGACGAGACGGTGTTGCTCGATGCGGCTGTGCCCCTCAAACGCAGCCGCGGTGACGCTGGCGCGGAAGTGGTCCCCGCCGCCGGTGGTAGTCCTGCACTTCGGCGTGCGCTCCCGGTATTGCAGCCTCGATGCGCTGCTCTGATCTCCTCCACGGTTGGCAGTTGCCCCCACATTAGACGATCATCGAGCCTGAAACGCTATACTTTGGAAAGTGATGATCTCCCTGACCGACAAGGGTAACGAGAAGGTTCGCGAGTTCCTGGACTCCCAGCAGGCGGACCTGAGCCTCGCCGGGCTGCGCGTGGGCGTTCGTGGCGGAGGCTGCTCAGGCTTTCAGTACCAGCTCGCCTTCGACGAGCAGCGTGACGGGGACGAGAGGGTGTTCGAGGACCACGGCCTGAGGCTGCTCGTGGACGGTCCCAGCCTGCCATTCGTGCGCGGCTCGGTGATCGACTTCGAGGAGGGCCTCCAGGGCGCCGGCTTCAAAGTCAACAACCCGAACGTCGTCGCCGCCTGCGGCTGCGGATCCTCATTCCGCGTGGCTGAGGAGGAGCAGGTCTCCGCAGTCTGACGCCGGCGCGCCTGCTCGCGGGCGCGCTGCTGCCAGCGGCGCTCCTTGCGGCCGGCTGCGGCGGCTCGCACGAGCCGAGCGCACGGCGCACGACGAGCACGACGAGCACGCCGACCGCCGTCCCATCGCCTGCGCCGGCGCCGCGCGGGCCGAGCTTCGGGCTGACCGAGGACAACGCGCAGCTGCTGTCCGACCCGCCGTCGGCCGCGGGCGCGCCCGGCGAAGCCGCGCTCGCCGCGGCGCGCGAGCGCCTCGCGGCGCTGCAGCCGAGCTACGTTCGCCTGCTCGTCGACTGGGCGGCGCTGCAGCCCGACCCGCGCACGCCACCCGCGCTCGAAGCGCCGGTCGACGGCTGCGCGCGCACGGTCGCTCCGTGCGCGGGCTACCGCGGGATCGCGGCGGAGCTCGCGGCGCTCGCATCGCGCCAGCGCGCGGCGCGCGCCGAAGGCCGCACGGCGTATCAGGTCGTGCTCGACGTGTTCGGCACGCCCGCGTGGGCGGCGCGGGCGCCGGGCGGCTGCGAAGCGACGGGCGGAGCGCGGCCGTTCGCGCGCCCGATCACCGATGCCGGCCTCGCCGGATATCGCGCGCTGATCCGCTCGCTGCTCGCGCTCGGCGCGCGCGAGGGCGTCGAGCTGAGCTGGTGGAGCCCGTGGAACGAGCCGAACAACCCGCAGTTCCTCAGCCCGCAGCGGGCGTCGTGCGCGACGAGCTCGCCGTCGCTCGCGACGGCGGTGTACTCGCAGCTCGCGCAGGCGATGGCCGGCGAGCTCGCCGACGCCGGCGGCGGGCCCCATCACCTGCTGCTCGGCGAGCTCGCCTCGTACGCGAGGAGCTCGGCGCACGGCACCAGCATCGCCGAGTTCGTCGGCGAGCTGCCGGCGAGCGTGATCTGCCTCAGCGAAGACTGGGCGATCCACGTGTACGCGAGCTACGGGCCGGCGTCGTCTACGGGCGACCCGGTCGGCGCGCTCGAGTCCGCGCTCGACGCGCGCGGCGCGTGCGGACGCGCCGGGCGCGTGTGGATCACCGAGGCCGGGGCGGGGGCGCCGCATCCGGGACGCCGCCGGCCGCCGGGCGCGGCGGGGGAACACGAAGGCTGCGTCGCGCTCGGCGCGCAGCTCGCGCGCTGGGCGGCCGACCCGCGCGTGGAAGCGGTCCTGCAGTACTCGTTCCGCGAGGACCCGGCGTTCCCGGTCGGCCTGCTGAGCGCCGACCTCGCGCACGTGCGCCGCGTCTACGGATTGTGGATCCGTTACACGCGCGCCCGCGAGAGCGGCCAGCCGCCGCCATCGCCGGACACGCTTTGCGCGTAGGCTGACGCCGTGTCGATCCTCCCGCAGACGGTGCGCAGCCTCGCACCCGCGCGCGTACGCGACGACCCGCGCCTGCGCGCGCTGGCGGTCAGCGCGCGCCTGATACCGCCTCGCAGGATGCACTCCGAGCAGGACATCGACGTGCTGTTGACCGCGGCGCGAGGCGCCGAGCGGGTGGTCGAGATCGGCGTCTACGAGGGCGCCTCGGCGATCGTCCTCTGTGAAGCATTGCAAGCGCGCGCCGAGCTGCACCTGGTCGACCCGTTCGGGGCGCATCCCGAGGCGCTGCCGAGCGGCTGGGGGGCCACTGAGTGGGCGACGCGGCGCACGGTGGCGCGGGTGCTCAGACGCCGAGGCGCCGAGGCGCCGCGACTCCATTGGCATGTCGCGCTCTCCCACGAAGTGGCCGCACGCTGGTCCGGCGAGGTCGACCTCGTGTTCATCGACGGCGACCACTCCGAGGCGGGCTGCGAGCTCGACTGGCTCTGTTGGAGCCCGCTAGTGCGCGTCGGCGGCAGCGTCGCCTTCCACGACGCGCGGGCCGGCGACCCCGGCGGCCGCGGCCTGCCGGGGCCGACGGCGGTCGTGCGTCGACGCTTGCGCGATCCCGGCACGCCCGCGTGGGCGGTCGTCGCCGAGGCGGACCGGACGGTCCTCGCGCGGCGCCTCCGATGAGCGCCGACCGGTCGTGGGTGGGGCCCTGGGGCATGACCGTTCGGAAACCGCCCGCGAACTTCTAAACACTTGACATTACGTCAAGCCCTGTGGTAGGTTCGCGCGGACATGAAGTCCAGCACCGCGACCGGGTCCGCGCAGTATGCGGTCACGAAAGGCGCAGGTTTTACGGCACGGAGGCGGGAAGCTGCATCGCCAGGGAGAGGCGGCAGAGCAAACGAGGCAGGGCTGAGCTGCGCGGGCGGGGCAAAGTTGTCATCGATGGATTGGAACGCCGCTGGCTGGGGTACAGCACAGGGGCAGTGACTGGCGCGGGAGCGTCCCAGCAGTTGTGGGCGTCGGCGTCGGCGATCGTCAAGAGGGAAAAGGAGTAGTGGACTAGATGAAACGCATCAGAGTCATCGGGCTCGCGCTCGTGGCAGTTTTCGCGGTGACCGCGATCGCCGCGGCCAGTGCATCTGCCGAACCGCAGGGCGAATTCGGACGTTGCGTCGCGAAAACCGGCGGCAAATACGCGAACTCGGGCTGTACGACGGCCTCCACAAAAGGCAAATACGAATGGGTCCCCGGGCTGGAAAAACGAGGCATCAAAAGCAAACTCAAAGAAGGCGTTCCGACGCTCGAAACGGTAGGCGGGACGAAAATCACCTGTAAAGGTGAGGAAAGCGGCGGGGCCTTCAAGACGAACAACACTGAAGTCGAAGGTGTCGAAGCGCACTTCACGGGCTGCGAAACCTCCGGCCTGAAATGTAAAACTGGCGCGGCGCCGGAAGGCGAAATCATCACCGCTCCGCTCGAAGGCAGGCTTGGTGTCGAAAAAGTCGGCACGAAACCGCCCGCTAACAACAAACTGGCGCTGGAACTCCACGCGCCGGCGGGTCAGAACGTTGCCACCTTCTCGTGCGCCGGCCTGGCCGTCGTCGTCAAGGGCTCGGTCCTGCACCCGGTCAGCACAGGGAAAATGCTGCTGACGGCGACCGAAAAATTCACGGCGTCGAAAGGTGAGCAGAAACCAGAAAAGTTCGCCGGTGGTACGACCGACGAACACACCCTCGAAAGCAACACCAGCGGTGGCCCGTTTGAAGAGGCCGGCCAGACGATCACAGCGACCGCCACGTACGAAGAAAAGGTCGAGGCAAACCCGCTGTTCTAGCTCATAGCTAGCCCGCCCGGCGGCTGCAAAGCAGTCGAGTGCAAGGGAACGGCACGCGAGGCGAATTAGCCTTGCGTGCCGTTCGCAGTTAAGCGCCTGAGCGGGCACCGCCTACGCATGCGGACCGTGGCGTCACGGTCCTCCACGCACCGACGGTTGACGCTTGACGCGCTTTTACCACGTCGGTACAGTGTTAGCTCGGGGAGAACGTGAGAGGGAGAAGAGGACCACGATGGATCGCAAGGATCGCGAGGATCGCGAGGAGACTACGGCTTGGGATCGGCGCGACATGAAAATGTCGCCGGTGGCGCCGCGTCCCGGCGTCTTCTCTGCCCGAGGCTGGGCCGCCATGGTGGCGGCCCTCGCCCTTCTCGCGACGCTGCTCGCAGGGGGGACGGCGTCGGCTGCGAGCACGCTCCCGGACGGCCGTGGCTGGGAGCTCGTGTCCCCGCCGGAAAAGGACGGCGCGTCGATCACCCCGCTCGGCTTTGGCATCGAGGGACCGAGCGGAGGCCTGGTGCAGTCCTCGGAAAGCGGGGACTCGGTGACCTACGTGGCCGACTCGCCAATCGAAGCCGAACCGGAAGGCAACCGGGCAATCGAAGGCGCGCAGGTGATCTCCAAACGCTCTGCCAGCGCATGGTCCTCGAAGGACATCGTCACGCCGAAGTCCAAAGGCGAAGGCATCAAGGCGGGCGATCCGCAGGAGTACCGAGCGTTCTCCCAGGATCTCGGTCTAGGGCTTGTCGTTCCCTTTGGTCATCTCAATCGCTTTCAGGAACCGCCGCTCGTGCCGGGCGAGGCGTCTGAAGAACTCAGCATCTATCGCCGCCAGAACGCCATCTGCGAAACGACGAACGTGGGCTGCTTTGAACCGATTGTCAACGCCGCCAACGTGACCGGCTCCGAAGCGGGTGCAAAAACCGCATTTGGGGGGCAGCTCGAATACATCAAGGCGACGAGCGACTTGGCCCATATCGTTCTGAAAACGCCCGTCAGGCTGACCGAAACGGCCCCGGGCGAAGAAGCCGAAGGACTGTACGAGTGGTCGGCGCAGAAGCCGCCCGCCGAACAGCTCGCCTTCATCAGCCTGCTGCCGCCGAACAGCAAGAACGAAGTCAAGCCGGCCGGCGAAGCGCGGCTTGGCAATGATCAGGAAGGCGGCGAATACCAGAGCGCCCGCAACGCGATCTCAAAGGACGGACGGCGCGTCTATTGGACGGGGACAAAGGTTCTTCCCGGCGAACACACGGTGCGCTACCTCTTCATGCGCGATACGAGCACGAACACGACACTGCAGGTCAACGCGGTCGAAGAAGGCTGCAGCTGCAAAGAATCCAAAGGGGTGGCGGCCGAAGAAAGCAACCGGGTTCACTTCCAGATGGCCAGCGAAGACGGCTCGCGGGTCTTTTTCACCTCGACTGAGCCGTTGACCAGCGACTCCAAGCTGAAACCGAAGAAAGAAGGCCTCAAGCCGACCGATCTCTACGTCTGTGAAATCGTAGAAAAAGAAGGCAAGCCCGCCTGCGACTTGACCGACTTGACCGCCGCCTTCGCCGGCCCGGGTGAAGTCGCTGGGGAGGTCATCGGCGCCAGCGCCGAAGGGACGACCGTCTACTTCGTCGCCAACGGCGCCTTGGCCGGCGGCGTGAAGGGCGGATGCCGACTGCCGGAAGGCGAACCGGTAGAACCCACGGCGAAATGCAACCTCTACGTCGACCACTACAACGCGGGGTCCCAGAAATGGGAAGAACCGAAGCTGATCACGGTCCTCTCCGAAGAAGATTCTCCCGATTGGGGCGGGGGCTCGTTCGCCGGTCAGTTCCTGTGGAGCCTGACGGCCCGCGTCAGCCCCAGCGGGCAATACCTGGCGTTCATGTCCAACAGTCCGCTTACCAACTACGACAACCGCGACGTGAACCCCGCAGCGGCGGAAGCCAAAGACGAGGAGGTCTTCCGCTACGACGCGAACGCCGAAACGGAACCGATCCAGTGCGCCTCGTGCAATCCGAACCCCGCGCAGCGCCCCTCGGGCGTGCTCGACCAGAAATTCGCGGGCGAAGGACAGAACCTGCGGGTCGACCCCGCCGGCGTGTGGGAAGGAAAATGGCTCGCCGGCTCGATCCCCGGTTGGACGCCGCTCAACAGCGCCAACGAACCGCCGTATCAGTCGCGTTACCTGCTCGACGACGGGCGGCTGTTCTTCAACAGCGCCGACTCGCTCGTTTCAGGCGATACGAACCGTCGTCAGGAGACGATTAACGGAGCCGTGACGGAAGTGGGCGTCGAGGACGTCTACGAGTATGAGCCCGCAGGCGTCGGGGGCTGCGCGGGCCCGGGTGCCTGCGTTTCGCTGCTCTCCTCGGGCACAGCCGCCCAGGAATCGAGCTTCATGGATGCCAGCGTGAGCGGGGACGATGCGTTCTTCCTCACCAACCAGCAACTCGTCTCCTCTGATCGGGACGGCAACTTCGACATCTACGATGCGCATGTCTGTGGCGAAGGATCGCCGTGCATCGCGCCGCCTCCTTCGCCGGCATCCCCCTGTGGCGACGAAACGTCGTGCAGAAACGGAAGCTCGACAGCGCAGAGCTACGGATCGGCACAAAGCGAAACGCTCACGACGCCGTCGGTCGTGGGACAGGGGGTACTCCCCTTCAAAAAATCGGCCCCGGCGAGCAGGCCGCTGACCCGAGCTCAGAAGCTCTCGCGGGCGCTCGCGAACTGCAGGAAGCGCTACAAGCACTCCAAGCGCAGACGCGCCGCGTGCGAACGGGTCGCGCACAAGCAGTTCGGGACCAAGGCGACGAGTAAGCACAAGGCGGCCAAGAAATGAGCCTCACGCCGGTTCCGATAGCTTGGCGGCGGATCGCGCTTGCGCTCGCGGCTGCAGCCATACTGCTCGTAGTGGCAGCCGCCGCGCCGGCTCTTGCGCACGCCGCCGCGCCATGGTGGCGCTTGGACGTGAGCCCCGCGCCGACGATCCTACAGTCCGGGAACGAAGGCCAGATCGTCCTGAGTGCGACGGACGTCGGTGACGCTGCCGTCGAAGCGACGCCGACCGCGCCGATCAGGATCAGCGACACGCTGCCCGCGGGCCTGAAGGTGATCAAGGCCGTCGGCAAGCTCCCGTACGGCTTTCACACGGCCCCGTGCGTGATCACGGGCACCGAAGCGACTGGCGAAACGGTCACGTGCACCTACGGCGAAGAAGCGCTCCCGCCGTTCGAAGTGCTCGAAGTCCGCATCAACGTTCAGGTCAATGCGTCGCCCGGATCGCTGCCGAACGCGGTGACGCTCGAAGGTGGCAGTGCGTCGCCGGCATCGAACTCTCAGCCAATCGAAGTCGCGGCGGCCAACACATCCTTCGGGATCCGGCGCTACGAGCTCACCGCTGAAAACGAAGGCGGCGGCAGGGACGGGCAGGCTGGATCCCACCCGTTCCAGCTGACCACTGTGCTTGACCTGAATCAGACCTTCGACGAAAACCCGGGCACGAAAGAACACGAAGCCTCGGCCCCTGCCCTGTTGAAGGATCTGCAGGTCAAGCTGCCACCGGGACTCGTCGGCGACACCAACGCCGAAGCGATCCCGCAATGCTCCGATCTTGACTTCTCGACGATCGAACCCAACGGGGCGACCAACCGGTGCCCGGCGAACACGGCCATTGGTGTCGCCGTCGTCAGCATCAACGAACCTGTCAGTTTCCACTCGACGCATCGCGCGGTGCCGGTCTTCAGCCTTGCGCCGGCTCCGGGCGAGCCGGCGCGGTTTGGCTTCGAGGTGCTCAAAGTCACGGTCGTGCTCGACACGTCCGTCCTCACGGGGGGCGCCTACAACGTCGTAGCGAGTGTCAAGAACGCTTCGCAGGCGGCACAGATCCTCGGCAGTCAACTCACGCTGTGGGGCGAACCGGGCAACGAAAGCCACGACCAGTCGCGCGGCTGGCACTGTCTGATCGACGGTGAAAACGAATCGGCGGAAAACAAGCTGCACAGCGGGTGCGCGCCGGCGTCACGTCTGACGAAGGCCTTTCTGTCGCTTCCCACCTCGTGCACGGGAGCCTGGGAATCGTCCGTCCTGGCGGACTCGTGGCTGGAACCGGGCGCGCAGGAAGCCGATGGCAGCGCCCTCCCTGGTGATTCCCGCTGGAAGACGATCACGCCATGGACCGCGCCGGCGCTCGAAGGATGCGACCGCCTCCCGTTCGAACCGTCGATCTCGGTCGAACCCGGGACGCACGCCGCGAACAGCCCGAGCGGACTGACGGTCGACGTGCACGAGCCGCAGACCTCGACGCTCGAACTGGGCGGCCTGGCGGCGGCGGCCGTCAAGGAAAGCATCGTCACGCTGCCCCCGGGCGTTCTGCTGAGCCCCTCCGCGGCGACGGGCCTCGAAGCGTGCTCGACGGGCCTCGTCGGCTTCACCGGGTTCGAAACGTTCGAACCCGGGTCGCCAACCGCTACGTTCACGCGCCATTTGCCGGAACCGGTGGAACCCGGGTCAAACTTCTGTCCCAACGGCTCGAAGGTCGGAGTCGTGCACATCCACTGCCCGGATCTTCCAACGAACTCGAAGGCGGCGTCTACCTCGCCCAGCAGAACGCAAATCCGTTTGGCTCGCTCTTCGCGATGTACATCGTCGCCCAGGATCCGATTCGAAGGTGCTGGTCGAGCTCGCCGGCGAAGTCAGCCTCAACCCCGGTACTGGTCAGATCACCACGAGCTTCAGGAACACGCCTCAGTTGCCGTTTGAAGACCTAAGCTTGAACTGTTCGGTGGCCCACGCGCGTCGATCACGACGCCGCCGACGTGCGGTAACTACACCACCAACGCGACGTTCGTGCCTTGGTCTACTCCGAGCGCGCCGACGGCGGTCAGCGGCACCTTCGCGGTCACCGCTGGCGCCGAAGGCGCCGGCTGCGCCGACCCGCTGCCGCTGTCGCCAGGCTTCCGCGCCGGCTCCGCGAATACAGCCGCCGGCGGCTTCACGTCGTTTGAAACGACGCTCACCCGACCGGACAACGACCAGGCGCCGTCCTCGCTGTCGATTCGCCTACCGCCGGGTCTCGCTGCGCTGCTCTCGTCGGTGACGCTGTGTCCCGAACCGCAGGCCGCGCAGGGCACCTGCGGCGCGGAAAGCCTGATCGGGCACGCCACGGCGACCGCCGGACTGGGCAGCGAGCCCTTCACAGAGACGGGCGGCAGGGTCTTCATCACCGGCCCCTACGCCGGGGCGCCGTTCGGCCTGTCCGTGGTGATTCCGACCGTCGCCGGGCCGTTCGACTTCGGTAACGTCGTCACGCGCGCGTCGCTCAGCATCGATCCGAACACGGCGGCGGTGACGATCAATAGCGCGCTTCCGACGATGGTCAACACGACCAGCTACCAGACGGGTGTTCCGGTCCAGCTCAAGCAGATCCATGTCGTGGTCGACCGCCCGGGCTTCCAGTTCAACCCGACGAACTGCACGCCGAAATCGATCGATGGGACCGTCGGCGGTTCTGAAGGCGGCAGCGCGGCGGTGTCGTCGCCTTTCCAGGTGACCAACTGCGCCGCGTGCCGTTCGGGCCGAAGCCCCGCCGCAACGGGAGCGCAGGCCAGCAAAGCGAACGGAGCGAGCCTCGACGTGAAGGTGACCTCCGCCGGGCTCGGACAGGCGAACATCGCGAAAGTATTTCTGACGCTGCCGAAGGCGCTCCCATCGCGGCTCACGACGAATCAGAAAGCCTGTCCCGACAGTATCTTCAGTGCCAACCCCGCGGGCTGCGACGAAGGCTCGCTCATCGGGAAAGCGACGATTCACACGCCCGTGCTGCGAAGCCCTCTCAGCGGCCCTGCCTATCTCGTCTCGCACGGTAATGCGGCCTTCCCGATGTCGAGTTCGTGCTTCAGGGTGAAGGGATCACACTGATCTTGGACGGTAAGACCGACATCAAAAAGGGCATCACCTACTCGCGCTTCGAATCGACGCCCGACGCGCCGTTCACCACCTCGAAACCGAACTGCCGACCGGTCCGCACTCGGCGCTGACCGCAAATGTGCCGGAAAGCGCACACTACAGCCTGTGTGCGACCAAACTCGTGATGCCCACTGAAATCACGGGGCAGAACGGCGCCGTGGTTCGGCAGAACACGAACATCGCGATCGCCGGATGTCACGGAGTCAAGGCGTTCAAATATCGCGCGCGCAGCAGCTTGCCAAAGCGCTCAAGGCGTGCAGGCAGCGCTACAAGCACTCAAAGAGCCGGCGGGCTTCCTGCGAACGGGCCGCCCAAAGAAGTTCGGCTCGAGCAAGCGCGTGAAGAGCAAGCACGCTAGCGCCAAGCACCGCTAGCAGGGGTTTGGGACCCGTCATATCGGGTATTTAGAAGGTTACGGGGCCGGCGTACGGTACGGGGCGGGGATGCTGGCTGGAGATCGGAAAAAGGGAGCGGTGGAGCGGATGAGAGCATTCAGACGCGTTGCGCTTGGTTCGATGGCCGTGTTGGCATCGACCGCGGCGATGGCGACGGTCGCGCAGGCGGCGCTGCCCGAATTCGGGAAATGCGTGCCGGCGGCAGGTAAAACAGGGGAATACGTCGGTAACAACTGCATCAAGCATTCGCCTGGCAAAGGCGCCTACAACTGGCAGCCCAGCCCGGGCCCAAAACCGGTCTTCTCGGGAGTCGGCGAAAAAGTCTCGCTCGAAACCACGGGCAAAATGATCATCTCGTGCGGGGCTGCAACGTTTGACGGCTCGTACACCGGCCCGAAAACGGAGACGGTGACGATGGATCTGATCGGTTGCATCCTCAGCAGCAGCCCGTCGCAGCAGAAGTGCCAGACGACCCCTGCCAAAGAAGCCGAAATCAAAGCTTCGCTCGAAGGCGAAATCGGGTTTATCCGCGGCGGCGAAAAACCGGTGGTGGGTCTCGACCTGAAACCGAAGGCTCCGTCGACCGTGTTCGCGACATTCCAGTGCGGGAAACTGCCCGAAACTGGACCGGCGGGGACGATCGAAGGGTCGGTCATCGCTCCGATCAAGCCGCTCAACCGTGCGGTTGAAGAATTCACGATCACCTACAAGGCCCTATCGGGCAAACAAGCCGTCGAAAGTTTCGAAGGCGGCCCGAGCGACACGCTGACGGTGAAACTGATTTCAGGCATTGAAACCAAAACCGAACCGATCGCGCTGAGGACGACGGTCGTCGACGCCAACGAAGAACCGACGGAGATCAAAGCGAAGTAACGGACTCCAGGCCAACGCGCCGCGACGGGCGCAGCGGGCCGAAGCGCAGCCGGAGGGCGCCCCGATGGGGCGCCCTCCGTGCGTACGCCGCGACCGCGGCCGTTCAGACGGGATCGTTCGCGAGCGAGCGCCACAGGTAGCGGCACGCGAGCGTACGATATGGCCGCCACGGCTCGGCGAGTGCTTCCAGCTGATCTGCCCGCGGCATTGCGTCCAGCCCGTATGCGCGCTCGATCGCGCGCCTGATGCCGAGGTCCCCGACGGCGAGCACGTCGGGACGCTCGAGCTGGAACATCAAGAACATGTGTGATGTCCACTCACCGAGTCCCTTGACGGCGACCAGCTCTGCGATGACCTCCTCGTCTGGAAGCGCGTCGAGGCGCTCGAGCTCGAGCTCGCCCGAGAGCACGTGCTCGGCGAGTGAGCGCAGGAAGCCGACCTTCGCGCGCGAGAGCCCGACGGCCGCGCGCAGCTCTTCGGGCTCCTCGCCGACGATCTCCTGCGGCGTCGGCGCGCGGCCGCCGAAACGCTCGGTCAGCCGCCCGTAGATCGCGCGCGCGGCGAGCACCGAGAGCTGCTGCCCGACGATCGCGCGCACGAGCGCGCCGTAGTGGTCGTCTCGGTCGGGCCGCCCGGCGCGCGCGCTCGGCAGCTTGCCGACGCGGTCGATCAGCCGTGCGAGCACGGGATCGCTCGCGCGCAGCTGCTCCGTCGCCTTCGCCCGGAGACCCTGCGTCGCGCGTCGGCTTGCGCGTCGCGCCTTGGCGCGCTGTCGCCGCCTTTGCCCTCGTCCCCGGCGCGGCGCCTTTGCGGCCCGGCGCGGTGCCTTCGCGCCGGCACGAGCGCGGCCTACAGACCGGCCGCCAGCGCGACCGGCTCGCCGTCGAGCGCGTTCAGCGCTCGCTCGAGCGACATCGCCAGGCAGGTGAAGCTCGGCGTGTCGCGCACGGTGAAGCGCGAGGCCTCCGTCGTGCGCAGCCGCTGCACGAGGTCGAGGAACGTGCCGACGTCGTCGGTGTCGAACGCGACGACGAACTCCTGGTCGTCGAGGCCGAACGAGTACGTCGTGTGGTTGTCGACGCCCGGGTATTCGCGGCCGACCTCGATGTGGCCCTGCATGATCCGCCAGCGCTCCTGCGCCGGCAGCGCGTACCACTCGCGCGACTTCACGAACGGGTAGACGAACACGTACTTGCCGCGGAAGCCGCGCGGCACGGTGCGCTCGTCTTCGGAGTACTCCGAGCTCTTGCGCATGCCGAGGAACGAGTGCGAGATCTCTGCCCACTTCATCAGGCCGCTCTGCGCGAGCACGACGTGGAACTCGTGGATCCGGTCGAGGTTCTCGGCCTCGGCCAGCAGCATCAGCTCGGCGTCGCCGCGCGTACCGACGAGCGAGAAGCTCTGCAGCAGGTGCCCGTCGGCGAAGTCCTCGCACGCGGCGAGGAACTCGCGCTTGTCCTGCTCGCGCTGCTCGGCCTCGAGGCGCCGCCACGCCGGGTCGAGCTTGAGGAACGTGTACTTGACGAAGTGGCGCTGGCTCACCGTGACGATTATCGCAGCCCGCGTGCGGCCGGCCGTGCGCGGCGCGACGCCGTCGGCGGATAGAGTGCAGGCGTGCGGATCGCGCTGCTGTCGCCGTACTCGTGGACGTATCCCGGCGGGGTCACTCGCCATATCGAGGCGCTCGCGCGCGAGCTGACCGACGCGGGCCACGACGCGCGCATCCTCGCGCCGTTCGACCCCGACGACGCGACCTCACGCCGACTGCACCGCGGCGCGCGCCCCCAGCGGCATCCGACACCCGACCGCTTCGTCTCGCTCGGGCGCACCGTCGGCATCCCGGCGAACGGCGCCGTCTCGAACATGGCGCTCACGCCGAGCTCGATCCGCGCGCTGCGCGGCGAGCTGCGCGACGGCGGCTACGACGTCGCGCACATCCACGAGCCGGTCGTGCCGCTGCTCGGCTGGGACGCGCTGCTGTCGGCCGGCGAGCTGCCGCTCGTCGGCACGTTCCACACCTACTCGGAGAACGCGCTTACGAACGGCATCGCCGCGGTTCCGCTCGGCGGCCGCCGGCGGATGAACCGCCTGCACGCGCGCATCGCCGTCTCGGAGGCGGCCGCGTGGACGGCGCGCCGCTTCTACGGTGGCCGCTACCGGATCGTCCCCAACGGCGTGCGCGTCCCGAGCGCGCATGAGCTGGCGCTCGCCGCCGAGGCGGCCGAGCCGAACTCCGCGTTGGCGCCCGGCGACCGCGCCGAGGCGCCCCGCGATCGCGCCGAAGATCTCGCGGGCGCGCGCGAGCCGCTGCGGATCGCGTTCATCGGCCAGGCGGTCGCGCGCAAGGGCCTTCCGGTGCTGCTGCGCGCGTTCGAGGCGCTGCGCGAGCAGGTCCCGGCGACGCTCACGCTCGTCGGCGCGTCCGAGGGCGAGATCGCGCACATGCTGCTCGACGCCAGCGGCGTGCAGGCGCTCGGCAAGATCTCCGACGAGCGCAAGCTCGCCGAGCTCGCGCGCGCGGACGTCCTCTGCGCGCCGTCGCTGCAGCGGCGAGAGCTTCGGCATGATCCTGACCGAGGCGTTCGCCGCGGCGACTCCGGTGCTCGCGTCGGACATCCCCGGCTATCGCGACGTCGTGCGCGACGGCGTCGACGGGCTGCTCGTCCCGGCCGGCGACCCGCTCGCGCTCGCCGAGGCGCTGCGCGGTCTCGCGTTCGACGCCGGCCGGCGCGAGCGCATGGCGAACGCCGCGCGCGAGCGCGCCGAGCGCTTCGCCTGGCCGCACGTCGCGGCCGAAGTGCTCGACACCTACGAGCATGCCGTCGCGCTCGCCGACCCCGCACGCCGCCGCGGCCACGGCGCGCTGGCGCGGGCCGCGCTGCGGCACGGCTTCGCGCCCGCCGACCTGCAGCCGCGCGTGCCCGCCCAGCGACTGCCGTCGCTCGCGCCGGCGCCGGCGCCGCTCGTCGGACGCGAGCGCCGCGCCCGCGCGCTGCGCCGCGCCGGGCTGGCCGCTACGACGCTCGCCGGCGCGGCGCTCGCGTCGCTCGCGCTCGAGCGCGTCGGCGTGACGCGCGTGCTCGCGTCGCTGCTCGCCTCCAAGCCCGGCCTGATCCTCGCCGGCCTCGCGCTGATGTGCGGCGCGATGTTCACGCGCGCGATCTCGTGGCACGCGATCCTCGCGGCGGCGCCGACCTGGCGCCGCGCGAAACGGCGCGACGCGATGCAGGGCACGTTCATCGGCGTGCTGATGTCGGCGACGCTGCCGGCGCGCCTCGGCGAGCCCTCGCGCGCGCTGATCGTCGCCCGCCGGATCGGTCGCGCCCGCGAGACGCTGCCGATCGTGCTCGGCACGATCGTCTCGCAGGCGCTCCTCAACCTGCTCGCGCTCGCGATCCTCGCCGGCGTGACGCTGTCGAGCGTCAGCGTGTTCGATCGCCGCGACCGCGCGCTGCTGCTCGTCGCGCTCGCGCCGCTCGTCGCGCTCGTGCTGATCCGGCTCGTGCCGACGCTCGCGCCCGCGGGACGCGACTCGCGCGCGCAGGGTGCCGCGTTGCTGCGCGCCGGCGCCCGGCAGGCGCTCGCGCGCCTGCGCGACGGCCTGCGCCTGTTCGGCCGGCCGCGACAGGCGGCGCTCGCCACGCTCGCGCAGCTGCTCGCGTGGACGCTGCAGTGGCTCTCGTGCTGGCTGCTGCTCGTCGCGCTCGGCCTCGACGCCCACGCCGGCGCGGCGGCCGCCGCGGGCGTGCTGTTCGCGGTCAACGTCACCGCGGTGATGCCCGCGACGCCCGCGAACGTCGGCGTCTTCCAGGCGGCCTGCGTCGTCGTGCTCGCCGGCGCCTACCACGTCTCGACGCCGGACGCGATCGCGTACGGCATCGTCCTGCAGGCCGTCGAGCTCGCGACGGCGGCGTTGATGGGCCTGCCGGCGCTGCTCAACGAGGGTCTCTCCTGGCGCGAGGTGCGCCTGCGCACGACGAACGCCGCGCCGGTCACGCTCGGACCGCTGCCGCAGGCGGGCGCGCTGTCGCGCGCTGACGGCTGAGCGGCGAGCGCGCAGCCCGATCGCCGCACTGTCGCCGGGAAGGCATGTACGCGTGCGCGGCGTATCGAAGAACGATGCCCGACGCCTGGGTCTACATCCTGCGCTGCCGCGACGACTCGCTCTACACCGGCTGGAGCACCGACGTCGCGCGGCGCCTCGCGCGCCACCGCGCCGGCACCGCGAGCCGCTACACCGCCAGCCGGCTGCCGGTCGAGCTCGTCTACGAGGACGCGATGGACGACCGCACCGCGGCCAGACGCGAGGAGGCGCGGATCAAGGCGCTCGACCGTCGCGCGAAGCTCGAGCTGATCGCCGCGCGCGAAGCTCTCGCAGGCGTGCGTGCGCCGC
The DNA here is from genome assembly GCA_963705745.1 of uncultured Solirubrobacteraceae bacterium. Taxonomy (GTDB): domain Bacteria; phylum Actinomycetota; class Thermoleophilia; order Solirubrobacterales; family Solirubrobacteraceae; genus Palsa-744. The sequence continues at coordinate 17,546 of CAVPKP010000004.1, forward strand.
CTGGCGAGCACCGCGCCACGACGCGCGCGCCGAGGTGAGGCATGATGGGGGTATGCCAGATGGATCTTCAGCGAGCCGGCCCGGGTCGCGCAGCGTAAAAATCGGCTCCGACGAGCGCACCGGCTGGTCCTCTGACCGACCGCGCCGCGAGGGCGTCCCCGAGCGCCCGCCCAACCTCTCCGTGCACTGCAGCGTGCTGCAGCCCGTCGACCGCCTGCGCTACTCGCCCGGCAGCCTGCTCGTGCTCGTCTCCGCGTCGGCGCCCGAGCGCGATGCTTTCGCGCGGCGGCTGATCGAGGATCGCGCGAGCCTGCTGTCGCTCGGCAAGGTCCGCGCGTTGCTGAGCGGCAAGGTCGCGGCCGAGGAGATCGACGAGCGCGCCGAACAGCTGCTGCGCGCGGCCGTCAGCAAGCGTCTGCAGAACAGGGACACGGTCGTGCTCGTCGCCGAGGGGCTCTCGGCGGAGGAGCGCGAGCCGTTCGTGCGGATCGCCGCCGGCCTGCGACGCCCGCGCCACCTGATCCTGCTGGAGACCTCGCGCGACCAGGTCGCCGAGGAGGACCTGCCGACGCTCAACGCGCTGCGCCGCGCGCTCGACGCCGGCGAGCTCGGCGAAGAAGGCTTCCAGACGGCGCTGCGGCTCGGCGGCGGCTCCGCGTCGGACGTCAAGCGGATCCTGTTCCGCCCCCCTCCGCGCGACGAGGACTAGCCAGGCCGCTGCCCTGGCAGCGCATCGGGGTTGTCCGACTAAGTCAGCGCCGGCTCGTCCTCGGCTTCGACGGCGCCCTCGGGCGGGTCGTCGTCGTCGAGCTCGGCGAACAGCGACGGGTCGCGCGCGGAGCCGCGGATCAGGTCGTCGGGCGAGCCGTCGGGCAGCAGGCGGCCCTGGCGCGTGCCGAAGTAGATCGCCTGCGGGTGATGCGCGATCAGCGCGAGCGTCGACTGCTCGGGATTCGGCGCGTAGCCGTCGGTGATCGTCATGCCGATCTGGCCGAGGTCGAGCAGCTTCTCGACCTTCAGGTGCTCTGACTGCTCGGGCACGGCCGGATAGCCCCACGAGTAGCGCCGGCCCTGTGCGTCGTCGATGCCGAGCATCTCGCGCGCGCGCCAGTGAAGCCACTCGGCGAGGCCCTCGGCGGTCTGCACGCCGAGGCCGTGCACGAACAGCTGCTCGGCGAACTCGCCTTCGGCCTCGAGCTTCGCCATCAGCTCGGTTACCTCCGAGCCGACGGTCACGGCCTGCACGGCGATCACGTCGAGCTCCGTCGGCGGCTTGCCGTCGAGCGCCGGGCGGAAGAAGTCGGCGAGGCAGATGCGATCGCCCTTCGGCTGGCGCGGACAGACGAAGCGCGTCAGCTCGCTCGCGCGGTCGTCGGGGTCGAGCACGACGATGTCGTTGCCGAGCGCGTAGCACGGGAAGAAGCCGAGCAGCGCGCGCGGGTGCAGGTAGGTCTGCTCGCGCCACATCCGCTCGAGGCGCGGGCGGAAGTCCTCGCGCAGCAGCGTCTGCCACGCCTCGCCTTTGACGCCGCGACCGCCCCAGTGCAGCTTGAACAACACGTGCGTGTCGAGGTGGCGGTAGACCTCGTCCATGTCCACCTCGACCTCCTGCACGCCCCAGTACGGCGGCGTCGGAATCGGGACGTCCGTGCGCGCGGCCGAGCGCACGGAGTCATCGGCGAAGTTCAGCTCCTCTTTCGGCTCCTCGCCCTTCGCGCGAAACTCGGTCGCGCCGGCCAGCAGCTTCTCGACGAGCGCGTCGCGCGCGCCGGCGTCGATCAACTGATCCATCACAGAGAGACCCTCGAACGCATCCTTGCAGTAGAAGACGCCCGGCGCGTAGACCTCGTCGGACTCTTTGCCGCCGGGATACAGCGCGCGGTAGCTGAACGCGCGGTTGATCGCGGCGCCGCCGATCAGCACCGGGTAGGAGAGGCCCTTGGCGTGCAGCTCCTCGATGCACGCCGGCATCTGCTTCGACGTCGACACGAGCAGCGCCGAGAGGCCGATCGCCGTCGCGTCGTGCTCCTGCGCGGCGTCGACGATCGTCTGGATCGGCACCTGCTTGCCGAGGTCGACGACCGTGTAGCCGTTGTTCGTCAGGATCGTGTTGACGAGCGACTTGCCGATGTCGTGCACGTCGCCGAAGACCGTCGCGAGCACGACCGTGCCCTTCGTGTAGCCCTCGATCTTGTCGAGGTACTTCTCGAGCTGCGCGACCGCCTTCTTCATCACCTCGGCCGACTGCAGCACGAACGGCAGGATCAGTTCGCCGGCGCCGAACTTGTCACCGACCTCCTTCATCGCCGGCAGCAACACCTCGTTGAGCGTCGGCACCGCGCCGATCTTCTCGACGCTGCGGTCGATCTGCTCCTCGACGCCGTCCTTGCGCCGGCGCAGGATGTGGAAGTGCAGCGCCTCCTCCGGCTCCATCCCCTCGGTCGGGTCGGCGGCGCCCGCCGGACCCTCCTCCTCGCCCTTGGACTCGAAGTGCGCGATGAACTTCTCGAGCGCGTCCTCGCGGCGGTTGAACACGAGGTCGTCGGCGAGCTCGCGCTCGTTGTCGGGGATCTCCGAGTATGGCGTGATGTGGTTCGGGTTGACCATCGCCAGGTCCAGGCCGGCGTCGACGCAGTGGTGCAGGAACACCGAGTTGAGCACCGCGCGCGCCCCCGGCGAGACGCCGAACGAGACGTTCGAGACGCCGAGCGACGTCTTCACGTGCGGGATCTGCTCCTTGATCGCCTTGATCCCGGCGATCGTCTCGACCGCGGACGGACGCCACTCCTCATCGCCCGTCGTCAGCGTGAACGTCAGGCAGTCGAAGATCAACAGCTCCGGATCGAGGCCATGCTCCTCGCAGCAGAGGTCGCGGATCCGCTTGGCGATCTCGACCTTGCGCTCGGCCGTCTTCGCCATCCCGACCTCGTCGATCGTCAGCGCGATCAGCGCCGCGCCGTGCGCGAGCGCGAGCGGCACTACGCGGTCGAGCTTGTCGCGGCCGGCCTCGAGGTTGACCGAGTTGACGATCGCGCGGCCCGGGACCTGCTCGAGCGCGCGTTCGATCACGTCCGGCTCGGTCGAGTCGATCTGGATCGGCGCCGGCTGCGTCAGCGAGACCTTCTTCGCGAGCAGCCGCATCTGTTCGTCCTCGTCGCCGCGCTCGGTCAGCGCGACGCACAGGTCGAGCACGTGCGCGCCACCGGCGACCTGGTCCTCGGCGATCTGCACGAGCCCGTCGTAGTCGTCGGCCAGCAGCAGCTCCTTCGCCTTGCGCGAGCCCTGCGAGTTGACGCGCTCGCCGACCATCGTCGGCGCCGGCTGCTGCTGCAGCGGCGTCGCCGCGATCATCGAGGACAGATGAGGCGCGCGCGGCGCCGGACGCGCGCCGACGGCGCGGCCGCGTACGCGCTCGACGATCGCCGCGATGTGCGCCGGCGTCGTGCCGCAGCAGCCGCCGACGATCCCGACGCCGTAGCGCTCGACGAACTCCTTCAGCGCGTCGGCGAGCGGCTCGGGCTGCTCGGGGAAGATCGTCTCGCCGTCGGGCCCCTGCAGCGGCAGCCCGGCGTTCGGAATGCACGCGACCGGCAGCGAGCACGTTTCGCCGAGGAAGCGGATCGCGTCGCGCATGTCCTCCGGCCCGGTCGAGCAGTTCAGGCCGATCACGTCGACGTTCAGCGCCTCGAGCGTGCTCAGCACCGAGGAGATGTCGGTCCCGAGCAGCATCTTGCCGCCGTTCGGCAGCAGCGACACCGAAGTGTGGATCGGCAGCGTGCGCCCGGTGCTCTTGAACGCCTCGCGCGCGCCGAAGATCGCGGCCTTGACCTCGAGGATGTCCTGCGCCGTCTCGATGATGATCAGGTCGGCGCCGCCGTCGATCAGCCCGGCGGCCTGCTCGGAGAAGACCTCGACGAGCTCCGAGAAGCGGATCTGCCCGAGCGAGGGGTCCTCGGAGGCCGGCAGGTAGCCGGTCGGCCCGATCGAGCCGGCGACGAAACGGCTCTCGCCGGCCGCCTTGCGCGCGATCTCGGCCGCCTTCGTGTTGATCTCGACCGTGTAGTCGGCAAGGCCCCACTCGCCGAGCTTGATCCGCGACGCCTGGAACGTGTCGGTCTCGAGCACTTCCGCGCCCGCGTCGAGCATCGAGCCGTGCACGCCCTCGATCACGTCCGGGCGGTTCAGCACGAGCGCCTCGTGGCACTTGCCCGCGAGGCCGCCGTAGTCCTCGGCGGTCAGCTCGAACTGCTCGAGCGTCGCGCCCATGCCGCCGTCGTAGACGACGACGTGGCTTTGAATGGCGTCGAGATAGCTCCGGGTCACCCGGGCAATGCTAGTGGGGTCGCCCGAGCGCACCGACGTTCGCTGTCCGGCCGGCCGGAGCTCGGCGCACGGCCTCGCGGCGCGGCGTCTCGCCGACGCCGCGCCGCGAGCGGCGCCGCGCTATTCGGTTTCGCCTTTGAACTCCAGCTTTTCTTCGTCGCTCAGTTTGACGTTGCCCTTGAGGCCGGCCTTTTCGGCCGGGCCGCCGGCGAGCGCCGCGCTGAGGGTGTCGGTCGGCATTTCTTCAAACGATTCGGGCGACTGCTTGGCGCCGGCGGCGTTGAACTTGACGCTGTTCGCCGAGGCCATCTTGTCGATCGTGGCGATCGAGCCGATCACCGAGCCGGTCACGAGCAGCGCCGATTTCGCGCTGCCGCATTCGGCCGTGACGATCGATGGTTCATGCTGGAAGTCCCAGCCGAGCGAAACGTGGATTTCGGTGCCTTCGCTGACGTCCTGAATGAAGCCGAGCGTCGCCTGAAGGCCAGCGACCGAAATTTCACCGGCCGCGGACCCCGAGGTCTGGCAGCTCTCTTTACTCGCTGCGAGCGTGCATCCGGTGAGCGTCGTGTCGAGCGTCGCGGTTTTCGTCCCTGTGTATTCGCCATGTCCCGTTGACGCTTTGCAGCTCACCTTGGCTTTGGCGGCCGTTTCGAGCGTCAACGCCCCGCTGTTGCTCGTGAACTTGCTGGCGGCGCCCGGCCCGGGCAGCCATTCGTAATGTCCTTCGTGCTCGACGTTTTCTTCGATGCAGGATGAATCGACGTACCCGCCGTGGTAGATCGCCGTTTTGCCGGTCCCTTCGGGTGTGACTTTCTGGCAGCGCCCGAGGTCGGGGAGCAGACGCTGGGCCTTGACCTGACGGGCCCCGGCGGCGGCGAGCGTCCCGTTCAGGATCGCGACGTTCTGGCCTGCGGCCGCCGGCAGCCCGACCTGCAGGTCGACGGCAGGATCGACGACCGGCGCAAGAACGCCGGCGCATCCGTTGGCGCCAGGCACCGAGAACGCGTTGTCGACCAGCGAGCTGTGAACGATGACGACGATTTTGCCATGCGCTTTTATGACCGGTTCGCCGGGATCACCGGTGATCGGCTGATTCGGGGGCGGCGGACTGGTCGTGCCGGTCGTCAGCTGGGGAACGAGTGGTTCGGCGTCGGACCCGATGTAGCACGCCGGGCCAAGGGCGGGGTTGTCGAGTTTGACCTTGAGCGGGAGCACCGCGGCGACGCCTTCGCCTCTGTTCGCATTGACGACGTTCACTTCAGGCGTGCCCGCGAGTTCGGCCGTTGCCGTGACGCTCGTGAGCGGCGGCAGGACTTCGATCCCGACGATCCCGCCCGGCACCGGGAGGGCCGTTTTCGAGAGCGTGTTCCCGTCGGCGGCGCCGACCAGCTTCGAAGAGTTTTCGGCCAGGCCGCCCTGAAGGATCACGGTCTTGGAGACCGGGACGGTCTTGTTGCCGATCTTGAATTCGCCGCTTGTCGTCGTCGAGACAATGCAGGTAGTGACAGTCGGGTTTTCGACCGGACAGTCTGAAAAGACTGCGAATTCCTGCTGGATACCAGCGAGCGCGGGCGCGGCGGACAGCATCGCCAACACCGCCATCCCGCCGAGCGTCGCCGGTAGCGCACGGCGCCACATTGGCGCGTGTCCCCAATTGCCCTCGGTCCTTCCCCTCGCGTACCTCATGATTGTGGGCCCTCACTCCTCGTCAAATGTCGGCAGCAGCACCTGGCGCTCACCGCGATTGGCAGCGTTTACCCGCCTTGCGACGGCCCAAACATCAATCATCTCGACGTTGCTAGCGGTGGGCGGTACACGGTGGCGCGGAACCGGCCGCGACGTTCGGCGTACATGCGATCCGGCCGCTGGCTAAGATAGCGGCCGACGAGGGGCCGGCGCCGCTGAGGCGATGAGGGTGCTTCGTGCCAGCCGAGCGATGCTTACCGACACAATCAAGGGACTGCTCGCGCTTGCGTGCGCGAGCGCGCTGCTGACGGGCTGTGGTAGCTCGAGCCATGGACAGACGGCGAGCCCCAGCGTTGAATCGACGCCCGCGGCGACCGCGTCGACGGCGAGGGTGTGCTCCACCGTCAAGACGGCTGCCGCCGCATACCAGGCGGCGATCGAAGCAGAGAGCCTGAAGCTGTTCGACAAGCGTTTCGCCGACCGCACGATCGCCTCGATTGGGCGCCTGCGCGGCGCGATCGGAGCGCTCTCGCACGTCAGCACGCCGGCGCAGGTCAACCAACTGCGACAGCTCGACGGTGCTCTATCGCGCCAGAGCACCGCTGTGGCGGCGGCTCTTCGACACGATGTCGCGACGGCGCGTAAGGCGAGCGCCGGCCTCAACACGGCACTGTCGAGCGGCCGCGCGGCGCTCGCGCAGATCTGCCCAGGCACGTGAGGAGGCGACCCAGGCACGTGAGGAGGCGACCGAGCCCGTCGACTACTTGACGAACAGCATCTCCGAGTACTTCGGCAGCGGCCAGAGGTCGTCGGCGACGAGCTTCTCCAAACGGTCGGCGACCTCGCGCGCGTCCTCCATCGCGGCGATCACGGTGTCGCGCATGTAGATCGCCTCCTTCATCGGCGAGCCGTCGGGGTGGTTCTCGTCGAGGTTCGCGTCCTCGAGCTTGCGCAGCGCGAAGTGGAACTCCTTGAGGTCCGGTTCGAGCTCGCCGACGAGCTCCTCGAGGCCGCTCGCGCGCAGTTCGTTCAGATAGCGCACGGCCGCCGGCAGGATGCTCGTGCGCGCGATCGTCGCGGCCGTCTCGGCCTCGATGTTGATGTTGATGACGTACTGCTCGGTGAACACCTCGTAGCGCGACTCGAGCTCGCGTTTGGAGAGGACCTTGTACTTCTTGAACGCGGCGAGCGTCGATTTCTCGAGCAGCCACGGCAGCGCGTCGGGCGTCGTGCGCAGGTTGGCGAGGCCGCGCTTGTCGGCCTCCTTGTGCCACTCCTCGGAGTAGCCGTCGCCGTCGAACACGACCTGCTTGTTCTCGATCCACGCGTCCTTGACGACGGCCGTGACGGCCTTCTCGAGCGAGGTCGAGCCTTTGAGCGCGGCTTTGAGCTTGTCGGTGAGCTCGTCGACGGACTCGGCGACAATCGTGTTGAGCACCGTGTTCGGGAACGCCGGCGACTGGTTGGAGCCGAGCGCGCGGAACTCGAACTTGTTGCCGGTGAACGCGAACGGGCTCGTGCGGTTGCGGTCGCCGCCGTGCAGCGGCAGCGGCGGCAGCACGGGCGTGCCGAAGCCGAGGAACGAGCCGGGCTTGGAGGCCTGCACTTTGCCCTTCTCGATCGCCGTGAAGACCTTCTCGAGCTCGGCGCCGAGGAAGATCGAGATGATCGCCGGCGGCGCCTCGTTGGCGCCGAGGCGGTGGTCCTGCCCGGCGCTGGCGATCGACGCGCGCAGCAGCTGCTGATGCTGGTTGACGGCCTGGATGACGGCGGCGCAGAAGAACAGGAACGAGAGGTTTTCCGACGGCGTGTCGCCCGGGTCGAGGAGGTTGAGACCGGTGTCGGTGCCCATCGACCAGTTGTTGTGCTTGCCCGAGCCGTTGACGCCGGCGAACGGCTTCTCGTGCAGCAGGCAGACGAGCCCGTAGCGGCGCGCGGTGTTCTGCATCACCTGCATCGTCACCATCTGATGGTCGGAGCCGACGTTCGAGTTCTCGAAGATCGGCGCGACCTCGAACTGGTTCGGCGCGACCTCGTTGTGGCGCGTCTTGATCGGGATGCCGAGCTTCGCCAGTTCGACCTCGACCTCGAGCATGTACGCGAGCACGCGCTCGGGGATCGAGCCGAAGTAGTGATCGTCGAGCTCGTGCCCCTTGGGCGGTTTCGCGCCGAACAGCGTGCGGCCGGTCGTCACGAGGTCGAGCCGTTCGAAGTAGTACTGCTCGTCGATCAGGAAGTACTCCTGCTCGCAGCCGGTCGTCGTGAACACGCGCTTGGCGTCGTCGACGCCGAGCAGCTCGAGCGCACGGATCGCGGCGCCCGACAGCGCGTCCATCGAGCGCAGCAGCGGGATCTTGTTGTCGAGCGCCTCGCCGGTCCACGACGTGAACGCGGTCGGGATGCACAGAAGCGCGCCGTTCGGGTTCTCGAGGATGAACGCCGGCGACGTGGGGTCCCACGCGGTGTAGCCGCGCGCCTCGAACGTCGCGCGGATGCCGCCGGTCGGGAACGACGAGGCGTCGGGCTCGCCCTGGATCAGCTCGCTGCCGGAGAATTCGGCGATCGCGGTGCCGTCGCTGGCGGGCCCGAAGAAGGAGTCGTGCTTCTCCGCGGTCGAGCCGGTCAGCGGCTGGAACCAGTGCGTGTAGTGCGTCGCGCCTTTCTCCATCGCCCAGTCCTTCATCGCGACCGCGACGGCGTCGGCGAGCGACGTGTCGAGCGCCTCGCCGCGCGCGAGCGTGCGCTGGAGCGCCTTGAAGACGTGCTTCGGCAGACGCTGACGCTGCACGGCCGGCGAGAAGACGTTCTGGCCGAACACCTGGTTGCTCGGCACGGTCAGGTCGGGCGCCCCCAGCGCGGTGCCGTTCGGGCTCCACTGGGCGGCGGTTACGTTTTGCTGGCGAGTCCTTGGCATGAGCGGAATCGTGTCCTCCTGAAAGGGTGGGCCGTTGCGGCCGTGAAGCCGAACGCAATCGTAATGCCCGGCGCGTTCGCCGACATCAGCGCTTGGCGAAAGCGGGTCGTCTCCGTTTAGACATCCGGCCAAATGCGCGCGGCGTCGCGATGCGCGGTCGGCGTCGCGCTCGCGACGCCTGCGCGGCGCGCGGCGCGTCCTCTCACGAGGAAGCTACGGCGTCGACGGAAATTGTCCCGCGACTACCTTCCCGGTGCTCGGGTCGACGTGGCGCGAAGGCGGCGCCGGCGCGATGTCGGCGGTCAGGACGCCGTCGAGCGCCCTGCCGTCGGACGGCGGCGCGGCCTTCGCCCGGCCGGCGAGCCCGGCGGCGATTTCGTAGTGGACTTCGTGCGTGCCGGACTTGACCGGCACGACCTTCCATTCGAACGTGCGCGTCGCGCCGGACGCGAGCGGCCCGAGCGCCCACGTGTTGACGTACGCCGTCTGCCCGCCGCCCGGCGGGCTGATCGCCTCGCTCTGGACGGGCGGAGCGGCGACCGTGCCGGGGCCCTGTTCGATCACCCAGATCGGCCGCTTGTCGGCGGCTAGTTCGGGATATTTTTCGGTGTAGTCGAACGAGTCGATCGTCACCGCGACGTTGGGGACGGCGCGCGTGTCGGAGTTGTGCACGCTGATCCGCAGCGCAGCCGGCTTGGAGACCGATTGGTTGCGCTCGAAGGAGACGCCGTTGAGCTGCAGCTGGTAGGTGCGCGCGTGTTCGCCGGCGTCCTGGCGGGTGCCGCCGCCGCAGCCGCTCGCGACCAGCGCGGCGCATGCGCCGAGGGTCGCCGCCGCGTTGACTCCTCTCCTCCGCACGGTCGGACGACGATATCAGCGGCCCTGTCCGCCTGTCACGGCTTGCGAGCGACGTGCCGCGGTGGCCCAGCGGTGGCGTGCCCTCGACCCATCGCGTAGAGTTTCGAAACCGGTCCAAGCGTGGAGAGGAGGGGCAGGCACAGATGGTTCGCAGCGTCGCCGAGCGCAGCTACGTCTCGGCGCGGCACGTGCTCGAGGAATTCGGGGACATGATGATCCTCACGGGGCGGACGATCGTGTCCGCGCTGCGCCCGCCGTACCCGTACGGCGGCGAGCTCGTCTCGCAGTTCCTGTTCGCGCTGCGCCTGTGCTGGTTCCCGCTGCTGATCTCGACCGTCTGCATCTGCTACGCGGCGCCCGGCCTGCAGGCGGCGAACTTCCTGACGATCTTCGGCGCGCTCGACCGCCTCGGCGGCTTCTTCGTGCTCGGCGCGGTGCGGGAGATCGGGCCGAGCGTGACGGCGATCGTCGTCGCGGGCGTCGCCGGCACGGCGATCACGGCCGACCTCGGCGCGCGCAAGGTGCGCGAGGAGCTCGACGCGCTGCAGGTGCTCGGCGTCGACCCGGTCAAGAACCTCGTCGTGCCGCGCTTCCTCGCGCTGATGGTCGTGACCGGCCTGTTCGACATCTACGCGCTGCTGTTCGGCATCTTCGGCGGGATCATCGCCGAGCTCGTCAACGGCCAGCCGCTCGGGCCGTTCTGGAACACGCTGTTCGCGAACGCGTCGACGACCGACCTGTGGGGTCGGTGCTGAAGACGACGATCTACGGCGCGATCATCGCGATCGTCTGCTGCTACAAGGGCATGACGGCGTCCGGCGGCGCGGAGGGCGTCGGTCGCGCGGTCAACGAGGCGGTCGTGCTCGCGTTCACCGCGATCTTCTCGTTCGACTACGTCTTCACGCAGACGCTGCTCGCGACCCACCCGCAGATCCTGGTGATCAAGTAATGGGCGAGCTTCTGGCGATGCCGCGCGAATGGCTCGCGGCGACCGGCGAAATCGGCAAGTTCACGGGCCAGATCGTCGGCGACGTGTACGGGCTGCGCGTGTTCCGCTTCTTCGGCGAGGCGCTGCGCCAGTCGGGCATCCTGATCGTCGGCTCGACGACGATCATCTGGACGCTGATGTTCATCCTCGGCCTGCAGTGCGGGATCGAGGGCGCGTACTTCACCGCGGCGCAGGGCGCGCCGGCGTACTCGGGCGTGTTCACGGCGTGGTGCGACCTGCGCGAGATCACGCCGTACGCGTTCGGCTACATGATGGCGGCGAAGGTCGGCACGGGGATCGTCGCGGAGCTCGGCGCGATGCGGATCTCCGAGGAGATCGACGCGCTCGAGGTGATGGGGATCAACTCGATGACGTTCCTCTGCGCGACGCGCCTGTTGGCGGCCTGGCTGGTGCTGCCGTTCATGTACCTGGTGGGGATCGGCGCGGCGTTCCTGGCGTCGTACATCGCCGTCGTCCAGCAGATCGGCTACGTCTCCTCGGGCGGCTACTTCCTGATCTTCTGGCAGTTCCAGAATCCACCGGATTTCCTCTACAGCCTGATCAAGGCGATGTTCATGGCCACCGCTATCGTGCTCGTGGCGTGCTACTACGGCTACAACGCAAGCGGAGGGCCGGTCGGCGTCGGCCGTGCGACGGCGAAGTCGATGGTGCTCAACCTCGTGCTCGTGCACGTGATCGGGATGCTCGGCACGCAGATCTTCTGGGGCGCCAATCCGCGCGCCCCGATCGGGGGGTGAGGAGCTGATGGCCGAGCAGCCGCCCGGGCCGCACGGTGACGCCGACGGCGCCGGGGAGTCATACGAGCCGATCGAGCACCACACGGCGCCCGGCGAGCCGGGCGGCGAGAGCGAGTTCGCGGCGCCGTCGTCCGGCCAGATCGAGGAGGACGCGCGCACGCGCGAGGCCCGACGCGAGGAGGAGTCGGGCGAGTTCGCCTACCACACCGGCACGCTGCGCCCGTCGGAGGCGCCGGACGCGATCGAGTTCATCGACGTGCACAAGGCGTTCGGGCGCAACCAGGTGCTGCGCGGGCTGAACATGGGCCTGCCCGAGGACAAGATCTCGATGATCCTCGGGCCGTCGGGCACGGGCAAGTCGGTCTGCATCAAGCACATCGTCGGGCTGCTTTACCCCGACGAGGGCGACGTGCTCGTGCACGGCGTCTCGATCCCGAGCCTGCCCGACGCGGAGCTGTTCGAGACGCGCAAGAAGTTCGGCGTGCTGTTCCAGGACGGCGCGCTGTTCGGCTCGCTGAACCTGTGGGACAACGTCGCCTTCCCGCTGCGCCAGCACACCGAGAAGGGCGACGAGGAGATCGCCGAGATCGTCAACCGGCGGATGAGCGAGGTCGGCCTCGGCGGCGAGGGCGCGAAGATGCCGAACGAGCTGTCCGGCGGGATGCGCAAGCGCGCCGGCTTCGCGCGCGCGCTCGTGCTCGACCCGGAGATCGTGCTGTTCGACGAGCCCGACTCCGGCCTCGACCCCGTGCGCACGGCGCTGCTGTGCGAGCTGATCAAGGAAATCCACGCCGAGAACGGCGGCTGCTACGTCGTGATCACTCACGACATCATGAGCGCGCGCCGCGTCGCCGAGCACATCTCCGTGCTGTGGAAGGGCCGGATCGTCGAGTCGGGCCCGGCCGAGGAGCTGTTCGCGTCGGAAAACCCGTTCGTGCGCCAGTTCCTCTCCGGCGAGTCGGCCGGTCCTCTCGGCATGGAGTGAGCCTGCCGGCAGTGCGGCTGCCGGCCGTGCTGCGCGTGCGGTCGCTGCGCGCGGTTAGCCTTCGTCTGTGAACGCGGCACGAGTTCTCTCGGCGCTCGCCGGCGGCGCTTCGCGCCGACCGCGCGCTGTGCTCGGCGTTGCGATCGTGCTGGCGCTGGTGGGCGGGGCGCTCGCGCTGCGGCTGAAGCCGACGGCGGCGACGAGCACGTTCGTGTCGAGCTCGAGCTCGCAGTACAAGGACACGCAGCGCTTCTACGAGAGCTTCGGCGAAGAGCCGGTCGCGGTGCTCGTCAAAGGGAGCCTGCAGCGGCTGCTGCTGAGCTCGGACCTCGAGCGCCTGATCGGGCTCGAGGGCTGCCTCTCGGGCAACGTGCCGGCGAGCGCGCTCGGCGTCGAGGGCGGTGCGAACGGGCCGTGCGGGCAGCTCGCGCGGGCGCACACGGTCAAGGTCGTGCTCGGCCCGGGGACGTTCATCAACGAGGCGGCGAACCAGATCGACGAACAGCTCACGCAGCAGACCAAGCAGGCCGAATCGCAGGCGAAGCAGGCCGAAAGCGTCGTCCGGCGAGCCGCGCTCAGGCGCGGCCTGAGCGCGAGCGAAGCGCAGGGGCTCGGGCGCGAAGCGAGCAAGGTCACGACGGGGCGCTTCCAGGAGGGGCTCGTCACGCTCGCGCTCGAATACGGGCTGACGTCGCGCCCGTCGCTCGAAAACCACGAATTCGTGACGTCGCTCGTGTTCGACTCGAGCAAGCCGGCGGGCACGCCGAAGCAGCGTTTCGCCTACCTGTTCCCGAGCCGCGAAGCGGCGCTCGTCTCGGTGCGGATGCGCGCCGGGCTGAGCGAGTCACAGCGCACGCGCACGATCGCGCTGATCCGCCGGGCGGTCGCGATGCCGCAGTGGCAACTGCAGCACGGCGAGTCCTACGACGTCACCGGCGTGCCCGTGATCGTCGCCGATCTGACGAGCTCGATCACGCACTCGATCGAGCTGCTGCTGGTCGCGGTGCTGCTCGTGATGGCGGCGACGCTCGCGCTGATCTTCACCGGGCGCCCGCGCCTGTTGCCGCTCGCGGTCGCGCTGCTCGCGGCGGGGGTGACGTTCGGCGCGCTGTCGCTCGCCGGCGCGTCGCTGACGATGGCTTCGATCGCCGTGCTGCCGGTGCTGATCGGGCTGGCGGTCGACTACGCGATCCAGTTCCAGTCGCGCGTCGGCGAGGAGTCGGCGCGAACGGGCATCGGCGGCGCGCCTGCGGTGCAACGCGCGGCGGCGCTCGGCGGCCCGACGATCGCGACGGCCGGCGCGGCGAGCGCGGCGGCGATGCTCGTGCTGCTGCTCTCGCCGGTGCCGATGGTGCGCGGGTTCGGCGCGCTGCTCGTCGTCGGCGTCGTCGTCGCGTTCCTCTGCGCGCTGACGGCCGGCGCCGCCGTGATGACGCTCGCAGGCCGCGCGCGAGCGCCCGTGGGACTGGGCTCCGGCGCGCTCGCGCGCGTCGCGTCGGGTGCGCGCGGCACGAGCCTTGGCGCAGCGTGGCGCGGCGCCGGCGAGCTGCTGCGCGGGAACGCGCTGACGCGTGCGGTCACGCGCGCGGCGCTCGGCGGCGCGGTCGCGCGTCCCGGCCGCGTGCTCGCGGTCGGGCTCGTGCTCGCGGCGCTCGGGTGGGGCCTGGACACGCAGACGTCGGTACAGACGGACATCACGAAGCTCGTGCCGCAGAGCCTCGGCTCGCTGCAGGCGCTGAACGCGCTCGAGCGCACGACGGGAGTCGGCGGCGAGATCGACCTGATGGTCAGCTCGAAGGCGCTGACGAAGCCGGCGACGATCGAATGGATGAGCTCCTACCAGAGCGCCGTGCTCAAGCGCTTCGGCTACAGCCCCGCGCGCGGCTGCGGCAAGGCGCGCCTGTGCCCGGCTTTCTCGCTGCCCGACCTGTTCTCGGCGCAGGCCGCCGCGAACGTGCAGGCCGGCGCCGGCAAGCCGGCGCGGCAGAAGAAGCTCACGCAGGCGCAGGTCAGCGGGCTGCTCGCCGCGATCCCGCCGTACTTCTCCCAGGACGTGATCACGCCCGACGATCGCGTCGCGACGCTCGCGTTCGGGATTCGCCTGATGAGCCTGCAGCAGCAGCAGGCGGTGATCGAAGCGATGCGCGCGAGCCTGCACGCGCCGGCGGGCGTCAGCGCGCGGCTCGTCGGGCTGCCGGTGCTCGCGGCGAAGTCGGCCGCCGAGGTCTCCTCGCCGCTGCGGCGCGTCGAGACGCTGCTCGGGAGCCTCGTCGTCGTCGCGCTCGTGCTGCTGCTCGCGTTCGCCGGCGACCTGCGCCGCGCGCTCGTCCCGCTCGCGCCGGTCGCGCTCGCGAGCGGCTGGTCGGCGCTCGTGCTGTTCCTCGTGCGCGTCCCGCTGAACCCGATGTCGGTCACGCTGTCCTCGCTCGTGATCGCGATCTCGACCGAGTTCGGCGTGCTGCTGTCCGAGCGCCACCGCCAGGAGCGGCTCGCCGGGCACGACACGATCGAGGCGCTGCGGCGCGCCTACCGGCGCACGGGCGCCGCGGTCGCGGCGTCGGGCGTCACGGCGATCGCCGGCTTCGGCGTGCTCGTGCTGTCGAACATCGCGATGCTGCGCGACTTCGGGCTCGTCACGCTGATCGACCTGAGCGTCTCGCTGGTCGGCGTGCTCGTCGCGCTGCCGGCCGCGCTCGTGTTCGCCGACACGCGCGTCGAGCGCGGACGGCCGCGCCGGGCGCCGCGGCCGTCCGGCGGGCGCCGCGAGACGATCCATGAGCCCGCCTGAGGAGCGCCCGCCGGAGCGCTCCGGGACGCGCCCGACGCCGCGCACGACGCCGCGCCCGACACCGCGCTACGGCGGCTACGCCGGCCTGCTCGCGCTCGTGATCCTCGTGCTGATCACGATCAACACGATCGTGACGAAGCCCAACGGCGTCAAGGGGCTGGCGCCGGGCGAACAGATGCCGCCGTTCGCCGTGCCGCTCGCGCTCGGCAACCTCGTCGGCGACGCCGACACGGCGCGCCACGCCGACGAAGGGCAGGCCGGGCGCGTGCCGGCATGCGACGAGCGCGGCGCGCAAATCCTCAACGTGTGCCAGCTCTACGAAGGCGCGCCGGTGCTCCTCGCGCTGTTCGTCGACGGCGGCTCCTGCCCGGACGTGCTCGGCGACATGCAGGCGCTCGCACACTCGTTCCCGGGCGTGCGCTTCGCGGCGGTCGCGATCAAGGGCGAACGCGCGGCGGTGCGCAAGCTGATCGCCAAGCGCGGGCTGACGCTGCCGGTCGGCCTCGACAACGACGGGGCGCTCGCGGCGCTGTACAAGGTCGCGACGTGCCCGCAGCTGACGTTCGCGTATCCCGGCGGCGAAGTGCAGAGCCGCGCGATCCTCTCGCGGCCATCACGCGCGACGCTGCGCGCGCGGCTCGCTGCGCTCGTCGCGTCCGCGCGTGCGCGCGGCTGGAAGCAGCCGGCGCGATGAGCGAGCGCCAGCCAACACCGGTGCGGGGGTGGTGCGCGCGCGAGGTCGAGGAGGAGCTTCCGGGCCTGCGGCTGCTGTGCGCCGAGGTCGACGTCGACCGACGGCGCCCGCTCACCGGCGTCGCGCCGGCGGACGTCGAGCGGCGGCTGAAAGAGCTGTCCAACCGCTATCGCGGCGCGACCGCGATCGCGGTCAGGCGCGAGCCGGTGCCGTCGGCCTACCGCGTGTTCTTCCGCCACATCGGGCTCGACCCGGAGGTCGTGCGCACGCCGCTCGAGGCGGCTGTGCTCGCGCGGATGATCAAGGGCGGCTTCCTCTCGCGCGGGCTGCTCGAGGACGTGCTGCTGATCGCGCTGCTCGACACCGGCGTGCCGGTGTGGGCGCTCGACGCCGCGCGCGTCGAGGGCCCGCTCGGGATCCGCGCGAGCGAGCACGGCGAGCGTCTCGGTCGCGCCGCCGACGCGCCGGCGCTGCCGGCGGGGCGGCTCGTCGTCGCCGACGCGTCGGCGGCGCTCGCGGTGCTGTTCGGCGAGCTCGCCGCCGAGCACGCGGCGCAGGCGCGCAGCGAGCGGCTGGCGCTGTTCGCGGTGCAGGTCGCCGGCGTCCCCGAGCTGTACGCCGAGGAGGCGCTGTGGAGTTGCCAGGCCGCGCTGCAAGCCGCGTGAGCGCTCACGCCGCGTCGACCGACGCGCTCCTGTGAGCATCCGCGGAACGCGCGTTCGGGCGCGTGCGCGCTGGTAGAATCGGCGCGTCCGGCGTTCGGCAGGAGGAGTCGGAGGCGTGCGCAGCTACGAGCAGGTGATGGTCGATCGCGCAGCAGCGCCAAGCGAGGCGCTGGACGAGCGCGCCGCGCGCCGTACGCTGCGCGATCAGGTCGCGCGGCTCGAGCGCGAGCTGTCGCAGCTCGTCGCCGCGTCGTTCCCGCACGTCCCCGTCAGCGCCGCGCGAATCGCAGGGGTCGCCGTCGGCGGCCCGCGCCTGCTCGGCCTCGCCGAGCTCGAGCGCCAGCGCGACGCGCTCGCGGGGCGGCTGCAGGACGTGCGCCGGCTCGCGTCGGTGCGCGCCGAGCACGAGCGCAGCGCGCACGAGCTGCTCGAGCGGATGAAGCTCGAACCGGGCCGCTACAGGTTCGTGCGGTTGCCGCTGCGCGATCTCGGCGAAGGCGGCTGCGGGGTCTGGGAGGTGCGCCCGCGGCTTGGTCTGATCGGGATGCTCGCCGGCTGGTGGCAGCTCAAGCTGTCGTCAGGCTGTCCGTTACCCAGGGGGTCGCGCCGACGGCGCGACCCCGGCCGCTGGAGCACAGCAGCGCCGCGAGCGTGTGGCGCTGACGCTCGGTCATCGTGCCGATCGTCTTCTTCTCCGACATCGGGATCTGGGCGAGGAACTTGCGGCAGCGGGTCTGCCCCCAACGGCGCTGGCTCATCAGCAGGTCCGCGACGGCCATGCTGTGCGCCTCCCACGGGCAGTCGAGGATCACCTCGGCGGCATCGATCTCGTCCATCGACACCTTGCGCTTGAGCTCGGCGCGGGCCAGGCGGACCTTGTTGGCGCGCTCCAGTGCGCGCATGTACTGCGGAGCAGGGGCGATTGTCGCTGTCGCGTTCATGTGGACTCTCCCCGTCGCGGGCGCAGACCAGCGCGCCGCAACATCCGTGCATTGACTTGTTGACGAGTTGCGCCCTGATGCCCGTCCGCGGTCGACCGAGGGTCGTCGGCTGCCGACCCTGAAGCTTGAGCTGAAGATGAGGTCGCCGGGCGAACCCGGACGTCATGCAGAGCGCTCACGCAAGCTATGTCAGGGCGGGTCGTCCGGTCAAGGAACGTACGCCGCCTTTGGACGCTAGAAGCGACCTTTTTCTGCGCCGCTCGAACTTGTGAAGATTTGGACAAGTGGCGCCGGCGCCGCCGGCTCCGACACCCGTCCAAGGCGGCTGCGACATTTTGCAGGGGTTGTCGCTCGCCCGCAGGCGCGTCTAGTGCTCGTGCGGTCCCG
Organism: uncultured Solirubrobacteraceae bacterium; assembly: GCA_963705745.1. Lineage (GTDB taxonomy): Bacteria > Actinomycetota > Thermoleophilia > Solirubrobacterales > Solirubrobacteraceae > Palsa-744. Next base: position 35,536 of record CAVPKP010000004.1, read on the forward strand.
GCAGCGGACCGTGCTCTGACTCGAATGCGAGCTTGACTCGCGAGAACGCGTCGAGCGCGCGCTCCAGCGTGGCGTCATCGTGCGTCGCCATCACGCTCGTGCGCAGCAGCGCGCCGCCCGGCGGCACGGCCGGGTGCAGCGCCGTGTTGACGAATACGCCGGCGTCGTACAGCGCGCGCCACAGCAGCGCCGCCTTCCAGTCGTCGCCGACGAGCACGGGAACGATCGGCGTGACGATCGTCCGCTCGCCGGCGTCGTCGCGGATCCCCGGCGCGTGGCTCTGCACGCTCGCGTCGAGCGACAGCGCCTGCGGCATGACGACCGCGAAGCCGCGCTCCTCCAGGCCGTCGCGCAGCACTCGCGCGTTCTCGAGCACGCGCGCGAGCAGCGGCGGGCCGTCGTCGGAGCGCAGCACGCGCAGCGCCGCGAGCGCGGCGCCGACCGCCGCGGGCACGGCCGAGGCCGTGAACAGGAAGGCTCGCGAGTACAGGCGCAGGTACTCGATCACCTCGTTCGAGCCCGCGACGAAGCCGCCGCAGGAGGCGAGCGACTTCGAGAACGTGCCCATCCGCAGGTCGACGCGGTCGGCGACGCCGAGCAGTTCGGCGGTGCCCGCGCCGCGCGCGCCGAGCACGCCGGCGCCGTGCGCCTCGTCGACCATCAGCCGCGCGCCGTAGCGCTCGCACAGGTCGCAGATCTCGTGCAGCGGCGCGATGTCGCCCTCCATCGAGAAGACGCCGTCGACGACGACGAGCACGCCGCCCCCGTCCGCCTGCGCGCGCTCGAGCATCTTCTCGAGCTTGTCGAGCCGGTTGTGGCGGAACGGTCGCAGCTTCGCGCGCGAGAGCAGGCAGCCGTCGAGGATCGACGCGTGGTCGCCGGCGTCGGCGATCACCGTGTCCTGTGGCCCGAGCAGCGTGCCGAGCGTGCCGACGTTCGCCTGGTGGCCGGTCGTGAAGACGATCGCGTCCTCGGTCTCCATCCACTCGGCGATCTCGCGCTCGAGCTCGAGGTGCAGCGGGATCGTGCCGTTGAGCAGGCGCGAGCCGGTCAGGCCGGTGCCGTAGCGGTGTAGCGCGTCCTCGGCGCCGGCGAGCACGCGCTCGTCGCCGGTCAGCCCGAGGTAGTTGTTCGAGCCGAGCATGATCCGCTCGGCGCCCTCCATCTCGACGACGGGCATCGCCGGCGAGGTGAGCACGTGGAAGTACGGCAGCACGTCGGCCTCACGCGCCGCCGCGAGCAGCTCGGCGCGGTCGTGATCGCGGACCTTGGCGAAGACGTCTGTTGAGGTCTGCATGTAGTGTGCCTCGGCCGTGAGCGTCGAAATCAGGTCTGTGTCGGGCGGGAAGGATCTGAAGCGCTTCATCGACCTCCCGTACGCGCTGCATGCTAACTCGCCGCAGTGGGTGCCCCCGCTGAAGCTCGAGCGGCGGCTGTTCCTGCACCGCAAGATGAACGCGTTCTTCACGCACGGCGACGCCGAGTACTTCCTCGCGCTGCGCGACGGGCGCGTCGTCGGGCGGATCAGCGCGCACGTCAACGACGCGTTCAACGACTACCAGCAGAAGAACTGGGGCTGGTTCGGCTTCCTCGAGTTCGAGGACGACCAGGAGGTGCTCGAGGCGCTGCTCGGCGCCGCCGAGCGCTGGCTGCGCGAGCGCGGCAAGGAGCGGATCGTCGGGCCGGCGAGCTTCACGATGAACGACGAGAGCGGCGTGCTGATCGAGGGCTATGAGCTGAAACCGATGATCGCCCAGCCGTGGAACCCGCCGTACTACCGCGAGCGCCTCGAGCAGGCCGGCATGACGAAGGCGATCGACCTGCTGATGTGGAGCCTCGACGTCGAGGATCGCGACAAGGTGCTGCCGGTGATGTGGGAGCTCGCGGGCAAGGTCGAGAGCGAGCACGGCATCCGCGTGCGGCCGATGCGCCGCTGGCAGCTGCGCAAAGACATGGACGCGTTCGCCGACGTCTACAACTCGGCGTGGTCGAAGAACTGGGATTTCGTGCCGTACTCGAAGAAGGACCTCGACGCGTTCGCGCAGGAGCTGCAGATCGTGTTCGACAAGCACTGGTTCATGCTCGCCGAGCGGATCGACACCGGCGAGGTCGTCGCGATGGCGATGACGATCGTCGACGTCAACGAGCTGCTCGCGAAAATGAACGGGCGGCTGCTGCCGTTCGGGTGGTGGTACCTGCTGAACAAAGGCCGCATGATCAAGCGCCTGCGCGTCGGCTTCCTCGGCGTCAAGCCCGAGTACCAGCACACGGGCGTCGCCGCGCGCCTCTACGAGCTGCACTTCGACGCGGCGGAAGTGCGCCCGCAGTCGGGCGGCGAGATGGGCTGGATCCTCGAGACGAACACGCCGATGAACCGCGGCATGGAAATGATGGGCGGCAAGGTCGTCAAGCGCTACCGGATGTTCGAGCGCGTGCTCGCGCCGAGCGGCGATGGAGTCTGAGACGCCGTTTACACTGGATCGATGAGCGCGATCGACGGTCACGCGAGGACGCAGCCCGGCGCGGAGGAGCCGGAGGAGGTGCTCGACGCGCTGCCCGTGCTCGCGCCGGAGGCGAGCGTCGTGCGCGAGCGCCCGTTCGCCGGCGAGCTCGTGCGCGGCGGCACGATCCCCGCCGTGCAGGCGGCGGCCGTCGCCGCCGGTGGCTTCGTCGCCGGAGCGGCCGTCGTCGGGCTCGTGACGCGCCGTCAGCGTCATTCGGCGGCGCTCGCGAAGGGTCGCCGCGGCTCCTCGCGGCGTCTGCGTCGCTCGCGCAACGACTCCTCCGCCGCCGAGCTGATCGAGATCGTCGGCAGCCGCTCGCTGCTGGTAGACGTGCACCTGCTCGGCCGCCGCGGCTAGACGATCGATAGGCGGCGCGAGCCCATGTCCTCAGTCGCTCGCGTGCTATCGCACGCCACGCTCCCTGCGTCCTCGGCTCGCTTGCCTCTCGACCGTCTAGTGACCCAAGCTCCCCACCGTGTCGCGACTGTCGAGAGCGTCGAGCGGCGCGTCGAGGTCCGGCCGGCCGGACCGTTTCGGCTCCCGCGCGGCGGCATCGACGGGCTCGCGCGCCGTCGCGGCGGCGTGCTCGAACGCCTGCTGCACGATCGCGCCGAGCCGGTGCTCGTGCGCGTCGCTCAGCCCGCGCACGATCGCGTCGTGCTCGGCGCACGGGCGCGCACGCGCGCGGCCGCGGCGCACGGGATCGAGCGGATGCGCTTCGCGCTCGGCGTCGACGAGGACCTGCGCGCGTTCCACCGCCGCTTCGCGCGCGATCCGCTGATCGGCCGCTCGCTGCGCAGCCGCCCGTGGCTGCGCGTGCGCCGTCGCCCCGATCCGTTCGAGGCGCTCGCGTGGGCGGTCTGCGAGCAGCTGATCGAGTACGAGCGCGCGGCGGCGATCGAGCGGCGCCTGCTCGCCGCGCTCGGGCGCCGGTGGATCGGCTGGGATGGAGCTGCCAGTCCGCTGCGCGACCTGCCGAGCGCGGCGGCGCTCGCCGGCACCGCGCCGGCGCGCCTGGAGTCCTTCGACCTCGCCGCCTCGCGCGCCGTGACGCTCGTGCGCGCCGCGCGCGAGGTCGCGCGCGGACGCGTCGACCTGCACGCGGCCGACCACGAGCACGGCTGGCGTCGCCTACGTGCGATCCCGGGGATCGGCAGCTGGACGGTCGAGATGCTCGCGCTGCACGGCCAGGGCCGTCACGATCAGGTGCCGGCCGGCGACGTCGGGCTGCTGAAGCTCGTCGGGCGCGCGCTCAGCGGCGGCGATCCGCACGCGCGCGCGAGCGAGCGGGAGGTGCGCGAGTTCTTCGCGCCCTACGGCGAGTGGGCGGGGCTCGCCGCCGCCCACATGATCGGCCTCTAGGACGGTCGTGGGCGCGGGCCGCGACTGTTAGCGCGGCACGCGCGGGAGCACGCGCGTGCGTTCGCCGGCGCCCGGGTCGGTCGAGCCGCGCGCGGCGCGGCGGTCGCGCTCGACGAGCAGCGCGAACGTCGGGCACGCCTGGGCGGCGCGCTTGGCGTGCGAGAGCAGCGCCTCGGGCAGCGGTTCGTCGTCGACGATCGGGTAGCCCCACTCGTCGAGCGTGATCCGCTCGGGCAGCAGCTCGGCGCACATCCCGTGCGCCTCGCACGTGATCGGGTTGACGCGCACGCGCTGGCTCATCGCGCAACCGCCTGGGCGGTGCGCCGTGCGCTCGGGCGCGCGTGGACTGGCAGAGGCAGCTCGGCCGGGCGCGCGCACGCCTCGCAGCGGCCGTGGCGCGCATGGTCTGAGAACTCCGGCTCGAACGTCGACAGCGCGCTGTGCACGAAGCGCGCGACGCCGTCGGGGTGGCCGCACGCGCCGCGGCGGCGCACGAGCTGCGTCAGGCGCTCGACGCGGCGCGCGGCGTCGCCGCCGGCGTTGCCGGCCGCGATCTCGGCGATCGTCGCGGCGAGCGCGTCGAGGCCGTTGATGCACGGTCCGCACTGTCCGGCGCTCTCGTTCGAGAGCCAGCGCGCGACGCGCGCCGTCTCGGCGACGGGGCACGCCCCGTCTGACAGCAGCGCGATCACGCCGGCGCCGAGCGTCGCGCCGAACGGCGCGAGGTGTTCGTCCGACAGCGCGACGCCGCGCAGGTGCTCGCCGTCGATCCACGTTCCCGCGTAGCCGCCGAGCAGCGCCGCGCGGACGCCCGCGGTCGGCCCGCCGGCGGCGTCGATCAGTTCGCCGAGCGACGCGCCGTGCTCGATCTCGTACACGGCCGGGTTCGCGACCGGCCCGGACAGCGTGACGAGCGCCGAGCCGGGCTGCGAAGCGGTCCCGAGCGCGCGAAACCACTGCGAGCCGTGACGCGCGATCAGCGCGATGTGCGCGTATGTCTCGGCGTTGCTGACGAGCGTCGGGCGCCGCGAGACGCCCTGCTCGAACGGCAGCGGGGGCGTGAACGTCGGCAGCGCGGGGCCGCCCGAGAGGTGGTTGACGAGCGCCGACTCCTGTCCGACCACGTAACCGGGAGGCGTCGTGCTGAGGCGCAGGCGCGCGCCGCCGAGCCGGCGGCGTTCGTCGATCGCGGCGGCGACCGTCTCGACGCTCGCGCTCGCCGACTCGCAGACGGCGACGAGCACCTCGTCGGCGCCGAGCGCCTGCGCGGCGAGCTGCGCGCCGTCGAGCATCAGGTGCGGCGCGAGCTGGCACAGCGTGCGGTCCTTCAGGCTCGCCGGCTCGCCCTCGGTCGCGTTGACGACGACGACCGCGCGACCGCGCGCCGCGGCGACGGCCCGCAGCTTGGTTGCCGTCGGGAAGCCGGCGCCGCCGCGCCCGCGCAGGCCGGCGCGCTCGAGCTGCTCGATCAGGTGCGGCGTCTCGCGCCGCTTGCGCTTGCGCTCGAGCGGCAGCTCGCCGTGTGTGGCGATGTGATCGTCGAGCGCGAGCGGCGCGCCGTCGGCACCGGCGCCGAGCAGCAGGCGCGGCAGCGTGCGCGCGTCGACGTCGGGCATCGGCGGCGCGTCACGCTCGAGCAGGGCCGTCTGAGTCGAGAGCGGGCTTCTCATTTCGATCCTTTTTTCGACTTCGCGTGGGTGGAGTGCCCGAGCAGCGAGCTCGGCGTGCCCGACCGCCGCGCCCATTCCGAGCCTAGCGGGCCGCCGGGCAGCCACAGCAGCAGGAACAGCGAGAACACGCCGGCTCCGCCGAGCGCGGCGCCGCGCGCGCGCAGGTTCTGCGGCCAGCCAGCGACCACGCGCGCGAGCACGGCCGCGAGCACGACCGCCAGGCAGGCGATGCTGAGCACGAGCAGCCATGCCGATTTCACGTCGCTGCCGGTGCCGAAACCGTGCAGCAGCGCGATCGGCCAGCTCGCGTACGTCAGCCAGTGGATCGCGCGCCACGTGCCGTAGCCGAAGCGACGGCGCAGCAGGCTCGTGATCGTCACCGCGAGCAGCAGGTCGAACGAGACCGCGCCTAGGCCGAGCCAGAACGGGCGGTAGGAGCCGACGAACGGGATCACTGCGTCGACGATCGAGATCGGCGCGAAGCTGTCGAGGACCGACGTGAGGATGTGCAATGCGAGGAACGCCATCGCCAGCAGCGAGACGTTGCGGTGCAGCGTGTCGATCACGAAGCGCGGCCACTCCGGCGTGCTGAAGCGGCGCACGTCGAGCACGCCGAGCGCGACGGCGCCGGTCAGCAGCACCAGCGCGACGGCGCCGGTCGAGCGCGTCAGGTACCAGTAGGCGCTGCCGCCCGACGCGGCGAGGATCGTCATCGGCTCGCCTCCGTCTGCGGCGTCTGCTCGTAAGCGTCATCGAGCACGGGCGCAGGCCAGTCGCCGGTGCGCACGACGCGACCGTCCTCGCCCTGAAGTCGCGCCGGCAGGCCAAGCTGCTCGAGCCACGCGACGGCCGAGCGCGCGCGGATCAGCGCGGCGGTCGTCGCGATGTTCCCCTGCGCGCAGTCGGCCGCGGCGACGCTGACCGTGCGCCAGCACGAGTGCGCCGGCACGCCCGTCGCCGGGTCGATGATGTGGTGCATCGTCTGGCCGCCGTGGCTCCAGCGGCGCACGGCCGTGCTCGAGGTCGCAAGGCCACCGGAGGCGATCGAGATCGTCTGACCCGGCGCGGAGGGCTCGTTGCGGTGGTCGTCGGTCACGCGCACGCGCCAGCCCTCGCTCGGGGCGGCGCCGGCGGTCGCGATGTCGCCGCCGAGGCTCACGAGCACGCCGCTGCCGCTGGCCGCATGAGCGGCCGCCGCAGCGCGGTCCGCCGCCCACGCCTTCGCCGTCGCGCCGAGGTCGAGGTGGATGCCGGACGGCACGCGCACGGTGCGCGTCGCCGCGTCGAGCTCGACCGTGCGCCAGCCGGCGCGCGAGCGCAGCGTCAGCACCGGCGCGCTCGGCGCCGGCTCCTCGCGTACCGGCGCGAGCAGGCTCCAGTCGCGGTCGTAGCCGGCCAGCTCGAGCGCGCGCCCGACGGTCGGATCGACGTCGCCGTCGGTCAGTCGCGCGGCGTCGAGCGCGAGCTCCAGCGCCTCGAACAGCAGCGCGCTCGTCTCGACCGGCCGCCCAGCGCACTCGTTCAGCCGCACGAGCTCCGAGTCGCTGCGAAAGCGGCTGCACGCGGTCGACGGCCGCGAGCTCGCGCTCGACCGCGCCGCGCGCGGGCGCCAGCGCGTCCGGCTCGACGCTACGCAGCACGACGCTCGTCCCGAGCGCGCTCCAGCTCGCCTGCGCGAGCGGCCGCGGTGTCGCGACCGACGGCGTCACGATCCTCCCGAGACTGCCGGCGCCGAGCTTTCCTGCACGGGCGGCGCGCTCGCTTCCGAGGCTCCCGACGAGCTGGACGACCCGGAGGAGCCCGACGATTCGACGCTCGGCGAGGAGGATCGCTGGCGCTGGATTCGGGGGTCGGTTCGCGCGTCGCTTCCGGCGTCGGTTCGGGCGTGGCTTCGTGCGTCGGTTCGCTCGCCGCTTCGTGGCTCGGTTCGCTCGTGGCTCCGGCGGACGGTTCGCTGGTCGCCTTCGGCGCTTGCGCCGGTGGGGTGATCGATTTGTGCGTCGAGGTGTGGCTTGGCTGTGCGACGTCTTCGCGTGCGTCTTGCCGGTCGCGCTCGTCGTCGGCTCGCCTTCGCCTTGCCCGGGAACGCCTGCGCCGCGACCTCCGTCAGCACGCCGGTCAGCGCGACGCTGCCGGCGAGCAGCCAGCGGTTGGCGAGCGAGAGGCGTCGCAGCGAGCTGTCGCGGGTGTGTGCGTGGTGCAGGCGCATCTCAGTGGTGGAAGTGGTGGGCCGAGAGCCACGGGCCGAATTGCGGGATCACGACGACTGCGAGCACGGCTCCGAACACGAGCGCGCCGCCGAGCGAGAGCGTGCGCCCGGCGCGGCCGTTGAGCTCGCCGCTCCACTGCATCGCCGATCCGCGGCGCGCCTCGCGCCCGTAGTCGGCTTGCAGCGCGCGCGCGACCGCGGGCAGGTGCGCGAGCACGTGGATCGCCGTGAACGCGACCCACACGAAGAAGCTGATCTTGTGGATCGGGAACCACGTGCCGCGCGCGCTCGGTCCGACGAACAGCAGGATCACGCCGCTGGCGAACACGACGAGCGTCGAGAGGACGACGAGCGGAGCGAGCAGGCGCAGCGGCATCGGCGGCGGCCCCTTGCGCACGTACGGCGCGTCGTGCGTGTAGTAGCGGACGAAGCGATAGCCGGTGCTCGCGAGCTTCAGCGCGAGCGGCCCGATCAGCAGCATGCCGACGAACAGGTGCACGGACAGCAGTTGCCCGATCCGGATGATCGTCACGCCGATCACGGCCAGCAGCACGATCAGGATCGCGCCGACCGTCGAGGTGAGACGCTCGTTGCCGCTCGTCCCGCCGCCCAGCAGGCGCCGCGGGGAAGACAGCGTCGTTGAGGGAGATGCCGGAATCCGGCGCTCGACTGCCATGAGCCGAGTGTGCGAGGAGCGGGTAAGGGATTGATAACCGCAACATGAGAATGCTCTGGGAATGCGTTTACTGCAACAAGAGTGCGCGAGCGCCCTATCCTTGGGCGAATGGCAGCGACAACGCGCCCAGAGCGCGAGGGCGCGCCCGACGATGCGCCCGTCGCGCGCGAGCCGGTCGTCGATGCGCGCGTGCTCGTGATCGAGGACGAGCCGGGGATCGTCGACTTCGTTCGCCGCGGGCTGGAGGCGGAGGGCTTCGGCGTCGAGTCGGCGACCGACGGCGTCGAGGGCGAGCGCCTGGCGCTCGGCGGCAGCTTCGACGCGGTCGTGCTCGACCTGATGCTGCCCGGCCGGTCGGCCTGGAGATCCTGCAGACGCTGCGCCAGGCGACGCCCGACGCCGCCGGTGATCGTGCTGACGGCGCGCGGCGAGGTCGAGGACGCGTCGCCGGGCTGGAAGCGGGCGCGGTCGACTACCTCGTCAAGCCGTTCTCGGTCGCCGAGCTCGTCGCGCGCGTGCGCGCGCAGCTGCGCGTCGTCGCGCAGGCGTCGGCGAGCACGTTGCGCGCGGAAGACATCGAGGTCAACTTGCTGAGCCGCAAGGTGACGCGCGGTGGGCGCGCGATCACGCTCTCGACGACCGAGTTCGAGCTGCTCGTGTACCTACTTCGCCACCCCGGGCAGGTGCTGACGCGCGATCAGATCCTCAGCGCCGTGTGGGGCTACGAGCACGATCCGACGACGAACGTCGTCGACGTCTACGTCGGCTACCTGCGCCGCAAGCTCGGCGCGCCGGAGACCCGGCGCCGATCTTCACCGTGCGCGCGGTCGGCTACCGCCTGGCGGCGCCGGCTGAGCGCGGATGCGCGCGGTGCGCGATCGCTTCAGGCACGTCGGCCTGCGCTGGCGGCTGGCCGGCTGGGTGGCGCTCGTGACGCTGCTGTGCACCGGCATCGCGTTCGTCGCGGTCTATCGCGGGACCGGAACGCAGCTGCGCCGCCAGATCGACGGCGAGATCGCCGGCTATGCGAAGGGGCTCTCGCGCGGGCTCACGCGCGCCGGCGTCGCGACGCCGGCGCGCGCTCGCTCGGAGGCCGCCGAGTTCGTCGGCGACCAGTCGTTCGCCGCCAGCTCGACCGTCCTGTTCGTGACGATTCCCGGCTCGCGCACGGTCACGAACCGGCCGGAGCTGTTCTCCGGCACGGCCGTCCCGATAACGGCGAGACGGCCGCCGAGCAGGCGCACGAGGACGCCCTCTCGCGCCGCCTGCTGACGCAGCAGAGCGGCTACTCGACGCTCGCGCTGCCCGATGTCGGCGACATGCGGCTGCTCAAGCGCCAGGTGCGCCTGCGCGACGGTGCGCTCGCGACGGTCGGCGTCGGCGAGCCGCTCGGCACGGTCACGCACGCGCAGGCGAGCGTCGCGCGCGCGTTCGTCCTCGCCGGGATCCTCGCGCTCGCCGGCGCGCTGCTCGCGGCCCTCCTGATCGGCACGCGCGTGTCGCGACCGCTGCGACGGATGGCCGCGGTCGCGGCGCGCGTCGACGCCGGCGACCTGCACCCGCGGATCCACGACGCCGGCGGACAGGCCGAGGAGGTGCGCGTGCTGAGCGACGCGTTCAACCACATGCTCGACCGCCTGACCGACGCGTTCGCGCGCCAGCGCGCGTTCGTCGCCGACGCCTCGCACGAGCTGCGCACGCCGCTGACGGTGATCCGCGGCCAGCTCGAGGTGCTCGCCGCGCAGTCCTCGCCGTCGGGCGCCGAGGTGCGGCGCGTCGAGACGCTCGTGCAGGCCGAGCTCGCGCGGATCAGCCGCCTCGTCGACGACCTGCTGCTGCTCGCGAAGAGCGAGCAGACCGAGTTCCTGCGCGTCGAGACGTTCGAGCTGCGGCCGTTCGTCGAGCAGCTATGGGACGGCACGAGCCTGCTCGCCGAGCGTCGCTTCGAGCTCGCGAGCGTCCCCGACGGGACGCTGCGCTCGGACCCCGACCGGCTCGCGCAGGCGCTGCGCAACCTGATCGCGAACGCCGTCGTGCACACGGCCGCCGGCGACGGCCTCGGTGCGGATGCGGATCGAGCAGCTGCGCGGCGGGCGCCTGTGCTTCTTCGTCGAGGACGACGGTCCCGGGATCCCGCGCGAGCAGCGCGAGCGTGTGTTCGACCGCTTCCACCGGACCGACTCGGCGCGCGACCGCGCCTCGGGCGGCACCGGTCTCGGGCTCGCGATCGTGCGTGCGATCGCGCTCGCGCACGGCGGCGGCGTCAGCGCCGGGCGCTCGCCCGAGGGCGGCGCGCGGATCGAGCTCGTGATCGCCGGCTTCAGCCCACGCTCGCCGCGGCGCCCGCCGGACGTCGGGTCGGCGCTACCGGAGGATCCCCGTGTGGCCGATCGAGTAACGGCCGGGCTCGGGCCACACGCATAGGCCGTGCGGGCCGTTGCCGACGGGGATCCGGTGCAGCAGCCGGCCGGTCCGCGTCGAGATCGCGTAGACGGCCGCGTCCGAGCGCCCCGACAGCCACAGGATGCTGCCGTCGGCCGAGACGTTGCCCATGTCCAGGCGTCGAGCCGCTCGGCAGCCGCCACTTCGCGATCGGCCGCCGCGTCGCGAACGAGATCACGCTGATCGACCCCTCGGCGCGGTTGGACGCGTCCGAGCATTTCGCGTTGCGGCTCGGGTACAGGCCGTGCGCGCCGGCACCGGTCAGCTCGAAGCGGATCACGCGAAGCGTGCGAACGTCGATCAGCCAGACGCCGCCCGAGCGCCATGTCAGCGACGTAGAACGGTGCAGCCCGTCCGGTGAGAGCTTGACGTCCTGCGGCTGCGCGCCGGGCGCGAGCGGGATCACGGCGCACGACGCGCTCGCTGCGCAGGTCGATCACGACCACGCGGCCGGCGAACTCGCACGAGGCGAGGCGGCGTAGCTGCCCGCCGGCGGTGAAGTCCATGTGGTCGACGCCGCGGCACTGCGGACGTCGCCAGCGCGTGGTGCAGCGCCATCGTGCGCGGATCGCGGAAGTCGAGCTCGCGAGTGCGCCTCGGCGACGACGATCGCGCAGCGCGCCGTCGGGCGTGAAGTACATGTTGTACGGGTCGGTCACCGGGATCGGCCGGCCCGGGCGCGCCCGTGCTGCGGGTCGATCGGCGTGAGGCTGTTGCCGAGGTCGTTCGTCACGTACAGCGTGCTTCAGGTTCCAGGCCGGCACGACGTGCTGCGGCAGCGCGCCGACGGCGAAGCTGTCGATCACCTTGAACGTCCGCTGCGTAGATCACGTCGACCGTGTTCGATTCGCTGTTCGGCACGTACACGAGCGCCGGGTCGCCGCGCACGACCGGGCTGAGCCGGCCCGCGCGGTCCGCCGCATAGACGTCGTTCGCGTTGAGCGCCGGCGGCACCGCTCCCGGGCGCGGGACTTCGACGTCGCCGGGCCGGCTCGCGCCGCTCCTCGATGGCGCGGCCCCGAGGCCGGCGGCCGGCACGTCGCTCGCGCTGACGCGCGGCGCGCTGCTGCCGCCGCACGCGGCGAGCCCGCCGGCGAGCGCCAGCGCGCTCGCCGCCACGACCGCCCGGCGCACCGTGAGCGCGAGCGCCTCACCCGCCGTCATCGCGTGGGCGGCACGAGCGTCAGCGCGACGTCCTGCACGGCTCCGGCGCTGTCGCGGCCGCCGATCGCGAGGATGCGGTCGGGCAGCGATGCCGCGCCGAGGTCAGACAGCGCCTTCGGAAGATGGCCGGCGACGCGCACGGCGCCGCTCCTCGGATCGACCGCGAGGATCGTCGAGGTCTGGTCGGTGAGCCCTTCGCCGCGCCCGCCGATCACGTACATCACGCCGTTCAGCGACGCGCCGGCGGCATGCGTCAGCGCATGCGGCAGTTCGCCGATCTGGCTCACGCGCCCGCTCGCCGGGTCAAACGAGAGGATCGCCCGCTGCGCCGTTTCGCCCGACGTGCCGCCAGCGATCAGCAGCCGTCCGCCGACGGCCGCGACGGCCGCGTAGCGCAGCGGTCGCGGCAGCATGCCGGCGACGCGTGAGCCGTGGCCGGGGGTGAACGCGACGATCGTGCGCAACGGCACGGTCTCGGTATAGCCGCCGACGACGTACGCCGTGCCGGCGAGCGCCGCCGCGGCCACGTCGGACGCCGGCGCCGGCAGCCGCCCGGCCTCGCGCGTGCCCGCGGCGCCCACTTCGAGGACGGCCGAGCTCGCCGTGGCGGCGTTGCCGCCGCCGAACAGGTACGCGCGTCCGGCGACGCTCGCCGCCGCCGCGTCGTGCAGCGGCGAGGGCAGCTGCGCGAGCGAGCGCGCGCCGGTGCCGTCGATCAGCGTCACGCTCGCGAGCGACGAGTCCCCCGCGTCGAGCCCCGCGATCGCGAGCACGCCGCCCGCGCCGGGCGTCACCGCCGGGAGCTGCACCGCTTCGGGCAGCGCCGTCGTCGCCGCGACCCGTAGCTCGGGCGAGGCGCTTGGCGCGCGCTCGATCGCCACCGATCGCCGCGCCGTGCTCGCATGCGTCGTGCCCGTGCCGGAGCCGCCGCCGCACCCGAGGAACGGCAGGGTGAGGAGGACCGCGGCGAGCGGTCCGGCGCGCAGGGCGGCGACGGGCACGCCGCCAGCTTCTGTGCGCCGCCTAAATCAGAGCTGAGCGTCCGATGAGAACACCCTCACGCTTGCGTCCCGCTGACTAGGAACGAGCACCGCGGCGCCATGG
>CAVPKP010000005.1:0-19763 GCA_963705745.1 uncultured Solirubrobacteraceae bacterium
ATGGCCCCGGTCGACGGCCCGCGCGGCGGCCTCCTCGGCGAGGTCGACCGCGCCGATGTCCTCGTAGATCCGTGAGGCGAACCGGTGCGCGGCGGGCCGGGCGCCGTCGACGCGCGCCCAGTCGCGCACGGCGCGCGCGGCCTCCTCGAGCTTGCCCGCCTGCCAGAACGCGAGCGTCATCAAGCGCAGCACCGCGACGTTCTCGGGCTCGGCGTCGCGCGCGTAGATCAGCCGCTTGGCGGCGAGCTCGTACTCGCCTTCGGCCATCGCGCGTTGGGCGGCGAGCATGAACCGTTCGACGCGCTCCTCGGCGGGATCGGGCTTTGAGAAGTCGACGAAGCGCATGCTGCCGGCCGGCACGGTGCGCACGCCGTGGCTGAATTTGACGCGCGCCCACTGCTGCACGTCCTCGCCGCCGTCGGCTCGCCGCTGAAGTAGATGCCGGCGACCGTGCCGACGCCCCACTCGGGGTAGGACAGGCAGCGCGCGTAGCGGTGGACAACCGAGTGGTCGGGCACGCGGCTGGCGAACGGGTCGTGCTTGGCTCTGTCCTCGGCCTGCGCGCGGGCGCGCTGCTCGGCTTCGTATGCGCGACGGCCCGCCTCCTCTCGCTCACGGCGCGCCGCCGACGCGCTCGCGCGAACGGCGTTGCGCGAGACCTTGCCGCCGCGCGAGCCCTCGGCGAGGCGCTCGAGCTGGTCGGCGGCCTCGTTGATCGCCTTCAGGTGGCGCTCGTGCTCGAACTGCCTGCCCGCCGGCGCGATGTCCGGATGCCAGCGCTTCGCCATCCGCCTCCGCGCCATCTGCACGTCGCGCTTGTCGAACGGCGCCTCGAGCTCCAGCAGAAGCATGTGCTGCTCGATGTCGAGGACCGTCGTAGGCATGACCCGACAACGTTAGCGACCGTGGCGAGGTCCTATCCTGCCTGCCAATGTCCTCTCAGTACATCTTCACGATGCACCGGCTGTCGAAGCTGCACCCGCCCGACAAGACGGTGCTCAACAACATCACGCTCGCGTTCTTTCCCGGCGCGAAGATCGGCGTGCTCGGCTACAACGGCGCTGGCAAGTCGACGTTGCTGCGGATCATGGCGGGCGTCGACCAGGAGTACCGCGGCGAGGCGCAGCTCGCACCGGGCGCGAGCGTCGGCATGCTCCAGCAGGAGCCAAAGCTCGACGAGAGCAAGGACGTCACGGGCAACGTCGAGGACGGCGTCGCCGAGACGAAGGCGCTGCTCGACCGCTTCAACGAGCTGGCGGCGAACTACTCCGAGGACGTCGCCGAGGAGTTCGGCGCGCTGCAGGCGAAGATCGAAGCGGCCGACGCGTGGAACCTCGACACGCAGCTCGAACATGCGATGGACGCGTTGCGCCTGCCGCCGCCCGACGCCGACGTGAGCAAGCTCTCCGGCGGCGAGCGCCGGCGCGTCGCGCTGTGTCGCCTGCTGTTGAGCGCGCCCGACCTGCTGCTGCTGGACGAGCCGACCAACCACCTCGACGCCGAGTCGGTCGCGTGGCTCGAGCAGCACTTGGCCGAGTACAAGGGCGCGGTCGTCGCGGTCACGCACGACCGTTACTTCCTCGACAACGTCGCCGGCTGGATCCTCGAGCTCGACCGCGGCAAGGGGATCCCCTACGAGGGCAACTACTCGAGCTGGCTCGAGCAGAAGCAGGCGCGCCTGGCGCAGGAAGAGCGCTCGGAAAAGGGCCGCGAACGCACGATCGCGGCCGAGCTCGAGTGGGTGCGCACGAACCCGAAGGGCAAACGCACGAAGTCGAAGGCGCGCCTCGCGCGCTACGAGGAGCTGATCGCCGAGGAGCGCAACGTCAAGCTCGAGGACGTGCAGATCCACATCCCGCCGGGGCCGCGCCTCGGCGAGAAGGTGCTCGACGGCGGTCGATCTTCGCAAGGGCTTCGGCGAGCAGCTGCTGATCGAGGACCTCAGCTTCGACCTGCCGCGCGCGGGCATCGTCGGGGTGATCGGTGCCAACGGCGCGGGCAAGACGACGCTGTTCCGGATGATCACCGGCGAGGAGTCGCCCGACGGCGGCTCGATCGAGCTCGGCGACACGGTGCAGCTCGCATACGTCGACCAGTCGCGCGACGCGCTCGATCCGGCGAAGACGGTCTGGGAGGAGATCTCCGAAGGCTACGAGCAGCATCAAGGTCGGCGATCGCGAGGTCAACTCGCGCCAGTACACGGCGGGCTTCAACTTCAAGGGCTCCGACCAGCAGGCGCGGATCGGCAACCTGTCGGGCGGCGAGCGCAACCGCGTGCACCTCGCGAAGCTGCTGCGCAGCGGCGGCAACCTGCTGCTGCTCGACGAGCCGACGAACGACCTCGACGTCGACACGCTGCGCGCGCTCGAGAACGCGCTGCTCGAATTTCCCGGCTGCGCCGTCGTGATCTCGCACGACCGCTGGTTCCTCGACCGCGTCGCGACGCACGTGCTCGCGTTCGAGGGCGACTCGCAGGTGACGTGGTTCGAGGGCAACTTCGAGGCATACGAGGAGCACCGCCGCGCGCTGCTCGGCGCCGCCGCCGACCGGCCGCACCGGATCACCTACAAGCGCCTCGTCCGTGGCTGAGGCGACCGCCGCGCTGACCGCGTTCGACCGCGACACCGCCGTTCGCGAGCTCTCGCGCACCGCGGACGACGGACGCGGAGGCGGTCGGGCCGGCTTCGCAGTCGACGTCTCGCCCGACTGGCGCGCCGGGCGCGGGCCACACGGCGGCTACCTCGCGGCGCTGATCCTGCGCGCGCTCGTCGCGACCGTCGCCGACGCCGCCCGTGCGCCACGCTCGCTGACGATCCACTACGCGCGGGCGCCGCAGCCCGGGCCGGCGACGATCGCGGTGACGATCGAGCGCGCTGGCCGCTCGCTGAGCACGCTCTCGGCGCGGTTCGAGCAGGACGGCGCGCTCGTCGCGCTCGCGCTCGCCGCCTTCTCCGTTCCGTGGAGCGCGCCCGACGTCGCCGAGCTGCCGATGCCCGACGTCGCGCCGCCCGACGCCGAGCGAAAGTCGGGCGTGCCGCTGTTTCGGGGCGCGCCGGCGTTCACGCGCCACCTCGTCCTGCAGCCGCGGATCGGCGCGGTCCCGTTCACGGGCTCGAGCGAGCCGATGGAGATCGGCGCCTGGCTCGGCCTGTCCGAGCCGCGCCCGATCGACGCGCTGTCGCTCGCGTTCTTCAGCGACGCGCTGTTCTCGCCGCCGTTCATCCGCATGCGCGAGCCGGCGATCTCGCCGACGATCGACCTGACGATCCACTTTCGCGCGACGATGCCAGCCGAGCCCTCCGGCGCGCACGAGCTGTGCTTCGCGCGGTTCCGCTCCGGCGTGATCCACGAGGGCTTCTTCGAGGAGGACGGCGTGATCTGGTCGGCCGACGGAGCGGTGCTCGCGCAGTCGCGCCAGCTGGCGATCGTGATGCCCGCTCCAAGAAGGTAGGGCGCGCGCCCGAGCGCGCTCCCGGCGGAGATCCGGCTCAGGCGCGGCGTCCCGCGCCGAACCAGCGAATCGTGATCTCGAGGCGCGTCGTGTGCCGCAGGCCCGCGGGGTCTCGGGCCGAGACGGTCGCGTAGATCTTCAGCCGATGCCTGCGCGCGAGCAGCGCGCGCGCCTTCGCCGTCAACCGCAACGTCACGGTGCGAGTCTCACCTCCGGAGAGCGTGAACGAGCCTGCGGCGAGCGTCAGCGTCCCACTGTGGCCGCCCGATCGCGAGCGGACGAGCGTTGCGAGCTCGACCGTCCCGAAGCAGCTGCGCTCCGCCGCCGGGCAGCTGAGCTCGATCGGCACAGTCCCGCGTCTCGTCTCCGTGAGGACTCGGCTGGCGAGCGTCGCGTCGGGACCCTGTGGCGCCGCGACTTCGCGGCTCGGCGAGATGCCTTGCGCAGGCGGCGTCGAAGAGCCGCCGCTCGTCGTCGCCGGCGGTTGCGGCGGCGACGGGGGCGCTGGATTCGTCCCGACGCCCTGGAACAGCACTTTGTGCAGCCCGCTCGTGTCTTCGCCGTTGATCAGCCATTCGCCGGTCGCGGAGCCCGGTTCGCTCGGCGAGAACGTGACCTGCTCGGTGACGCTCTGACCGGCCTGGATCGTCGTGCCCTCCGGCAGCGACGTGACCGCCGCGAACTCGCCGCCGATCGGCGGCTTGGACTTCGTGATCGGGACCGCCGTGCCGCCCGTGTTCCTGATCGTGAACGACTTCGTCAACGACGAGTCCACGAGCACCGAGCCGAATTCGAGCGATTCGCCTTCGATCGCGAGGTCTCCTGGCGCGCCGGCGCTGCCGGAGAGGCCGATTTCGCCAGCGCCGCCGCTCGTCCCCAGACGGATCGCTCCTTCGAAGACGCCGGCGCTCGTCGGCTTGAACGCGACCGTCACCGTGATCGATTCGCCCGGCGCGATCGTCGCGCCTTGCGTCGGTGGGTCTTCCGCGCTGAACGGCGCTTTGGGCAGTTCGATCTTTTCGATCTTCAGCGGTTGGGCGCCGCCGTTGCGGAGGATCGCGCTTTCGGTGCGCTGCCCGCCGATCGCCGTCGCCTGAAACGAGATCACCGGCGGCGAGAGAACCAGCTGCGCCTTTTCGGCCTGGCCGGTTCCCGAGACGCCGATCTGCACGTCCGCGCCGGTGCTCGTCGTCGCCGTCACCGTCGCCGCGAGCAGCCCCGTCTGCGTCGGCGCGAACTTCACCGGCACCGTGACCGTCTGTCCGGCGCTGAGCGTCGCCGGCAGCGTGCGCGAGGGCGAGCCGAGCGTGAACTGCGAGCTGCCCGACAGGACGATGCTCGACAGCGTGAGGCTTTCGTGCGCGGTCAACGTCAGCGTCTTTTCGCTCGTGCTGCCGAGCGTCGTCGCCGGGAAGGACACCGATGGCCCCGTCAGCGGCGGGCTGACGGGGGCGCCGTACGCGATCACCTTGCCTTCGCGGTTGCCGACGAACAGCTTGCCGTCACCGACGCCCGGGGTGCTGTAGTTCGACGCCGTCCCGATCGAGGTCTCGTAGCGCAGCACCGGATGACCGTTGACCGGCACCGGGTCATATGCGCGCAGCTGGCCGCCGCTGCCTGTGCGGTTGGCGGCCCACAGGATCCACACGAGCGCGCTGCCCGATTCGGTCCCGTTGGAGGTGATCACCGGCGCGCCCGAGCCCCAGCCGAACGCGTCTTCGGAGCTCCCGGCGAGCGACAGCGAGGGCGTGCCGCCGGCCGAGAGGCCGTACTTGTACACGTCGAGGTTGCCGCCGGCGCTCGAGCCGCTCGAGGTCGGGATGTAGACGTAGCCGCCTTCGCCCGGCCACACTCCTGGGCGTGACCAGACGCCGCCACGCGGGCCGAGACGCTGGATCACGTTGTCCGAGCCGCCCGGCCCCTGCGAGACGCCGCCGAGCGAGTCGCGGTTGAGCAGGTAGACGTATCCCTGCTTGCCGTCGGCGACCGCGAGATGCGGGTAGGTCGCGGTGCCGAAGTATTCGCTCGGCAGGCCGGTCACGCCGCCGGAGGCGAAGTCGGCGTCGTAGCTGTCGAGCGTCGGGCCGTTGAACGGCGCGAAGAAGTCGACGGGCTTGAGCGAGCCGTCGGGCTGCACGTCCACGCGCACGACCGACTCGCCGAGGTTCGCCGGCGGCGTGCTGCCGGCGGCCGGTTCGCTCGGCGCGCCGCCGTTGCCCGTCGCGAACAGGATCGTGCGAGGCCCGTCGGACGTGAGCCCCGCGCCCGACTGCCAGATCCCGGCGCCTTCTTCGGTCGTGTCATCGACGTAGCGCGCGGTCACCTTGCCGGCCGTCGAGACACCGAAGATCCAACCCTGCCACGGCGGCGTGTCGCAGTCGCTGCCGAAGGCCGCGTAGACGACGCCTTCGAGCAGCAGCAAGCCCGGGCGCTGCAGCTGCGTCTTCGGAGAGAACGTGCGCCCGGGGGCGTCCTGCGCCGTGCCGCTCAGTTCGACCGGAAAGCCCGGTTCCTCCTGGCCGCTGGACATGTTGACGGCGTCCATGTACCAGCGCACCGGTCCGCTCGCCCCCGAGGCGTAGGTCTTGTGCGTCATGTAGGCGACGTTCGTCGCCGTGTCGATCACCGGCGTCGCGGTCACGCCGATCGACGGCGTCAGGTCGGCGCAGCTGATTTCGGCCGGGTTCCACGGCGTGCCGAGGTTCAGCGGTTTCGCCCACTTCGAGGCGCCCGTCACGGGGTCGAGGCCGTAGACCTTGTTGTCCTCCGTCGCGACGAGCAGCGTCCCGTTCGCCAGCAGCGGCTGGGCGTAGACCTGCCCTTCGACGTTCGTCGACCACATCTTCCCGAACGACCCGCCGCTGACGACCTGCGGCGTGATCGACGAGCTTTCGGGGTACCAGCCGGTGCGCAGGTCATCGCCGGCGTTCGTCACGACCGCCGCGCCCGCCTGGCTCGCCAGCGCGAGCAGCGCCGGCAGCACGAGCAGCAAAATGGTGCGCATCCAGCGCATCGATCTCAACCGCATCCTCCGGTCAACCTCCGTGTCGGATCCTCGAATTTCCGGACGATACCCGGTCCGGGGCCCGAGCGGTAGGGCGCGCGGCGAGCGGCGGGCGCTCAGGCCGAGAACCGCCGGTCGCCGGCGAGTCGCAGCGCGGCCGCAGCGATCAGGCGCGCGCATGCGTCGACGTCGTCGAGCTGCACGAGCTCGACCGGCGAGTGCATGTAGCGCAGCGGGATCGACACGAGCGCGGTCGGGATGCCGCCGCGCGCGAGGTGCACCGCGTCGGCGTCGGTCCCCGTCGCGCGCGCGTTCGCCTCGAGCGTGAACGGGATCTGCTCAGCTTCGGCCGTCTCGTACAGCAGCTCGAACAGCTCCTGGTTGAGCGTCGAGCCGCGGCTCAGCACGGGGCCCGAGCCGAGCTCGTGCTTGCCGCTCTCCTTCACGTCGATCCCCGGCGCGTCGGTCGCGTGCGTGACGTCGACCACGATCGCCGCGTCGGGCGCGAGCGCGAACGCGCTCGTGCGCGAGCCGCCGAACGTGATCTCCTCCTGCGTCGCGGCGACCGCCGCGAGCTGCCACTCACCGCCGCCGGCCTCGGCGACCAGTCGCGCGGCCTGCAGCGCGACGAACGCGCCGAGCCGGTTGTCCAGCGCGCGCGCGGTGATCCTCCCGTTCGGCAGCGCGACGGGCTGCGCGTCGATCACGGCGACGTCTCCGACGCGCACGCGCCGGCGCGCCTCCTCGCCGTCGCGCGCGCCGATGTCGATGTGCATCTGGCGGATCTCCGCGATCTTCTTGGCCTCCTCGTCGCGCAGCAGGTGGATCGGCTTCTTGCCGACGACGCCCGTCACCGGGCCCTCGCGCGTGTCGATCACGAGGCGCTGTCCGACGAGGATCTGCGCGTCCCAGCCGCCGACGCCGCGGAACCAGAGGAAGCCGTCGTCGTCGATGTGCGTGACGATCAGCCCGATCTCGTCGATGTGGCCCATCACCATCAGCCGCGGCGGCGACTGGTCGAAGCCGTGCTTCGGCGCGACGAGCGCGACCGGCGTGCCGATCACGTCGGTGCTGACCGTCGCGAACTCGGCGGCGGCATCGCTCCAGACGGTGGCCGGAACGCGCTCGTAGCCGGACGGGCCGCGCGCAGCGAGCAGCTCGAGCAGCACCGGCGGCACGACGGCGCTCGGGGCCTTGTCGTGGCCGTCCGGCGTCGAGCCGACCTCAGGCGCGTCCATCCCCGGCGTGTCCTCGGCGCTCATCGAGCGAGCAGCATACGCAGCACGTACTGAAGGATGCCGCCGTGGCGGAAGTAGTCGGCCTCGCGCGGCGTGTCGATCCGCATCCGCGCGTCGAACTCGATCGTCTCGCCGCCGTCGCGCTCGGCCTTCACGTGCACGCTCCGACCCTCGCCCTCCGCCACCGCGGCGACGGCGTCGGCGACGCCGTCGATCGAGAACACCTCCTCGCCGCTCAAGCCGAGCGAGGAGACGCTGTCGCCGTCGGCCAGCTGCAACGGCAGCACGCCCATGCCGACGAGGTTCGAGCGGTGGATGCGCTCGAAGCTCTCGGCGATCACGGCACGCACGCCGAGCAGCCTCGTCCCCTTCGCGGCCCAGTCGCGCGAAGACCCCGAGCCGTACTCCTTGCCGGCGAGCACGACGAGCGGCACGCCCTCCTCGGCGTAGCGCATCGCCGCGTCGTAGATCGACGTTTGCTCGCCGTCGGGAAAGTGACGAGTGACGCCGCCCTCGGTCCCGGGCGCGAGCTGGTTGCGCAGGCGGATGTTCGCGAACGTGCCGCGCATCATCACCTCGTGGTTGCCGCGTCGCGAGCCGTAGGAGTTGAAGTCGCGCGGCGAGACGCCCTGCGCCTGCAGGTAGGCGCCGGCCGGCCCATCGCGCTTGATCGCGCCGGCCGGCGAGATGTGGTCGGTCGTGACGCTGTCGCCGAGCAGCGCGAGCACGCGCGCGCCCTGCAGCTCGTCGACTGGCTCGGGCTCGGCGGGCATGCGATCGAAGTACGGCGGCAGGCGCACGTACGTCGAGTCCGCGTCCCACGCGAAGCGCTCGCCCGCGGGCACGTCGAGGCCGTTCCAGCGCTCGTCGCCGGCGAACACCTCGCCGTAGCTCTTGCGGAACATGTCGGCCTGCACCGCCTCGCCGACGGTCTTCGCGATCTCCTGCTCGGAGGGCCAGACGTCGCGCAGGTAGACGTCCTCGCCGCGCTCGTCCTGGCCGAGCGGATCGTGAAGCAGGTCGACGTCCATCGTCCCGACGAGCGCGTACGCGACGCACAGCGGCGGCGAGGCGAGGTAGTTCATCTTCACGTCGGGGTTGATCCGACCCTCGAAGTTGCGATTGCCGGACAGCACCGAGACGACCGCGAGATCGCCCTCGCCGACCGCGTCGGAGATCTCCTGCGCGAGCGGCCCGGAGTTGCCGATGCACGTCGTGCAGCCGTAGCCGACGAGGTTGAAGCCGAGCTGCTCGAGCGGCTCGGTCAGCCCGGCGCGGTCGAGGTACTCGGTGACGACCTTCGAACCCGGCGCGAGCGACGTCTTGACCCACGGCTTGCGCTGCAGGCCGCGTGCGAGCGCGTTGCGCGCGAGGATCCCGGCGCCGACCATCACCGACGGGTTCGACGTGTTCGTGCAGCTCGTGATCGCCGCGATCACGACGTGCCCGTGGTCGAGCTCGAACGTCTCGCCGTCGACCGTGACGCTCCGCTCCGTGCCGTTGTGCGGCAGCGCAGTCGCCGTGCCGCCTTCGGGCAGCTGCGGGTGCTCGGGAGCGGCCACGAGGGCGACGTGGCCGGGCTCGTTTGCCGGCGGATCGGAGGCCGGATAGGACTCGGCGATTGCCTCGTCCTGGGCGTCGGCCTGGTCGCCGTCGCTCGGGATGTAGTCGCGCAGCGCCTCTTGGAAGACCACCTGCGACTCGCTCAGCGCGACGCGATCCTGCGGGCGCTTGGGACCGGCGAGGCTCGGCACGACGGCGCCGAGATCGAGCTCGATCTGATCCGAGAACGTCGGCTTCTCCGAGCGCTCGTCGTGCCACAGCCCCTGCTCCTTCGCGTACGCCTCGACGAGCGCGATCTGCTCGCGCGGGCGGCCGGAGAGCTCCAGGTAGCTGAGCGTCTCGGCGTCGATCGGGAAGATCGCACAGGTCGAGCCGAACTCGGGCGACATGTTGCCGATCGTCGCGCGATCCGCCAGCGGCAGGCCGGCGAGGCCGTCGCCGTAGAACTCGACGAACTTGCCGACGACGCCGCGCTCGCGCAGCATCTCGGTGACGGTCAGCACGAGATCGGTCGCCGTCGCGCCCTCGGGCAGCTCGCCGTGCAGGCGAAAGCCGAGCACCTGCGGGATCAGCATCGACATCGGCTGGCCGAGCATCGCCGCCTCCGCCTCGATCCCGCCGACGCCCCAGCCGAGCACACCGAGACCGTTGACCATCGTCGTGTGCGAGTCGGTGCCGACGAGCGTGTCGGGGTAGGCCTGTCCCGTCTTCTCGTTTGGAAAGACGACGCGCGCGAGGTACTCGAGGTTGACCTGATGCACGATCCCCGTGTCGGGCGGCACGACCGAGAAGTCGTCGAACGCGTCCTGCCCCCAGCGCAGGAACGAGTAGCGCTCCTGGTTTCGCTCGAACTCGCGCTCTGCGTTGACGCGGAACGCGTCGCGCGTGCCGAACGCGTCGACCTGGACCGAGTGGTCGATCACGAGCTCCGCCGGCACGAGCGGGTTGATCTGCGCCGCGTCGCCGCCCATCTCGGCAATCGCGTCGCGCATCGCGGCAAGGTCGACGACGGCCGGAACGCCGGTGAAGTCCTGCATCAGCACGCGCGCCGGCGTGAACGCGATCTCCTTGCTCGGCTCCGCCTTCGCATCCCAGCTGGCGAGCGCTTCGATGTCGGCCGCCTGCACCGAGCCGTTGCCCTCCGTGCGCAGCAGGTTCTCGAGCAGGACCTTCAGCGAGAACGGCAGCCGCGCCACGTCGAAGCGCTGCTGGAGGGCGTCGAGGCGGAAGATCTCATAGCTGCCGTCACCGGCCTCGAGCGTGCTCTTCGCGCCAAAGCTGTTCTGCGTCATTCACCCTCCCGGGCGGTCTGTCTCTGGACATTGCGGACTGCAAAGCAGTCTCGCAGAGTCCCGCCGCGCGCCCGGCTCGCGGGCGCTGGAGCCGACGTCGACCGCCGCGCGCCGCGGCGCCGTCGCTCAGGAGATCGGCTCGGACGCGCGCGTGACGCGACCCTTGCCCTCGCGCTTGGAGCGCAGCAGCGCGAGGTCGCACGCTTCCAGCAGGTCATCGGTGCTCATCGGCGCATGCCACTCGGCGACTCCGATCGACGCAGAGATGCCCGCGTCGCCATGCGACGTCGAGATCGCGCGCATCCGCTCGAGCGCGCGCGACGCGGCGGCCGCGGCCGCTCGCAGGTCGGCGTTCGGCAGGATCGCGACGAACTCGTCGCCGCCGTAGCGCGCGACGCGATCGGCGGTGCGAAACTCGCCGACGAGCGCCTGCACGACGTCGCGCAGGACCGCGTCGCCGGCCTGATGGCCATGCCGATCGTTGACGAGCTTGAAGTCGTCGAGGTCGATCAGCAGGCACGACAGCAGGCTGCCGGCGCGCGCGGCGCGACCGATCTCCTCGTCCAGGCGCCGGCGCATCGCCCGGTGGTTGAGGCAGCCGGCGACCGGATCCGTTCCCGCCTCGGCACGCGCGTGCACGAGCGCGAGCGCGGTCGCCGCCTGATCGACGAGCGTGCGCGCGAGCTCGACGGCGCGTTCGTCGAACGCGCCCGCGACGCGCCGGACGAGCGTCACGACCGCAACCGTGTCGCCGCGCTCGACGAGCGGCAGCAGCAGCGCGCCGCTGGCGGTTCCGGTCTCCGTCAACCGCGGCATGCTCTTGGCGATCTCGCCCGCGTCGGCGATCAGCAGGTTGCGGCCCGTGTGAAGGACCCAGCTCACGCCCGACGGCCGCTCGGAGCGCGACAGCAGGTAGCTGACGCGTGCGTCGCCGTCGAACATGTAGACGACGACGAGCTCTTGCTCGTCGTCCGGCGCGAGCAGGTGCACGTGCATCTCCTCGGCGCCCGGCGTCGCGAGCAGCTCGCGCGCGAGCGCGCGGAGCACCGTGTCGGCGTCGGATGCGCCGTCGGCGAGCAGCGTCAACCGGCGCACGCCCGCCAGCAGCGAGTCGCCAGTCCCCGTCGGCGTAGAGGTATCCGTACCTGTAACAACGCCCATACGCCCAATCTACGGCATGGCACGGCCGCAGGCAAGCAGTTGCAAGGCGTGCGCCGCCGAGGATCCCGGCGCCGCGTCGCCGATCGCCGTCGGGAAGGCGAGCGTGCCGAGAAACGCCGAGGGCGGCCCTGGGGCCGCCCTCGGACGCTCATCGCCGGGGGACCGGCGTCAGCGGAACCTGACCGTGACGAACGCGGCCGAGCTCTTGGCGCCGCGCGCCTTCGGCACGAAGCCGACGCGCAGGCGCACGTTGAACGGCCGGCGGCGGCCGCGAGCGCGGCCCGACAGGCTGACCTTCAGCGTCGTCGCTTTCTGCGCGCGCCCGAGATGGCGGAACGTCGTCCCAAGCCCGGAGCCCGTGCCGCTGATCCGGCCGGGCGCGTAGGTCTGCACCGTGATGTACGCGGTGCTCCCGACGACCTTATGACCGACGATCCGCACGCCGCAGCCGAGGACGCCGATCGTCGTGTTCTGTTTGACGACCGTGCCGTTCTGCCCGGTCATGATCGTCGGCATCACGAGCGGGGTGGCGCACAGGTTGCCGTTTGCCGCGAGCGCGCTGTGCGCTCCGATCGGCAGGTTCACCGTGATGCTCGACACCGGCACGTCGGGCGTCGACGCGAACGTCGTCGTCGTGATGCCTTTTTTGATGTCCGTGTTGCCGACCAGGATCGAGCGGACGCCGTCGGCTTCCATCACGAGGTCGAGGTCGGGGAACGCGGCCGCCGCGTGCGAGACGAGGATCGCCGGACCTTTCAGTTTGTCCTGCAGCGTCGGCGTGTTCGCCCTCGCGCCGCCGACGAACGAGCCGGGCGGGCAGTGATACGGGTTCGATTCGAACGTCGCCGCGGGACATGCTTTCTGCAGCGTCGTCAATCGCGAGGGCAGCTGCTTGGGCAGCTGGACCTTGACGGACTTGACGTTCGCCTGGCCGGGGACCTCGTTGAGCGTCGTTTCGAGGCTCGCGCCGTTCGCTTTCGACGTCCTCGAGTTGGATTTTGCGAGGAACGCCGGCTTGAATTTCAGCGCGTTGCAGCTCGTGAGCTGCAGCGGGCTCGACAGGTTCTGCGTCGCGCCGAACGTCGACGTCACGGTCGTTTCGGTCGTGAGCGGATTGCAGCTCGTCGGGTTGAGCAGGAAGTCCTGCTTGTTGATCGACACCGTCACGCCGCGCAGCCTGATCGGGATACCGCCGACGATCGTCGGCAGCGTCGCCGTCGTCGTCACGCGGGCGGTGTACGGGTCGACTTCGACCTTCGCGCGCGTCGTCACCGGGCCGAGGTTGAACGGCCCCGCGATCGCCGGCACGACGATCGACAGCCCGAACGGTGCGCCCTGGTAGGGACCCGTCAGGTACACGGCGCCGCCGCCGAACGCGTACGGCGTCGGACCGGAGCCCGAGATCGCCGAGGCGGTCCCGATCTGGCTCGTCGCCGGGCACGAGTTACTCGAAGCCTGCGCTTCGGTGCACTGTGTCGCCTTCGGGATCTGGCCGACCAGGCCCGCCGGCAGCGTCGTCTTGACCGCTCCCAGGTACTGGTCGCCTTCAGGCCGGCTCAGGCTGAACGTGTAGCTCGTGTTCCCGCCGGCCGTCGTCGTCTGGTTCGACGTCGCCTGCGTGAGCGAGAACGGGATCGGGTTGGCGCAGCCGGTCGGCGTGAATGCGCTGCCGACCGTCCTCGCGGCCGTCAGCGTGAACGGCTGGAAGCTCGCTTCCGTGGTCGCCACGCCGCACGTCAGCGGGTTGGCGATCGGCGAGAGCGCGCCTTCCTTGAAGTGCATCGTGATGCTCGTGAACGGCTGTTCGGGGTTTTCGTTGAAGATCGTCGTGACCTGCCCCGTCGCCGCGTTCGGGATCGTTTCGGCTTTCAGGCGAACGGACACGTCGTAGCGGGCAGACTCGGCGTCTACGTAGACGATGTACGGAGGACCGGTGATCGGCCCGGATTCCGGTCCGCCGAGATAGACGTTGCCGCTGAGCGAGCCCGGCGGCAACGTCGGCACGTCGAGGCTGACGGTTCCAAGCAGCGAGGACGCCGGGCAGGATGTGCCCGGGGTTTCGCTGTGAATCCGCGCCTGCGCCGGAGTGCACGCCGTCAGGCCGGCCGCCGCCGATGGGTTTAGGGTCATCCCTTCGGGCAGCTTGATCGCTGCCGTTTTCACCTGGGCCGAGTCGATTTCTTCGCTCGGGTGACGAGTCAGGGCCGCCGTCGCGCTGATCCCATCGGGCTGATCGCTCGCGGTCGTTGAAGGGGTCAGCGAGAAGGCCGGTTCGAACGGAACGATGCCGCAGCCGTTGATGCCAAGCAGCGTCGTGTACGGCCTTCTGAGCGATTCGCGGCTGCCACTTTCCAGGTGTTCTTTGATTTCCGCTTCAGACCCGATCGGCACGCCTTCGAGGCTCAGCTGCGTGGTGTGGTTGCCAGGACAGCTCGTCGCATTCGTAATGAAGCTGCCGTTGCCCGCTGTGCCGTAGTCCTCCTGGCGCGAGCGGATCACCGGCAGGCTTGGCGAGACATGGACTTCGAAGTAGTCGTGATAGTCGCCGGCGCCCGTTCCCTTGGCTTCCTGGCCCCATTCGACGTTGCCTTCGACAAGCGTGTGAGCGTAGTACTGCGCGCCTTTCTGCCCGGGTTCTTCTCCCGGGGGAATCGCCGAGAATTTGCCGAGAATGATTTCGGTAAGCGGTTTCGGAAGTTTGAGCGCTGCCCCGAACAGCGACGCCCGTGCGGCCGGCGGTTCGGGCTGGACGAGGTTGTAGAGAGTTCCGGCGATCGTCACGTCGCCGAGGCCGGAAACGTAGACAGTTGCCGTTTCTTCGCCGATCACCGTGCTTTCCGGTCCGGTTCCGTGCGCGCCGCCACCCGTTTTGCACGTCGGTTTCGTATAGAAGCCCAGTCCGGTGCCCGCGAATACTTCGCTTGCGCCGAATTCGGCCATCGTGCACTGAGGCACGGCCGCAGGAGCCGTCGCTAGCCCGGCAGCGACGTCGACCCTGACATGCGTCACGACGCTGGTCGGAACGGCATTTTTTTCCGCAAGGCTGCCGCTGTGTTTGAGCGTGAAGTCAGTGACGCCGAACGGCACGTGGCCGGCGGCCTGCGTGTAGCCCTGCGTTTCGGATTCGGTCTGGTTCGGTTCGACCGTTTCCGCGATCGGATCGCCGAAGACATCCGTGCCGACAACTTTTTCGCCGCAGTGTTCGGCGGTGGCTTTGCAGTTGACGCCGACGAACTTTTCGACTTCAACCGCGGCCTGTGCCGCTGCGGGCACTGCAAACGCGACGATCACGCCGACGAGCAGCGCAACGAACGAAAAGCGGACACGAGACCTCATACCGACCTCCCTAACCGAGTCCAGGCACCTATGCCCTATTGACTCTTCTTTGCCCCAAAAGTTGCGATCCACCCGCAGTATTTGGACGCATCGGCCGAGAGTCCTCCTTGCTCAAGCCGCCAAGGCGATGTTGGCCGGCTGATCAGGGGTCCGTTGACCGACCAAAGGAGCCGAGGCGCCTGTCGATGCCCGGCACGGGCGCCGGACGAGGCCCGCCGGCGCTTGTCCGGCGAGCCTCGTCCGAGGGGGCCGGCGGCGCCCTCGACGTGGGGAGAACTCGTGCGTCAGGCGCTCGCGAGCGCGGCGGCGCGACCCTGGCAGTCGTACAGCGTCGTCCCGCTCGCGCCGGTGCTCGACGTCGCGCCCGCGCGGCCGCTCGACGTCGCTTCCGCACTCGAGCCTGCGCTCGTCGCGAGCGTCACGTGCGTGCACGATTTCGCGACCGCCGTCATCGCCGCTTTCGAGCCCGCGCGCGTGTCGCCCGGCAGGCCGCGGCCGCCGCCCGCGGAGCCGCTCGCTTCGACGAGCACCCAGCGGATCGCACCGGAGCTGACGCGCTGCGCGAGCCAGCTCGCCGTCACGTCGCTCTCGCGCCCGGAGAAGCCGCCGATCCCGGCGACCTTCGCGCCGCTCGCGATGATCGCCGACGCCGCGCTCGACTGGCTCGACACGGCGATCGTGCCGCCGCCGTGCTGCTTGACGTACGTGAGCGCCTTCGTGATCGTGCCGTCGTTGCCCATCGGCGCGCCGATTCCGCCGCCGCCGAAACCACCTCCGGCGGACGCACCCGTGCCGCCGAAGCCGCCCGCGCCCGCGCTCGCGCGGCCCGGCGCGTTACCGGCGCCTGCGCCCGGCGCGGCCTGCCCGGCGGCGCCGCTCGGCGGCCCCGCCGGCGGAGCGCCGGCCGGTCCCGATTCCGACGTCCCGCCGCCGGCGGAGCCGAACAGCGGTCGTTCGCCGGCCGCCCGGCCGGACGAGCCCGCGGCGGGCCCCCCGCCGGACGCCCGGCCCGTCGTGCCCGTGCCCGACGCGGACGCACCGGACGCGCCGGCCGACGCACCACCGGCTCGCGCGCCCGGCCCGAACGCGCCCAAGCCGCCGCGCGCGCCCGGACCGCCGAACCCCGACCCGCCGGCCCGCTGGACGTTCGCCGGGCCGCCTCGGGGAACGTGCTGCTCGTCGCGTGGCCGAGCGTGTCGACCGCCCACACCGACGGCGCCAGCAGCAGCGCCGCGATCCCGACCGCGGCCGCCGCCAGGCGCGCGCGCTTCGAGCGCGCCAGCACGAGCGCGAGCGCCGCGAGCACGCATGCCGCGATCAGCACCGGCGGCAGCCAGCTGAGCTGGCCGGGGTAGTCGTCCAGCACCGCCAGCTCCGTCGCGACGCCGCCCGCGAGCGCCAGCGGCGCGAGCACGCGCGCGCCGAGGCCGCCGCCGAGCATCTGCGCGACGCCCGCGCCGACCAGCGCGGCCGCGAACGGCGCGAGCAGCGACACGTAGTACGGGTGGAAGATCCCGCTTGCGAAGCTGAACAGCACCGCCGTCGTCGCGAACGCGCCGCCGACCGCGACGAGCCAGCCGCTGCGCGCGTCGGCTCGCCGCATGCGCGTCGCGACGAGCAGCCCGATCGCGCTGACGAGCGCGAACCCGAGCAGCCATCCGTCCTGGCCGCCGAGCGCGTCGTTCAGCAGGCGCAGTGGCCCCGTCGAGCCGCCGAACATCGCCGCCGCCTGCGCCGCCGATCCCGGCCGGACCGCCCGCCTGGCCGTCGACGCGGCCGAGGCCGTTGTATTCGAAGATCAGCGAGAAGATGCTGTTGTCGCTCGTGCCCGAGATCCACGGCCGGTCGGCCGCCGGCGTCAGCGCGACGAGCGCCGGCCATGCGCCGCCGACGAGCACCATCGCCGCGCCGCCGGCGAGCAGCTGGCGCAGCGCGCGAACCCGTCCGCGCGGCGACCACGAGCAGGTACGCGACCGCGATCGCCGGCACGACGACGAGCGCGACGAGCATCTTCGTCTCGAAGCCCAGGCCGACGCACACGCCGGCCAGCACGATCCAGCGCGTACGTCCGTCTTCGAGCGCGCGCACGTGAACCACAGCGCCGCGACGCAGCACAGCACGAGCAGCGCGTCCGGGTTGTTGTGGCGCGAGATCGCCACCGTGATCGGCGTCAGCGCCAGCGCGAGCCCGGCCACGAAGCCGGCGACGCGGCCGAAGCGCCGGCGCACGAGGTCGTACACCAGCGCCACGCTCGCGACGCCCATCAGCGCCTGCGGCACGAGCATGCTCAGCGGGTGGTAGCCGAACACGCGCACCGACAACGCCTGCACCCACAGCGCCAGCGGCGGCTTGTCGACCGTCATCACGCCGCTCGGGTCGGCCGACGCGAACAGGAAGTTGTGCCAGCTCGTGCTCATCGAGCGCACGGCCGCGCTGTAGTAGTCGTTCGCCCACCCGTTGCGGCTCAGCGCCCACAGGTTCAGCAGCGCCGCGAGCGCGATCAGCGCGCTCAGCTCTCCTCGCGGGAGACGGCGCGCGAGCACGCTCAGGCGCGCGCGCTCGCGCGTCACGCCTCCGCCGCGGATGGTCGTGTCGATCGCAGGCGCCGGTGCAGCCGGCGCAGCGGAGGTGGACTGCCATGAATAGCTCATGCGCGGCAGCATGCGCCATGCGTGTAGGAGCAACGTGAGAGCCCCCTGAAACTTCCTAAAGAAGCCATCCGTGACCCTACGAACGGCCGTCGCGAGCGTTGCTGCGGATGTCCAGTCGCCGGCGCGCAATCTCCGACGACGGTCCATGTTCGCGACCGGCCCGTTCGGGCAATCTCGCAGCACGCTGTTCGAGCTGCGCCGGCCGACCAAAGCGAGGCGAGACGAGACGATGCGACCAAGAACGCCACAGATCGTCGCCCTCGGAGGCGGCGGCTTCTCGATGGAGCGCGACAGCTCGCTGCTCGACGACTACGTCCTCTCGCTGACCGACGCCGAACGTCCGCGCGTCTGCTTCCTGCCGACCGCCTCCGGCGACGCCGACCACTACGTCGTGCGCTTCTACCGCCGCTTCGCCGCGAGCTGCGACGCGAGCCATGTCTCCCTGTTCCGCCGCGACCAGGGCACCGGCGGCGTCGAGGACGACCTCTCGAGCCACCTGCTCGCCCAGGACCTGATCTACGTCGGCGGCGGCAACGTCGTCAGCATGCTCGGCGCGTGGCGCGCGTACGGGCTCGACGACGTCCTTCGCCGAGCCTGGCGCAAGGGCGTCGTCCTGTGCGGCCCCTCCGCAGGCTCGCTCTGCTGGTTCGAGGAGGCGCTCAGCGCCTTTCACGGCGCCCCGCGCGGCGTGCGCGGGCTCGGCCTGTTGCCGTACTCCAACTGCGTCCACTACGACGGCGAGCCGGCGCGTCGCGCCGAGTACCACCGCTTCGTCGGCGACGGCATGCGACCCGGCTTCGCCGTCGAGGACGGCGTCGCGCTGCACTTCCGCCGCACGCGCCTCAAGCGCGCCGTCAGCTCGCGTCCCGGCGGCTGCGCCTATCGCGTCGAGCACACCGGCGACGGCGTCGTCGAGACGCCGCTCGAAGTCACCTACCTCGGCGGCGAGCGCGCGACGGTCGCCGACGCCGAGCTCGAGATGGCGAGCGTGCCCGACCTCGCCGCGCCCTCCGCGGCGCCCGCCAAGTCACGCCGTCCCCGCCGGCGCGGCGCGCGGCGCTCGACCGCCGCCGCCCCCGTGCAGGCGGAGCGGCTGAAAGCCGAGCGGCTGCCGCCCGTCGCGCCCGAGCCGCTCCCCGCGTGAGCGGTACGCTCGTCGCATGAACACGGAGGCCCGGACGGCCGACGTTCCGCTCGAGCAGCGCCGGATCTTTGCGATGGGCGGCGGCGGCTTCACGATGGAGCCGACCAACCCGCTGCTCGATGACTTCGTGCTCTCGCTGACCGACGCGAAGGAGCCGCGCGTGCTGTTCCTGCCGACCGCCTCCGGCGACACGACCGCGCAGATCAACGCCTTCCAAGCGCGTTTCGCCGACCGCTGGTGCGTGCACGAGCACCTCTCCCTGTTCCGCCTGCAGGACAGCAAGCGCCCGCTCGCGCAGATCCTGCTCGAGCAGGACATCATCTACGTCGGCGGCGGCTCGATGCGCAACCTGCTCGCGATCTGGCGCGCGCACGGCCTCGACCGCCTGCTCGTCGACGCGTGGCGCACCGGCACCGTGCTCGCCGGCCTCAGCGCCGGTGCGATGTGCTGGTTCCAGGGCGGCGTCACGCGCTCCAGCGGCGTGCCCGAGCCGTTCGCCGGCCTCGGCCTGCTCGACGGCTCGCTGACCGTCCACTCCGACGGCGAGCCCGAGCGCCTGCCCGTCTGGCTCGCCGCCGTGCGCGACGGCACGCTCCCCGGCGGCTGGGCGCTCGACGACGGCGTCGGCCTGCTGTTCGACGGGCTGCGCATCGCGCGCGTCGTCAGCTCGCGTCCCGGCGCCGGCGCGCAGCGCGTCGACCAGGTCGCCGGCGAGCTCGTCCGCCACCGGATCGAGCCCGAGCTGCTCGGCGACGGCGACACCGCGCTCGTCGCCGAGGACGAGGCGATCCAGGAGCTTCGCCGCGTGCAGCGCATGCGGCGCGGGCTCGGCGAGCGCCGCGGCTGACGCTGACGGGACGGCTCGCGGCTCGCGGCTGTGCGTGGCCCGCGCGCCAGCGGCGATGGCCTGCTGCCGACGGGGC
>CAVPKP010000006.1:0-174308 GCA_963705745.1 uncultured Solirubrobacteraceae bacterium
CACGGACACGACGTGGGCGCGGAGGCGCGCCCGCACGCCGGCGCCGGCGCCGGCGGGAGCGCGGCGCCGGCGCCCCCCGTCAGCGCCGGCTCCGCCTAGTCGATCAGCCGCCCTGCACGGCGAACTGGATCTTCACGCCGGGCTTCGTGCAGAGCTGCGGCACGAGCCCCGCCGGCGCTTTGAACCTCCCGGTCTTGCACTGGAAGTGTTCGGGCTCGACGCCCTGCGTGTGGTTGTGGAAGAACGCGCTCAAGAACTTGTAGGCACCGGCGCAGCTGATCCCCTGCGTCGTGATCGCCTTGATCGGCTCCGGGTACTGCCTCACGCCACCTTCGCCGTTGGAGAGTTCGAGCGTCACCGTCTTGTCGGCGCATTTGTGCGTCGTCGCCGCGCCCGCCGTTGCCGGCGGCAGCGCCGCGGCGGCGCCGAGCAGCGTGACGATGCCGCCGCCGCAGCGAATCGGCGCAGGGTGAGTAGAGCCTCCATGCTTCCTTCTTTCGGTAGTCCGGCGCCCCCTTGACAGCGAGGTCGGGCAACAATACTCAGGGCGTATAGCGCCGAGCCGGCCCGCAGGGAGCGTGCTGCGTACGAGTACGCAGGCGATCGGGCGCGCGCATGAGCGAACGGTACGCGACGCGCGTGGCCAGCGGCCGTGGTGCAAGCGCGGGCCAGACGCAGAGAGCCGACCAACGTGGCCGGCTCTCTGCCGAGGCAAAAGGAAGATATGAGACTCAATCCGTCGCGAGCAAGCATACCCGATTCCTGGCCGGGCGGCCAGCCGAATATCCCGATGGATCTCGCATTGCGGTATGAGCAGCGCATTGCCAGCGCCGCATGAGGATCGCGGCCATCTAGACGTGACCGCAGTCAGGCTGCCTTGCCTGACGCCGCGCGAATAAGCGACCTGACGACCTCGCCTGGTTTCTCGCCCTGGTCGTCGGCCATCCGCTGCAGCGCTGCTGCATCGTGTCCGTCGAGCGTGAACTGCACGACGAGACGACGGTCTGGGGGAGGCTCGCTGACCTGGATGTCAGCAGGATCCAGCTCGCGAAGCTCCTCATCGAAGTCCCCGGGCAATGGATCAGGATCGGGACGCATCATGA
Source organism: uncultured Solirubrobacteraceae bacterium (assembly GCA_963705745.1). Lineage (GTDB taxonomy): Bacteria > Actinomycetota > Thermoleophilia > Solirubrobacterales > Solirubrobacteraceae > Palsa-744. The sequence goes on from CAVPKP010000006.1 coordinate 1,104, forward strand.
TTGCTCCAAGATCATACGCTCGGCGAGCGTCGAGTCCCAGCCCGTAATGAGCAGCCACGTGGTCGGCTCTATGGTCTTCTCCTTCACCAGCGTCAACGGTCGATTAGCACCGCTGCGACCGATCAGCAGTCGGCGTCCCTCGCGTTGGCTTCGATCCGGATGGCCGCGGCGGTTCCAGACGATAACGTGACGATTCCAGATCGTCTGCTCCGCGTCGGTGGCCGAGATCCCACGCGCTCCGAGCTTATTCAGAGCAGCCTCTGTCGCGAGTAGCTCAGTAACAGCTGGCATCTCGTCGATTCTGCTAGACGGCTGGGTCGGAACGCCACCACTACGGCGAGGGTCAACTGTGACCTGAGTCACAGAACCCCATCTGTCGCACCGTCTACCGTCTTCGACGACTGTTGACTCAGCCGAGTCGCTGCCCCTTCCGGCAGCGAGCGGGGAACCCACCGCCTGGCCGCAGTACGGGCCTGGATGGGGCGAATCGCCCACTGATGCGGGCGTAACGCCCGGTTGACGCGCGTCCGTACGCGTGTCGGTCGGGCGTGAGCCCGACAGCTAACCCCGTAGGCGATCCCCAAGGAGGTTCGCACCTACATGTACGCACCCGCGCAATCCGCGCAGCCGCTCGCCGCGGTCGCTCCGATCCAGATCGCGACGACGTCGGCGTCGGCGCTCGACGCGCCGTCGCTGGGCGGCCCGCTGTCGAGCACGCTGCGCGTCCGTCGGGCGAGCCTGAACGTGCTCGCCGACAGCCAGGTGAGCATCGCCGGGACGCTGAGCCCGCGCCTGTCGGGGCGGACGGTGACGCTGCAGGCGCTCGGCGCGCGCGGCTGGCACGACGTCGCGCACGCTCGCACGAGCACGGGCGGGCGCTTTCGCCTGCGCTACGTGCCGCGGCAGACCGGCAGCGAGAGCGTGCGCGTGCGCTTCGCCGGCGACAGCGCCGACCGCCCGTCGCACCGCCGGCTCGGAGAGCTGAACGTGTACCGCGTCGCCGAGGCGTCGTGGTACGGCGGCGGCGGCTCGCTCGCGTGCGGCGGCTCGCTGACGAGCTCGACGCTCGGCGTCGCGAACAAGACGCTCCCGTGCGGCACGCTCGTGACGCTGCGCTACGGCGACCGCTCGATCCGCGTGCCGGTGGTCGACCGCGGTCCGTACGTCGCCGGGCGCGAATTCGACCTGACCGAAGCGACGAAGTACGCGCTCGGGTTCGGCGACACCGGGGCGGTGTGGAGCACGCGCTGAGCTTTGGGCAGCTTCGTGCAGGGCTTGGGTTTCGCGAGATCCGTTCGTTGAATTCCGAAGATGTCCGTTGCCAGGAGAACGTCGCGCACGCAGCTGTGGATGGACAGCCTCGGCGAATGGAGCTGGCCGGGGCGCGCAGCGGAAGCGGTCGAATCGCTTCCGCTGCCGCCGTCCTGGGTGCCGGCGCTGCCGCCGCGGCTCGAGCTCGTGCCCGCCGGCGCGCCGGCGGCGGGGATCGAGCGACGCTCGCGCGCGAACCCGCGGCTGCTGCTGCTCACTGGTCTGCTGAGCGCCTTGCTGGCGCTCGCGGCGACGGTCGCGCTCGACGGTCCGCTGCGCGTCGAGCGCCTGCTCGGGCTGCGCACGGCGACGCCGGTCGCGCAGACGAGCGTGCAGCAGAGCCCGGCGCCGGTGCTGCCGACGCTGCGTCGCGGCGACGCCGACGCGGCGGGCAGCACGATCGACACCGCCAGCTACGCCTCGGCGGCGCTCGGCGCGCGCGGCCTGTTCCACGTGTACGTCCCGCCGGGCTATGCGAGCACGTCGCAGCGCTACCCGGTGCTGTACCTGCTGCACGGCAACAGCCAGCCGGCGACGGCGTTCCTCGAACTGGGGTTGCAGGAAAAGCTCGACGCGCTGATCGCGCGGCACGCGATCCCGCCGCTGCTCGCGGTGATGATCCAGGGCGGACCGGGCGCGAACAACTGGCGCGGGCGCTACGAGAGCTACGTGCTCGAAGTGCAGCAGCTCGTCGACCGGATGCTGCCGACGCTCCCTACGCGCGCCGGCCGCGCGATCGCGGGCGACTCGATGGGCGGCTATGGCGCGATGAACATCGCGCTCGGCAACCCGCTGCGCTTCTCGGTCGTCGAGAGCTGGCTCGGCTTCTTCAACGGCCTCGAAGGCGAGCTGAAGGCGGCGACGCCGACGATCGAGCGCGAAGGGCTGCACGCGTATGTCTATGGCGGCGCGGCCGACAGGATCGCCGACCCGTCCGAGGACGCGCCGTTCGCGGCGAGCCTGCGCGCGGCCGGCGCGAGCGCGCACGGCGTCGTGTACGAAGGCGGCCACTCGATGGAAACGCTCGAAGCGCACCTCGAACACATGCTGCTGTACGCGGGGCGCGCGCTCGCCGAGAACGCCGCGCCGACGCCAGCGCCGAAGCCGGCGGGCGGCGCGCGGTGAGCCGGCGAGGAGCGGCGTCGCTCGGCGCGCTCGCTGTAGGAGCGCTGGCCGGCGGCGCGGTCGCGATCGGGGCGCTCGCGATCGGGCGCCTGGCGATCCGCCGCGGCGCGATCGGCTCGCTGAAGGTCGGCGAGCTCGAGGTCGGGCGGCTGACGGTCGGCGAGCTGAACCTGCCGCCGCAACGCGCCGCCGCCTCGGCGAGCCCACCCGCGGCCTGACAGCCCGACGCGCGCGCGAGGCGCCCGCCGAGCAACGTGCGCGCCAACGCGGGCGCCGCGGCGGGGCGTCAGCCTTCGGGTCGGCCCTGGCCGAGCGTCGGCGCGCTCTGCCCGGCGCACGGCGCGCGCCAGGTGAGCTCGTACAGCCCGCAGAGGTCGCCGGGCTGGTAGCTGGTGAACGACGTGACGACGGGGTCCATGACCTCGTTGAACGGGTCGGCGGCGGGCGGCTCGGCGACGGGGTGGGCGAGGCCCATCGCGTGCCCGAGCTCGTGCAGCAGCACGAGCAGCGCCTGACGTTCGCTCCAGGCCGCGCTGATGTCGATCTCGACCTCGCCTTTCGTCGCGAACTGCCCCGCCACGCCGTGCAGCCCGCCGGTGCCTCCGATGTCGGGACCCTGCGGCGCGAAGCCGATCGCGAGCGCGACGCCTTCGGGGCCGACGGTCCCTTCGTTCGGCAGGCCGGGCGCCGAGTAGAAGTTGGGGGCGCGCGTGAACGTGACGCCGGTCGCGGCCGCGAGCTGCGCGACCGCGTCGCTCGCGAGCGTTTCCAGCCCGCGCCGGGCGCGGCGAGCAGTGCGGGCATGTCGTACGTGTCGAGCGCCCAGACGATCGGCCGGCAGGGGTCCCAGCCGCCTTCGATGCGCGGCGCGGAGAAGAACGCGAAGTTGGGGTCGTACGCGGGAGCGGGCGGGCGGTGCGAGCCGCACGTCGCCTGCAGGTAGGCGGGGACGGTGCGCACGGCGCCGGACAGGCTGACGACGCGGCAGCTGCGCGCGCCGGGAGCGTTCGCGCAGACGCGCGCGGAGAGCGCGCCTCCGAGCTCGCCGGCGGCGACTTCGAAGCGCAGCCCGCGCGCGGCGGGGCGTCCGCGCGCGTCGAGCCATTCGACCGACAGGTGGCTGCCGCGTGGGGCGCGCCACTCGCCGGTGGCGATCGTGTAGCGGTTGCCGACGAGCACTGGGAGGAGCGGCGCTTCGAGGTACAGCGTGCGGATCCTCGGCGGCGTCAGGTCGATCGGGCAGGAGCGCCGCGAGCCGTCGCCGAGCGTGCAGCGGACTGCCGTCAGGCGCGCGGCGGCGGCGATGCTGGAGCCCTCGCGCGCGCCCGGCGCGGCGGCGGCGCCCGGCGCGAGCGAGCCGGTGGCGAGCGCGAGCGCCGCGAGCGCGCCGAGCGAGCAGCGAAGCCTGCGCGTGCGCGTCGGACGCCCAGGACGGCGGCGGACGATGTCGAGCATCGGGACGATCGTACGCGCGCGTGCGGGCGCCAAGCGCACGCGCTGGCCGAACGGCCAGTATGATCGCGAGAGCGATCCGGCGAACGATGGGGAGGTCCCGATGGCGACCGTTGGCAGCGATCTCGAGCACGTGCGCTTGGCAGAGCGCGAGCTGTGGCTGAACGGGCCGCCGCACGAGCTGTTCAAGGAGATGCGCGCGAAGTGCCCGGTCCATTGGACCGACCGCGTCGTCGACTACCCGAACGAGAAGGGCTTCTGGTCGGTGACGACGGCGGAGGACATCCACGCGGTCAGCCGCGACTGGCAGACGTACTCGTCCGCGCACGGCGTGACGGCCGTCTCGGAAGTGTTCCCGGTCGAGCTCGTGCAGGCGATGTTCATCGGGATGGACCCGCCGAAGCACGACCGCCTGAAGGCGCTGTTCCAGGCGGGGTTCACGCCGAAGCGGATCGCGGCGCACCGAGCAGGACATCCGCGCGATCACGACGCGCGTGCTCGACCGGCTGCAGGGCCGCGAGGAATGCGACCTGGTGCTCGACGTCGCGCAGCCGGTCGTCTCGCGCGTGATCGGGAGCTTCATGGGGATCCCGGAGGAGGACGACGCGATCTGGGCGCGGCTGATGAACTCGACGCTGTCGGGCGATGACACGCAGCGGCTGGTGCTGCTGGCCGACCCGGCCGAGCACCCGCAGGTGGCGCGGCGCCGCGAGGCATCGGCCGAGCTGGCCACCGAGCGTGGCGTCCGGGTCACTGAGCTGGCGATGACCGGTGAGCACCCGCTGCAGCGGTTCGCCAGTGTGGTGCCGCTGATTGATTACGCCACCGTGTATCTGGGCATCGCCTCGGGTGTAGACCCCACGCCGATCGAAATCATCCAGTCCCTGAAGGAGCGGATTTCCTAGGCGCGCCGACCGGGAAGGAATCCAGCATCAAAATTCACGATCAGCCGCGCGATGGCGCCCGTACCGACCGCGGCCAGCCGGGTGAGCAGGCCAGGTCGGCGCAGGGCCAGGATCAGCCGGGCAAGAAGAAACGGCCGGCAGCATTCTCGCGGTGCTGGCGGCGCTGGCCGCCAACATCGGCATCGCCATCGCCAAGCTGGTCGCGTTCCTGCTGACCGGCTCGGCCTCGCTGCTGGCCGAGTTCGTGCATTCGCTCGCGGACTGCAGCGATCAGGTGCTGCTGCTGGTCGGCCGGGCCCGGGCGCAACCGGGCGGGAGACCGAGGAGCACCCGTTCGGCTACGGCCGCGTAGCGATACCTGTACGGCTTTCTGGTGTCCGTGGTGCTGTTCTCGGTCGGCGGTGCGTACTCCATCTATGACGGCGTTCACAAGATCATCAAACCCGAGCCGCTGACTACTCCGTGGATCGCGTTCGGCGTGCTCGGCCTGTCGTTCGTCCTCGAGGGCCTCCTCGCTGCGCGTGTCGGTCAAGGAGGCCAACAAGCTCCGGCACCGCCGGGAGCTGGTTCACGTTCATCCGGCGGGTCAAGGAACCGGACCTGATTGTCACGCTGCTGGAGGACACTGCGGCCCTGCTCGGCCTGCTGTTCGCCTTCGCCGGGGTCGGTTTGGCCGAGCTGACCGGCAACGCAGCCTGGGACGGCGGCGGCTCGGTGGCCATCGGCCTGCTGCTGGCCGGGGTGGCGGTCGTGGTCGGCCGGGAGACCCAGAGCCTGCTGATCGGCGAGGCGGCCAGCGACGAGGCCGAGAAGACGATCGTGAAGGCGCTGGAGGCCGGTCCTGAGGTGGAGAAGGTCATCCACCTGCGCACGGTCCACCTGAGCCCGGACTCGCTGCTGGTCGCGGCCAAGACGCGATCCGGCCCGGCGACACCGGCGAGACGATCGTGCGCGGCATCGACGCGGCCGAGAGCCGGGTCCGCAAGGCCATGCCGACCGCTCACGTCATCTACCTGGAGCCCGACATCTACCAGGAGTCCCGGAATCGACGACACCGACCCCTCGATCCGGACCGTCCAGCGGGCCTGGGGCGACTACGACGGTCCGGACTATCCACGCGGGACCCGTCGCTCCCCCAGCCCGGTCAGGACGGCTCCGTGCCGTAGCAACCCTTTAAAAAAACGGAAAAAGTACTACGGCGGGGCGTGGCCGGGTGCGGCGGGCATCCGGCGCGGTCAGATGCCGCGGTAGTCGCGGACGGGCATGCGGGGGCCCCGGCGCGGCGGCCGGAGGCCAGGGGAACTCGAGCAACCGGGTGACGCGGTAGCGGTGGCCGGTGAACGGGGCCAGCAACGCGAGCATGCCGTCGTCGTCGACCCAGCAGCAGGCCAGCACCCAGCCGACCAGCTTGGGCAGGTTGTAGTCGCCGACCGAGACCGCGTCCGGGTCGCCGGTGGCGCGCTGCATGATCTCGGCCGCCGTCCACACGCCGATGCCGGGCGAGCGTCTGCGAAGCAGCCGGCCTCGGCCGGCTGAGGCCGACGATCTCCTCCAGGCGCCCTGAGACGCCGCAGGCGCGGCCGATGGTCCGGGCCCAGGGCGAGATCTCCAGCCCCGGCGCGGTGCCATTCCCCAGGACGGGATCCGGGCCCACACCCGGGGCAGCAGGAACACCCGCATGCCGGGCGGGGCCGGGCCGGGCGCGAGGCCGCCGAACCTGGTCAGCAGGATCCGCCAGGCCCGATGTGCCTCGAGGCTGACCACCTTCTGCTCCAGCACCGCCGGGACCAGGGCTTCCATCACCCGCTGGCTGCGGCCGATGCGCAGGCCGGGGTGCCGGGTGGCCGGACTCGCGGACCAGCGGGTGCGGGGCCGGGTCGAAGCCGTCGCGCGAATCGCCGGCGCCCAGCATCTCCGGCAGCGATTCCAGCAGCCACCCCGCCCCCGGGCCCCAGGCCGCGGCGGCGATGTCCTGGCCGCGCTCGGGCAGCACCCGCAGGGTGGCGGGGCCTTCCGGGGTCAGCGAGGTCCGCCAGACCGCGCCCGCCGAGTCCACCCGGTAGGTGGGGTCGCCGCCGCCGCGCGCGTGCACCGAAAGGCTCGGCGGACGCTGATCGGGAACGGGGCGTGCCACTCACGGACCAGCGCCTCGTGGGGCTGATGCGGCTGAGGGGCCGGGGCTGGGGGGACCGCCGGGAGGGCCATGGGCGAGGAGGCCCGGCTCAGGCGTCGGAGGAGAACCGGATCGAGGTCGGGTCCAGGCGCACGTCGGGCCAGACCCGGACGCCGCGGGCCGCTTGGTACTTGCCGGCCCCGATGACCGCCCGGTCGCCGATGACGGCACCGTCGATCAGGGCGCCCTCGGCTATCTGGGCGCCGGCGCCGAGAACGCTGTCGCGGACGACCGCGCCCGGGGCCACCTGGACGCCGTCGAACAGCACGCTGCCGTGCACCTCGGCGCCCGCGCCGATCCGGGCGCCCGCGCCGACGGTCGGCGCGGGCGCCCGGATCGGCGCGGGCGCCGAGGTGCACGGCAGCGTGCTGTTCGACGGCGTCCAGGTGGCCCCGGGCGCGGTCGTCCGCGACAGCGTTCTCAGCGCAGGCGCCCGGAATAGCCGAGGGCGCCCTGATCGACGGTGCCGTCATCGGCGACCGGGCGGTCATCGGGGCCGGCAAGACGCGAGCTGGCCCGCGGCGTCCGGTCTGGCCCGACGTGCGCCTGGACCCGACCTGGATCCCGGGCCTCCGGGCCTGCGCCCGGCTCCTGGCCATGGCCCTCCCGGCGGTCCGGGAGGCCCGGCCCCTCAGCCGCATCAGCCGGCCGAGGCGCTGGTCCGGCCAGGGGGTTCCCGATAAGCGTCCGCCTGAGCCTTTCGTCATAGCGGCGGCGGCGACCCCACCTACCCGGGTGGACTCGGCGGGCGCGGTCTGGCGGAGCCTCGCTGACCCCGGGAAGGCCCCGCCACCCTGCGGGTGCTGCCCGAGCGCGGCCAGGACGTCGCCGCCGCGGCCTGGGGCCCGGGGGCGGGGTGGCTGCTGGAATCGCTGCCGGAGATGGTGAGCACCGCGACCTGCGCGACGGCTTCGACCCGGGCCCGGGCTGGTCCGCGGCCTGGCCACCCGGCACCCCCGGCCTGCGCATGGGGACAGCGAGCGGGTGATGGAAGCCCTGGTCCCGGCGGTGCTGGAGCAGAAGGTGGTCAGCCTCGAGGGCACCGAATCAGGGCCTGGCGGATCCTGTGACCAGGTTCGGCGGCCTCGCGCCCAGCCTGGCCCCGCCCGGCATGCGGGTGTTCCCGCCGCCCCGGGTGTGGGCCCGGATCCCGTCCTGGGGAATGGCACCGCGCCGGGGTGGAGATAGGGTCCGGGCCCGGACCATCGGCCGCGCCTGCGGCGTCTCCGGGCGCCTGGAGGAGATCGTCGGCCTCAGCGCGGCCGAAAGGCCCGCCGCCGCAGACTGCTGCCCGGCATCAGCGTGTGGACGGCGGCCGAGGTGGTACGCGCGCCACCGGCGACCCAGACGCCCCGTCTCGGTCAGCGACTACAACCTGCCCAAGCTCGTCGGCTGGGCGCTGACCAGGCCGCCGGGTCGACGACGACAGCAGTGCTCGCGTTGCTGGCCCCGTTCGCCGCTACCGCGTCACCCGGTTGCTCGAGTTCAGCTGGCCTCCGGGCACCGCGCGGGGCCCCCGCATGCCCGTCCGCAACTACCGCGGCATCTGACCGCGCCGGATGCCCGCCGCACCCGGCCACGCCCCGCCGTAGTACTTTTTCCGTTTTTTTAAAGGGTTGCTACGGCACGACCATCCTGACCAGCTGGGGGAGCGGACCGGTCCCGCGTGGATAGTCCGGACCCCGTCGTAGTCGCCCCAGAAACCTGGACGGTCCGGATCGAGGGGTCGGTGTCGGCCCTCGAGTCCGGGACTCCTGGTAGATGTCGGGCTCCAGGTAGATGACGTGAGCGGTCGGCATGGCCTGCGGACCGGGTCTCGGCCACGTCGATGCCGCGCACGATCGTCTCGCAGTTGTCGCCGGGCCGGATCGCGATCTTGGCCGCGACCGGCGGCGAGCCCCGGCTACAGGTGGAGGCCACGCAGGTGGATGACCTCTCCACCTCAGGACCGGCCTCCAGCGCCTCACGATCGTCTTCTCGGCCTCGTCGCTGGCCGCCTCGCCGATCAGCAGGCTCTGGGTCTCCCGGCCAACCACGACCGCCACCCCGGCCAGCAGCAGGCCGATGGCCACCGAGCCGCCGCCGGCTCCCAGGCTGCGTTGCCGGTCAGCTCAGCAAGACCGACCCCGGCGAAGGCTTACAGCAGGCCGAGCAGGGCAGCAGTGTATCCAGCACGCTGACGATGCGGTTCGGTTCCTTGACCCGCCGGATGAACGTGAACCAGCTTCGGCGGTGCCGGAGCTTGTTGGCCTGCCTGACCCGACACGCGCAGCGAGGAGGACCCTCGAGGACGAACGACAGGGCAGACGCAAACGCGATCCACGGAGTAGTCGAGCGGCTCGGGTTTGATGATCTTGTGAACGCCGTCATAGATGGAGAACGCACCGCCGATCCGAGAACAGCACCACGGACACCAGAAAGCCGTTGCAGGTTCTGGTACGCGGCCGTAGCCGAACGGGTGCTCCTCGGTCTCCCGCCCGGTTGCGCCCGGGCCCGGCCGACCAGCCGCTGCACCTGATCGCTGCATCCGCGAGCAAATGCGCCGAACTCGGCGGGCACCGAGAGGCCCAGCCGGTCAGCAGGAACGCGACCAGCTTGGCGATGGCGATGCCGATGTTGGCGGCCAGCCGCAGCGCGCGCAGCGGAGAATACTGCCAGCCACTTTTCTCTTGCCCGGCTGATCCTGTGCGCCAGCGCCAGACCGGCCTGCTCACCCAGCTAGCAGCGGTCGGTACGGGCGCCATCGCGCGGCTGATGGTAATTTTTGATGCCGGATTCCTTCCCGGTCGGCGCGCCTAGGAAATCCGCTCTTCAGGATCTGATGATTTCGATCGGCGTGGGATTGTACACCCGAGGCGATGCCCATACACGGTGGCGTAATCGATGAGCGGCACCACACTGGCAGACCGCTGCAGCGGGTGCTCACCGGTCATCGCCAGCTCAGTGACCCGGACGCCACGCTCGGTGGCCAGCTCCGCCGATGCCTCGCGGCGCCGCGCCACCTGCCGGGTGCTCGGCCGGGTCGGGGGACCAGCCGCTGCGTGTCATCGCCCGACAGCGTCGAGTTCATCAGCCGCGCCCAGATCGCGTCGTCCTCCTCCGGGATCCCCATGAAGCTCCCGATCACGCGCGAGACGACCGGCTGCGCGACGTCGAGCACCAGGTCGCATTCCTCGCGGCCCTGCAGCCGGTCGAGCACGCGCGTCGTGATCGCGCGGATGTCCTGCTCGTGCGCCGCGATCCGCTTCGGCGTGAACCCCGCCTGGAACAGCGCCTTCAGGCGGTCGTGCTTCGGCGGGTCCATCCCGATGAACATCGCCTGCAGAGCGACCGGGAACACTTCCGAGACGGCCGTCACGCCGGCGCGACGAGTACGTCTGCCAGTCGCGGCTGACCGCGTGGATGTCCTCCGCCGTCGTCACCGACCAGAAGCCCTTCTCGTTCGGGTAGTCGACGACGCGGTCGGTCCAATGGACCGGGCACTTCGCGCGCTCTCCTTGAACAGCTCGTGGGCGGCCCGTTCAGCCACAGCTCGCGCCTGCCAAGCGCACGTCTCGAGATCGCCGCCAACGGTCGCCATCGGGACCTCCCCATCGTTCGCCGGATCGCTCTCGCGATCATACTGGCCGTTCGGCCAGCGCGTGCGCTTGGCGCCCGCACGCGCGCGTACGATCGTCCGATGCTCGACATCGTCCGCCGCCGTCCTGGGCGTCCGACGCGCACGCGCAGGCTTCGCTGCTCGCTCGGCGCGCTCGCGGCGCTCGCGCTCGCCACCGGCTCGCTCGCGCCGGGCGCCGCCGCCGCGCCGGGCGCGCGCGAGGGCTCCAGCATCGCCGCCGCCGCGCGCCTGAGGCAGTCCGCTGCACGCTCGGCGACGGCTCGCGGCGCTCCTGCCCGATCGACCTGACGCCGCCGAGGATCCGCACGCTGTACCTCGAAGCGCCGCTCCTCCCAGTGCTCGTCGGCAACCGCTACACGATCGCCACCGGCGAGTGGCGCGCCCCACGCGGCAGCCACCTGTCGGTCGAATGGCTCGACGCGCGCGGACGCCCCGCCGCGCGCGGGCTGCGCTTCGAAGTCGCCGCCGGCGAGCTCGGAGGCGCGCTCTCCGCGCGCGTCTGCGCGAACGCTCCCGGCGCGCGCAGCTGCCGCGTCGTCAGCCTGTCCGGCGCCGTGCGCACCGTCCCCGCCTACCTGCAGGCGACGTGCGGCTCGCACCGCCCGCCCGCTCCCGCGTACGACCCCAATCGCGTCTCTCCGCGCCGCGCATCGAAGGCGGCTGGAACCCCTGCCGGCCGATCGTCTGGGCGCTCGACACGACGACATGCCCGCACTGCTCGCCGCGCCCGGCGCGGGCTGGGAAACGCTCGCGAGCGACGCGGTCGCGCAGCTCGCGGCCGCGACCGGCGTCACGTTCACCGCGCCCCCAACTTCTACTCGGCGCCCGGCCTGCCGAACGAAGGGACCGTCGGCCCCGAAGGCGTCGCGCTCGCGATCGGCTTCGCGCCGCAGGTCCCGACATCGGAGGCACCGGCGGGCTGCACGGCGTGGCGGGGCAGCCGCGACGAAAGGCGAGGTCGAGATCGACATCAGCGCGGCCTGGAGCGAACGTCAGGCGCTGCTCGTGCTGCTGCACGAGCTCGGGCACGCGATGGGCCTCGCCCACCCGTCGCCGAGCCGCCCGCCGCCGACCCGTTCAACGAGGTCATGGACCCGTCGTCACGTCGTTCACCAGCTACCAGCCCGGCGACCTCTGCGGGCTGTACGAGCTCACGGCGCGCGCCGTGCGCCGGGCAGAGCGCGCCACGCTCCGCCAGGGCCGACCCGAAGGCCACGCCCCGCCGCGGCGCCCGCGTTGCGCGCGCGCGGTGCTCCGGCGGGCGCCTCGCGCGCGCGTCGGGCTGTCAGGCCGCGGGTGGGCTCGGCGAGGGCGGCGGCGCGTTGCGGCGGCAGGTTCAGCTCGCCGACCGTCAGCCGCCGACGTCGAGCTCGCCGATCTTCAGCGAGCCGATCTCGCCGCGGCGGATCGCCAGGCGCCCGATCGCCAGCGCCGCGACGCGACGGCGCCGCCGGCCAAGGCGCCGACGGCGAGCGCACCGACGACGCGGTCGCGCCGGCTCAGCCCGCGCCGACCGCCGGCTTCGCCGCAGGCGCCCCCCTCGGCGCGGCTTTCTCGGCGAGCGCGCGCCGCGCGTAAGCAGCATGTGCCCGAGGTGCATTCGATCGTTTCCATGGGTGTGCCGCCTTCGTACACGGCGCCGTGCGCGCTGGCGCCGGCCGCGCGCAGGCCGCCGCGAACGGCGCGTCCTCGGACGGGTCGGCGATCTTGTCGGCCGCGCCGCATAAACGAACGCGTGCAGCCCAACGCGCGCGATCGCGGCGGGGGCGCGTGCAGCTCGCCGCCGAGCCCGTTGAAGAAGCCGAGCCAGCTCTCGACCAGCGAGAACGCAGCGGGTTGCCGAGCGCGATGTTCATCGCGCCGTAGCCGCCCATCGAGTCGCCCGCGATCGCGCGCCCGGCGCGCGTCGCGATCGTCGGCAGCATCGGGTCGATCAGCTGCTGGACTTCGAGCACGTAGCTCTCGTAGCGCCGTCGCGCCAGTTGTTGGAGCCGGGTCCGCCCTGGATCATGACTGCGATCAGCGGCGGGATCTCGTGTCACCGATCAGCGGTCGAGTTCCTCCTGCAGGCCGAGTTCCAGGAACGCGTTCGCCGGCTGGCTGTTGCCGTGCAGCAGGTACAGCACCGGGTAGCGCTGCGTTCGTGGTCGCGTAGCCGGGCGGCAGGTACACGTAGAACGGCCGCTCGCGTCGAGCGCGGCCGAGGCGTAGCTGGCGTGGTCGATCGAGCTGCCCGCCGCGTCCGCCACCGCGCGAGCATCGGCAGCGGGGCGGCTTCGGCTGCGGCCGCAGGCAGCGGGCCGCGGGTGGGGCGTCGACCCGCGTAGCCGACGAGGCGCTCCAGTCGCAGCGGGCCCTCCAGCGCCACGGCGCCGCGAGCGCCAGCACGGCGCTCAGCAGCCCAGTGAGCGCAGCTGCCGCGGGTTCGCGCGCAGCGTCACTCGATCCCCGCCGCCGGCGCGCCGGCGGGCACGAGTCGAGGCGCGGCGGAGCGCCGGCACCCAGGACGGCGGCAGCGAAGCGATTCGACCGCTTCCGCTGCGCGCCCCGGCCAGCTCCATTCGCCGAGGCTGTCCATCCACAGCTGCGTGCGCGACGTTCTCCTGGCAACGGACATCTTCGGAATTCAACGAACGGATCTCGCGAAACCCAAGCCCTGCACGAAGCTGCCCAAAGCTCAGCGCGTGCTCCACACCGCCCCGGTGTCGCCGAACCCGAGCGCGTACTTCGTCGCTTCGGTCAGGTCGAATTCGCGCCCGGCGACGTACGGACCGCGGTCGACCACCGGCACGCGGATCGAGCGGTCGCCGTAGCGCAGCGTCACGAGCGTGCCGCACGGGAGCGTCTTGTTCGCGACGCCGAGCGTCGAGCTCGTCAGCGAGCCGCCGCACGCGAGCGAGCCGCCGCCGCCGTACCACGACGCCTCGGCGACGCGGTACACGTTCAGCTCTCCGAGCCGGCGGTGCGACGGGCGGTCGGCGCTGTCGCCGGCGAAGCGCACGCGCACGCTCTCGCTGCCGGTCTGCCGCGGCACGTAGCGCAGGCGAAAGCGCCCGCCCGTGCTCGTGCGAGCGTGCGCGACGTCGTGCCAGCCGCGCGCGCCGAGCGCCTGCAGCGTCACCGTCCGCCCCGACAGGCGCGGGCTCAGCGTCCCGGCGATGCTCACCTGGCTGTCGGCGAGCACGTTCAGGCTCGCCCGACGGACGCGCAGCGTGCTCGACAGCGGGCCGCCCAGCGACGGCGCGTCGAGCGCCGACGCCGACGTCGTCGCGATCTGGATCGGAGCGACCGCGGCGAGCGGCTGCGCGGATTGCGCGGGTGCGTACATGTAGGTGCGAACCTCCTTGGGGATCGCCTACGGTAGCTGTCGGGCTCACGCCCGACCGACACGCGTACGGACGCGCGTCAACCGGGCGTTACGCCCGCATCAGTGGGCGATTCGCCCCATCCAGGCCCGTACTGCGGCCAGGCGGTGGATTCCCCGCTCGCTGCCGGAAGGGGCAGCGGCTGGCTGAGTCAACAGTCGTCGAAGACGGTAGACGGTGCGACAGATGGGGTTCTGTGACTCAGGTCACAGTTGACCCTCGCCGTAGTGGTGGCGTTCCGACCCAGCCGTCTAGCAGAATCGACGAGATGCCAGCTGTTACTGAGCTACTCGCGACAGAGGCTGCTCTGAATAAGCTCGGAGCGCGTGGGATCTCGGCCACCGACGCGGAGCAGACGATCTGGAATCGTCACGTTATCGTCTGGAACCGCCGCGGCCATCCGGATCGAAGCCAACGCGAGGGACGCCGACTGCTGATCGGTCGCAGCGGTGCTAATCGACCGTTGACGCTGGTGAAGGAGAAGACCATAGAGCCGACCACGTGGCTGCTCATTACGGGCTGGGACTCGACGCTCGCCGAGCGTATGATCTTGGAGCAATCATGATGCGTCCCGATCCTGATCCATTGCCCGGGGACTTCGATGAGGAGCTTCGCGAGCTGGATCCTGCTGACATCCAGGTCAGCGAGCCTCCCCCAGACCGTCGTCTCGTCGTGCAGTTCACGCTCGACGGACACGATGCAGCAGCGCTGCAGCGGATGGCCGACGACCAGGGCGAGAAACCAGGCGAGGTCGTCAGGTCGCTTATTCGCGCGGCGTCAGGCAAGGCAGCCTGACTGCGGTCACGTCTAGATGGCCGCGATCCTCATGCGGCGCTGGCAATGCGCTGCTCATACCGCAATGCGAGATCCATCGGGATATTCGGCTGGCCGCCCGGCCAGGAATCGGGTATGCTTGCTCGCGACGGATTGAGTCTCATATCTTCCTTTTGCCTCGGCAGAGAGCCGGCCACGTTGGTCGGCTCTCTGCGTCTGGCCCGCGCTTGCACCACGGCCGCTGGCCACGCGCGTCGCGTACCGTTCGCTCATGCGCGCGCCCGATCGCCTGCGTACTCGTACGCAGCACGCTCCCTGCGGGCCGGCTCGGCGCTATACGCCCTGAGTATTGTTGCCCGACCTCGCTGTCAAGGGGGCGCCGGACTACCGAAAGAAGGAAGCATGGAGGCTCTACTCACCCTGCGCCGATTCGCTGCGGCGGCGGGCGTCGTCACGCTGCTCGGCGCCGCCGCGGCGCTGCCGCCGGCAACGGCGGGCGCGGCGACGACGCACAAATGCGCCGACAAGACGGTGACGCTCGAACTCTCCAACGGCGAAGGTGGCGTGAGGCAGTACCCGGAGCCGATCAAGGCGATCACGACGCAGGGGATCAGCTGCGCCGGTGCCTACAAGTTCTTGAGCGCGTTCTTCCACAACCACACGCAGGGCGTCGAGCCCGAACACTTCCAGTGCAAGACCGGGAGGTTCAAAGCGCCGGCGGGGCTCGTGCCGCAGCTCTGCACGAAGCCCGGCGTGAAGATCCAGTTCGCCGTGCAGGGCGGCTGATCGACTAGGCGGAGCCGGCGCTGACGGGGGGCGCCGGCGCCGCGCTCCCGCCGGCGCCGGCGCCGGCGTGCGGGCGCGCCTCCGCGCCCACGTCGTGTCCGTGCGAGCCATGCTCGACGTGCCGCGGCGCCCCGGACATGTGCGCCTCGACGCGCGTCGCGCCGTCGCGCCAGACGGCGACGCGCCGGCGCCCGGCGGTCTTCGCCGCGTACAGCGCGCGATCGGCGACGAGCAGCAGCGCCTCGGGCGTGCGCTCCCGCTCGCAGAGCGCCGCGACGCCCGCGCTCGCGCTCAGCGCCGGGCCGTCGACGTGCGCCTGGCGGCGCAGCTCGCGCCCGATCCGCTCGGCGAACGCGACGCCGTCGTCGAGCCCGACGCCGAACAGCACGACGGCGAACTCCTCGCCGCCGACGCGCGCGAGCGTGTCGCCGCCGCGCAGCTCGCGCTCGAGCAGCGCCGCGAAGTCGCACAGCACGCGATCGCCGCCGGCGTGGCCGTGGCGGTCGTTGATCTGCTTGAAGTGGTCGAGGTCGAACATCGCAAGCGCCAGCGGCAGGCGATTGCGCAGCGCGCGGTCGACCTGTTCGTGGAACTCGGCGTCGAACGCGCGACGGTTGAGCAGCCCCGTCAGGTAGTCGGTGTCGGCGGCACGCACGAGCTCGGAGATCACCGCGGTGACGTGCTCGGCGAGCAGCCGCACGACGAGCGTCGTCAACGTGACCGAGATGCCGGCGCCCATGAACAGGTCGGGCTTGGCGGGGTCGTGCGCCCAGACGAACAGCGCCACGCCGAGCGTCACCCACATCAGCACGAGGTCGGCGATCACCTCGCGGCGCGAGCAGAAGTACGCCGAGAAGACCATCGGCCAGAGGTAGAAGAACGGCGTCGCCTCGATCGGCCGCGTGACGGCCATCAGCGCGCTGACGAGCAGGATCCCGTAGATCACCGTGATCCGCGAGACCCAGCGCCGGCCGGGGCGCAGCAGCCAGACGAACACCGCGCCGAGCGCGAGCAGCCCGGCGACGATCCGGATCGCCGGGTGGTCGCTCGTGTTCGGGTCCGGCAGCGGCAGCGTCGCCCACAGCACGGCCGAGCCGAGCACGAACATCGCGACGCCGACCCAACGCATCAGGTCGTCGGCCGAGCGCGGGTCGGTGACCGCCCGGTCGAGGTGGGTGCGCGCGGCCAGCCGGCCACGGCCGAGCTTCGTGCTCGCCATGGTGATCTCTCGGCTTTCGCCGCCCGTGGCTTGAGCGCCCGGGGTCCAATCTGCCGAATCGTTGACGGCGGGCACGCGAACCGCGACAATCGTCGCGATGGCCAATCCCGACCGCCTGACGGCGCTTGACTCGACGTTCCTGCACCTGGAGGACAACTCGACCGCGCACATGCACGTCGCCTCGGTGATGATCTTCGAGGGGGCCGCGCCGACGCCGCAGGAGCTCGTCGACCACGTCGTCAGCCGCTTGCACCTCGTTCCCCGCTATCGCCAGCGCCTGGCGTACGTCCCCTACGGTCAGGGCCGCCCCGTGTGGGCCGACGACCCGCACTTCAACCCGCGCTACCACATTCGCCACACCGCGCTGCCGAAGCCCGCCGACGAGCAGGCGCTGAAGCGGCTTGCTGGGCGCCTGTTCTCCCAGCGCCTGGACCGCTCCAAGCCGCTGTGGGAGATCTGGCTCGTCGAGCGCATGGCCGGCGAACGCTTCGCGCTGATCGCGAAGACCCACCACGCGCTCGTCGACGGCATCTCCGGCGTCGACATCACGACCGTCCTGTTCGACACCGCACCCGATCCGGTGCCGAGCTCACGGGCGCCGGTTCCGTGGACGGCGAAGCCGCTGCCCGGCCCCGCGAAGCTGCTCGGCGAGGCGCTGCGCGAGCGCACGACGATGCCGACCGAGATGGTGCGCGGCGCACGGCGGCTGCTGCGCGCGCCGCGGCGCGCCGCCTCGCAGGTCGTCGACGGGCTGGCGAGCATCGGCGCGACGACGATCGCCGGCGTGCGCGCCCCGGCGCCCGACAGCCCGTTCAACGTCGACATCGGCCCACACCGGCGCTACACGTTCCTCGACGCCGACCTCGGCCAGTTCAAAGCGATCAAGGACTCGCTCGGCGGCACGCTCAACGACGTCGTGCTCGCCTCCGTCAGCCTCGCGCTCGGGCGCTACCTGCGCCGCAAGGGCTTCGACACCGACGGACTCGAGCTGAAGGCGATGGTCCCCGTCTCCGTGCGCGCCGACTCCGACCGCGGCGCGCTCGGCAACCAGGTCGCGGCGATGTGGGCGCCGCTGCCCGTCGGCGTCGAGAACCCGTCGGAGTCCCTGCAGCAGATCGCGCGCGCGATGGACGACCTGAAGCGCTCCGGCCAGGCCGTCGGCGCGCAGGTGCTGACGAACCTCGCCGGCTTCGCGCCGCCGACGATCCTCAGCCAGGCGGCGCGCCTGCAGGCGCGCCAGCGCTTCTTCAACCTCGTCGTGACGAACGTCCCCGGCCCGCAGTTCCCGCTGTACGTGCTCGGCCGCCGCCTGCGCGTGCTCTATCCCGTCGTCCCGCTCGCGCAGCGCCAGGCGCTCGGGATCGCCGTGATGAGCTACGACGGGCACCTCGGCTTCGGCCTGCTCGGCGACTTCGACGCACTGCCCGACCTCGAGTCGATCGCCGGCGACCTCAAGTGGGCGATCGCCTCGCTCGCTCGCGCCGCCGGCGTGCGCACGCCGGCCAAACGGCGCGCGAAGAAAGCGAGCGCGGCCAAGAGCAAGTCCGCGTCCGGACGCGCCGCCGGCGCGCCACGCGCCAGCGCAAGCTGAGGTGCGCCTGGCCCTCTGCCAGATGAACGCCACCGTCGGCGACCTCGACGGCAACGCCGAGCGGATTCGCGCGGGGCGCGAGCGGGCGATCGAGGCGGGCGCCGAGCTGGTGCTGTTCCCCGAGCTCGCGCTGACCGGATACCCGCCCGAGGACCTGCTGCTGCGCGAGGACTTCCTCGCGGCGGCGAACGCGACGCTCGAGGAGCTCGCGCGCGAGACGCACGGGATCGTCGCCCTCGTCGGCTATCCCGAGCGCGCCGAGGACGTGTTCAACTCCGCCGCCGTGCTCGCCGGCGGCGGCGTGCACGCGATCTATCGCAAGGTGTTCCTGCCCAACTACGGCGTGTTCGACGAGGAGCGCTACTTCCAGGCGGGCGCGGCCGGCGCCGTGATCGACATCGGCGAGCCCGCGGGCGGCTCGCAGCGGATCGGGCTGACCATCTGCGAGGACATCTGGGAGCCGGGCCCGCCGGCGAGCGACGAGGCGCTCGCGGGCGCGACGCTGATCCTCAACGTCTCCGCCTCTCCATACCACGCCGGCAAGGGCCTCGAACGTGAGCAGATGTTCGCCCAGCGCGCGCGCGACAACGTCGCGTGCGTGGCGTTCTGCGCGCTCGTCGGCGGCCAGGACGAGCTGCTGTTCGACGGGCACTCGTGCGTCGTCGACCACACCGGCGCGACGATCGCGCGCGCCGCGCAGTTCCGCGAGGAGCTCTTGATCTGCGACGTCGACCTCGCCGCGGCCGCCGCCGCGCGGCTGCGTGACCCCGGCCACCGCGCCTCCACCCGCTCGCCGATCGGCGGCGCCCCGCCGGCGCGCGTCGCGCTGCTGCCCGGACTGCCGGCGGGCGTCGAGGCGGGCGCCGGCGACGCGCCGGCCGGTGGAGCGCTCGCCGAGCCGATCGAGCCGATCGAGGCCGAGGTCTACGCCGCGCTGACGCTCGGCCTGCGCGACTACGTCGAGAAGAACGGCTTCGCGCACGTCGTCCTCGGGCTCTCTGGCGGGATCGACTCGGCGCTCGTCGCGTGCATCGCCGTCGACGCGCTCGGCGCCGGTCGCGTCAGCACCGTCGTGATGCCCTCGCGCTACTCCTCGCCCGAGACGCAGCAGGACGCGCGCGAGCTCGCCGCCGCGCTCGGCGCGCGCGTGCACGAGCTGCCGATCGAGGCCGTCGTCGAGTCCTACTCGGGCACGCTCGCAGCGGAATTCGCGGGGCTCGAGCACGACCTCACCGAGGAGAACCTGCAGGCGCGGATTCGCGGCAACCTGCTGATGGCGCTGTCGAACAAGTTCGGCTGGCTCGTGCTGGCGACCGGCAACAAGTCGGAGATGTCGGTCGGCTACACGACGCTGTACGGCGACCTCGCCGGCGGCTTCGCCGTGATCAAGGACGTCGCCAAGACGCTCGTGTACCGGCTCAGCGACTGGCGCAACTCGCCCGCCGGCGGCGCCGGGCGCAGCTCCTCGCCGATCCCCGCCTCGATCATCGAGCGCGCGCCCTCGGCCGAGCTGCGCTCCGACCAGCGCGACGAGGACTCGCTGCCGCCGTACGAGCTGCTCGACCGGGTCCTGCACGGCTACGTCGAGCTGCATCTCGGCCGCGACCAGCTGATCGCCCAGGGGCTGCCGGCCGAGGTCGTCGAACGCACGATCCGGCTCGTCGACCACGCCGAGTACAAGCGCCGCCAGGCACCTCCCGGGATCAAGGTCACCGAGCGCGCGTTCGGGCGCGACCGGCGGATGCCGATCACCAACCGCTACCGCGGGTGAGCCCGGCGATGGCCGCTCGCAGGTCGGCGCCGCGGCGCCGATTCCCGCGCCGGCGTCGCCGTCTGCGCGCGCTGCGGCTCGCGCTGCTCGCGGGCGCCGCAGCGATCGCGATCGCGCTCGGCGGCTGCGGCAACACGCTGCAGGACCAGCCGATCCCGCACAACGAGCTCGAGACGATGGTCGTCGCGCCCTATCCCGTCTACTGGCTCGGCCGCTCCTTCCACGGCCTGCAGATCACCGAAGCGCTGCACGACCCCGGCGGCGCGTACGCCGTGCAGTACGGCGACTGCGTCGAAGGCGGCCAGAACATCTGCGTGACGCCGGTGCGCGTCGTCACCTCGCCCGACAACAGCTTCGTCGCCGGTGGCTCGACGCCGCAGCGCACGGCGCTGGTCCGCGGCGTGCCGGCCGTCCTCGCCCAGCACGGCGCGACGATCGAGATCCCGACCGCCGGCGTCGTCGTCGGGGTCTACGCCGAGAGCGCCTCGCTCGCGCGCGCCGCGGCGCAGACGCTCGTGCCGATCAACGAAGTCGGCGCGCCCGGCGCGAGGCTGCCGGCCAGGCTGCCGGACACGGGCTACGGGTCTACGCCGCTGCCCTCGCAGGAACCCTCGCCGCTGCGGACGCTGGGCTTTTAGGAGGCGGGCGCGGCGGCGACGGGCACTGCACGCACGGCGATCGTCATCCGCGTAACCGCGCAAGTGCGCCCCGCATCGTCCGAGAACCGCACATCCCAAACCCAAGTAGTCCGCCCGCGATGCAGGCGCGTCGCCACCGCGTGAATCGTCCCCTCGGTGATCGGCCGCAGGAAGCTCGTCGCGTTCGACAGCCCCATCGCCGTCTCCCCCTGTGGCAGCACGGCCAGCGCCGTCGCGAGCGACGCGAGCGACTCGGCGATCGACGCGTAGACGCCGCCGTGCACGAGCCCGGCGGGCTGCTTGAGCTGCTCGCGCACGCGCACCTGCGCGCTGACCTGCTCCTCGCCGACGTCGAGCAGCTCCAAGCCGTAGTGCTTGTCGAACCCGCGGACCGAGGCGGCGAGATGCTCTGCGCTCGGCTTGCCCATCCCGGCGCCACGATAGCCTAAGCGCCTCGCCGCACGGCGCCGCCGCGGGCGCCGGCGCGCGATCGAGGACCATCGATGAGCCGACTGGACGACCTCCCCCCCGACCAGCGCGCGACGCTCTCGCTGCTGTTGCGCTCGCGCAAGAGCTACGCCGACGTCGCGGCGCTGCTCGGCATCTCAGAGCAGGCCGTGCACGACCGCGCGCAAGCCGCGCTCGCCGTGCTCGCCCCCCAGCTCGCACGCGCGCTGAGCCCCGAGCAGCGCGCCGAGGTCGGCGACTACCTCCTCTCCCAACGCGGCGGCGTCGGCGAGCGCCTGGCGACGCGCACGTACCTCGACGGCTCCGCGCCCGCGCGCGCATGGGCGAACGCGCTCGCCGCCGAGCTCGCGCCGCTGTCCGACGCGCCGCTGCCGGAGATCCCCGCCGGCGCTCCCGACGCGCCGCCGGCGCCTCCCGCGCGCGAGCCCGCCGCGCCCGTCGCCGCCGACACGTCTCCCTCGGAGGTCCCGCCGGCAGCGCGCCGCTCGCTTCCCTCCCCCCCGAGCTCGCGCCGCGCCGGCGCGTTGCTGCTCGCGGCGATCGTCGTCGTCGTGGTCGTCGTCGTCGTGCTCGTAACCAGCGGCGGCGGCTCATCCGGCGCGCCGAAGACGAGCGCGTCGACGCCGACCGGCGCGAGCACGAGCGCCTCCTCCACCGGCGCCTCGACCGGCTCCTCCGCCGCGCGCGCGAAAGAAGACCGGCGGATCACGCTGACCTCGCCCGAACCCGCGAGCAAGGCCGTCGGCGTCGCCGAGGTGCTCTCCGAAGGCAGCCAGTACGCGTTCTACCTCGCCGCCGAGCACCTGCCGGCCTCGAAAGGCTTCTTCTACGCCGTCTGGCTGTACAACTCGCCGACGAGCTTCGAGGCGCTCAGCCGCGTGCCGGCGGTCGGCTCGAGCGGCAACGTGCAGGGCGGCGCGCTGCTGCCGAAAGACGCCGGCAAGTACCACACGATGCTGCTCACGCGCGAGACGAAAACGACGCCGACGAGCCCCGGGCCGACCGTGCTGACCGGCGCGTTCGGGCTGCACTGATCACTAGCCGAGCAGCTTCCCCGGGTTCATCACGCCGGCCGGGTCGAGCTCGGCCTTCATAGCGCGCAGCGCCGCGAGCCCCGTCTCGCCGACCTCCGCGCGCATCCACGGCGCGTGGTCGCGCCCGACGGCGTGGTGATGCGTGATCGTGCCGCCGCCCGCGACGATCGCGTCGCTAGCCGCGCGCTTCGCCGCGCGCCACTGGCCGATCGGGTCCTCCTCGCGCTGGCGCGCGAGGAACGTGAAGTACAGCGACGCGCCCGTCTCGTACAGGTGCGAGACGTGGCACATCACGAGCCCCGGCGTGCCCGATCCGCGCAGCGCGCGCTCGATCGCATCGCCGACGGCGCGATGCAGCCGGCGCAGGTTCGACCACTGCGTCGCGGTCTCGAGCGTCTCGACCATCACGCCGTGCGTGAGCAGCTCGTCGCGCAGGTACGGCGCGGCGTAGCGCCCCTCGAGCCACGCCTCGCCGGGAGAGCGCCCGACCGCGAGCCCGCCCCGCTCGCGAACGAGCGCGAGCGCCCGCGCGCGCCGCCCGCTCGCCTCGCGCTCGCCGCCCTCGAAGCCGAGGATCGCGAGGCAGCCGTCGCGGTAGCCGCGCGCGCCGAGGTACAGCCGCCCGAGCGCGCCCTTGACGCCGCCCGTGCCGGCCAGCGCGAGCGACATCCGCGTCTCGGGCTCGTCCGACAGCCGTGCGACGTCGGGCGTCGCGCCGCCCTGCGCGAGCGCGCGCAGGGCTTCGACGCCGGCGGCGAAGTCCTCGAAGAAGACGCCCTCGTAGATCCGCTCGCGCGGCGCCTCACGCACGCGCAGCGAGAGCTCGGTGAGCACGCCGAGCGTCCCCTCCGAGCCGACGAGCGTCTGGCGCAGCGACGGGCCGCCGGCGCTCGCGGGCATCGCCGGCAGCGCGATCTCGCCGGC
Organism: uncultured Solirubrobacteraceae bacterium; assembly: GCA_963705745.1. Taxonomy (GTDB): domain Bacteria; phylum Actinomycetota; class Thermoleophilia; order Solirubrobacterales; family Solirubrobacteraceae; genus Palsa-744. Next base: position 24,259 of record CAVPKP010000006.1, read on the forward strand.
TGGCGCGGTCATCCGCAGCCCGACGACCATTTTTTCGATCGTTCCGTATCCGCTCGACGCCTGCCCGGCCGAACGCGTCGCCACGCAGCCGCCGAGTGAGACGTACTCGAACGACTGCGGGAAGTGCCCCAGCGTCAGGCCGTGACGCGCGAGCTGGCGCTCGAGCGCCGGCGCGCGCAGCCCCGCGCCGACCCTCACGGTGCGCGACTCGCGGTCAAGCGCGATCGGTCCGCTCAGCCGCGTCGTGTCGAGCGAGAGCACACCGCCATGCGTTCCACGCAGCGGTGCGACGCCGCCGACGACGCTCGTGCCGCCGCCGAACGGCACGACCGCGAGCGAGCGGCGCGCGCACAGCTCGAGCACGGCCGCGACCTGCGCCGCGTCACTCGGCAGCACGACGGCGTCCGGCGCGCCCTCCGGCTCGCCGGCGCGCAGGCGTACGAGGTCCGGATAGCCCTTGCCGGCGGCGTGCAGCACGCGTTCCCGATGATCGACGCGTACCGCATCCGCGCCGACGATCTGGCGCAGCTGCGAGAGCGTCGACTCGTCGAGCGTCGAGGCCGCGAGCTCGACGCGCGAGAGCGCGACCGGTGCGATCGGCGCCGGCGCCGTTCCGATCGTCTGCGCAAGGAAGCGCAGCGCCCCGGCGGGCAGCGCCCGCGGATGCTCGGGAGCGCCCCAGCCCCACCAGCGCATCCGCGGCGCGTCCGGCTCGCCGCGCGCGCTCGCCTCAGCCACCGATCCGCTCCAGCCCGTCGAGCGCCTGATCGAGCGTCGCCGCGGCCGCGCGGCGCACCATGAAGCCGCCGAAGCGCGGGAACATGCCCGTCAGCCGCTGGTGCAGCTCGATCGTCACGTGAGTTCCCCCCTCCGCCGGCTCCAGGCGCACGTGTGTCTCGGCCGAGCTCAGCAGCCGCGCGAACGGCGTGCCCTCGAGCTGCTGCTCCCAGACGAGCGCGCGCTCGTCCGCGCGCACGGCGCGCACGCGGAAGTCGGCGCGCACGAGCTTGCCCTTCGACGTTTTCATCACCTCCGTGAACGCGTCCTCCTCGACGTCCTCGACGCGCTCCACGCGCGGCCACCAGCGCGGCAGGTGGTGCGGGTCGCCGATCACCTCCCACAGCCGCTCCGGCGGCGCGGCGATCGTGCGGCTGCGACGCGCCGAGGGCACCGTCTCAGTCCTCGTAGGTGAGCAGCGCGTGCGTCTCGCGCGGCGCCAGGCGCTCGCGGCCGCCGAGGAACGCTAGCTCGACGAGGAAGCCGCAGCCGGCGACCGTGCCGCCGAGCTGCTCGACCAGCTCGCACAGCGCGAGCGCCGTCCCGCCGGTCGCGAGCAGGTCGTCGTGGACGAGCACGCGCGCGCCGTCGCGCAGCGCGTCGCTGTGCACCTCGAGCTGACCGGCGCCGTACTCGAGCAGGTACTCGGCGCTGACCGTCTCGTACGGCAGCTTGCCCGGCTTGCGCGCGAGCACGAAGCCCGCGTCGAGCTCGAGCGCGAGCGCCGGCCCGAGCAGGAAGCCGCGCGCCTCGGCCGCGATCACGCGGTCGACCTCAAGCGGCCGCGCGAGCTCGGCCAGCGCGCGCACGGCGCTCGCCAGCGCCTGCGCGTCGGCGAGCAGCGGCGTGATGTCCTTGAACTCGATCCCCGGCCGCGGGAAGTCCGGGATCTCGCGGACCAGCTCGCGCAGGTCGATCGAGGCCTCGGTCATCGGGTCTCAGCGGGCGATCTTGCGCAGGTCGCGCACGAGCAGCAGGTGCTTCAGGTGCGTCGCGACCGCAGCCAGGTTCTCGAGCGCCTCGAGCGCCTCCTTGCGCCGGTCGGGGTTGCGCGAGCGCAGCGCCGGCGCGAGGATCTGCTGCAAGAGGCTCGCCTCGCGGTCGGCCGAGGAGCGGAACACGCGCAGGTTGCGCCCGCCGACGCCGTAGCGCGCGAGCTCGGCGACCGCGGCGATGATCTCGCGCTCGGTCTCGTCGAAGTAGCGCACGCCGCCGCGCAGCTCACCCTTGACGACGCCGTACTCTTCGAGCTCGCGCACGAGCTTCGCCTCGGCCTTCGTGTCCTCGAGCACGTCGTCGAGCGAGTACAGCGCGCCCGTCGCCTCGCGCACGCTGACGCTCGGGCGCAGCGCGCGCATCCCGTCGCGCGCGACGCGTCCGGGCGCCGGCGGCGCCTCGCCCTCCGAGCGCCCGGCGGCGAGCTCCTGGCGGATCACGCGCAGCGGCAGGAACTCGTCGCGCTGCATCCGCAGGATCGTGCGCAGGCGTGCGACGTCGCCCTGGCCGTAGAGGCGGTAGCCGCCGGGCGTGCGTCGCGGCGTGAGCAGCTTCTGATCCTCGAGATAGCGGATCTTCGAGATCGATATGTCGGGGAACTCCTGCGCGAGCGCCTTGCAGACGGCGCCGATCGTCAGCGACTTCGGCCGCGCGCCCGCGTCGTCCTCGCCGCGTGAGTTGCGCGTCCGCCCGGTCGCCGTCGCGGCGGTCGCCGCCTCGAGCTCCTCGACGTCGGCCTGTGGCGCGCGTGCCGGCATCAGCGCACGTGGAACGTCAGCTTGTACTTGCCGATCTGCACCTCGTCGCCCTCCTCCAGGCGCTGGGACTCGATCCGCGAGCGGTTCACGTACGTGCCGTTCAGCGAGCCCATGTCGTCGAGGTGCCACGCGTCCCCGCGTTGGATCAGCAGCGCGTGGTCGCGCGAGACGGTGACGTCGTCGAGGAACACGTCGGCGTCCGGGCGCCGGCCGATGCTCGTGCGCTCGCGGTCGAGCGCGAAGCTCTCGCCGACGCGCCCGCCGCCGGCGCGGATCACGAGCGCCGGCCCGCGCGCGGTCACCTCGCCGAGCTCGACCGGCACGAGCTCGCCGGTCTCGTCGATCTTGTACGTCGCCGTGACCGGCTCGCCGCTCGACTCGTCGCGCGGCAGCAGCGCGCCGCAGCGTTGGCAGTAGTTGGCGCCCTCGGTGTTGACGAAGCCGCACTCGGTGCAGTGCAGTGCCATCCGGCGACCCGTCGCTAGATCGCCCGCGCACGCTCGCCGCGCTCGAGCTCGGCGCTCGCGCGGTCGATCATCCGCCGGCCTCGCCCTCGCCGGCCGTCGAGCCGCCCGCGAGGATGTCGGTGAGCTGCTGCACGTCCTCGCCGGTGATCAGCGCCTCGCCGTCGTCGTGCTTGCTGCGCAGGCGGTTGACGAGCTCGGCGCGCAGGATGTCGATCTTGCCGTGAAGGATGCGCCGCTGGTAGGAGATCTCGGTCTCTTCCTCGGTCAGCTGGCGAATCACGTCTTTCAATTCGGCATCCGAGAGCGAGCCGAGGTCGGGGAACGTCTCGTCCATCGTGAGCTCTTCTCCTCGTGCGGGCTGGCGCCGACCGGACGCGCGCTGGCGATTCGGCAGGCAGGAAGCAACCGAGTATAGACCAAACGGTCAGGCTGAGCTTGAGGCTGTGGGCGGCGCCTCGCGCAGCGCGCGCGCGCCGTCGCGCACGTACAGCGCCGTCGCGAGCAGCGCCAGCGCGAGGCCGACGTACAGCAGCGCTTCGCCGAGCGCTTCGAGGCCGACCATCGCGAAGAAGAACGACCCCATCACCGGTGCGACCGCGAGCCGTCCGGGCCAGTTGATCCGCACGTCGACGCCGCGCGTGAGGCCATAACGCGCGAGCGCGATCATCGCCAGCTCGCGCGCCGCGAGCACCGCGAGCGCCCAGCGCGGCAGCAGCTCGAAGCGCCAGCAGACGACCACGCCGGAGACGACCAGCAGGCGATCGGTGACGGGGTCCATCAGCGCGCCGAGCCGACTGTACTGGCGCGTCACGCGCGCCGCGATGCCGTCGGCGTAGTCGCCCCAGCCGATCACCCCGAACAGCGTCGCCGCGAGCGCGTCCGGGCCGCCGGAGTCAGACAGCGCGAGGACGAGGAAGACCGGGATCAGCGCGAGCCGCGCGAAGCCGATCGCGTTCGGGATCGTCCACGGACGCAGCGGGCTGCCGCTGCGCGTCTCGGCCGGCGCCGGCCCCGAGCGGTCCAGGCCGAACAGGCGCGCCGCGCTCAGGCGCCGGCGCCTCGGCTCGGCGCTCGCGCGCTCCGCCGGCGGGGAGCGCTCCTCTACGGGGCGCTCCGCCACAGCTCGTCCACCGCGCGCAGCAGCTCCTCGCGATCGCCGGCGAGCGGCAGCGGCGGCGCCGTGCGGCGCCCGCGGCGCAGCTGCGCCTCGACCTCGCCCGACTCCAGCGAGCGGCGCCCGACGGTCAGGCGCAGCGGGCAGCCGAGCAGCTCGGCGTCGGCGAACTTCTCGCCGGGCCCGACGTCGCGGTCGTCGTAGAGCACCTCGACGCCGCCCGCCAGCAGCGTCGCGTACAGCTCGTCGGCGGCCTCGCGCTCGGGCGTCCCCGGCTTGCCGACCGCGACGAGGTGGACCGCGAACGGCGCCAGCGCGCGCGGCCAGGAGATCCCGTGCTCGTCGGCGAACTGCTCGACCGCAGCCGCGACGATCCGCGCCGGCCCGATCCCGTACGAGGCCATCCAGATCGGGTGCTCCTCGCCGCGCTCGTCGAGGTAGCGCGCGCCCAGCGGCTCGGAGTAGCGCGTGCCGAGCATGAAGATGTTGCCGATCTCGATCGCCGGTTCGACCGTCAGCTCGACGCCGTCGCGCGTGTACGTCTCGCCCTGCTTGCGCACGTCGGGGCTGTCGAGCGCCACCTCGAGGTTCGCCGCGTAGCCGTCGCCGAGCGCGATCTCGTCCTCGCCGGCCGCGCACGGCGCCATGTACTCGTGCGCGCCGACGCCGCCCATCATCCCGACGTCGCCCTCGACGCGGTAGAAGCGCAGCCCCGTGCGCGCCATGATCCGATCGTACGCGCCGACGTGCAGCGCGTAGCGCTCGTCCATCCCCGCGCGGTCGCGATCGAACGAGTAGGAGTCCTTCATGATGAACTCGCGCGTGCGCAGCACGCCGGCGCGCGGGCGCGCCTCGTCGCGCTCCTTGACCTGGAAGTGGTAGAGGATCAGCGGCAGGTCGCGGTAGGAGCGCACGACCTGCGCGACGTGGAACGTGACCGCCTCCTCGTGCGTCAGCGCGAGCACGAGCTCCGAGCCCTTGCGGTCGTTCAGCTTGAACAGCTCCTCGATCTCCAGCCGGCCGGTCTTGCGCCACGGGTCGGCCGGCTGCAGCACCGGCATCAGCATCTCCTGCCCGCCGATCGCGTCCATCTCCTCGCGCACGATCTGAACGACGCGCTGATGCACGCGCCAGCCCGCCGGCAGCCAGCTCCACATCCCCGCGCCCATCTGGCGGATCAGCCCGGCGCGGACCATCAGCTTGTGCGAGAGCGCCTCCGCGTCGGCGGGCGGCTGCTTCTCGGTCGGTAGGAGGTATTCGGAGAGACGCGTCATCGCTCGGCGGCGCGCGCCCTTCCAGGCGCGGCGAAGTCGAGGGTATACGCCCGCGCGCGCACGCGCCGGACAGGCGGCGGCCCGCTACGCGCCGAGCAGCGCCGCCTCGATCTCGCGCAGGCGATCGGTGTCGCCGCGGATCCCCGCGACCGCGTCGTTGTAGAGGAACGCCTCGCCGAGACGCACGATCGCGTACGCGAGCGCGCTCGCGGCGACCGGCGGCTCGTAGCGCCCGGCGTCGACCTCGCGCTCGATCAGCGCCTCGATCGTCGCGACCGCGCGCGGTTGCGCGTGGCCGGCGCTGGAGGTGAGGATCCGCAGCGCCCGCTCGTGCTCCTGCGTCAGCAGGAAGCGCAGCCCCGGCGTGCTCGCCACCTCGCGGTTGAACGCGTCGAACGTCTGCACGAGCGCCTTCGCGCCGCCGCCGCCGACCTCGTCGCGAAGCGCCATCAGCCGGCCTTCGGCGAGCGCGCCGAGCAGCTCTCCCAGCAACGACTCGCGCGTCTGGAACCAGCGGTGCATCGTCGCGCGCGCAAGGCCGAGCTCGCGCGCGATCGCCTGCATGTCGACGCGTTCGCTCGCGAGGAAGCGCTTCGTCGCGAGCGCCAGCGCCGCCTCGCGCGTCGCGGCGGCCGGCCGTCCGGGGCGTCCCGTGGCTACGCGCGTCATCCGCTGAGGTTATCCGCCGTGGACGTTCCCGCGCGACCGTCGTGGCCGCGCGACGCGCACGCGCGCCGGCGATCGCGCGCCTCGGGCGCTGCGACGGCCCTTTGATAGAACAGCGAGCGACCTTCGATTTCAGAACGACATCACGACAAGGAGCCGCACACATGGCCTACACCGTTCCGCCGCTTCCATACGCATATGACGCGCTCGAGCCGCACATCGACAAGGCGACGATGGAGTTCCATCACGACAAGCACCACCAGGCCTACGTCGACAAGGCGAACGCCGCGCTCGAGGGCACCGAGTGGGCCGACAAGCCGGTCGAGGACGTGCTGAAGAACCTCGACAGCCTCGGCGACAAGAAGGGCCGCGGTCAAAAACAACGGCGGCGGCCACTACAACCACTCGCTGTTCTGGGAGAGCATGAGCCCCGACGGCGGCGGCGAGCCCTCCGGTGACGCTGGCCGCGGCGATCGACGTCGACGTTCGGCTCGTTCTCGGACTTCCAGGCGAAGCTCAAGGAAACCGGCGTCAACCAGTTCGGCTCCGGCTGGTCGTGGCTCGTGCACGACGGCTCGGGCCTGCGATCGTCGGCAGCGCCAACCAGGACAGCCCGATCTCCGACGGCAAGACGCCGCTGCTCGGCGTCGACGTGTGGGAGCACGCCTACTACCTCAAGTACCAGAACAGCGTCCCGACTACATCGACGCGTGGTGGAACGTCGTCAACTGGGACAAGGTCGCCGAGCGCTTCGCGGCAGCCGGCTGAGCGAAGCTTCGTCCGGCGGGGCGCCAGCCGCGGCTGAAGCGGCGCCCCGCCACCGGCGAGACGCCTCGTCGATGCCCGCCGCCCCCGCGCGGCTCGAGCATCGACTCGAGCACCTCGGCGGCGCTCGCGTCGTTCTCGGCCGCGCGGCCGCTTCGAGCGCGGCGATCCGCTCGGGCGTCATCGCCGTCTCGTCCTCGTTCTCGGCCAGCCACGTGCGCGCCTCGGCCGCCGCGCTCTCGTCGCGCTGGACGGTCTTGCCGGCCGCGTAGTAGCGGTCGATCTCCTTGAACAGCTCCTCGACGAGCTGCTCGGTCGGGACCTTCTTCAGCGGCTCGCCCTTGGAGTAGATCATGCCCATGTCTTTGGCGCCGGTGATGCCGAAGTCGGCGTGGCGCGCCTCGCCGATGCCGTTGACCGCGCAGCCGAGCACCGACACCTCGATCGGGTCCTCGTAGGCTTCCAGGCGCCGCTCGACCTCGACCACGACGCTGTCCATGTCGAACTGCAGCCGCCCGCACGTCGGGCACGCGATCAGGTCGGGGCCGCGCTCGCGCAGCTTCAGCGCCTTGAGGATCTCCCACGCGACCTTCACCTCCTCCTCGGCGTGGAACGTCGAGAGCGAGATCCGGATCGTGTCGCCGATCCCGTCGGCGAGCAGCGTGCCGAGGCCGACCGCCGACTTCAGCGAGCCCGACCACTTCGTGCCGGCCTCGGTGACGCCGAGGTGCAGCGGGTAGGGGATCCGCTCGGAGAGCAGCCGGTTCGAGGCGATCGTGTTCGGCACCGACGTCGACTTCATCGACACCTTGAAGTTCGTCGAAGTCCAGGCGCTCCATCAGCTCGACCGTCTCGAGCGCCGCCGTCACGAGCGCCTCGACCGGGTTCTCGTACTCGAGCTCGCGCAGGTGCTTGGGCAGCGAGCCCGAGTTGACGCCGACGCGCAGCGGCGTGCCGCGCTCGCTCGCGAGCGCCGTCACCTCGGCGACCTTCTCCGGCCCGCCGATGTTGCCCGGGTTCAGGCGGACGCAGTGCGCGCCCGCGTCGATCGCCTTCAGCGCGAGCGTGTGGTTGAAGTGGATGTCGGCGATGATCGGGATCGGCGACTGCGCGACGATCGTCTTCAGTGCCTCGGCGTCCTGCTCGCGCGGCACCGCCACGCGCACGATGTCAGCGCCGGCGTCGGCGACCGTGCGGATCTGCTCCATCGTCGCGGCAAGGTTCGCCGTCTCGGTCTTCGTCATCGTCTGCACCGCGACCGGTGCGCCGCCGCCGATCGGCAGCGAGCCGACGTGGATCTGGTTCTTGGACGCCATACGCTGATTCTACGATGCCCGACGTCTACGCCACCGCGCACGGCCCGCTCGCGCGCCTCGCCTCCCCCCTCGCCGCGCGCGCCCGCGCCCGCCGCCACGCCGAGTTCTTCGCGCTCACGCGCCTGCCCGACGGCGCGCGCGTGCTCGACCTCGGCTGCGGCTCGCTCGGCCTGCGCGGCCTCGAGCCGCAGCTCGACGTCACCGGCGTCGACCTCGTCGCGCGTCCCGCCTACCCCGGCCGGTTCGTCCGCGCCGACGCGAGCGACCGGCTGCCGTTCGCCGACGACGAGTTCGACCTCGTCTACTGCTCGAGCGTGATCGAGCACGTGCCGCCGGCGCGGCGCGAGCGCTTCGCCGCCGAGCTGCGGCGCGTCGGGCGCGGCTGGTTCGTGCAGACGCCCGCGTTCTCCTTCCCGATCGAGCCGCACGCGCTGCTGCCGTTCGCGCACTGGCTGCCGCCGGCGCTGCGCAAGCGCTACTGGCGCTACGGCGCCGCCGGCGAGTGGGAGGAGATCGCGCTGCTGCGCCGTGCCGAGCTCGAGCGCCTGTTCGGCCCCGCGCTGCCCGAGCGCGTCGGGCCGCTCGTCAAGAGCTGGGTCTGCGTGCGCGCGCCCGGCACGGCCCACGCGTAGAGGGGCTTAGCCGCCGCGAGCGCTCAGCCGCTGAGCGCTCGGCGTCCGGCGGGGCTCAGCCGCCGAGGCGGCCGATGTCGTTGCTGACGCCGTTGATCACGAGGAAGAACAGCAGCACGATCCCGACCGAGCTGTAGCGGTACATCGCCGCCAGCGAGATCCGCCGCCCGCCGCGCAGCTTCTCGCCGAGCGACCACACGATGTGCCCGCCGTCGAGCGGCAGGAACGGGAACAGGTTGATCACCGCGAGCACCAGCGAGATGTAGCCGAGGAACACGAGCGCGACGCCCGCGCCCCTGACGACCGTTTCGTGCGCGTACTTCGTGATGCCGACGATGCTCGAGACTTCGCGGCGCGCCTTCGAGCTCGTCAGCGCGTGCACGAAGCCCGTCAGCGTCCGCGTCGTCGCGTGCCACATCGCGCCCGATCGACGCGCCGGCGGCGGACAGCGCGCCGAACGGCTTCGCCGCGACGCCGAAGCGCACCCCGAGCAGCATCCGCCGTTCGGCCTTGCTGTAGCGCGGGAAGACCGACAGGCGCAACGTGCTCGTCCCGCGCCGCACGGTCAACGTCACCGGCGTCGCCGCGCGGCACCCCTCGACCTGCGCGCCGGCGCAGCGATGCGCCTCGATCCGCCCTCTCGCCGTTTCGCCGTCGACCGCCGCGCCGGCGACGGCGACGATCCGATCGCCCGGGCGCAGCACGCCGGCCGCCGGCTCGCCCGCCTCGATTTCCTTCACCGCAGACGTCGCGACGACGGCGTTCGTCGATTCGTCGAGGCTTGTACAGCGCGCTCGCACCGCTCAGGCTGCCCGACAGCAGGATCGCCCAGAACAGGACGAACGCGATCACGATGTTGACGCCCGGACCGGCGAGGATCACCGCGATCCGCTTCCACGGCGCGAGCATCGCGTAGCCGTGCGTCGCGACGCGCAGGTCGGTGTCCTTCAGCTCGTCCGGGCTCATTCCCGTGATCTTCACGTAGCCGCCCGCCGGGATCGACCCGAGCGCGTACTCCGTCCCGCGCCAGCGCACCCGCGCGATCGTCGGCGGGAAGAACAGCGAGAAGCGCTCGACGCGCATGCCGACGAGCTTCGCCACGGTGAAGTGCCCGAGCTCGTGCAGCACGACGAGCACGACGATCCCGAGAATCGTCAGAACCCAGCTCATGCGCCCATCTTCGCAGGCCCCCGCGCGCGTTCCGGCGGTTGCCGTTGCGGCGCCGCGCACGGCCGTCTTCTTCCGATCGACAAAATCGGAACGTCAGGCGCGCGTCGCCACGAGCTCCGCCGCGACGGCCCGCGCGCGGCGGTCGGCCTCGTACAGCGACTCGAACGCGCGCACCGGCTCGCCGCCGACCTCCTCGAGCGTGCGCTCGATCACCTCCGCGATCTGGAGGAAGCGCAGGCGGCCGTCGAGGAACGCGTGCACCGCGACCTCGTTCGCCGCGTTCAGCACGCACGGCGCCGTCCCGCCCGCGCGCGCCGCCTCGCCCGCGAGGCGCAGGCACGGGAACGCCTCGACGTCGACCGCCTCGAACGTCAGCTCGCCGACCGCCGCGAGGTCGAGCGCCGAGACCGGCAGGCTCGCGCTTTCGCCGCCGTGCAGCGCGTATGAGATCGCGATCCGCATGTCCGGCGGACCGAGGTGCGCGAGCATCGCCCCGTCGGCGAGCTCGATCAGCCCGTGCACAAGCGACTGCGGGTGCACGACGACGTCGATCCGCTCGTACGGCGTCCCGAACAGGTGGTGCGCCTCCATCAGCTCGAGGCCCTTGTTCATCAGCGTCGCCGAGTCGATCGTGATCTTGCCGCCCATCGCCCACGTCGGATGCGCGAGCGCCTGCTCGACCGTCACGTCTGCAAGCTCCTCGCGCGTGCGCCCGCGAAACGGACCGCCGCTCGCCGTGATCGTCAGGCGCTCGACCGCGCCGGCCGGCTGGCCGGCGATCAGCTGGTGCAGCGCCGTGTGCTCGGAGTCGACCGGCACGATCCGCGCGCCCGTCGCCTCCGCGAGCGCCATCACGAGCTCGCCGCCGACGACCAGCGACTCCTTGTTCGCCAGCGCCAGGTCGATCCCCTCTCCGAGCGTCGCCACCGTCGGCGCCAGCCCCGCCGAGCCGACGAGCGCGTTCAGCACGAGATCGGCGCCCGACTCGACGACGAGCCGCACGAGCTCCTCGGCGCCGGCCAGCACCTCGCCGTCGGTCCACGCCTCCGCCGCGCGCGCCGCCGCGTGCTCGTCGGCCAGCGCGATCCTGCCGACGCCCTGCGCGCGCGCCTGCACGACGAGCTCCTCCCAGGAGCGCTCCGCCGACAGGCCGATCACCTCGAGCGCCCCCTCGCGCGAGCAGACGTCGAGCGCCTGCACGCCGATCGAGCCCGTCGAGCCGAGGATCAGGATCCGCTTGGGCACGCCTGGACCCTACGACGAATCGGCCGCGCGCCGCTCTGAAAACACGCCGGGCCCGCTGTTCGGCGGGCCCGGCGCTCGTCGGCCCCGAGTGCGGTCGTACCGCCCCGGCGCCGCGCTGAAGAGTGCGACCGGGCGACCACGGAGGTCGCCGCCCGGCCGTGACTTGGTTACCGCAGGCGCTCAGACCATCCGCGGGTCGACGTACAGACCCGAGACGTGGAAGTCGCTGCCTCTGCCGATGTTGGCGAACACGAAGCGGACTTCGCGCACGCCTTCTTCGCTGCCACCGAGCTGCGGCTTGACGTTGAACGGATTCGACAGTTCCCAGCCGGCGTTCTTCTTCGCGTTCAGCTGGCCGGCGATCTGGCCGGTCGGCTTCCCGCCGGCGTAATACACGCCGACCGTCACACCGCCGCCGCCCTGCACGTCTTCGACGTACGCGCGCGCCGTCGGATACTGCAGCGTGACGCACACCGGCGGGCTCACCGCATAGGCGCCGGCAGGCAGGTCGAGCACGTTGCCCACGCTGCCGTCGGGCCGCGTCGCTTCGACGAGCTGGGCGCCGTTGCCCATTTCCCAGCCTTCGTTCGCCGAGTTGAATTCACTGCCTTCGACGAGCGTGTAGTAGTTGGAGTCCTTCAGCGCTTCGAACGGCTGCGAGAAGCTCTGGCCGGGGCATACCGCCAATTCGGCGCTGACCTTCACCGGAGCCGCCTTCGCGACCGTCGCCGCCGCCGGGACGGGGGCCGTCGCTACGACGGGACCCGGCGCCGTCGGAGGGGTCGGAGCCGCCAGCGCCTGCGCGGCCGACACACCGATCAGACCGGCGCAGAGGCCGGCCGTGCATACGAACTTCCTTGCGAGACTGCTTGCCGTGGGGCGAGACAGGGACATTTGGTCCTCCGTGACGTTCCACTGGCGACCGAGCTATCTCATCCTTGAGACCTCTGGCTTTGCGTCCCCGCCTCGCGACGGGTTTGCCTTTTTCAGTGCGGTTGTTTATTGCTTGCAACTGCACTATCGGGGCAGCGACCCTGCACCTTAAGGACGACGGACATCTGTTCGATCGAACGGCCTCGCGACCGGCGTCTCGTCCTCTGCAAGCGCATTACCTAAACCTCGAGCCGCGACTGGCGATACACGTCGTGACGTCATGTCGGTGCACGCGATCAAGGAAGCCGAGCGCACGCGCGACTCCAATGCCCGGCGCGGACGCCCGATGGGCGTCGCGCAGCGGCGTGGAGCGCTGCTCGTCGGCGGCAGCTTCCTCCTCGCCGCGCTGGCGCTCGCGCTGAACGCCGGCGTGAGCGGCTTCGACGCGCCCGTCGCGCTGCTGTACGTGTTCGCGATCGCCGTCGCCGGCAACGTCCGCTTCGACGTCGGCGCGGGCTTCACCGTCCCGACGCAGGCGATCTTCGTGCCGATGCTGTTCGCCGTGCCGCCGGCGGTCGTCCCGCTGTTCGTCGCGCTGGCGCTCGCGCTCGGCATGACGCCGCGCATCGTGCGCGGCGAGCTCTCGCCCAGCTGGCTGTCGACGGCGGCCGTCAACAGCTGGTTCGCAATCGGCCCGGCGCTCGTGCTCGTGCTCGCCGGCGTGCGCAGCCCGGTCGGGCACTGGGACGTCCTGCTGCTTGCGCTCGCCGCGCAGCTCGCCTGCAACTTCGCCGCGAGCGTCGTGCACGAACGGATCGTCGGCGGCGTGCCGATCGCCGAGCTGGTCGAGGAGTGCCGGCCGATCTACGCGATCGACCTCGCGCTCTCGACGCTCGGCCTGGCGGCGGCGTACGCGACGATCGTCGCGCACAGCCAGCTCGCGTTGCTGCTGATCGCGCCGCTATTCATGATGTTGCGCTTCTTCTCGAGCGAGCGCCGCACGCGCCTGGAGCAGCTCGTCGAGCTGAACGACGCCTATCAGGGCACCGCGCTGCTGCTCGGCGACGTCGTCGAGGCCGACGACACGTACACCGGCGAACACTGCAAGAGCGTCGTGCGCCTCGCGCTCGAGGTCGCCGAAAACCTCGGGCTGGACGCCGATCGCCGGCGCAACGTCGAGTTCGGCGCGCTGCTGCACGACGTCGGCAAGCTCTCCGTCCCGAACGAGATCATCAACAAGCCCGGCAATCTCGACGCCGCGGAGTGGCAGGTGATCAAGCGCCACACGATCGAGGGGCAGTTGATGCTCGAGAAGATCGGCGGCTTCATGAGCGAGATCGGGCGCATCGTGCGCGCCTCGCACGAGCATTGGGACGGCAGCGGCTATCCCGACGGCCTGCGCGGCGAGCAGATCCCGATCGAGGCGCGCATCGTCGCGACCTGCGACGCGTTCAACGCGATGACGACGACGCGCTCCTACCGCGTCGCGATGCCGGCCGCAGACGCGCGCCGCGAGCTGGAACGCTGCGCCGGCTCGCAGTTCGATCCAGCCGTCGTGCAGGCTCTGCTGGCGGTCGCCGGCCCTAGCGAGATCGGCGCAGAGCGCCTCGCGCGCGTCGAGGCGCCAGAGCGCGAGCGCCCGGCCGAGACGCTCCAGGCGCCGCGGCGCGGCGAGCTGGCGCGCACGAGCGGCTGACGCGCGCGCAGGCGTTCAGTCGCCGGGCGCCGCGTCGGACGGCCTCGCGAGCGAGCCTTCGATCGCGTCGAGGCGCTCGGCGATGCGATCGAGCTTGGCGTCGAGCGTCCGCATCTCGACGCCTTCGAGCCGTTTGCGCGCCGACTCGATGAACGCCGAGGTGATCGTCGCCGTGATCACCGACAGGAAGCCGATGCCGACGAGCATGATCACCGCCGCGACGATCCGTCCGACGGCGTCCGTCGGCACGTGATCGCCGTAGCCGACCGTCGTCACCGTCTGCACGCTCCACCACAGCCCGTCGCCGATGTTCGGGAAGTTGCGCGAGTCGGCGAAGCGCATCACGACGCCGCCGATCAGCGTCATCGCGAGCGTGAACGTCACGATGATCCGCGCCGCGCGGCCGATCGTCAGCGGCTTGCGCGTCAGCACGCGGCGCGCGTAGCGCGCGCTTGGCGCAGGTACCTTAGCCTGAGCGCTCGGTTTGGGCGGGGCCATCGTCGGCGCCCGCAGCTCAGCAGGCGACCGCTTCGCCCCGCCTGCGACCGATCGCGTCTCTCGCCACGCGATCAACAGAGGGCTCCAGATTGGCAAGCTCGACGCTCAGCGCACGCCCCTCATCAGCGACCAGCACGCCCAAGAACTCGTCGGCGAACGAGTAGCTTATGTGGGCTACGCCAGCAAAGTCGATCTTGACGACGGGCTCCTGGTCGAGCTCGTCGAGCAGCTTCTCTCGTAGCTCTCGACCACGGCCGCGCGTCGCAAACGCATGACCGAACCCCCTCAAGTTGAACGTCAGGGCCATGTCAGCTTCCTCCTGAGGTAGTGAACAACGCCTCCGACGTTAGACGCAGCCCCGGATGGCCTCTGTCGGCTAGACAGTCGTGATCGTATACGTGATCCACGTGCCGCGCCTTGGGTCTTTCACGAAGTCGTGACGAACCACTTTGGAGCCGCCCACGATCTGCACACCGACCATCCCCTTGCTCGACCGGATCTCGATGTCGGCCACCGATTGCGCCCGCATGAGGTCTGTTTCCAGCGCTTCACGAAAGACCTCGGAGAAGCCGTTGCCGCGGTGCGGGTCGCTGGTTCCGCTGACGCCGCGCTCGATCGCTCTGGCGATCGCGGCCGAATCGTCCTGCCACTCCGGGTGTCGACTGCGAATGTGCTCCGGGATGCCGATGCCGAGTCGAAATCGGCAAGTTCCTGACATACGATCCGGTTCGCTGGCACCTTGCAACGGACGGCGTGGGCCGCCGCAAGATGCCACTCGATGAAGAGCCGCAAGCGGATCGCAAACATCGGATGCACGAAGCCAAGCCCGGAGGCATCGACGACTACAGGCCCATCGACGTCCCGGTCAAGCGGAAGGTTCGTTCGATATCCGCCGTCGGCGGCGGCTCTCGATCCGAGGATGATTGTTGTTGCCACGCCTCCATGATCCCGCCCGGACCAGCCGGAATCCGAATAACAGCGAATCGTTCGATTCAGTGGCTATAAGCCGCCCACACGTAGTACCCGACGACGACCGCGAACAGCACCGCGTCGAGCCGGTCGAGCGCGCCGCCGTGCGCGCCGAACAGGCCGCCGGAGTCCTTCGTGCGCGCCTCGCGCTTGACGAACGACTCGAACAGGTCGCCGACGGGCGCGACGAGCGCGACGCCGACGCCGAGCACGATCGCGTGCGTGCCGGGCAGCCATTCCTGATAGCGCCCGGCGATCCACACGCCGAGCACGGCGAACAGCATCCCGATGACGAGCCCCTCGACGGTCTTGTTCGGCGAGATCGACAGCGCGAGCGGGCGTCTGCCGAACAGCCGGCCGCCGAAGTACGCGCCGGTGTCGCCGAGGAACGTGCCGACGAGCACATCGATCACGATGCCGAGGCCGTGCGGCAGGCCGCGCAGCAGGATCGCGTGCGCGACGGCGAGGCCGATCCAGTAGATGCCGAGCAGCGTGACCGCCATGCCGCCGACGCTCGGGCGCGGCTGCAGCAGCGTCAGCCCGAACAGCAGCGGCAGCGCGGCGGCGAGCACGAGCAGCACCTGGAACTGGTCGCCGTACAGCGCCGCCGCGCAGAGGCCGGCGAGCGCGATGAAGCCGGCGAGGCGCACCGGATGCGCGCGCTCGAACATGCCGTACAGCTCGTGCAGGCAGATCGCGCCGAGCACGAACAGCCCGAGCGCGAAGACCGGGCCGCCCTCGATCACGAGGAACAGCGCGACGGCGATCGCGGGGATCGACGCGAGCACGCGCGCGCCGACGTCCGAGCGCTCGCCGCGGCTGCCGCGTTCGCGGCGCGGACGCGCGCGTCGGGCGCGGCGCGCGGGGACCGGCGCGCTCATCGCGCCCCGAAGCGCCGGCGCCGGCGCGCGAACTCGGCGAGCGACTGCTCGAGCGCCTCACGCGAGAAGTCAGGCCACAGCTCGTCGCGGAACACGAGCTCGGAGTACGCCGACTGCCATAGCAGGTAGTTCGACAGGCGCTGCTCGCCGCTCGTGCGGATGATCAGGTCGGGGTCGTGCATCTCCGGTGCGTACAGGCACGCGCGGAACTCCTCCTCGCTGCCGCCCTGAAAGCGCCGCGCGGCGTCGACGATCTCCGCGCGCCCGCCGTAGTTGAAGGCGACGAACAGCGTGATCCGCTCGTTTCGCGCCGTCAGCTCCTCGGCCCACGCCATCCGCTCGACGAGCTCCTCGGAGACGCCCTCGCGCCGCCCGATGAAGCGCATCCGCACGCCCTCGTCGTGCAGCTCGGGCGTCTCGGCGGCGATCCGCCGCGCGAACATCTCCATCAGCCCGGCGACCTCCGCGGCCGGGCGCGACCAGTTCTCGGTCGAGAACGAGTAGACGGTCAGCTCGAGCACGCCGAGCTCGGCGGCATCGCGCAGGCGCGCCTTGACCGCGTCGGCGCCGGCGTCGTGGCCCTCGTTGACGGGCACGCCGTGCTCGCGCGCCCAGCGTCCGTTGCCGTCGGTGATGATCGCCACGTACCGCGCGGTCGTGGGCCCGGCGGCCTCCATCAGACTTCGAGGATCTCCTTTTCCTTGGCCTTGAGCACATCGTCGAGGTCGGACACGCGGCCGTCGGTCAGCTTCTGCAGCTCGACCTCGGCGCGATGCTCGTCGTCGGAGGACGCCTCGCCTTCGGACTTCAGCTCGCGCAGCTGCTGCATCGTGTCGCGGCGCACGTTGCGGATCGCCACGCGCCCCTCCTCGGCGAGGTTGCGCACGACCTTGACGAGCTCGCGGCGGCGCTCCTCGGTCAGCTCGGGCACGACGAGGCGCACGACGTTGCCGTCGTTCGACGGGTTCAGGCCGACGTCGGACTCGTTGATCGCCTTCTCGATCAGCTTGATCGAGGACTTGTCATACGGCTGCACGCTGAGCAGGCGCGCTTCCGGCGCGGAGATCGTCGCGAGCTGGTTCAGCGGCGTCATCGCACCGTAGTAGTCGACGACGACGCGGTCGAGCAGCGCCGGGCTGGCGCGACCGGTGCGCACCGTCGAGAACTCGTGCGACGCCGATTCGGCGGACTTCTGCATCCGCTCGCGCGCGTCGTCAAGCAGTTCGTCGATCATGCTCTCAGCGGCCATCGCTCTCTCCTCGACTCGTCGAAACCAGCGTGCCCACGCGCTCGCCTGAGATTATCCGCGCGAGCGCCGTTTCGTCGTCCATGTTGAAGACGTTCAACGGCATCGAGTTCTCCATGCACAGCGCGAGCGCGGTCGAGTCCATCACGCGCAGGCGCTGCTCGAGCGCCTGCATGTGCGTGATCTCGGGGATGAATCGCGCGTCGGGATCGACGGCGGGGTCGGCCGTGTAGACGCCCTGCACGCCGTTCTTCGCCATCAGGATGATCTCCGCGTGGATCTCCGCCGCGCGCAGCGCCGCTGCGGTGTCGGTCGTGAAGAACGGGTTGCCGGTGCCGGCCGCGAAGATCACGACGCGCCCCTTCTCGAGATGGCGCATCGCGCGGCGGCGGATGTACGGCTCGGCGACCTCGGCGACGCCGAGCGCCGAGAGCACGCGCGTGTCGGTGCCGATCTTCTCGAGCGCGTCCTGCAGCGGCAGCGCGTTGAGCACCGTCGCGAGCATCCCCATGTAGTCGGCCGTCGCGCGGTCCATGCCCGCCGCGGCGCCCTGCATCCCGCGGTAGATGTTGCCGGCGCCGACGACGATCGCGACCTCGACGCCCTGGTCGCGAACCTCGGTCACCTGGCGCGCGACGCCGACGACGCGCTCGGGGTCGGTGCCGAACTCGAGCGAGCCCATCAGCGCCTCGCCGGAGAGCTTCAGCAGGATCCGTTTGAACGCGGCGGCGTCGGCCATCGACGCGAGAGCCTACCCAGTCGGCATGCGCCGGGAGCGCGTCGAGGCGCGCCGGCGGGAGGGTGTCCCAGTTGCGATGCAGATGGATTACAAATGTATGTACACGGTGTACATACATTTGTGCTCGCCAGCTCGCGAGACACAACACACTCCGCTCGCGCGGAGCCCGCCTACTGGCCGACGGCGAAGCGCACGAAGCGCCGGATCACGACGTTCTCGCCGGTCGCGGCGGTGAGCTCGTCGCGCAGCTGCTGGACGGTCTTGCCGTCGAACTTCGGGTTGTGCATCTCCTGCTCGAGCAGCACGATCGTCTGGTACCACGAGTCGAGCTTGCCGGAGACGATTTTCTCGCGCACGTTCTCGGGCTTGTCGGCGGCCTCCTGCTCGTAGATCTTCGCCTCGGCGTCGCGCACGTCGGCGGGAACGTCGTCGCGGCTGACGTAGGCGACGGTCGGCGTCGCGGCGATCTGCAGCGCGACGTCGCGCGCGAACTGCACGAAGTCGTCGTTGCTCGCGACGAAGTCGGTGTTGCAGTCGACCTCGATCAGCACGCCGACGCGCGCGCCGGCGTGGATGTAGGCCTGCACGGTGCCCTCGGTCGCCTGGCGCTCGCCGAGGTCCTGGATCTTCTTGCCCTGCTTGACGCGCAGGATCTCGATCGCCTTGTCGATGTCGCCGCCGGCCTCGGTCAACGCCTTCTTGCAGTCCATCATGCCGGCGCCGGTGCGCTCGCGCAGCGCCTTGACGTCCTTCGCCGCTATCTCGGTCGTGCTCATTGCCGCTCTGCCTCCTGCGCGGGCGTCTCGGCGCCGGCGCTCTCGTCGGGTGTCTCCGCGACGGCGACCGGCTCGGCGCTTTCGGCGGCCGTCTCGGGCGGCGCGGACTGCGGGTTGGCCGGCTGGCGCGCGTCGGCGCTCGCCCTCATCGGCACGGCGGACTCGACCTGCGGCTCGCTGTCGGGCGCGACGGTCGCGTCGGCGACGGGCGCAGTCTCGGGCGCGGGCTGCTGCGCGGCGGCCGCGGCGGCGGCCTGTTCTGCGCTCGCTTTGTCGGCGGCCGCTTTCTCCGCGGCGTCTTTCTTGGCCTGTTCCTCGGCCTCGCGCTTTGCCTGCTCTTCGGCCTCGCGCTTGGCGCGCGCCTCGGCCTCGGCTTTGGCGCGTTCGTCGGCTTCGCGGCGCGCCTTCTCCTCCTCGGCGCGGAAGATCGAGTGGCCCTCCTGCACGACCTGGCCGATCGCCTGTGTGATCAGCGCGCACGAGCGGATCGCATCGTCGTTGCCGGGGATCACGTAGTCGATGCCGTCGGGGTCGCAGTTGGTGTCGACGAGGCCGATGATCGGGATCCGCAGGCGCTGCGCCTCTTTGACGGCGATCGCCTCGGTTTTGAGGTCGATCACGAACATCGCGTCGGGCACGCGCTGCATGTCCTTGACGCCGCCGAGGTTCGCGCGCAGCTTCGCGAGGTCGGCCTGTGCGGACATCCGCTCGCGCGTCGGCAGCAGCTCGAGCTGGCCCTCGGTCTCGTAGCGTTCGAGGTCGTGCAGGCGGCGGATGCGCTGGTTGATCGTCTGGAAGTTGGTCAGCAGGCCGCCGAGCCAGCGGTGGTTGACGAACGGCATGTCGGCCGCTCCGGCGACGTCCTTGACCGTGTCGCGCGCCTGCTTCTTGGTGCCGACGAACAGGACCGTGCCGCCGCGATGGGCGAGCTCCGAGGCGAACGCCTGCGCCTGCTCGAGCAGCGCCTGCGTCTTGACGAGGTCGATGATGTAGTTGCCGCCGCGCTCGCCGAAGATGAAGCGACGCATCTTCGGGTTCCAGCGGCGGGTCTGGTGGCCGAAGTGAACGCCGGCCTCCAGCAGCTCCGCGATGCCTACCTGAGCCACAGTGTCTCCCTTTGTTTTTGACTTGAAGATGACGGCCGATCGGTGCGCGGACCCGAGATGACGCACGTCAAGTCGGGCAGGGGCCGCGTCCGGGGCTCGGCCGGATCGAGTTGGTTGAACGACTCACGATAGCTCCTCGGCGCACTCCAGCGCGGCCCGGAGGTCGGCGGGCAGCGGCGAGCGCACCTCGACGCGCGCGCCGCCGATCGGGTGCGCGAAGGCGAGGCGCGCGGCGTGCAGGAACTGGCGCTGCAGGCCGAACGTCTCGCCGGCGCCGTACTCGGGATCGCCGACGACGGGGTGGCCGATCGCCTGCAGGTGCACGCGGATCTGGTGCGTGCGGCCGGTCTCCAGGCGCAGGCGCAAGAGCGTGCTGCTCGCGAGCGCGCGGTCGAGCTCGAAGTGCGTGCGCGCCTCGCGCGCGTGCGCGCCGCCGACGGCCATGCGCGTGCGCACGCGCGCGTCGCGCCCGATCGGCGCCTCGATCGTGCCGCTGCGCGCTGGCGGGCGCCCGTGCACGAGCGCCACATATTCGCGCTCGATCTCGCGCCGCTGCAGCGCGCGCTGCAGCGCGGCGTGGACGGGCTCGGAGCGCGCGACGAGCAGCAGGCCGGAGGTGTCGCGGTCGAGGCGGTGGACGATGCCGGGGCGCTCGGGATCGCCGCCGCCGACGCCGCCGGCGGCGCTGCCTGCGAGCAGCTGCGAGAGCGTGCCCTCGTGATGGCCGCGAGCCGGGTGCACGACGACGCCGGGACCCTTGTCGACGACGAGCAGGTGCTCGTCTTCGTAGGCGATGCGAAAGCCGCCGGTCACGCGCGTGCGTGGCGGGCGTGCTCGATCACGAGGAACAGCGCGATCACGCCGAGCGTGATCGACGAGTCGGCGAGGTTGAACGGCGGCCAGCCGAGCGGCAGCTTGATGAAGTCGGTCACCGAGCCGGCGCGGATCCGGTCGATGACGTTGCCGAGCGCGCCGCCGATCAGCATGCCGGTCGGCAGCCAGATCAGCGCGTCGCGGCTGTGCATCGCGAAGTACGCGAGCAGCGCGAGCAGCGCGAGGCCGATCAGGACCGTGACGATCGTGTCGCTGCCGTGCAGGAAGCCGAACGCGATGCCGTGGTTTCGAGTGTCGACGAGCTGCACGCCGGGCAGCACGTTGCGTTCTTCGCCGGGCGCGATCGAGTGTTCGACGGCGCGCTTCGAGAGCTGGTCGAGCGCGACGACGATCGCGAGCACGAGCGCGGCGAGCGCCCACGGGCGCCCACGCCAGCTCGCCCACGCGCGCGGCGCGCGGTCGCTGCGCGGGCGATCGTCGACCGCCGCCATCGGAGCTAGCCGTGGATCAGGTCGTTGACGAGGAGCGCGTTGACGATCTCGAGCGCGATGATCGCGAGGATCGGGCTGAAGTCGAGGCCGCCGAACGACGGCAGCAGCCGGCGGAAGATCCGCAGGTACGGCTCGCAGATGTCGCGCAGGAAGCCGATCACGGCGTCGAACGTGCGCGAGTACGGCGGGCGCACGCCGACGGAGAACAGCAGCTGGATCACGATGTAGAGGATGATCAGCAGGATGTAGACGTAGATCAGCGTCGACAGGTAGCCGGCGACCTGCGTGCGCGCGCTGGCGAGCACGAGCGGCGCGCCGATCACGAGTTCGGCTCCAGCACGGCGTCGAGCGCGTCGCTGAACGCCGCGCGGATGCCGCCGCGCTCGAGCGCGTCGAGGCCGCGCGCGGTCAGGCCGCCGGGCGAGGTCACGTCGCGGCGCACGGCGACCGTGTCGTAGGCGCGCCGGCGCAGCAGCTCGGCGGTGCCGGCGAGCGTCTGCACGACGAGCTCGGCGCCCTGCGCGGCGGGGATGCCCTTGCGCACGCCGGCGTCGATCTGCGCCTCGGCGACGAGCGCGACGTACGCGGGCGCGCACGACATCAGCCCCATCGCGACGTCGACGAGCGCGTCGTCGAGCACGACGAGCGTGCCGAGCTGCGCGAACAGCGCCGCGACGGCGGCGTCGAGCTCGGCGTCCTGCGCGGGGCCGGCCGCCTGCACGACGGCGCCCTGGCGCACCTCGACGGGCAGCGACGGGATGAAGCGGTAGACGGGCTTGCCGGCGTACGCGTCCTTCAGCGCGTGCAGCGGCGTCGCGGCGAGGATCGACGCGACGGCGCTCGCGTGCGGCGCGACGTCGGCCGCGACGTCGGCGAGCTGCGCGGGCTTGTGGCAGAGCACGACGAGATCGGCGGCGCGCGCAACGTCGGCGTTCGAGTCGAGCGCGTCGCCGCCGACGAGCGCGGCGAGCGCGCGCGCTCGCTCGGCGACGGGGTCCGCGCAGACGACCGGCTCGCCCCAGCCGAGCGCGAGCGCACGCGCCATGTTCCCTGCGCCGATCAGTCCGATTTTCATAGTGCCGTCAACCATCGCAGAGCCGTGCAGCGCATCCTGGGGCGTCAGCGTCAAGTCTGACAAGGACGCAGGGAGCGTGGCGTGCTCTGCACGCAAGCGACCGAGGACGCCGTCAGACGCAGGCGATGGCGTCTCAGGATTGGTTGAAAAAGCCCTTCTCGATCAACCTCGCGCGCTCCTCGGCCGAGATCTCGACGTTGCGGGGCGTCAGCATGAAGACCTTGTCGGCGATCCGCTGCATGCCGCCGTCGAGCGCATACGTGAGGCCCGAGGCGAAGTCGATCAGGCGCTTGGAGAGATCCATGTCGGACGACTGCAGGTTGAGGATCACGGGGATCGAGTCCTTGAACTTGTCGGCGATCTGCTGCGCGTCGTTGAACGACTTGGGGATCACGAGGTGCACGCGCACGTCGCCGTTGCCGCGTCCGCCGACCGGCTTGAGCACGGTCGTCGAGCGCGCGCCGCGCCCGGAGCCGGCGTCGTCCTCGGCGAAGATGTCGTCGAACTCGTCGCGGCGGCGGCGCAGGCGGCGCACGTTCGGCCGCTCGCGATAGCGGTCCTCGATTTCCTCCTCGGGCGGAGCATCGTCGTAGTCGTCGTGGTACTCCTCGGCTAGGCCGAAGTAGACAAGCGCGCTGTGCCAGGAGTCACGGAAAGCCATTGCGGTAGGTGCGTCTTCGCTCGAAGCGTCGGATTCCCTGCAAATGCTAGCCATCGCAGCGGCCGTGCAGCGCGGCCAGCGCCCGCGAAGCGCGGCTAAGTGTATAGGCTCGTGCCGATCCGCACGATTGTCGCGCCCTCCTCGACGGCGACGGCGTAGTCCTGCGAGGTTCCCATCGACAGGTGCTCGAGCGCGTGCTCGTCGGTGAGCGCGCGCAGCAGCGCGAACCAGCGGCGGCTGTCGTCCGGCTCGGCGGCGAGCGGCGGCATCGTCATCAGCCCGGCGACCGGCACGGGCGAGCGCGCGATGAACTCGCCGACGCGGTCGGGCTCGACGCCGGCCTTGCCGGGCTCCTCGGCGATGTTGACCTCGACGAGGATCCGCAGCTCGGGCCGCGCGAGCGCGCGGTGGCGGTCTAGCTCGCGCAGCGCCGACTCGGACGCGACCGAGTGGATCATGCGCACGTACGGCACGATTTCCTTCACGCGCCTGCTCTGCAGCTGGCCGATGAAGTCCCACTCGAACAGCTCGCCGTGCGTCTCGTGCTTGGCGCGCAGCTCCTGCGCGCGGTTCTCGCCGACGAGCTCGATGCCGGCCTCGGCGAGCAGCGGCAGGTCGTCGCGCGCGACGTACTTGATCGCCGCGAGCAGCTCGACGCCGCTGCGGTCCTGCGCGGCGCGCGTGACCGGCGAGCGGTGCACGGCCGCGGCGATCTCGTCGCGCACGTGCGCGACGTTCTCGCGAATCCGCTCGATCCGCAGGCCGTCGATCAGCTCAGCCACGCGACCCCCGCCTGCCGTCCGGCGCGCTCGCGTTCGCGCCGGTGCGAGAAGAAGCGCTCGTCGCAGATCGTGCAGACGTCGACGTCGTGCACGCGCGCGACGCCGGCCGCGAGCAGGCGCTCGCGCGCGATCGCGCGCAGGTCGATCGTCGCGCGCCGCGCCGCGCCGTCCGCGCCGCCGCCGCCCGGCCGGTCGCCCGTGAGGCGCTCGCCGTCGGGGCCGCCGGGGGCGGCGGCGAACGCCGCGTGCACCTCCGGGCCGACCTCGTAGCAGCACGCTCCCGCACCCGGCCCGATCGCGGCCTCGACGTCGCCGTCGGCGCCAAGCTCGCGCAAGGAGCGCACGCCGCGCTCGAGCACGCCCGCCGCGAGCCCGCGCCAGCCGGCGTGCACGATCGCGACGGCCGGCGTCGCGCCGGACGCCGCGAGCGCGACCGGCAGGCAGTCCGCGGTCAGCACCATCGCGCCGACGCGCGCGAGCGCTGTCGCGTGGCCGTCCGCGTCGATCGCGACCGCCTCGCCGCCGCGGCCGCTCGTCGCACGAATCAGGTGAACGTCGGCGCCGTGCACCTGCCGGCTCGCGCACAGCCAATCGAGGCCGAGTCGCTCGCACAGCGCGTCGCGGTTCGCGCGTCCGCGCTCGGGGTCGACGCCGCGCTGCGTCGACAGGTTGCCGTCGGCGCGCGTCGTGAACAGGGCGTCGCCGACGCCCGCCAGCTCGACACGCAGCACACTCGACGCGGTTGCGCCGTTCACCGCGAGCCCTCGAGCGCCGCGCTCAACTCGGCCTCGCGGCCACCCGGCAAGTCGCCATCGAGCTTGCGCGCGAGCGCCATGCGCAAGCGCCTGCCGACCTCCGGGCCGGCCGGGACGCCCGCGGCGAGCAGGTCATCGCCGCCGATCGACAGGCGTACGTCGCGCAACTCCGAGAGCCAGCGGCGCGCGGCCTCGGCCGCCGTGCTGCGCCGCTGCGCGTCGGCCAGCGCCGCGGCGAGCGCGACCGCCTCGAGCGGCGCGTCGTGCGCGATCTCGTAGATCCGCGACGGAGACGCCGCGCGCTCGAGCAGCTCGACGATGCGCGGCGCGAGCAGCGCGCTGTGCACTGTGCGCTCGCGCTCGGCCGCCGGGATCTCGTAGCCGTCGAGCAGCGCGCGCAGGCGCGTCTCGTAGTCGGTCGCGTCGTACGCGCGCGCCGGCAGCAGCAGCGAGGCGAGCAGTAGCACCTCCCGCCGCGCGTCCGCGCCGGGCGGCAGCGCCGCGAGCGCCGCGCGCGCGAGCGGCGCGTCGAGCTCGATCGCCTCGTGCAGCGCCGCGAGCGCTCCGAGTCGATCGAGCGATTCGAGCGCCGCCACCGGGTCGGGCTCGGCGAGCGTCAGCCGCAGCTCGGCGCCGATCCGCGCCGGCGAGACAGTCGCGAGCGCGCCGCCGGCGATCGCCTCGCCGGCCAGCCGCGCGGTCTGCTCGTCGGGCTCGAAGCCCAGGCGCGCCGCGTAGCGCGCGAGGCGCAGGACGCGCGTCGGGTCGTCGACGAAGCTCCGCTCGTGCAGCACGCGCAGGCGCCCGCTCGCGAGCTCCTCGAGCGCGCCCGGCACCGCGTGCAGCTCGCCGCGCTGCGCGCCGCCGAGCGGCAGCGTGATCGCGTTGACCGTGAAGTCGCGGCGCCGCAGGTCCTGCTCGCGCGTGCCCGCGCGCACGTCCGGCAGCGCGCCCGGCGCGGCATACGACTCGGCACGCCGCGTCGCGACGTCGATCCGCCCGCGCTTCCACGCGACGAGCGCCGTGCCGAACCGCTCGTGGCGCTCGAGCGTGCTGCGCCGCCCGTCGTCGGCCGCGCACCGGGAGTCGACGAGCGCCGCGATCCGGCTCGCAAAAGCGTCGGCCGGCCCGTCGACGATAACGTCGAGCTCGCGCGGCTCGCGTCCGAGCAAGAGGTCGCGCACCGCGCCGCCGACGAGCTCGACGTCATCGCGCCCGCACGACAGCTCCAGCAGGACCCTCGCGCCCGGCAGCTCGCGCAGTCGCTCGAGCACCGCCGTTCCGTCGCAGACGCCACCAGTCATCGGCATCCCTCACTCGACGCGAACCGGCATGCCCGCGGCCGCGACGTGTGCCTTCGCCTCGGCGATCGTGTGCCGTCCGTAGTGAAAGATCGAAGCGCACAGCGCCGCGTCGGCGCCCGCGCGCAGCGCGTCGACGAGGTGCTCCAGCTCGCCGGCGCCGCCCGACGCGATCACCGGCACGCCGACCGCCTCGCTGACGGCCGCCGTCAGCGGCAGGTCGTACCCGTCGCTCGTGCCGTCGCGGTCCATGCTCGTCAGCAGGATCTCGCCGGCGCCGCGCTCGACGCCCTCGCGCGCCCACTCGACCACGTCGCGCCCCGTCGGCGTGCGACCGCCGGCCACATACGCCTCCCACTTCGACGGGTCGTCGAGGCCGCCGCCGACGAACGGGTCCGCTTTCGCGTCGATCGCCAGCACGACGCACTGCGAGCCGAACACCTCCGCCAGCTCGTCGATCAGCTGCGGGCGCTTCAGCGCCGCCGAGTTGACCGACACCTTGTCCGCGCCCGCGTCGAGCACCGCCTGCGCGTCCGCCGCCGAACGGATGCCGCCGCCGATCGTGAACGGCACGAACACGTCATCCGCCGTCGCGCGCGCGAGCTTCGCGATCGTCTCGCGCTTCTCGTGCGTCGCCGTGATGTCGAGGAACACGAGCTCGTCCGCGCCCTCGCGGTCGTAGTGCGCCGCCAGCTCGACCGGATCGCCCGCGTCGCGGATGTCGAGGAATTCGACGCCCTTCACGACGCGCCCCGCGTCGACGTCGAGGCACGGGATGATGCGCTTGAAGTGCACCTGGCTACGGTAGCCGTCTGCTCAGCCCCCGGCCTCCTGGCGGGTTTTTTGGACCGGAGATGCCCTCCTCGCCTGAACCGGACGTTCTCTACCGGCGCCAGGGTCAGGGCGAGGCGGGAATGACTGCATAGCCGCACGCGACTGTCGCGTCTGCGAGATCGCGATCCCACGTGACCGTGACGAGCGCGGCGTCCTCGATTGCGATCGCCGAGGCGAGATGAACGGCGTCGTACCCGCGCAAACCGTGAAGCTCGGCGAGCTCGCCGGCGAATTGCGCCAGCGGGCCGTCGATGCCAATCACGCGAAGCTCGGCGTGCAGATCGTCGATCGCGCGGACGGCGCTGCGCAGCGTGCGCCCATCGATCCGGCCCGTTCGGAAGGCCAACGCCGCCGCTGCGCGCGCCTCTGGGTATATGAGCTGGCTGGATGCGATTGAGTCAGCTCGATCCCACAGCTCTCTGGCGAGGTCCGATCCCTGCTCGGCAAAGACGAGCTTGATCAGCGCGGACGTGTCGAAGTAGGCGATCAGCGTCGCTGCTCGGCGACGAGGTCAGACACCGGCTCGAGCGGGCGAAGCTGCCGGTGCTCGATACTGGCTCGCTTGCGCTGGGTGGGCTCGCGCACAAGCCCGCGTGCGCGCAGGTCGGCGAGTGGGTCTGCCTCGTTCACGGACAAGAGCCGGGCGACTCGTCTGCCGCGCATCGTCACGACCACCTCGCCGCCCTGAGCGGCATGGCGCACGTATCGACTCAGCTGATCGTGCAGCTCACGAACGCCAACTTCGCTCTTCGGTGGGGGACGATGTAGCGTCATTCAAATTAGGATAGATGCCACATCGAAAAGATGCAAGGTTCGAGCGGAATCAGCCGGCGGCCGCCTCCCGCAGGGCCCGCTGCGCCGCGGCGACGGTGAACCGCCGCTCGTACAGCGCCTTGCCGACGATCACGCCGTCGAGCGCGTCGAGCCGCCGCTCGCTGCGCAGCCGCGCGAGCGCCTGCAGGTGCGCGAGCTCGCCGATGCCGCCCGACAGGATCAGCTCGCCGTCGCCGACCGCGCACGCGATCGCCGTCGCGTCGTCGAGGTCCGGGCCGTCGAGCATCCCGTCGTGGTCGATGTTCGTGTAGACGAAGCGCTTCACGCCCCCACGGCCGTCATCCCAGCGTTCGATCGTCTCACGTGCGGGCAGCTCGGTCTTCTCCAGCCAGCCGTGCGTCGCCACGTACCCGCCGCGCGCGTCGATCCCGATCAGCACGCGCTCCTCGCCGTGCTCGGTCATCGCGCGATACGGCAACTCCGGATCGCTGAAGATCGCCGTGCCGAGGATCACGCGGCTGACGCCCGCCTCGAACGCCCGCTGGATCGCCGCGTCCGAGCGCAGGCCGCCGCCGAGCTGCACCGGCACGTCCAGCTCGCCCGCGATTCGCGCCACGTGCTCGAGGTTGACCGGCTCGCCGCGCTTCGCGCCGTCGAGGTCGACCACGTGCAGGCGCTCTGCGCCCTCCTCGACGAACGCGCGCGCCGCCGACAGCGGGTCCTGGTCGTACACCTTCTTCGCGTCGAAGTCGCCCCTCACGAGCCGCACGGCGTTGCCGCCGAGGATGTCGATCGCCGGGTAGAGGTTCACGAGCGTGTCCGTGTCGCGAGCGCGAACGTCACGAGCGGGCCGGCGCGCCCGCCGCGCTCGGCTCGCGCGCGGCGATGCAGATGCGCGCGAAGTTCGCGAGCAGGCGCAGGCCGGCGGCCGACGACTTCTCGGCGTGGAACTGCACGCCGTAGAACGAGCCCTTCTCGACGGCCGTCACGAACGGCGCGCCGTACTCGGCGACGCCGAGCACGTCCTCCTCACGCTGCGGCTCGGCCGCGAGCGAGTGCACGTGGTAGAACGCGCATTCGAGCGGCACGCCGGCGATCAGCCGCGAGTCGGGTTTCGTGAAGCGCACCTCGTTCCAGCCGATGTGCGGCAGCTTCAACGCGCCCGTGCGCAGGCCGTGAACCTCGCCGGCGATCAGCCCGAGCCCCGCCGCGCCGCCGAGCTCGCTCGAGTAGTCGAACGCGAGCTGCAGCCCGAGGCAGATGCCGAGCGTCGGCGTGCCCGACTGCACGCGCTCGCGCAGCAGCGTGTCGAGGCCGAGCTCGCGCAGGCGCTCCATCGCGCGCGGGAACGCGCCGACGCCGGGCACGACGAGGCCGTCCGCCGCACGCAGCTCGTCGTGGTCGCTCGACACGCTCGCGCGCGCGCCGACGTGCGCGAGCGCCTTCTCGACCGAACGGCGGTTGCCCATTCCGTAATCCACCACCGCGATCTCGACTGGCTCGTCGATCAGCGGGCGCACAGCCGCGCCGGCGTCGATCCTCATCTCATCATTCATCCCGTCAGCGTCCCCTTCGTGCTCGGCACGCCGCTCTCGCTCGGATCGAGCGCGACCGCCTCGCGCAGCGCCCGCGCGAACGACTTGAACGCGGCCTCGATCATGTGGTGCGCGTTGCTGCCCGCTTCGATCCGCAGGTGCAGCGTCAGCTTCGCCGCGTTCGCGAGCGCGCGGAAGAACTCCTCGGTCAGCTCGTGCTCGAAGCCGCCCGTCGCGCCCGGCGGCAGCTCCGCCTCGAACACGGTGAACGGACGTCCGGAGATGTCGATCGCGCAGCTCGCGCGCGCCTCGTCCATCGGCACCGTCGCCGAGCCGAAGCGGACGATCCCGCTGCGGTCGCCGAGCGCCTCGTCGAGCGCCTGCCCGAACACGATCGCCGTGTCCTCCGCCGTGTGGTGCGCGCCCGTCTGCAGGTCGCCGCTGACGTTCACGTCGAGGTCGATCCGCCCGTGGCGCGCGAGCAGGTCGAGCATGTGGTCGAGGAAGCCGACGCCCGTCGCGCGCGCGCCCGCGCCGCTGCCTTCGAGCGCGAGCGACAGGCTCACGTCGGTCTCGCCCGTGCGCCGCTGCAGCGTCGCGCTGCGCCCACCTGCGCCGGCTCCGGCGCGCGCGTTCGTGTTCGTCTCGGCAGCCATGCGCCTAATTGTCGCCGATGCGCGCCTCCATCGAGCGCGCGTGCCACTCGAAGCCCTCCGCGCGTGCGATCGGCGCGCCCGCGTTCGCGAGCTTCGCCGCCGCGCCTGAGCCGATTCGCACCTCGGCCATCCGCCGGCGGAAGTGGCGCGGCGAGAGCATCGAGGAGAAGCGCGCGGCGCCGCTCGTCGGCAGGATGTGGTTCGAGCCGGCGACGTAGTCGCCGAACGCCGTCGCGCTGTGCGCGCCGACGAACACGCAGCCGGCCGCGCGCACGCGCGGCGCCTGCGCCTCGACGTCGGCGCCGATCAGCTGCAGGTGCTCCGGCGCGAACGCGTTCGCGAGCTGGACCGCCTGCTGCGAGTCGAGCGCCTCGACGAGCGCGAACGTGCCGCCCGGCGCCGGCCGCTCGGCGTCCAGGCGCGTCAGCTCGCTCGCCAGCGCGTCGACCGCGCCCGGGCCGGCGGAGACGCCGACGACGAGGCTGCCCTCGCCGTGCTCGGCCTGCGCGAGCATGTCGAGCGCCGCGAGCCGCACGTCGCCGGCGGCGAGCTCCGCGCCGAGCACGACGAGCAGGTCGCTCGGACCGGCGAAGCCGTCGATGCCGACGACGCCCGAGAGCTGGCGCTTGGCCTCCTGCACGTACAGGTTGCCTGGGCCGACGATCACGTCGACGCGCGCGACCGTCTCCGTCCCGTACGCGAGCGCGGCGATCGCCTGCGCGCCGCCGATCCGGTAGACGCGCTCGACGCCGCACAGCCGGCACGCGCCGAGGATCGCCGCGTCGATCTCCCCCTCGGCGCTCGGCGGGCTGCAGACGGCGACGTCGAACACGCCGGCCGCGCGCGCCGTGACGACGCCCATCGCGACCGTGCTCGGATACGGCGCGCGCCCGCCCGGCACGTAGATCGCGGCCGAGTCGACCGGCAGCTCGCGCAGCGTCACGCGCTGCCCCTGCGCCAGCTCGACGCTCGCGTCGTGCCCGACGCCCGCGTCCGCCGTCTGCGCGACGTTCGCGATCGTCACCTGCAGGCCCGCCACCAGCTCGAGCGGCAGTGTCTTGATCGCCTCGTCCATCTCCTCCGGCGCCACGAGCAGCTCGCCGGGCTGCAGGCCGTGCGTGTCGAGCTCGCGCGTGTACTGCAGCACCGCGTCGTCGCCGCCGTCGCGAACGCGCTGGACGATTTCGCGCACGGGGCCTTCGACCGACTCGCCGCCGGGCACGAGCGCGCGCAGGTGCGCCGCGACGCCCGCCGGGCCGCCGAGGCGCGCGAATTCACCGCTCGCGACGCGCTCGATCCGCATCTCAGCCCACGCCCGCCGCCGGGATCGCGCGCAGCTGCGAGACGAGCGCGTCGATCGCCGCGGCCTTCAGCTTGTGCGCGACGGGGTTGGCGATCAGCCGCGCCGTGCAGAGCACGATCTCCTCGCGCACGACGAGGTTGTTCTCGCGCAGCGTCGTGCCCGTCGCCGTCAGGTCGACGATCGCATCGACCATGCCCGTCAGCGGCGCGAGCTCGACCGAGCCCTTGACCTCGACGATCTCGCCCTGGCGGCCGGTCTCCTCGAGGTGACGCGCGGCGATCCGCGGGTACTTCGTCGCGACGCGCATCACGCCGAGGCGCCGCAGCGACTCGAGCGCCGGGTCGACGCCGTGCGCGCCGCTCGCCGCCTTGCTCGCGAGCACCATCGTGCAGCGTCCGAAGCCGAGGTCGAGCAGCTCGTACACGTCGCGCCCGTGCTCGCCCGGACGCTGCGCGAGCTGCTCGAGCAGCACGTCCTTGCCCGTCACGCCGATGTCGGCCGCGCCGGCCTCGACGTACGTCGGCACGTCCGACGGGCGCATCGTGATCACGCCGATGTCCTCGAACAGCAGCTTGCGGTCGTTCGTGCGCAGCTCGGCCGTGTCGAGCCCGAGCGTCTCGAGCAGGTCGACCGTGCCGTCGAACAGCGCGCCGCGCGGAACCGCGATCGTCAGGCCGTGCGTCGGCGTCATCGCGCGCCTCGCGAGCCGTCCGCGGCGCGCGCGGCGCCGACGCCGGCCGCGCCGTCCGCGCCGCCGGCAGGCGAGCCGGCGAGCGCGACGCCCGTGCCGCGTTCCTCGCCGGCGAGCGCCTGGTGCACGGAGTCGACGTACAGCGCGAAGCCGACCGCCGGCAGCTTGCGCCCGTAGCGCCCGAGCAGGTCGTCGTAGCGGCCGCCGCCTCCGATCGGCGCGCCGATCGCCGGGTCGTAGACCTCGAACACGGCGCCCGTGTAGTAGCCGATGTTGCGCACGAGCCCGAGGTCGAAGATCACGCGCTCGGCGACGTCGTCGGCGAGCAGCTCGTACACGCGCCGCATTCCCGTCACCGCCTCGCCGGCCGGCCCGGGCGCATCGGCCAGCAGCTCGGGGCCGCCGCGCCGCTGCGGCACGTCGAGCAGCAGCGCGGCCGCCTCGCCGGAGACGCCGGCCTCGCGCATGCGCAGCTCCAGCTCGACGAAGTCGCGGCGCACGAGCGCTTCGAGCAGCCCGTCGCGCGTCGCCTCGTCGACGCGCAGGCTCTCCATCAGCGCGGGAAACAGCGACGCGTCGCCGAGCCCGATGCGGAAGTCCTTCAACCCGACGGCGTCGAGCGCCGCGGAGAGGACGGTCAGCGCCTCGGCCGTGCCCTCCGGCGCCGGCGAGCCGATCAGCTCGATGCCGGCCTGCAGCATCTCGCGCAGCTGCCCGCGCTGCGGGCGCACGCCGCGGTAGGTGTGCGCGAAGTAGCAGAAGCGCAGTGGCACCGGGCTCTCTGCGTAGCGCGTCGCGACCACGCGCGCGATCGGCACGGTCATGTCCGAGCGCAGCACGAGCACGGCGCCGGTCTCGTCGAACACGCGATACGCCGGTCGCGCTTCGTCCATGTCCGCACGCGCGAGCACCGACTCGTACTCGAGCGCCGGCGTGTAGATCTCGCCGAAGCGGCGCTCGTCGAACACGCGTCGCAGCGTGTCGGTGATCGCGCGCACCTCGCCCGTCTCCTGTGGGAGCACGTCGCGCGTGCCGCTGGGGATTGGGTGGATCATTCGGAATCGCCCTCGCACGCGAGATTAGCCGCCGCGAGGGGTCGCGGGCCGGCCATCCGGGCCGGGGCTATGCGTGAACGGGCTCTGTCGCGACGCGCTCGATGCGCGCGCCGAGCTCGCGCAGGCGCTCGTCGATGCGCTCGTAGCCGCGGTCGATCTGGCGGATGTTGCCGATCTCGGAGCGCCCGTCGGCGCAGAGGGCGGCGAGCAGCATCGCCATGCCGGCGCGGATGTCGGGCGACTCGACGCGCTCGCCGCGCAGGCGGCGCGGGCCGGTGACAATCGCGCGGTGTGGGTCGCACATGACGATGTCGGCGCCCATCAGGATCAGCTTGTCGGCGAAGATCAGGCGGTTCTCGAACATCCACTCGTGCACGAGGATCGAGCCCTCGGCCTGGGTCGCGAGCGCGACGGCGATCGAGGTCAGGTCGGCCGGAAAGGCGGGCCACGGGCCGTCTTGGATCTTGCTCTTGTACTCGCCGACGTCGGCCTGCGCGACGAGCTTCTGCCCGCCGGGTACGAGCAGGTCGTTGCCGTCGAGCTGCGAGCGCAGCCCGAGCCGCTCGAACACGAGCCGGATCATGCGCAGGTCGCCGGGCACGGTGTCCTTGATGCGCAGCTCGCCGCCGGTGACGCCGGCGAGCGCCATGAAGCTGCCGATCTCGATGTGGTCGGGCGCGACGTCGTGCTCGCAGCCGTGTAGGCGGTCGGCGCCGTTGACGGTGAGCAGGTTCGAGCCGATGCCCTGGACGTCGGCGCCCATCTTGACGAGCATGCGCGCGAGGTCCTGCACGTGCGGCTCGCAGGCGGCGTTGCCGATGACGGTCTGCCCGGGCGTGAGCGCGGCGGCGAGCAGCGCGTTCTCGGTCGCCATGACCGACGGCTCGTCCATGAACACGTCGGTCGGGCGCAGGCCGCGCGGCGCGTCGAGCACGATCTCGCCGTTGCACTCGACGTCGGCGCCCATCGCGCGAAACGCGTCGAGGTGCGGGTCGAGGCGCCGGCGGCCGATCACGTCGCCGCCGGGCGGCGACATGACGGCGCGGCGAAAGCGCGCGAGCAGCGGGCCGGCGAGCAGGAACGACGCGCGGATCGACTCGGCGAGCTCGCGGTCGACGGGGATCTCGCGCGCAGTCGCGGCGCACAGCGCGAGCTCGTTGGCGCCGCGCCAGGCGACGGAGACGCCGAGCGCGCGGAGGATGTCGAGCATCGCGTCGACGTCGCGGATGCGCGGCACGTTGCGAACGATGACCTCGTCCTCGGTCAGGAGTGAGGCGGCGAGGATCGGCAGCGCGCCGTTCTTGTTGCCGGCAGGCGTCAACGTGCCGGACAGCGGTACGCCACCTTCGATGACGAACTTCTCCATGAGCTGTACGCGCCGCCGAGGGCCCCACGACGGGGCTTTCGAATCGCGTCGGGCTAGCGTAACAGCCATCTGCCGCGTACTTCGCGCCGTGCCGCGATCCCCCTGCACGAGCGCGGCGCCGCTCGACGAACGTCGCGATTCGGGGTCGCGAGCTGCCGATCGCGACCGCCGCGCGCGGACGCTCGTGCAACTCGCGTTGCAGGATCTGAGCCCTCGATTTGGCTCTGGACCGCCGTTTGATCGGAAGAAGACCGACCCGTACATACGTTCGCATCGCGTCCGTCCGAGCACGCGCGTACCTTGCACGAACAGATGTTCGCAAGAGCGACAACCTCCAAGCTCGCGCAGCGCACGCTCGACGCCCTGCGCCTGACCCGCTCGTTCGTATTGCTCGAGGACGACTACGACGTCGACTGGGAGGTCGACGCGAACGAGCAACAGGCGCACGATCATCCGCATCGGGCGACGCTGCGCGGGCCCGGGAGGCGCTCGCGACGCGTGGTCGAGCGGCGTGCGGGGACGCCGGCGCCAGCGCCGGTGACCTGCCTCTCGCCCGTCGACGCGGCCGATCGAGCCGGCGAGGAGCGGCCACCGCGAACGACGACGAGCCGCCCAAGGGCGGCTCGTGCGTTCAAGTAAACCGGCGGCGTCCTACTCTCCCAGGCCCTTGCGGGCCAAGTACCATCGGCGCTGAGGGGCTTAACTGCTCTGTTCGGAATGGGAAGAGGTGTTTCCCCCTCGCCAAAGCCACCGGAAAAAGGCGAGAGACCAGCCCTCCCGGTCCTTCAAAACTGCACAGCAGCCACAACGAGCATCAAAAAAATCCGTCAAGCCCTCGACCCATTAGTACCAGTCTCCTACGAACGTTGCCGTTCTTCCAGATCTGGCCTATCAACCTGGTGGTCTACCAGGGGTCTTACTCCCTCTAGGGGATGGGAGAACTCATCTTGAGGCCGGCTTCCCGCTTAGATGCTTTCAGCGGTTATCCGATCCACACGTAGCTAGCCTGCAATGCCCTTGGCAGGACAACAGATACACCAGAGGTGCGTTCATCCCGGTCCTCTCGTACTAGGGACAAATCCTCTCAATTCTCCAACGCCCACGGCAGATAGGGACCGAACTGTCTCACGACGTTCTGAACCCAGCTCGCGTACCGCTTTAATGGGCGAACAGCCCAACCCTTGGGAGCAACTCCACCCCCAGGATGCGACGAGCCGACATCGAGGTGCCAAACCGGGCCGTCGATGTGGACTCTTGGGCCCGATAAGCCTGTTATCCCCGGAGTACCTTTTATCCGTTGAGCGACGGCACTTCCACTTGCTACCGCCGGATCACTAAGACCTGCTTTCGCACCTGCTCGGCTTGTCAGTCTCGCAGTCAAGCTCCCTTACTACCTTTACGCTCTACGCACGATTTCCGGCCGTGCTGAGGGAACCTTTGTGCGCCTCCGTTACATTTTGGGAGGCGACCGCCCCAGTCAAACTACCCGCCTGGAACTGTCCAGCGCCCGGATTCACGGAGCGCTGTTAGAAATCCAATACACCAAGGGTGGTATCTCAAGGTTGGCTCCACGCCGGCCGCAACCAGCGCTTCAAAGCCTCCCACCTATCCTGAGCGAAATGCACCGAACTCCAATACCAAGTTGTAGTAAAGGTTCACGGGGTCTTTCCGTCTAGCCGCGGGTACTCGGCATCTTCACCGAGACTGCAATTTCACCGAGCTCCTCGTTGAGACAGCGCTGAAGTCGTTACGCCATTCGTGCAGGTCGGAACTTACCCGACAAGGAATTTCGCTCTGACCTTACCCGACAGCTGTCGAGCGGAGGACGCGTCCTCTATGTGCACCGCGTCTTCCCTGCATGTCGCCATGCAGATGGGACCATCTCATGATCCAGTGTCCTGGACCTTTGGCGTATGGCCTCTGAGGATTCTGATCAGATCTTGTCTGGATGTCTTTCGATTCATCGCTTCCGCAATCTCAGCGATCTCTACGAGACCGTCGACATCTAGGTGCCGACCAAGCTCGATGATTCGCATACAACGCGCGAACTTCTCGAAGTCGAGCTGCTTCGCGGTCCGGAGAGGGTGTGCCTCGAAGAACGGAATTACCGTCCCCAACAGCTCCTCCCGCCGGTTCACGATGAACTGACCCAGGTGCTCACGATGGTTGTCGTGCCGCTCGCCGACGTAGACCCGGCCAACCCCGAAGAAGCTGCGTAGCTCCTCCAGCGCAGTCCGGCTCCCGACGCTCTGCGTCACGACGAACCGATGAGACACCTGATACCCGGCCTTGTAGCCTCTGCGCCCCGCGCGGCATGGCTGCCGAACGAAGCCGATGGAGAAGCATCCCTCTCCGTCTACAAAGCCAGTGACCCAGCCAACCTGAATCAGCCTTTCCTGCTGATTGTCTGCACTCATCGCATTGTCACGGTAACGCCTACTTGGGACGCAACTCGTAGCGTGAGATACTCAGGTTTTCCAGCATATAGCCAAATGCAACCCGCGTAGTTACCTACGCGGAGGGCAACGATTTACCTTAGGACCGTTATAGTTACGGCCGCCGTTTACCGGGGCTTAGCTTCGCTGCTTCGAACCGAAGTCCTAACAACTCCACGTAACCTTCCGGCACCGGGCAGGCGTCAGCCCCTATACGTCGTCTTACGACTTAGCAGAGACCTGTGTTTTTGGTAAACAGTCGCTTCAGCCTATTCACTGCGGCCCTCTCGGGCTCCACGCGCAAGGCGCTTCACCCTACTAGGGCGCCCCTTATCCCGAAGTTACGGGGCGATTTTGCCGAGTTCCTTAACGAGGGTTATCTCGATCACCTTAGTATTCTCTACTTGCCCACCTGTGTCGGTTTTGGTACGGGCACGCGCTTCCTCCCTAGAGGATTTTCTTGGAGGTATGGCGTCAGGGACTCGCCGGCTTTGCGCCAGCTGGCATCGCACCTCAGGTTATGCGGCCCCGCATTTCACAAGGGCCACCCCTACATGCTTACCCCAGGGCAACCATCGCCTGGGTTCCCTTAGCCTTCCTCGTCCCCCCATCGGTCAAACGGAAGCGACGTGGTACAGGAATATCAACCTGTTAGCCATCGACTACGCCTTTCGGCCTCGCCTTAGGTCCCGACTAACCCTGAGCAGACGAACTTTACTCAGGAATCCTTGGGCAATCGGCGGAGGGGATTCTCACCCCTCTTTCGTTACTTATGCCGGCATTCTCACTTCCCATGCCTCCACGGCTGGCTTACGCCGCCGCTTTGCTGGCATGGGAACGCTCTCCTACCGCGCGATCGACCCGAAGGTCTCACGCACCCGCAGCTTCGGTGACTAGCTTGAGCCCCGTTACATTGTCCGCGCTCGAACACTTGACCAGTGAGCTGTTACGCACTCTTTCAAGGATGGCTGCCTCTAAGCCAACCTCCTGGTTGTCTATGCACTCGAACATCGTTTCCCACTTAGCTAGTACTTAGGGACCTTAGCTGGCGGTCTGGGCTGTTTCCCTTTTGACGCTGAAGTTTATCCCCCAGCAACTGACTCCCGGAGTAGACGTGATGGTCTTCGGAGTTTGCCTGAAGTCGGTAACCTGGTAGGGCCCCTAGTCCAAACAGTGCTCTACGGCCACCACGTAATTTATCCGAGGCTATACCTAAATATATTTCGGAGAGAACCAGATATCACTGAGCTTGATTAGCCTTTCACTCCGACCCACAGGTCATCCGCCCAGTTTTTAACCTAGGTCGGTTCGGCCCTCCACGAGGTCTTACCCCCGCTTCAGCCTGCCCATGGGTAGCTCGCTCAGTTTCGGGTATACCGCCTACGACTGAATCGCCCTATTCGGACTCGCTTTCGCTACGGCTCCGCTCATCGCTTAACCTTGCCGCAGACGAGTAACTCGCCGGCTCGTTATGCAAAAAGCACGCGGTCACAGGACAAGCCTGCTCCCACCGCTTGTAGGCACGCGGTTTCAGGTACTATTTCACTCCCCTTCCGGGGTACTTTTCACCTTTCCCTCACGGTACTAGTCCGCTATCGGTCACCAAGGAGTACTTAGCCTTGGAGGGTGGTCCCCCCAGGTTCAGTCCGCGTTTCACGGGAGCGGACTTACTCAGGAACGTCTGACGGAAGGCCATGCAGTTTCGTCTACGGGACGGTTGCCCTCTATGGTGCGCGGTTCCACGCGCTTCGACTACCGCACGACTTTGTAACTTCCGCCGGGTCGGACACGACCCGGAACAAACGCCCTACAACCCCCGACAGACAACGCGTGTCCACTTACATCTGCCAGGTTTGGGCTAGATCCCCTTTCGCTCGCCACTACTCAGGGAGTCTCTGTTGATTTCCTTTCCTCAGGGTACTGAGATGTTTCACTTCCCCTGCTTGTCCTCCGCCGGTCTATGTGTTCAACCGGGGATAACGCCGCATTACCAGCGCTGGGTTTCCCCATTCGGGAATCCACGGGTCACGGGCTATTAAGCGCCTAACCGTGGCTTATCGCAGCCGTTCACGCCCTTCTTCGACTCTTGGTGCCAAGGCATCCACCGTGTGCCCTTACTATCTTGACGGTGATCTGGCCCAACGTGACTTGACCGTCCGTTGCGCCCCTTGCGGAGCACGCGAGACAGATCGATCACAGAGGGCCCGGTGATACCCGATCGAGCCCGCCTCGAGAGGCGAGCTCGTGTCAGCCGCCGCTTATCGATTGACGGCTGACGTGGCTTCTGTGCAGTTTTCAAGGACCGTGGAGAGGCATGAACGCCGGCCGGTCTCCGCGCACTTTGCGGTCGCGCACTCGAATGGCGCGTCCTCGCGGCGACCGGCGGACGCCGGTCTCTCAAAACTCAACAGCATGCTGGCGTAGTTTGCGGCCGACGGCTGAGCGCCTCGCAAGTAGTGACAAAGCGCCGTCCACGACGGCCATCCAGCCAGGTTCGGTCGACATGCTAGGCCCGATCTGCCGGACGTCGCCGAGCTCGGATCCCGTGCTGTGCACGAGGCGGATCGGCGACCGCGCGGACCCGTCCGAAGACGGGTCCTCGATCGGGGCACCGCTAGGTGCTCCCTAGAAAGGAGGTGATCCAGCCGCAGCTTCCGCTACGGCTACCTTGTTACGACTTCACCCCAGTCACGAGCCCCACCTTCGACGGCTCCCTCCCTTGCGGGTTAGGCCACCGGCTTCGGGTGTTGCTCACTCCCGTGGTGTGACGGGCGGTGTGTACAAGGCCCGGGAACGTATTCACCGCGGCAATGCTGATCCGCGATTACTAGCAACTCCGCCTTCATGCAGGCGAATTTCAGCCTGCAATCCGAACCGAGACGCACTTTAAGGGATTCGCTCCACCTCGCGGTATCGCAACCCTCTGTATGCGCCAATGTAGCACGTGTGTAGCCCTGGACATAAGGGGCATGAGGACTTGACGTCATCCCCACCTTCCTCCGGTTTGTCACCGGCAGTCTCGCATGAGTCCCCAACTAAATGCTGGCAACATGCGACGGGGGTTGCGCTCGTTGCGGGACTTAACCCAACATCTCACGACACGAGCTGACGACAGCCATGCACCACCTGTGAAAGTGCCCCGAAGGGAAGACGTGTTTCCACGCCGGTCACTCACATGTCAAGCCCAGGTAAGGTTCTTCGCGTCGCGTCGAATTAAACCACATGCTCCGCTGCTTGTGCGGGCCCCCGTCAATTCCTTTGAGTTTTAGCCTTGCGGCCGTACTCCCCAGGCGGACAACTTAATGCGTTAGCTTCGACACGGGGGGAGTCGACACCCCCCACATCTAGTTGTCATCGTTTACAGCGTGGACTACCAGGGTATCTAATCCTGTTTGCTCCCCACGCTTTCGCGTCTCAGCGTCAGTCACGTCCCAGCGAGCTGCCTTCGCCATTGGTGTTCCTCCTGATATCTGCGCATTTCACCGCTACACCAGGAATTCCACTCGCCCCTTCCGGACTCTAGCCCCGCAGTATCCACCGGCATTCCAGGGTTGAGCCCTGGACTTTCACAGCGGACTAACGGGGCCGCCTACACGCTCTTTACGCCCAATAATTCCGGACAACGCTTGCACCCTACGTATTACCGCGGCTGCTGGCACGTAGTTAGCCGGTGCTTCTTGTGAAGGTACCGTCACTCCGAACGGCTATTGACCGCTGAAGCTTCGTCCCAACTGAAAGGGGTTTACAACCCGAAAGCCTTCTTCCCCCACGCGGCGTTGCTGCGTCACGCTTTCGCGCATTGCGCAAGATTCCCCACTGCTGCCTCCCGTAGGAGTCTGGGCCGTGTCTCAGTCCCAGTGTGGCTGATCGTCCTCTCAGACCAGCTACCCATCGAAGCCTTGGTGAGCCTTTACCTCACCAACAAGCTAATGGGCCGCGGGCCCATCTCGATGCGGAGGCCGAAGCTTCCTTTCCCCTTGCGGGCACATCCGGTATTAGCCCGAGTTTCCTCGGGTTGTCCCGGTCATCGAGGCAGGTAACCCACGTGTTACTCACCCGTTCGCGGCTCTGCCCCAGGGCAAGCCCTGGTTCGTCGCTCCACTTGCATGTGTTAAGCACGCCGCCAGCGTTCGTCCTGAGCCAGGATCAAACTCTCCGTGAAGAACTTCACGAAAAGCTGTCATTGGTTTGCGCTCCCCCGCCGCGCGAACGCGACGAGTCACGACTGCCGAGGCCTATACACCGTGGCCCCGACCCATGACGGGGTACTGCTCTACTTGACTCTTTGCCGTCACGCGGGCGCGCTGAGCGCTCCCGCCGACGGGTCGAACCTGGACGCACACCACGATCGACGAGTCGATCGCAGATGCGCATGCTGTTGAGTTTTCAAAGACCGCCGAGCCTCTCGAAAGGTGTTTCCTTCTGAGGAGACCTGCTCCGCCCGGGCGTCCGGGGACGCCAATTCGGGCGAACGACAGAGTATAGCGCTAAGCCGCACGCAGGCGCCGAAAGCGGCGCTTGCCCACCTTCAGCACCTGCCCGTCGGCACGCGCGCTCGGGACATCGTACTCGCCCGCCGCCAGCGGCGCGCCCCCGAGCGTCACGCCGCCGTGGTCGATCAGCCGTCGCGCCTCCGCGCGCGAGAGCCCGAACTCGCTCGCGATCACGCCCGGCACGTGCACGACGCCGCCGTCCGCCGCGAAGCTCGCCTCCTCGATCCGCTCAGGCGCCTCGCGCGTGACGAACACGCGCTCGAACTGCCGCTCCGCGTCTGCCGCGGCCGCGTCCGAGTAGAGCCAGCGCACGAGATCGCGCGCGAGCGTGCGCTTCGCATCGCGCGCGGCGCTGCCGCCGGCCGCATCGGCGCGCGCCGAGCCGGTCGACGCGGCGGGGCCGCCTTGCGCGGCGGCGGAGTCCGCCTCTGGCGCGCCCGCGCGGGAGGCCGCGCGCATCGGCGCGTCCCCGTCGTCGAGCAGCAGCCGCCGGTACTCGCCGACGGCCTCGTCGGGGATCGACATCGCCTTGCCGAACATCTCCTCCGGCGGGTCCGTGACGCCGATCTGGTTGCCGAGCGACTTCGACATCTTCTGCTTGCCGTCGACGCCGACAAGCAGCGGCATCGTCAGGATCGCCTGCTCGCGCTTGCCATAGGAGCGCTGGACGTCGCGCCCGAGCAACAGGTTGAACTTCTGGTCGGTGCCGCCGAGCTCGACGTCGGCGTCGATCGCAACCGAGTCGTAGCCCTGCAGCGGCGGGTACAGCAGCTCGAGCAGCGAGATCGGCTCGTTCGCAGCCCGGCGTTTGGCGAAGTCGTCGCGCTCGAGCAGCTGCGCGACGGTCGTCGTGCGCGCGAGCGCGAGCAGCTCGACCATCGGCATGTCGAGCCACTCGCCGTTGCGCCTGACCTCGAGCAGCTCGTCGTCGTCGTCGAGGATCCGCAGCGCCTGCTGCTGGAACGTCGCCGCGTTCGCCTCGATCTGCTCGTCGGAGAGGATCGGGCGCAGCGTCGAGCGTCCCGACGGGTCGCCGACGCGCGCCGTGTAGTCGCCGATGATCAGCACGACGCGATGGCCGGCGTTCTGGAACTCGCGCAGCTTGCGCAGCACGACCGCGTGGCCGAGGTGGATGTCCGGCGCCGTCGGGTCGATCCCGAGCTTCACGCGCAGCGGCCGCCCCTCCCTCGCGGCCTGCGCCAGCCGCTCGGCGAGCTCGCCGCCGGGCAGGCTGTCGACGGCGTTTCGCTGAAGCCACGCCGCCAGGCGACCGGGGTCGAGCGCGGCCGCTTCGCTGGCGTTCGGCATCGGCGCCAATGCTAGACTCTCGCGGCGCGAGGGACCCTTCGGCGCTGCGCCAGATCGGCGGCGCGTGTCGCCTCGGTGCGCCGCCTGGAGAACCTTCTCCGGCGCCTGCCGGCGCCCTCGCCCCGTCTCGCCGATGAGCGCTCCGGTCCGTCCCGACAACCCCCCTGCACCGCCGCCGGAGCCCGACGACCGCGGAGACGCCCCGAAGCCGCGACTGAAGCGGCTGCGCCTCGTCGCGATCGTCTTCGCCGTCCTCGTGCTCGGGCTGGTTTCGTTCGTCTTCGGGATCTTCA
This sequence comes from uncultured Solirubrobacteraceae bacterium, assembly GCA_963705745.1. Taxonomy (GTDB): domain Bacteria; phylum Actinomycetota; class Thermoleophilia; order Solirubrobacterales; family Solirubrobacteraceae; genus Palsa-744. The sequence goes on from CAVPKP010000006.1 coordinate 66,865, forward strand.
TCTCGGTCGCCTCCGACCTGCCGTCGCTCGCTCGCTTCTCGACGCTGAAGGAAGCGCGCAGCTCGGTGCTGCTCGACGACCTCGGGCATCCGATCGGCGTCGTCAGCCAGCAGAACCGCGTGATCGTCACGCCGTCGGAGATCCCGCCGGTCGTCAAAGAGGCCGTCATCTCGATCGAGGACAAGCGCTTCGAGACGAACAGCGGCATCGACATCCGCGGGATCGCGCGCGCGTTCGTGCAGGACATCCTCCACAAAGGCACCGTCCAGGGCGCCTCGACGATCGAGCAGCAGTTCATCAAGAACGCGCTGCAGGCGCAGTCGCACCGCACGATCTTCGAGAAGCTCCGCGAGGCGGCGCTCGCGTTCCAGCTCTCGCACAAGTGGTCGAAGGAAAAGATCCTCACGGCGTACCTCAACACGATCTACTTCGGCAACGGCGCGTACGGGATCGAGGCCGCCGCGCAGACGTACTTCGGCCACGACGTCAACCACCTCGGGTGCGGCATGCCGAGCCACGAACTGTGCGTGCAGCAGCTGAAACCGTGGGAGGCGGCGCTGCTCGCCGGCATCATCCAGTCACCGACCGCGTACGACCCCGCCGAGCACCCGCTCGCGGCGCGCGAACGGCGCGACGTCGTGCTGCGCCAGATGCTCGAGCAGGGCTACCTCTCAAAGCAGATCTACGAACAGAGCGTCAACCAGACGCTGCCCGCCGCCAAGGACGTGCAGTCCCCGACCGAGCAGACGATCGAAGGCGTCGACGCCGGCTACTTCACGAGTTGGGTGCAGCAGCAGGTGATCGAACGCTACGGCGCCTCGCGCGCGTTCGACGGCGGCCTGAAGATCAAGACGACGCTCGACCTCGAACTGCAGCGCGCCGCCGAACACGCCGTCAACGCCTACCTCGAAAGCCCCGAAGGCCCGACCGCGTCGCTCGTCGCGATCGAAAACTCGACGGGCGAGGTGCGCGCGATGGTCGGCGGGCGCAACTACGCCGAAACGCCGTTCAACCTCGCGACGAACGGCGAGCGCCAGCCGGGCTCCTCGTTCAAGGCGTTCGACCTCGCGGCGGCGCTCGAGGACGGCATCTCGCCCGAATCGACGTGGACGTCGAAGCAGAAGGTGTTCATCGTCCCCGGCACCGACGGCGCGGAAAAATTCGTCGTGCACAACGACGAAGGCAACTACACCGGCTCGAACACGCTGACCGGCGCGACGGCGTACTCCGACAACTCGATCTACGCCGAAGTCGGGCTGAAGGTCGGCACGCACAAGATCGCGCGCCTCGCGCACCGGATGGGTATCACGACGCCGCTCTCGACGAATCCGGCGATGACGATCGGCGGCCTGACCGTCGGCGTCACGCCGCTTGACATGGCGCACGCGTACGAGACGATCGCGCACGGCGGCCGGCGCGTCAGCGGCACGCTCGCCGACGGCGGCGCGCCCGTCGCGATCCAGGAAGTCGACGGCGACGGGCACACGCTGCCCGACGGCAACCACGTCGACGTCAACCACGTGACCACGAAGCCCGTGCTGCCGGCTGGCGTCGCCGAAACCGAGACGTCGATGCTCGAGACCGTCCTCCAATACGGCACCGGCAAGGCAGCCGCGATCGGCCAGTTCGCCGCCGGCAAGACCGGCACGACGTCGAACTACGGCGATGCGTGGTTCGTCGGCTGGGACCACAAGTACACGGTCGCCGTGTGGGTCGGCTACCCGAACAAGCTGATCCCGATGACGACCGCGTTCAACGGCACGCCCGTGCTCGGCGGCACGTTCCCGGCGCTGATCTGGCACGACTTCATGACCTCGGCGCTGAGCATCGACAAGACGCGCGCCGAAGCCGCCGCGAGCAAAGGCAAGAAGAGCGGAAGCGGCGAAGGCGAAGAAACGAGCTCGGGCGGCGCCGGCGAAGCGAGCGCGCCGCCGGCCGCCAGCGGCGGCTCGGGGTTCTCGCAGGGCTCGCCTTCGGGCGCCGGCGGCTCGGCTGGCGCCGGCGCGAAATCATCCACGCCGGGCGGCGGCGAAACGCACGGCGGCGAAGGCGGCTCGGCCGAAAAAGGCGGCGCGCAGGAAAAGGGCTCGTCTCCCTCTACGCCGCCAGCGGCGAGCCCAGCGCCGAGCCCGTCGGCGCCCGCCGAAGGCTCAACGCCGCCTTCGTCCTCGGCCTCACCTACCGGCGGCGTAAGCCCTGGAGGCTAAGAACCTCGAAGGCTGACGCGACGCAGGCCTGACGCGATGGGTGCGCCGCCCGGCGGACCCCTACGATTAGGACTATGCGCCTAGGTGGCCGTGTAGCACGCGGATCCGCGCGAGTGTCCCGCCTTGCGGCGATGGCGATCGAACCCGCTGCGCTCGTGGCGCTGCTTCTCGTGGCCTTCGCAGCAACGTTCCGACTCGCCGGTCAGATCCCGTATGCGAGCGCAGTGCGAGCTGTGCTCGTGCCCTTGGCGCTTGCCGCCGGGTGCTGGCTGCTCAGCATGCGCTTGGAGCGTCGCGCGCGGACGCAGGAGTACGCGCTCGTCGAACTCCTACTCGCGCTCGACGGCGACCTCGCCCGAGCATTTCCGCGGCGCATGCGTCGAGCCAATGAGCGGGTGGAGGCGAGGACTCCGCTACTGCAACTTGGCGTGCGGGATGCCCTGGAGATGGCGCGCGAGACGCCGTGCGCTCCAACACGTGCCGCCGTTGCGTGGGTGGCGCTCGTGCTAGCGCTCGTCCCCGTCGCCGGGTGGGCGTGGCAGGCGGCGTTGCACGAAGGCGCAGTCAGCCTCGTTGCGGCCGCCGTCATCGTCCCGTGCTCGACGCTGTTCGTACTGGCATGGGATGACTTACGCCAGGGTCGCATGCGCAACCCGATCGATCCACGACGGGTGCGGTCGTGGAGCGAGGGCTACCACCCGGAGCCGGTGCCAACCGTCTTGCCCAGCTTGCCGGTACTGCTGCTCGTGTTCCTTCCAGCGGTTTTGCTCGGCGTGAAGTGGACGGCCGGATCGCTCGGAGGCCGCCTCAACGTCACCGAGGCGGTGTTCGGGTTGTGGCTGCTCGCGTGGAACGGGCGCAGGGCGGTCACCACCGCGACGTTTCGCCGGATTGAGGCGCTCACCGCTCCGCTCGACGAGCTGATCCGCCGGGGCGTGACGCCCGTATGGGATGCGCTTCTTCTCCTCTGTCGCTGGAGTGGCTGGGGCTCGGCCGTGCTGTTCGCGCTGGCGGCGAGTTGGCCAGCGGCGAGGCATTCCGGCGCAGCGTCGACGCTTACAACCGCGTCGGCGACGATGCTCACGTTGAGCCTGATACTCGCCCTCGTGGTGCATAGTCACTTACGACGACCTGTGTCACCTTGCACACGGTCGGCGCAACAGCTTCTTCGCGACCTCGGCGATGCCCAGACGCGGCGCTTCTCGACATTGCTCAACGTGGGCTTGGGAACATCGATGTTGCTGATCGTGCTCTGCGGCGTGCTGATCTGACGCGAGTACCGAAGCGGCGCTTATGCCGCGACGGGCTCTCGCCCGCTCGCCCCCGGCGCCGTCCGCCGGCTCGCAACCACACGCGCCCCCGCACTCGGCGCAAACGAGACCGAAGCGCGCGCCGGCGCCTCCTCGCCATCGCCGACGGGTCGCAGCTCGAGCTCGCGAATGACTACTTCCATCACGCGCTTCATCTCGAGCTGCGCGAAGTACCACGCGACGCACCGCCGCACGCCGCCGCCGAACGGGATCCAAGTGTACGTGCCGGCGTCGCTCTCGAGGAAGCGCTCGGGGCGGAAGCCGAGCGGATCGGGATAGAGGTCGGCGCGGCGGTGCATCAGGTAGACGCACGGCGCGACGATCGTGTCGGCGGGGATCGTGTAGCCGCCTACGTGCATCGGCTCGATCAGCCGCCGCATGACGAGCGGCACGGCGGGGCACAGGCGCAGCGTCTCCTTGACGCACGCGTCGAGGTACTCGTCGCCCTCGCCGCGCAGCACCTCCTCGCGCAGCCGCGCGAGCTTCAGCGGATGGCGCAGCAGGCGCTCGAAGACCCACGCGAGTGACGTCGCGGTCGGCCCGTCGGAGAGCATCGTGACGAGTTCGTCGCGCATCTTCAGTTCGCTCGCGCCCGACTCCTCGGCGCCGTACTCGCGCTCGAGCATCGAGTGGATGTCCTCGTGCGCGCCGCGCTCGCCCGCCTCCCCATTCGCGCGAGCGAGCGCGCGCCGCCGTCGCACCTCTTCGAGCACGACGTGCTCGACGCGCCCCATCACCTCGCGGAACTCGGCGCTCGAGGTCAGCGAGCGCTTGCCGCGCGCGGCGAGCAGCGCGAGACGGCGCGGCTTGTTGACCCAGTTCGTCAGCTCGACGAGCCGCTGGCGCAAGAGCTCGCGACGTTGCGGCTCGATGTCGTCGAAGACGGCGCTCATGACGACGTCGAGGCTGATCGCCTGCATGCGCGGCCACAGCTCGAACGGCTCGCCGGTCGGCCAGCTCGCGACCTGGCGCTGCGCGACTTCGGTCATCATCGCGCCGTAGTCGCGCATCCGCTGGCCGTGGAACGACGGCAACAGGCGCTTGCGGTCGGCGAGGTGCTGCGGCTCGTCGAGCAGCATCACCGAGCGCGGGCCGAGCAGCGGTTCGAGCAGCGGGTTCGCTTCGGCGGCGCCGGAGCCGACGCGCTGGGCGTCGGTCGTGAACACGTGCTTGACGTGCTCGGGGTTGCTGAGCAGCACCCACGGACGCTCGCCGCGGATGTGCAGCGTGAAGAGCTCGCCGTAGCGCGCGGCGCAGCGGTCGAGGAACTCGAGCGGGCGCAGCGCCCAGAACGCGGCCTGCAGCATCGTCGGAATGCGTGGCCCGGCGGGAAGCTCGGTCTTGGAAGCTGCTGGCGCTCGTGTCATCCGGTTCGCTCCTCCTCGTTTCTCTCTGGCCCTCTCCGACGGCCGGTTCGCCGCCTCGAACCCCTCCGCCGACCGCCGCGGCGCTGCAATTCCCAAGCAATCCGGGGCGTCGGCGCGGTGGCGTGCAGATGGACTCCACCTCCTGGTTACACGATCGTGCAAGCGATCGCGAACGCCCTTTTTCGAGGAGAAGAAGACGTGCCCGGACTGCCCTCCGCGTCGAGAGCGTCTGCGACGCTCCACAGACCTCACCGGAGGGAAACAGCCGGCTGGTCTGGGACAGGCAGCGGCGGAAGGCAACGCGGACGGCTCGCCGTCGACCCGATCGCTCGCTAGCTTGCTCGTCGGAGGAGCAACTTCGAATGCCATCGCACGATCGGTCAACCGCGCGAACGGAGCGCGGACTCCGCCAGCTCGCGCCGCTTGCGCTGGCTGCGATCGCGCTCGGCGCCTGCGGCAGCGCTCATGGCGTCCGGCGCAGCGACGCGTCCAGCTCGTCGACCGCGACCCATCGCGTGCCTGTCGTCGGCGACACGCGCGCGTCGATCCTCGCCGCGATCGGTGCGTGCAAGCGCGGCGTCGACACCGCACAGTGGCTCCCCCGCGAGAGCAGGGAAGACCTTTACCGGACGTGCGCTGGAGGTCTGAACTACAGCATCTTCGCGGAGCGCGAAGTTGGCAAATTGGCGTGCGAGGAAGTCGCCTACGCAGCGCCTTCGCCAAGCGCCGCCGCCAAAGCGCGCGCGTTCGACGCGTGCTACGCCGAAGTGAAGCCTTGGACAACCGTGACGCCGAAGCCGAGATGAGTCGAGGTGTCGGCTACGGCGGCGACCGCGGCAGCGAGCGTCAGATCCGCGGTCGCGACACGTTGGCGTCGCCGGCAGCGCAGAAGCGCCAGCGCAACTCGGTCGCGCGCGTGATCCCGATGCGCGTGCCGACCGACATCGCGGGCTTGCGCCAGGAGCCCTCGCGCTCGCCGATCCGCACGGGGCCGTCCGCCAGCGACGCGCCGTTCTCCTCGAACCGGATCCCGAGCGCCTGCGTGAGCTTGCCGGGGCCCGAGCAGAGCTCGTCGTCGCACGCGGAGCGTCCGCCGATCAGCCCGCGCCGCTCCCGCATCAACTCGATGCCCTCGAGCGGCGCGAGCGCGCGGATCAGGACGGCCGCGCCGACACCGTCGGGCTCGCAGACGGCATTGAGCATCGCGTGGATGCCGTAGGAGCGGTAGACGTAGGCCACGCCGGGCTGCCCGAACAGCACCTCGGTGCGGGGCGTCAGGCCGGCGTAGGCGTGGCAGGCGGGCTCGGACTCGTGGTACGCCTCGGTCTCGACGATCACGCCGGAGCAGCCTTCATGCTCGACGACGCAGCCGATCAGCTCAGGTGCGACCTCGAGCACTGGCCGCGCGTAGAAGTCAGGCGCGAGCGTCCGCATCGAGCACTGCGCGCGCCTGAGCGATCTGCTCGGCCACCCGCGGCGAGGACGTGCCGCCCTCGGAGACCTTCGACTCGAGCCACGCGCCTTGCGCGAGCACCTCGTGGAACTGCTCGGCGTGGGCTGCGAGCGTCTGGTTGTGCGCCGCGAGCTCCTGCTCCGAGAGCTCCGACATCGGCTTGCCGGCGTCGAGCGCGGCGCGCACGAGCCCGGCGACGATCCCGTGCGCCTCGCGAAACGGCACGCCGAGGCGTACGAGCAGGTCGGCGACGTCGGTCGCCGAGATCAGCTCATCAGAGGCCGCTTCGGCCAGCCGCTCGCGGTCGAACTGCACGCCGGCGACCATGCCGGTCGCGGCGGCGAGCGTCAGCTCGAGCGTGTCGACGGCGTCGAATAGGTGCTCCTTGTCCTCCTGCAGGTCCTTGTTGTACGTCAGCGGCAGCGCGTGCATGACCCCGTGGAAGGCCCCGAGATGCCCGACGACGCGCGGCGCCTTCGCCCGCAGCAGCTCGGCCGCGTCGGGGTTCTTCTTCTGCGGCATGATCGACGAGGTCGCGCTCCAGGCGTCGGGCAACTCGCAGAAGCCGAACTCGGCGCTGCACCACAACACGAGCTCGGCGCCGAGGCGAGAGAGATGCGTCGAGCACGTCGCCGCCGCGTTGAGGTAGTCGAGCACGAAGTCGCGCCCGGAGACCGCGTCGATCGAGTTCGGCGCGACGTCGACGAAGCCGAGCTCCTCGGCGACCATCCGCCGGTCGGTGTCGAAGTTGACGCCGGCGAGCGCGCCGGCGCCGAGCGGCAGCGCGCCGGTCTGCGCCTCGGCGAACGCAAAGCGCTCGCGGTCGCGCGCGAGCATCCAGAAGTACGCGAGCAGGTGATGGCCGAGGTAGACGGGCTGCGCGCGCTGCAGGTGGGTGTAGCCGGGCATCGGCCAGTCGGCGTGCTGCTCGGCGCGCGCGAGCAGGGTCGCCATCAGCTCGGTGATCTCCATCCACGCGTGCGCCGCGCGCTCGCGCGTGTAGAGCATCAGGTCGGTGACGACCTGATCGTTGCGCGAGCGGGCGGTGTGCAGGCGACCGGCGACGGGGCCGGCGATTTCGGTCAGCCGCCGCTCGACCGCCATGTGCACGTCTTCGTCGTGCGGTTCGAACGCGAACATGCCCTTCGCGAACTCGTCTTCGACGGCGTCGAGGCCGGCCAGCAGCGCGTCCCGGTCGGGCTCGGAGATGATCTCGCGCGCCGCGAGCATGCGCGCATGGGCGCGCGACTGCGCCACGTCTTGCGCCCACAGGCGCCGGTCGACGTCGGTCGAGGCGTTCAGGCGGTGGAAGTCGGGATGCTGGGGGGCATGGAAGCGCGACATGAACGAGCAGTCTATGGAGCCGTCGGCGCGGGCCGCTGGCGTCTCCCGACCAACGCTGCGCTGCTGCCCCTACTTCCTCTTCCCCGCCGCCTTCACCGGATAGCGCCTGCGCGCCTGCCCTTCGCAGCTGGCCCGCTTGCCCCTGTTGTGCTTCTTGTGGCACGCCGCGATCGCTTTGGCGAGCTTCTGCTTGTTCGTGAGGGGCTTCGCACACCCGGTGACCGCGATCGGCGTTGACTGCTGGATGATCGTCCCGTTCTGCGCGCTCAGTTCGGTCGGCATCTGAAGCTTCGAGGAGCACAGGTTGGCGTTGGCCGTGAGCGCTGAGAACTTCCCTTGGGGCAGCTTCAGTTCGAAGGAGCTGAAGGGCACGTCGGGGGTCGCCTTGAAGGTGCTCGTCGTGATCCCGTTCTTGATCTGCGTCGAGCCGACGAGGTCGACGGTGACGCCGTAGCCCTTCAGCACGATCGTCAGGTCGGGGAAGGCTTCGGCGGCGTGGGAGACGAAGTAGGCGTTGCCTTCCAGGGGCACCGGCAGCACCGGCGTGAGCACCTTGGCCCTGCCGACGGCCGATTCCTTGGGGCAGCTTTCGGGGTTGGCTTCGAAGATCGCCGCAAGGCAGGCCTTGTTCAGCGTGCTCAGGCGGCTTGGCAGCTGCTTTGGCAGGCTGACTTTGACTTTGGCGAGGTTCGCGTAGGTGCCGAGGGGGGCGCTCGGGTAGCTCAGCTTGACGTTCAGGCTCGTGCCGTTGGCTTTGGAGGTGTGGGCGCTGGTCGAGACCTGGAACTTGGGGGAGTTGGGCAGGAACTTCAGCTTCTGGCAGCCCTGGGCCTGGAAGGGCGAGGAGAGCGGCTGGAGGGCTTCTTCATAGCCCGTCGCCGAGCCGGTGATGCTCAGCGGGTCACAGCTGGTCGGGTTGAACGTGAAGTTCGGGCGGTCGATCGTGACGTTGACCTTGCGGACCTGCACGGCGACATCATCGACGACGCTTGGGATCTGGTCGGTCGAGACGGTCAGCTCGGCGGTGTGGGGGTCGACTTCGATCTTCGCGCGCACGACCAGGCAGTCGCAGGCGGGCTGGTTCTGGGGGCTTGCGGTGTCGTGCTCGAGGTCGAACGGGCCGGCCTTCGTCGGCTCGGTGATCGAGAGGCCGAAGGGCGCGCCCTCGTAGTGTTCTGTGAGGTAGACGTGCCCGCCGGGGACGCTCACGGGCGTTGAGCCGAAGCCGGCCAAGACGGTGCTCTGGCCGATCTCCGATTCCACCGGGCAGCTGCCGGCGTTGGCCTGCGCTTCGGGGCAGAGCTTCACGCCCGTGAGGATCCCGGCCATGCCCGCCGGGGTGTGCACGGAGACTTTCTTCAGCGCCTGCTGGCCATCGCCACGTTCGATCGTCGTCGAGAGGGCGCCGTAGGAGCCGGCGGCGTTGGCGCTCATGCCGGCGCTGAGGCTCGGGGCGAAGGGCAGGCTCTGGCCCGGGCAGGGGCCGCCGCCCGGGCCCTGGGTGATCTGGAAGCTCGAGGTCGGGTTCGCGGCGGGGGCGCCGGACCACGGGGCGAGGCTCGCCGTTGAGGTGTAGGAGCCGCAGCGAGCGGGCGTGGCCAGCGGGGCGCGTTCGCCTTCGAGGAAATGCAGTTCGGCGTCTTCGAAGGGCGCCTGCGGGTTGTTCTTGAAGATCGTCGTGATCTGCCCGCTTTCGCTCAGCTTGGTTTCGCCGGTGAGCTTGACGACGACGCCCGAGACGGGGTCTTCGGCGATCAGGTAGAGCGCGATCAGGCTGCCGAAGGGGTTCTGGTTCTGCGTTGCCAGGTAGAGGCCGCCCTGCAGCGGGTTTGGCAGGACCGGGGTCTTGACCGTGACCGTCGCGACCTTCGAGGCGTCGGCGCAGAAGTTGCCTTCCGCTTCGAGCTGCGCGGGGGCGGTCGGGGTGAAGGTCGCGCTTTCGTTGGGCGCCACGAACTGGGTGAAGCCGGTGAAGCCGGCCAGCGACTCAGAGCAGGCCTGTAGGCCACCGGCGGCGGAGGGGTTCACGAGGAGCCCCTGCGGCAGCGTCACGGCGATGTCCTTGACCGCGCCCTCGGCGCGGCCGCTTGCGCTCAGCGTTTCCTGCTGGGGGACGTGCAGGTCGACGTTCAGGCCCGAGGGGCTCGAGGCGCTGCTCTTCTGCGGGGTGAGGCTGATCGAGGGACTGAACGGCACGCTTTCGCATTCTGAGAGCGCCGGAAGCGAGGTGCTTGCGAGCGTCGGGAAGGCGCTGACGGGCAGCGGCTCAGACCAGGAGTCCCCGAGCACGGTGCTCGGCATCGGCCCCGTGCAGGAGGTCGACAGCGAGAGGAACGCCGGCGGGCTTTCGGCTGCTTTGGCGGCGGTTTCGCTGCAGGGCACGAGCGGCGCTTCGATCTTCCGGCCGTGGCTTTCGGCAAGGCAGGCCCAGCCGCGCTGGCGGTTGTGGGCGGCGGCGCCGGGCACGCCCCAGACGGTGACCTGGCTCGAGAGCAGCGCCGCGGTCTGGGTGATCGCATTGCTCGAGACGGTCACGCCGTAGTCTCCGCCGCTTCTGATCTGAGTGTCGATCACGACCGGGGCGTTGGCCTCGACCACGTTGAAGCCAAAGCGCGCCGGCTCGCCCCTGCGCGGCTGCATGTTGAACAGCGGCACGCTCAGCTGCGTGACTTCGGCGAGCGCCGGTTCGTTGACGATCACCGTCGCCACGCCGACGGCGCTGTCGGGCGGGCAGGCGTTGGCGCCGCCGGAGTCGATGCTCTTGTAGAACTCGGCGTCGGTGCACTGGGCGAAGGCGTTGGGGTCGCCGATCAGCCCCGGCGGCCAGTCGAAGTGCAGGTCGCGCGGCAGCGCGACCGGGTTGACGCTCGGCTTGTGCGTCGGGTTTTCAAGCGGACGGGCGTCGGCGCCCTGGTTCAGCGTCAGCGTCGTCGTCAGCTGGAAGGGGTGCGCGCCGGCCTGGGTGAGCGTCGCGCCGCCTTCTGCTTCGGGGCTGAGCTCGTAGTCTTCGACGCCGAAGGGCACCGGCGTCTGCCCGAGGGAGATCGCGCGCGAGAGCGAGGCGGAGGCGACGGGGCCGCTTGGGCTGCGCGTGAAGCTGCCCACGCCCGGCGCTTCGTCGATGCAGCCGGAGTCTGAGTACTCGCCCGTGCCGGCGGGGACCTCGCTGCAGCTGAAGCCTTCGCCGCCTGAGATCGAGGCGGCGTTCGACGCTGCGCTTTCGCCGCCTTCGGCGAGGACGTAGATCCGCATCTCGAGCTGGTCGTAGGAGACGAGCGTGTCGTGCATTTCGCAGGTGAGGGTGGCGAGGTCGCAGGGCAGCGGCACGCGGCGCAGTACGTCGCCCGAGGTCGTGGGCTCGGTCGCGGCGATCGAGACGGCCCTCAGGCCGGCCGGCAGGAGGTCTGTGAGCTTGACCGGGCTCGTCGCGCCCGAGACGGTCTGGTCGCCGAGGTTCTCGACCGTCAGGTAGATCTCGCCGTCGGCGCGCCCGCGGGTCACGGTCTGAAGGCTCGCTTCGCCTTCCTTGAGCTTCAGTTCGATCGGCTGATCGCCCCTGGCCTTGCGGAAGGTGATCTGGAACTGCTTGGGCGCCAGTTCGCTGACGCGGACGTCGCCCGAGCCGTAGAGCTCTTCCAGGGCGACCCTGATTTCGCTCGCCGTGGCGCCGGCGGCGAGCGTGACGAAGCTTTCGCCTTCTTTGAAGGGCAGTTTTTCTTCTTCCTCCTGGTGGATCAGGACCGGTTCTTCCAGGGCGTAGGTGCCCGAGGTGGCGCTGACGGTGAGCTCCCTGACCTCGTTCTGGGCGATCCCCGGTTCGATCCTCGCCGGTCGCGTGCCGGAGGTCAGATGCCACCAGGGCGATTCGGCCTGGGCGCCGGCGGCGAGCAGGCCGATCAGGCAGAGGGCCATCGCCACCGAGGGCGCTAGCAGGCGCAGGGCTCGAGTGAGGGGGGCGCTCATCGGACGTTGCCCTTCTTCGAGCTCTTCTTGGACTTCTTCGCGCTCTTCTTCGGGCCGTACTTCTTCTGCGCTGAGCGCTCGCAGGCCAGGCGGCGCTTCTTCGCGTGCGGGTAGCGCTTCCTGCACTGCGCCAGGGCTTTGGCCAGCAGCTGCGCGCGGGTCGGCGCTTTCGCTTTGACCGTGGCCGCTTTGAGCACCTGCACGACGTCGCCGGGGCCGTGGAAACCCTCGCTCGGGGAGGGAGCGAAGACGCCGGGCTGGGGCGTCGGGGCCGGGCGGCAGGTCGCTTCTTCGGGTTTTTCGCTGCACGGCGCGGACGCTTCTCCCGGCGGCGTGAAGCACGGCGAGGAGCTCATGCAGACGTGCGCGTCGTAGACGTCGGCGCGGTTGTCGATGTCCTGGGAGCTAAGGCGCTGGGCGGTCATGAAGAAGACGTCATCGCCCGAGGCGCTTGCGTCGAGGAAGCCCGAGGGTTCCGGGGAGCTGCCCGAGGAGATCAGCGCCACGCAGCCCGGGGCGGGCCCCGGCGCGCAGCTGCCAACGCCCGTGGGCTCGTACTCATAGACGTCGCCTGTTTCGTTCTCATCCTGGGGCACCAAGGCGTCCAGGGCGTTGAAGAACAGGCGCCCGGAGTCGAGCAGGTAGCGGGGTTGGTAGGCAGGCTCGCCGCGCCCGATCGAGGTCGTGTGCGGGAGCAGCGCCGCGACCCACTCGGTTGGCACCCATTCCTCGTGCACGGCCGGCAGCGCTTCGCTTACGCCGCTTTCGAGCTTCCTGTATTCGACCCCGAGTGGCCGCGCCCCGCTCGGATCGCACGAGGCGCAGCTGAGCCGCCCGGCGCTTGCGTCATACAGGTACACCTCGGCGTCCGGCTTTCCGCTCACCGCGTCGCGGTTGTCATAGCCGGTCAAGGAGCGCTCAGACATGAACGCGAGGAACTGCCCGCTCGGGGAGACGCGCGCCGTCTGCCCTTCCGGCAGGCGCAGCCAGTCCGCCACGTCTTCGCCCGAGAGCGTCGCGATCAGCTTGGCTGCCCCATCTTTCAGCTCATAGAGGTTGCAGAAGGTTCCCACGGCGGGCGAGAGTTCGGCGGAGGGGTTATCCACGCATGTCCCAGCTCTGGCGCCCGTCCCCGCGAGGACCCCATCGGCCACGAAGTACACGCTCGAGCCATCTTCGCTTGCCCCGAGCACGTCGCCCTGCATGTTCACGTTTTCGCTCCCGTTTGGCGGCGTCAGATCGGACAGCGCACAAGTCAGGCGTCCGGCGACTTCGAGGATCCGGCATTCATAGAGGCTCGTCCCTCCGGCGCCTTTGACCAGCCGCCCCGCCGTGAACAGCACCCGCGAGCCGTCGGCGCTTGCGACTTGAAAGCGGCCGCCCCCGCTCGTGCATTCTTTTTTGGCCAGGCATTCCCCGCCTTCGCCCGCGTCGAGCTGGACGCTCTGGCCTTTGAGCGTGTCGCGCAGGTAGAGCTTTTGGTTCGCTTCCCAGAAGACCCGCGAGCCGTCGGCGGAGATCGCGCGGCGCGCGGTGCCCTTAGCGAGGCCGAAGTCGCTGCCGAGCACCGGCAGTTCTCCTTCTGGCACCGGCAGTTCTTCGCCTTTGCCGTTTGGCGGCAGCACGCTGACGAGCGACAGACGTCCCCCCGCCCACTCATACAGCTCGTTGCGCGGGACGCCCGCCTCGAGCGGCGCCGGCGAGCTCAGCACGACGTGGCTTGCGTCTGAGCTTGTCCCGAGCGCCCGCGGGCCGCATTGGGTCGATGCGGGGATTTCCTCACACGCCAGTTCTTCGCCGAAGCTCGTCCCCGCCGGCACGTTCGCGAACGGCGCCCTGCCCGTCACGAGCGGTCGGTAGCAGGAGCTCGTGCAGGATCCGAGCGTGCGCAGGTAGGGGCTCTGTTCTGAGGCTTCGCTCGAGAGCCGCGGTTCAAAGCGCCCCAGCGGCTGCACGATCGCCGCCGCGAGCCCTTCGGCGAAGAAGCGGTATTCGGGGCCCACGCCGTTGGTGGCACCCGACGCCGCTTCGTGGGGTGTCGCCAGGTCACGCGAGCTCCACCCGCTCGAGCTGCGCTCTGAGAGCACCTGCGCTTCCCCCGCCGCGCCTTCGGCGCCCGCTTCGGTCGGCCCGCTCGCCACGTAGCTTACGGCGCTCCCGTCGAGCGCCGCCTCCGCCACGCCGGTTTCGCTTGGCAGGCTCAGCGCCCCCCGAGCTTGTCCGGCGGTGAGACCAGTTCCCAGGCGCGCCCGTCTGGCAGCGTGAGCGCCCCGCTCGGGCTCTTCGTCGTGAAGACCCGTTCTTCGCCGATGCTCTGCCCGTGGATGCTGTGGGCGATCACGCGCATGTGGTAGGTGCTGCCCGGTGCGAGGCCCGTCACTTCGATCGGCGCGCTCGTGTGCGTTTGGTCATCTTCGAAGCCGAGCGTGGCGTCCGGTTGGGGCAGCGTGTGTTCGTAGGGGCTTTCCGCGCAGCTCACGGCCGCCGCGCAGCGCCCGTATTCGAAGTGGTACTCGCTCGGCGCTTCGTGCGGGTTGATTTCCGCGGCGAAGTCAACGCTTTCTTCCTCGAGGTGCGTGATCGCCTCGCCTTCGATCCCTGGCGGCAGGGGTTCCTGCCCGGCGAACACGTCGACCGCCGCCTTGGCTTCGTCGGTGACGTAGATATCGCCTTTGTAGGGGCCGCTCTGCTGCACGGCGACCCCGACGGGTTGGCCGAACGGCTCGTTTGCGCCTGTTTCGCTGATCCGCCCTTCGAATTTGCCGCTGGCGCTGAACGCGTCGACCAGGTGCTCGTCGATCACGAACACGTCGCCCGTGGCCGCGTCGACCGCCACGGCGTGCGGGATCGCGAACTGTTCGAATGTGCCTTCTTCGTTTGGCGCTCCCGTCAGCTGCGCCGAGGCTTCGTAGACCCCGGTCGGGCTGAAGCGGTCGACGACTTTGTGCCCGGAGTCGACGACGTAGACGTCGCCATTCGCCTGATCGACCGCGAGGCCGTCGTCCGCTTCGAATTTAAAGCCGCCGGGCGCTGCCAGCCTGCGCAGGAGTTCACCTTCTTCTTTGTCGCCGCTCTTCGGCTTGAAGACGTCGACTTCGCTTGCGTGCCCGTTGAAGCCGACGACCATCACGTAGACATCTCCTTTGGCGACGCTCGGGGAGTTGTCGACCGCGTCATAGACGTAGCTTTCACCGAACGTTTTCGGTTCAGTACCCGCGCCGGTCCAGGTCGACAGCAGTTCCCCGGCAGGGCCCAATGCGTGGATCTCGGGGTGGAGCACGCCGCCGCCAAGCGGCGAGTCCGCGACGTAGATGTGCCCGCTTTCGTCGCTTACGGCGACGCCGCGCGTGTAGTTGCTCAGGTCCCCTTCGTCGAGCTGACCCTGGAGCGCCTCTTCGTCGTTGAACTTGTCGATGATCCCTTCTTTGGCTTTGCTGCCGAACGCGTCGGCGATGAACAGGTTGCCGGCGGCGTCGAAGGTGAGGCCCGTCGGCTGGACGAACGCAGCGCCGGGCAGTCCTTCGCTCAGCTTCGTGCTGAGGGCTTCTTCGTATTTGAAGTGGGTCAGGGCGATCGCCGGCGCACAGAAACAGAGCGCCGCAAACAGCGAGAGCACCCCAAGCGCACAGGCGAGCGAGCGCGTGCGCACGCGCAGCACGGCGCTTCCCGTTCGAGCTGAAGCTGACTTCGGCACCTGCACCTCTCCCTCTCTGACGAAGGCTGTGAGGCCCCCACGCCCACCTCACGACCCTCACGACGACTTGAACAAATCCTATAGCGCGATTTCCCACAGCGCGCCGGCAGGCCCAAGCGCGCCTGGCCGGCGCTCCAACGAGCACGGGGCCAAGCGGCCCCCGTGCAGTCAGAGACAGGCGTTGACGCAAAGGCGCCGCGAGCGGCCCTCAAGACCACCCGCGCCCCCTGAGGTCAGAGACAGTTCGGCCAATCGATTGACCGCCGAACGCAAGCGATGCGACACTCACTCGCGCGCCGCGGCCGGACCCGATGGGAGCGGCTCTCTCAGGCGCGACAGCGCCCGCCAGTGGCGGGCGAACCAGCACGAACCATAGGAGCAACGATGAAACAGCTAAGGCTCTTGGGCCTCGCCCTGTTGGCCGTCTTCGCGGTCGGGGCCGTCGCCGCGGCGACGGCGTCGGCGGACGCCTCGGGCATCTTATTCTTACCCGCCGAAGAAGGCCCGATCGCGTTCAGCATCAAAGGTGGGGGCGGCACGCTCGCAGCCGGTAAAGAACAGACGATTATCTGCACTGAAGTCTCCGGCGAAGCCGAAAGCCTCAAAGAAGAAGAAAGCAAAAAAACCCACTACAAGTTAGGCACGGGAACTCTCGACTTCAAAGGCTGCAAAGAGACGAAAGGCTCCACCAAAGTCGCCTGCAACACCAAAGGCGACGCTAAAGAAACCCTCTTAGTGCCCTTTAACTTCCATGTCTTCGACGTCTTAAACAAAGCGGAAACGGAATTAGAGCCGGGCATCTCGGTGTTACTAGAACCATTGCTGACCGTCCTGTGCGCCGCCGAAACGACCAAAGTTGAAGTCAAGGGCGCGGCGCTTGGCTTACTCGTATGCTTAAAAGAACAGAAATGCTTAAGCAGTGAAAAAGACGTGACGGACGTCACGGCGCACTTCACCTCGGCAGGTGAGATCTGCGACAAAGCGTCCGGCAGCACCTACTGCAAAGAAGTATTAGAAAAAGAGCCGCTCTTAGCCAACTTCAGCGGCACGTTCGAAAAAGCCACGGAGGAAACCGAAGCGACGATGACCCTGAAAGAAGGAACCGGCAAAGCGAAAATGTTCTTCCTCGACGACTGACGTCAGAGGCGTAAGTCATCGATCTGAAGAAATGGTCTGAAGCGATGCACGGGGCGCCCTGCGCGTCCCGTGCATCACCTAAGCAAGTTCGCAAAGCCCGGACCCAGAACCAACACTCCGAAGAGCGCCTCCCGCTCCATCTCCACCCAGGCCGACCTTCTCCCGATCTTCCTCCGCCCATGCCACACGCAAAGCCCTCATCGATCCGCGCGACGGCGCTCGCGCTCCTCGCCCTCCTCGCTCTTTTCGCCCTGGGCACTCTCTCAGCCTGCGGCGGCGCCACCCACAACGCAACCTCGGCGAGCCCCTCGAGCAGCGCCAGCGCCCCCGCCCAGAGCCCGAGCGCCACCCAAAGCGCCGCCCTCAGCCCGGCCCAGCCCCCCTCTCCCCGAGCACGCCAGTCGCAAGCGTCGCCGGGCAGCCGATCACTTGGGCGACGCTCAAGCGCCGGATGGCGGTAGGCGACGGGACCGTGCACGAAGTCCCCGAACCGCCGAGCTTCAGCGCCTGCGTTGCGCGCTTGCGCTCCTCCGCCCAGGCCCCCGGCGAAGCCCAGGCCAAGGCCGAATGCCAGAAGCGCTTTGAGGAACTGCTCCAGCCGACGCTTACCTCGCTGATCAACGAACGCTGGCTGCTCGGCGAGGCGGCCGAAGATCACCTGAAGGTCAACGAAGCCCCGCTGCGCCGCGAACTGGCCTACATCGCAAAGGAAGAGGGCAAGTCGCTCGCCGCCTCCGGGCAGACGCTCGCCGACGTGAAGCGCGGGCTGAGGGTGATCGCGCTGACCGACCTGATCAACGAACGGGTCAAGCAGCGCACCCCGCCCGTCGACGATGCCCTGATGGCCAGCTACTACGCCGCCAACAAGCAGCGCTACGCGTTGCCCGAAGAGCGCGACCTGCACCTGATCCGCACCGCCAGCGAAGCCTCGGCGCTGAAGGTCAAGCGCGAAGCGAAGGCTGGCGAGAGCTTCGCGAGGATCGTCCGGGGGATCGCGACCTTCCAGCCGATCGACACGAAGGACGGCGCCTTCCACGGCCTCACGCCGCACTTCTTCTCAGAGCCGGCGCTGAGCGAAGCGATCTTCAAGGCCCGCCCCCACGTGCTCAGCGGGCCGGTCAAGATCTCCCTCGGCTACTACGTCTTCGAGGTGACCCGCGTGATCGCGCCCCACGAGCAGAGCCTTGCCGAAGTCAAGCCGATCCTCGAGCGCGAACTTCCTGAAAAGCTCCATACCAAGGAGCTCGCCAAAGCGGTCGCCCAGTTCCGCGCCAAGTGGACGTCCAGGACCAGCTGTCAGCCGGACTTCCTCGTGCAGGGGTGCCGGGGGTACAAGGCACCGACGGGCGGGTTGGCTGATCCTTATACGTTCTGAGGCGTGGGCAGAGTCGACACCCACCAGAGAACCGCTCACGAGACAGCGAGCCTCGCCGGCGACCGCCGGCGACCGCCGGCGACTGCATCAGAGACAGCTCGGCGAATCGGTTGACCGCTCCCTTCCGCGGTGAGACACTCGCCGTGCTCATCGACTAACTGTGGGGCGCCGCGGCTCAAGCGGCGCAGCGAGAAGGCCCGCCACCAGGCGGACAGAACTCAACCACGGAGTAGACGATGAAACAGCTAAAGCTCTTGGGCCTCGCCCTGTTGGCCGTCTTCGCGGTCGGGGCCGTCGCCGCGGCGACGGCGTCGGCGGACGCCTCGGGCATCTTATTCTTACCCGCCGAAGAAGGCCCGATCGCGTTCAGCATCAAAGGTGGGGGCGGCACGCTCGCAGCCGGTAAAGAACAGACGATTATCTGCACTGAAGTCTCCGGCGAAGCCGAAAGCCTCAAAGAAGAAGAAAGCAAAAAAACCCACTACAAGTTAGGCACGGGAACTCTCGACTTCAAAGGCTGCAAAGAGACGAAAGGCTCCACCAAAGTCGCCTGCAACACCAAAGGCGACGCTAAAGAAACCCTCTTAGTGCCCTTTAACTTCCATGTCTTCGACGTCTTAAACAAAGCGGAAACGGAATTAGAGCCGGGCATCGCGTTCTTACTCGAACCAGCGCTGGTCGTCCTATGCGCTGCCGAAACGACTAAAATCGAATTAAAGGGCGCCTTCCTCGGCTTACTCGTATGCTTAAAAGAACAGAAATGCTTAAGCAGTGAAAAAGACGTGACGGACGTCACGGCGCACTTCACGTCGGCAGGTGAGACATGCGACAAAGCGTCCGGCAGCACCTACTGCAAAGAAGTCTTAGAAAAGGAGCCGTTCGAGGTCAATTTCACCGGCACATTCGAAAAATGTACTCTCGAAACGGAATGGACGATGACGTTGAAAGAAGGAGAAGGCAAAGCGAAAATGTTCTTCCTCGACGACTGATGCTTGCAGGCTGATCAATTCAACGCGGAGCGGGGCACGGCGACGATGTCCGTGCATCGCTCCGCCCGAGCTCGTCTTTCAAGCTTTCCGCCACACGGCACTCCGGGCGCCTTTAACTGGGTTGCGCCTACAACTACCTCTCGCGGCCTCGCGCACAGCCTGCGCGCAAGCGTGTGAATAAAACGTGCGTTACATCAACTAGATCGAATTGTCGCGTTAGTCGGAGACATAGCTTGCCGATCTCGTGATCGCGCGGATAGCGTCATCCGCGCAGGTGCCATTTGCGCCGAAAACAAGAAAGTGGGGCCACAACCTATGATTCGAACTGAGGGACGGACTCCCAGGAAGATCCGCGTGGTAGTCGTCGGGGTG
Source organism: uncultured Solirubrobacteraceae bacterium (assembly GCA_963705745.1). Classification (GTDB taxonomy): domain Bacteria; phylum Actinomycetota; class Thermoleophilia; order Solirubrobacterales; family Solirubrobacteraceae; genus Palsa-744. The sequence continues at coordinate 86,076 of CAVPKP010000006.1, forward strand.
CTCGTGTGCGTCGCAGCGATGGCGCTGACCGCCACTGCGTCCGCCGAACCGAAAGGGATCTTCAAAGTCTTCAAAGACTGCCCGACGGAAGTGCCGGGCAACGCGCTTTGCTCCTATGCGGAAACGACGAGCGGCGAATTCTCGATCGGCTCGACCAAAGTGCCGATCAACAAGCCGATCATCCTACAGGGCGGCGCCGTGAGGACCGGCAGCTCGAACCCGAACGAATACTACCTGCTGCCGGCGAAAGACGGCAACAGCCTTTCGAAGACGGAACTGAACGTGCCAGGGGGTCTGCTGGATATCGTCAACTGCGAAGAAATCAAAGGCAGCGGGTTCTTCGAAACGCTCGAGCGCAACACTTGCAAAGCGATCTTCGAAAACAAAGTAACCGGGGTCACCGCGACGACGGAACTCGTCGCCAACATGACCGACCCCGCGATCCTCAACCTATCGGCGCTGTTCCTCGAAGAAGGCACGGCGTTGACCCTGCCGGTGCGGGTGCATCTCAAAAACCCACTGTTGGGCGAAAGCTGCTACATCGGATCTGAAGCGCATCCGATCCTGCTCCACCTGACGGACGGGACGACGTCACCGCCGCCGCCGAACAAACCGATCAAAGGCAAACTCGGGACGGTGCTCGAAGAAGAAGAAAAAGGCGAGAGCCTTGTCGTCGACACGGAAAACACGCTCGTCGACAACGCATGGTCGGCCCCGGCTGCCGAAGGCTGCGGTGGCTTCTTCTCCTTCCTGATCGACCCGATCGTCAACAGCAAACTCGGCCTGCCCTCCGCGGCCGGTCACAACACGGCGATCCTCAACGGAACGTTGAAGACCGCGACTGAGGAATCAGTTCTCGCGAGCGAAAAATTCTAGAGCTCGCATGACGCCGTAACGGCGATTTGCACGTAGACCGGGCCCGCTTTCGAGCGGGCCCGGTGTCGTTAACGGCGCAAGCCGCAGTGGGAGACAGCGGTTGCCCGCACCGAAAGCGCGGGGGTACGCTCACCACGCGCGGGCGGGGACCTGTAGGCAAGCTACGACGAAAGTGGGCCAATACACATGAACAGCAAGAGCATTCCGCGGCGCGTCGTCGTGATCGGCATCGCCGTGCTGGCGGTCACGCTTGCGTCCGCCTCCTCGGCGCTCGCCGAACCGAAAGGCATTTTCAACGTATTCAAGGATTGTCCAGTCGAAGCATCGGGCAACGCCTTGTGCACCTACGCAGAAACGACCAGCGGTGAATTCACGATCGGTACCTCGAAAGTGCCGATCAACAAGACACTCGTCCTGCAGACCGGAGCGGTGTCGACCGGCGGCGCCAACCCGAACGAATACTTTCTCACTCCGGCGAAAGACGGGAACACCCTGTCGAAGACCGCGTTGAACGTACCCGGTGGGCTTGCGGGCCTGATCAACTGCGAAGAAATCAAAGGCTCCGGGCTACTCGAAGTGCTGGAGCGTGGCACCTGCAAAACGGCGTTCGAAAACGGAGTGACCGGCGTAACGGCGACGACCGAACTGGTCGCGAACAAATCCAACCCGATCGTACTCAACCTCGCTACGCTGTTCCTCGAAGAAGGCACGGCGCTGACGCTGCCGCTGCGGGTGCATCTGAAAAACCCGCTGCTCGGCGAAAGCTGCTACATCGGATCGGAAGCGAGCCCGATCGAGCTCCACCTGACGACGGGCGCGACATCGCCGCCGCCGCCGAACACGTCGATTCACGGGAAAGTCGGAACGGTGCTCGAAGAAGAAGAAAAAGGCGTCTCGCTGGTGGTCGACACGGAAAACACGCTCGTCGACAACGCATTCTCGGCGCCCGCCGCCGAAGGATGCGGTGGACTCGCCGCGATCCTGCTCGACCCGATCATCGACGTGAAGATCGGCCTCCCGTCGGCATCGGGCCACAACACGGCGATCCTCAACGGAACGCTGAGGACAGCTACTGAGGAATCCGTTCTCGCCAGCGAAAAATTCTAGGACCTCCAGGGACTAGGGCAGCAGCAGTCTGGGCCTCGCCGAGCGGCGGGGCCCAGCTGCGCTTCAAGCGAGCGCCTGCGCCAGCGCCGCGGCGAGCACGGTGGCCGTGCGGCCGACCTGACCGTCGATCATCGTCGGGAAGAACGGCAGCGCCAGCGAGCGGCCCGCCACGGACTCACACACCGGGAAGGCTTCGAGGGCGAAGCCGAAGCGCTCGCGGTAGAAGCTCAGCAGGTGGATCGCCGGCAGGTACGCCTTGCTCTGGACACCGCGCGCGACCAGCTCGTCGACGACGGCGTCGCGGTCGACGCCGCGCGGGACCTGGACGGCGAACACGAACCAGCCGCGCACATCGCCCTCGTGGTCCTCGCATGGCAGCGTCAGGCCGGCGAGGCCGTCGAGCGCCTCGCGATAACGGGTCGCGAGGCGGGCGCGGGCGGCGAGCAGGTCGTCGAGGCGCTCGAGCTGGGCGACGCCGAGCGCGCACGCGATCTCCGAGAGGCGGTAGTTGTAGCCGAGGCGATCGTGGTCGAGCCAGTCCATGTTCGGCGCGCGGCCCTGGTTTCGCTCGGAGTCGATTCGCTCCTTGATCGACGCGTCGCCGAGCGTGATCATGCCCCCCTCTCCCGTCGTCAGCTGCTTGTTCGCGTAGAAGCCGAACACCGACGGGTTGCCGCGGCCGCCGACCGCCTTGCCGTCGGCGTGGCGCGCGCCGAGCGCCTCGCACGCGTCCTCGACGAGCGCGAGGCCGTGCCGCTGCGCGATCGCCTCGAACGCCGGCATGTCGGCCGGGTAGCCGAAGATGTGCACCGGCAGGATCGCCTTCGTGCGCGGCGTGATCGCCGCCTCCGCCGCCGCCGGGTCGAGGTTCAGCGTGACCGGGTCGATGTCCGCGAACACCGGCGTCGCGCCGCAGTAGACGATCGCGTTCGCCGACGCGACGAACGAGAACGGGCTCGTGATCACCTCGTCGCCCGGTTCGACTCCGACCGCGCGCAGCGCCAAGTGCAGCCCGGCCGTGCCGCTCGAGACCGCGCTCGCGTACGGCGCGCCGACACGCTCGGCGAACTTCCGCTCGAACTCGCCGAGCTTCGGGCCGAGTGAGAGCTGGCCCGAGCGCAGCACCTCGATCACCGCGCGCTCCTCCGCCTCGCCAAGCACCGGCTTGGCCAGCGGGATCAACTCGTCCGCCACTACCCCTCGCGCGCGCTCGCCGCGGCGGCGTCGCGCGCTTGACGCTCGGCCGGCCGCCGTCCCGGCTGCATCCCGTACTCGAGCGAGTCGACGAGCGCGTCCCACGAAGCGGCGATCACGTTCTCCGAGACGCCGATCGTGCCCCACACGTCCTTGCCGTCCGACGCGTCGATCAGCACGCGCGTCACTGCGCCCGTGCCCTTCGTCTCGTCGAGGATCCGCACCTTGAAGTTGACGAGCTCGATCTCACGCAGGTGCGGGTGCAGCTCGCCGATCGCGTCGCGCAGCGCCGCGTCGAGCGCGTGCACCGGGCCGTTGCCCTCCGCCGTGCGCACGTAGCGCTCGCCGCCGAGCCACACCTTGATCGTCGCCTCCGTCACGACCTTCCCGTCGACGCGCTTCTCGACCAGCACGCGCCACGACTCCAGGCGGAACAGCGGCTCGTACGCCCCCGCCTCCTTGCGCATCAGCAGCTCGAACGAGCCGTCCGCCCCCTCGAACTGGAAGCCCTCGTGCTCGAGCTCCTTGACGCGCTCGACCACGCGCTGCGCGAACGCCTCGCCGTCCTTGCCCTGCGGCAGCTCCAAGCCGGCCTCGGCCGCCTTCTCGGCGACGGTCCCCTTGCCCGACAACTCTGAGACGAGCACGTCACGCCCGTTGCCGACGGCCTTCGGGTCGACGTGCTCGAACGTCTCGGACGCCGCGCGCACGCCCGCCGCGTGCATCCCCGCCTTGTGCGCGAACGCGTGCTTGCCCACGTACGGCTGCGCCGGGTTCGGCGAGCGGTTCAGCAGCTCGTCGACGAAGTGCGCCGTCTCGGTCAATTTTGCGAGCTGCTCGGGCGCCAGCAGCCGCGCGCCCATCTTCAGCTGCAGGTCGGCGATGATCGTGATCAGGTTCGCGTTGCCCGTCCGCTCGCCGATCCCGTTGACCGTGCCCTGCACCTGCGTCGCGCCCGCTTCGACCGCCGTCAGCGTGTTGGCGACCGCGCACCCCGAGTCGTCGTGGCAGTGGATCCCGAGCGCCACGCCCGGCACCGCTTCGCCCACGACCGCCAGCGCCGTGCGAATCTGCGGCGGCAGCGAGCCGCCGTTCGTGTCGCACAGGACCAGTCGCTCCGCCCCCGCCTCGGCCGCCGCGCGCAGGCAGTCCAGCGCGTACCCCGGATCGAGCTGGAAGCCGTCGAAGAAGTGCTCCGCGTCGAGCAGCACCCGCTTCCCCCGTGAGACGAGGAACGAGACGGAAGATCCGATCATCTTCAAGTTCTCATCACGAGACACGCGCACGACCTTCTCGACGTGCAGTACGGACGCCTTGCCGACGAGCGTGCACACCGGCGCGAAGCAGTCCGCCAGCACCCGCAGCCCCTCGTCGTCCTCCGCCGCGACCTCGCGCCGGCGCGTCATCCCGAACGCGACGACCTCCGCGTTCGACAGGCGCTCGCGCGAGAGCAGCTCGAACAGCTCCTGCTCCTTCGGGTTCGACGCCGGGAAGCCCGCCTCGATCATCTGCACGCCGAGCTCGTCGAGCGCCCGCACGACGCGCAGCTTCTCCTGCGCCGTCAGCGTCAGGCCGCCGCCGCCCATCCCGTCGCGCAGCGTGGCGTCGTAGAGCTGTATGTCGGCCATCGCTAGCCCGTCGCGGTCGTCTGCGAGGCCGGCGCCTGCGCCGTCGCGCCGTTCTGCGAGACCGCCTCGCCGGCCGGCGTCTCCAGCGCGACCGGGTTCACGAGGTCCAGCCACTCACGGTAGCGCTCGCTGCGGCCGTGGATCGCGTCGTCGAAGGCACTCTGCAGCACGCGCGTGATCTCGCCCGGTTCCCCCATGCCGACCTTGTGGTCGTCGACCTCGCGAACCGGCACGATCTCCGCCGCCGTGCCCGACAGGAACACCTCGTCCGCGAGGTACATCTCGGCGCGCGCGATGTTGCGCTCGATCACCTTGTAGCCGAGGTCCTGCGCGATCTGGATCACCGAGCGACGCGTGATCCCGTCGAGGATCGAGCTGTGCTGGCCGGGCGTGGAGATCTCGCCATCGCGCACGATGTACACGTTCTCGCCCGTCCCCTCGCACACGTGCCCCTTGTCGTCGAGCAGGATCGCCTCGTCGTATCCCGACTTGACCGAGTCGACCTTCGCGAGCACGCTGTTCAGGTACTGCCCCGACGCCTTCGCGTGCGGGATCAGCGAGTCCGGGCTGATCCGCCGCCACGACGAGACCTTCGCGCGCACGCCCTTGCTCGCCCCCTCCTTGCCGAGGTACACACCCCACTCCCAGCACGCGATCGTCACGTCGACGCACGAGTCGAGCGGGTTCAGGCCCATCGAGCCGTACCCGCGGTAGACGATCGGGCGGATGTAGCACGAGGACAGGCCGTTGCGCGCGACGAGCTCGAGCGTCGCCGCGCGCAGCTGCTCGCGCGAGAACGGGATCTCCATGTAGTACAGGTCGGCCGAGCGGAACAGGCGCTCGACGTGGTCTGCGTTGCGGAACACCGCCGGGCCGCGCTCGGTCTCGTAGCAGCGCACGCCCTCGAACACGCCCGTGCCGTAGTGCAGGCCGTGCGTCAACACGTGGACCTTCGCGTCCTCCCATGCGACGAACTCTCCATTCATCCAGATGAGGTCGGTCGGGTCCACGATCATTCCGCTCCTATTCGAGGTTCGACATGACTGCCGCCGTCGCCTGCGCCGTGCTCGCCTCACCCCCCAGGTCGGGCGTGCGCAGCCCCGCGTCAAGCGCAGCTTCAACGGCCGATTCTACAGCCGCCGCCTCGCTTTCCAAGCCGAGCCCGTGGCGCAGCATCAGCGCCGCCGACAGGAACATCGCGAGCGGGTTCGCGATCCCCTGCCCGGCGATGTCCGGCGCCGAGCCGTGCACCGGCTCGAACAGTCCCGGGCCCTCGCCCCCGAGCGATGCGCTCGGCAGCATCCCGATCGAGCCCGTCAGCATCGCCGCCTCGTCGGAGAGGATGTCGCCGAACATGTTCTCGCTCAGGATGACGTCGAAGTGCGTCGGCGCCGAGACGAGCTGCATCGCCGCGTTGTCGACCAGCACGTGCTCGAGCTCGACGCTCGGGAACTCGCGCGAGTGCAGCTCTGTGACGACCTCTCGCCACAGGCGCGACGTCTCCAGCACGTTCGCCTTGTCGACGCTCGACACGCGCGAGCGCGCCGCCGCGAACGCCGTGCGCGCGATCCGCTCGATCTCCTCCGTCGTGTAAACGCACTGATCGGACGCGCTCGTCTCCGTGCGCGTCTTCTCGCCGAAGTAGATCCCGCCCGTCAACTCGCGCACGACGAGCAGGTCCGTGCCCTCGATCCGCTCGCGGCGAAGCGGTGACGAGTCGTACAGCGCCGGCAGCGGCTTCACCGGGCGCAGGTTCGCGTACAGGCCGAGGCCCTTGCGCAGGCCGAGCAACCCCTGCTCGGGGCGCGGTTTGCTCGGGTCCGTCGTGTCCCACTTCGGGCCGCCGACCGCCGCGAGCAGGACGGCGTCGGCGTTGCGGCACGCGGCGAGCGTCTCGTCGGTCAGGGCCGTGCCGTGCGCGTCGATCGACGCGCCGCCGAAGACGTGCTCCTCGAACTCGAACTCGCCGAGGCGGGTCAGGAGGTCGAGCGTCGGCGCGAGGATCTCCGGGCCGATGCCGTCGCCGGGGAGGGTGACTACGTGGTGGGTCATCGGCCGGCGCGGGGATGAATGGTGTGGTGGTTCATCGCCTACCCGACGCTATCAGGCGATGTATAGTGATGTAGTCATGAGCCATCGCATGCAGATCACGCTGAGCGATGAGCAGTATCGGCGCCTGCGCACGCGGAGCCAGGTCAGCGGCAGTCCGATCTCGGAGATCGTGCGCCGGGCGATCGATGCGGATGTCGATGCCGATGCGCGCGAGCGTACATTGGCCTCGGTCATACCGAGCCGACTGACGCCAGAGCAGAAGCTCACAGCGATCCGCAACAGCGCCGGCATCTTGAACGACGAGGACGGCGAGCGAGCGTACGAGCGCTGGCGGCAGTTGCGCGGCCACGATCTGCTCGACGACGCTTGAGCGACTTCGTCGACACGGACGTTCTGATCGATCACGCACGGGCGCACCCAGGCGCACGCGAGGCGATCGAAACGGCGACCCGACACGAACGGCGACTGTTCGGCTCGATCGTCACGAAGGCCGAGTTCCTGGCCGGGGTCGGCAGCGATGCGCGGCAGGTCTCTGAGCTGCTGGCCGCGATCGAGTGGATGCCCGTGACAGACGAGGTCGCCGAGCGCGCCGGCAGCCTCGCTCGCGACTACCCACGGCCGGGCACGCGCTTTGCGATCGCCGACTACCTGATCGCGGCGAGCGCTCAGTTGATCGGCGCGACGCTGCTCACGCGCAACGTGCGTCACTTTCCGATGTTCCCGAATCTCAAAGCGCCCTACATCCTGTAGCGACGGCTGCGGAGTGACGATGAGCGCATGAGAGTGGCGCGACTGCGCCGGGCTGGCCCGGCATGCTGCACTACAGCGCCGTCGTCGCGACGCGCGCGTAGTCGTGGTGCTCGTGCTCCGACTCATACTCGTCGATCTCTGCCGCCTGCTCGAGCGTCAGCGCGACGTCGTCGAGCCCGTTGAGCAGACGGTGGCGGATCTCGTGGTCGATCTCGAACGCCGCCTCGCGCCCCTCGAAACGGACCTCCTGCTCGAGCAGGTCGATCTCGCCGGAGCCGACGCGCGCGAGCGCGCGGCAGTCCTCCTCGCTCATCACGACCGGCAGCAGGCCGATCTTCGTGCAGTTCGAGTAGAAGATGTCGGCGAAGCTCGGCGCGACGAGCGCCTGGAAGCCGTAGTCCTGCAGCCCCCACGGTGCGTGCTCGCGCGAGGAGCCACAGCCGAAGTTCTCGCCGGCGACGAGGATCGGGTTCGCCGGCAGGTCCCAGCCCGGCTCCTTCGCCCAGTCGTAGAACAAGAACTGTCCGAAGCCCGTGCGCTCGACGCGCTTGAGGAACTGCTTCGGCATGATCTGGTCGGTGTCGACATCGGCGCGGTCGAGGTGGCTGACTGCACCGGATATGACGCTAATTGGGTCCATGCTGTTGCCTCCTAGCTCCAGTCGCGGATGTCGACGAAGTGCCCCTCGATCGCCGCCGCCGCGGCCATCTGCGGCGAGACGAGGTGTGTGCGCCCGCCGCGGCCCTGGCGCCCCTCGAAGTTGCGGTTCGAGGTCGAGGCGCAGCGCTCGCCCGGCTGCAGGATGTCGGGGTTCATGCCGAGGCACATCGAGCAGCCGGCGACCCGCCAGTCGAAGCCGGCCTCGCGGAAGACGCGGTCGAGGCCCTCGGCTTCGGCCTGTTTCATCACCTGCTGCGAGCCGGGGACGACCATCGCATCGACGCTCGGCGCGACCTTGCGCCCCTGCACGACCTCGGCGGCGGCGCGCAGGTCGCCGATCCGCGAGTTCGTGCACGAGCCGATGAACACGCGGTCGAGCGCGATCCGCTCGATCGGCGTGCCCGGCTCGAGCGCCATGTAGGCCAGCGCGCGCTCGGTCGCCTCGCGGTCGGCCGGGCTGTCGAACTCCTCGGGCGCCGGCACGGCCTCGGTCACGGCGCGCACCATGCCCGGGTTCGTGCCCCATGTGACCTGCGGCGAGATCGCGCTCGCGTCGATCGAGACCTCCCTTGTCGAACTCGGCGCCGTCGTCGCTGTGCAGCGTCCGCCAGCGCGCGATCGCGCGCTGCAGCTCCTCGCCGCGCGGCGCGCCGGGGCGGTCGAGCTCGCTGAACCACGCGAACGTCGTCTCGTCGGGCGCGATCATCCCCGCGCGCCCACCGCCCTCGATCGTCATGTTGCAGACCGTCATCCGCCCTTCCATCGTGAGCGCCTCGATCGCCGGGCCGGCGTACTCGACGACGTGGCCCGTCATCCCACCGACGCCGAGGCGGCCAAGCGTGCCGAGGATCAGGTCCTTCGCCGTCACGCCGAAGCCGAGCGCGCCGTCGTAGAGGACCCGCATCGAGCGCGGCTTGTGCTGGACCATGCACTGCGTCGCTAGCACGTGCTCGACCTCGCTCGTGCCGATGCCGAACGCGAGCGCGCCGAACGCACCGTGCGTCGAGGTGTGCGAGTCGCCGCAGACGATCGTCATGCCCGGCTGCGTGACGCCGAGCTCGGGGCCGATCACGTGGACGATCCCCTGGCGCTCGGAACCAAGCGAGTAGACCGGCACCCCGAACTCGGCGCAGTTGCGCTCGAGCGTTTCGACCTGCACGCGGGAGAGCTCGTCCTTGATCCTCGCCGCGATCGGCGTGCCGTCGGTCGGCGTGTTGTGGTCGGCCGTCGCCAGCGTGCGATCGGGGCGACGGACCGGGCGCCCGGCCATGCGCAGGCTGTCGAACGCCTGCGGGCTCGTCACCTCGTGGACGAGGTGCAGGTCGATGTACAGCAGGCCGTGCGCTACCTCGTGCGTCTCCCAGATCTTGTCGAACAGCGTCTGTGGCATCGGCGTCGTCCTTCTCGTCTCGTCGTTTGTCAGCTGCGCCTGAGCCCCGCCGAGACGACCGCGAGGAAGGCGGCGTCGTCGGGGCCCGGGTTCTCGAAGTGGTGTGGCAGGTCGGCGTCGAACGTGACGCAGTCGCCCTCGCGCAGCTCGTGACGCTGCCCGTCGCAGACGAGCGTGACGGCGCCGTGCTCGACGAGCGCCGTCTCGCGACTGCCGGGCTCGTGCATCGGCGGGTCGTCGGGCGCGCCCGTCGCGCCGCCGGGTGCGAGCGTGTGGCGCGAGAGCTCTGCGCGCTGGCCAGGCTGCGCGGCGGTCAGCACCTCGAAGCGGTGGCCGCGGCGCGCGTTGCCGCCGCGCTGGCGCTGCGCCTTGCGCACGATCGTCACGCTGCCGCTCTCGTCGAGGCGCAGCAGCTGCGACAGGCGCAGGTCGAGGCCCGCGGCGATGCGCGCGGCGACCGTCAGCGTCGGGCTCGTCTCGCCGCGCTCGACCTGCGAGAGCATCGGGGCGCTGACGCCGCTGCGGGAGGCGAGGTCGCGCAGCGACAGCTCGTACGACTCGCGCAAGGCCTTCACACGGGCGCCGATGACCGTCGCGTCGAGCACGTTCAACGCCAGCGTCGGACTGTCGTCCACGCTCAACTGCTCCTCGGCTATCATCATACGCGTGTACGCTATCACAGACATCGGGCTCGCGCTGGCGGCCGCGAGACCCGGGCTCAGCCCACTTCGGCGCAGTCCTTGAAGCCAATCCGCGTGGCGGCATCGCGCAGCGTCGCGTGAGCCTGTCGTTTCGTCGACACCAGCGTCTTCAGCGTGGCGTCGTCGTTGCGGCGAGCCGCACGTACGAGCGCCTCGAGCTGATCTGCCAGCGCCTTCCGATCGGAGAGGATGCCCTGCCAGTCCCGCGCGATCGAGCTCGGGGGCACGAGCCTCACCAGTTCGCTCAAAGCATTGCGCTCGAGCGCGATGTGCCGAGGCACGACTTGGACGATCCCCGCCGGCGTTCCGTTGCTCGATTTCGTGGCCGCCAATTCGCCGTTCAGCCGTCTGCAGATCGTGTCGGCTCGAGCGATGAACTGAGCGCTGGACGGCGAGGGCCGAGGTGTCGACGAGGACGACGTCGCAGCCCCGCGCGCTGCGACGCTGGAACCGCCGCCGCACGCCACGATCGACGCCGCGGCGCCGGCGAGCGCGAAGGTCAAGCCGAGCCGCTGAAGCCTCCATCTCATCCGACGCCACTATCACTGGCGCACAACGGCGAGTCAACGAATTGCGACTAGCTGTCTCCGACTTCTGGGAGGAGGCATCGCTTCAGCCCGCTGCGAGCCGATGCGACGAGCAGACGCAACTGCCACGCGCTCGAGGAAGCCGACAGCGATCGCACCCCGGAAGGGTCGTTCGACCTCGTGGATTCAGCCAGTCTTGCGGTCTGCCGCAGCGCCGCATCGCTGTACTCGAGGACCTGCCGCCACGCCGGCGCGATCTTGCCCGGGGGGCGAAGCTGGCCCAGTTCGCCCAGCGCTCGCTGTTCAATCGCCGCGCGGCGGGCGGCGACGCTCGCGAGCTTCGACAGACTGGCGCTCTTCGCCGCGCCGCCGACCGCGGCGAGTTCGCTGTTGCGCCGCGCGCAGATTGCGTTGGCGGCGGCGACCGCGCTCGCAGTGGACGAGCTCGTTCCGGCAGACGATCCGCCCTGAGTCGTCGTCGGCGACGCCGCAGCCGGGGCCGTTGAGCCCGTCGAGCCGCTCGTCACGCCGCTCGTGCGACCCTCCGACGCTGCCGACGCTCCCGCCGCATCCGACGCAGACCGACTCGGCTTCGCTTCCCCTTCGCTGCTGCTGCAGCCCGTGACCGTGACCGCCGCGATGAGGGCGAGCGCGATGAACCCGAGGGGCATCGGGCGGCTCCTCTTCGCCGGCGCCAGACGGCGTCTCGAGCGATCGCCAGTCGGCTCTATTCGACCTTGCCAAACCACGACGGCGACTTTTCCAGGCGCTCGGCGGCGAGTCAATCGGCGTTTCTGGAAAGCGCGGTCAGGGCGCCGCGGCCTCCGGCAGGCCGACCGTATCGTCGACGCGCGAGCGCGCGACGGCGACCGACAGCGCCCGCACATACGCGCGCGCGGCGGCGTCGATGATGTCCGTCGAGACACCCTGTCCCGCGCCGGTCACGCCGCCGACCTCGAGCACGACCGACACCTCGCCGAGCGCGTCCTGACCCTCGGTCACCGCGCCGATCGTGAACTCGCTGAGCCTCGCCGAGATGCCGGTCGCCACGTTGATCGCCTGGAACACGGCGTCGATCGGCCCGTCGCCGGTGAACATCCCGATCACCGCGGGGCCGTCGGGCGGCCTGACCGACACCTTCGCGTGGGGCGGGCGGCGCGAGGATGCGTCGACCTCGAACCAATCGAGTGCGTAGCCGCCGACGTCCTCGCTGCGCAGCTCGTCGGTCACGAGCGCCTCGAGGTCCATCGCCGTCACCTGCTTCTTGCGGTCGGCGATCTCCTTGAAGCGCTTGAACGCGGTGTTCAGCGCCTGGCCGTCGATCTCGAAGCCCATCTCCTTCAGCGCCTCGCTCAGCGCGTGGCGTCCGGAGTGCTTGCCGAGCACGAGCGAGTTGCTGTTCAGGCCGACGGTCGTCGCGTCCATGATCTCGTACGTCGTGCGCTCCTTGAGCACGCCGTCCTGATGGATGCCGGCCTCGTGCGCGAACGCGTTGCGACCGACGATCGCCTTGTTCGGCTGCACCTGGTAGCCGGTCAGGCGCGAGACGAGGCGGCTCGTGCGCGCGATCTCGGTCGTCTCGACGCCCGTCCACAGCCCGAGACTCGGCTCGCGCGTGCGCAGCAGCATCGCGATCTCCTCGAGCGAGGCGTTGCCGGCGCGCTCGCCGATCCCGTTGATCGCGCACTCGACCTGGCGGCAGCCGGCTTCCAAACCGGCCAGCGAGTTGGCGACGGCGATCCCGAGGTCGTCGTGGCAGTGGACCGAGACGACGACGCTGCGCAGATCGGGCAGCAGCCGGTAGAGCTCCTCGAACATCGCGCGGTACTCCTTCGGCAGCGCGTAGCCCACCGTGTCCGGCACGTTGATCGTGCTCGCGCCCTCGTCCAGTGCGATCTGGATCACCTCGGCCATGAACTCGACGTCTGAGCGCGACCCGTCCTCGGGCGAGAACTCGACGTCCTCGCACAGCCCGCGCGCCTGCGCGACGGCCGCGCGCACCTGGCCCTTCACGTCCTCGCGCGTCGTCTGCAGCTTGTGCTCGATGTGCACGTCGCTCGTCGCCAGGAACGTGTGGATCCGCGGGCGCTCGGAGTCGCGCACGGCCTCCCATGCGGCGTCGATGTCCTGCTTGCTCGTCCGCGCGAGGCCGCAGATCACGGGGCCTTCGACTTCGCGGGCGATCGCCTGGACGGACTCGAAGTCGCCCGGCGAGGTGATCGGGAAGCCGGCCTCGATCACGTCGACGCCGAGCCGCGCCAGCTGGTGGGCGATCTCGAGCTTTTCCTGCCTGTTCAACGAGATGCCGGGCGACTGCTCGCCGTCGCGCAGCGTCGTGTCGAAGATCAGCACGCGATTCGCACTGTCGCGCGCGCCTGTGCCTGCAGTTGAACTGCCCATGCCGTTCATCCTCCTTGTCTAACTCGCTTGCCGTTCCTCTCTGCTTGGTATGCGGCTACGCGGCCGCCACGCGCTATTCCCCCCGAGGGGGGAGCAGGAGGAGCGGGAGGAGCGAGCTGCGGAACGACATCGAGCTGAAAGGCTAGCACCGCCGCGGTCAAGCCGAGACGCGGGCGGGCGCGAGCTCGCCCGCGGCACGCCCGATCGCCTCGGCGAACGCGCTCTCCCAGAGGTGCGCCTTGCGATCGATCGCCTGCTCCTTCGCCCAGCGTAACGCGCGCTTCGTCAGTCGGCGGCGCTTGCGCGCGTTGTCGATCAGCTCGCGTGCCTTCTCGACCCATTGATCGTCAGGCACCAGCAGGCCTCCCTCGGCCTCGCCGAGATCCTGGTAGGGACCGACCGGCGACGCAAGCCACGCCGCGCCGGCGGTGCTGTACTCCTTCAGCTTGACGTCCGAGCGCGATCGGTTGAACTCGGTATCCGCCAGCGGCGCGATCCCGATGTCGAACGTGCCCACGGTCTTCAGCAGCTCGAGAAACGGGGCGCTCTCGATGTGCTCGTAACGCTCAGAGCCGATCGGGAGGCGCAGCCCGACGCTCACGACACGCAGCTCGGGGCAGCTCGCGAGGAGCTCGCTGAGCGCCGGGACGATCGGCAGCCGTTCCCGATCGACGACGTGCTCGCGCTCGGCGACCCAGCCGAGCACGACGCCGTCGTGCTTCGCTCTTGCAGGTGCGGCGAAGACGTCGGGCTCGAGATGGTTCCCGATCACGGTGACGTGCTCTACGCCTTCCGCTCGGTAGTACTCAGCGAGGGGGACGCGAGTCGTGGTCGTGACGTCGGCGAGCTTCGCCGCGGCGACGGTCATCCGCGCGAGCTGGCGGTTGTAACGCCGGCCCTCGACCCCCTTTCCGCCGTTGCTGACTTCAGCCACGGCGTAGTTGTCGTCGTTGTCGAAGCTGATCGCCACGCCGTACCGGCCGAGCTTCCGCAGGTCGTCGAGCCGGTCCATCCGGCGGTAGCAGTGCACGAGATCGCAGGTGAGCAAGCTTGCTAGCGGGACGTCGACGTTGTTCTCGGGCCAGACGACCGTGTGACCGCGTCGCGCCAGCGCTCGGGCCGGGAAGAGCGCCCGGTAGTAGGAGTTGACGGTGGACTCGCAGATGATCCCGAGCTTCATGGTGCGCACAATCAAGCCGAGCTTCGCCCGCATTGCAAGGGCACGACGGGTGTGCTCTGCGAACGGCGACCGACTGATAGCCAGGAGCGCGAGAAACCGACGCGTTCATGCGGCGGGTCGCGACAGGCGATCGTCCGATCGGCAGGATCTGGAGAGAAACGCCGACGACGAACTCGGTATCGAGCGAGGCGCTGCGGGACGGGTCGGACGTTCGCGCCGACTCCGCCGCCAATCCTCGGCATTGCACGCGCAACCTCCCCTAAGGCGTGAGCACGACCTTCCCCACGTTGCGCCGCTCGGTGATCATCGACTGCGCGGCGCCGGCTTCCTCGAACGCGTAGGAGCCGGCGATGACCGGTTTGACCGTCCCGTCGTCGAGCATCTCGCGCAGCGGCGCGATCCACGGCTCGAGCGTGCCGCGGTCCTTCCACAGCGTGAGCATGTTCAGGCCGATCACGGCCTTCGATTCGGACATCTGCTTGATCAGGTTGAAGCGCGGCATGCGGACCACGGTGCGCAACGCCGTCGCGAGGTTGCGCCGCTGGCCGGTGACGAGCGAGGAGACGCCGAACGCGACGAGGCGCCCGCCGGGGCGCAGCAGGTCGTAGCTCGTGCGAAAGCTCTTGCCGGCGACCGCGTCGAGGATCACGTCGAACTGCGGCAGGCCCCTCTCCCAGGCCGGCCGCGTGTAGTCGAGCGTGTGGTCGACGCCGATCTCCTCGCACCGCGCGTGCTTGCCCGGCGAGGCCGTTCCGTACACCTCCGCGCCGGTGCGCTTGGCGATCTGCGTCGCCGCGATCCCGACGCCCCCGCCGGCCGAGTGCACGAGCACACGCTCGCCCGCCTGTAGCGAGCCGAAGCCGATCAGCGCGGCCCACGCGGTGCCGTAGTTGACCGGGATCGCCGCGCCCTGCTCGAAGCTCAGCTCGTCGGGCAGCGCGACGACGTCGCGCGCCGGGACGACGACCTGCGAGGCGTAGCCGCCGAACTGCACGCCCGCGAAAACGCGCTGTCCGGGCGCGAGGTCGCGCACCCCCTCCCCCAGCTCGAGGATCGTGCCGGCGACCTCGTAGCCCACGACGCACGGCGTCTTCGGCGCGTCCGGGTAGAGGCCCATCCGCGCCATCACGTCGGCGAAGTTGATCCCGGCGGCGGCCACGTCGATCCGCACCTCGCCTGGGCCGAGCACGGGATCGGGCCGTTCCTGCACCTGCAGCACGCTCGGGCCGCCGTGCTTGGTGATGACGACCGCCCGCATCGACGAGAGACTACCTGATTTGGTTAGCGGCCACTAATCGGCCGCCTCCGTCGGACGGCGGAAGCTCAGTCGAGGTCGACGGCCCAGCCGTTGACGAACCCGTCCGATGCGACGATCTCCTGCACGACCTCGTCGGGGACGGGAGCGTCGGTCGTCACGACCATCGCCGCGAGTCGCTGGCCCACGGCCCCGCCCTCCCCAGCCGAGCTCCCGTCCGGCGAGTGCCCGACGGCGGCCGAGGAGATGTTGATCCCGTGCCCGCCGAAGATCGTGCCGACGCGCCCGATCATCCCGGGGAGGTCCTCGTAGCGGAACACGGTCACGTGCGGCTCGAGCTCGATCGTCAACCGCCGCCCCTGCACCTCGACGAGGTGCGGGTCCTGCTTCGGGCCGATGCCGGTGCCGGCGACGGCGACACGTTCGTCGCCGGCGATCACGGTGACGCGGATCAGCTCGTTGTAGTCCTGCGCCTCGGAGACCTTCTTCTCCTCGACGACGATGCCGCGCTCCTCGGCGATGCTCGGCGCGTTGACGGGGTTGACCTGCTCCTCGGTGCGCCCGGCGAGCGCGCCGCCGATCACGGCGAGCGTCAACAGGCGCGTGTCGAAGTCGGCGATGCGACCCATGAAGGCGGCCTCGATCCGCTCGACCGAGCTGCCCTCGGCGAGCGCCATCGCCAGGCGCCCGAGCTTGCGCGCCATCGGCAGGAACGGTCCGAGCACCTGCATGTCCTCGGCGCCGATGGAGGGGATGTTGACGGCGGTGGAGACAACGCCGCCGGTCAGCGCCGCGACGATCTGCTCGGCCGACTGGTAGCCGGCGCGGTCGGTCGCCTCGGCGGTCGAGGCGCCGAGGTGCGGCGTGACGACGACGTTCGAGTAGCCGTCGAACAGCGGGTAGTCGGTCATCGGCTCGGACGGGAACACGTCGAGCGCCGCGCCGCCGACCTTGCCGGAGTCGAGCGCGTCCTTCAGCGCCGCGTCGTCGATCAGCCCGCCGCGCGCGACGTTGAGGATCCGCACGCCGTCGCGCATCTTCTGAAACGCCTCGGCGTCGAGCCAGCCTTCGGTCTCGGGCGTCTTCGGCAGGTGCACCGTGATGAAGTCGGCCTGCGCGTAGATCTCGTCCGAGTCGGTCGCCTTCTCGACGCCCAGCTCGCGATAGCGCTCGGCGCTGACGAACGGGTCGAACGCGAGCACGCGCATGTTGAAGCCGCGCGCGCGCTGCGCGACGAGCTGGCCGATCCGCCCGAAGCCGACGATGCCGAGCGTCTTCTCGTACAGCTCGACGCCGGAGTACTTCGAGCGGTCCCATTTGCCTTCGAGCAGCGACTGGTGCGCCTGCGGGATGTTGCGCGCGAGCGCGAGCAGCAGCGCCATCGTGTGCTCGGCGGCGGTGACGACGTTCGACTGCGGCGCGTTGGCGACGACGATCCCGCGCTTGGTCGCGGCGGGGACGTCGACGTTGTCGACGCCGACGCCGGCGCGCCCGATCACGCGCAGCTTCTCGCCGCGCTCGATCAGCTCGCCGGTCATCTTCGTCGCCGAGCGGATCAGGATGCCGTCGTACTCGGGCAGGCGCTGCAGGAACTCGTCATCGTCCCAGTCGACGCCGAGGTCGACGTCGAAGTGCTCGCGCAAGAGCTCGACGCCGGAGTCCCCGATCTTCTCCTTGACGAGGACACGCGCCCGCGGCGCGCTCGCGCTGCCGTTCGCGTCGGCGGCCATCACGAGCTCCGCTCGACGATCCAGTCGACGCATGCCGTCAGCGCCTGCACGTCGTGCGGGTCGACGGCGGGGAACATGCCGACGCGCAGCTGATTTCGCCCGAGCTTGCGGTAGGGCTCGACGTCGACGATCCCGTTCGCGCGCAGCGTCGCGGCGATCCGCGCGGCGTCGACGTCATCGGCGAAGTCGATCGTGCCGACGACGAGCGAGCGCTTGGCCTCCTCGGCGACGAACGGCGTCGCGTAGCCCGAGCGCTCGGCCCAGCCGTACAGCAGCTGCGCCGACTCGCGCGAGCGCGCGACGCACGCGTCGAGGCCGCCGAGGTCGAGCATCCAGCGGATCTGATCGGCGAGCAGGAACAGCGTCGCGACGGCCGGCGTGTTGTACGTCTGGTCTTTCAGCGAGTTCTCGAGCGCCGTCGACAGAGAGAGGAAGGATGGGATCCAGCGCTCGGAGGCGTCGAGCTCGGCGATCCGCTGCAGCGCCGCCGGGCTGAGCAGCGCGAGCCACAGGCCGCCGTCTGCGGCGAAGCTCTTCTGCGGGGCGAAGTAGTAGGCGTCGGCCTGCGAGACGTCGACGGGCAGGCCGCCAGCGCCGGAGGTCGCGTCGATCAGGACGAGCGCGTCTCCAGATCCGGCCGGGCGCACGATCTCGGTCATGACACCCGTCGAGGTCTCGTTGTGCGCCCACGCGATCGCGTCGGCGCCGGTCTGCGCGGCCTGCTCGCCGACGCTCGCCGAATCGGGCGCGTCGCCGGGGTCGGCCTTGACGACGATCGGCTCGGCGAGGAACGGCGCGCCGGCGGCGACCGTCGCGAACTTCTGCGAGAACTCGCCGAATGAGAGGTGCAGTGAGCGCTCGCGGATCAGCCCGAACGCGGCGGCGTCCCAGAAGCACGTCGTGCCGCCGTTGCCGAGCGCGACCTCGTAGCCGTCGGGCAGCGCGAACAGCTCGGACAGGCCGGCGCGGATCTCGCCGACGAGCGCCTTGACGGGCTTCTGGCGGTGTGAGGTGCCCATCACGGCGGCGCCGTCGCCGGCGAGGCGCGCGAGCGCCTCGGGACGGACCTTCGACGGGCCGCAGCCGAAGCGCCCGTCGGCGGGCTTCAGCTCGTCGGGAAGGATCAGTTGCGTCTCTTGCGTGCTGCTGCTCGGCGTCATCTTGGGGCTCCTCGCCGTCGAGGGATGTCGATGCTCTGAGGGTGCCCAGGCGCGCGGCGGTCCTGCTCGTCGCTTCCCGGTGGTTGACTCCACCTCAGCGCCAGTCGCGACGACGCGCCGAGTGTAGCGAACGCGCGGCGCGCCGAAGGCGTCGTCAGCCAGATCTTCACCGATCGCGCCCGTGCGGAGCCGACCAGTCGTAGTCGGGCCCGAGCGGGATGATTTTCTTCGGGTTCAGTTCGTCGTGCGTCGTGTAGTAGTGGCGCTTGATCTGGTCCATCGCGACGGTCGCGGCGACGCCCGGCCACTGGTACAGCTCGCGCGCGTAGGCCCACAGGTTCGGGTAGTCGGCGACGCGCCGGCGGTTGAGGCGGAAGTGGACGTTGTAGACCTCGTCGAAGCGCACAAGCGTCGGGAACAGCCGCCAGTCGGCCTCCGTCGGGCGCTCGCCGGCGAGGAAGCGCCGCTGCCCGATCAGCGTCTCCAGCCACTCGAAGCTCTCGAACAGCTTTACGAAGGCGCGCTCATAGGCGCCCTGCAGGCGCGCGAAGCCGGCACGGTAGACCCCGTTGTTGACGGTCTCGTAGATCCGCTCGTTGAGCGCGTCGATCTCGTCGCGCAGCTGCTCCGGATAGAGGTCCAGGGCGGCGCCCTCGCCGAGACCGCCAAGCGAGCCGGCTTCGCCGATCATCCGCACGATGTCGGCCGAGTCGTTGTTGACGATCCGATCGGTGTGCGTGTCCCACAGGACCGGGACGGTGATGCGTCCGTGGAAGTCGGGATCGGCGATCGCATAGCCCTCGGCCATGAACTGCCAGCCGTGCACGCGGTCGACGTACTCCTCGGTCCAGCCGTGCTCGCCGCGGATGCTGAACAGCTCGCCCGTGAACGCCCAGCCGCGCTCGTCGCGGTAGGGCGCGAGGTAGGAGACTGGCAGCGCATCTTGCAGGTGGGCGAGCTCACGCAGGATCACGGTGCGGTGGCACCAGGGGCAGGCGAGCGAGACGTACAGGTGATAGCGCCCGGCGAGCGCCGGGAACTCGCTGTCTCGCCCGCTGCGCGGGTCCGAGCCGACCCAGTCGCGAAAGCGGCTCTCCTGGCGGCGGAACTCGCCGTCGCCCAACTCGCGCCCGAGGATCCGGTCGATCGCGCCGTCAGCCACCCCAGACCTGCTCCCGGCGCACGCTCACCGCGCGCCAGCCGGCCGGCAGGCGCGTCTCGGCGACGCCGGCGGGCGCCTCGCCGGCGAGCAGGCAGTATTCGGGCGCCGGCCCGAGCACGAGGCAGCGCCGCCACAGGCCGTCGCGCTCGCGATCGATCCCGTCGCCGAGCAGCGCGTCGAGCGCGAGCCGTTCGTGTCCGGGCGCCGGCGCGACCCACACGGCCTCGCCGCCGGACGGGCGCGCGCTGCCCTCGAGCAGCCGGTACACGGCGCCGCTGCCGGCGCCGGCGCGCGCAGCGATCGCGTCGTGCGCGGTGACGTGGCCGCGCGAGACGGCCGCCTCCTCGAGCACGCTGACCGCGGCCCAGTCCTCGACGACGTACCAGTCCTCGTAGCCGGCTCCCGCAGCGTCCTCGTCGGCGCCTGCGCTGCTCGGCGCGGAGGCATCCGCTTCGCTCGCCGGGAGCCACGGCAGCTGCGGGACGCGAAAAGACGCCGAGCCGCGCAGGCCGCCCGGCGGCCGGTGCGCAAGCGAGCGGTGGAAGCGCTCGAGCTCCTGCTCGTAGCGCTCGCGCTCGACGCCGGCGGCGGGGCGGTGCCAGAACAGGTAGGCCAGCATCGTCGCGCTCGCCTCGTCTCGCCGGGCCTCAGAACGAGGGCTTGATCCAGTCCATGTGCGAGCGCAGCTCGCCGCCGACGTGCTCGACCTGCGTGTCGGCCTGCTCGGCGCGCATCCGCAGGAAGTTCTCCTGGCCGGCGCGGTTCTCGGCGATCCACTCGCGCGCGAAGTCGCCGTCCTGGATCTCCTTGAGGATCTGCTTCATCGCGGCGCGCGTCTCGTCGGTGATCACGCGCTTGCCGCGCGTGTAGTCGCCGTACTCGGCCGTGTTCGAGATCGAGTAGCGCATCCCGGCGAGCCCCTTCTCGTACATCAGGTCGGCGATCAGCTTGAGCTCGTGCAGGCACTCGAAGTAGGCCATCTCCGGGTCGTATCCGGCGTCGACGAGCGTCTCGAATCCGGCCTGCACGAGCTCGGAGGCGCCGCCGCAGAGGACGGCCTGCTCGCCGAACAGGTCGGTCTCGGTCTCGTCCTTGAACGTCGTCTCGATCACGCCGCCGCGCGTGCAGCCGATGCCCTTCGCGTAGGCGAGCGCGAGCGCACGCGCGTTGCCGGTCGCGTCCTGCTCGACGGCGATCAGCCCCGGGACGCCCGAGCCTTCGGTGAACTGGCGGCGCACGAGATGGCCGGGGCCCTTCGGCGCGACCATGCCGACGTCGACGCCCGGCGGCGGCTCGATCTCCTTGTAGTGGATCGAGAAGCCGTGGCCGAACAGGATCATGTTGCCCTCGGCGATCCCGTCGCGGATCTTCTCCTCCCAGACCTTGCGGTGCAGCTCGTCGGGCAGCAGGATCATCACGAGGTCGCCGCGGCTCGCGGCCTCGACAACCGACAGCACCTCGAGGCCCTGCTCCTTCGCCTTCGCGACCGACGGCGAGTCCTCGCGCAACCCGACGACCACTTCGACGCCGGAGTCCTTCAGGTTGAGCGCGTGGGCGTGGCCCTGCGAGCCATAGCCGATGATCGCGACGGTCTTGCCGTCGAGGAGGTTGAGGTCTGCGTCGTCGTCGTAGATCATTGGATTGCGCAGGCTAGCGGGTCGCGCGTCCGATCAGGCGCTCGCGGCGGCGACGAGCGTGCGCGCGGGGACGTCGAGCGTCCCGTCGGGCGCCTCGTACGGGGCGAGGCGTGCCCGGACGCCAGCGCGAATCTGCTCGATCTCCGCCTGCGGGCGCTCGAGCACGGCGTCGTGGAAGGAGCGCGAGAGGTCGAGCGTCGTTTCCCAGAAGTCGTCGAAGTCGCCGTGCGTGCGGTGCAGCTCGAGCGCCTCGACGCGCGGCTCGGCGAAGCCGGCTCGCTCGAGCAGCTCGCGCACGCGCCGCTCGTCGCCGAGCGCGAACGGGCCGGGCGCGCCGGGGCTCGGCGCCGGCAGCAGGCCGCGCTCGCGCAGCTCGACGCCGGGCAGCGCCGCCCAGGGGTTGCGCTCGATCGAATCCCACACGGCGAGCGCGACGCGTCCGCCCGGCCGCAGCACGCGACGCGTCTCGCCGAGCGCCGCCGACGGGTCGGCCATCAGCATGTAGCCCCAGCGGCACAGCACGGCATCGACGCTCGCGACCGGCAGGTCGATCCATTCGGCGTTGATTGTCTGGAACTCGACGTTCGCGAGGCCGAGCTCGGCCGCGCGCTCGCGCGCGCCGGCGAGCATCGCGTCGGCCTGGTCTGAGACGACGACGCCGCCGACCGGAGCGACGAGCTCGGCGGCGAGCAGCCCCGTCTCGCCGAGCCCGGCGGCGAGCTCGAGCACGCGCTGGCCCGGCTGCGGCGCGACGGCGTCGAGCATCCAGTGCGAGACGGGCGCGCCGAACGCGCGGATCCGCTCCTGGCTGCGGACCCAGCCGGCGGCGGCCTCTTCCCAGCCCTGCAAGCTCGCCTCGCGGTGGGCGTTCGCGTCGAACCCCTCCGCCGCACCCTGCTCGGCGCTCACCGCAGCTCCCGTCGCAGCAGCTTGCCCGAGCGCGTGCGCGGCAGCTCGCGCTCGCGCAAGAGCACGCGCTTCGGGACCTTGTACGGCGCGAGCGCGTCGGCGCAGTGCGCGCGCAGCGCATCCTCGTCCGGCGCGCGATCGGCTCGCGCGACGACGATCGCCGTGACGGCCTCGCCCCAGCGCTCGTCGGGTAGCCCGACGACGGCCGCCTCGAGCACGTCCGGATGGCTCTCGAGCACCGCCTCGACCTCGCTCGGCGCGACGTTCTCGCCGCCGCTGACGATCGTGTCGGCCTTGCGCCCGGTGACCGACAGTCGTCCGCGCGCGTCGAGCGCGCCTAGGTCGCCGGTGTGCAGCCAGCCGTCGCCGGCGAGCGCGCCCGGCGCAACGGTCGGCCCCGCGACGAGGATCTCGCCGTCCTCGGCGGCGATCTCGACGCGCGTGCAGAACAACGGCGGCCCGGCGCCGAGCTCGCCCCGCGCCAGCGCCGCGATCGGGCCCGTCGTGACCTGCGAGCAGCTCTCAGTCAGGCCGTACGTCATGCTCACCGGCACGCCCGCCGCGCTCGCTCGCTCGACCAGCGCCGCCGGCACGGGTCCGCCGCCGGTCAGCGCGCAGCGCAATGCGCGCGGGCGCTCGAGGCCTGCGTCGAGCAGCCGCGCGAGCGTCGTCGCGACGAGGCTGACGAGCGTCACGTCCTGCTCACGCAGCGCATGCAGCACGCGCTCGGTCTCGAAGCGCTCGTGCACGACGGCCGTCGTCGCGTAGATCGCCGAGCGCACGAGGATCGAGAGGCCGCCGACATGCGAGAGCGGCAGCGCGCAGAGCCAGCGCTCGTCGGCGTCCAGCCCGAGCGCGACGGCCGAGCCGAGCGCGCTCCACAGCAGGTTTCCGTACGTCAGCTCGACCGGCTTCGGCGCGGAGCTCGTGCCTGAGGTGTGGATCACCACCGCGATCGCGTCGAGGTCGTGCCGCGCATCTCGCGCCAGATCGCGTTCGGATTCACCGCGATCGCCAAGGGGCTCGGCGACGGTGAGCGAACAGGTCGAAGCGAGCATCGCGCGCTCGCGCTCCGATAGGCGCAGGTCGAGCGGGACCGCGACTACGCCGAGCAGGAGACACGCGTGCAGCGCTCGGGCGAAGTCGAGCCCGGCGGGCAGCGCGATCGCGACGCGCTCTTCGCGATGCACGCCGCGTGTCGCGAGCTCGCAGGCAGCGCTGTTCGCAGCGATCAGCAGCTCGGCGTACGTGCAACCCCCGGCCGGCGTCTCGAGCGCCAGCGCGCGTGGCCGCTCGGCGGCGGCCCGGGTCAGCCATGCCTGGACCAGCATGGCGCATAAGGCTAGCTCGGCGAGTCGCCGCGCTCGCCTGAGAGGGAAACACGGTCGGTGCGATGCTCCCCCACAGCCATGCAGCGCGTCGCGGGAGTCGAGAACTCGAGCAAGGGCGGGTAGCGTCGCGGCTCGAACCTTCCCGCTCCAGGACTCGGGACATCACATGTCACCACGCGACATCGAGACGGCGCGCGACCAGCGAGTCGCCTGGCGAGGGAACGTGATCCTCGCGCTGCTCCTGCTCGCCACCATGGCCTTCCCTGGCTGCGGCGGCTCCAACGGCCACGACGGAAGCGCGAGGTCAGATCCCCCAAAGCGGACGATCTCGTTCCCGATCAAGCAAGAAACGCATGAAGACATCGTCGCGGCTGTCGAAGCCTGCAGGGAAGGCGTGTCGCTCGGGACCTGGCTTCCCTCGACGAGCAAGTCCGATCTCGACGGCATATGCAACAAAGGCTTGGGACGCGGCTTGACCGAGGTCCGACAGTACGGCGAGCAGATCTGCGGCGAACTCATGTTCACGATCCCTTCGTCGCGGGCGTCAGAAAAGCCGCGCATCTTCGCCGCCTGCGAAGCGAGGACTGAAAAGTTCGTTCCCACCATGCACGGCACCTTCCCCCCTTAGCGCCCGTTACGTCGGGGGTCGGTCAAGTTCGCGTTGCAGCTAGTCTGGCCGCCGTGATCACCATGTGGACAGACGCCGCAGGCGACGCGGGCGGCAAGTTGACGGATATCCGCTACGAGAAGTCCTCCGGCGCCGACGCCGGCATCGCGAAGGTCACGATCGCGCGCCCGGAGGTCCGCAACGCGTTTCGCCCGCGCACGATCGTCGAGATCTCGCGTGCGCTCGAGGACGCGCGCGAGGACGCGCGCGTCGGCGTGATCGTGCTGACGGGCGAAGGCTCCGACGCGTTCTGTTCGGGCGGCGACCAGCGCGTGCGTGGCGACTCGGGCTACCTCGACGAGCAGGCGTCCGATCCCAGTTCGGGCCGTGCCGGCGTCGGTCGATTTCATGTCACGGATCTCCACATTCAGATCCGCAGGCTGCCGAAGCCGGTCGTCGCGATGGTCGCCGGTTACGCGATCGGCGGCGGGCACGTGCTGCACCTCGTCTGCGACCTGACGATCGCGGCCGACAACGCGCGCTTCGGGCAGGTCGGGCCGAAGGTCGGCTCGTTCGACGGCGGCTTCGGCGCGGGGCTGCTCGCGAGCCTCGTCGGGCCGAAGAAGGCGAAGGAGATCTGGTTCCTCTGCCGCCAGTACTCGGCCGAGGAGGCGCGCGAGATGGGGATGGTCAACACCGTCGTCCCGCTCGCCGAGCTCGAGGCCGAAACCGTGCAGTGGTGCCGCGAGATGCTTGCGCTCTCCCCGTTCGCGCTGCGCCTCTTGAAGGCGAGCTTCAACGCCGCCGAGGACGGCCTCTCGGGGATCCAACAGCTCGCGCACGACACGAACCTCCTGTTCTACGGCAACGAGGAGGCGCAGGAGGGGCGCGACGCCTACCGCGAGAAGCGCAAGCCCGACTTCTCGCGCTTCCCGCGTCGCGCCTAGCGTGCGCGTGCGCCGGACGACGCGGGGCGCCGGACTATGAGCGCGGCGCGCATCTGGATCATGGCCGCGCGCGTGCGCACGCTGCCGGCCGCGATCGCGCCCGTGCTCGTTGGCACCTCGCTCGCGCTCGGCGCCGGCGTCTTCCACCCGCTCGCGTTCGTCGCGGCGCTGCTCGGCGCCGTCTTCATCCAGGTCGGCACCAATTTGTCCAACGACTACTCCGACGCGCGCCGCGGCGCCGACACCGAGGATCGGCTCGGCCCGGTGCGCGTGACCGCCGGCGGCCTCGTGCCACCGAGCCAGGTGCTGCTCGCGACGTACGTCACGTTCGGCCTCGCCGTCGCGTGCGGCGCCTACCTCGTCGCAGTCGCCGGCTGGGAGCTGCTCGCCGTCGGCGCCGCTTCGATCCTCGCCGGCGTCCTCTACACGGGCGGCCCCCGCCCCTACGGGTACGAGGGGCTCGGCGAGCTGTTCGTGTTCCTGTTCTTCGGCGTCGTCGCCGTCGCCGGCTCCTACTTCGTGCAGATCCAGCACCTGCCGTGGCAGGCGTTCGTCTGCGCCGTGCCCGTCGGGCTGCTCGCGAGCGCGATCCTCGTCGTCAACAACGTGCGCGACCTCGACACCGACCGGCGCGCCGGCAAGCGCACGCTCGCCGTGCGCCTCGGGCGCGAGCGCACGCGCACCCTCTACACGGCGATGGTCGCCGGCGCGTTCGTCACCGCGCCGCTGCCGTGGGCGTTCGGCTCGATGGACGCGTGGCTGTTGCTGGCGTGGCTCGCGCTGCCGCTCGCGCTCGGCGTCGTGCGCGTCGTGCGCACGCGCAGCGACGGGCCGGCGCTGAACGGCGCGCTCGCGAAGACCGGCGCGACGCAGCTGGCGTTCTGCCTGCTGTTCAGCGCCGGCATCCTCGCGAGCGGCGGCGTCGGCTCGTGAGCGGGGGCGTCCGCGCGTGAGGCTCGAGCTCGAGCGCCGCTCGCTGCGCTTCGCGCGAGCGCTCGCGACCTCCTACGGCGAGCTGCGCGAGCGCGAGCTGATCGCCGTCGCGCTGACCGGCGAGGACGGCGTGACGGGCTTCGGCGAGGCGGCGCCGCTCGAGCCATACGACGGCGTCAGCATCGAGCGCGTGTACGACGCGCTCGAGCGCTACGCGACGGTGATCGAGCGGGCTGGCGAGGAGCTGAACGGGGCGCAGCTGGTCGATGCTTGCCGGCGCGTCGAGGATCTGCCGGCGGCGCTCGCCGCCGTCGACCTCGCGCTGTGGGATCGCGCCGGACGGCTGCGCGGGCTGCCGCTCGCGGCGCTGATCACCGACGATCCGGCGCCCGCGGTTCCCGTCAACGCGACGCTGACGGCGCTCGACCGCGCCGGCGTCGCCGAGCAGGCCGCCGCGGCCGTCGGGGACGGGTTCGACTGCGTCAAGCTGAAGGTCGGCGTCGGCGACGACGCGGGCCGCGTCGCCGCCGCGCGCGCGGCGGCCGGACCGGAGGTCGCGCTGCGGCTCGACGCGAACGGCGCGTGGGACGTCGAGCAGGCCGTGCGCACGATCGACGCGCTCGCGCCCGCCGGGCTCGAGCTCGTCGAGGAGCCCGTGCACGGGCTCCACCGGGTGCGCGAAGTGCGCGAGCGTGTGGCCGTGCGCGTCGCGATCGACGAGACCGCCGCCGAGCACGGCGCGCTGGGCGCCGGCGTCGCCGACGCCGTCTGCCTGAAGATCTCGCGCTGCGGCGGCGTCTCGGGGCTGATCGCCGCGGCGACGCTCGTGCGCGCGTCGGGCGCCGAGCCGTACGTCGCCTCGACGTACGACGGACCGTTGGGCATCGCTGCCGGCGTGCACGTCGCGGCGGCGCTCGCCTCGCGCGGGGCGGTGCCGCACTGCGGGTTGGCGACGCTTGGGCTGTTCGAGGGGGTCGAGGACCCGCTGCCGGTGCGTGGCGGCGAGATCGCCCTCCCTCGCGCGCCAGGGCTCGGCGTCGAGGCGCTCTAGCCGCACCCGGCGCCGTCGAGCGTCGCAGCGAGCACGCCCGGGCTCTCGAGCGCGAGCGCGTGCCCGCCGGGCACGACGAGCAGCTTCACGTCGGCCAGCAGCGTCGCCATCCGCTCGGCGATCGCGCGGAACTTCGCGTCGCGCTCGCCGACGAGCAGCGTAACTGGCATGGTCAGCTCGGTCAGACGGCTCCACAGCGACGCCATCTCCCCCGTGCCAAGCCCGCGCGTCGTCGCCGCGAGCGCGTGCGGGTCGTTGCGGCGCATGTCCGCCCGCGCCTGCTCCACGACCTCCGCCGGCTCGCCGGCGAACAGCGGCTGCGTGCGCCAACGCTCGATGAACTCCTCGAACGGGATCCGTTCGAGCTCGTCGGCGAGCGCGCGGTCGGTCGCACGCCGCGCCGCCCGCTCGTCGTCGTCCTCGATTCCGGGGCTGCTCGAGACGAGCACGAGCCGCGAGACGCGCCCGGGCGCCGCGAGCGCGACGTGCAGCGCGATGCGGCCGCCCATCGAGTAGCCGCACAGCGCGAAGCGCTCGGGCGCCTGCGCGAGCACGGCCTCGACGCACGTCTCGAACGTGATCGGCGCCGCTGCGGCGGCGGCCGCCTCGCCGTGCCCGGGGAGGTCGAGCGCCAGCGGTCGATAGCGTTGGCGATCCAACCGTGCGATCACCTCGTCCCACGCGTGTCGCGTCCCGCTGAAGCCGTGCAGCAGCACGAGGTTCTCGGGCGCCGGCGACACGGCGCCATCGTAGTCGCGTGAGCTCGGCGAGCGATACGTACGTGCTGCTGCGCGCGTTCGTCGAGGAGCTCGCGCGCAGCGGCATGCGCGCGGCGTGCACGTCGCCCGGCTCGCGCTCCGCGCCGCTGGCGCTGAGTCTCGCGCGCGACGAGCGCGTGCGCTGCTACTCGCACATCGACGAGCGCTGCGCCGGCTTTTTCGCGCTCGGACTGGCGAAGGCGTCGGGCCTGCCGGTCGCCGTCGCGTGCACGTCGGGCACGGCGGCCGCCGAGCTGTTGCCGGCAGCGATCGAGGCGCATGAGGCACACGTTCCGCTGCTGCTGCTCACCGCCGATCGACCGTCGGAGCTGCGCGACAACGGGGCAGGACAGGCGATCGACCAGCTGAAGCTGTTCGGCGACGCGGCGAAGTGGTTCTTCGAGGTCGGCACGCACGAAGCGACGCCCGATCGCGTGCGCTGGATCCGCACGCTCGCGTGCCGCGCGTTCGCCACCGCGCTCGAAGGGCGCCCCGGGGTGGTGCACCTGAATTTTGCGCTGCGCGAGCCGCTCGTGACCGACGGGCCGCTGCCCGACGATGCGACCGGACGGGCGGACGGCGCGCCGTACGTGCGGCGGGCGCCGCTCACGTCCTCGGCCGTACCGTCGAGCGGCGTTGGCCTGCTCGGCGAGATCATCGGCTCGGCGCGGCGCGGCGTGGTCGTCGCGGGCCGCGACGAGCGCCCACCGAGCGGCGACGGGCAAGCGCTCGCAGAGGCGGCGGCCGCGCTCGCCGCCGAGCTCGGCTGGCCGCTGCTCGGCGACCCGATGTCGGGCGCACGGCGCGGCGCGGCCGCCGTTGCGCACTACGACGCGCTGCTCCGCGACGAGGCCTTCGCGCGATCGGTCTCGCCCGACGTCGTGCTGCGCGTGGGCGATCTGCCGGTGTCGAAGCCGTTGCGCGGCTGGCTCGCAGCGCTGGACGAAGCGCGTCACGTCGCGCTCGATGTCGAGCGCGCGTGGCAGGACCCCGCGTCGGTCCTCACCGACTCGCTGACGCTCGATCCCGCGACGACGCTGCGTGCACTGGGCGCCGAGCCGCTCGTGCCGGCCGACCCGGACTGGCTCGCGCGCTGGCGCAGCGCCGACGAGCTAGCGGCCGAGGCGATCCTCGGCGCGCTCGGCGGCGAGGAGCTGTCGGAGCCGCGCGTCGCGCTCGAGCTCGGCACGCTGCTGCCGCAGGAGGCGACGCTGTTCGTCGCCTCGTCGATGCCGGTGCGCGAGATCGAGACGTTCTGGCCGGTGCGCGAGGACCCGCCGCGCGTGCTGTGCAACCGCGGCGCGAACGGGATCGACGGGATCGTCTCGAGCGCGTTCGGCGCGACGGCGGCCGGTCTCGGGCCGGTCGTGCTGCTGATCGGCGACGTCGCGCTCGCGCACGACGTCGGCGGGCTGCTCGCGGCGCGGCGGCTGGAGTTGAAGCTGACGATCGTGCTGCTCGACAACGCTGGCGGCGGGATCTTCGACTTCCTGCCGCTCGCCGACGTGCCGATGGCGCGCGAGCCGGAACCGGAGTCCACGGCCGCGGACGGCCGCGCGATCGCGAGCGAGGACCTCTTCACGCGCCACGTCGCGACGCCGACGGGCCTCGACTTCGCCGACGCCGCGCGGCTGTACGGGATCGGCCACGAGCGCGTCGCCGACGTGCCGGCGTTTCGCCGCGCGCTCGAGCGCGCGCTGGCGGCGCGGGAGACGCGGATCGTCGAGGTGCGTGGCGATCGCGCGGCGAACGTGCGCCTGCACGGCGAGGTCTGGCGCGCAGTCGCCAGCGCAATTGCCTCCTGAGCCGCTCACCCCGCGAGCAGCGGCAGGAGCGCCTGCAGCTTGACCTCGGTCTCGGCGAGCTCGGCCGCGGGCTGCGAGTCGCGCACGATCCCGTTGCCGGCAAAGCAGCGCGCGACGCTCCCGCGCAGGAGCGCGCAGCGCAGCGCGACGCAGAACTCGCCGTCGCCGGTCGCGTCGGTCCAGCCGACGGGCCCGGCGTACCAGCCGCGGTCGAGCCCCTCGAGCGCGGGGATCAGCGGCGCGGCGGCGGCGAGCGGCTCGCCGCCGACGGCGGGCGTCGGGTGCATCAGCGCGACGAGCGCGAGCGCGTCGAGCGGCTGCGCGAGCTGCGCGCGGATCGGCGTCGCGAGGTGCTGGATGTTGGCGATGCGCACGAGCGCCGGCTCGGGCGCGGCGGCGACCCAGATCGCGTGCGGGCGCAGCATGCGCTCGATCCGCCGCGCGACGATCGCGTGCTCCTCGCGGTAGCTCGGGTCGCGTAGGAGCTGCTCGCCGAGGTGGTCGTCGACGGCGGGGTCGGCGCTGCGGCGCGTCGATCCGGCGAGCGCGAGCGTCGAGACGCGGTGGCCCTCGCGGCGCACGAGCAGCTCGGGGCTCGCGGCGACGAACGCGGCGTCGCCGTGCCCGGCGCAGAAGACGAAGCACGCGGGGAACTCGTCGCGCAGCACGCCGAGCACGGCGGCGGGGTCGTACGGCGCCGGCGCGTGCACGTGGACTTCGCGCGCGAGCACGACCTTCTGCAGCGCGCCGGCGCGGATCGACTGGACGGCGTGCGCGACGGCCGACTCGAAGTGCTCGGGCGGCATCGCGCTCGCGAGGAGATAGCGCCCGGTTGGCGCAGGGTCGAGCAGCGGCAGCGGCGCTTGGCGGAGCTCGGCGGCGCGGGCGCAGAGGCGCGCGTGCAGCTGCTCGGGCACGTCATCGGGCTGCGCGAGCGCGCTCAGCGTCATGCGCACGCGCGCGCGCCCGTCGTGCGCGCGGCGCACGAGCGCGACATCGGGCACGACGAGCGAGGCGGGGGCGTAGCCGGACCAGTGCGGGGCGGCGCCGCCGTCGGGCGCGAAGGCGAAGCCGCCGACGGCGATCGGCCCGTCGCGCTCGCCCGCCGCATCGCCGACGCCGAACTCGCCGCCGACGGCGTCGGCGCAGAGCGCGCGCCAGCGCTCGCCGACGTCGTCGATGCGCCGCTCGCCGGCGGCGTCGAGCCGCACGGCCTCGCCGAGCGCGCCGAGCGCGGCGGCATCGCGATCGGGCTGCTCGAAGCAGAACCAGTGCTCGCCGGGACTGCGCGAGGCGCAGACGACGGCGCTCGGGTCGACGCGCTCGTCGAGCGCGGTAGTCAGCGTGACGAGCGTCGCGCGGCCGCTGCGCCTGGCGCGGGCGACGCCGCGGCGCAGGCGCTCGGCGAGCAGGCGCTGATCACGCGGCGCGAGCGCGAACGGCGCGAGCGCGTCGATCGGCGCCGCGCGTGGCTCGGTCTCGCGCGCCGGCTCGCGCAAGCGCCTACGTCTCGGTGCGCCCGCGCGAGATCGCGATCTCGCCGGTGCGCATCATCTCGATCAGCCCGAACGGGCGCACCATGTCCTCGAACGCGGCGATCTTGTCGGTCGTGCCGGTGACCTCGATGATCACGGCGCGCTTGGTCACGTCGACGACCTTGCCGCGGAAGATCTCTGCGATCTGCATCAGCTCGCCGCGCTGGACGCCGTCGGCGGAGACCTTGAACAGCGCGAGCTCGCGCGCGACGGTGTCGAGCGGCTCGAGGTCGCGGATCTTCAGCACGTTGACCAGCTTGTGCAGCTGCTTGGTGACCTGGTCGATCGGGTGCAGCGCGCCGTCGACGGTCAGCGTAACGCGCGAGATCTGCTCGTCGTCGGTCGGGCCGACGGTGAGCGTGTCGATGTTGAAGCCCCGCCGCGCGAACAGTCCGGCGATGCGCGTGAGCACGCCGGACTTGTTTTCGACGAGGATCGAGAGGACGTGCTTGCGGCCGGTGCGCAGGCCGGCGGACGCTTCGAGCTCCTCGAGGCTGAGCGTGTCCTTCGTTCCGGGCTCGCCCATGAGAGTCACCTCGCGCCGGCTTCCAGCCGGCGCTTTCGATTGAGACGGCCGCCCTCCTGGCGCCCGTGAGCTGATGATCGTCTATCGACGCTCATCATCCCACCATCTCCCGGGCGGCCTGCCCGGCGGGGATCATTGGGTAGGTGTTCTCCTCGCGCGTGACGCGCACGTCGACGAACACGGGACCGGGCGTGTCGATCGCGCGCTTCATGTCCTGCACGAGCGTCGTCTTGTCCTCGAAGCGCATGCCGGTCGCGCCGTAGGCGTCGGCGAGCTTGACGAAGTCGGGGAACTCGCCGGTCTCGACGTGGCTGTATTTGCCGTCCCAGAACAGCTCCTGCCACTGGCGGACCATGCCGAGGTAGCCGTTGTTCATGATGAAGACCTTGATCGGGATCTGCTCCTGCGCGCAGGTGGCGAGCTCCTGCGCGTTCATCTGCACGGAGCCGTCGCCGGCGATGCAGCAGACGACGTGGTCGGGGCAGCCGACGGCGGCGCCCATCGCGGCGGGCAGGCCGAAGCCCATCGTGCCGAGCCCGCCGGAGTTGATCCAGCGGCGCGGCTCGGCGAAGTCGTAGTACTGCGCCGCCCACATCTGGTGCTGGCCGACGTCGCTGGTGACGATCGCGTCGCCGCCGGTCGCCTCGTAGAGCGCCTTGATCATGTACTGCGGCTTGATCTCGTTGTCGTCGGAGTCCTCGTAGGCGAGCGGGTACTTCTCTTTCCAGCCGTCGATCCGCTGCCACCAGGCGTCCAGGCGCGCGGGGTCGGCGCCGATCGCGCGGTACTCGATCAGGAGCTTCGCGAGCACGTGCTTGGCGTCGCCGACGATCGGGATGTGCGCGGGGACGTTCTTGGAGATCTCGGCGGGGTCGACGTCGATGTGGATGAACTTCGCGCGCGGCGCGAACTCGGAGAGCTTGCCGGTGATGCGGTCGTCGAAGCGCGCGCCGACGGCGCAGATCAGGTCGGCCTCGTCCATCGCGTAGTTGGCGGCGCGCGTGCCGTGCATGCCGAGCATGCCGAGCCACTGCTCGTGCGGCGCTCCGAACGCGCCGAGCCCCATCAGCGTGCAGGTGACGGGGAAGCGGTCGGACGTCGCGAACTCGGTCAGCTCGTCGGAGGCGTTCGCGTTGACGACGCCGCCGCCGGCGTAGATCACGGGGCGCTGCGCGGCGGCGAGCGCCTTCGCGGCCTGGCGAATCTGCTTCTGGTTGCCCTCGACGCGCGGCTGGTAGCCGGGCAGGCGCACGTCGGTGACCGGCTCGTAGTCGATCTCGGCGCGCGAGAGATCTTGCGGGATGTCGATCAGGACCGGACCCGGGCGGCCGGAGCGGGCGATGTGGAAGGCCTCGTGGATCGCGCGCGGGATTTCGTGCGGGTCGATGATCATGAACGAGTGCTTGACGACGGGCATCGTGATGCCGATCGTGTCGGCCTCCTGGAAGCCGTCGGTGCCGAGCAGTTCGGTGCGCACCTGGCCGGTGATGAAGACGACGGGGACGGAGTCCATCATCGCGTCGCAGATCGGCGTGATCAGGTTCGTCGCGCCGGGGCCGCTCGTGGCGAAGGCGACGCCGACTTTGCCGGTCGCCTTGGCGTAGCCCTCGGCGGCGTGGCCGCCGCCGGCCTCATGGCGCACGAGGATGTGGCGCAGGCCGCCATTGACGAACGCGTCGTACGTCGGCAGGTTGGCGCCGCCGGGGAGGCCGAAGACGACGTCGACGCCCTCCGCCTTCAGACATTCCATCACGGCATCGACCGCACGCATCTCTCGACCTCCTTTCCGAACGCTCCGAGTTGGGGGAAAACCGAGTGTACCAGCGGGTTTTCGCGGCCTTCGGCGCGTGAGCAGGCGCTCGCGCGCGGCGCTACGTCGATCGACGATCGGACGAAGACTGTGAGATCGCTGCTCAAGAAGAGCCGATGCCGACGCCGATCGCGAGCACGATCACGCCGCCGACCGTGACGACGAGCAGCGACGAGCGCATCGAGACCTCGAGGAAGCGGTTTCGGACCCAGGCGATCGCGAACAGCTCGACGGCGACGACCGCGCCGGCGACGATCAGCGCCTTGTGCACGTCGGAGATCAGGAACGGCAGCGTGTGGAAGATGCCGCCGAGCGTGGTCATGCCGCCGGTGATGCCGCCGCGCACGACGGCCGAGCCGCGGCCGGTCTGCTCGCCGGTGTCGGACAGCGCCTCGGACCAGCCCATGCTGACGCCGGCGCCGAGCGCGGTCGAGAAGCCGACGAGCAGCGCCGTGTGGGAGCTCGAGGCGATCGCGGCGGCGAAGATCGGCGCGAGCGAGGAGACGGTGCCGTCGATCATGCCGACGAGCGCGGGCTGGACGACGCGGAGGATGAAATCGCGCTCGTCGGCGAAGCCCCAGCGATGGATCACGCGAGCGACGAGCGACTCGCGTCTCGGACCCGTCGCCGTCGGCGCCGCGGGCGGGGCGTCGTCGGGGGCGGGCGGGAGGTCGGTGTGCGCGCTCATCGCAGCACACAGTAGGCGAAGATTTGGCTTAGGTAAGCCGAATTCGCGTTAGGCAGCCCTCACTTGGCGGCGGGCGTGCGCTGCCACGATTCGGGCGCGATCGCCGTCTCGGGGTAGTCGAGCTCGGCGCCGCAGCGCGTGCAGAGCGCGTCGTGGACCTTCGTCACGCGGCCGCAACTCGGGCATTCGCGGCGCAGCTCGTCGCGCTCGAAGCGGTAGGCGATCGCGGCGAGCAGGCCGAAGATCGGCACGGCGGCGGAGATCAGGAACCAGAGGAAGAACGAGCTGCCCTTGAGCTTGCCGACGTAGCCGCCGGCGAGGCCGAAGCAGACGGCGATGAGCACGTACGCCATCGCCGCGGCGCGCTAGAGGATGACGCGGAGCGCCCAGATGACGGCGACGATCGCGAGCACGACGACGACGATGCTGGCGATCGCGGTGACGATGCCGATCACGAAGTGCAGCAGGATCCAGGCCGCGATCAGCAGGATCAAGCCGGCGATGACAGTGCGTCCGATCGAGCGCGACGAGGAATCGTTCATAGGCAGAGGGTACTCCGTCCGCGGCCGCTGCGATGCAGAGCGCGGAAATCGGCACGGGACTCGCGGATCGACGCCAGGGCATCGGAATGCGGCCGGACAGGGAACCGCGGCCCTGTCCGGCCGCACCCGCTCGCGCCGGTCAGAGGGGAACCGGAGCGAGATCGGTGTGGGAGGACTGACGGCTGCTACATCTGACCGCCATGGCGAACGCGGGCCGTCCCTGCCGCCGCCGAGCCGGCACCGCGCGCATCGTGAGGCCAACCGACGCGCGCGAGCTGGTAGCGACGGATCCGCGGTCGCCGACCGTGTCCATCCACCGACTCCTCGGGCAGCAGGATGAACCGCCGAGGAGAAGTTGAAGTCCTGTCGGATCGTGCCGAGTTCATGCGAGCATCTTGGCGCAGGGGGCGCCGTCTGCCTTTGGCCGAAAGTCCAAAATTCCGTGCGATCGGACGCCTGGGGTGTCCGCGCGCGGCGGGCAACGACACGCCCGCTCCCTGCTGATCTCCGGCGCGTAGCAGTTCTGCTACGCTGGTTTGACGATGGCCGTGATCCCGCAGGGCAAGCTGCGCAACGAGATCGCCGCCGTGCTCCGTCGCGCCGAGCAGGGAGAGCGCTTCACGGTGACCGTCGCAGGCCGGCCTGTCGCCGAGCTGGGCCCGCTGCCGGGCGCACGCGCTCTCGCCGCGCCGGAGCGGCTTGCGGCGATCCTTGCCGCGACCCCGCCGGACGCCGAGTTCGCCGAGGATCTCCAGCGGATGCGTGAGCAGGATCGAGCGGCGGCCCGCGATCCGTGGGCAGCCTGATCGATACGAGCGTCCTCGCCGGCGCTCGCGAGATCGGGGAGCTCGCCGACAACTGGGCGATCAGCGTCGTGACCGTTGGTGAGCTCGAGGCGGGCGTGCTGGTCGCGCGCGACGATGCCACGCGCGCTCGCCGGGTGGCACTGCTGGCGGCCGTGTTGGCGGAAGCTCCAGCGCTGCCCGTCGACCGCCAGATCGCCGCCCGCTACGGCGAGCTTCGCGCAGGCGCCGGCCGCCGGCCCAGCAACGACCTCTGGATCGCAGCGACCGCGCTGGCGCACGACCTCACGCTCGTCACCGCCGACGAGCAGCAAGCGTCGCTGCCACTCGTGCGATCGATGCTGGTCGGCGCTTGAGCGTCGGGTGTAGGTTGCGCAAGCCGTGTCGGTCCTTCGCGCCGCGCAGATGCTCAATCAGGCAGCGGTGAATACGCGGTTGCGCATGAGGCCTGAACGAAGCGGGTTGTCGAGCGTCGAGAAGAGAACGATGCCCGGACCGTTCAGGTGTAGCGCATCCCACATGCCGCTCTCTGCATCCTCCGGCTCGCGGGGCGCCCATTTTCGGTAAGTCGAGCGCCCGAACCAGCGAGTGCCTGAAGACGGCTCTCCCGACCGATCGTCGATCGGCTCAGCCTGCGCGAGGGCTCCGTATCCACCAGTGAGCTCACGCGTGCCAAGGCTCACGAAATTTGAGCGCACAAAACGCACGGCGACCGGCTTGTCCCCCGTCAAGCCAAGTTGCAGTTCGCCTCGTAGCCATTCAGGCAGCACGCCTAGGAGTGCGAGAGTCGCTGGCGCGGACTCTTCGCACGAGAGCCTCCCACAAGCCCTCTGCAGGCGATCAATCGCTCGGCCGAGGTTCAAGAGACTGATGCTGCGCCCGCCGAGAGCCTCGCTGAGAGCCCGTGCATAAACGACGGCCTCGTCGTACCGCCACATCCGACTGAAGTCGGAGCAAATAGATCCGCCGGGAAACCGTCGAAATGGATAGGCCGCCCTAAGCGTTTCACCTAGATCTCCCACAGCAACGAGACAGCGCTTGCGGTTGTCCTCGTCGGGCATTTGCAGGTCCAGATGACCGCCGTCGCGGAGCTGAGCCAATGCCAGTTCCAGCCGCCGCTCCGCGATCGTCCCCTCGGGATCGGAAAGCTCCAGCTCAGGGAGTGCCGCCAGCAGCCGCGGCATCGAGCGAGCGTGGAGCTCGCCTTCATATGTGACCGGCGCGGGAGCCTTGGCGAGCTGCGCCCAGACCGCCACGATGTCGCTCAGATCCCGACGCCTTGCAGGCAGCCATGAGCGGGCCGTCGCCGACTTTATTCCACGCCCACAGCGTGCCGCAGATAGGCGTCTCAGCCGGAGTCGGAGATCGACGGGAACGTGGTAGTTGACATGGGCGCCGTGGAGGAACGCGAACGCGAGGCCGCGCCGCTCGAGTTCAATCGCTGCCGTCTGCCGCTCATCTCCAAAGGAGGGTTCGTCAAGCGGATGCAGCCAAACTTGCAATGCAACGCCTCCCATATCAAACACAGCTTCAGCGAGCAGCTCGCGGGCAGCTCCCGAGACCCCTTCGAACACGGCTCGGAGATGAGACTCGGACTTGAGCCAGTCTGCGATCTGCCGCGCCGAACTCCAGCGCGGCAGATCGAGGCTGGAGGCAACGACCCCACGGTGCGTCTTGCTCAACCCCTCGAGCAACTCCTCCTGGGTTGCGCCGTTGGATACGACCGAACTTCGAGGCTCGAGGAAGACCGGTCCCACAGGACTCGATTTATAACAATTCCCGTAAGACCGTGCAGTCCGAAGACTGGACTAGAGCAGACGATCGAGCGGCCGATCAGATCCCGAGCTGCTCGTTCACCAGACGCGTCACCTCGCCGCCGTCCGCGCGCCCGTTCGTCTCGCGCATGACTGCGCCGATGATCGGCCCGATCGCCTTCGCGTTGCCCGCGCGCACGCGCTCGGCCGCGTCGGCGTTCGCCGCGAGCGCCGCGGCGACGATCTCGGCGAGCTCGTCGGCGCCGCCGATCGCTGCGAGCCCCTCGGCCTCGACGATCGCCGCCGGGTCCTCGCCACCGTCGGCGACGAGCTTGTCGAGCACCTGCCGGCCGGCGCCGACGCTGACCCGCTTCTCCGATACGAGCCCGACGAGCTTCGCGAGCGCAGCCGGCTCCACACGCGAGTCGGCCGGGTCTTCGCCGTCGGCGAGACGCGAGACGAGCTCACCGCTAACCCAGTTCGCGAGCGCCTGCGCCGGCGCCGGCGGGTCGGGCTGCGCGGCGAGCGCCGCCTCGAAGTAGTCGCCGAGCTCGCTGCGAAACGCGAGCAGCTGCGCGCTGTCGGCGCTCAGCGACAGCTCGCGCTCGAACCGCGCCGCGCGCTCTGCCGGCGGCTCGCTCATGTCGGCGCGCGCCGCGTCGAGCATCGCCTCGTCGATCACGACGGGCAGCAGGTCGGGGTCGGGGAAGTAGCGGTAGTCGTGCGCCTCCTCCTTCGAGCGCAGCGAGGAGATCGCGCCGGAGCGGGGGTCGAAGTGAAGCGTCTCCTGCTCGACCTCACCGCCGCCCTCGATCAGCTTGCGCTGGCGCTCGATCTCGGCCTTGATGCCGCGTTCGATGAAGCGAAACGAGTTCATGTTCTTCAGCTCCGTCTTCACCCCCAGCCGCTCCGAGCCGGCCGGGCGCAGCGAGATGTTCGCGTCGCAGCGCAGCGAGCCCTCCTCCATGTTCACGTCGCTGACGCCGAGCGCGCGCAACGTCGTGCGCAGCAGCTTCAGCCACTCGCTCGCGTGCTCGGCCGTGCGCAGGTCGGGCTCGGTGACGATCTCCGCGAGCGGCGTGCCGCCACGGTTGAAGTCGACGACGCTCTGATCCGAGCCGTGGATCCGCCCGCTCTCCCCCACGTGGATCAGCTTCGCGGCGTCCTCCTCGAGGTGCACACGGTGGATTCGTACGTCGCCGAGCCGGCCGCCGCGGCACAGCGGCTCGTCGTACTGCGAGATTTGGTAACCCTTCGGCAGGTCCGGATAGAAGTAGTTCTTACGGTGGAAGATCGAGCGCGGCGCGAGCCGCGAGCCGAGCGCGAGGCCGATCATCAGGCCGAAGTGGATCGCGCGCGCGTTCGCGACCGGCAGGCTGCCCGGCAGGCCGAGGCAGACGGGGCACGTGTGCGTGTTCGGCGGCTCGCCGAACGACAGCGCGCAGCCGCAGAACATCTTGCTCGCCGTCGCCAGCTGCACGTGGATCTCCAAGCCGATGACCGGCTCAAGCTCCACGAGCGCCTCCTCTCCCGAGCTTCGAGAGGAGCCAGACGCGCAGCGCGCCCAGAGTCCATGTGCCGCGCTGGATCTCACGCGGGGCGTCTCGTTCGCGCTCCTTCTGCGAGCCTCGTCGGGTTCCGATGACAGGCGTAAATGGATCCCTGGGCTTCTCAGGCACGGGCCGGCGCTCCATCGAACGCGAGCGCCGTCTCGAGCGCGTACGCCGCGTCGAGCAGCCGGTTCTCGCTGAACGCCGGCCCGGCGAGCTGCAGCCCGACCGGCAGCCCGTCCGACAGGCCGCACGGGATCGAGATCGCGGGGATGCCGGCGAGCGACATCGGCACCGTGCAGAAGTCGTTCAGGTACATCGCCCACGGGTCCGACGTCTTCTCGCCGAGCGCGAACGCGACCGTCGGCGATGTCGGCGTGACGATGAAGTCGACGAGCGCGAACGCCTCGCGGAATTCCTCGGCGATCTTCGTGCGCACGCGCTGCGCGCGCCCGTAGTACGCGTCGTAGTAGCCCGACGACAGCGCGTACGTACCGAGCATGATCCGCCGCTTGACCTCCGCGCCGAAGCCGTCGTGGCGCGTGCGCGTGTACATGTCGAGCAGGTCCGTCGCGTCCGGCGCGCGCATGCCGTAGCGGACGCCGTCGTAGCGCGCGAGGTTCGACGACGCCTCCGCCGGCGCGAGCACGTAGTACGCCGACAGGGCGTGCGGCGCGTGCGGCAGGCGCACCTCGCGCAGCTCGGCGCCGAGCTCCTGCGCGCGGTCCAACCCCGCGCGGAACGCGTCGGCCACGCCGGCTTCGATCCCGTCTGAGGTCAACTCATCGGGCACGCCGAGCTTGACGCCGTCGAGACGTTCCGCGCTCGGCGCGACGATCTCGTGCGGAAGCTCCAACGAGGTCGCGTCGCACACGTCGCGGCCGGCCATCGCGGCGAGCATCAGCGCCGCGTCGCTCACGTCGCGCGTCAGCGGTCCCGCCTGGTCGAGCGAGGACGCGAACGCGATCATCCCGTAGCGCGAGACCGAGCCGTACGTCGGTTTCAGGCCGACGATCCCGCACAGCGCCGCCGGCTGGCGGATCGAGCCGCCCGTGTCGGTGCCGAGCGCCCACGGCGCGAGGCCCGCCGCGACCGCCGCCGCGCTGCCGCCCGAGGAGCCGCCCGGCACGCGCGCGCGGTCCCACGGGTTCAGCGTCGGCCCGAACGCCGAGTTCTCCGTCGAGGAGCCCATCGCGAACTCGTCCTGGTTCGTCTTCGCCAGCAGGCTCGCGCCGGCGCCCGTCAGCCGCTCGACCGCGCTCGCCGTGTACGGCGGTCGGTAGCCCTCGAGGATCCGCGAGCCCGACTGGCTCGGCACGCCCTTCGTGCAGAACAGGTCCTTCACCGCCAGCGGCACGCCCGCCAGCCGGCCGTTCGCCGCCTCGCCGTCGCGCGGCGCCTCGTCGGCGACCCACGTGAAGGCGTTCAGGCCGTCCGCTCCAGCCGCGATGTCGCCCTGAGCGCGATCGCGGTAGAAGGCGAAGAGCTCAGTCGAACCCAACTCGCCCGCGTCGATCGCCCCGATCGCCTCGGCGACCGACAAATCGAGGATGTCGTTGCTCACGCCTGCGGGCTCGGGACGAGGAAGCCGTCGTCGCTCACGGCCGGCGCCTGTTCGAGCGCGACCTCGCGCGGCAGGCACGGGCGCGCGACGTCAGGACGCAGCGCGCCCGTGACGTCGACGACGTGCGACATCGGCGCGACGTCGTCGAGTGACAGCTCGCTGATCTTCGCGATGTGATCGAGCACCGCCGAGAGCTCGCGCGCGATCGGCTCGAGCTCCTCCTCGCTCAACGCCAGGCGCGCGAGGCGCGCCACGTGCAGGACCTCCTCGCGTTCGATCACGCAGCGAATTCTACGGCGCGTCGTCGGGCGGCTGCGGGCTCGCGGGCCCCTCGCCGGAAGCCTCCGAGCGCTCGGAGGCATGACTGTCGCTCGGCGCGTCGCTCTCGTTCGGCGCGTGGCTCTCGCCCGACGCGCGGGTCTCGCTCGCCGCAAGCGTCAGGCCGCTGAACGCCTCCTTCGGCTTCGCTTGCGCCGTCTCCGGCTCCGCCGGCTCCTCCGGTTCGCGCGTCTGCAGGTAGCCGCCGTACGCGATCGCCAGCGCCGCGACCAGGCCGAGCCAGATGCCGAACCTGATCCCGTACGAGGAGTGCAGGTGGCCGAGGCTCAGCGTCGCGCCTGGATGGTGCACGATCCGGTAGACGATCAACACGCACGAAACCGCCCCAAAGCCGGCCGTCAGCGCGCCGAGCTGAACGGGGCCCTCGAGCCTGTACGCGGCGGCGGCCGCGAGCGCCGAGACGAGCGCGACGAGGATCGTCGCCAGCCAGATCCAGCGGCTGCTCGTGAACGTCTGCCAGCCGGTCGTCGCGATCGTCGTGCCGCTGATGTGCGCGCCGGCCGGCAGGCCGGCGACGCCGCCGCCGAACCAATCGAAGAAGAACATGAAGACGAACAGCGCGAGCGCGCCGGCGGCGACCAACCAATCGGCGAGGCGCATGCGCGCGAGCGCGATGCTCATGGGCGCGGACGCGGGTCGGGCGTCGCCGGCGGATACAGCGAGCGGTGTTCGTCGCGCATCGCCTGCCATACGCCGATCAGGATCAGGACGGCGCCCGCGAGCGCCAGCCACGCGCCGAAGCACACCTCGGTCGCGCCGTCCGGGCGCTCGAGCGCGCGGACGATCGCGCCGATCGCCGCGGCGAGCGCCAGTGGGATCGCCGTCCACCTCGAGCGCCACCGGGATCGCCGTGCTGCGCTCGGTCACCGTCGCCGCGAACAGCCCGATCGCCGCGATCGCCACGAGGATCAGCAGCGCGACGCCGGCGCCGAACGTGTCCCAGGCGTCGAGCGTGCCCGACGGCGCTTCGTAGTTGCGCACGAACAGCGACACGATCACGCACGCCGCGCCGACGAGCGCGAT
This sequence comes from uncultured Solirubrobacteraceae bacterium, assembly GCA_963705745.1. Classification (GTDB taxonomy): domain Bacteria; phylum Actinomycetota; class Thermoleophilia; order Solirubrobacterales; family Solirubrobacteraceae; genus Palsa-744. The sequence continues at coordinate 127,960 of CAVPKP010000006.1, forward strand.
CAGCTCCCCGGCTCGGACGCGTCCGAGCCTCATCGCGCTCCCCCCGCGCAGCCGACGCCGGCGCGTCGATCGATCACGGCTCGATCCCCGCCTGGCGTTCGGCCGCGAGCAGCGTGTTTCGCAGGAGGAACGCGATCGTCATCGGGCCGACCCCGCCCGGTACCGGCGTGATCGCCGAGGCGATCTCCGAGACGGGCGCGAAGTCGACGTCGCCGACGAGCCCGCTCTTGTTGCCGGCCTCCTGCGGCGTCAGGCGGTTGATGCCGACGTCGATCACGACCGCGCCCGGCTTCACGAACTCGGCGCCGATCGTCCGCGCGCGACCGATCGCGGCGACGAGCACGTCGGCGCGCGCGCAGACCGCCGCCAGCTCACGCGTGCGCGAGTGGCACACGGTGACCGTCGCGTTCTCGGCGAGCAGCAGCTGCGCCATCGGCTTGCCGAACAGGTTCGAGCGCCCGACGACGACCGCCTCGGCGCCTTCCAGCTGCACGCCCGACTCGACGAGCAGCTCGCGCACGCCCAACGGCGTGCACGGGCGCAGACCGGGCCGACCGAGCGACAGCAGCCCCGTGTTGACAGGCGTCAGCCCGTCGACGTCCTTCTCCGGCGGGATCAGCTCCGTCAACGTCGCGCCGTCGAGGTGGTCGGGCACCGGGAGCTGCAGCAGGATGCCGCTGACGTCCGCGTCGGCCGTCAGTCCGTCGAGCTCCTCGGCGACGCGCTCGTACGAGGAGTCGGCCGGCAGGCGGCGGTCGAACGCCTGCATCCCGACTTCCGCGCTCGCGCGCTGCTTGCCCCCTACGTACACCGCCGACGCCGGGTCCTCGCCGACGAGCACCGTCGCGAGGCCGGGCACGCGGCGCGTGCGCTCGCGAAACAGCGCCACACGCTCGGCGACCTCCGCGCGCACACGCGCCGCGACCGCCTTGCCGTCGATGATCTGCGCGCTCACGGCGTGGATGCTACGCACTGGCCTGGCGGCCCGGCGCGACGGCGCTCAGCGCTTGCTGACCGGCGCGTACTCGGCCATCAGCTTGCGTTCGGAGCCGTCGCCGGCGAAGCGCACGACGATCACGCCGTCCGGCTCGACGCCCGTCACGACGCCCTCGCCGAACGCCGCGTGCACGACGTCGTCGCCGAGCCGGAACGTCGTCGCGACGGCCGTCGCCGCCTGCGAGTCGGCCCACTCGCCGCCCGCGCTCCCCGCGGAGGAGCCGTGCAGCACCGTCGCGCGCGCACCGCGACCGAGCCCGGCCGTGATCGGCCCCGTGCGCTCGCCGATCCGCAGCCGGTCGCTCGGCTCGACCTCGTCGAGCAGCTCCGCCGGGATCTCGCCCAGGAAGCGGCTGCGCAGCCCGATCGTCTGCGCGCCGAACACCGCGCGACGCTGCGCGTACGTCAAGTACAGCTCGCGCATCGCGCGCGTCACGCCGACGTAGAACAGGCGCCGCTCCTCCTCCAGGCCCCCCTCGTCGAGCGCGCGCGAGTGCGGGAAGACGCCCTCCTCGCAGCCGGCGATGAACACCGTCGGGTACTCCGTGCCCTTCGCGTTGTGCAACGTCATCAGCGTCACGAGCCCCTCCTCGTCGCTGCGCGTGTCGGCGTCCGCGACGAGCGCGATCTCCTGCAGGAACACGTCGAGCGTGTCGCGCTCGGGCTCCGCGCTCGCGTCGAACTCGCGCCCGACCTCGACCAGCTGCTCGAGGTTCTCCAACCGTCCCTGCGCCTCGATCGTCCGCTCGGCCTCGAGCGCCTCGACGTAGCCGCTCTGCGCGAGCGTCGCCTCCAGCAGGTCGCCGATCGGCACGCCGTCGCCCGCGCCGGCGCCGGCCGGCCGAGCGTTGACGTTCAGCGTGAGCTCGTCGTCCTGCTCGAGCGTGCCGTCGTCGTTCGCGGTGCCCGCGAGCTTGCGCAGCTCGGCCATCGTGTCCATGAAGCGGCGCAGCGCCTTGATCGCCGCGGTGCCGAGTCCCGGCACCTCCTCCGGCGCGGCCGCCGCCTGCCACACCGAGACGTCGCTCGCGTCGGCGTGCGCGAGCACGCGCGCGAGCGAGGTCTGCCCGAGCCCGCGCCTGGGTGAGTTGGCGATCCGCGTGAAGCTGACGACGTCGAACGGGTTCGCCAGGAACGACAAATATGCGATCGCGTCCTTGATCTCCGCGCGCTCGTAGAACTTCGTCCCGCCGATCACCTGGTAGGCGATCTCGCGGCGCACGAGCGTGTCCTCGATCACGCGCGACATCGCGTTCGTGCGGTACAGCACCGCGATCTCCTCGCGCGAGGCGCCCTCGTCGACGAGCCGCTCGATCTCGCCGACGACGAAGCGCGCCTCGGCGTGCTCGTCGTCGAGCCCGCGCAGGTGGATCGGCGGGCCCTCGCCGAGCTCGCTCCACAGCCGCTTCGCGATCCCGCCGCGGTTGTTCGAGATCACCGCGTTCGCCGCGCGCAGGATCCGCTCGGTCGAGCGGTAGTTCTGCTCGAGCTTGACCACGCGCGCGTCGGGGAAGTCGTCGCGGAAGTCGAGGATGTTGCGGACCTCCGCCCCGCGGAAGCTGTAGATAGAGTTATGGGTCACGATGCCCGCCGCGACGAAGTTGTGTGTCCCGTCGATGTCGATGTCGTAAACAGACGTCCCAAGCTCGACGCTTTCGACGCCCTCGACCACGTCGTAAGCACCGTCCTCAGCGAACATGACCATCCCCGGGCGGACCGAGGCGGCGGGCATGAACGGCAACGTGTTGCGCTCGGGTGCACCAGTTTGGGTCCCAAGTCGCGCCTGGTAACGCACGACCACGGAAAGCACCGCACGAATGCGCGCCACGATCGCCATGACAGCACTGAAGTCCTTGAACGCCGACTCGTAGCGCCAGCTCATCGACCCTGCCTTTGCGGGCCGCACATTGAGCCCGAGCCCCTCAAGCGTCGCTCGTACCTCCGGATCACGACCGCCAACAGCAATTAGGTGCATCGGCGTTTGGCCGCGGCGGTCCGCGCATAGCGTCACGGTCAAGATCCGTCGACGACCCTCGTACGAACCCGGCACAAAGTGCGGATAGTCCAGATCGAACCCCTCGTCCTCTAGCACCCTTCTTCCGGCGGTGTCCGTATCGAAGGTCTCGAAGATCTCGTCGATCAAAGCCTGGTCGCCGACGATGCCGTTGTCGCATCCATTCGGACGAGCGCGGAAGGGAATAGTTGGCAGCCCATGCCTGAGCGATATCGCCATCTCATGAGCGCGCGCTCTTGCCTCGCTCTCGTGCGTCCCGACAACCCAAGCAGCATCCGCCGTCTCCTGGCGCGTCCGAAGAGACACGCCGACAACCGGCTTTACTCGACCTCTCGTGTAGGTGCGCGACGTTCCAACCCGGAAGCCCTTGCCACCGCGATGCATCAAGTAGGTCATGTGCATTTGCGGAGTCGATCCGAGCCGATAGCCCGCGAAGTGCGTGTGCTCCGGGGTGCTCACGATCCGGCGGCCACTTCGTAGTGTGATGGCGACCCCTCGAGGCGCGCACGAGCGATGCGTCCGACCCACGCGTGCAGGACGCATGTCGCCACTTCCATAGCACGACAGCACCTCGTCCCCCGCTCGCACATTCTCGATTGGACGGGTCGTACCGTCCGCCATCGTCACGAGAGTCCCCTCGACTAGGCATTGAGAGTCGTCACCGACGACCGCGAGATTGCGGTGGCCCGCGATGCTCGTCCGCTGCCCGCGCGCCGGCTCCTCGCGCCCGCCGCCGACGAGCAGCTGCAGCATCCGGTACTGCGCGTAGTTCGTGTCCTGGTACTCGTCGACGAGCACGTGCCGGAACGCGCGCTGATAGCGCTCGCGAACGTCCTCGAACAGCTCCAGCAGGTTGACCGTGCGGAACAGCAGGTCGTCGAAGTCCATCGCGTTCATCCGCAGCAGGTCGCGCTCGTACAGCTCATAGACGTCGGCGAGCATCTCGTCGAACGGCGAGGAGACCGCTTCGCGCAGGTCAGACGCCGCGCGCAGGCGGTTCTTCGCCGCCGAGATCTGGTTGTGCAGCGCCGCCGGCGTATAGCGCTTCGGATCGACGCCGACCGCGTCCGCGCTGCGCTTCGTCAGCCGCCGCGCGTCGGCCTGGTCGTAGATCGTGAACTGGCGCGTGTACCCGAGCCGCGCGGCCTCCGCGCGCAGGATCCGCGCGCACGCCGCGTGGAACGTCATCAGCCACATGCCGCGCGTCGTGCGCCCGAGCAGCCGTTCGACGCGCCCGGCCATCTCCTTCGCCGCCTTGTTCGTGAACGTGATCGCGAGGATCTCGTTCGGCTGCGCCTCGTCGGTGTAGATCAGGTGCGCGATCCGATGCGTCAGCACGCGCGTCTTGCCGCTGCCCGCGCCGGCGAGGATCAGCAGCGGCCCCTCGCCGTGCGTTACGGCCTCGCGCTGGGGCTCGTTGAGGCCTTCGAGCAGCTCCTGCAGGTGCTCGGCGTGGGGGTTTGCGGCCATCCGATCAGCATAGGAGCGCGCACGGAAGGCACGGCGGCCCCGCGCCCCAACAGACGGCGACGAGAGGCGCGCGTCCCCACGACGCGCGCCGCTCGCCCGCTGAACCCGCTACCGCAGCGTGAACGCCTCGGTGCGGATCGTCTCGTGCCGCCCACTGCCGGCGATCAGCGTCAGCGTGTAGCGGCCCGCACGCAAAGCCCGCACCGGCAGCAGGCTCAGGCTCATGTGGCCGCGGCTGGTCGCCTGCGCAATGCCCGCAGCGTAGACACGCCCGGCGCGCGAGAGCGTCGCGTGCGCCGATGCCTTCGCCGCCGTGAACGTGACCGGGCCCGTCACCAGCGACGTCGTGCACTTCTGCGACTTCTTCTTGCCCTTCGTCACCGTCGTGCACTTGACGAGCTGGACCTTGCCGGCGAGCCCCGCGCGCCCTTGCGGTCCGGCGGGGCCGGCCGGGCCGGCGGGGCCCGCGGGGCCCGCGGGGCCCGCGGGCCCGGCAGCGCCGTTCGAGCCGTTGGCGCCTTTTTCACCCGGTGCGCCGGGGGCGCCCGGAGGTCCTTCTTTCCCCGGTAGGCCCCGTTTCCCTTCTTCGCCTTCGGGACCTTCGCCTCCTTGTTTACCTTCCTTCAGGAACACGGCCGTCACTTCGCTGGCCGCCGTCACGTCGACCTGGCATTCGGTTTCGGTCGTGCGTTTGCAGCCAAGCCACCCCGCGAACACGTTCCCCGGTTCAGGTACCGCGGTGAGCGTCACCGGGCCTTCGAATTCAGAGGTGCACGTCCCCGTCGTCGAGATTCCCGTGGGGCTTGAACCGACTTTGCCCTTGCCCGCGACGAACACGGACAAGGGGAACCCGGCCCCGGACGCGAAGATGTCGACTTTGCCTTCGTCGGACACGTAGATCTCGCCGCGCCCGCCCGAGCATGTCGGGACGGCATTCTTGACGGCGACACCGAGGGGGTTCGAGAAGGGTTCGGATTCGGAGACGCCCGTGATCTGTCCGATGTATTTTCCGGCGCTCGAGAACTCGTCGACGACTTTGTTCGACACATCGAGCGCGTACACATCGCCCGTCACGCTGTCGACGGCGACCGCGATCGGCCTGAACGTCGTCGGGCCCGGGGCCGGCGTTTCGGCTCCGGTGATCTGTTTTTCAAAGACGCCTTCGGGGCTGTACACGCTCACGTCGCCCGGTCCCGGGTGTTCTTCGTTGCCCAATTCCGGTTCCGCGAGGTAGAGCTCGCCGTTCGCGGGGTTTACCGTGAGGCCCCCTTCGCCTTCGTCGGGGACGATCGAGAGCAGGTGGAATCCGCCGGGCGGCGGAGCCAGGGTCGTCTTCGTCGCGGTTTCGAGTTTGCCGGTGGCGTCGGTCGGGTAGACGCTGACTTTTGTTTCTATGCCTTCTTGTTCGATCGCGTACACGTCACCTTTGTGCGGGCCGCCGGAGTTGTCGACCGTGACGAAGGAGTTTTGACCCGTGGTTTCGACCGCTTGCAGCAGTTCCCACCCGCCCCCGGCTTTCGGCTTGTAGACGCGAATGAAATGTTCGAGTTCGGTTTCGCTGACGTAGACGACGCCGGTGGAATCGTTGACGGCGACCGAGCGGATCCCACAGCAGCCCGGGTCTAGACCGCCGCTGAACTGTTCGACGAACGCGTTCGTGGCGTCGTACTTGTCGACCATCTGCGTTTGCGCGTCGCCCACGAACAGGTTCCCGCCGCCGTCGAACGCCAGACCCCACGGTTTTACTAGCGATTCGCCGGCTTTTGCTTCGGTGATGCTGCCGACGAATGGGTGTTCGACTTCTGCTGACGCGGCGGTCACGCCCAACGTCAAAACGCCTACGACCGCCCCGATGAGCACGGCCCCCGACAGAATGAACCTTCGCGTGGCGAGCAACCCGAAACCTCCCAGTGATCCCTCTCTGACAATGTTCCGGGGTCGTCTTCATCTCGACACGCGAGCAGGTTCGCCCAGCCGCGTGTCAGCCCCACGTGCGACCTCGGAAACGCCATTTTTTCAGGCTTTGCAGGAGGTTCAAGGAATGTATCTGACTATTGACCGGCAGACGCTCGTCTGCTCGCTGCGTCCGCGTGTGCGGCGGTGTCGCCGTCAACCGCCAGCCGGATTCGGCCCCTTGACCTTCCGCAGCGGGCGCACCTCCGCGATCGGCGCGCGCTCGTCGTCGGACAGCTCCGCGACCGTCCGTTCGAGCGCGCCGATCCGGCTCGCCAAGCCCTGGATCGCCTCGGCGATCGGGTCGGGCAGGTGGATCCAGTCGGCGTCCGGCCCCTCGGGGCGGCGGCCTTCGACGCGTACCGGGTGGCCCGGGTTGCCGACGACCGTCGAGTTCGGCGGCACGTCGGTGATCACGACGCTGTTCGCGCCGATCTTCGCGCCGTGGCCGATCGTGATCGGGCCGAGCAGCTTCGCGCCGGAGCCGATCGTCACGTTGTCCTGGACCGTCGGATGGCGCTTTCCCGTCGCGAAGCCCGTGCCGCCGAGCGTCACGCCCTGGTACAGCGTCACGTTCTCGCCGATGTCGGCCGTCTCGCCGATCACGACGCCCGTTCCATGATCGATGAACAGGCCGCTGCCGATTTTCGCCGCCGGGTGGATCTCGATCCCCGTCAGCGTGCGCACGACCATCGAGATCAGCCGTGGAAGCAGCGGTACGCCCGACACGTCGAGCGCATGCGCGATCCGGTGCGCGAGCAGCGCGTGGATCCCCGGCCACGTCGCCAGCAGCTCGAGCTGGCCGACGTCGCGCGCCGCCGGATCGCGCGTGCGCGCCGCCTGCAGGTCGCGGCGCAACTCCTTCGCGACCCGCGCGAGCTCGAAGCCGGCCATGTGCAAAGCGTAGCGGCCTGATCGCAGATCGTTGACTGTGCAGCGATCTTCGCCGCGTCCAGCTCGCGCCGCACGCTCAGCGCGACAGCGCCAGCGCCCTGCTGACCGTCACCGCAGCTCCGCCGAGCGGCGTGAACGACCCCTTCGCGGTCACCGTGAAATGTGTCTTGTCGCGCAACGCCCGGCGCCCCGCCGGCGTCAGCCTGACGAGGATCCGTCCCGTCCCCGCACGCGAGAACCGCACATGGCCAGACGCGATCAACAGCGGCTTCGCGGTGATCCCGCGCGGCCCCGTCGCCGCCCGATACCAGTAGATCCGCACCGTCCCCGCCTCCGGCGCCGCAAACGCGATCGTAAAGCTGCCCACGCGCGTCAGCGGCGCGATCCTCGCCGCCCTGCCCAACGGCGCGAGCGCCTGCTTCAGCAACGCCGCGATTCGCGCGCGGCTGACGGTCGGCGTCGTCGATCCGAGCACGCCCGTGCTCGCCACGGGCGTCGCTTCGCCCGCCGTCACCGGCGCAGGCGTCGTCGTCGCGGCGGGGCTCGGCGCTTCGATCGCCGCCAGCGGCAGCGTCCTGGCCACCGCCGTGCCGCCTTCGTTGCTCGCCTGCACCTCGCAGTAGATCCGGCGGCCGACGTCCGCCGCCGTCAACGCGTACGTCGACGTCGAGCCGCTCTGCGGCGCGCCCGACTGCAGCACCTGCCGCGTCGCGCCGTCGACGAACGAGAACGTGAACGCCGGTTCGTTCAGCCACGTGCCCGCTTCGCACGTCAGCGAGTGCCCCGGCCCGAGCACGCCGTGGACGAGCACGCCCTTGCCGCGCGGCGCGAGCGGAAGCGGCGGTTCGCGAGCTTCGACGAACTCCCTGATCTCCGGCGCGGTGACGTTGGCGTACGCGCTCGGCGATTCGGCCGTGCACGGTCCGCCTCCGACCGGCCCCGGCGCCTCGAGCACGCCGATCACGCTCGGCGGCGTCCCCGCCACGAGCGCGCCGCCCTCGTCGAGCGTGCACGCCGCGCCGCTCGAGCCGCTCGCGCACATGAACAGCGCGCTCGCCGCGAACGCGCCTTCGCCGATGCACGCCGGCGTGCGCGTGAACTCGAGTGTCGTCGCGAGCGAGTTGAGCGTCCCGTTCGGCGCTTCGCCGGGCGTCTCCTCGCCGAACCCCGAGATCGTCGCTTCGCTGCCTTCTTCCGGTGGCACGCTCGACGTCGGCAGCGCGATCGCGCCAACCGTCGAGGAGAGCGTCAGCGGCGTGGCGAGTTCGAGCACCGCGACGTCGTCGACCGCCGGCGTCAGCAGTTCGTAGTCCGGGTGCACACGCTCGCCGGCGACCGACGCGCTCTGTCCTTCGCCTTCCGGCAGCTTTCCGGCGGGCGCGACCGACGCGCCGGCGACGACGCGCAGGTTCGCGATCGTCCGACCGGCGACGCAATGCGCCGCCGTCAGCACTCGACTCGTGCCGAGGATCGAGCCGCCGCAGATCAGCGACGCCTTGCCCGCTTCCGGTTCTTCGTAGATCGCCGCCTGCCACGGGACGTGTTCGAGCGACGCCGGCGTCCCGTCGACGATCGCCGGCGCGCTCGACGCGGTCGCCAGCGCCAGCGACACGCTCAGCGCCGCACATGCCAACAGCGCGCTGCACGCGCGTCCACGACCGAGCGAGCGGCGAGGTCCGGCGGCATGTCGATTCTCAGCGCGCCTCATCGTGTCCGTTCCCCGCCGACGAGACGCGCATCATACGAGCGCCCCGCGTCGCTCGCAAGCGCCAACGTCGTGCGACGCGAGCGCTTCCGCGCAGCCCGAATCCCGGCGTCACCGCCCCGAAAGGGGCGCACTCGAAATCGATCATGGAGCGAAGAACGCCTGCGAGACGTAGCGCTCGCCCGAGTCCGGCATCACGACGACGATCCGCTTGCCCTTCGACTCCGGCCGCTCGGCGACCTGCAGCGCCGCCCACAGCGCCGCGCCGCACGAGATCCCCGCGAGCAGCCCCGCGCGTCGCGCGCACGCCCACGCGGTCTGGATCGCGTCGTCGTCGGACACCGCGATCACCTCGTCGAGCAGCTCGCGGTTGAGCACTGGCGGCACGAAGCCCGCGCCGATCCCCTGGATCCGGTGCGGTCCCGCCTGCTCGCCCGACAGCACCGCCGATCCGCGCGGCTCGACCGCGACGATCTGCAGCTTCGCGTTGCGCTCGCGCAGGTGCTCGCCGACGCCCGTGATCGTCCCGCCCGTTCCAACGCCCGCGACGAGCACGTCGACGCGCCCGTCCAGCGCGCGCTCGATCTCCGGGCCGGTGTGCTTGCGATGCGCCTCCGGGTTCGCCGGGTTCGTGAACTGGTCGGGCAGGAACACGTCGCCCTCGCGCGCCAGCGCCTGCGCCGCCTCGACCGCCTCGCTCATTCCGCCGAGCGACTCCGTCACCTGCACCTGCGCCCCGTACAGCCGCAGCAGGCTCTCGCGCTCGCGGCTCATCCCCTGCGGCAACGTCAGCACGAGCTCATACCCCTTCGCCGCGCACACGAACGCCAGCGCGATCCCCGTGTTGCCGCTCGTCGCCTCGACGATCGTCGTGCGCCCCGGCTCGATCCGACCGTCGCGCTCCGCCGCCTCGATCATCGCGACGCCGATCCGGTCCTTGACGCTGCCGCCCGGATTGAACGACTCGAGCTTCGCGAACAGCTCGACTCCGTTCCGCTCGGCCTGCGTGCCCTCGAGCATCCGCGGCAGCGCCACCAGCGGCGTGCCTCCCACGAGCTCCGAAATGTTGATCGGGATTCGGGCCATCGGCCCGGACGATAGTGAAGCGGCTAGCGCTTGCGCGTCTTCTTCACGCTCAACCGCACGCTCGCCGACTGCGCCACGATCGGCGCCGGCACGACCCGTGCGATCGCGAGGCTCGCGTTGACCTTGCCCCTGTGCAGCCGCAGCCACCGCTGACCGGCCTTCGACAGCTTCACCGTGATCACCCGCGTCGTCCCCGTCGGGATCGAGAAGCTCCCCGTCCCGATCGTCCGCAGCGTGAAGCCGCCGCCTTTCGCCTTGATCTTGTAGCTCAGCGCGACGCGCCCCCGGCACGCACCGCTACCCGTGCGTACGAGCCGCAGCGCGACGCTCCGGTAGCGCGTAACCGCCAGGCGCTTGTTCGCGACCGTCACCCGGCACACGGCGCTCGAGGAGACGAACGACTGCACGCCGCCCGACGCGCCCGCGCCGGTCGTCGTCCTCGGCGGATCGGTCGTCGTTGTGCCGCCGGTCGTGACCCCTTCTTCTTCGAACGTGAAGCGATCTTTCGATGAGATCGCGCTCGCGCCCGCCGGCGTCGTCACCGTCACGTCGACCCTCCCCGCCGGCTCGGCCGGCGTGAGCGCCGTGATTTCCGCCGCCGAGCGAACCGTGAACGCGGTGGCGGGCGTGCTGCCGAACTCGACCTGCGTCGCGCCGTTGAAGTGCGCGCCTTCGATCACGACTTCCATGCCGCCCGCCGTCGACCCATGGCTCGGCGCGACCTTCGCGACGGCCGGCGGCGGGATCGCTTCCGACGGTTCTTCGACGAACACCCACGCCGCGCCAGTGCGCACCTTGTCGCGCGGCGCGCCAATCGCCGCCACCCTCCCGTCGCCCGACAGCGCGACAGACGTCCCCAGCCAGCCCCTGCCCGACGCTTCGCTACCGCCCAGCCCTTCCTTCTGGCGCGCCCAGCCCGAGCCCGAGCGCGTCAGCACGCTCACCGTGCCGACGCCCAGCCTCGCGTGCGGAGCACCGATCAGCGCCGTCTCGCCGTCACCCGACAGCGCCACGCTCGCGCCGAAGTGCCCGGCCGATTCGGGCGGTCCACCTTCTTCCGGGTTCAGCGCCCCGCCCTGCTCGACGAACCCTTCGCCCGAGCGGACGAACGTCCATACGGCGCCGGCCCCTTCCGCGGCGTCCGGCGCGCCGACGAGCGCCGTGCTCCCGTCACCCGACAGAGCGAGGCTCTTGCCGAAGTGATCGCCCGGCACCGTGCCTTCGCCGGTCAGCTTGCCGGGCACCTGCGTCCAGCCGCTCGCGCCGTGCGTGAACTCCCACACAGCTCCCGTGTAGTTCGCGTCACCCGTTCCCGCGGCGAGCGCCGTCGAGCCGTCAGCCGACAGCGCCACGCTGCGGCCGAGGTGCGCGACGGCGCTCGCTTCGCGGTCGGTCACTTCCGGCGCGCGCGTCCACGTCGAGCCGCCGCCCGTGAACATCCACACGCTCCCGCGCCCGCCGTTCGCCGAAGTGTCGCCGACCAGCGCCGTCGAGCCGTCAGCCGACAGCGCCACGCTGCGCCCGAAACGCCATTCGTACGCATTGCCTTCGCCGGTCAGAACCGCCCTGCGCGTCCACGTGCCGCCGGAGCGAGTGAACACCCACGCCGTGCCCGGCGTCGACGTCGCCGACGGATCGCCGACCAGCGCCGTGTTGCCGTCCGCCGACAGCGCCACGCTGCTGCCGAACGCGCATTCGCCCGCTTCTCCGCCTTCTGCCAGCGCTTCTTCCGCGCATCCTTCGCATCCTGCGCTGCCCGGCGTGCAAGCCCCTTCGCCGCTGATTTCACCGGGCGTCAGCTTCGAGCCCTGTTGTTTCCACTGCGCGCCGTTGAGCGTGAACACGTGCGCCGCGCCGCCGCCGTCCCTCAACGCGCCGACGAGCAGTGTGCGACCGTCGGCTGACAGCGCCATGCTCGTGCCGAGCTCGCCTTCCGGATCCTCGCCTTCCGCCGTCACCTTGCCGCCCTGCTGGATCAGCGGGTCGATCCTCAGCGGGTAGCGCGCGTTCGCCGTGTCGAGCTGCAGCAGCAGCTGTCCCGGCGCGAGCGCCAGGCGACTGCCGAGCGTGCGCCCCGTCGCGTCCGTCGCGACCAAGCCGCCGTAGGTGAGCGACGTGGCGCCGGTGCTGAGTGTCACGCTCTTCGCATCCTGCGACAGCGTCGCCCGCGCGTTGCCCGACAAACCGAGCGTCAACGTCAGCGCCCCGCCGCTCCGGCTCGGCGCTCGCTCGAGCGTGAAACCCTGCTCGAGCCCCAGCGGCCCGTTGCGGTACCACTCGCTCAGCTGCCCGCGCGCGTAGCTCACGCCGTTCGCGTGCGCCGTCGGCCGGACCACTCCGAGCGGTGTCTCGATGCCCCCGCCGCCGATCGCCTGCGTGCTGATCCGCTCCTCGAGCGCGCCACTGCGTAGTTGTACGCCCGTTCGTTCGAATGACGCGCTGAGGGCCTGCGCGCGGTTCTGCGCCTGCAGCGCCTCGCCGCCGCTCGCGCCCGTCACGCGATACGCCGCGACGTCGCCCCCGAGCTGAGCTGAGATCTGCGCCCGCGCGGCCGGCGCCAGCGCCAACAGGGCGCCCGGCGCCACCGAGCGAACCCGCGGTGTCGATCCGACGCCCCCGCCGGAGGGGCCGGCAACGAGCAGCGACGCCGCGGCCAGCGCGAACACGAGCGCAGCCATCGCTGCCAGTTCCGCGACACGCAACCGCGGCCGACGCCGCGACACCGGCGTCCGACCACCGCCGTGCCCGATGCGGGCTCCGGCGAACGAGCGATCCATCGCTTGCAGCGGACTCACCGGTCCGAGATCCATGATCCTCCGTACCTTGCTTACCGCCGCAACGTCCGACCTGCGCAATCCACTGCGCGAATGGCCGCCCGGCGAATGTCTCCGCCCCGCAAAGTAAACGCAAGATGACGCGAAGTCAATAGGTGGTGCTTATCTTGGGCAGGAGTCGGAAACCAGGGGCTTCGAGTGTGTCAGATGTGATAAGGCGACGGCGTTCTGCGGCGTGCTCCGAGCCCGGCGATCCTCGTCGCGCAAGCGGTCAGGCGCCGACGTACGCCGCGAGGTGCTCGCCGGTCAGCGTCGCGCGCGCCGCGACGAGGTCGGCGGGCGGTCCTTCGAAGACGATCCGGCCGCCGTCGTGGCCCGCGCCGGGGCCGAGGTCGACGATCCAGTCGGCGTGCGCCATCACCGCCTGGTGGTGCTCGACGACGATCACCGACCTGCCGGAGTCGACCAGCCGGTCGAGCAGGCCGAGCAGCTGCTCGACGTCGGCGAGGTGCAGGCCGGCGGTCGGCTCGTCGAGCACGTACACGTCGCCCTTCTCCGCCATCTGCGCGGCCAGCTTGAGCCGCTGGCGCTCGCCGCCGGACAGCGTCGTCAGCGGCTGGCCGAGGCTTACATAGCCGAGCCCGACGTCGGCAAGGCGCTCGAGCACCTTGTGCGCCGCCGGCGTCTTCGCCTCGCCCGCTTCGAAGAACCCCTCGGCCTCGGTCACCGACATCGCGAGCACCTCGCTGATGTCCTTGCCGGCGAGCTCGTACTCGAGCACCGACGCCTCGAAGCGCTTGCCCTCGCAGACCTCGCACGCGACGGCGACGCCCGCCATCATCGCCAGGTCCGTGTAGATCACGCCGGCGCCCTTGCAGTTCGGGCACGCACCCTCGGAGTTGGCGCTGAACAGCGCCGGCTTCACGCCGTTCTCCTTCGCAAACGCCTTTCGGATCGGGTCGAGCAACCCGGTGTACGTGGCCGGGTTGCTCCGCCGCGAGCCGCGGATCGCGGCCTGGTCGACCGTCACGACGCCGTCGCGCCCGGAGACCGAGCCGCGCATCAGCGAGCTCTTGCCCGAGCCCGCCACGCCGGTGACCACGACGAGCACGCCGAGCGGGATGTCGACGTCGACGTCCTGCAGGTTGTGCATGTCGGCGCCGCGCACCTCCAGCGCCTCCGAGGAGCTTCGGACCTCCTCCTTCAGAGCCGCGCGATCGTCGAGGTGACGGCCGGTGATCGTCCTGCTCCTGCGCAGGCCCGCGACGGTCCCCTCGAACGTCACCTCGCCGCCGTCCCTCCCCGCCTTCGGGCCGAGGTCCACGACGTGGTCGGCGATCGCGATCGTCTCCGGCTTGTGCTCCACGACGAGCACCGTGTTGCCCTTGTCGCGCAGTCGCAGCAGCAGGTCGTTCATCCGCTCGATGTCGTGCGGGTGCAGGCCGATCGTCGGCTCGTCGAAGACGTACGTCACGTCGGTCAGCGACGAGCCGAGCTGGCGGATCATCTTCGTGCGCCGCGCCTCGCCGCCCGAGAGCGTTCCCGACGGCCGCTCGAGCGAGAGATAGCCGAGCCCGATCTCCACGAACGAGTCGAGCGTCTGCTCGAGCGCCTGCAGGAGCGGCGCGACCGACGGCTCCCTCAGGCCGCGCACCCACTCGGCGAGGTCGCTGATCTGCATCGCGCAGGCGTCGGCGATGCTCTTTCCCTTGATCTTCGACGACCTCGCCTCGTTGCTCAGCCGCGTGCCGTCGCACTCGGGGCACGTCGTGAACGTGACCGCCCGCTCGACGAACGCCCGCACGTGCGGCTGCAGCGAGTCGACGTCCTTCGACAGCATCGACTTCTGGATCCGCGGGATCAGCCCCTCGTACGTGAGGTTGATGCCCTTGACCTTGATCTTCGTCGGCTCCTTGTAGAGGAGGTCGTCGAGCTCCCTCTTCGTGAACTTCTCGATCGACTTGTCCGGGTCGAAGAAGCCACAGCCGTTGAAGATCCGGCCGTGCCAGCCCTCCATGCTGTACCCGGGGATCCTCAGCGCGCCCTCGTTGAGCGACTTGCCCGCGTCGTACAGCTGCGCGAGGTCGATGTCGTTGACCGAGCCCCGACCTTCGCAGCGCGGGCACATGCCGCCGAGGATGCTGAAGCTGCGCCGCTCTTTGCGCGTGCGGCCGCCGCGCTCGAGCGTGACCGCGCCGGCGCCCGAGATCGATGCGACGTTGAACGAGAACGCCTGCGGCGAGCCGATCCGCGGCTTGCCGAGGCGGCTGAACAGGATCCGCAGCATCGCGCCCGCGTCGGTCGCGGTGCCGACCGTCGAGCGCGCGTCGGCGCCCATCCGCTCCTGGTCGACGATGATCGCCGTCGTCAGCCCGTCGAGCACGTCGACGTCGGGGCGCGCCAGCGTCGGCATGAAGCCCTGCACGAACGCGCTGTACGTCTCGTTGATCAGCCGCTGCGACTCCGCCGCGATCGTGCCGAACACGAGCGAGCTCTTGCCCGAGCCGGAGACGCCGGTGAACACCGTCAGCCGCCGCTTCGGCAGCTCGACGCTGACGTCCTTGAGGTTGTTCACGCGCGCGCCGTGCACGCGGATCAGATCGCGGCCGCCGGCGCCATGCGGCGCGCGTGAGCGCTTGCGCGCCTTCGTGGCCATCGCGCTCACTCTAGATGCGGCTCGCTACCGGCGCTTCTCGATTCCTGATCGGCTCGCCGCGCTCTCGCGGTGCGCCTGTCATATGTGGTACATGCTCGCGCCCGCCTCGCGCAGCTCGCGCTCGATCACATCGGCGATCGTCGTCTCGGCGAGCACCCTGCGCGCCGCCGCCGCCGCGTCGGCGAACGGCCCCTCGGCGTCGCGTCCGAGCGGACCGTCGAGCAGCTCGACGATCTCCAGCACGGTCACGCTCGACGGATCGCGTGCGAAGCGGTAGCCGCCCTTCACGCCGCGCTGCGAGTTGATCACGCCCGCGCGCCTGAGCACCGCGAACAGCTGCTCGAGGAACTGCACCGGCACGTCGCGCTTTCGCGCCAGCTCGCCGATCGGCACCGGATCGGAGCCGGCGCTGCGTGCCAGCTCGGCCAGCGCCAGCACCGCGTAAGGGGACTTGCTCGTGATCGAGATCACCGAGGCATCAATAAGCGATGCTACGCAACCCGCCGCTGAGACGATCAGCAGCCAAGCGGATCAAGGACGCAGGGAGCGAAGTGTGCGGAAAGCACACGAGCGACCGAGGACGCCGAGGCGCGCCGGCCGATGGTCGTCTCAGAGCCAGCCGCGCTCGGTGGCGATCAAGACGGCCTGCGCGCGGTCGACCGCACCGAGCTTGCCGTAGATGTTGTGCAGGTGCGTGCGCACGGTGCTCGTCGAAAGCGTCAGCTCGTGTGCGATCTGCTTGTAGACCTTGCCCTCGGCGAGGCGCTGCAGCACGCTCAGCTCGCGGCCCGAGAGCGGGCACGGGTCGACGTGGCGGCGACGCTGGCTCGGCGCGCTGGGGAGTTCGTACATCACGCGCCGCAGCTCGGCCGGGCCGAGCCCGATCGTGCGCGCGGTGCGCAGCATTTCGGCGGGCGACACCGGCGCGCCCTGCTCGTAGTGCGCGAGCATGTCGGCGAGGCGCACGAACGCCGCCTCGCCCTCGACGTCGGTGTTGTGATGGCGCTCGATCGTCGACGCGATCGTCGCCGGCAGTCCCCAGCGGCGCGCGAGCACGCCGCCGACGAGCGCGTGGTCGACGCCCAGCTCACGGCGCTCCTGGTGGATCCGTTCCTCGGGCGTGCGCGCGCCGCGGTGGACCTGCGAGGGGTAGCCGGGGTAGGCGTGCAGCAGCACGAGCTTGCCGATGTCGTGCAGCAGGCTCGTCGCCGTCAGTCGGTCGCGGTGCTCGAAGCCGACCTCGGCTGCGATCCGGTCGGCCGCGTGCTGCGTCGCGAGCGCGTGCAGGCGGAAGCGCTCCGGCGCCGCCTCCCACACGCTCGAGCGCTCGAAGAAGTCGAACGTGCGCACGCGCGCGGCGAGGCCCTGAACGGTCTGCGGCGTCAGCAGCTCGACGGCCGCGACGGCCGTGTCGACGCGTCCGCGGCCGGCCTGCGCCTGGTTTGCGAGGCGCAGCACGGCGATGATCAGCGCGACGTCGGACTCGACCGCGGAGACGATGTCGGCCGTCGCGACGTGGTCCTTCGAGACGACCGAGATCAGTCGGTCGCGCGACTCCGCGAGCGCGGGGAACGCCTCGAGCGCTTCGAACGCCATCGTCAGACGACGGCCGTGGCCCTCGTTCTGGTGGCGCTCGCCCGCAGCGGCAGGCGCCGCGGCGGCGCCGTTCGCCGACGGCTGCGCACGGGCGCCGCTCGCCGGGGACGTGCGACGCGCGCCGTCGGCCGGCGCCGACTTGCGCGCCTTCGCCTTCGGCTTCTTCGTCGTGCTCGGCTTGGTGGCTGTCTTGGTCTTTGACTTGGCAGCGGTGGCGTTCATGCTCAGGGAATCTGGGGTTGACCGTCCGTGTCGGGCCGCTCCGTACCCCTATCGGCAGCTGTTTAGGAGAAATTGAGTCCCGCGGCGATCAAATCTCGCCGCGCGCGGCCACCTCGAGGCGCGCCAAGAGCGCTTGTGCGCCTCAGCGCGCGGCGGGGCTCGGAGAGCCCGCGAGCGCGGCGTCGACGCGCCGCAGCGTCTCCTCGCGCCCGAGCAGCGCGACGCTCTCGAAGATCCCCGGCGAGATCGTCGTGCCGCACACCGCGACGCGCAGCGGTTGGTAGACCTCGCGCGGCTTGCGCTCGCCGTGCGCGAGCACGCCTTCGAGCGCCGACTCGACGTCGGCCTCGGAGAAGCTCGGCGCGTCGGCGAGCGCCTCGCGCACCTGCGCGAGCGTCGCGCGCCCGCGCTCGTCGAGCCAGCGCTCGCGCGCCTTCGCGTCGTCGACCGGCGCGTCGAGCAGCGGGCCGGTCAACGGCCAGAAATCGGCGAGCGTGTGGATCTTCTCCTGGCTGATCTCGACCGCACGCCGAAAGCGCGGGTCATCCCGGAATCCCGCATGGGAAGTGGCATCGAGGTATGCCCCGAGCAGCTCGGCGAGCCGCTCGGGGGGCATCTGGCGGATGTACACGCCGTTCAGCCAGCGCAGCTTGACCTCATCGAAGCGCGCCGGGTTGCGGCTGACCGTGTCGAGCGTGAAGCGCTCGATCAGCTCCGGCGTCGAGAGCAACGTCTGATCGTCGCCCGCCCCCCAGCCGAGCAGCGCGAGGTAGTTGCGTACGGCCGCCGGCACGTAGCCGGCGTCGCGCAGCTCGCCGACCGACGCCGCGCCGTGGCGCTTTGAGAGCTTCTTGCCGTCGGGCCCGTGCAGCAGCGGCAGGTGCGCGTACACGGGCAGCGGCGCGTCGCCGCCGAGCCCGACGCGCCTGGCCGCCTCGAGCACGAGCAGCTGCTTCGGCGTGTTCGAGAGGTGGTCCTCGCCGCGCACGACGTGCGTGATGCCGGCGTCGAGGTCGTCGATCGCGACGGCGAAGTTGTAGAGCACCGAGCCGTCGGCGCGCGCGATCACGGGCTCGTCCATGTGCACGTGCTCGAAGCGTGTGTCGCCGCGGATCGCGTCGTGCACGACCGTCGCGCCGTCGGCCGGCACGCGCAGGCGCACCGCGCCCGACTCCTCGCTCTCGCCGCGGTAGCCGCGGTCGGCGCCGTACAGCTCCTTGAACGCCCTGACGTCGTCGGCGGTCGCGTTCGAGCGGTACGCGAGGTCGGCGTCGAGCAGCGCCTGCAGCGCTTCGCGGTGGCGCGCGTCGCGATCGGTCTGCATGATCGGACCCTCGTCCCAGTCGAGCTCGAGCCAGCGCAGCGAGTCGAGGATCTGCTCGACGTTCTCCGGCGTCGAGCGCTCGCGATCGGTGTCCTCGATCCGCAGCACCATCGTGCCGTCGAAGTGACGCGCGAGCAGCCAGTTGAACAGCGCCGTGCGGGCGCCGCCGATGTGCAGCGCGCCGGTCGGCGATGGTGCGAAGCGAACCCTCATAATCCGCCGCCATGCTAATCGGAGCCCACGTCTCCCCCGCCGGCGGGCTGCCGAAGGCGATCGAACGCGGCGTCGATCGCGGCTGCCGCGCGATCCAGATCTTCAACCAGTCCCCGCGCCAGTGGAAACCGACGAGCTACCGCGACGAGGACGTCGCGGCGTTCGACGAGGCGATGGCCGACAGCCCGATCGACGCCGTCCTGATCCACGCCGTCTACCTGCTCAACTGCGCCTCCGACGAGAAGGAGATCCACGCGAAATCGCTGACGTCGCTGACGCACTCGCTGCGCGTCGGCGCAGCGATCGGCGCCGCCGGCGTCGTGCTGCATCCGGGCTCGGCGAAGACCGGCCACGTCGGCGAGGCGATCGCGCGCGCGGGCGGGACGATCGCCGCTGCGCTCGGCGACAGCGAAGGTTGTGAGCTGCACCTCGAGAACACGGCCGGCGCCGGCGGCACGCTCGGGCGCTCGTTCGACGAGCTCGCCGCGCTGATCGACGCCGCCGGGGCCGACGAGCGCCTCGGCGTGTGCCTGGACTCGTGCCACCTGCTCGCGTCGGGCTATGACATCCGCACGCCCGAGAAGATGGGCTCGGTGCTGCGCGAGTGCACGCGCAAGCTCGGACGCGGCGCCGTGCGCTCGCTGCACCTGAACGACTCGCAGACGCCGCTCGGCTCCAACCGCGACCGGCACGCGAACATCGGCGAGGGCGAACTCGGTCGCAAGGGATGCGCCGCGTTTCTCTCTGCGCCGTCGCTGCAGCGGCTGCCGTGCATCCTCGAGACGGCCGGCGAGAACCGCGAAGGGCCGACGCGCAAGGAAATCGCGCTCGCCAACCGCCTGCTCGAGCAGGGCGTCAGGGCGCGCGCGAAGCGCTAGCGGGCGCTAGGCGATCGCTGCCTCGCGCAACGGCGCGAGCACGTTGTCGAGCTCCGCGCGCAGCGTCGGCGTGTGCTGCACGCGGTACGCGTCACCGAGTCGCAGCCGGCGCGTGCCGGCGCTCGTGTCGAGCTCGAGCACGACCTCGGCGGGTCCGGGGAAGCTCTCGATCGCGTGCTTGAGCTCCTCGATCAGCCCGGCGCACAGCGCGCTCGCGTGCACGCGCAGGCGCAGCGGCTGCGCCAGCGCGGTCGCCGCCTCGGTCTTCGCGCGCGCCTGCTCGATCTCGTCCTCGCTCGGCGCGAACGGCTCGACGCTCTGCACGATCAGGCACGTCTTGCCCGCTTCCTTGTGGTCGACGCGGCCCTTCACGAGCACGACCTCGTCGACCGCGAGTGCCGACTCGTACTCGGCCAGCGCCTTGCCGAAGACGAGCATCTCGACGCTGCCGGCGAGATCGTCGAGCGTCGCGAACATCATCTGGTCGCCGTTGCGCGTGCGGATCTTCTTCGCCTCGACGATGATCCCGCCGACCGTCACCCAGTCCTTGTCGCGCTTGTCGGCGAGCGCCGCCAGCGGGCAGTCGACGCGCGCGCGCAGCGCCTCGCGCAGCGGCTTCAGCGGATGCGCGGAGATGAACAGCCCGATCGCCTCCTTCTCGACGGCGAGCAGCTCGGCCTGCTCGTACTCCTCGCCGGAGATCGGCGGGTGCACCGGCTTCATCAACCCGGTGCCCGGCGCCGAGGCGTCGCTCGAGGACGCCGCGTCGTCGAGGTCGAAGATCGAGCCTTGGCCGATCTGCGCGTCCTGCTGAATCTGCTGGCCGGCGGCCTGCGCCGTCTCGAGCACGGCGATCATCCCCTTGCGCGCGGCGCCGGTCGAGCCGAACGCGCCGCACTTGATCAGCGCCTCGATCGCCTTCTTGTTGACCGCGCGGTTGTCGACGCGCTCGCAGAAATCCCATAGCGAGCTGAACTCGCCGTCCTCGCGCGCGCGCTTGATCGCCTCGACGGCCTGATAGCCGACGCCCTTGACCGCGTCGAGCCCGAAGCGGATGTTGCCGACGCCGCCCGGAGCGCGGGCCGGCTCGACGGTAAACTCGTGGTCTGAGAGGTTGACGTCGGGCGGCAGGATCTCGATCCCCATCTCCTCGCAGCGCGCGACGAAGAACGGCACCTTGTCCTTCGTCGACATCACCGATGAGATCAGCGCCGCCATGTACTCGGCGGGGAAGTTCGCCTTCAGCCACGCCGTGCGGTAGGAGATCAGCCCGTAGCAGGCGGCGTGGCTCTTGTTGAACGAGTAGTCGGCCGAGCGTTCGTTCGTCTGCCAGAGGAACTCGATCACCTCCGAGCTCGTCCCCGAGGCGCGACAGCCCTCGACGAACTCCGGCTTCAGCGCCGCCATCGCCGCGCGGTTCTTCTTGCCGATCGCCTTGCGCAGATCGTCCGCCTTCGCCCCGGAGAAGCCGGCGAGCTCCTTCGAGATCTGCATCGCCTGCTCCTGGTAGAGGATCACGCCCTTCGTCGATTCGAGGATCGAGCGCAGCCGCTCGTCGCGGTAGTCGATCGACTCGGGCCGGTGCTTGCCTTTGGCGTACACCGGGATCTGGTCCATCGCGCCCGGCCGATACAGCGCGCCGAGCGCGACGAGGTCGTTGAACTCGTCCGGGCAGACCTTCTTCAGCGCCTCGCGCATCCCCTCGGACTCGAACTGGAATACGCCGGTCGAGTCGCCGCGCGCGAGCATCGCGTACGTTCGCGCGTCGTCGAGCGGCAGCGTCGTCATGTCCGGGCGCTGCCCGGTCGAGCGCTCGATGATGTCGAGCGCGTCCTCGATCACGTCGAGGTTGCGCAGGCCGAGGAAGTCCATCTTCAAGATGCCGATCGTCTCGATCGGCTTCATCGAGAACTGCGTGACCGTGCGGAACACCTTTTCGCCGTTCTCGTCGGTGCCCGCGTCGGCGAGCTGCAGCGGCACGATGTCGGTCAGCGGTCGGTCGGCGATCACGACCGCGGCGGCGTGGATCGAGGAGTTGCGCACGATCCCCTCGAGCCCCTGCGCGACGTCGACGATCTGCTTCGCCTGCGGGTCCTCGTCGACAGCCTTGCGCAGCGGCTGGCCGCCCTTCAGGCAGTCCTCGAACGACGGCGAGCGCCCCATGATCGGGTCGGGGATCAGCTTCGCCAGGCGGTCGCCGATGCCGTAGTCGAAGCCGAGCACACGCGCCGCGTCGCGCGTCGCCGCGCGCGGGAACATCTTGCCGAAAGTGACGATCTGCGCGACCGACTCGCGCCCGTACTTCTCGGTCACGTAGCGCATCACGCGCTCGCGCCCGCGCACGGAGAAGTCGATGTCGATGTCCGGCATCGAGACGCGCTCGGGGTTCAGGAAGCGCTCGAACAGCAGGTCGTAGCGCAGCGGGTCGAGGTCGGTGATCGCCAGGCAGTAGGCGACGATCGACCCCGCCGCCGAGCCGCGGCCGGGACCGACCGCGATGCCGTTCTCCTTCGCGTACTTGACGAAGTCCCAGACGATCAGGAAGTAGGCGTTGAAGCCCATCCGCTCGATCACGTCGAGCTCCATGTTCATCCGCTCGATCGCCTCGGCCGGCGGCGGGTCGCCGTAGCGCAGGCGCAGCCCCTCTTCGACGCGCGCGCGCAGGTACTCGCGCTCGCCGGAGCCGTCGGGCGTCTTGAAGCTCGGGATCAGCTGCTTGCCGAGCTCGAGCTCGACGTTGCAGCGCTCGGCGATCTCGAGCGTGCTCGCGATCGCCTCCGGCCACTCCTCAAACGCGGCGATCATCTCGCCGCTGTCGCGCAGGTAGAACTCGTTCGTTTCGAACGTCATCTTCGGCTGCGCGATCGTGCTCTTGGTCTGCACGCACAAGAGCGCCGTGTGATGGTCGTAGTCCTCGCGGCGCAGGTAGTGCACGTCGCCGGTGCCGACGAGGCTGCCGCCGAGCTCGCGCGCGATCTTGACGATCCCCTCGTTGCACTTGTCCTGCGGGGCGAGGCCGTTCTTCTGCACCTCGAAGTACACGTTCTCGGGGCCGAGCACGTTGCGCAGGTCGTCGACGTGCGCGCGCGCCTCGTCGTCGCGGTCCTCGAGCAGCCGCTGGCAGAAGCGCGAGGCGAGGCAGCCGGTCAGCGCGATCACGCCCTCGGAGTAGCGCTCGACCAGCCCCATGTCGACCGACGGCTTGCCGCGCTGCAGCCCGTCGAGGAAGCCAGCCGAGGAGAGCTTGACGAGGTTGCGGTAGCCGGTCTCGTTCGACGCGAGCAGCGTCAGGTGGTTGCGCTCGGTGCGGCCCGGGCCGCGCGCCGCGTGGTCGTCGACGAGGTAGATCTCACAGCCGAGGATCGGCTTGACGTCGTGCTTCTTGCAGGCCTGGTACAGCTCGACGGCGCCGTTCATCACGCCGTGGTCGGTCAGCCCGAGCGCCGGCTGGCCGAACTCCGCCGCGCGCTTTGCGAGCGCCTCGATCTTGCAGGCGCCGTCGAGCAGCGAGTACTCGGAGTGGACGTGGAGGTGGGCGCAGCTGGTCTCGCTCAACGTCATCTGATCTTAGGTCTCCGCGCGGCGGCCGATCAGGCGCCGCGTCGCTGTTTGCGCCGTTCGCGGCGTGTCCTCAGCGCGAGCCGCATACGTCCGATCAGCGACATGCTGTGCTTGTGCGCCACTCGCCGCGCGACGGGCGCCGCGGCGGCGGGCGGAGCCGGCGTCGTCTGCTCCTCGACCCGCGCGCGCAGCCGCTCGACGGCGGCCGCGAGCGCCTCGGCCATCTCGCCGTGCTGCGCCTCGGCGACGCGTTCGCGCGGCGGTCGCAGGTCGGGCGGCGGCGCCGGCGCGCGCGGGAGGTCCGGCGCCGGTGGGGGCGGCTCGGCGACCGGCGGCGGCTCGGCCGCCGGGCGCGCGGCGGCGTCGCGCAGCCGTGCGACGGTCTCGGCGAGGCCACCGAGCAGCGCCTGAGCGCTGCGCTGGGCGCTGCGCAGCTGCTCCAGGGCGCGCTCGGCGCGCCCGCGCGCGGCGCGCTCCTCGGCGAGCAGCGCCTCGAGCTCGCCGCCGCGACGCTCGAGCTCGTCGACGCGCGCGCGCAGGACGTGCTCGGCGCGCGCGAGCGACGCGCGCTCGGCGGCGGCCGCCTGCTCGGCCTCGACGAGCTCGCGCTCGGCTGTCTCCAGGCGCGCGGCGAGCGCCTCGACGTCGCGCTCGCCGGCGACGAGGCGCCTCCTGAGCTGCTCGAGCTCGGCGCGAGCCTCGCGCTCGCGCTCGCCTGCGCGATCTTCGGCCTCGATCCGCAGTCGCTGCTCGGCGTACTCGCGCTGCGCAGCGCGCTGCAGCTCGCGTTCGAGCGCCGGCACGGCCGGGCGCCGGCGCGCGGCGAGGCGCTCTCGGGACTTCGGCTGCGCGCGCGGACTGCGTCGGCTCGAGCAGCTCGGCGGCGCGTCGGCTTTCCTGCTCGGCGTCCTGCAGCCTGCGCTGCAGGCTCGCGACGTGCGTCTCGAGCGTGCGCACCGTCGCCTCGGCCGCCTCCGCGCGCAGCGTTAGCGCGTGCTCGCCCGATTCGACCGCGCGGCGCGCGCGGCGTTCGGCGAGGAAGTCGCCCTCTGCGCGGCGCCCGCGGCCCTCGCCGCCGCCGGCGGCGTCGCCCGGCGTCTCGTTTCCCTCGGCGATCATCGACGCTGGAAGCTAGCTCGCGGCCGGACGGCGCCGTGAGCGAAATCGCGCGCGCGGACCGGCCGTGTCAGCCGGTTGCGCGCTTGGCGATCGCGCCGGCGGCGGCCGCCGCCGAGAGGCCGCCGGCGGCGACGAGCGCGAGCGTTCGTGCCGACGGAAGACGTTTGCGCGCGTACCATCTCGCGCCGCGCCAGACGACGAAGCCGAGCAGCTTGTAGCCGTTGCCGTTCATGCGGCAATGCTACCCGTGCGGCGGCGCGCTATTCGCCGGGCGGAGCCTCGGGAGCGCCGGAGCCGGCGTCGCGCAGCCGCCAAGCCATCCGCGACTGCAGCGACCACAGCTCGATGAAGCCGGGCGAGGCGCTCTGCGAGAACAGCCCGCCGGACTGCGAGAACGACGCGAGCGAGGCGTCGTAGACGGCGTTTGGCGAGGAGCGCGTGACGACGCGCGCGTGGCCCTTGTAGAGCTTGACGCCGATCGTGCCGCTGACGCGCTCGTTGACGCGGTCCATGTAGGCGTCGAGGTCGCCGCGCAGCGGCTCCCACCAGAGGCCGGCGTAGACGAGGTAGGCCCACTGCTGGTCGAGCGCCGGCTTGAACTGGTTCTGGTGGATCGTGCAGACGAGGCGCTCGAGCTCGTGGTGGGCGGGCAGCACGATCGCGGCGGCTGGCACCTCGTAGATGTCGCGCACCTTCAGCCCGACGATGCGGTCCTCGATGTGGTCGACGATGCCGACGCCGTGGCGCGCGCCGATCTCGGCGACGCGCTTCGAGCAGCGCGACGAGCTGCATGCGCTCGCCGTTCGATCCGACGGGCACGCCGCGCTCGAAGCTCGAGCTCGATCGTCTCGGCCTCGTCCGGCGCGAGCTCGGGACGCGTGACGAGCTGGAAGACGTCGTCGTCGGGCGCGTGCTCGAGATCCTCGATCCAGCGGCCCTCGGAGGAGCGTCCCCAGAGGTTGTCGTCGATCGAGTACGGCGCGGCCTCGGTGCCGCCCTTGACAGGGATGCCGTGCTCGCGCGCGTAGGCGATCTCCTCCTCGCGGCCCATCTGCCAGGAGCGCACGGGCGCGATCACCTTCAGCTCTGGGGCGAGCGTGGCGATCGTCGCCTCGATCCGCACCTGGTCGTTGCCCTTGCCGGTGCAGCCGTGCGCGATCGTGTCGCAGCCGCTCGAGCGCGCGTAGTCGACGGCGAGCTTGGCGATCAGCGGCCGGCCGAGCGCGGTGAACAGCGGGTAGCCGCCGCCGTACAGCGCGTTCGCCTTGATCGCCGGCGCGACGAACTCGCGCGCGAACTGCTCGCGCGCGTCGACGACGTGGCATTCGAGCGCGCCGAGCCGCAGCGCCTTGCCTTCGATCACCTCGTAGTCCTCGCCGGGCTGGCCGAGGTTGACGGTCAGGCAGACGACCTCGGCGTCGTAGGAGTCCTGGATCCACTTGAGCATCACGCTCGTGTCGAGGCCGCCGGAGTAGAGCAGCAGGACGCGGTGCACCTGAGGCGGGGTCGGCCTCGTAGGAGGCGGTGCGCGTCGTCGGGGATCACGGCTCGGCGGCGCTCGCGGCGGCCGAGGCGTCGCGGCGCGGGGCGTTCCATCAGCGGGTAGCGGCGGGCGGCCGTCGCTGAAGCCGAGCTTCGCGTACAGCCGCTGCGCGTCTGCGGTGTGCAGCATCCAGTGCGACGTCGCGGAACGAGCGCTCGACGATCTCGCGGACGAGCTCGAGCCCGAGGCCGCGCCCGCGGTAGGCCGCAGCACGTAGACGTCGGCGAGGTAGGCGACGGCTGACGCCGTCGGTGATCGCGCGCGCGAAGCCGACCTGCTGCTCGCGGCCGGAGGGCTCGACGCGATAGAGGCCGACGACGCGCGTCGAGCCGGCGATCGTGCGCTCGATCGTCTCGCGCGCGCGCCCGCGGCCCCAGTAGGACTCGGTGCTGATGAATGCGTGCACGGCGTCGACGTCGATCCGCGCGCGGTCGTCGTCGAGCTCGAAGCCGTCGCGGCAGCTCGCGGCGCACGAGCTCAGCTCTCCAGGACGGCGGCGAGGCGCGCGAGCGCGTCGTCGACGTCCTGCCTCGGTGACATTCAGCGGCGGCAGCAGGCGCAGCGTGCGTCGGGCCGGTCGCGTTCGAGCACGAGGCGCTGCTCGAGCAGCGCGCGGCGCACCGATCGCTGGCGCGGCGACGTCGAGCTCGCAGGCGAGCATCAGCCCGCGCCCGCGCACCGCGACGACGTGCGGCAGGCGCTCGAGGCCGGCGCGCGAGCCGCGCGCCCGCGCTCGCGCACGCCGCGCGAGCAGCGCCGGGTCGGCGGTCAGCTCCAGCGCGGCGAGCGCGGCGCTCGCGACGACGGGGCCGCCGGCGAAGGTCGAGCCGTGATCGCCGGGCGCGAGCACGTCGGCGAGCCGCTCGCCGGTGACGAGCGCGCCGATCGGCAGGCCGCCGCCGAGCGCCTTGGCGACGGTCATCGCGTCGGGACGCACGCCGGTCTGCTCGTACGCCCAGAGCGTGCCGGTGCGGCCCATGCCGCACTGGACTTCGTCGAAGATCAGCGCCGCGCCGTGCTCGTCGCAGGCGGCGCGCGCGGCGTGCAGCAGCTCGTCGGAGAGCACGTGCACGCCGCTCTCGCCCTGGATCGGCTCGAGCAGGACCGCGGCGGTGTGCTCGTCGACCGCCGCGGCGAGCGCCTCGGGCGTCGGGCTCGACGGCGCGAAAGCCGGGCACGAGCGGCGCGAACGGCGCCTGCTTGGACTCCTGCGGCGTCGCCGAGAGCGCGCCGTAGGTGCGCCCGTGGAAGGCGCCGTGCACGACCACGACGTCGCCGCCGCGGCCGGGCCTTGCGCGCGAGCTTGATCGCCGCCTCGTTGGCCTCGGCGCCGGAGTTGCAGAAGAACACCTTGCCGCCGAGGCTGCGCTGCGAGAGGCGCTCGGCGAGGCGCATCGCCGGCTCGGTGTAGAACAGGTTGCTGACGTGCATCAGCCGCCCGACCTGCTCGCGCACCGCCGCGACGACGCGCGGGTGGCAGTGGCCGAGGCTCGTCACCGAGATCCCGCAGAGGAAGTCGAGGTACTCGTTGCCCTCGACGTCCCACAGCCGCGAGCCCTCGCCGCGCACGAACTCCACCGGCAGGCGCGCGTAGGAGGCGATCACGCTCGAGCGCTCGAGCTCCTGCAGCTCGCGCGAGGCTCATGTCGAGCCGCCTCGATCTTGGTGCCGATCCCCGCATCGGTGAACAGCTCGAGCAGCAGCGAGTGCGCGATGCGCCCGTCGAGGATGTGCGCGGCGCTGACGCCGTTGTCGATCGCCTCCACGCACGCCTCGAGCTTCGGGCGCATGCCGCCGTCGAGCGCCGGCGAGCGCCTCCTGCGCACCTGCTCCGCGCTGGCCTGCGCCGATCAGGCTCTCGGGCTCGGCGGGGTCGCGCAGCCAGCCGGGCACGTCGGTCAGGAAGATCACCTTGTAGGCGCCCATCGCGCCGGCGACGGCGCCGGCGGCCTCGTCGGCGTTGACGTTGTAGGAGTCGCCCTCGCGGTCGGCGCCGACGGAGGCGATCACGGGGATGTAGTCGCTGGCGACGTGCTCGATCACGCCGACGTTGACGCGCTCGATGCGCCCGACGAAGCCGATGTCCTCGCCGTCGGGCGCGGTGCGGCGGGCGACGCGGAACAGCGAGCCGTCATCGCCGCAGAGGCCGACCGCCGGCTGGCCGTGGCGGTTCAGGCGCAGCACGATCTCCTTGTTGACCTTGCCCACGAGCACCATCTTCGCGACCTCGACAGTGTCCTCGTCGGACACGCGCAGGCCGCCGACGAACTCGACGGGCAGGCCGAGCCGCTCCATGTAGCCGGTGATCTCCGGGCCGCCGCCGTGGACGACGATCGGGTTCAGGCCGACGTACTTGAGCAGCACGACGTCGCGCGCGAACTCCTCGCGCAGCGCGGCGTCCTCCATCGCCGCGCCGCCGTACTTGATCACGACCGTCTTGCCGTGGAACTCCCTGATGTACGGAAGCGCCTCGAGCAGCGTGCCTACGTCGCGCATCGCACGAGCCCGGCTCGTCGCTCATGTCGTGTAGTCGGCGTTGATGTCACGTATTCGTGTGAGAGGTCGGAGAAGAAGACCTCCGTCTCAGCACCCTCGCCGGGAAGTGCGACCTCGTACTCGACCTCGGCGCTTGGACAGCCGCGTCGAGCGCGCTCTCGTCGTAGGGGATCGCGGCGCCGCCTGCGCAGACCTGCGATGCCCTCGATCGTGACGTCGACGGCAAGCGGCGCGGTGCCGGGCAGTGCGCCGCCGACGGCCTGCACGATCCGCCCCCAGTTGGGGTCGCCGCCGTTCAGCGCGGCCTTCACCAGCGGGGAGTTCGCGACGGCGCGCGCGGCGGCCTCGACGTGCGGCTGGTGGCCGCCGCGCACGAGCACGCGCGCGATCCGCTCGGCGCCCTCGCCGTCGGCGACGAGCATGATCGCGAGCTGCGCGCAGGAGCGCGTCGAGCGCCTCGCCGAGGCGCAGCTCGTCCTCGCTCTCGGGCTCGACGTGGACGCCGCTCGGCGCCGCGAGCAGAGCAGGATCGCGGTGTCGTTCGTCGAGAGCTGCCCGTCGACGCGAGACGCGGTCGAACGAGCGCTTGACACAGACGCCGAGCAGCAGGTCGGTCGTCTCGGGCGCGAGCTCGGCGTCGGTCTCGACGAAGCAGAGCATCGTCGCGAAGCTCGGCGAGATCATCCCGGCGCCCTTGCACTGCGCGCTGAGGCGCACGCTGCCCGGACGGCAGCTCGACCGCGAGGCTCGCGCGCTTCTCGGAGGAGTCGGTCGTCTGGATCGCCTGCCTGGAAGCGCCGCGTCGCCGTCGGCGTCGAGCAGCGGCCGCGCGGCGAGGATGCCCTTGCAGCATGCGCTCGACCGGCAGGTGGTGGCTGATCGCGCCGGTCGAGGCGAGCGCTACCTCCGCCGGCTCGACGCCGAGCGCGAGCGCGGCCGCGCCCTGCGTCTTGGCGGCGTCGTCGAGGCCGCGCCCGCCGGTCGCGGCGTTCGCGCAGCCGGAGTTGGCGAGCACGCCGCGCAGCGCGTGCAGGCGGCAGCGCTCGCGGCTGACGAGCACCGGCGCCGCGGGCGCGCCGCTCGCGGTGAAGCGCGCGGCGCTGACGGGGCGCTCGGCGTCGCAGACCAGCAGGCCGACGTCGCGGTTGCCGCTCGGCTTGATCCCGCACGCGACGCCCGCCGCCCGGAAGCCCGGCCGGCAGGCCCGCATCCGGCCCGAGCTCGCGCACGTGCGCCGGCGCCGGCGCCCAGCGCGAGCGGAAGAACGGCTGCGGCGGGCCCGTCACGGCGTCGCCGGTCGCGCTCGTCGCGTCATGCAGGCCTTCCGTCTCGGGCAGGCCGAACATAGCGTTGAGGTTCTGCACCGCCTGCGAGGAGGTCGCCCTTCCAGAGGTTGTCGATCGCCGAGAGCACGATCACCTTGCCGCGTGTGCGCGTCGGCCTTGGCGAACACGCGGCAGAAGTTCGTCTCGAGCACATCGCGCGTGCCCGGCGGCGCGTCGACGCACCTCGACGAACGGCTCGTGCGCGTACGCGTCGGCGAACAGCTCGGCGAGCTCCGCGTCGCTCGACGCGGCGCGTCGGCGTCACGTAGCAGCTCGCCAGCTCGCCCTGGTCGAGCGGCACGAGGTGCGCCTGGAACTGCACCGCGAGCTCCGGCGGCGCCGCGGCGAGCAGCGCGAGCTGCTCCTCGATCTCGGGCGTGTGGCGGTGTGCGGCGACCTTGTACGGGAGGATGTTCTCGCCGGCCATCGACAGGTGCGTCGTCTCGTCGAACGTGCGCCCGGCGCCGGAGATGCCCTGCTTGGCGTCGATCACGACGTCGGCGATCAGCCCCGCGCGCGCGAGCGGCGCGAGCGCCGAGCAGCGACGCCGTCGGGTAGCAGCCGGGGTTGGCGACGATGCCGGCGGCGGCGATCCCTCGCGGTGCAGCTCGGTCAGGCCGTAGACGGCTTCGGCGAGCAGCTCCGGGCGCGGGTGCGCGCCGTACCAGCGCTCGTACGTCTGAAGCGAGCACAGCCTGAAGTCGGCGCTGAGGTCGACGACGCGCGCGCCGCGCTCGTGCAGCTCGGCGACGGTCGGCGCGGCGGCCGCGTGCGGGTAGGCGACGACGGCCGCGTCGAGCGGGCCGGCCGCGTCGAGGTCGAGCTGCTCGATCTGCAGCGGCACGCGGTAGCGCGGGTAGAGGTCGTCGAGGCGGCGCCCGAGCTCCGAGCGGCCGGTCACGGCCGCTAGCTCGAAGCGCGGATGGCGCCACAGCAGGTGCGCCGCGAGCGCGCCGGCGAAGCCGGTCGCGCCGGCGACGAGCACGCGCGGGGAGCCGGCGGCGAAGACCTGCGCCGTCGGAGCGCCGAGCGCGGCGCGCGTCGGCTGCGCGTCAGCCACGCAGCTCACCGCCCAGCTCGCCGAGCGCGGCGACGATCCGCTCGCGCACCGGCGCGACGTCCTCGTCGGTCAGCGTGCCGCTCGGCGGCGCGGAACGACAGCGCGAGCGCGAGCGAGCGCCGGCCCTCGCCGACCTGCGCGCCCGTGTACACGTCGAACACCCGCGCGTCCTCGAGCGTCTCACCGCCGGCCTCGCGCAGCGCGTGCAGCGCCTCGCGCGCGCTGACCGCCTCCGGCAACGACGACGGCGAGGTCCTGGCGCAGCGACGGGACCGCGCCGAACGCGCGGAACGCGACGACCTCCGGCGCGACCGCCGCGAGCTTGCCGAGGTCGATCGCGAACGCCGCCGTGCGATCGAGGTCCCACGCTGCGGCGACCGTCGGGTGGAGCTCGCCGACGAACCCCAGCCGCAGCGGCTCGCCGCCGCGTTCGTCCCGGACCCCGGCAGCGCGCGCGATCACCGCCGCGCTGCGTCCGGGGTGCAGGAACGGCCACTGCGCCGCGCTGCACCGACCAGTGCACGTGCAGCGCGTCGAGCAGTCCCGCGAGCAGCGCCTTCGCCGCGAAGAAGTCCGCGCGCGGCTGCTCGCCGCGCCATGCGCGCGGCGCGAGCGCGCCGTGCAGGAGCGCGCCGAGCGCGTGATGCTCGTCGGCGGCGAGGCCGTCCTCGGCGTCCGGCGCCGGCGCGCCGTAGACGGTGCCCGACTCGAAGATCGCGACGTCGGGGCCGTTGCGTGCGACGTTGTACGCGCGACGTCGAGCAGCGAGCCGAGCAGCGTCGGGCGCATGATCGACTGCGCCGTCCGACAGCGGGTTCTGCACGCGCACGACGCGCCGCAGCGCGTGCTCGGAGGGCAGCCGCAGGCGGTCGAGCAGCGCCGGCTCGGCGAAGCTCCAGCCGACGACCTCGTGCAGCCCGCGCCCGACCATCGCGTCCTCGGCGCGGCGGCGCACGCGCTGGGCGTGCGTCAGCAGGCCGGCGGCGCCACGGCGCGCGGGGAGCGTCGTCGGCAGGCGCTCGACGCCGTCGATCCGCGCGACCTCCTCGATCAGGTCGATCTCGCGCGTGACGTCGTCGCGGCGCAGCGCCGGCACGCGTCACGTCGAGCCCGTCGGGCGCGGGCTCGCTCGCGAAGTCGAGCGCGGCGAGGATCTCGCGCTGGCGCGTGACCGGGACGGCCACGCCGAGGATCGCCTGCACGCGGCGCTCGCGCAGTCGCAGTTCGCGCGGCGGCGCGGTCGGCTGCGCGACGTCGATCGTCCCCGGCGCCACGCGTGCGCCGCAGCACTCGATCATCAGCCGCGTCGCGAGCGCCTGCGCGTGCATGCACTGCTCCGGCTGCAGCCCCTTCTCGAAGCGCGCCGACGCCTCGCTGCGCAGGCCCAGGCGCCAGGAGGTGCGGTGGATGCTCGGGCCGTCCCAGGTCGCGACCTCCAGCAGCACGCGCGTCGTGTCGGCGGCGACCTCCGAGCGCGCGCCGCCCATCAGCCCGGCGATCGACGTCGGGCCCTCGGCGTCGTCGATCACGACCGTCTCCCGCGTCGAGCTCGCGCGTCTGGCCGTCGAGCGTCTGCACCTGCTCGCCCTCGCGCGCGCGGCGCACGACCAGGCGCCCGCCGGCGACGCGGTCGAGGTCGAACGCGTGCAGCGGCTGGCCGCTCAGCAGCATCGCGTAGTTCGTGATGTCGACGACGTTGTTGATCGGGCGCTGCCCCGCGGCGATCAGCCGCGCCTTCAGCCACGGCGGCGAGGGCCGATCGTGACGTCCTCGAACACGCGCGCGGTGAAGCGCGGGCACAGCTCGGGGCACTCGACGCTCACCTCCGCGCCCGCGAGCGCGCGCTGCGAGCCGGCGCCGCGGCCCTCGCTCCTCGGCGGCGGCGCGCAGCGGCGCACCGGTGCGGCGTGCAGCTCGCGCGCGACGCCGTACACGCCGAGGCAGTCCGGCCGGTTCGGCGTGATCTCGAGCTCGAGCACGTCCGTCGAGATCGGCAGCACTTCGGCCAGCGGCGTGCCCGGCGCGAGCTCTGCGTCGAGCGTCAGCTCGTCGAGCACCATGATCCCGTCCTGCCCGCGCCCAGCTCGAGCTCGTTCTCGGCGAGGATCATCCCTTCGGAGACGACGCCGCGCAGCTTCGCGCGCTTCAGCTTCGTCCCGTCGGGCATCGTCGCGCCCGGCTTCGCCACCGCGACCGTCTGCCCCGCCGCGACGTTCGGCGCGCCGCACACGATCGTCGCCGGGTCGGCTCGCTCCCCCGCGCCGGCGTCGATCTCGGGCTTGCTCCATCACCGAGCGCGACCGTGCACACGCGCAGTCGGTCGGCGTCGGGATGCGGCTGCACGTCGAGCACACGACCGACGACGAACCCGTCGACGTCGGGCACGCCGTGATGGTGGATCGCCTCGACCTTCGTGCCCGTCATCGTCAGGCGCTCCTCGATCGCGTACACGTCGAGCGGCGGGTCGCAGTACTCGCGCAGCCAGTTCAGCGGGACGCGCATCAGAACTGCTCCAGGAAGCGCACGTCATTGTCGTAGTAGAGGCGCAGGTCGGGCACGCCGTGCTTGAGCATCGCGATCCGCTCGACGCCCATCCCCCAGGCGAAGCCCTGGACCTTCTCGGGGTCGTACCCCGGCGCGTTCGCGTCGCTCGTCGGCACGTACGAGTACACGTTCGGGTCGACCTCGCCGGCGCCGAGCACCTCCAGCCAGCCCTCGCCCTTGCACAGATGGCAGCGCGAGCCGTCTCGCAGGAAGCCGGCGCCGTCGCAGTGGAAGCACGACACGTCGACCTCGACGCTCGGCTCGGTGAACGGGAAGAAGTGCGGGCGCAGGCGCACGTCGCGCTCGTCGCCGAACACCGCGCGCGCGAACATCAGCAGCGTCCCCTTCAGGTCGGCGAGCGTGATGTCCTCGTCGACCGCCAGACCCTCGATCTGGTGGAACTGCGGCGTGTGCGTCGCGTCGGAGTCCGGGCGGTAGACGCGCCCGGGATCACGACGTACAGCGGCGGCGGGTGCGCCTCCATCGCGCGCACCTGCATCGGCGAGGTGTGCGTGCGCAGGACGAGCTCCTCGGCCGCCAGCGGCGCCGGCGCACGCCGGCCTTGCCCCTCCCTCCTCCCCGACGTAGAACGTGTCCGTGCGCGCCCGCGCGGGGTGCGTCGGGCTGTGGTTGAGCGCGTCGAAGTTGTAGTGCACGGTCTCGACCTCCGGGCCTTCCATCACCGTGAAGCCGAGCCCGAGGAAGATGTCTTCGAGCTCGCGCCGCATGCGCGTCAGCAGGTGCAGGCGCCCGATCGGCTGCGGCGGCGCGCCGGGCAGCGTGACGTCGACGCGGTCGGCCTGCAGCCGCCGCTCGAGCTCCGCGCCGCCGAGCCGCTCGCCGCGCTGCTCGATCAGCGCCTCGAGCGCCTGGCGCGCCTCGTTCGCGGCCTTGCCGACGGCGCCGCGCTGCTCGGGCGCAAGCTGCGCGACGCCGCGCAGCATCTGCGGCAGCTCGGCCTTGCGCCCGAGGTAGCGCACGCGCAGCTCCTGCAGCGCCTCGGCGCCGCCGGCCGCCGCGATCTCCGCTTCGGCCTGCGCCCGCAGCTCTCCGATGCGCTCGATCATCGTGTGCGGACCCTAGATGGCCGGGGGGCCGTCGCGGCCCCGCGTGACCTCGTACAGCGCGACCGTCGCCGCCATCGCCGCGTTGAGCGACTCCGCGGCGATCGGGATCCGCGCGCGGCGATCGCAGCGCGTCGAGCAGCTCCCCGGCAGGCCCTCGCGCTCGGCGCCGACCAGCAGCGTCAGCCCCGCCGCCGCGCCTGCCTCCTCGCCGCGTGCCACCGCGCGGCGGCGAGCGGGTCCTCGGCGTCGGCGCTCAGCGCGACGCGCTCGCCGGGCAGCTCGGCCACGTCGCGCACGCGCGCGAGCGCGACCGCGAAGATCGCGCCCATGCTCGCGCGCAGCGCCTTCGGCGAGTGCGGGTCGGCGCAGCCCGGGCCGAGCGCGACGCAGGAGGCGCCGAACGCGTGCGCCGAGCGCACGATCGTGCCGACGTTGCCCGGATCGCCGACGCCGTGCAGGTACACGCACAGCGGCCCCGCCGGCGCGCTCCAGCGCTGCTCGTAGACGCCGATCACGCGCGTGCCCGAGCCGAGCGTCGAGACCGTGCGCAGCACGTCCGCCTCGACGTCGTGAAAGCCCTCGCCGCCGAGCCCAGAGCCCGCGAGGCGGTAGCCCTCGAGCGCCTCGCGCCCGGCCTCGCGCGCGGCGTCGACGAGGTCCTCGCCCTCGGCCGCGAAGCGCCCGCTGCGCGCGCTCGCGCCGCGTCGCGAGGCGCTTGAGCGCCTTCAACCTGGGGTTCTGTGGTGAGCTGATGTGGGTCATCGAAGTGGCGTGGGGAGTCGGTCGGGGCACAAAAAAAGCGCCGTCCTTTGGAGAACGACGCCCGGGAGGCTTTCCGATGTCGATTGCCGGTCAGGCAGCCGACGCCTCGCGGGCGGTCTCGGCAAAACGTCGGAACGTGTCGGCGTCGCGCACGGCGATGTCGGCGAGCACCTTGCGGTCGAGCTCGACGCCGGCGAGCGCGAGGCCGTGCATGAACTGCGAGTAGCTCATCCCGTTCTGGCGCGCGGCGGCGTTGATCCGCGTGATCCACAGGCGGCGGAAATCGCGCTTGCGGTTGCGCCGATCGCGGTACGCGTACGCGTCCGCCTTCATCAGCGCCTCCTTCGCGCGCTTGTAGTTCGAGTGCGCCTCGCCGCGGAAGCCCTTCGTCAGCTCGAGCGTCGCGCGCCGCTTCTTGCGCGCGTGGACGGAGCGCTTGACGCGCGTCACGACCGGCCTCCGTTCCGCTTGGCGGCGGAGCGCGAGCGCTGCGAAGCGGCGGCCTTGCCGGCGCCGACGCCGAGCATCCGCTTGATCCGCGGTTCGTCGTGCTCGTTCATCATCTTCGGCGCCCCCAGCGCGCGCTTCTTTTTCGGCGACTTCTTCTCGAGGATGTGGCTCGTGAACGGATGCCGCCCGCGCACCTTGCCGGAGCCGGTGACCTTGAAGCGCTTCTTCGCGCCGGAGTGAGTCTTCATCTTGGGCATCGCGCGGCCGATTATGACACGGCGGTGTCCGCGGGCGCGTCCGCGGCAGGCTGCGTGCGTGCGTCGGCGCCGTCGCTCGCGTCGGCCGCGTCGTTCGCGGCGGGCGCGTCGGCCGCCGCGGGCGCGTCGGGCACGTCGGCCGGCTCCGCCGGCTCGCCCGCCTCGGCGGCCTGCGCCTCGGCGACGGCCTGCTCGCCGAGCGGCGACTCGAGCGCCGTCTCGGCGACGTCGCCGCTCTCGCCTTCGGTGAACACCTCGTCGGCGGCGTCGTCGGTGCCGATCCTCCCCGCGAGCACGGCTTTCGACGGGCCCATCATCATCGTCATGTTGCGCCCTTCCTGCATCGGGCGCTGCTCGACGACGCCGAGCTCGGCGAGCTCCTCGGCGAGCCGGTCGAGGATCGCCGTACCGCGCTCGGGGTGCGTCACCTCGCGCCCGCGGAACATGATCGTCACCTTGACCTTGTCCTTGTGCCGCAGGAAGCGCTCGACGTGGTGCTTCTTCGTGTCGTAGTCGTGCTCGGCGATCTTCGGGCGGAACTTGATCTCCCTGACCGTTATCTGCTGCTGGTGCTTGCGCGCCTGCTTGACCTTCTGCGCCTGCTCGTACTTGTACTTCGAGTAGTCGAGCACACGGCAGACCGGCGGGCGCGCCTCGGGCGCGACCTCGACGAGGTCGAGTTCGCGTTCCTGCGCGAACGCGAGCGCGTCGGGCGTCTTCAGCACGCCGACCTGGTTGCCCTCGTCGTCGATCAGGCGAACCTCGGGAACGCGAATGCGCTCGTTGATCCTCGTCGTGTCCCGCTCGGGCGGGCGCCGGTCGAACCTGCGCGGAACCGGCACTAGCTGTCTTGAACGCGCTTCAAGCGGCTAAGCGTCGCGCTCTGGAGATTTGCGTGGCTGCAAGGCGGGTGAGTATAGCTCTCCGCGCAGGCCGTCTGTGAACTTCTCGACCGTGCTCGCGCCGCTGTCGCCGCCGCGATGCGCGCGCACCGAAACGGTCCCCTCCTGCTGCTCGCGCTCGCCGACGATCAGCATGTACGGGAGCTTGCGCAGCTCGGCCTCGCGGATCTTGCGGCCGACCGACTCGTTGCGCTCGTCGAGCTCGACGCGCACGCCCGCGGCGCGAAGCTCCTCGCGCACGCCCGCCGCGTAGCCGTTGAAGCGATCGGACACCGGCAGCACGATCGCCTGCACCGGCGCGAGCCACAGCGGCAGCTCGCCGGCGAAGTGCTCGAGCATGATCCCGATGAAGCGCTCGTAGGAGCCGAACGCCGCGCGGTGGATCATCACCGGCGTGTGCTCGGCGTTGTCGGCGCCCGTGTAGGAGAGCTCGAAGCGCGCCGGCATCGAGTAGTCGAGCTGAACTGTTCCCAACTGCCACGAGCGGCCGAGCGAGTCGGTCATGTGCATGTCGATCTTCGGGCCGTAGAAGGCGCCGTCGCCGGGATTCAGCTCGTACTCGAGCTCGGCTTCGGCGAGCGCCGCCGCGAGCTTCGCCTCGGCGCGGTCCCACATCTCCTCGTCGCCGATCCGCTGCTCGGGGCGCGTCGAGAGCTCGAGGCGCACGTCGAGGTCGAACAGCTCGTACGTCGCGAACGCGAGCTCGAGGCAGCCGCGCACCTCCTCCTGCACCTGCTCCTCGGTGCAGAAGATGTGCCCGTCGTCCTGCGCGAAGTGACGCACGCGCAGCAGCCCGTGCAGCACGCCGGAGGCCTCGTTGCGGTGCAACAGGCCCGGCTCGTAGTAGCGCACGGGCAGGTCGCGGTAGGAATGGCGCGTCGTGCCGAACAGGTGCGCGTGGCCGGGGCAGTTCATCGGCTTGACGCCCATCTCGCGCTGCTCGACGTCGAGCGTGAACATGTTCTCGCGGTACTTGCCCCAGTGACCCGACGTCTTCCACAGCTCGGCGTCGAAGATCAGCGGCGTCTTCACCTCGCTGTAGCCACGCGCGCCGACCATCTCGCGCGAGACGCCGACGAGCGCATTGAACACGCTCGTGCCGGCCGGCAGCCAGAAGGCCGAGCCGGGCGACACGTCAGAGAACGTGAACAGCCCAAGCTCGCGCCCGAGCTTGCGGTGGTCGCGCGCCTTCGCCTGCTCGATCCGCTCCAGGTGCTCGTCGAGTTCTGACTGCGTGAAGAACGCCGTGCCGTAAATCCGCGTCAGCATCGTGCGCGCCGAGTCCCCGCGCCAGTACGCGCCGGCGACCGACTGCAGCTTGAACGCGCCGACCGACTTCGTGCTCGGCGCGTGCGGACCGCGGCAGAGGTCCGTGAACGGGCCGTTCGTGTACAGCGAGACGCTCTGGAGACGACGCGCCGGATGCCCGTGCTCGGCCTGCGCGACGAGGTCGTCGATCAGCTCGACCTTGTACTCCTGGCGCTCGGCGGCGAAGCGCTCGCGCGCCTCGCCGGGGCTCACCTCGCGCCGCTCGAACGGCTCGCCCGCTTTGACGTGCTCGCGCATCCGCGCTTCGATCGCCGGGAAGTCGGCCTCGGAGACGCTGACGCCGTCGGGGAACTCGAAGTCGTAGTAGAAGCCGTCGGCGATCGGCGGCCCGATCGAGATCTTGACGCCGTCGTACAGCTCGAGCACCGCCTCGGCGAGCACGTGCGCGGTGTCGTGGCGGATCAGCTCGAGCGCCCGCTCGCCGCTGCGGTTGGTCACGATCGAGACGTGCGCGCCGTCGGGCAGCGGCCGCGAGAGGTCGCGCAGCTGCGGCGCTTCGCCGGCCTCCGGGTGGCCGACCTCGACCGCGAGCGCGGCGCGCGCGAGGCCGGCGCCGATCGCGGCGGCGGCGTCGGCGCCGGTCGCGCCGTCGGGCAGCTCGAGCGGCTTGCCGTCGGGCAGTGTCACGGTCACGCTCATCTCAGCGGTGCAGGCTACCCGGCGCGCGGCGGCGCGTGACGGCGCCCCGCGGAGCTCAGGCCGGCTGCCAGAGCGCGTCATCGCCGAGCGGCGTGCGGCGTGCGGCGCCCGCGCCGACGAGCTCGACGAGAGCGCGTTCGGCCGTGGCGCGATCGGGCGCCTGGTTGTTCTGCGCCATGATCGCCGCGACCTCCTGGCTCGTCAGCCCGCCGGGGAAGCGCGCGAGGATCTCACGCGCGTCCTCGCCCGGCGCCTCGCGCGCGAGCGTCGGGTCGAGGTTGGCGATCAGCACGTCGTACGCCTCGATCGTCTGAAAGCCGCCGGCCTCCAGCCGCTGCCCACCGGCCTCGAACACGAGCGACGGCGCCGAGAAGCGAACCGGCCCGTCGGTCTGTCGCGCCTTGCCCTGGAACTCGGTCGCGCCGCCGGCGGCGCTGCGCGTCTCGGCCTTGTCGGCCTCGTACGCCGCGAGCGTCTCCGGCTCGTCGATCGCCGCGACGATTCGCTCGACGTCGAGGCGATCGAGCGGCGCGAGCGCGGCCGCGATGTCGGCGTCCTCGTCGAGCACGAGCGTCGTCGTGAACCACGCGAGCTGCAGCGCGCGGTGCACGTCGTGCTCGCGCCCGGCGTCGAGCCGCCGCGCGGCGACGATCGCGCGGCAGGCGCGCCCGCTCGCGGCGACGCGCGCGCGAGGGGTGAATGCGAACGGCATCCCGAAACGGCGGAAGCCGAGGTTGCCGAGCGCCATCC
Organism: uncultured Solirubrobacteraceae bacterium; assembly: GCA_963705745.1. Taxonomy (GTDB): domain Bacteria; phylum Actinomycetota; class Thermoleophilia; order Solirubrobacterales; family Solirubrobacteraceae; genus Palsa-744. The sequence continues at coordinate 167,545 of CAVPKP010000006.1, forward strand.
GCGTCGGCGTGTAGCCGAGCTCGAGATAGCGCGAGGGGTCCTCGGAGAGACCGATCGTGACCAGGCGCCAGTCGAGCTGCGAGCCGTAGCGCCAACGCAGCACCGCGAGCGCCGGGCTCGCGGAGTACGCCCACGGGCACGCCGGATCGCTGAAATGCGTGATCGAGATCGACGGCACCCGACGATGATTGCACGTGCAACCGCCGTTCCCAACCCCCCTGCGGCGCGAACTCTCGATCGACGCTCGTCGCAGACGATCGTCAGAAACACGGCTGTAGACGGTTGTCCGCATATGCGAACATCGCGGCGTGTCCGAGCAGGCGCACGAATCGATCACGATCACGCTCTCGCCGGCGCAGATCGACTCGGTCGTGCGCGCGGCCTCGCGCGGCAACGCGCCGAGCATCTCGGCGCTCGTCGCCGAGTCGCTCGCCGAGCGGCGCCGGCGGACGAACGGGAGGAAGGCGAAGGCCGGCGCGAACGGGCGCCGCCCCGCGCGAGCGAGCGCGTCGCTTGCGCGCGGGTACCTGCCCAGCGACACCGACGATCCGCGCCTGTCGCGCTCGCTGCTGCGCGGCCTCTCGCTGCTCACCGGCTTCGGCGACGACGGCGGCGAGCGCGGAATCGTCGAGCTCGCCGACGAGCTCGGGATGAGCCCGAGCACGGCGCACCGCTACGCGCTGACGCTCGTCGAGCTCGGTCTGCTCGAGCGCCACCCGCGCACGCGCAAGTACCGACTGCCGACGCTCTAGCTATGCCGCGGCGCGCTCGAGCTGCGGATTGCGCCGCCGCGACGCCGCGAGGAACGCTTCGACGACCGCGGCGTCGAACTGCGTGCCGGCGCAGCGCGCGAGCTCGCCGCAGGCCTGCTCGTGGTCGCGTGCGCGGCGGTAGGGGCGGTCGCTGATGAGCGCCGTGTACGCATCGCTGACGGCGAGGATGCGCGCCTCCAGCGGGATCGCCTCGCCGCGCAGCCCGCGCGGGTAGCCGCGCCCGTCCGGGCGCTCGCGGTGGCAGAGGATCCACTCGCGGATCTGCTCGAGGCCGACGTCGGCTGAGATCAGCGCCGCGCCGAGCTCGGGATGGCGGTGCACCTCGGCCCACTCGCGCGGCGTCAGCGGGCCGCGCTTGGCGACGATCTCCTGCGGGATCAGGTCGCGGCACTGCCCGCAGACGAGCGCCGAGAAGCGCACGCGCGCGATCGCCTGCTCGTCGAGCCCGAGCTCACGCGCCGTCAGCTCGGCGAGGTGTCCGAGCAGGCGCCGCGGGCGCGGGTTGTACTCGACGCGCTCGAGCTGCGCGCACTCAGCGCCGCACGAGTCGCAGATCAGCACCAGCTGGAGCTCGCCGGTAGCGGCGAGGTAGCGCGCGCCGCCGCTGTGCAGAGCCGAGTGATCGCACGCCATGCTCGACGCATCGGCCGGCGCGATGAAGATCGCAACGATCCGCACATGATCTGGACCGATCGTCGAGCGAGGCGCATGCGCCTCGCTCGCTCAGTCGGGCGCGCGAAGCAGCTCTGGCCCCTCCTCGGCCGCGCCGGGCTTGTTCAACGCCGGATTCGCCGGCGCGGCGCTCAGGCGCGAGGCGGGCAGTGGCCCGCACAGCGCGAGCGCCTCCTCGGCGTCGAGCGCGCCGTCGAGCCACGCGCGCTGCGCGTCGCCGTCGGCGAGCACGACCGGCATCCGGTCGTGGATCGCCGCTGCGACCGGGTTCGACGCCGACTCGCACGTCAGCAGCACGACGCTCTCGATCCACTCGCCGGCGATCTTCGCCGGCGTCCACAGCGCCGCGAACGCGAACGGCGCGCCGCCGTCGACGCGGAACAGGAACGGCTGGCGAGGCTGGTCGCGGCGCTCCGGTTTGAGCCACTCGTAGTAGCCGTCGGCGATCTGCAGCGCGCGTCGCGAGCCCTTGCCGATCAGGTTGCGAAACGCCGGCCGCTCGGTGACCGTCTCCATCTTCGCGTTGATCATGCGGTTGCCGATCTTCACGTCCTCGGCCCACGTCGGCACGAGCCCCCAGCGCAGCAGCCGCGCCTCGGGCGCGCCGTTCGGCGCGACGATCGCGAGCACCTCTTCGGTCGGCGCGACGTTGTAGCGGTGCATGCCCGCCTCACCCGGAAACGGGACCTTGAAGCGTTCGTTCAGTTCCTGCACCCCGGCGGTGTTCGTGTAGCGGCCACACACGCCAGCCGAGGATAGGACGCGGCGCGGGCGGCGCGGGCGGCGCGCGTGACCGCGGCGCCGCGGGTGCCGGCGCCGCGGGTCGCGGCGTGGCGAATCGGGGCTTCGGGAAGCGCGGCGTCGTGGAGCGCGGCTTCGTGGAGCGCGGCTTCGTGGAAACCACGACGGCCCCGCCGAAGCGGGGCCGTCGTGCTACGTGCTGCGGCGCCTGCGCGCCGCAGCTCTGGTCAGCCGGTCGCGATCGTGATCCCGGGCTGAAGGCCTTCGTTGTCGAAGCCGTCGTAGGCGGCCTGCGACGGCAGGCACCCACCGGGGATCGCCGGGTCGAACCTGAACGTGCCCGTTCCCGAGGCGCCGGCGTCGCAGTAGGCGCCGGTCCACGTGGAGTCGATGTAATCGCTCTGCGGCTGCGGGTCGCTGCCGACCGACGGGCCGCCTTCGAAGCCGCCGAAGTTCAGCGAGTGATACGGCCCCAGGACGTGTGTCGGTTCGGCGCCGTAGTCGGTCGTGTTGAACGACACGCTGACGATCGCCTTGCTCGGGATCGAGACCCCCCTCAGCGGGAACGCGATCTTGAACAGCTTGCCGTGGTAGCAGTTGCCCATTCGGTACCAGCCGCCGTTGCCGGCGCATTTCGTCGCGTTGGCCGAAGGCCGGTAGGGCATCTTGAACGTTTTCGTCAGACTGGCGATCTGCGTGCCGACCGAGTCGCCGGCGCCGGCCGCGTAGACGTGAAGCGTCACTGGCCATTCGAACTTCGCGCCGGGGGAGCTGACGCACGAGCCGTCTTCGGCGCCCCCGCTCTGGCAGGCCCAGCTGCTCATCGCGACCGTCACCCTCGTCGTGTTGAGCGTCGGCCCGGCCAGTTCGACCTCGCCGCCGAACTGCGACGTCGAGGTCGCCTCGAACGCCTCCGACGGCACGTTGCCGGGCAGCGCCGCCGGGATGTTGTTGTAAACAGGCGTGAGGCTGACCGCGCCAGCCGAGGCCGTCGCCCACGCCAGCACGGCTGCGGTTGCGAGCAGCATCGTGCCCGACTTCGCCACCCGCCCTGGAATCTTTCCAATCATTTCAGTCTCCATTCCTTTCACGCGCCCAAGGCCGGCTGGCCTGAGCAGTTCGACCCTCCGGGGCGACTTGCCCCACGAAAGCGGCTCAGGCGGTGAGTTGCCCCCTCTCCGATGCACGCTCCCTCAGTGGCGTGCGTGTCCCTCGCTCGGCCCTCGGCCGGTGACGCTAGCCGAGCGTCGTCGCAGATGTCAAGCCCCGCCGCTCGCGGCGCCGCCGGCGGCTCAGCGCGGCTCGCGCCACATGCGCCATTGCGGCGGCGCGCCGCGGCCGAGCTTGAACTCGCCGAGCACGCGGAATCCGTGACGTTCGTACATCGCTCGGTTGCGCGGCGTCGAAGCCTCGAGGAACGCCGGCGTACGCTCGCGGTCGCAGCGCGCGAGCACCGGCGCGATCAGCGCGCTGCCGAGCCCGCGTCCCTGCCAGACCGGATCGACGCCGAGGAACGCCAGGTAGTAGTGCGGCGCGAACTCCGGCTCGGCCGGATGGCCTCCTTCGAGCACCGCGAGCGAGCGCAGCACGCGTGGCAGGTGGCGACCGAACGCGCCGAGCGCCGAGGGCAGCAGGCGCAGTTGCTCGCCGATCCCGTGCTTCCAGGCGCCCGGCGGCTCCCACACTGCGGCGCCGACGACGTCGGCCGTCGTGTACGTCTCGTCGTCGTCCAGCCAGACGCGGCGCAGGAACAGCTCGAAGCCGCGTCGCAGCGGCCGCATCCGCCGCAGGTCGCCGCGCAGCACCCAGCTGAACGCCGGATCGTCGTGGAACGCGCGCGCCAGCGAACCGGCCATCCCGGCGACCTCGCCGGCCGAGCCCTTGTGCACCGTCGCCGCCTGCTCGTTGGCCGCTGCGACGTCGACCATCGGCGCGTCTCAGGCCTGCCGCTCGACGGACGGGAGCGCCCGTTCGATCGAGCGCGTAAGCGACGCGTGGACGATCGGAGCGATGCCGGGGATCGGCGAGGCGATCCGGATGTCGTAGACGAGGCGCGTCCCGCCGCTCGGCGTGGGCGCGAACGTCATCGTCCCGACGTGGCCGCGCAGCGGGCTGCCCTTCGTGATCCGGTAGACGATCCGCTCGCCCGGCACGAACTCCTCGACCGTCTCCTCGAACGGCGGCAGCGGTCCGATCTGCAGCTGACGCACCGAGCCGACGCCATTGCGCTGCTCGGCGCCGTCGCGCAGGCGCGTGACCTTCGCGCCGAACACCTCGGCGAGGTGCTCGTGCTCGGCGAGGTGCGCGAAGACCCGCTCCGGCGGCTTGCCGAAGTCGTGCTCGACGTGAACGTGATGCGCTCGCATCGCGGCCAGCGTATCCCGCTCGGCGGGCACGCGTCCAGCCGCCGCGTCCCACTCGCGCTCAGCCGCGAGCGCCCCGCGTCCGCTCAGACGACCTCCGGAGCCTCGAGCGCCTCGAGGTGCTCGAGCACGCGCGCGACCCACAGCTCCGAGACCTCGTCGGCCTGCACCGACAGGCGCGGCGCGCCGATCTGCAGGTCGGGCGGCGCGGCGATGCCGAGATGGTCGAGCACACTGCGCACGACGGCGTCGGTGCTCTCGGCGAGTTCCTCGTAGGTGACCTTCAGCGGCTCGTAGCCGAGCCCGAGGAAGTACGCGTCCCACGAGGCGTCGTGCGCGGTCAGCTGGCGCATCAGGTAGTTGATCGCGCGAAACGAGAAGACCGGCTCGGGCATTCGCCCGTCCTCGGCGCCGGCCTCGCTGCCGGCCTCGCGCTGCCACGATTGCGTCTGCACGGCCTTCCACAGCGAGACCGCCTGGCGCACCTTGTCGCGGCGCGTGATCTGCACGTAGCGCAGGCCGGGAAACGCGCGCGCGAGCAGCTCGGGCAGCGGGCGGCCGGCCATCCCGCCGATCCCGCGCAGGAGCTCGGCGAAGTCGCCGAGGTAGCCCCACATCAGCTTCGCGCCGAACACTCCGTTGGGCGTCGTTCCCTCCTCGCAGCGCCCACGCGAGATACTGGTCGTAGGTGTCGGGATGCCACAGCGGGTTCGGCTTCGGCGCCGACCTCGGGCATCTCGCGGAACGCGAGGCGCTCGACGATGTTCGGGTGCCGGTCCGGGTCGAAGTACTCGTGCGGGCGACGCGGCAGGCCCGAACGGCGCAGCGCCTCGAAGTACTCCTGCGGATGGCCTGCGAGGCCGGTCTGGTCGAGCTCGTGGCAGAGTAGGGTGCTGCCGCTGCGCGGCGTAGCGCAGACGAGGTAGGAGAGCATCGGCTTCATCGCGCCCGCAAACGGTATCTCATTCAACCAGTCGTATGAGTAGGAAAGACATGTCGAAGCGACCGAACGTCCTCTACCTGCACTCGCACGACACGGGCCGCTACGTCCAGCCCTACGGCGAGCCGGTGCCGATGCCGAACGTGCAAGCGCTCGCCGACCAGGGCGTACTGTTTCGCCAGGCGTTCTGCGCCGCGCCGACGTGCTCCGCCAGCCGCGCCTGCCTGCTGACCGGACAGTACGGCCAGAGCAACGGGATGCTCGGCCTCGCGCATCGCGGCTGGTCGTTGCGCGACTACAGCCATCACATCGTCCATACCCTGCGCGACGTGGGGTACACCTCGACGCTGATCGGCGAGCAGCACATCTCGAAGGAGCCCCAGGCGATCGGCTACGACGAGGTGATGAAGGTGCCGACGACGCGCGTGGAGTCGGTGGCGCCGCTGGCGATGGAGGTCCTGCGCCGGCCGCGCGAGCGACCTCTGTTCCTTTCCGTCGGCTTCTTCGAGACGCACCGCGAATTCCTCGGCCCCGGCTCGCTGCGCGACGTGCAGTACTCCAAGCCGCCCAACAACCTGCCCGACGCGCCGGCGGTGCGCGCCGACGTCGCGGCGTTCAAGGCGAGCGCCCGCTCGCTCGACCACGGCGTCGGGATCGTGCTGAACGAGCTCGACGCGGCGCACCTGCGTGACACGCTCGTGATCTTCACGACCGACCACGGGATGCCGTTCCCGGGCGCGAAGGCGACGCTGTACGACCGCGGGCTCGGCGTGATGCTGATCCTGCGCGGGCCCGAGCCGTTCGGCGGTGGGCGCGTACACGACGGGCTCGTATCCCACATCGACATGTACCCGACGATCTGCGAGCTACCTCGGGATCGAGCGCCCGCCGTTCCTGCAGGGCGTCTCGCTGATGCCGCTGCTGCGAGGGGAGGCCGACGAGGTCGCGCGAGGAGGTCTTCGCCGGCTCCACGTGGCACGCGGCATACGAGCCGCAGCGCGCGGTGCGCACGCGTCGCCACAAGTACATCCGCCGCTGGGGCGAGCGCGCACGCCGGTGCTCGCGAACACCGACGACGGGCCGAGCAAGGACCTGCTGCTACGCGCCGGCTGGGCCGAGCGCGAGATCGCCAAAGAGCAGCTCTACGACCTGCTGTTCGACCCGAACGAGGCGAACAACCTCGTCGCACGACGCGCGCTACGGCGAGGTGCTCGGCGATCTGCGCGGGCGGCTCGAGCGCTGGATGCACGAGACCGACGACCCGCTGCTCGCCGG
>CAVPKP010000007.1:0-26533 GCA_963705745.1 uncultured Solirubrobacteraceae bacterium
ATCACTAAACCCTCGTTTGCGGTTCGAACGCCCGCTCGGATTTGGGGTGTCGGCCGCGAGCTTGTACCTATGGGGTGCCGAGGCTGGGGGCGTCTCCGTAGTTCCAGATGGTGCCTGTCGCGTTGATGAGGTAGTAGCCCATGCCGTCCACGCTGGATGCGATGGTGTTGATTTCGGGGTTTTCGACGCGTGGGCGGGGAGGCTCCCGTAATACTGCGCTGATCCGAAGTCGAAGACTCCTCCGTCGGCTCCGACGAGGCGGTACCCGGTCCCGCCGGGCTGTGGGGTCATTCCTAATCGTCCCCTTCCTGCCCGTCTTCCTCCTCCTCGCCGCTTGCCTCTATGGTCTCTCCAGGTTTCCGTTTTCGAAATCCGTCTGACCATCGAGTGGCTGACAGTCTTCGTTCCTCCTGATCCTAGCCGCCTGGACATGGCGGCCCCCCTTCTACATCAACCAGGCGGACCGGACGGAGGAAGTGGCCCGGTTGTGCTCGATGATGGCCGACAAGGCAGGCGCTCCGTACACCCTACGTCACACGATGGGTCTCCATTCGACTTCAAATGGCAAGGCGCTCGCACTGACGGGCGCCAGCGAATTTCGCGGCGGCCGTGCTTTCCGGCTCCCGTGGGGGGTTCCTCGACTATCGTGCTGCCACGGCTCGGCTCGCCGTCGTCCAACGTTTCCGAGACGCCGCGGACGCGATCTCCATGCTGGTGAGTTTGGCTGTACGACGTGGAGCAGGCATCGGTCGGGTCGGGATCAGGATCGGGGCACGCGCCGGAAGACGTGACCGCAACCCGCCAGCAGCATCGGGAACGCCAGCACCATTTTCATGATGACGGCAGCGTATCTGGCCGCCTCGCTTTTTGCGGCACGCACCTAAAATCGATCGGCGCATCTAGCGCAAGCCGCGGATCGCATCGCCAGGCAGCGCGTAGGTGATGCCCTGCTCGTAGAACGTGGTGGACGTCTGGCATGCCGACAGGGACTTGTTGGTGACCACGTTCGGCAGCGAGTCCGGCTCGATGATCGCCACCACCCGGATGTCGGAGCTGGCGAACTGAGTCAGGATCGACGCGATGGGGTCGATGTACGGGTCTCGTACTCGGTCAGGCCGGCGGTGGTGGCCGGTATCTCTCCGTTGGAGGCCAGCGCCGCGCAGTCCCGGCCGGGCAGGTCATAGACGACGATCTCGACCAGGGACGGGGTGCTGGCTGTCCCCTGCGCCGCGGCGTTGGTCAGCTGCTGCATCAGGCCGGTCCTGGTGCCGGTGGCGGTGGTGCCGCCATTGATCGAGGCCATCGTGTCCAGCCAGATCGCGGTCTGGAAGCTGCCCACCGAGGCCTCGGCGCTTGATCCGTCGGAGCTGGCCTGGGTCTGGACTTCCTTGACGTAGTCAGGATTCAGGTAGGGCTTGGCCCCGGTGAACGGGTCCGCGACGTGCGAGCCGCCGGTAGTGGCGGTGGATTCGGCCGCGGCGAACGTCACCGACGTGAGGCCGGAGGCGCTCACGGTGAACGTCGCCGATCCGGTGCTGGAGCTGTCCGCGGTTACCGTCACGCTCTGCGGGGCGGAGAAGTTGGCTGGCGTGAACGTCAGCGAGCCGCCCGCGGTCACCGACAGGCCGGTGTTCCCCGAGGTTCGTGCCGTGGTCACCGTCACGTTCCCCGAGGGCGCGCTGGACAGCGAGATGCCGACCGTGCCGATGGATCCCTGGGTGATGTTCTGCGTCGTGGGGTTCACCACGATGGTGGGCGTGCCGGTTGAGCCGGTTGTCTCGGTCACGGTGAACGTCACCGAGGTGAGGCCAGCGGCGCTCACGGTGAACGTCGCCGCCCCGGTACCAGATGTATTGGCGGTGATCGTCACGTTCTGCGCGGTGGAGAAGTTGGCTGGCGTGAACGTCAGCGAGCCGCCCGCGGTAACCGACAGGCCGTTGTTCCCAAACAGAAACCGGAAATTCGCTAACCGATATCGAGGTCCGGATTTAAGCTGAAATGGATACGAGAGACTTTTATGCGTGCAACTCCGTGGCTTGCCTTCGTCTTCTGCTGCACCAGCGCCCTCGCCCAGTCGGTCCCGTGGAGCGCGGTAAGCACCAGCCCTTCAAACCAGCGACTTGCGCCCGCAATCCTTTCACAACCCCAACTCGAATCGCTCGCCAATCTCCTCCGCCGTCAGAAGCCGGATCACCTCTGGAACTGTGAAGGGCCCAACTCAATGTCGTTGTCGGCATTTTGCTTGCGTATCTGTCGAACTATGTCATTGGTCAAGTTGGTTTGGGAGTGATCGAGTGGCGCTGGAAACTTGGAGTATCGGCAGTTCCGGCCGCTCTTTTTCTGCTCCTGCTTTTCTTCATACCGCGCAGCCCACGCTGGCTGGTGGCGAAGCAGCGTGTAGCAGAGGCAAGGCAAGTGCTCACTCGAATTCCTCATTGCCGCAGAAGAACGTGAAATCCACGTGATCGAATACGTCGGGGCGAATGGGCTGGACAAAGGTGATCTCGTCGCCCACCTGGTCAAGCTGGCCGAGAGCATCATCTTCGTCAAGGAGCGTGAAGGTGGCGGCGGCCAGGGACGACTCGGAGATGGCGTCCTTCAGTTCCTTGCCCAACAGGGTCGAGGCTCCGGCGATAGCGATTTTGTACACAGAATTCCCTTTGGAAGAAGTTAGGAATGATGCAATGGGTCCGGTTCGGCGGTGGGAGTTTCCGGGGCCCGGCGGGGACGGCGGCGACGGCGTCGCGACCAGGAATAGGCGGCGCGCGCCCAGATGCCGGAGAACATGTAGACAAGAGCTCCCGCAAACAGCACAAACTGCGAGAACCGGACGATGACAAACAGGACAATCGAAAGCAGGAAGAGAACCTGGAACGGGTGGCTTCGGGTGAGATTGATCTCCTTGCCGGACCAGAAGCGCCAGGTGCTGACCATGAGGAACCCAGCCATGCCCACCAGGATCAGCCAGATGATGCCGATCCACCAGGCCTCTACCGGATACGCGTTGCAGAAGTGAACGGTCGCGGCAAGCAGCCCGGCGGCGGCGGGAATCGGCATACCGACAAAGTACTTGCGTCCGGGCCGCCCGGGGTTACGCGGCTGCGCGTCGTGGCTGATGTTGAACCGGGCCAGGCGCGAGGCGCCGCCGATGAGATACAGGAAACAGATGAAGGCCCCGGCGTGGACGATGTCCTGGCGAAGCTGGTGATTGATTGATTCGGGCAGAAAATGGAAGCCCCAGATATACGCCAGGAGACTGGGCGCAACGCCGAAGGTAATGACATCCGCGAGCGAATCCAGCTCTTTGCCAAACTCGCTGGTGGTGTTGGTCATGCGCGCGATACGGCCATCGAGCGCATCGAAGGGGATCGCGAAAAGAATGGCGATGGCCGCCCAATCGAGATGCATGCGCGCGTCTGCGCTGGAGCCGATGGCGGCGATGGTCTGGGTGATGGCGAAATAGCCCGCGGCGATGTTGCCTACGGTGAAAAGCGACGGTAACAGGTACATGCCGCGGCGCAGCCGGCCCTGGGCGTTGGTTCGGGCAATGGTTGGAGCGGCGACGCTGGATCGTGGGCGGCCATTAAAGGTCTCCCGCCAGGAGGTCTGATTCTGTTCTCGCAGATGGTTCCGAGGCCGCTCCGGCGGCGGATGGAGGCATGATGGCCAGCACGCTGGAGCCTCCCTTGACGCGCTGGCCAACCTTGATCTGGAGTTCTGCCTCGGCAGGAACGATCACGTCGACGCGCGAACCAAATTGATCAGACCCACGCGCTGGCCGCGCTGCACCTGGTCGCCCTGGCGGGGCAGAAACACGATGCGGCGGGCGAGGAGTCCTGCGATCTGCTTGAAAGTGACTTCCATTCCCTGGCCGCGTACGGTGACGCTGTTCTGCTCGTTGCGTTCCGCGCTGGCGGGGTTCATGGCGTTCAGGTACTGACCCTTCTGGTAGCGCACCGAGGTGAGTTCGCCCTCGATCGGAGAGCGGTTCACGTGAACGTCGAAGACGTTGAGGAAGATGGAAACGCGCTGGCGCGGCCCCTGGGGCGTAGTGATGGTGACCGTCTCTGTGACCAGGCCGTCGCCGGGAGATACGATCAGTCCCGGACCGGCGGGTACGGTCCGCTGGGGATCGCGAAAAAACCAGAGAAAGAACGCTGCCAGCAACAGGGGGACGATGCCCCAGCCCCAGTTGCCCGTAGTCCACGCCAGCACCAGTGCTACTCCCAGCAAGCTCAAACCGTAGATGTAACCGTCACGAACCATTGTCCCCAACGATTATACGGTTTTCAGCTTTACTGCTTCAGGGTCGCCAGCATCCTGCGGGCGAGGCTTGGCGCGCACCTGCGCATAAGGGCAACCGCACCCGACAATCCGTCTTTCGCCAGTAACCGGCGCAACTTCTTACGCCACCACGGGGGTTCGGCGTTCGAGGGCGTAGATCAGGTCTTTGGCATGGAGCTTCAGCTTCTTCAGCCGTACTTCCTCGAGCTGTTCATCTGCGGAGAGGTACGGTTTCTGAATCAATTCTTCCAGCCGCTGAGCGTAGCGACGGTGTTCGGCGTGCAGGCGGCCAATTTCTTCGCTCAGCGTTGAATCGAATATTTCGTCCATAGGCTCCTCCTCGTATTTTCTTAGAACATTTACATATAGCTCTGTGGCGCGAGACTCGGCAAGCGCCAATCGCGGCAGGCTACCGCCAGGCTGTGGAATTCCTGGGCAAAACCGCACACGTGTGACGATGCTCACAGTAACCTGGGCGCGGCGGATCGACGGAAGCCGGCATTCACGGGTACGTGAGCCTGCGGCTCATGACGAGCGCATCCTCTTGCGGATCAGCATAATACAGCGGACGCACCCCAGTTGGGAAGAACCCGCAGGAGCGGTAGAGCGCGACCGCGGAGCGGTTGGAAGGCCGCACCTCTAACGTGACTTCAGTAACCGAAAAAGTTTTTAGCGCAGCAAACATTCGAGCAGCAGGAGACGAGCAATTCCCTTCCGTTGCGCTTCGGCCGCGACCGCGATGGTTTCCAGTTCCGCTTGCGGGACGATCACGCTGGCGATGGCGAAGGCGACGACCGCTCCGCTTGTATCCTCCGCCACCAGGGCAACGCGACGCAGAATCGCATTCGGATCGAGGGCGTGAGCATACGCAGCTTCGGCCCAGTGCGGCGCAGTGGGAAGGCTGCTTGCAATCTCCAGCACGCGGTTGAGGTCCGCCCACGCCATGGGGCGAATGGAGATGGCCGGAGATTCGCCGCTCATACCGGATGCGTAGGGGGCTGCGCCGGGGGGCCGAAGATCTCCGCGTCGGAGCGGCGCAGATAGTGCCCGTCGAGCAGCGCGGGCTCGATGAAGTCGCCGGCGGCGATCGACGGAGCGGCCAAGCGAAGCGCGTCCCCGGCCGTGGGTAGATCTTCGACTTCATCCGCAAGTACTCGGCGAAGTACGGCTACCCACCGACGGTGCGAGACATCGGCAAGGCGGTCGGGCTTGCGTCCTCCTCGACCGTGCACGCGCATCTCGCGAACCTCGAGAAACTCGGCCTGCTGCGTCGCGACCCGTCCAAGCCGCGAGCGATCGAGCTGCTCGATCGCGCGATGGGCAGCGCCGTCGAGACCGTGCGCGGGATCGTGCGGGCGGGCGACCTTCCGTTGCTCGGCTCGGTCGCCGCTGGCCAGCCGATGCTCGCAGAGGAGAACGTCGAGGACTACGTGTCCGTGCCGGAGATCGCCGGCGGTGGCGAAGGCGAGTACCTGCTGCGGATCCGCGGCGACTCGATGAAGGACGCCGGGATCATCGAGGGCGATTTCGTCGTCGTTCGTCCGCAGGACACGGCGCGCGATGGCGATGTGGTCGTGGCGCTGCTCGGCGAGGAGGCGACGGTCAAGCGCTTCTTCCGCGAGGCGGACCACGTTCGCCTGCAGCCGGAGAACGAGGCGATGGAGCCGATTCGCAGCAAAGAGGTCACGGTGCTCGGCCGCGTCGTCGGGCTGCTCCGGAGCGTCTGACCCGATCCTCCCCGCGCCGCGCAAGCGCGCCGTCCGGATTTTGCGGCCCGCGCTCGACGCGCTACCTTGGCTGGGCGGGTCAGGCAGCCGCGGAGGCTTTCAGCCTTCGAGGAAAGTCCGGACATCGAAGGGCAGGGTGGTCGGGAGATCGACCCGGGGAAACCCGCGGGAAAGTGCCACAGAAACAAACCGCCGATGGGGCCGTCCCACGTGAACGGCTCACAGGCAAGGGTGAAATGGTGCGGTAAGAGCGCACCGGCGCCGCGGTGACGCGGCGGCCGGGCAAACCCCGCCCGATGCAAGGCCAAACAGGACCGTTTGCAGGTTGCCCGCCGAGGTCCAGGTAGGCCGCTCAGATGGATGGCTGTTCAACGACAGAATCCGGCTTATCGACCCGCTAAGGAAAAGCCCCGCTCCGGCGGGGCTTTTCTATGGGGCGAGTCGCTGGGTTCTTCGATCGCTAGGCGCTCGATGGTCGACCAGGACGATTTCAATGGAATCGCCCGGCGCAGGCGTCCGGGGGATATCGGACGGCGCTCCGCACCGCGACGACTGCGTCCTTCGCTACAACGAGGCGGGTCTTCGGACGCGGACGCGCAGCCGCCTGAGGAGCGAGCCGCTCGGCCGTCGGTGGCGACGCGAATGGCCCTCGATCTGATCGGCCCGCAGGCGCAGCAGCGCGACGACGTCGGCGCCCACTCGGGACCCCTCTGCGATGACTGCACCGTCGGCGAGCGAGAGGGCGGCCACTGGACGCCCCCCAGTTCCGCGATTAGCCGTGGACGCTCGGGGAGCGAGTCGCGCTGGCCCTTCGCGAGTTGCGCGAGCTCGAGCTGATCGCCCACAGCGCCCGGTCGGATCGTGACCGCCTCGGTCGGGTGCTGCCGCGTCGCGTTGAGCTCGGAAAGAATCGGAGCGCGTCTCTCTGCTTGGCGGCTCAGCTCGATCTCTCGTTGCCGTGCGATCTCCGCATTGATGCTACCGCGTCCGACCATTGCTACACCTCTCAGACATAAGTTTGAGTAGCGTGCCCCAAAGTTAGCGCAACTTTTCCGAATTGCAATGTCAATCAATTTATGATTGACTGACCATATGGCACAATCCCTCGAACAACGTCTGAGTAGTGTCGACCGCCACGGCGAGTCCTCGATTACGCAGCAGCTCGTCGACGCTTTTGTCGAGGCGATCGGAAGCGGAGAGCTCCCAGCCGGTGCCAAGCTCCCACCGATTCGAGAGCTGGCTCACATCGCCAGGGTCAACCAGCTGACCGCTGGCCGGTGCTACAGGCGCCTGCAGGAGCAGGGCCTCGTCGTCGCGGGGGTGGGCCGCGGCACGTTCGTGCGCGGCGCGGCCGGTGCGGCATTGGGCGACAAGGCCGACTTCTCCTGGCAGACCTACGCGCTGCCGGCGCAACGCGACGACGATGCGGGCAGCCTCTTGGCCGAGTCGATCAGACACACCCGCTCGGATGGGCTGATCGCGCTATCGATGGGCTCGCCGGCCAGTGCCTTGATCCCGCTCGCCGAGTTGACAAGTGCCGTCACTGCCGTCCTTGCAGCCGGGGGAGCGTCGAACTACGAGTACGGTCCGACCGAGGGCATGCGCGATCTGCGTGCCCAGCTCGCGGCGCTCGGGCGTGCCCGCGGCCTCCACGACGAGCCCGACGAGATCCTCGTCACAACCGGAGCCCGGCAGGCGCTGACGCTGGCGACGCGCGCGGTGATGCGGCCGGGCGACGTCGCCGCCTGCGAGTCGCCCAGCTTTGGGGGGATGATCGAGGCGCTGCGTGCGACCGGCGCCAACGTGATGCCGATTCCCGTAGACGCAGAGGGCTTCAACGTCGAGGCACTCGAGCAGCTGCTTCGCGCGCATGAAGTCCGACTGGTCGCGCTCCAGCCGCGACTGCAGAATCCGACTGGCTCGGACCTCACCGAGGAGCGGCGCACACGCCTGCTCGAGCTCGCCGAGCGGCACGGCTTCTTCGTCCTCGAGGACGCCGTCTGGGGCGACCTACGCTTCGAAGGCAGCGATCCTGGCCCGCTGCGAGCGCTCGACCCGACCCACGTGATCTACGTGGATTCGCTATCGAAGATCGTCGCACCAGGCCTGCGCGCCGGCTGGGTCGCGGCAAGCGGACAGGTGCTCGAACGAATAATTGCCGAGAAGCGCGACGACGACGCACACAGTCCGACGCTCACCCAGCAGGTCGCCGCGAGGTTCCTCGGCGATGGCTGTTACCCGGCACAGCTCGCGCGCGCTCGCGACACGTACCGCGAGCGACGCGACGTCCTGCTCGGAGCGCTTGACAGTGATCTGGCCGGGCTCGCCACCTTCCAGCGCCCAGCTGGCGGCGCAAGCGTTTGGGTGACACTCCAACAGCCGCGCGACGATGAGCACCTCTACCGCGCGGCGCTGGCCAGCGGTGTCAGCTACTTGCCGGGTCCGGCGATGTTGGTGGGGCGCCCGCAGGCAACTCACATGCGTCTTTCCTTCGGCGCGGTCGACCCAGAGCTTCTGCGCGAGGGCGTCCGCCGCATCGCGGCAACCGTTCGTGCTGAGCCCCACGTTCAACCCCGGCGGGATACGTTCCCCGTCAATTGACGGGGCGCCAGCCGCGGCTCAGATTGTCGGCGGGTGAGGCTTGCGCGCGAGGTACCAGATCTGCGAGATGCCGCTGTTCCACTCGCGGCGCGCCTGCGCCAAATCGGCCTCGAGCGAGGCGAGCCGGGCGGGGCGCGGTACGCGCGAGTAGGTGCGCATCGCCGAGATCGCTTTCAGCATGCGACCGGCGCCTTCGTTGACTTCTGTCTGAGCTTGCCCGACGTCTTCTTCTTCGCCGTTTTCGCTGACACCCCAGTCGGTCGCCAGGGCAACATCGCGACGACTCTTGATCGCGGCTGCCGAGAGCGCTTGCAGCTGTCTTGGTGTGGGCGAGCTCGGCAGCCGCGAGACCGCTGTGTCGAGGTCGCGCATCGCCGCTGCGGCTCGCACGGCTTCACGAGAGTGCTCGTTGAGGAACGTGTCGGCGCCCGGCTCAGCGCTGACCGCGGCGCAGCCGGCGAAGGCGAGGGCGCCGACAGCCACGACCGCCGCCACTCGCCGGTGCGCTTGTCGAGGCCCCACGGACGAACCCTACAGGGGAGTCGCGCTCCCTCCGGACCGTGCGACCTGTGCCGCGACGGCCCTCCGACCCGAGAGCGCGAGCGCGGCGAGCCCGGCGATACCCGGCCGTGCAGGAAGTCAACACAGGCGGCGGCCACGCGCGACGACGGTCAGCCCGCGTCGACCCCGCCGCCGCTCAAGGCTTGCCTCCCAGCCGCGAGCCGCTCACGATCGAGCACGCTTCGCTGCGACTCCGCGCGCTCGATCAGCCGGTCGAGGTCGGCTGCGGCGAGCTGTGGGTAGTCGCCTTCGACCTCCTTCAGCGCTCGCCACAGGCATGCCTTGCCGACGACGCCGAGCGTGAGGCTCTCCAGCGCCATGAACGCTCCGTGATCGGGCTCGCCCGAGAGAAGACCGCCGAACTTGACGCGGCTGGCCTTCTCGGCGACCCAGCCCGTCGCCTGCTTGACCGGGTTCTTGGAGACGTCGAGCCGGTCCATCAGGTCGAGCAGCGTCTGACGGTCCTCCTCGATCTCGACCGCGATCGCCCGCATCAGCTCTCCCAGCGGCGTGCCCTCGTGCCGATCTCTGATCGCTCCTGCCAGCTCGCTTCCCAGCATCGCGCCCGCCAGATGGTCGTTCAGGTACAGATCCATCGCGGTGTCGGCCATCTCTGAACCTCGCTTACCCTCATTCGCGCGCCGCCAACAGCGGTCGCGTCCCGCGCGAGCTCGCGCGCGGCTGTGGGTGGCGTTGCCGGGCGGTCCGATGATGTCCCAGTAGGACGGACCGCGTGCGCGCGCGAGGAGTAGGCTCTCACGGCGAATGCTCCACGCGCTGCTCTGCCTGCTGCCGGTCCTCGCCGTCGCGCTGCCGCTGCTCGCGCGGCGCTATCCCGGTGAGCGGCTGCTGCTCGCGGCTCGTCGCGAGCGCAGGCGCCGACTGCCGCGGGCGCTCGTCGCCGCGGCCTCGCACGCTCGCGAGCACGTCGTCGCCGTGCACGGCAGTGAGCTGATCGCGCGCTCGCTCGCGGTGCGGCCGCCACCGGCGCCGCTCGCGGCGAGCTAGCTGCCTCGGCCGGCGCTCCGGACGGGGACGGTCGCTCGCCCAGCGGACGCCGAGCACGCTGACGTTGCCGCGCGCTCGCGCGTTCTGGCGTCTCGTCCATCACCGACCGAGGAGCGACTTGCCCCCTTTCGCCTTGCGCTCGCGCGCGCCGGTTCGCATCGCGGACGGCGCCGCCGGCGCCCACCAGCGACCCGACCGACCCCAGGCAGATCGACTCGAGCGCGCCCGCCGGCGCGTGTCGATCGGTCTCGCGCTCGCGCTCGCGGCCGCCTCGGCCGCGGTGCTCGCCCTCGCGCCCGCCGCGCTCGCGCACGCGCAGCTGCTCGGCACCTCGCCACTGTCGGGCTCGACCGTGAAGGTCCAGCCGAGCGAGGTGATCTTCGAGTTCAACCAGGACGTCGGCGGCACGCTCGGCGCCGTACGCGTCTATGACGCGCAGGGCGTCGAGGTCGACGACCTCGACGTCTCGCACCCCGATGGCAACGAGCACTGGATGGGCGTCGGGCTGAAGCCGAACCTGCCCGATGGCACGTACACCGGCACCTACCGCGTGATCTCGGCCGACACGCACATCGTCTACGGCGGCCTCGTCTTCAGCATCGGCCATCCCGGCGCTGCGCCGAAGTTCACGGTCGCCGGACTGATCGGCAAGAACGAGAGCGGCGAGGTCACGAAGGTCTCCTTCGGCATCGTCCGCGCGCTCAACTACGTGACGCTCGCGCTGATGATCGGCGGCCTCGCGTTCCTCTTGTTCGCGTGGACGCCCGCGCTCGAGGCGGTCGCCGGCGGCGAGGAGCGCTGGTCGCAGGGATCGCGCGTGTTCGCGTCGCGGCTGACGAGGCTGCTCGCGTTCGCCGTCGTCGTAGGCGTGATCGTCAGCGTGCTCGGCGTGCTGTTGCAGGGCGCGAGCGCGGCCGGCGTCTCGCTGTGGAGCTCGCTGAAGGGCACGATCGTCGACAACACCCTCGAAAGCCGCTTCGGCGAGGTCTGGGGCGCGCGCGCGATCGTCTGGGTCGTGCTCGGCGCGCTGCTGATCGCGACGCGCGTGCTCGGCCGAGGCGTGGTCCCCGTCCTCGGGCCGAGCGTTCGCGGTGACGGCGCCCTGCAGCCCTCGCGACGCCCGCCGCGCGCGGTTCTCGCGCTGCTCGCGCTCGGCGCGCTGTACCTTGCGATCACACCGGCGCTCGCCGGTCACGCGAGCATCGAGAGCCCCGTCGGCGTGTTCTTCCCGTCCGACGTGCTGCACGTCCTGTCGGGCAGCGTCTGGGTCGGCGGCATCGCCTGCCTGCTGCTGGCCGTGCCCGGCGCGACGCGCCGGTTCGAAGCCTCCGAGCGCAGCCGGCTGCTGCTCGCGACGCTCGCGCGCTTCTCGCCGATCGCGCTCGGCGCGGTCGTCGCGATCGCCGTTACGGGAGTGATCCAGGCGTACATCGACGTGCGGAGCTTCGACGGGCTGTTCCACACGACGTACGGCGCGCTGATCATCGCGAAGATCGTCTTGCTCACTGCGCTGATCGGTCTCGGCTGGGTCAACCGGGGGCGCGTGATCCCGGCGCTCGAGCGCCTCGTCGGCGATGGCCGCTCGCCGGGCGGCGTCGGCGCGCTCGCCCGCCGAACGATGCGCGGCGAGCTCGCGCTGATGATCTGCGTGTTCGGCGTGACCGCCGCGCTGATCAGCTACGCGCCGCCGATCGACGCCGCGAAGGGACCGTTCTCGACGAACACGACGATCGGGCCGGCCGAGCTCGAGCTGACCGTCGAACCGGCGAAAGTGGGGCTCAACACCGTTCACCTCTACCTGATCGACGCGAAGACCGGCGCGCAGTTCACGGCGACGAAGGAACTGACCGTGAGCGCACGGCTGCCGTCGAAGGGAATCGGCCCGCTGCCGCTGAAGCCGACGCTCGCCGGGCCGGGGCACTACATCCTCAACGCGGCCGTGCTCAGTCCGGCGGGCACGTGGAGCATCGAAGTGCGCGACCGCGTCTCCGAATTCGAACAGAGCAACCGCACCGTCCAGGTGCCGATCCGATGACCGCCAGCGCGAGGAGGGTCGACTCGTCGCGCGCCGGTGCAAGAGCCGCGAGGCATCACCACCGACCTAGGAGGAAGACCGAGATGAACGCCAGGAAGCTCGCCGCCGCGCTCGCAGTCGCGTCGCTTGCCGCACCGGCGGCCGCGCAGGCGCACATCAGCCTGCATCCGAACACGATCCCGGCGGGCGCGTTCGCGACGCTCGACGTTCGCGTGCCGGGCGAGCAGGAAGGCGCGTACGTGAAGAAGGTCGACGTCCTCTTTCCCCAGGGATTCACCGGCGTCGACTACGAAAACGTGTCCGGCTGGAGCACGAAGGTGATCGAAAGCAAGCTCGCGACGCCGATCAAAGAAGACGGCGAAACGATCGATACGGAGGTCTCGCAGATCGTCTGGACGTGGACCGGTCCGCTCGGCAAGGTCGAAAACGGTCAGTTCATCCAGTTCCCGCTGTCGCTGGCGATCCCCGACGATGCGACCGGCAACGCACTCGAATTCAGGACCGTCCAGACCTACAGCAACGGGCAGGTCGTCCACTGGATCGAACCTTCTCTGACCGCCGAACATCCCTCTCCACGGATCAACGTCACGGCGAAGGGCGGCGTGATCGAGGACGTCGCCGGCGACGAGGCGGGGCCCGAAGCGGGGCAGACTGCTGCGAGCTCGAGCCCCTCCGCGCCGGCGCCGGCCGCAGTCAAGTCGAGCGGCGGCGGTGGCGCGAGCAAGGGCCTCGGCGTCACGGCGCTGATCCTTGGCGCGCTCGGCGTGATCGTCGGAATCGGCGCGCTCGCGGCCTCGCGCCGCAGGGCGGGCGCGTAGGAGGGCTCGCCGGAGGCCGCCAGTACGCTGAACCGATGGACGAGATCGCGCCCGACCTCTGGCACTGGACCGCGCGCCACGATTACATCGACGCCGACGTCAGCTCGTACTACGTCGCCGACGCGCGCGTGCTGATCGACCCGATGACGCCGCCCGACGGCCTCGACGCGCTCGCGCGCCTCGGAGTGCCCGAGCACGTCGTGCTCAGCACGACGGGCTGACGTTCGTGCCCGACTCGCTGATGGACGAGCCCGAGCGGACGAAGCAGGCGCTGATCGACTCGTACACGCGCCTGCTCGAGCTCGATTTCGACCTGTTGCTGCTCGCCCACGGCGAGCCGGTCACGGCGGGCGGCAGGGACGCGCTGCGCGCGTTCCTCGACGCCGCGCTCTGACGCGGCGCTCGCGAGCGCTTGCGCGTCCTCAGCTGGAATCTGTTCCACGGGCGCTCGCTGCCGCCCTCGCGCGGTGAGCTGCACGAGCAGTTCTCGGCGAAGCTCGCCGGCTGGGAGTGGGACGTCGCGCTGCTGCAGGAGGTCCCGCCTTGGTGGCCCGAGTCGCTCGCACGCGCCGCCGGCGCCGAGCAGCGCGCGGCGGCGACCTCGCGCAACTCGCTGCTCGCGCTGCGCCGCGCGGTCGCGGTGCGCCGGCCCGAGTGGGCGAAGTCCAACGGCGGCGGCGCCAACGCCGTGCTCGCGCGCGCGGCGATCGCCGAATCTCGCACGCTGCGCCTGCGCGCGTGGCCCGAGCGCCGCGTCGCGCAGCTCGTGCGGCTCGCGAGCGGCGCGTGCTTCGTCAACTACCACGGCTCGACGCGCGTGCCGCTGGCCGAGGAGGAGCTCGCGCGGCTATGCCGCGCGGCGCTCGCGTGGGCCGGCGAGGCGCCGCTCGTGCTCGGCGGCGACCTCAACCTGCGCCTGCCGCTCTCGCCCGACGGCCTCGTCCATCTCGCGAGCCGCGACGTCGATCATCTGTTCGCGCGCGGCCTCGCACGCGAGCGCGAGCCTGCGCTGCTCGACCGTGCGGCGATCTCCGACGCGGGCGCGGTCGAGCTCTCAGACCACCCGCCACTGTGCGTCGACGTCCGCACGGCTTCACGCTGAGCTCGGCTGTAGCCGGTCGGCACAGTGGCGCTGGTGAGCTGACGGGGCGACGGCTGACGCCGGGTCAGTCGTTCAGCTGCTCTTCGTCGGCCTCGCCGTACTCGGCGGCGCTCGGCTCCTCGTCGCCCTCGGCGTACGCGTCGCGCGAGATCTTCGCGGGCGCGTGCTCGTCGCCGTGCGAGGTGTGTTCGATCAGTTCGCGCTCGGCCAGCTCGAACCCCTCCGACTGGCCGCCGCCGCCCTCATCGACCGCCTCGCGCTCTTTGCGCCGGCGCTCATCGAGGTCGAGAAGCGGGTCGCCTGCCATGAGCGCACTCTACCCGCTCGACGCCGCGCGCCATGGGCCGAACGCCACACGCGCACCGCGGCGAGCGCCGGATGCAGGTAGGGGGTGGGGGTATCATCGCGGCATGGCGCAAACGCGCGGCTACACGGCGAGCAAGGACGAGCTGCAGCGACGCCTCGCGCGGATCGAGGGGCAGGTTCGCGGCGTCTCGAAGATGGTCGCCGACGATCGCTACTGCATCGACGTGCTGACGCAGATCTCGGCGATCGAGGCGGCGCTCGACAAGGTCGCGCTGGGCCTGCTCGACGACCACGCGCGCGTCTGCGTGCTCGGCGGCGAGGACTCCGAGCGCGAGCAGCGCACCGAGGAGATGATGGCCGCCGTCGGGCGGCTGCTGCGCCGCGGGTAGCCGGCTACTGCTGGAGCTGCTCGCGCGCGGTCTGCATCAGCGTCGGCGTGCCCTTCAGCTCGTCGAGCGCCTCGCGCATCGGCTCGAGCTCGCACGCGATCTTCGCCGGCCACGGCTTCTGCGGGTGCTCGTCGAGCGTCTTCAGCCCGTTGCCGGTGATCATCGCCACGACCGTGTCGTCGGCCGCGAAGCGGCCCGCCGCGGCGAGCTTCTCGAGCACGGCGATCGTCGTGCCGCCGGCCGGCTCGGTCAACAGGCCCTCCGTCGCCGCGAGCAGGTCGATCCCGGCGAAGATCTCCGGGTCCGACGCGAACGCGGCCGTGCCGCCGCGTTTGTGCACCGCGTCGATCACCAGGTAGCCGTCGCCCGGCGCGCCGATCGCGAGCGAGTGCGCGGCCGTCTCGGGCATCACCGGGACGACCTCCGCCTCCTCGGCGAGGATCGCCGAGGCGATCGGGTTGCAGCCGCTCGGCTGCGCGATGTGGATGTGCGTCTGCTCGGT
The DNA here is from genome assembly GCA_963705745.1 of uncultured Solirubrobacteraceae bacterium. Taxonomy (GTDB): domain Bacteria; phylum Actinomycetota; class Thermoleophilia; order Solirubrobacterales; family Solirubrobacteraceae; genus Palsa-744. The sequence continues at coordinate 15,334 of CAVPKP010000007.1, forward strand.
CTCCGCGAGCCGCAGCAGCTGCAGCTCGTTCAGCCCCTTGTGCACGCGCGAGGACAGCGTGCCGCCGGCGGCCGGGATCACGAGATGGTCCGGCGCGTTCCAGTCGAGCTGCTCGACGACCTCGAACGCGGCCGTCTTCGCGCCCTCCGCGTAGAACGGGCGCAGCGTGATGTTCGCGAAGTCCATGCCCGTCGCTTCGGCGAGCTCGCGACAGCGGCGGTTGGCTTCGTCGTAGTTGCCCTCGACCTGCACGACCTTCGCGCCGAGCGCCATGCACACGCGCGCCTTCATCTCCTCGAGGCGGTTGGGGTAGAAGATGAACGCGTCGACGCCCGCCTTCGCGGCGAGTGAGGCGACGGCGGTGCCGACGTTGCCCGTCGAGACGCAGCCGATCTCCTGCTTGCCGCGCTCGAGCAGCCGCGCGACCGACATCGAGACGACGCGATCCTTGTAGGAGAGGCTAGGGCGGTTGCTCGAGTCGTCCTTCAGGAACAGATTGCTGAGGCCGAGCTCCGCGCCGAGCCGATCGGCGCGGATCAGCGGGGTGTAGCCCGAGTGCTGTCCGACGCGCGCCTGCGCGGCGGCGTCGACGATCGGCAAGAGCTCCTCGAAGTGCCAGATGTTGTGCGGGCGCTCGGAGCTCGGGAAGTCGCGGAAGTGGCTCGCGGCGAGCTCGTAGTCGTAGACGACGTCGAGCCCCTTCTTGCAGTCCGGGCACGAGAACACGGTCGACTCGAGCGGGTAGCTCTTGTCGCAGCGGTGGCAGACGAGCGCCGTCGCGCACGAGCGCGTCCGCTGCCGCGATCCCTGCCGGGGGCTCTCGATCGTCTGCGGGCTCATGCGACGACCTCCAACGATACGCCGGGCCACGGCGTCTGCGCGCCGTCCTCGTCGTTGCCGAGCGCGATCCACAGCTCCTCGGCGACGTGCGGCGCGAGCGGGCCGAGCAGCTGCGCGAGCGTCGACAGCGCCTCGAGCAGCGCGTCGCCGTCGGCGCGTCCGAGCGCGTCCGAGCGCGCCAGCACGCGCTTCTCGAAGTCCTTGATGCGGTCGAACAGGCGCATCACGTTGCGCACGGCGCTGTGCGTCTCCAGCGCGTCCATGTCCTCGGTCGTCTTCTCGACCGCCTTCTCGCACCACTGCCGCAGTTTCAGCCGCAGGTGCTCGGTCATGTCTCTGACCGGCGCGCCGTCGGCGCCCACGCCGGCGTCCTCCTCGCCGCTCACTGCGACCTGCGCGGCGGCCGCCAGGCGCGACTGCGAGAACTCCCACACCTGCGTCAGGAAGCGATGCGCGCGCAACACCGCCGAGTCGCTCCAGTTGAGCGTCTTCTGCGGACGCGCGGCGTACAGCACGGCGAGCCTCACCGTGTCCGCGCCGTAGCGCTCGACGAGCGCGTCGGGGTCGACGACATTGCCCAGATGCTTGCTCATCTTGCGCCCCTCGCTGATGACCATCTCGTGAAACAGGCAACCGGCGAACGGCTCGCCGTCGGCGAGGAACGCCAGCGAGCCGATGTCGCGCAGCGCCTTCGTCACGATCCGCTGGTCGAACACGAAGTTGCCGCTGTCCGAGCCGGCGACGACGCGCTCGGACGGCAGCCAGTGACGCAGGTCGCCGAGCGCGAGGATCTGCTCGAGCGAGGACTCGCGCGACTCGGGCGGCACGCACACGGGCACCCACAGCCACAGGGCGTCGAAATGGCAGTCGAGCGTGTCGGTCTCCCGCTCGGCCGGACCGCCGCAGACCGGGCACGTCGTCTTCACGAAATCATCGTTCTCGGCAAGCGGGTTGCCAGTGCCCGTCGGTTTCAGATCGAGCGGCAGCAGCACCGGCAGCCGCTCCTTCGCCAGCGGCACCGCGCCGTGCGTCTGGCAGTAGACGATCGGGATCGGCGTGCCCCACGAGCGCTGGCGTGAGATCGAGAAGTCCTCGGCCTTGTAGCGCACCGCCGTGCGCGGCGCCGACGCATCGCCTGCGAGCGGCGCGCGCGAGCGCTCGAGCCGCTCTGCGAGGCGCTCGGCGAGCACCTCGTCGGTGCGATCGGCCTCCGGCACGCCGAACACGGCCGTCGCGCCGAAGCGACCGTCGACCACGGGCGAAATCAGCACCGGCAGGGAACGCTCGCCGCTCGGCGCTGGCAGCGAGCGGCCGGTGTCGATCAGCGCGATCGTGCGCACGTCGCGCGAGCTGCGCTCGAGGCCGCTCGAGCGAAGCTCGTCGAGCTGCTCGCGAACGGCCGCGTCCGACGCCCACGCGTCGATCTCCGGATGCTTCGGCGAGATCAGCACAAAGCGCGCCTGCTCGAGCTGCTCGGCGTGCGGCGTGAACACGCTCAACCGCTCGTCCTCGGCGCCGCTCAGCTCGACCTCGACGCCGTCGACGCGGCCGAGCACGAAGCGCTGGCTGGCGAGCGCCACCTCGTCCCATTTGCCGTTTGCCGCGAGCTCGTCCAAGCGGCGGTCGTTCTCGGGCACGTACTCGCTGATCCGCAGGTACCACGTCGGGCGCTCGATCAGCCGCACGGGGTCGTGGCAGCGCCAGCAGCGCCCGTCCTCGACCTGGATGCTCGCGAGCGTCGTCTGGCACGTGTCGCACCAGTCGACGTTGCCCACGCCGCGGTAGACGAGGCCGGCGTCGAGCAGCACGAGGAACAGCCACTGCGACCAGCGGTACATGATCGGGTCGGAGCTCATGAACGTGCGCTCCCAGTCGAACGAGAAGCCGAGCCGCTGCAGCTGGCCGGTCATGTGCTCGGCGCAGCGTGCGACCCACTCGCTCGGCGGGATCCCGCGATCGATCGCGCCGAGCTCCGCGGGCAGCCCGAAAGCGTCGAAGCCGAACGCGAACAGCACCTTGTTGCCGCGCGCGCGCTGGAAGCGCGCGTACGCGTCTCCGATCGAGTAGCTGCGGACGTGGCCGATGTGCACGTTGCCCGACGTGAACGGCGCCGACGGCTTGATGTACAGGTGCGCGCGATCGTCGCCGGCGGGCGGCGTGCGCGCCGCGTCGCGCTCGCGCCACGCGGCCTGCCGCCGCGCCTCGATCGCATGCGGTCGATAGCTCGTGTCGTCCCCCGCGCTCATGTAAGACGAGGATATCCAAGGGCATCGGGCGCCGAGCGCCGTTGCTATGCTCGAATCCGGTTGGCCGACGCGCGCGAAAAGCTCCTCACTACGCCTCGCCGACCCCTGTCCAGCCGCGCCTCCGGCGGGGCTTTCTCGTCCGGACCGACTGCGAGGATTCAGCGATGGAGATAGAGATCGGGCGCGGCAAGAAGGCCCGCCAGGCATACGGATTCGACGACATCGCGATCGTCCCCTCGCGGCGCACGCGCGACCCCGACGACATCGACATCTCGTGGAAGCTCGGCCCCTACCAGTTCGAGCTGCCGATGCTCGCCTCGGCGATGGACGGCGTCGTCTCACCGCGCACGGCCGGGATCGTCGGCAAGCTCGGCGGCCTCGCCGTGCTCAACCTCGAGGGGATCTTCACCCGCTACGAGGACGCCGAGGAGCAGCTCGAGCGGATCGCCTCGCTGCCGAAGGAGCTCGCCACGCGCGAGATGCAGGAGATCTACGCAGAGCCGATCAAGCCCGAGCTGATCGCCCAGCGGATCGCCGAAGTCAAGGAGCAGAAGGTCGTCGTCGCCGCGTCGCTGACGCCGCAGCGCGTGCTCAAGTACCACGAGATCGCGATGGAGGCCGGGCTCGACGTGCTGGTCATCCAGGGCACGGTCGTCTCCGGCGAACACGTCTCGACCGTCTCCGAGCCGCTCAACCTGAAGGAGTTCATCCCGTCGCTCGACGTGCCGGTCGTCGTCGGCGGCTGCGCCTCCTACCACACCGGCCTGCACCTGATGCGCACCGGCGCCGCCGGCGTGCTCGTCGGCGTCGGCCCCGGCGCGGCGTGCACGACGCGCGGCGTGCTCGGGATCGGCGTGCCGCAGGCGACGGCGATCGCCGACGTCGCGCACGCGCGCTCGACGCACATGCTCGAGACCGGCGAGTACTCGCAGGTGATCGCCGACGGCGGCATGAAAAACGGCGGCGACGTTTCGAAGGCGATCGCGCTCGGCGCCGACGCGGTGATGATCGGCTCGCCGCTCGCGCGCGCCTACGAAGCGCCGGGACGCGGCTTTCACTGGGGCATGGCGACGTTCCACCCGAGCCTGCCGCGCGGCGCGCGCGTGGCGACGCACCAGAACGGCACGCTCGAGGAGATCCTCGTCGGCCCCGCGCGCGAGAACGACGGCACGTTCAACCTGTTCGGCGGCCTGCGCACGTCGATGGCGACGTGCGGGCACAAGGACCTCGCCGAGTTCAACCGCGCCGAGGTCGTGATCGCGCCGGCGCTGCAGACCGAGGGCAAGTCGCTGCAGCGCGACCAGGAAGTCGGCATGGGCGCCACGAACGGGAAGGCTGCCGCGCTGGTCCATGACTGACGCCGCGGTCACCGCGCCTGAGGCGGTCACCGCGGAGGCGGTTCCAGCCGAGGCCGCGACCGACGAGGTTGTGGTACTCGACTACGGCGGCCAGTACAGCCAGCTGATCGCGCGCCGCCTGCGCGAGTGCGGCGTGTTCAGCGAGCTGCTGCCGCACGACGTGCCGATCGAGAAGGTCGCCGCGCGCAGGCCGCGCGGCCTCGTGCTCTCCGGCGGCCCGGCGTCGGTCTACGCCGAAGGCGCGCCGCGACTCGACCGCGAGCTGCTCGAGCTGGGCGTGCCGGTGATGGGCATCTGCTACGGCATGCAGCTGCTCGTGCACGAGCTCGGCGGCCGCGTCGAGCAGGCCGAGATCGGCGAGTTCGGCCGCTCCGACCTGCACGTCTCGGAGCCGGGCGTGCTGCTGCGCGGGATGCCGGCCGAGCAGACGTGCTGGATGTCGCATCGCGACACGGTGTTCGAGCCGCCGCCCGGCTTCACGGCGCTCGCGTCCTCGAGCTCCTCGCCGGTCGCCGCCGTCGAGGACACACAGCGCGGCGTCTACGGCATCCAGTTCCACCCGGAGGTCGTGCACACGCCGTACGGGCAGGAGATCCTGACGCGCTTCTTGACCGAGATCTGCGGTTGCGAGCAGACGTGGTCGCCGGCGTCGATCGTCGAGGACCAGATCAGGCGGATCCGCGCGCAGGTGGGCGAGGCGAACGTGATCTGCGGGCTCTCCGGCGGCGTCGACTCCTCCGTCGCGGCGCTGCTCGTGCACCGCGCGATCGGCGACCAGCTGACGTGCGTGTTCGTCGACCACGGCCTGATGCGCAAGGACGAGGGCGAGCAGGTCGTCAGCGCGTTCCGCGACACGTTCAAGGTGCCACTCGTCGCCGTCGACGCCGAGACGCGCTTCCTGCAGAAGCTCGAGGGCGTGACCGAGCCGGAGGCCAAGCGCAAGGCGATCGGCGCCGAGTTCATCCGCGTGTTCGAGGAGGAGGCGACGAAGCTCGCCGGGCCCGACGGCGAGGGCGCGCGCTTTCTCGTGCAGGGGACGCTGTACTCCGACGTGATCGAGTCCGGCGGCGGCGCCGGCGCGGCGACGATCAAGTCCCATCACAACGTCGGCGGCCTGCCCGACGACCTGCAGTTCGAGCTCGTCGAGCCGCTGCGCGCGCTGTTCAAGGACGAGGTGCGCGCCGTCGGCGCCGAGCTCGGCCTGCCCGAGCGCCTGGTCTGGCGCCAGCCGTTCCCCGGCCCCGGCCTCGCGATCCGCGTGGTCGGCGGCGAAGCGACGAAGGAGCGCCTCGACGTGCTGCGCGAGGCCGACCACATCCTGCAGGAGGAGATCCGCAAGGCGGGGCTGTATCGCGAGCTGTGGCAGTCGTTCTGCGTGCTGCCCGACGTCCGCACGGTCGGCGTGCAGGGCGACGAGCGCACGTACGGCTACGTCGTCGTGCTGCGCGCGGTGACGAGCGACGACGCGATGACCGCCGACTGGGCGCGCCTGCCGTACGACCTGCTCGAGGCGATCGCCTCGCGGATGATCAACGAGCTGCGCGAGGTCAACCGCGTGGTGCTCGACATCACCTCGAAGCCACCAGGAACGATCGAGTGGGAGTAACCCAGGCGACCGCCTGGTCCGCGAGGCGCCTGACAGGGCCCGGCCCTTCCGGCGAGGGCGGCCGACTTCGCCTATGATGTGCGCTTCGCCGCGCGACCGGTAACGGACCGGCCAGCGTGGCCTTTTTCACGCGCATGGCACCCTCCACCAAGACTTACGTAGCGAAGCCGACCGACCGCGAGCGCAATTGGCTGCTCGTGGACGTCAACGGGCTGACGCTCGGGCGCGTGGCGACGCAGATCGCGGACGTGCTGCGCGGCAAGCGCAAGCCGGAGTACACGCCGCACATCGACACGGGCGACTTCGTCGTCGTCGTCAACGCGGAGAAGATCCACGTGACGGGCAACAAGCGCGCCGACAAGCGCTACTACCGCCACTCGGGCTATCCCGGTGGGCTGCGCTCGCGCACGTTCGAGGAAATGCAGGCGCGCCGCCCCGAGGAGATCATCCGGCTCGCCGTCAAAGGGATGATGCCGCGCAACCGCCTCGCGCGAAAGCAGCTGACGAAGCTGAAGATCTACGCCGGGCCCGAGCACCCGCACGTCGCGCAAAAACCGCAACCGCTGGAGTTCGAGGCGGCCGGAGCCCGAACGTCCGCACCGGAGCGCGGGGCCGCAGGCTCCGCGGAGGAGACTGATTGATGGCCGACGAGACGCCCGAGACACCCGAGACGCCCGCCCAGGAGACGCCGCAGCACGCCGTGCCGAGCGAGGACGCCCAGGAGATCGCCGGCTCGGCCGAGGACGCCGCGCTGGAGGCCGCCGAGGAGGCGATCGATGCCGGCGGCGAGAAGGCGCCCGAGCCGGCCGTCGCCGAGGCCGCCGGCGAGGGGCACGCGGTGCCGAGCGAGGACGCCCAGGAGATCGCAGGCGTCGCCGAGGATGCGGCGCTCGAGGCGGCGCAGGAGGCCTCCGACGCGACCGCCGTCGAGGCTGCGGTCGACGAGGAGGAGGACGAAGGCGATGACGCCGACGTCGCCGCGCCGAGCGGCAAACCGTCGGTGCCGGGCGCGCATCTGGAAGTCGACATCGTCCCCGAGGGCGCCGACCCGCTCGGTCGCGAGCAGGGCTACGAGGACCCGTACGCGGTCGAGGACGAGGAGGCCGCGCCCGCGGCCGCCGGCGAGGCTCTGGAGGAGGGCGAGGAGACGCTGACCGAGCCGATCGCCTCCGCCGCGATCGACCTCGCCGCCGGCGCGCGCTACCGCGCGACGGGCAAGCGCAAGACGGCGATCGCGCGGGTCACGCTGCGCCCGGGCAAGGGCACGTACCTGATCAACGGGCGCACGCTCGAGCAGCACTTCCCGCGCGACACGCTCCAGCGCAACATCCGCCAGCCGCTCGAGACGGTCGGCTACCAGGAGAAGATGGACGTCGTCGCGCGGCTGCACGGCGGCGGCATCTCCGCGCAGGCGGGCGCGCTGCGCCACGGCGTCTCGCGCGCGCTGCTCGAGGCCGACCCGAACCTGCGCGGCGAGCTCAAGCGCCGCGGCTTCTTGACGCGCGACTCGCGCGCGAAGGAGCGCAAGAAGGCCGGGCTGAAGAAGGCGCGCAAGCGGCCTCAGTTCTCCAAGCGCTAGCACCGATAACACGGGGGTGAAGATGGCCCGCAAGCTGTTCGGGACGGACGGTGTGCGTGGGGTGGCGGGCGAGTTCCTCAGCGCGGAGCTCGCGCTCGCGCTCGCGCGCGCGGCGACGCGCCTCGCCGATGCCGAGCGCCCGCAGGTGCTGATCGTGCGCGACACGCGCGAGTCGGGCGAGATGCTCGAGGCGGCCGTCGCCGCGGGCGTCGCCTCGGCCGGCGGCGACGCGCTGCTCGGCGGCGTGCTGCCGACGCCGGCCGCGCCGCTGCTGCTGCTGCGCTACGGCTTCGACCTCGCGGTCGTACTGTCGGCGTCGCACAACCCGTACGCCGACAACGGCGTCAAGTTCTTCGCCGCCGACGGCTACAAGCTCTCGGACGAGAGCGAGCGTGAGATCGAAGCGGCGCTCGAGCGCGAGCCGGCTGGGGAGGGTACGGCGATCGGGGGCGTGCGCGCGCTGCGCGGCGCGAGCGAGGACTACCTGCGCGAGCTGCACACGCGCTTTGCCGAGCTCGACCTGAGCGGCGCCGACGTGCTGCTCGACTGCGCCAACGGCGCGACGTTCGAGGTTGCGCCGGAGATCTTCCGGCGGCTGGGGGCGAGCGTCACCGTGATCGCCGACGCGCCCGACGGGCGCAACATCAACGACGGCGTCGGCTCGACGCACGTCGACGCGCTCGCCGAGCGCGTGCGTGGCGGCGGTCACGACGTCGGCTTCGCGTTCGACGGCGACGGCGACCGCGTGCTGGCGGTCGACCGCCGCGGCGAGGTCGTCGACGGCGACGAGCTGCTCGCGCTCGCCGCGCTGCACCTGCGCGAGCAGGGGCGCCTGCACGGCGACGGCGTCACGGTGACGGTGATGACGAACTACGGTTTCCACTCCGCGATGGAGCGCGCCGGCGTCGCCGTGTCGACGACGAACGTCGGCGATCGGTACGTGCTCGAGGAGCTGCGCGCGCGCGGCTGGACGCTCGGCGGCGAGCAGTCGGGCCACATCATCGAGATGGGCTTCAACCGCACCGGCGACGGGATCGCGAGCGCGCTGCTGACGATGGAGGCGCTCGCCGGCGGCGACCTGGCCGAGCGCCACGCGATGGCGAAGCTGCCGCAGCGCCTCGTCAACGTGCGCGTGCGTGACCGCGACGCGCTGGCCGGCGCCGAGGCGCTCGCCGAGGCCGTTCGCGGCGCCGAAGGGGAGCTGAGCGGCCGTGGGCGCGTGCTCGTGCGCCCGAGCGGCACCGAGCCGCTGGTGCGCGTGATGGTCGAGGCGCCGACCGAAGTCGAGGCGGCCGCCGTCTGCGACCGGCTCGTCGCGCTCGTCGAGGCCGAGCTCGGCTAGGCGAGAGCGCCTGGCAGCGCCCGTGCACGGCCGATCCGCCTGAACGGCGCTGGTATCTTCGCTTCGATGTGCGGCATCGTCGGCTACGTGGGCGAGCGTCCGGTGCGGGACCTGCTGCTCGACGGCCTCAGCAGGCTCGAGTACCGCGGATACGACTCGGCCGGGATCTCGGTGATCGCCGGCGGGCAGATCGAGGCGGTCCGCGCCGTCGGCAACCTCAGCGCGCTCGAGGCGAAGCTCGACCTCGAGCGCAGCCGCGCGCAGGCCGGCGGCGCGGTCGCGCTCGAGTCGGCACCGGCGACGACGGGCATCGGGCACACGCGGTGGGCGACGCACGGGCGCGTCAGCGAGGAGAACGCGCATCCGCACTACGACAACCGCGACCGGATCCACGTCGTCGTCAACGGGATCGTCGAGAACTACCTGGCGCTGAAGGCGCGCCTGTCGGCCGCCGGCAGCGTGTTCACGTCGGAGACCGACGCCGAGGTGATCGCGCATCTGGTAGCGGCGCACTACACGAATGACCTCGCCGAGGCCGTGCGCCTCGCGTTCGCCGAGCTCGAGGGCCACTACGCGTTCGTCGCGATGAGCCTCGACGAGCCCGACGTGCTCGTCGGCGCGCGCAAGGAGTGCCCGCTGATCATCGGACGCGGCGAGGGCGAGCAGTTCGTCGCGTCGGCCGTGCCCGCGTTCCTGTCCGAGACGCGCCGCGTCCAGTACCTCGAGAACGGCGAGATCGTCGTCCTGCGCCCCGACGGCGTGCGGATCCTCTCCGCCGACGGGACGGAGGTCGCGCGCGAGGTCGAAGAGGTCGACTGGGACCAGGAGACGGCCGAGAAGGGCGGCTACGAGACGTTCATGCTGAAGGAGATCCACGAACAGGCCGACGCCGTCGCCGACACGATCTTCGATCGCACGGCGCGCGCCGACGGCGTCGACCTCGACGAGGAGGGCGCGCTCGACGAGTCGATCCTCGCCGGCGTCGAGCGGATCGTGATCGTCGCCTGCGGCACGGCCTACCACGCCGGCCTGATCGGCCGCTACGCGTTGGAGGAGTGGGCGCGCGTGCCGGTCGAGATGGACATCGCCTCCGAGTACCGCTACCGCAACCCGGTCGTCGGCCCCGGCGACCTCGTCGTCGGGATCTCGCAGTCGGGTGAGACGGCCGACACGCTCGCCGCGATGCGCCTCGCGCGCGAACGCGGCGCGACGGTGCTCGCGGTCACGAACACGCGCGGCTCGCAGGCCACGCGCGAGGCCGACGGCGTGCTCTACACGCGCGCCGGCCTCGAGATCGGCGTTGCCGCGACGAAGACGTTCGTCTGCCAGGTCGCGGTCATGTACCTGCTCGCGCTGCGCATGGCCGAGCTGCGCGGCACGCTGCCGCCCGATCGGATCGCCGAGCTCGTTGGCGAGCTCAAGCACCTGCCGCGCTCGATCGACGAGGTGATCGCGCAGAGCGAGAGCGCCGCGCAGGAGATCGCCGAGAGCTGCTGGAAGGCGGACTTCTTCTTCTACATCGGCCGCCACGTCGGCCTGCCGGTCGCGCTCGAGGGCGCGCTGAAGCTGAAGGAGATCTCCTACATCTCGACCGACGCGTATGCCGCCGGCGAGATGAAGCACGGCCCGATCGCGCTGCTCGACGAGGCGACGCCGGTCGTCTGCGTCGCGACGCGCTCGCCGGTGCTCGACAAGCTCGTCTCGAACATCCAGGAGGCGCGCGCGCGCGGCGCCCACGTGATCGCGATCTGCACCGCCGGCGACGGCGACGTCGACGCGCACGTCGACGCGTCGATCGGCGTTCCGGCGACCGACTGGATGCTGCAGCCGATCCTCGCCGTTATCCCGCTGCAGCTGCTCGCCTATGCCGTCGCGCGCCGCCGCGGCCTGAACGTCGACCAGCCGCGCAACCTGGCGAAGACCGTCACGGTCGAGTAGCCCCGCGAGCTCTAGCCTCTAGCATCGCTCCTCGTGGAGCGCCTTCCCGACTGGTTGACGCCGCTGCCCGACGCCGAGGCGATGCGGGCCGTCGACCGCTGGGCGATCGAGCAGCGCGGGGTGCCGGGGCTCGACCTGATGGAGCGCGCCGGCGCGGGCGTCGCGCGCGCCGTCGAGCAGCTCGCGCCGGACGGCGCCGTGGCGGTCGTCTGCGGCAAGGGCAACAACGGCGGCGACGGCCTCGTCGTCGCGCGGCTGCTGCGCGAGGCCGGGCGCGAGGTGAGCGTCGTC
>CAVPKP010000008.1:0-40674 GCA_963705745.1 uncultured Solirubrobacteraceae bacterium
CGTTCGGGGCGGTCGCGTTCTGCTCGTTCGGGGCGTTCTGGATCTCGTTCTGGGCGCTCAACGTGTTCTACGCGAAGGGCATCCACGCGGCAACGCCGGCCACGCGCGTCGGCGTGTACCTGTGGGCGTGGGCGATCTTCACGGCCTACATGACGGTCGCGCGCGCTGCGCGTCAGCGGCGCGGTGCTGCTCGTGTTCGTGCTGCTGACGGCGACGTTCATCCTGCTGGCGATCGGCGCAATGCCGGCGCGCACGCGACGGTTACCCACTGGGGCGGCTACCTCGGCATCGCGACGGCGGCGGCGGCCTGGTACGCGTCGTTCGCGGCGGTCGTCAACATCGACGTTCGGCCGGCACGATGCTGCCGGTGATGCCGCTTGAGCCGCGAGTGAGGCAGCGCGCTCGCGAGTAGTACGACCGGCGACGGCAGCTGACGGGCGCCACGGCGCGAGACGCACCGCCGCGATGTCGCGTGACGACCAAGCGAGGAAGAGAGACGGATGGCGACATGAGCACATGGATCACAGCGCGGGTGAGCCGCGCTCGACCGCGAGCTCGGCGACGCTGCTCGAGGTCGAGACGGTTCGAGCCCTCCGCCGTAGTTCCGCGAGCAGGCGCTGTTGTCCGACTCCGCTGTGTACGAGGGAGGCGGTCGCGTGACCCGCAGGCGTGGTGGGCCGGGGGAGGCCAAACGAGCTGCACTGGTTCGAGCCGTGGGAGACCGTGCTCTAGGATTCACAACCCGCCCTTCTACAAGTGGTTCACGGGTGGCAGGCTGAACGCCTCCTACAACTGTCTCGACCGTCATGTGGCTGGCGGGGCTGGGGTGAGCGCGTCGCGATCCATTGGCGCGGTGAGGACGGGCTAGGAGCGCGACATCACCTACGCGCTAACTGCTGGGCGGAGGTGCAGCGCTTTGCGAGCGCGCTGAAGGACCTCGGCGTGCGCCGGGGCGACGTCGTGGGGATCTACCTCCCGATGATCCCCGAGGTGGTCGTCGCGATGCTCGCGTGCGCGCGAATCGGCGCTCCCCACAACGTCGTGTTCGGCGGCTTCTCGGCCGAGGCCGTGCGCGAGCGGATGGAGTTCTCCGAGGCGGCTGCTGATCACCGTCGACGGCGCCTCGCGCAAGGGCAAGATCGCGCCTGTGAAGACGGGTGGACGAGGTGATGGGCGACCTGCCGACGCTCGAGAAGATCGTCGTCGTGAGCAGCTACGGCACGCCCTGTCAGATGCCGCGAGGGCCGCGACGTCTTCTACGACGAGATCGTCGCCGCGCGGACGCCCGAGTGCCCGGCCGAGCCGCTCGACGCCGAGCACCCGCTCTACATCCTCTACACCTCGGGCTCGACCGCCAAGCCGAAGGGCATCCTGCACACGACCGGCGGCTACCTGACGGGCGTCGTCGGCGACCCATCGCTACGTGTTCGACCTGAAGCCGGAGACCGACGTGTACTGGTGCGCGGCCGACGTCGGCTGGGTCACGGCCACTCCTACATCGTGTACGGCCCGCTTGCAACGGCGCGACCTCGGTGATGTGGGAGGGGGCGCCGGACTATCCAGACAAGGGGATCTGGTGGGAGCTCATCGAGCGCTACGGCGTCACGATCCTGTACTGCGCGCCGACGGCGATCCGCGCGTGCATCAAGTGGGGCGCGCAGTGGCCGAACAAACACGACCTCTCGAGCGTTGCGCCTGCTCGGATCGGTCGGCGAGCCGATCAACCCGAAGGCATGGCTGTGGTACCACAAGGTGATCGGTCGGCGGGCGCTCCCGATCGTCGACACGTGGTGGCAGACCGAGACCGGCGCGATCATGATCACGCCGCTGCCGGGCATCACGGAGACGAAGCCCGGCTCGGCGACGAGCCGTTCCCGGGCGTCTACGCCGAGGTGCGACGAGTCCGGCGGCGAGCCGATCGAGAGGGACAGGGACTGCTCGTGCTGACTCGCCCATGGCCGTCGATGCTGCGCACCCTGTACAAGGAGGACGAGCGCTACATCGAGACGTACTTCGAGCGCTTCGGCAACGAGACCTACCTGGTGGGCGACGCCTCCCGTCGCGACGCGACGGCTACCTGTGGGTGATCGGGCGGATCGACGACGTCGTCAACGTCTCCGGGCACCGGCTCTCGACCGCCGAGGTGGAGTCGTCGATCGTCGCTCATCCGGACGTCGCCGAGGCGGCCGTGATCGGTCAGCACGACGAGGACACCGGCCAGGCGATCGTCGCGTTCGTCACGTTGCAGGGCGAGCTCGAGGGCGACCAGCGCGACGTCGAGAGATCCGCGAAACGGTCGCCGAGCGGATCGGCAAGTTCGCGCGGCCCAAGCGGATCATCTGGGCCGACGACCTCCCGAAGACGCGCTCGGGCAAGATCATGCGCCGCCTGCTGCGCGACATCGCCGAGGGCCGCGCGCTCGGCGACGTCACGACGCTGCGCGACCCCGCCGTGACTCCCCGCTCAAGGAGCCCGTCAAGGAGATGCAGGCCGCGGAGGACTGACCGGCGTAAGGGGGATCCCCTATGGGCCTACTGAGTCGCGGTGCGATCATGGGAGTGATGTGCATCTGCAGCGCAGAGCCCTCGTCGCGCCGCCGCCCCCGGCGGAGGGCGAGTTCGATCCGCCGGCCAGCGCGTCGGGCAGCGAGCAACCTGCTGCGCGCCGACGCTCCCTCCGCTCACCACCGCCTCCAGCGCTACCCCGATCGCGGCCTGCTCGGCGGCGTCGGCGCGGGCGTCTCCGAGCAGCTCGGCGTACCCGTTCAGCTCGTCCGCTTCGCGATGGCGGGCTGATGCTCGCCGCCGGCGGGATCGGCATCGCGCTGTACGCGCTCGCCTGGCGGCTGCTGCCGGTCGCGCCCGAGAGCGAGGGGGTCTGAGCGTCCGCGTGGCGCCTGGCGGGCGAGGCGGTCGTGATCGTGATCGTCGCGCTCGCCGTCCTGTACGGGCTGCGCCGCGCCGGGCTTGCTGCTGGGCGACTCGCTGATAGTGGCTCGCTCGTGCTCGCCACGTTCGGGGCTGATCCTCGTGTGGGCGACCGGTCGCGGCGTCCGCCGGGGGGGCCGGGACGCCGCGAGCGGCGGATCACCCAGCCGCTGCGTGCGCTGCTTCTGGCTCTTCCGGGCCGTACCGAGCTTGCCGCGTCCGGCCGTCGGCGTGATGCTCGTCGCGTTCGCCTCGGCCGCGCTGCTGCATGCGCTCGGCGTGCTTCGGCAATCTCGGCAAGGCGCTCAGCGCCGTCGCGATCGTCACGACGATGGTCGCCCTGCTGGCTCGGCCCGTGGCTCGCGCGCCTCGGTGCGCAGCCTGTCGTTCGAGCGCTCGGCGCGGATTCGCGAGCAGGAGCGCGCCGATGTCGCGGCGCACCTGCACGACTCGGTCCTGCAGACGCTCACGCTGATCCAGAAGCGCGCCGCCGACCCGCGCGAGGTCGCGGGACTCGCACGCCGCCAGGAGCGCGAGCTTCGCCGCTGGCTGTTCGACGCGTCACGACACCGAATGCGGCGACAGCGTCAAGGCGCTGCTCGGACGCGCCGCCGCCGAGGTCGAGGAGCTGCACGGCGTTCCCGTCGAGCTCGTCGTCGTCGGCGACGCACCCGTCGACACGCGCCTGGAGGCGCTCGTGCAGGCCGCGCGCGAGGCGCTGACGAACGCCGCCAAGTTCGCCGGCGCCGAGCGCGTCGACCTGTACGCCGAGATCGGCCCTTCGCGGGTCGAGGTGTTCGTTCGCGACCGCGGCGTCGGCTTCGATCCCGCTGCGATCCCGTCGATCGGCGCGGCGTGCGCGACTCGATCCTCGGGCGCCTCGAGCGCCATGGCGGACGCGCGCTCGATCACGAGCGCACCCGGCGCCGGGACCGAGGTCGAGCTGGTCGTCGAGCGCGGGCGCGGCGAGCGTGGGCCGGTCGCGATGAGCCCGGTTCCCTCCTCGTGAGCGACGAGCGTCAGCGCGCGCGCGTTCGTGTCGTGATCGTCGACGATCACGACCTGTTCCGCGCGGGCGTGCGCGCCGAGCTCGGCGGGCCGCGTCGACGTCGTCGGCCAGGCCGGCGGCGTCGCCGAGGCGGTCGAGACGATTCGCGCGAGCTCGCCCGACGTCGTGCTGCTCGACGTGCACATGCCCGACGGCGGCGGCGTCGAGGTGATCCGGCGCATCTGCGAGCGAGTTGCCCGACGTGCGCTTCCTCGCGCTGTCGGTCTCCGACGCGGCCGAGGACGTGATCGCGGTGATCCGCGCCGGCGCGCGCGGCTACGTGACGAAGTCGATCTCCGGCGCCGAGCTGGCCGACGCGGTCGCGGCGCGTCGCCGAAGGCGACGCCGTGTTCTCGCCGCGCCTGGCCGGCTTCGTGCTCGACGCGTTCGGCCGGGACGCCGTCCCTGACGCCGCGAGCGATCCCGAGCTCGATCAGCTGACGCCGCGCGAGCGCGAGGTGCTGCGACACATCGCGCGCGGGTACATGTACAAGGAGATCGCCCAGCGTCTGGAGATCTCGGTGAAGACCGTCGAGGCGCACGTCGGCTGCGGTGCTGCGCAAGCTGCAGCTCTCCAGCCGCCACGAGCTGAGCCGCTGGGCGTTGCAGCGGCGGCTCGTCAGCCTCGACTGACCCTAGGGGGGGCGGATCCCCGATTGCGCTGCCGGCGCCGAGCGGTCACAGTCCCAGCCATGTCAGCGACCCCCGGCGTGAGCGCCACAGCGCAGGACCCGCCGAGCGACGTCCGCGCTGCCGGCGATCGAGACGCACGGCCTGACCAAGCGCTTCGGCGCGGCGCACCGCGGATCGACGCGGTCGACCTGCACGTCCCGCGCGGGGACGGCGTTCGGCTTCCTCGGGCCGAACGGCGCCGGCAAGACGACGTTGATCCGGATGCTGCTCGGTCTCACGCACGCCGACGGCGGCACGATGAGCTTGCTCGGGCGAGGCCGTGCCGGCGCAGCGCGCCGAGGCGTTGCAGCGCGTCGGCGCGATCGTCGAGGAGCCGCGCTTCCACACACATCTCTCAGGCCGCGAGAACCTGCGGATCATCGCCGCCGTGCGCGGTCCGCAGGCACACGAGCGGATCGCGCCGGCGCTGGCGCGCGTCGGCCTCGCCGAGCGCGCCGACGAGAAGGTCAAGCGCTACTCGCTCGGGATGCGACAGCGCCTCGGCGTCGCGCGCTGCCTGCTCGCCGACCCGCAGCTGCTGATCCTCGACGAGCCGACGAACGGCCTCGACCCGGGCGGCATTCAGGAGTTCCGCGAAATGATCCGCGCGATGGTCGAGCAGGAGGGCCGCACGGTGTTCATCTCCTCGCACCTGCTCGACGAGGTCGAAAAGATCTGCGACGCCGCCGCGATCGTCGATCGCGGGAAGATCGTCACGCAGGGCCCGATCTCGGAGCTCGCGCGCGAGGGCGGGCAGAACGAACTGATCGTCGGCGTCGACGACGTCGAGCTCGCGGTGATCACGCTCGAGCGCTCCGAGCTCGTGCAAGCGCTGCATCGCGCCGACGGCGGCCTGCGGATCGCGCTCGCGGGCGCTCCCGAGACCGCGGCCGGCATCACCGCGGCGCTCGTTCACGGCGGCGTCGGCGTGCTGCGCGTCGAGCCGGTGCGCGAGAGCCTCGAGCGCCGCTTCCTGGAGATCACGACGAGGCTCGACTCGTCGCCCGAGCACGCGCCGAACACCGAGAAGGCCGTTCGATGAGCGCCGTCGCCCTGCAGATGTTCGGCGCCGACCTGCTGAAGCTGCGCAAGAAGCGCGGGACGCTGATCTGGGCGCTCGTGCTCGCGCTGGCGCCGGTCGTCGTGTTCTTCATCGTCAAGGCCGTCCAGCACTCCTCGAACGCGCTCGAACACGAACCCGCCGGCGGGATCCAGGGCTACCGCGACGGATTGCGTGCGGTCGCGCTGATCTTCGGCCCGCTCGCCGCGATCCTGATCGGCGTCGAGGCCGGCGCCGGCGACGTCTCGGCAGGCGTGTTCCGCGATCTCGTCGTGACCGGGCGGTCGCGAGCGGCGCTGTTCGCCTCACGCATCCCCGCCGCGCTGACGCTCTGCTGGTCGGTGATCCTCGGCGCCTTCGCGCTGCTGCTGCTCGGCACCTACCTGCTCGCGTCCGGCAGGCCGACGCCCGACGCGACGCTCGTTCTGAACGGCCTCGGCTTCACGCTGCTCTCGACGGGCGTGATCTGCGTGATCGCCGTCGGCTTCTCCTCGCTCGTCGGATCGAAGGCCGCATCGATCACCGCGCTGATCGGCTGGCAGCTCGTCGCCAGTCCGCTGATCTCGCAGATCAGCTCGCTCGGCAGCGCGCGGCGCGGACTGCTGAGCGACTCGGTCGCGCACTTCAGCCCTGTCGACACCGGCGGCCACGGCGCCAACGTGGCCGTGCCGCAGGGGACGGCGGCGATCGTGATCGTCGTCTGGCTCGCGGTGTTCGTCGGGTTGGGCATGTGGCGCACGCGCCGGATGGATGCCTGAGCGGGGCCTGCGCTCGCTTGCTCGCCCGCGAGGGCAGCGACCGCTCAGCGACCAGCTCCGCCGCCCGTGCGCCAGCCCGCGCGGGCGGTCACACCTTGCGGTGCTCGGGCACCCACGCGCCGTCCTCGGCGCGTGCGAAGTCCTGGAACAGGCCCGGCGCCTCGGCCTGCATCATCCGCGCGACCGTGTCGAACACGAGGCGCAGCTCCTCCTCGGCGCCGGCCGCCGTGCGCATCTCGATCACGTGTCGCAGCGTGCGCGCGTTCGCCGTCCAGACGATGTCCGTGCTGAGCCCGATCGGCGCGAGGCGGCGCAACGCCGAGGTGACCTCCTTCTTGACGTGGAACGGCACCCCGTCGTCGTCGATCCCGAGCTCGGACGCGGCGCTCACCTGGAACTCCTCGAGCTGCTCGACGATCGCGAGCACCTGCTCGCGGACCGGCTCCAGCGCCGGCGGCACGCGGAAGCCGATGTCCGTCAGGCGCACGTAGCGCAGGCTCTCCTGGCTGAACGCCGAGCCGGCGCGATGTCTGACGAGCTCGTGCGTAAAAACACGAGAACAATTCCGAATAACGAAAGAGTAGTTAGCGTGCTCGAGCACGCTCCCGTGCGCCGAGCGCAGGATGTTCGCGAAGTACTCGCGCTGGTCCGTGCGCACGCGCGTGACGTTCGGATTGAGCCCCGGCTCCCAGCTGCGGTAGCAGGCGCGCCCGCCGAACTCGACGATCAGCTCGCCGCCGTTGGGGGCGCCTCCGGCCTCCTCGAGGCGGCGCGCCAGCCACGATTCGCCGCCGACGTCGGCGAGGTATCCGCGCATCCCCTCGACGTCGATCGACGGCCGGGCGATGAGGAAGACCTGCGGAATCGTCTCGTGCATCGGGGCGAGGATGCTAGGCCGTCTCTCGGACGGCGCTCAGACGCCGTCGCGGGGGCGCCCGAGGCGTCGCGGTCCGACGATCGTCTATTCGGATCGCGCCCGCCAATCGACTCCGAGACGGAGCTTGTTACTCTCAGCCAAAGTGGATCCAGTGCCCGCTGAAAACGGCTCTCCGAGGCTCGTCCAAGCCGACGATCTGAGCCGTCGATACGGCGAGGGCGAAGCCGCCGTCGATGCGCTCACGGACGTCAGCGTCGCGTTCCCGAAGTCGCGTTACGCCGCGATCACGGCCAGCGTGAAGACGCGCTCGACTTCGTCTCCTATGCGCCGGGCGCGAGCAACGCGCAGGTGCAGCCGGCCGTCGACCGGGTGCTCGAAGCGCAGTTCCCGCAGGCGCGCTCGCGCACCGCGGCGCAGTTCAAGCAGGAACAGGCCAACCAGGTCAACACGCTGCTGACGCTGATCTACGTGCTGCTCGCGCTGTCGGTGATCGTCTCGCTGTTCGGCATCGTCAACACGCTGATCCTCTCGATCTACGAGCGCACGCCGAGTAGCGAGGCCGGCGGCGCCCGGCGCGGCTAAGCTCACGGGCAGATGGCAGCCGCTGCCCCCGAGTCGACCGATCCCGAGCTCCAGGCGACCGCCTGGGATCTCGCGCCGCTGCTCGAAGGCGACGGACCCGACGGCGTCGAGCGCCGCCTCAGCGCCGCGCTCCAGCGCGCGCAGGCGTTCGCGGACAGCTACGCCGGCAAGCTCGAGCAGCTCGACTCCGACGGCCTGCGCGCGGCGATGGGAGAGCTCGCCGAGATCCACGATCTGATCGGCCGCGCCGGCACATACGCGGCGCTGCGCTTCTCGACCGACACGGCCGACCCGGCGAACGGGGCGCTGCTGCAGCTCGCGCAGGAGCGCAGCACGGCGATCGAGACGACGCTGCTGTTCTTCGAGCTCGAGTGGGCGGCGCTCGAGGAGCAGCGCGCCGAGCAGCTGCTCGGCGGCGACGGTTTGGAGTTCTGCGCGCCATTACCTGCGCAACGTGCGCCGCTACCGCGAGCACCTGCTGTCGGAGCCCGAGGAGAAGATCCTCTCCGAGAAGGCGCTGACCGGCGCCGGTGCGTGGACACGCCTGTTCGAGGAGCTGACCTCGGCGATCGAGGTCGAGCTGCCGGGCGACGGCGCGGTCGGCGAGGCCGACGCGGCGCACGCGTCGACGGCCCCGCTCGACGTCGCGCTCGGCCGCCTGTCGTTGCCCGACCGCGAGCTGCGGCGCGCGAGCGCCGAGGCGGTCACGGCGGCGCTCGCGCCGGGATTGCGCACGCGCGCGTTCCTGTTCAACACGCTGCTCGCCGACAAGGGCGTCGACGATCGTCTGCGCAGCTATCCGCATTGGCTCGCCGCGCGCAACCTCGCCAACGAGGCGAGCGACGAGTCGGTGCAGGCGCTGATCGAGGCCGTCCGCGCGCGCTATGAGATCCCGCGGCGCTGGTACCGCCTGAAGGCGAAGCTGCTCGGCGTCGAGCGCCTCGCCGACTACGACCGGATGGCGTCGGTCGCCGAGGACGAGGTCGGCTTCCCGTTCGCGCGCGCGCGGGAGATCGTGCTCGACTGCTACTCCTCGTTCTCACCCGAGCTCGGCGACGTCGCCAAGCGCTTCTTCGACGACCGCCGGATCGACGCGCCCGTGCGTCCGGGCAAGCGCGGCGGCGCGTTCTGCGCTTCGGCCGTGCCGTCGGTCGAGCCGTACGTGCTGCTCAACTACACCTCCAAACGCCGCGATGTGCTGACGCTCGCGCATGAGCTCGGCCACGGCGTCCACTTCGCGCTCGCCGCGCGGCAGGGGATCTTCCACCAGAGCACGCCGCTGACGCTCGCCGAGACGGCGTCGGTGTTCGGCGAGACGATCGTCTTCGGGCGGCTGCTCGAGGAGGACAGCGCGCCGGCCTCGCGCCTGGCGCTGCTCGCCGAGAACCTCGAGGACACGATCGCGACCGTCTTCCGCCAGGTCGCGATGAACCGCTTCGAGGACCTCGTCCACAACGCGCGCCGCGACGAGGGCGAGCTGTCGGTCGAGCGCTTCGGCGAGCTGTGGGCCGAGAGTCAGTCGGAGCTGCTCGGCGACTCCGTCGAGGTGACCGACGGCTACCGCTCGTGGTGGTCCTACATCCCGCACTTCATCGGCACGCCCGGGTACGTCTACGCGTACGCCTACGGCCAGCTGCTCGCGCTGTCGGTGTACGAGCGCTACGAGGAGCTCGGGGCGGAGCTCGTGCCGCGCTACCTCGAGCTGCTCGCCGCCGGCGGCTCGAAAAGCCCCGAGGAGCTTGGGCGGATCGTCGGGATCGACCTGGCCGATCCGGGGTTCTGGGACGCCGGGCTCGATCTCGTCGAGCGGCAGTTGCAGGAAGCCGAAGCGGCGGCCGACGCCTCCGGGCGCCTGTAGCGTCCGACGCGAGCGCATAGGCTCCCAGCATGCGGATGCGGGCGGGTGCAGACGACCTCCTCGAGCGGCTCGCGCTCGCGACCAACCAGGTGCCGCTGCCGGCGGCGTACGCGCTCTACGGGATGACCGCCGGGCGCATCGTCGGCGTCGCGCAGCGGCTCGGCGTGATCGGCAAGCTGCTCGCCGGGCCGGCGACCGCCGGGCGCGTCGCCGAGGAGCTCGGGCTGCAGGTCGCGGGCACGCGGCTGCTCTGCGAGAGCCTCGCCGGGCTCGACGTGCTCGTGCAGGACGGACACACCTTCTCGCTGGCCAAGCGCTCGCGCAAGTGGCTCGACCCGGCGTCCGCCACCTACATCGGCACGTGGCTCGAGCACACGACGACGTACTGGGAGTGGTACGGCGACCTCGAGCGGATCGTGCGCGACGGCGGCAGCTTCGAGATCCATCGCGAGCCGGCCGAGGACGAGGAGTACTGGCGCGTGTACATCACCGGCCAGTACGAGCTCGCGCGGCTGTCCGCCGCGGAAGTCGCCAAGGCCGTGCGCCTGCCGCCGCAGCCGACGGCGCTGCTCGACGTCGCCGGCGGACACGGCTGGTTCTCGGCCGAGCTGTGCAAGCGACACGAGACGCTGAGCGCGACGGTGCTCGACCTTCCCGGCAGCGCGCGCGTCGGGCGCGAGATCATCGCGCGCGCCGGGATGTCCGAGCGCGTCGAGCACCGCGACGGCGACATGTTCGGGGCCGATCTCGGTGGCCCGTACGACGGCGCGCTCGTGTTCGACATCGTCCACCACCTCTCCGGCGAGCAGATCGTGATGCTGCTGAGCCGCGTGCGCGAGGCGCTGAAGCCCGGCGGCACGCTGGCGGTGCTCGACATGTTCCGCTCGGACGCCAAGCGCCAGCACGCCTCGGCTGCCGCGCTCGGGCTGTTCTTCCATCTGACCTCCGGCGCCGACCTGCCGGGCCCGGACGAGCTCGCCGGCTACCTCGCCAAGGCCGGGTTCGACGCGCCGAAGCGAACGAAGGTGCGGCGGATCCCCGATCAGGACCTGTATCAGGCGAAGGCCGTGTGAAGCTCAGCCCAAGAGCTGTTCGAGGAAGAATCGTGTCTTTGCGGGTGGCTCCTTCGCGGGGTACATCTCCCTGAGAAGATCGAGCGCCTCCTGCGCGCTGTGCATATCGGACTGCCCGAGCAGGATCTCGATGTCCTCGTCGTCCTCGCCGAAGCGCATCGCCATCAGCTTCATCGCGAGCAGATATCTGGGGGAGGCTGTGGTGACTTCGATCCCGTTGACCTCGGGAAGCGGTCGCGCCTGGGCGTCTTTCCCAGGCATGAACGCCTTCGCCGCGTCGTTCAGCCAGTCCGCGGGCAGCGCGTGCTCCTCGGCGATCTTCTCGGCTGCCGCGTAGATCGCGCTCTTCGGCTCGAACACAGCGTCGATGTCCTTGGTCACGCGCCGCGTCGAGTAGGCGAGCGCCATCGCGGCGCCGCCGACGATGAAGATCTGTCCGCGGACACCCTGGCGAGTCAGCTCGTCGCCGAGAGCCTGAAGTGCGCTGAGGATCTTCGCTTTGCCGAAGTGGGGCTCAGGCACGGTCGAAGACCTCGCGCGCGATCAGCACTCCGTGGCGCGCGAACACGGCGGGCGTGTTGGCCAGCGTATATGCGTCGGACTCGTGCCGGCTCGCGACGAACCAGAATGGCTCGACAAAGCGATCCGGTCGATCGACCCAGTCGGGTATCGGGATTCCGCGCTCGGTCGCGAAGAACTCGGCGACCCCCGCAAGCGCCGCGTCAAAGCGCGGGTCTCCCGTCGCCGGCGGCTCGTCAGCGAGCAGCTCGATCGCGCCGGGCCGCGACGATCCTCGGAAGTCGTCGGCGAAGCCGAACAGCAGTCGCAACGCATCCTGCTCGCGACCGTCCTCGAGGTCCTGTTGGATCCCCTTTGCGAGATCCGCCAGCGAGGCCGCACCGCGGCGCATTCGCGGGCTCGCAACCACCTCGACGTCGTGTTCGGTCGCGTCGAGCAGACGCACGAGCGTCGGGAGGCTCGGCGTTCGCGCGCCGGACTCGTACGCCGCAACCGCAGGCTGCGTCGTGCCGGCGCGCTCGGCCACCACTACCTGGGTGATGCCGGCGGCCTCGCGTGCGTTGCGGATCAGCGCGGAGAACTCGATAGACCGAGTATATACATCCTGATATAGTCGTCAGTGGACCTAGCGACGTAAGCCTGAGCGGGCCCGCGTCAGCCGGGGAAGATCCGCTCCAGCAGCCCCGGCACGTCCGCGATCGAGTCGACGACCGCCGTCGGGTTGACTTCGATCGGCAGCCCTCTGTCGACGAACTTGCCCGTGCGCACGAGCACGCCGGCGAGGCCGGCCGCCATCGCGCCGCCGACGTCGGCCTCCACGTCGTCGCCGATCATCACCGCCTGCTCGACGTCCATCGCGCCGAGCGCCGTCTGGAAGAACGCCTCCGACGGCTTGCCGACGACGGTCGCCTCGCGGTGCGTCGCGTACTCGAGCGCGGCCGAGTACGCGCCGACGTCGAGCGCGAGGCCGTCGGCGCGGCGCCAGTAGCGGTTGTGCTGCAGCGCGATCAGCTCCGCGCCGTTCATCAGCAGGCGAAAGACGTCGTTCAGCAGCTGCGCGTCGAAGCGATCGCCGACGTCGCCGAGGATCACCGCGTCAACGGCCTCGCCCGAGCGCGACTCGAACGCGGCGAGATCCTCGCGCAGCCCGTCGCTGACGACGAGCTCGACCGAGCTGTGTCCGCGCTCCTCGCAGTAGCGCAGCGCCATCGCCGCCGGCGTGAGGATCTCCTCGACCGACGTCTCGAAGCCGAGCTCGTCGAGGTGCTCGGCCACCTGCCGGCGCGAGCGCGACGTCGTGTTCGTCACCAGCCGCAGGCCCGCGCCGAGCTCGCGTAGCGCCGCGAGCGCCTCGTGCGCGCCGGCGATCGGCTCGTCGCCGACGTACAGCACGCCGTCGATGTCGAGCAGCACGCCGAACGGTCCGCTCGCGCCGCTCATCGGCTCAGAACAGCCCGCCGAGCGCGCTGCCGGCGTGGTGGACGAGGTCGAACAGCGGCTGCGGGACGATCCCGAAGAAGATCGTCGCGACGCCGGCGACGATCGCGACGAGCAGCGACCTCCGGCTGGGGACGCGCGGCCGTTCGCGCCGTCGTGATTGCGTGGTCGTCGAGCTCCGGCGAGCCGCCGGCGAGCGCCGGCAACCCCTCGCCGCCGACCGGCGCACCGAGCGGCGCGTCGCTCGCGCCGAGGCCGGCTTCGCCCGCCGTCGAGCGGCGCATCCACATCGCCGCAACCACCGGCAGGTAGTAGCCGAGCGAGATCATCGAGCCGATCACGATGACGACGCCGAGCCACGTGTAGCCGCCCGAGACGGCGGCGTCGATCAGGTAGAACTTGCCCGTGAAGCCCGCCGTCGCCGGGATGCCGGCGAGCGCGAGCATCGAGATCGTCATCGGCCACGCCAGCAGCGGGCGCTCGCGACCGAGCCCGCGCAGGCCCTGGATCGAGTCGCCGAGCCCCGTTTCGCGCTCGCGCGCGACGATCACCGCGAACGACGCCATGTTCATGAACAGGTATACCGCGAGGTAGAAGACCGTCGCGCGAACGCCGAGCTGCGTCGAGACGACGACGCCGGCGAGCATGTAGCCGGCCTGCGCGACCGACGAGTACGCGAGCATCCGCTTCAGCGAGGACTGGCCGAGCGCGCCGACGTTGCCGACGACGATCGTGATCGTCGCGAGCACCGCGAGCGCCGGGCCCCAGTCGCCCTGCACGTTGATCAGCGCGACGTCGAAGAAGCGCAGGAAGACGCCGAACGCCGCCGCCTTCGTCGCGACCGCCATGAACGCCGTGATCGGCGTCGGCGCGCCCTCGTAGACGTCGGGCGTCCACTGGTGAAACGGCGCGACGGACGCCTTGAAGCAGAGCCCGACGACGCAAAGCGCGACGCCCGTCAGCGTCAGCGGGTCGCTCGCGAGGTTGCCGCTCGACAGCTTGCTCGCGATCGCGCCGAAGTCGGTCGCGCCGGTCGCGCCGTAGATCATCGCCAGGCCGTACAGCAGCGTCGCCGAGCCGACCGCGCCGACGATCAGGTACTTCAGTCCCGACTCCAGCGAGTGCTCGCGGCGCAGCTCGGTCGCGCACAGGACGTACAGCGGGATCGACAGGAGCTCGAGGCCGACGAACAGCGCGACCGTGTTCTGCGCGGCCGCCAGCAGCGACATGCCGGCGACCGAGCTGAGCAGCAGCGCGTGGAACTCGCCGTGCGCCGCTTCGCGCGCGGCGAGCGAGCGCCACGCGAGCAGCACCGTGAACGTGGCGCCGGCGACGAGGATCAGGTTGAGCACGAGCGACAAGTCATCGATGCGCAGCGCGCCCGACACGATTGACTTGCCTTCGTTCCACTGCCAGATCGACAGGCCGGCCGTCGCGCCGAGCGCGACGAGCGTGAGCAGCGGCACGACCTGCGCGCGCACGAAGCGCGAGCGGATCAGGCCGACGATCAACACGATCGTCGCGCCGCCGAGCAGCGCGATCAGGGGGGAGAGCCCGGCGAAGTCGATGTGCGGGCCTTTCAAGTGGGCGGTCGCGAGGACGGTCGAACCGCTCATTCGCCCGTCCCCTTGACTTCGACCGCCTGCGGCGCCGTCGCGCTCGCGACCTGTTCGCCGCTCGGAGCCGTCGCGTCGGCGTGCGCCGTCGCGACCGCCGTCTTCACAGACCGTTCGCTGCGATGCAGCGCGAGCTGCGGGTACAGCGCCATGAACAGGATCACGGCGACCACCGGCACGAGCACGAGCCCGTCACGCACGGTGATGTCGCGCGACTGCACGTCCTTGCCGACGCGGTTGTGCATCGCGCGGATGAACAGTCGCAGCGCGTACACGCTCGCGAGCACGACGCCCGAGAACGCGACGATCGCGATCGCGAGCTTCGCTTTGAAGACGCCGAGCAGGATCAGGAACTCGCCGACGAAGTTCGACGAGCCGGGCATCGCGAGCGTCGCGAGCGAGACGATCAGGAAGATCGTCGCGAGCACGGGCGCGCGGAACGCGATGCCGCCCATCTCGCGGACGTCTTCGGAGCCGCCGGCGCGCTGCGCGAGCAGCCCGACGATGAACAGCAGCGGCGCGACGACGAGCCCGTGGTTGACCATCTGCAGGAGCGCGCCCTGCGCGCCCTGCGGGTTCAACGAGAAGATCCCGAGCGTGATGAAGCCGAGCTGCGCGACCGACGAGTACCCGGCGATCAGCCGCGCGTCGGTCTGCGTGAACGCGACGACCGAGCCGTAGACGATCGACGCGAGCGCGATCAGCAGCATCAGCGTCTGGAAGTGCGCCGCCGCCTGCGGGAACAGCGGCAGCACGATCCGCAGGAAGCCGTATGCGCCGATCTTCGAGAGCACGCCCGAGAAGACCATCAGCACCTCGATCGGCATCGCCTTGTACCCGTCCGGCATCCACCCGTGCAGCGGGAACGCCGGCATCTTCACGAGGAACGCCGCGGCGAAGAACAGGAAGATCCACTCCTGCGAGCCCCTGCTCAGCGGCAGGTGTTCAAGCGCGCTGAGCACGAACGTGATGTGCCCGCCGCCCTGCTGCGCCGCGAGCACGCCCGTCGCGACCGCCGCCGAGAGCATCAGCAGCGAGCCGACGAGCGTGTAGATCACGAGCTTGACCGTCGCTTTGACGCGGGTGGGCGGGACCGTCTCCCGGCCCCAGATGCCGGTGAGGAAATAAAAGGGGATCAGCATCAGGTCGAAGAACGCGACGAACAGCGCCAGGTCCTGCGAGAGCAGCGCTCCGAGCACGGCCGTCTCGGCGAGCATGAAGTTGAGATAGAAGAAGCGCGGCCGGTCCCATTCGCGCAGGTTCGCCGCGATCACGGCCGCCGCGAACAGCAGCGTCGTCAGTCCGACCATGAACACGTTCAGGCCGTCGATGCCGAGCTTGTAGTGGATCCCCAGTTCGGCGATCCAGACGACGTCGGTCACGTGCGTGAGGCCATGTGAGCCCGGCGAGTAGTCGGCGATGTAACCGATCGCGAGGCCGAGCGCCGCGAGCGAGCCGAGCGCGGCGAAGCCGCCTGAGGCGCTCAGCCGCGACGAAGGCTCGCCCGGCCTGCTCGTCTCGCCGGGCGCCAGCTCGGCGACCGCGACGACGCCCGCGCGGCGCCCCAGGAACGAGGCCAGCGCGCCGAGCACCGCACACGCCAGCGGCAGCCAGAGGATGATCGAGAGCGGCGGCATCAGCTCGGCTCCGTCGCGCTCATGTCTGCAGCAGGAAGTAGAAGCCGACGCCGGCCAGGCCGAGCACGAGCAGCGCCGCGTAGTAGCGCACGAAGCCGCTCTGCGCGGCGCGCACCGCCGCCGAGCCCGCGCGGACGAGGCCGGTCGTGCCGCCGACGAGCGTCTCGTCGACGAACACGCGCTCGAACGTGCTCGCGCGCGAAGGCGCCGACGCCGGCCGCCGGGCGCACGACGAGCGCGCCGATCAGCTCGTCGAAGTACCACTTGTTGACGAACAGCACGTACAGCGGGCGCAGGCGCTCGCGGACGCTCCTCGACGTGCCCGGTCGCACGACCCACACGCGGTAGGCGATCGCGATCCCGGCGAGGCCGAGCGCCGTCCCGAGCACGATGCCGAACAGCAGGAGCCCGGTGCGCGAGTGCGCTTCGGAGGCGTACAGGTGCGAGCCCGCGAAGCTCGGCCGCAGGAAGTCGTCGATCACGAAGTCCACGCGCGGGATCTGCACGAGGCCCGCGCCGAGCGCACCGAGCGCGAGCACGCCCATCGCCACGCGCATCGGCAGCGCGCGCTCGGCGATCGTGTGGAACGGGCCGGGGAAGCCGACGTCGGTATCCTCGACTTCGCCGTTCGCCGGGTTGCGCGGCTGCTCGGCGTGCGCGAGGTGGCCGTCTTCGAGCTCGACCGCCTCCGGCACGGGATCGCCGTGGAAGGCGCGGAAGATCATCCGGAACGTGTAGATCGCCGTCAGCAGCGCACCGATGTAGCCGATCACGTACAGCGCCCAGTGCCAGCCGCCGCGTTCGGCCGTGACGAGCAGGATGTCGTCCTTCGAGAAGAACCCGGAGAACGGGGGGATGCCCGACAGCGCCAGGCCGCCGACGATGAACGCGCCGTACGTGAACGGCATCGCCTTGCGGAAGCCGCCCATCTTCTCGAGCGACTGCTCGCCGGCCATCGCGCCGATGATCGAGCCCGCGGCCATGAACAGCAGCGCCTTGAAGAACGCGTGCGTCATCAGATGGAACAGGCCGGCCGCGTAGGCGCCGACGGACACGCCCATGATCATGTAGCCGATCTGCGACATCGTCGAGTAGGCGATCACGCGCTTGATGTCCGTCTGCGTCAGCGCGATCGTGCCGGCGACCAGCAGCGTCGCCGCACCGACGACCGCGCCGACGTCCTCGGCCGCCGGCGCGAGTTCGAACAGCGGGTGCATGCGCGCGATCAGGTAGACGCCGGCCGTGACCATCGTCGCCGCGTGGATCAGCGCGCTGACCGGAGTCGGTCCTTCCATCGCGTCCGGCAGCCATGTGTGCAGCGGGATCTGCGCCGACTTGGCGAACGCGCCGACGAGCAGCAGCACGCACCCGGCGACGAGGTCGCCGCTGTTCGCCGGCGCCCCGAACGCGGGGTGGGCGGGGTTCGACACCGCGTGAAACGTCCGCAACAAGTCGAGCGTGTGCGTGTGCTTGAAGATGAAGTACGTGCCGAGCACGAGCCCGACGTCGCCGACGACGTTGATCACGAACGCCTTGATCCCCGCCGCCGTCGCCGTCTTGCGCCGGTACCAGAACGAGATCAGCAGGTACGACGCCGCGCCGACGAACGCCCAGCCGACGATCAGCAGGACGAAGTTGCCCGCGAGCACCAGCACGAGCATCGAGAAGACGAAGAAGTTGAGGTACGCGAAGTAGCGCGCGAAGCCCCTGTCCTCGGTCATGTACGAGATCGAGTACAGGTGGATCAGCGTCGAGACGCCGGTGACGACGAGGATCATGAACACCGACAGCGGGTCGACGAGGATCGACATCTGCGCGTCGATCCCGACCGTCGAGGCGTAGTTCCACAGCGAGGAGACCATCTGCCGGTGCGCCGGCGCGAGCCCCTGCATCTTGATCAGCGCGCCGAGCGCCGCGAGGAACGCGAGGAAGATCGCGCCCGTGCCGATCCAGCCGGCGCTGAGGCCCGGGAGCCGCTTGTAGCCGAACGCGATCGTCAGCGTGCCGGCGAGCGGAAACGCCAGCACCAGCCAGCCGAACGTCGTCTGCGTCACGTCCCGCCCCTAACCTTGCAGCTCTCTGAGCTCGTCGACGTCGATCGGCAGCCTGCGGCGATAGAGCGCGACGATCATCCCGAGGCCGATGCACACCTCGCACGCGGCGACCGTCATCACGACGATCGCGAGGATCTGGCCGTCGCCGTTGCCCCACATGCGCGAGAACGCGATCAGCGCGAGGTTGCCGCCGTTCAGCATCAGCTCGAGGCACAGCAGCACGACGAGCGGGTTGCGGCGCGTGATCACGCCGATCGCGCCGAGCGAGAAGACGATCGCCGAGACGGCGAGGTACCACGCGATGCTCATGAGACGTAC
Organism: uncultured Solirubrobacteraceae bacterium; assembly: GCA_963705745.1. Classification (GTDB taxonomy): domain Bacteria; phylum Actinomycetota; class Thermoleophilia; order Solirubrobacterales; family Solirubrobacteraceae; genus Palsa-744. Next base: position 18,437 of record CAVPKP010000008.1, read on the forward strand.
CTCGATCCGGCGTCCGGCCGGCTCTCCTGAGAGCGATGGACGCCTTCCAGGCGTCTTCCCACCCCCTCGGACATCGTCCCGACGGCGCCGCGTCGCAGCACGTCGATCGGCGTCAGCGTGAGCTCGTCCTCGTCCTCGGCGATGCCGTGGCGACGTCGCGCGAGCACGACGCCCCCGACGGCCGCGACGAGCAGCAGGAACGAGGCGATCTCGAACGTCAGCAAGAAGCGCGTCAGCAGCAGCTTGCCGATGTACGCCGGCGTGCCGTACGCCTGTGGGCCGGGCACGTAGCCGGCGCCCTTTCCGTCGATCGCCTGTAGACCCGTGCCGAGCAGCGCGATCAAGAGCTCGACGAGCAGCGCGCCGGCGGCGATCGCGCCGCCGAGGCGCAGCTGCGAGCCGACCGCGCCGCCGCTGCGCAGCCGCTCGCCGATCGGCTCGGTCTGATCGCCGACGTACGCGACGACGAACACGTACAGGACCATCACCGCGCCGGCGTAGATCACGACCTGGATCGCCGCGACGAACTCGGCGCGCAGGAGCAGGAACAGCACGGCGAGCGACAGCAGGTGCGCGACGAGCGCGAGCACGGCGTAGAACGGGTTGCGCAGGACGACGACGCCGACCGCGCCCGAGATCACGCCGATCGCGGCGAGGAAGAACAGAACCTGGCTCACTCGCCCTCGTTCCTCAGCGGCGTGCGCTCGAGCGGCTCGGCGAGCAGCATCGGCTTCGTGAAGATCAGGTCGTGGCGGTCGTAGTCCGAGAGCTCGTAGTCGTGGCCCATCGTGATCGCGTCGAACGGACACGCGATCTCGCAGTAGCCGCAGAAGATGCAGCGAGACAGGTTGATCTCGTAAACGGCCGCGTAGCGCTCGCCGGCCGAGACGCGGTTCTCCGGCGTGTTCTCGGCGGCGACCACCCGGATGCAGTCGGCCGGGCACGCCGCCGCGCACAGCGAGCAGCCGACGCACTTCTCAAGGCCCGTGTCCTCGAAGCGGTGGAGCTTGTGGCGGCCGCGAAAGCGCGGGTAGACGGGCACCTTCTCCTCCGGGTACTGGATCGTCGACGGGCCTTCGACGATCCTCGCCGCAGTCGTCTTCAGCCCGCGCGCCGTCTCGCGGAACGTGCGCCATGCGCTGCGCGGCGCGCCCGGCTTCGGGTGGCGCGTGACCTCGATCACGTCCTCGCCCGGGCTCCACGCGGTCACGTTCAGCGTCGGAACGAGCGCGTCGTCGTCGTTGGTGTCGGGGGCGTCGGGCATCAGTGGGTGGCCACGACGACGATCGCCGTGACGAGCGTGTTGAGGGTCGCGAGCGGCAGCAGCACCTTCCAGCCGAAGCTCATCAGCTGGTCATAGCGCAGGCGCGGAAGCGTCGCACGAACCCAGATGAACAGGAACGTGACCAGCGACATCTTGAACAGCACGACGAACGGGTCGACCCAGCCGGGCGGGTGGATCCCGAACGGCAGCAGCCAGCCGCCGAGGAAGACCGTCGTGACGATCCCCGAGACGACGAGCACGTTGAGGTACTCGGCGAAGTAGTAGGAGGCGAAGCGACCGCCGCCGAACTCGGTGTTGTAGCCGCCGACGAGCTCCGCGTCGGCCTCCGTCAGATCGAACGGCGCGCGGTTCGTCTCGGCGAAGCCCGCGACGAGGAAGATCAGGAAGCCGGCGAGTTGCGGGATGAAGTACCACATGCCTTTCTGCGCCGTCACGATCCCCGTCAGCGAGAGCGTCTGCGCGGTGATGATCACGCCGACGAGCGCGAGCCCCTGCGAGACCTCGTAGGAGATCAGCTGCGCCGCGCCGCGCATCGCGCCGAGGAACGAGTACTTCGAGCCCGAGGACCAGCCGCCGAGCATGATCCCGTAGAACGCGACCGCTCCGAACGCGAACAGGTACAGCGGCCCGATCGAGACGTCGACGCCGTACAGGCCGACTTTCGTGCCGAAGACGTCCTGCGCGTTGCCGAACGGGATGATCGCGAACGCCGCGACCGCCGTCAGGATCGAGATCGTCGGCGCCAGCGCGAACAGGAAGCCGACCGACGTCGTCGGGCGGAACTGCTCCTTCGTCAGCAGCTTGAGGATGTCCGCGAGCGGCTGCAGCGCGCCGTACGGACCGACGCGGTTGGGCCCGTAGCGGCCCTGGAAGCGCCCGAGCAGCTTGCGCTCGGCGATCAGCACGATCGGCACGAGCTGCAGGCCGACCGCGAAGATCACGATCGCCTTGATGATCTGGATCCACCACGGCTCGTAGTAGCCGACGATCGCGATCGGCGCCACGCTCATGACCGCTCTTCCGCGTCCTGCGTCGCCGCGCTCTCGGCCGCCGCGCCCGGGTCCTCGTCCGGCGCGCCGCCCGCCGCGTGCTGCTCGACTTCCGCGCCGCTGAATGCGCCCGGGTCGGGCGGCGGCTGCCTGGAGGCCTCCGCGTGGCCGTCCTCACCGCCGCGCGCGCGCTCCTGCCAGCGCACGCCGCCGCCACCGATCTGCTCGAGCGTCAGCCCGCGGTAGAACGGCACCGCCTCGAACAGCGCCTCCGAGGCGCTCGGCGCGCCGAGCACGCCCACCTCGCCGCCGATGCGCTCGCCGAGCTCGGCGATCACGTGCCAGCCCGGACGCGTCGAGCCGGCGCGCGCGACCGCCTGGCGCACGCGCTGGATGCGCCCGTCCGGATGCGTCACGGTGCCCTCCTTCTCGGCGTAGGACTCCGCCGGGAAGATCACGTTCGCGTGCTCGTACACGCCGGGGCTGAGCAGCGTCGTGTGCGCGACGACCGTCGTCGCAGCGCCGAGCGCCCGCTCCCACGACGAGCGCTCGGCGCCGGCCGCAAACGGGTCGTCCCGCTCGAGCGGGTCAACCTGCAGCAGGTACAGCGCGCTCAACTCGCCGCTCGCGAGCGCCTCGACGATCGCCGGCGTGTCATGCCCGTCCGCGTCAGTCGGGCGCAGGCCCGGCGCGGCGTTGGCGAGCACGCCGCTCTCGCGCAGCCCGCGGCCGTTCGACGTCGCCGGTATTTCGAGCAGCCCCGCGCCGTCGACGTCTGCGAGCGAGAGCTCGCTCGCGAGCTCGAGCAGCGCGCGCACGCGCTCGGCGCCGTCCGCTCCGGCTGCGAAGCGCTCGCCCCACACGATCACGAGCTCTTGCCCGTGCTCGGCGAGGCGCCTGGCGCTCGCGCGCAGCTCCTCCAGGTCCGTCCCCTTGCAGCGCTCGAGCTTCAGCCCGTGACGGCGCACGCCCTTGCGCAGGCGCAGGTCGAGGATCGGCGCGTCCTGCAGCGGCTCGCAGTCGAGCAGCAGCACCGCGTGCGCGAACTCGAGGTCCGACACCTTCGCCTGCAGGCGCGGATCGCTGAGCGTCTGCAGCAGCTCGAGCGGCAGCGAGCCGGCGACGCGCGAGTCCACGTGCGGCGAGCGCAGGCCGTCGCGCAGCAGGCGCGCGAGCAGCAGCCCCTCCTCGTTCGTCACGCCCGCGCCGGCGAGCGCCGCCGTGTTCGCGCCGGCGCGCTTCAACGCGACCGACGCCTCCTCGAGCGCCCGCTCCCACGAGACCGGGCGCAGCTCGCCGCCGTCGCGCAGCAGCGGCTCCCGCACGCGCATCCCCGGGCGCACGCCGTGCGGGTTCGCCGCCGGCTCGACGAGCACCGGCGCCAGCACCGCCTGCGTGGCGGCCGGCGCCGGCTCGACGACGGCCGCCGTCGCGTCGCCGTTTGCCGCGCCGCTGAGCACCTCGATCGTCGGATCGCCGCCGACCGGCGCCTGCCCGGCGACGCCTTCGGCCAGCGCCGGGTAGGCGAAGCGGCCGTGGTCGCACAGCCAGCCGTCGTCGACCTCCGGATGCTCGCGCGCGAGCACCCGCATCACGCGCTCGTCGCGCACCGTCAGCTTCACGTTGCACTGCGCCGGGCACAGCGTGCAGACGGTGCCCGCGTCCTCGATGTCCCACGGTCGCGCGCGGAAGCGGTAGGAGCGCGACGTCAGCGCGCCGACCGGACACAGCTCGATGATGTTGCCGCTGAACGGCGCGACGTACGGGTGCCCGTCGAACGTCGAGACGAACGAGTGCGCGCCGCGCTCGAGCAGCACCAGCTGGTAGTCCTCGGAGATCTCCTGCGAGAAGCGCACGCAGCGGTAGCAGAGGATGCAGCGCTCGCGGTCGATCGCGATCGTCGGCGAGAGCTCGAGCGGCTTGACGAAGTGGCGCTTGGGCTCGATGAAGCGCGAGATGCCGCCGCCCCAGCCGAAGCTGATGTCCTGCAGCGGGCACTCGCCGCCCTTGTCGCAGACCGGGCAGTCGAGCGGGTGGTTGATCAGCAGGAACTCGACGACCGAGCGCTGCGCCTCCTTCACGCGCTCGGACTGCGTGTTGACGACCATCCCGTCCTTGACCGGCGTCGAGCAGCCGGTCTGCAGCTTGCCGATGCCCTCGATCTCGACGAGGCACATGCGGCACGCGCCGACCGGGTTGCCGAGCTTCGGCTCGTAGCAGAACACCGGGATCTCGACGTCGCCGTGCTTCGCCGCGTCGACGAGCATCGTGTTCTCCGCCGCCTGCACTTCGCGGCCGTCGATCGTGAACGTGATCGTCTTCGGTTGCGGGCCTCGGCATCAGTGGGCCTCTTGCAGCTGCGCGTCCGCGCCGGGCGCCGCGAAGCTGCCGTGCCGCGCCTGCGCTGCCTCGATGTGCGCCTCGAACTCGTCCCGGAACTTCGCGATCATCGAGCCGATCGGCATCGCCATCGCGTCGCCGAGCACACACAGGCAGTTGCCGATGATGTGATCCTGGACCGACGCCATGATGTCGAGATCCATCGGCGTCGCCTCGCCCGCGTCGATCCGCTCGAGCATCTTCACCGTCCAGTTCGTCCCCTCGCGGCACGGCGTGCACTTGCCGCACGACTCGTGGCGATAGAACTTCGCGACCTTCATCGCCAGCTCGACGATCGGCGTCGAGTCGTCGACGACGATGACCGCTCCCGAGCCGAGCATCGAGCCGGCTTTCGCGAGCGAGTCGAAGTCGTACGGCACGTCGAGGTCCTCCGGCGTCAGCACCGGCGCCGAGGAGCCGCCCGGGAACCAGCACTTGATCTCGCGACCCGGCAGCGGCCCTCCGGCGAGGTCGTAGATCAGCTCGCGCGAGGAGATGCCGAGTTCGATCTCGTAGTTGCCCGGTCGCTGCACGTGGCCCGAGACGCTGACGAGCTTCGTGCCCGTCGACGTCTCGACGCCGAGCTTCGCGTACTGCTCGCCTCCCATCGTGATGATCGACGGCACCGTCGAGAGCGTCTCGACGTTGTTGATCAGCGTCGGTCCCTGGTAGAGGCCCTGGTTGGCCGGGAACGGCGGCTTCAGCCGCGGGTTGCCGCGCTTGCCTTCGAGCGAGTCGAGCAGCCCCGTCTCCTCGCCGCAGATGTACGCGCCGGCGCCGCGGTGCACGACCAGCGACAGCGAGTGCTCGGAGCCGAGCACGCGCTCGCCGACGTAGCCCGCCGCGCGCGCTTCGGCGAGCGCCGCCTCGAGGATGTCGGCCTGGTGCGAGTACTCACCGCGGATGTAGATGAACGAGCGCGCGGCGCCCGCCGCGTAGGAGGCGATCACGATCCCCTCGATCAGCAGATGCGGGCTCTTCTGCATCAGTTCGCGGTCCTTGAACGTCCCCGGCTCGGACTCGTCGGCGTTGCACACGAGGTACTTCTCCATCGAGCCCTGCGGCAGGAACGAGACCTTCTTGCCCATCTGGAAGCCGGCGCCGCCGCGTCCGCGCAGGCCCGAGGATTCGAGTTCGGCGAGCACCTCTGCCGGCGTCATCGCGAGCGCCTTGCGCGCCGCCGCATAGCCGCCGCGCGCTTCGTACACCGACAGCGTGTTCAGCCCGGGCTCGTCGATGTCCTTGAACAGCAGCAGCTCGCTCACGGCCGGCCCTCCTCGACCGCGTGCGGCGCGAAGTCCTTCGAGTTCGCGTGCGGGTCGGCGACGAGCCGTCGCGAGCTGCTTCTCGGGCAGCACCGGCCGGCCCGCGCGCGCGTCGTCGAGCAGCTGCGGCACGTCGCTCGACTGCAGCGGTCCGACGTAGACGCCGTCGACAGAAGCCATCGGCGCGATGTCGCACGCGCCGAGGCACTCGAACGCGCGCACGTTGAACTCGTCCTCGCCCTCCGTCGCCTGCTCGATGCTCGCCAGCAGCGCGTCGGCGCCGCGCAGCGAACACGAGATGTTCGTGCACACGTACACGCTGTGGCGCCCGACCGGGTGCTGCTCGAGCATGTCGTAGAAGGTCGCGACCGAGTCCAGGTACGCGGGCGTCACTCCCATCACGCACGCGACCTGCTCGATCGCCTCCGGCGAGCACCAGCCGTGCAGCTCCTGCGCTGCGTGCAGCGCCGGGATCGTCGCCGAGCGGCGGTCGGGGTAGCGCGCCATCGCCTCCTCGATCTGCGTGCGCAGCTCGGCCGGGACCTCGACGCTGCCCGGCTGCGGGATCACCGCCGGGCCCTTCTCCAGGTCGGCCGCCCGATCCCAGCCGGAGGCGCGCTGTGCGTTGGGTAGGCGAGGCGCTCCCGTCATCGGTCGATTCCTCCCAAAATCGGATCGAGCATCGCGAGCGTCGCGATCATGTCGGCGATGTACGCGCCCTCGGCCATCCGTGAGAACGCCTGGAGGTTGACGAACGACGGATCGCGCATGTGCACGCGCGCCGGCTTCGACGACCCGTCCGAGCGCACGAAGCAGCCGAGCTCCCCGCGCGGCCCCTCGATCGCGTTGTAGTACTCGCCGGGCGGCACGCGCAGGCCCTCGGTGACGAGCTTGAAGTGGTGGATCAGCGCCTCCATCGACGTCGCCAGCTCGTGCCTCGGCGGCAGCGCGACCTTGCGGTCGGTCGTGATGTACGGACCCTCCGGCAAGCCCTCGAGCGCCTGGTCGATGATCTTCACCGACTCGTACATCTCCGCCATCCGCACCGCATAGCGGTCGTAGTTGTCGCCGACCGTGCCGACCGGGATCTTGAAGTCGAAGTCCGCGTAGCAGCTGTACGGCTGCGCCTTGCGCAGGTCCCACGGGTTGCCCGCCGCGCGCAGCAGCGGCCCCGTGACGCCGAGCGAGAGCAGCGTCTGCGCGTCGAGCGGGCACGTCCCGCGCAGTCGCTGCAGCACGATCTCGTTGCTGTTGAGGATGTCGCCGTACTGGTCGAGGCTGCTCGGCATCCGCTTGACGAACCCGCGCAGCTTCTCCGCCCAGCCGACCGGGATGTCCTCGGCGACGCCGCCGATCTGGAAGTAGCGCGTGTGCATGCGCTGGCCCGTCGAGAACTCGAACAGGTCGAGGATCTGCTCGCGCTCGCGGAAGCAGTACCAGAACATCGAGATCGCGCCGAGATCGAGCGCGCTCGTGCCGAGCCACACCAGGTGCGACATGATCCGGTTCAGCTCGAGGTGGATCACGCGCAGGTACTCCGCGCGCGTCGGCACGACGACCTCCGCGATCTGCTCGACCGCGCCGATGTACGCGAGCGCGTTGAAGTGGTACGCGAGGTAGTCCATCCGCTCGATCACCGGGATGACCTTCCAGTAGGACTTGTCCTCGGCCGTCTTTTCGATCCCCGTGTGCACGTAGCCGACGATCGGCTTGATGTCGTGCACCACCTCTCCGCGCAACGTCACCAGCAGGCGCAGCACGCCGTGCGTCGCCGGGTGGTGCGGCCCGAAGTTGAGCGTCAGCAGCTCCTGCGTCTCATCTTCTCCGCCCGCGCTCCCCGCTTCGAGCTGCTCCTGCAGCGGCGAGAGCGTGATGCTCTGCTCGCGGCGGCGGTACTCGGACGCTGCCGGCGGTGTGCTCACTCCGAGCCCTCGAGCGCCGGCGACTCGTTGTACGTGAACACGATCGGCTCGCCGCCGATCGGGAAGTCGCGGCGCTGCGGGTTGCCCTCGTAGTCCTCCGGCATCAGGATCCGGCGCAGGTCCGGGTGGTCGCGGAAGACGACGCCGAACATGTCGTAGACCTCGCGCTCCTGGAAGTTCGCCGCCGGCCAGCCGACGTGGCCGTCGCCCTCGCCGTCGGGCCCCTCGCCGTCGGGCACGATCGAGTCCAGCAGCGGCCGCTCGCTCGGAACGCGCACCTTCACCGAGATGCGGTCGACGCGCGCCATGTCGAGCAGCTCGTACAGCACGCCCAGGCGCGGCTCGTGCGGGTAGTAGTCGACTCCGTGCAGGCTCGCGAGGAAGCCGTAGCCCTTCAGCCGCAGCGCCGCGAGCACGTCGCGCACGCGCTCGGCGCGCACCTCCAGCACGGCCCGCTCGCGAAAGAAGCTCGTGTCGAGCGCCGCGTCGCCCAGCTCCTGGCGGATCAACTCCAGGCCGGTCGCGTCAGGCACCGCGGAGGGTCTCCTCCGTGCCCACCGCGTCGTAGCGCTCGCGCCAGCCCATGTCGGGGTCGTCCTGCACCATCTTGCGCAGCTTCAGCACGCCGTGCATCAGCGCCTCCGGCCGCGGTGGGCAGCCCGGCACGTGCACGTCGACCGGCATGAACTTGTCAGCCGGCACGAGCGAGTAGTTGTTGAACACGCCCATCGACGAGCAGCACGCGCCCATCGAGATCGCCCACTTCGGCTCGAGCATCTGGTCGTAGATACGCCGCACGATCGGCGCCATCTTGATCGACACCCTGCCCGAGAGGATCAGCAGGTCGGCCTGGCGCGGCGACGCGCGGAACGCCTCGAAGCCGAAGCGCGCGACGTCGACGCGCGCGGCGACGATCGACATCATCTCGATCGCGCAGCACGCCAGGCCGAACGTCGCCGGGAAGAACGAGTTCGAGCGCGCCCACGCGACCGCTTTGTCGAGCGTCGTCGTCAGCACGCGCTCTTCGACGTGGCGCTCGAGGTCGAAGTCCTCGTTGCGTTCGAGCTCGATCGCCGGCGTCAGCCCTTCGATCTCGCCGCCGCGCAGCAGCTGGCGCGCGTTGAGCTTGCGCACGCGCAGCGTCTCCGCGTCGATCGGCTCGCGTTTCACTTCCACTCGAGCGCTCCCCGCCGCCAGACGTACGCGAACGCGACGAACAGCAGCACGATGAACACGATCGTCTCGCCGAGCGCGTAGCTGCCGTACGCGCGCAGCTCGACCGCGATCGGGTACAGGAACGCGACCTCGATGTCGAACAGGATGAACAGCATCGCGATCAGGTAGAAGCTGATCCCGAAGCGCATCCCGCGCTTGACCTCCGACGGCAGTCCGCACTCGTACGGGTCCTGCTTGTGCGGCGTCGAGCGGCGCGGGCCGAGGTAGGAATTCAAGACTGCAAACGCCCCGCCCACGGCCCCGCCGAGGATCAGGAAGACGATCGCCGGGAGATAGCTGCGTAGCACCGGACGCTGTTATATCACCGCTTGTGTCACTCTGTTACATAGTGGCAATCGGCTCGATATCACCGCTGGAAACACGCCTGCGGGCACGTCGCGCGGCCCCGCGCGCGGCCCGATGACGCAGGCCGTCGTCGCCGGCTCGATCGCCGTCGCCGCCGTCAACGCGCTCGCCGGATTGCTCGGCGCCGGGCTGTGGCACGACGGCGGCATGGCCGCGCGCGCGACCGCCGCCTTCTGGCTGCTGCTGCGCGCCGGCCAGGGCGCCGCGCTCGTGCTCGCCCTCGCGGTCGGCTCGCTCGCCGCCGCCGGCAACTACTCGACCGAACACCTCTTCTACCTCTACGCGCTGCTGCCGCTCGCGATCGCATTCGTCGCCGAGCAGTTGCGCGTCGCCTCGGCGCAGACGATCCTCGACCAGCGCGACCTCGCCGACGCGCAGGCCGTCGGCGGCCTGCCCGACTCAGAGCAGCGCGCCGTCGTGCGCGACATCGTGCGCCGCGAGGTCGGCGTGATGGCCCTGTCCGCGCTCGTCGTCGTGTTCCTCGCGCTGAGGGCCGCGGGTACGGCTCACGGTTTTTGATGTGGCTTGGGGCATGCACGCGCAAGCCGATCAGAAGGGGCGGAGCCCCGGTTAACGACGCCCGGAGGGCGGCGCTTCTCATCAGCGGGGCGGGCTGGATGCCCGCCCGAGCTATATATTCCGCGCGCATGAGGCTTAGGATCAGCGCGAAGATCGCCGCGACCGTTGCCGTCCTGCTGGCGGCTACGATCGCGCTCGGCGCGTGCGGCTCGCAGGGCATCAGCGTCGCCAAGTCGAGCCCGTACTACCGCGGCGCGGTGCTGTTCCGCGATCACTGCTCCGGCTGCCACACGCTCGCCGTCGTCGGCGCCGAGGGCTCGGCGTCGAGCATCAAGAACCGCGTGAAGACGAACGGGCCGAACTTCAACATCCGCAAGGAGAACGTCGAACAGGTTCTCTACGCGATCCGCAACGGCGGCTTCTCCGGCGCGATCATGCCCGAGAACATCGTGCTCGGCGACGACGCGCGCGAAGTCGCGCAGTTCCTCGCCAAGTACTCCGGCAGCCAAGCGCTGAAGACGCCCGCCACGCCGATCGAACTCTCGACGAAGTAAGCGTCCGCGGAACGGCGGCCGGCTTGCTCGACCTCAAGCGCATCCGGGATGATCCAGACGGCGTACGCGCGGCGCTCGCGCGTCGCGGCGAGGAGACGGCGCAGAGCCTCGACGACGTGATCGCGCTCGACGTTCGCCGCCGCGAGCTGCTGCCGCAGCTCGAGCGATTGCGCGCCGAGCAGAACGAAGCCAACGCCCGCATTCAGGTAGCCGCCGGGAGGATCGGCGCGATCGACGTGCGCGAGCGCGAAATCGCGGCGATGCGCGAGGTGGCCGCGCGCGCGAAGGAGCTCGGGCGCGAGCTCGCGACGGTCGAAGAGCAGTTGCAGGCGGCCCTCGCGCCGCTTCCCAACGTCCCCGACCCGACCGCAGCGCCCGGTCCGGACGACGAGCTCGTCAGGGAGGTCGGCGAGGTCCCGAAGCTCGCGTTCGCGCCGCGCGACCATCTCGAGCTGGCGGGAGAGATGATCGACATGGAGCACGCCGCGAAGCTGTCCGGCGCGCGCTTCGCCTACCTGCGCGGCGACCTCGTCATGGTCGAGCTCGCGCTCGTCGGCTGGGCCCTCCGGAAGCTCCGCGACAAGGGCTTCGAACCGGTGATCCCGCCCGTGCTCGTGCGCGAGCGCGCGCTGTACGGGACCGGCTTCCTGCCCGACACCGAGCAGCAGATCTACAGGCTGCCCGAGGACGAGCTGTTCCTCGTCGGCACCTCCGAGGTCGCGCTCGCCTCGCTGCACGCCGACGAGATCCTCGACGCCGAGCGGCTGCCGCTGCGCTACGCCGGCTTCTCGCCGTGCTTTCGCCGCGAGGCCGGCGCCGCCGGCAAAGACACGCGCGGGATCTTCCGCGTGCACCAGTTCGAGAAGGTCGAGATGTTCAGCTTCGTCGCGCCCGAGGACTCGGCGGCCGAGCACGAGCGGATCCTCTCGATCGAGGAGGAGCTGCTCGGCGAGCTCGCGCTTCCATACCGCGTCGTCAACATCGCGGTCGGCGAGCTCGGCAACTCGGCCGCGAAGAAGTACGACTGCGAGGCGTGGCTCCCGAGCCAGGGCCGCTACCGCGAGCTGACGTCGTGCTCGAACACGACCGACTACCAGGCGCGGCGACTCGACATCCGCATGCGCGGCGAGACGGGCGGCGACGATCGCGCCAAGGGCGGACGCAAGGGCGGCTCGCGCACGCGGACCCCGCACACGCTCAACGGCACCGCCGTCGCCGTCGGGCGCACGATCGTCGCGCTGCTCGAGAACGGCCAGCGCGAGGACGGCAGCGTCGAGCTGCCCGAGGCGCTGCTCCCGTTCGGCGCGCCGGCGCGGCTGCAGCCGGCCGGCGCTTAGCCGTACCCTCCCAGCGCCGCCGCCGCCGCCGCCGCCGGCCGGCGCTCGCTAGCAGCCGCCCGCGCCGGCCTAGTATTTGCTGCCGAGCAGTTGGATGTGATCGGCCTCGGCCGGCCCCGGGAACGGGCGGATCAGCCCGAACTGCGCGAGCGTCGCCTCCGAGACTCCCTCGACGCCGGGCGTGTCCGAGGCTTCGCCGCGCGTGTGCGGGTCGTTGGCGAAGCCGCCGACCTCGACCGAGTGTTCCGGCGTGCGGTAGCCGGAGATCCCGATCAGGTGCAGGTGCAGCGCCTTGCCGAGCGTGTTGAGGTGCGCGGCGAGCGTCGGCTCCTCGCCGACGGTGTAGTTCGTGCCGGGCGCCGGGAAGAAGCCGTATTCGCCTTCGGGCGTCACGCTGAACGAGCCGACGGAGCCCGAGAAGGTGACGCCTGACGCCGCCAGTTCGCGCGCCTGGACGTGCGCGAGTTCGTGTTCGAGCGAGTGCTTGTGCGACTGCAGTTCTTCGAGCTCCGCGCTCTTGCGCGTGCGCGCCGCGACGAACTCGAGCTGGCGCTTGACGAGCGCGAGACGCAACTGCGCGACCTCGTCGCGCTGCACCTGCACGGCGAGCGTCTCATGCACGTGCGTGCTCTCGAGCGCCGCGAGGCGCTGCGCCTGCGCCGTGACCGCCTTCTGCGTTTCCGCGACGTGCGTCGTCGCGGCGGCGTTCTCGCGCGAGATCGCGCGCAGGTCGTCGAAGCGCTCGATCAGGTCGGCGAACCCGTGCGCCTCGAGGATCACCGTCGCGATGTCCGGTGGCGGCGCCTCGTAGGAGGCGATCACCTGCGCGACGAGCACCTTGCGATCGTGTGCCAGCTGGACTTGCAGCGCCGCGAGCTGCGTCCGCGCGACGCTCAGCTGCGAGCGGATGCTGTCGAGCAGGTTGCGCTCGATCGCAAGGCTCGATTCGAGCGCCGTAAGCCGCGTCTGAAGGTCGGCGATGTTGCCTTCGAAGCCCGCGATCTGGTGCGAGTCGGCGCCGATCCCCGCGCGCACCTCGCCTTCCCGCGCCTGCGACGCCGAGATCTTGCCTTCGAGCGAGCCCGACGTAGAGCCGACGGCTACGACGGCGCCGAGCGTCGCGCTAGCGCACAGCGCGAGCAGCAGCGCGACGATCACAGGCGTGCGAAGACGGGCCGGCATCAACCGGCCAAGCTAGCCACGTCCAGCCGTCGGCTCAAGCGCCGGGCGATCTGCTGCAAGCGCGCCGCGGCGGCTCAACCGACGCTGAACAGCAGCGATCTCGCGCTGCCGCCGGCGGGCGCGAGCGTCAGCCGGTAGCGCCCCGCCGGGAGCGTCGTGCGGGCGCTCAGGCGGCGCGTCTGCGCGCCGGCGCGGGCGAGGAACGCCGGCGGCGCCGACACCGTCCGCCAGATGGCGCGGCCATGCGCGCGCACGAGCTCGGCGACCGTCACGCGGACGCGCACGGACAGGTTGATCCTGAACGCGAACGCGAGCGTCGAGAGCCGCGGGCGCCGGCGCGCGACGGCGGCGCGCGCCGCTCGCGTGAGCGCCAGCGCGCCGATCGCCGGCTTCGCCGCCGCCGACCGGCCGGTCGACGGCGTGGGCGCCGGCGTCGTGGCGCCCGCGCTCGTCCCGGGCTGGCTCGAGCCCGGCGCCGGCTGCGGCGCGGCCGGGGGTTCGACCGCGCTGAGCGCGCCTTCGCTTGAGTGTTCGGAGAGCGGCAGGAACGCGTTGACGCCGTTCGGCGTGCCGACGCCCGTCGGTCCGTCATAGCCCGGTCCGGCGAGGCAGATCGCCTCGGCGGCGCAGCTCTGCGTTGCCTCTTCGCTCGCCGTGCACGTCGACACGCCGGTTTTTTTGCTCGGGCGTTTGAGGCATTCGCCGTTCGAGCCGGAGACGACGTCGTGCAGCGAAGCGGGATCCGACAGCAGGTTTTCGTACAGCGTCTGCGACGGGTAGGCGACGCCGCGCGCCCCGCCCGCGAGCGCGAACGCCGAGGAGATGATCGGCGAGGCGACGCTCGTGCCGCCGATCATCGCCCAGCCTTTTTCGCCTTCCGGCGTTTCAGTCGAGTCGTATACGGCGACGCCCGTGTACGGATCGGCGTCCGCCGCGACGTCGGCCACGGCGCGCTTTTCCGCGCAGCCGACCGACGGCCAGTCGGCGACGCTCTGCTGCCAGCTCGTCGCCGCGAAGTGCGCGCTGCACCCCCCGCCGCCGGCGCCCGCGCCTTCGAACGTGCCCGCGTTCGCGCCGCCGTCGTTCCACACCGTCTCGCCTTCCCACGCGCCGCTCGACGCGTTGAGCGCAAGCCGCGTCCCGCCGACGCCGATCACGTGCGGCGAGCTCGCCGGGTACTGGGCCGCGCGCGACGGTTCTCCGGTCAGCCAGTCGAGATAGCCTTCGTCGCCGGCCGACGCCGTGATCACGATGCCCGGATGGTTGAACGCGCGGTTGTCGGCGCTCGGCTCTTCGCCGCCCCACGAGTTCGAGATCTCGTTCGCGCCGAGCGACACGGCCGTCTGCTCGCCCGCGTACAGGTCGATGTTTTCGTTCGATTTCACCTCGACGAGCAGGATCCGACAGCTCTGGCAGATGCCGTGCGCGACCTCGACATCGGTCGCGATCTCCTGCGCCCATCCGCGTTCTTCGCGGCCGCTCGACGCCGGCAGCGGCGAGGCGGCGCCGTTCTGGTTGACCTTGCGAAAGCACCCGTTCGCCGTCGTGCACGCGGACAGCCCGAAGCGGCTGTCGAACACGCCCAGGTCCGCTTCGATCGTCGCGTCGTCGTAGGCGTCGACCAGCGCGATCGTCTGCGTGCTCGGCGGCGTCACGGCGGTCAGCCCGTACGCGCTCAGGATGCTCGCCGGGCCGAGGCTTCCGGCGATCGGCGATCGGTGTTCGACCGCCTCTCCCTGCGGCACGCCCGCTTCCGCGCTGCTCGCTTCGCCCGAGCCGCTCGTTTCGCCCGACCCGCTCGTCCCGTTCGCGCCGCCCGCTTCGCCGGAGCCGCTCGCTTCGCCGGCGCCCGGCGCTTCGCCCGATGCGCTCGGCTCGGCGCCGTCGGCTGGCGAGGTGACGGCCGCGTGCGGCCCGCGCGAGACCTGCGCGACGGGGCGCGCGCCGGGCAGCGCGAGCGGTTCGTCGGGCACGAGGCGCAGGCCGAGGCAGCCCGAGCGCCCGGGCGAGGGCGGCGCGCACAGCGTCCCGACGCGAAACGACGACGGGGTGGGAGCGCCCGGGGGAGTGGGAGCGGCCGGTTCGCTCGCGATCGCGAGCGCCGGTGCGGCGAGGCAGGCGGCGACCAGCATGCAGGCGCAGGCGCCGAGCGCGCGCATCGGGTCGCGGGCCGCGCGCAAGGCGGGCAGAGACACGAGCGGGCCGCGTGCGGCCCGTGTGAGAGTGCGCTGCTTCATCGAAACCCGGTTCACGAATCGCCTCGACGCCCGCTACCCGCAGCTGCAGCGCGCCGCGCGCCGGCAGACGTACGTTGTACGTGCGCCGAGCGGCCGCCGGGACTAGGCTGAGCCGCGATGTCCTCGCCGTTCGGCTTCCTGCTCGCGCCAGACGCCGCCCTCGCGGCGGGTCGCGGCGGTCGTCGTCGCTGGCGGCGGTCGCGCTGTGCACGCTGATCGTCTATCCGCTCGAGCACATCGCGCCGGTCGTCGTCGCTGAGCGTCGTGTACCTGCCGGCCGTGCTCGTCGTCTCGGTGACGTGGGGGGTCTGGCTGGGGATGCGCGACGGCGATCGTCAGCGCGGCCGCGTTCAACTTCTTCCACCTGCCGCCGATCGGGCAGTTCACGATCCGCGACTCGAGCAACTGGGTGGCGCTGGTCGCGTTCCTCGTCGTCGCCGTGCTCGCGAGCTCCGTCGCGGAGGTCACGCGCGCGCGCACGCGCGACGCCGAGGAGCGCCGCCGCGAGGCCGATCTCGCGGCGGAGATGGCGCGCCTGCTGCTGCGCGGCGACGATCTCGCGACGGCGCTGCCGACCGCCGCGGCGCGCCTGGCGCAGACGCTCGAGCTCGACTCGGCGGCGATCGAGATGGAGGCGGTCGAGGGCGACGAGCGCAAGATCGCGTTCCCGCTGCGCGAGGGCACGACGGCGCCTGGGAACGCTGCTCGTCGGCGCCGATACGTCGGAGGCGAGCCTGCGCCGGTTGCAGGAGCGCGGTCGTGCCGGCGCTCGAGGCGCTGCTGAGCGCCGCGCTCGAGCGCGAGGGACTGCTCGGCGGCGTCGTCGAGACGGCCGCGCTGCGCCGCGCCGACACGGTCAAGACGGCGCTGCTGCGGGCGGTCTCGCACGACCTGCGCTCGCCGCTGACGGCGATCTCGGCGGCCGGCGAGGCGATCGCCTCGCCGACGCTCTCCGACGACGAGCGCGCGGAGATGGCGGCCGTGATCCAGGAGGAGGCGCGGCGGCTCTCGCGCCTGGTCGACAACCTGCTCGACCTCTCGCGCCTGGAAGCGGGCGCGGCCGAGCCGCGCCGCGACTGGACCTCGGTCGAGGAGCTGATCCGCGCGGCGCTCGCCGAGCTCGCGGCGCGCGCCGGAGGAGTTCAGCCTCTCGATCGACCGCGACCTGCCGCTCGTGCGCGTCGACCCGGTGCAGATGGAGCGGGCGTTCGTGAACGTGCTCGAGAACGCGCGGCGCCACTCCGGCGGCCATCCGGTGTCGGTGCGTGCGCGCGCCGTGCGCAGCCTCGCGGTGAGCCGAGCGCCTCCGGCCAGGCGCGAGCACGGCGCGTCGACCGGGCAATGGCGCGGCCGGCCGGCGCTCGCGTGATCGTGCGGATCGTCGATCGCGGGCCCGGGATCCCGCCGGCGCAGCTCGAGCGCGTGTTCGAGCCGTTCTACCGCGCGGGCACGCCGCCGGCGGTCACCGCGGCTCGGGTCTTGGGCTGGCGATCGCGCGGGGCTTCACCGAGGCGAACGGCGGCTCGCTGCACGTCGAGTCGCTGCCCGGGCAGGGGGCGACGTTCGTCTTCGAGCTGCCGCTGCAGCGAGACGGCGAGGCCCACGCGAGGACGGTCGCCGTCGCCGGCCGATGGCGTCGCCGGTACGCCGCGCCGTCCCGTCGACGGCGAGCGGACGCAGAGCGCGTGAGCGCGCAGCGCCGCCGCATCGTCGGCCGCGCGCGCCGCGCGTGCTCGTCGTCGACGACGAGCCGCAGATCGTGCGCGCGCTGAAAGTGGTGCTGCGCGAGGCGGGCTTCGAGACGGTGCCGGCCGAGACCGGCTCGGAGGCGCTCGACCTGGCCGCCGTGCGCCCGCCGGACGCGGCGATCGTCGACCTCGTGCTGCCCGACGGCGACGGCGTGGAGCGTCACTCGCAGGCTGCGCGAGTGGAGCGAGATGCCGATCCTCGTGCTGTCGGCCGTGGGCGAGGAGGAGCAGAAGGTGCAGGGCGCTCGAGGCGGGCGCGGACGACTACATCACCAAGCCGTTCGGCGCGCGCGAGCTCGTCGCGCGCCTGCAGGCGGCGCTGCGCCGCGCCGCGCCGGCCGAGCGAGGAGCCGAGCGATCGTCGTGGAGGGGCTCGAGATCGATCTGGCCGCGCGCGTCGTGCGCCGCGATGGCGAGCCGGTCCACCTCACCCCGATCGAGTTCGAGCTGCTGCGCGTGCTCGTGCGCAACCGCGGGCGCCTGATGACCCACCGCAAGCTGCTCGCCGAGGTGTGGGGGCCGGAGTACGTCGATGACATCCAGCCGCTGCGCACCCACATCGCGCGGCTGCGCGCGAAGATCGAGCCCGAGGGCGCCGCCGGCCCGCGCTACATCGTCACCGACCCGGGCGTCGGCTACCGCTTCGCCGGCGCTGAGCGGGAGCACGCCGGAGGCCAGCGCGCTGCGGCGTCCAGCGCGCCGTCACGAAATCGTTATGCGCGGCGCGCCGGATCGTCATGCGGCCGTGACGGCGCGCGCGGCGATAGTCATCGCCATGGACGTCGTCGCGGTCGATCTCGGGATCGTCGATGTTCGTGATCCTGCTGTGCGATGATCGAGGGAATCGACCGGATATGAGCCTGTCGCTGCCACTCGGCTCCTTCATCGCGCACATGAGCGGCGCCGACTTCTTCGGGCTCGTCGTCTCGGTGCTCGTGATCGCTTACCTGCTTCTACGCGCTGATCCGCGGGGAGAAGCTCTAGATGACGTTCGCCGGCTGGCTGACGATCGTCGCTGTTCGTGGTCGATCCTGACCGCGCTCGCGATGCCGCTCGGCAGCTACATGGCGAACGTGTACACCGGCGAGCGGGTGTTGCTGACGCCGATCTTCGGCGGGCCCGAGCGCTTCCTCTACAGGATCCTGCGCGTCGACCCGCGAGCGCGAGCAGGACTGGAAGGCCTACGCGAAGAGCCTGATCATCTTCTCGCTCGCCGGCTGGCTGTTGCTGTACCTGATCCTGCGCACGCAGGACGCCTTCTTCGTCCCGCACGCGCTGAACCCGCTCGGCTACCACTCGGCGCCGTGGAACGTGACGTTCAACACCGCCTCGTCGTTCATGACGAACACCAACTGGCAGTACTACAGCGGCGAGACGACGATGAGCTACCTCAGCCAGATGATCGGGCTGACGGTGCAGAACTGGCTCTCGGCCGGCGTCGGCATCGTCGTGGCGGTCGCGCTCGTGCGCGGGATCATCTCCCGCAGCGGCAAGAGCCTCGGCAACTTCTGGCAGGACCTGGTGCGCACGATCCTCTACGTGCTCGCGCCGATCTCGTTGATCGCCGCGATCGTGCTCGTCTCCCAGGGCGTGATCGCAGAACCTCTCCAACTACCTGACGGCGCACACGATCACCGGCCTGACGCAGACGATCGCGATGGGCCCGGTCGCCTCGCAGGAGGCGATCAAGGATGCTCGGCACCAACGGCGGCGGCTTCTTCAACGTCAACTCGGCGCACCCGTTCGAGAACCCGACGGCGTTCACCAACTTCTTCGAGATGCTGCTCGTGCTGATCATCCCGGCGGCGCTGGTCTTCATGTACGGGCGGATGACCGGCAACCGCCGCCAGGGCTACGCGATCTACGGGGCGATGATGGTGATGTTCCTCGGCGCCGTGATCGTCGCCTACATCGCCGAGGCGCACGGCTCGCCCGCCCAGCACGCCGCCGGGCTGCACACGCACGTGATCTCGGGCTCCGACGCGGCGGCAACATGGAAGGCAAGGAGCAGCGCTTCGGGATCGCCGGCTCGGCGCTGTTCGACGTCGTCACCACCGTCACCTCCTGCGGCGCGGTCAACAGCGCGATCGAGTCGTTCACCGGTATCGGCGGAGCCGTGCCGTTCGCCAACCTGTCGGCCAGCGAGGTGATCTTCGGCGGCGTCGGCACGGGCCTCTACTCGATCCTCCTGTACGTGCTGCTGGCGGTGTTCATCGGCGGGCTGATGGTCGGGCGCACGCCGGAGTGGCTCGGCAAGAAGCTCGAGGCGAGGGAGATCAAGCTCGCCGGGCTGGGCATCCTGATCACACCGCTCGCGGCGCTCTTCTGCACGGCGCTGGCCACCGCGAGCGAGCCGGGCGCGCGTCGATCTCCGAAGTGCGGCGCAGCCGGGCCCGCAGGGCTTCTCCGAGAGCTTCTACGCCTACCTCTCGCAGGCGAACAACAACGGCTCCGCGTTCGCCGGCTACACCGGCTTCATCCAGCCGAACGCCGGCAACGTCGGCTCTCACGGCGTCACCTTCGCCGACCTGCTCGGCGGCTTCGACATGGTGTTCGCGCGCTACGCGCCGATCCTGTTCGCGCTCGCCGTCGCCGGCGCGCTGGCCGGCAAGCGCGTCACGCCGGCGGGCCTGGGCACGATGCGCACCGACAACCCGACGTTCGTC
Source organism: uncultured Solirubrobacteraceae bacterium (assembly GCA_963705745.1). Taxonomy (GTDB): domain Bacteria; phylum Actinomycetota; class Thermoleophilia; order Solirubrobacterales; family Solirubrobacteraceae; genus Palsa-744. Next base: position 38,101 of record CAVPKP010000008.1, read on the forward strand.
GTGCTGCTGATCGGCGTGATCATCCTCGTCGGCGCGCTCACCTTCTTCCCCGCCCTGCTGCTCGGACCGATCGTCCAGGGCCTGACCGGACACCTCTACTGAGATGCGACGCGACATCGTCACCTCGATCATCGGCGATCATCGTCTTCGACGATCCTGCTCGGGCTCGCCTACCCGCTGGTGATCACCGGCGTCAGCCAGGTCGCGTTCCCGGGCAATGCCAACGGCCAGAAGGTCTACGTCAACGGCAAGCTCGTCGGCTCGAAGATCATCGGCCAGAACTTCGCGACGCCCGTGCTCGAAAAGAACGGCAAGCCCAAGGAAGTGAAAGGCGCAGTCGGTGACCGAAGCCGGACCCGCGCTACTTCCAGAGTCGTCCCTCGGCCACCGAAGGCGGCGCCTACAACGCCGCCGCGAGCACGTTCTCCAACCACGGACCCAACGAGCGAGGCGACCGAGGAAGCCGACGCCGAAAACATCAAGGCCTACCTCGAACTGAAACGGCAAGCCGTACGACCCGCGGTCTGACGGTCGCGCAGATCCCCGTCGACGCGGTCGAACACCTCGGCCTCGAGCCTCGACCCCGAAATCTCGAGGCCAACGCCTGGATCCAGGCGCACCGCATCGCCGCCATGCGTCGCCTGTCGCTGGCGACGCGTCGACGCGCCTGATCTCCAAGTACACCTCGGGGCGCGGGCTCGGCTTCTCCGGCGAGCCGGGCGTGAACGTGCTCGAGCTCAACCTCGCACTCGACCGCTCACCGGAGGAAAGGCGCTGATGTCCGCGACACAGTGCCGCGCAGACCCCAACGAACGCCAGGCGATCTCGCTGTTCCAGCGCGACATCGTCAGGCGCGCGCTGATCGACAGCTTCAAGAAGCTCGACCCGCGCGTGCAGATCCGCAACCCGGTGATGTTCGTCGTGGAGATCGGCTCGGTCATCACGACCGTCACCTGGCTGATCCAGGTGTTCGGCGGCAAGCCGCTCGGCGGCGGCACGAGCCCGCCTGGTACACGTTCACGATCGCCTTCTGGCTGTGGCTGACGGTCGTGTTCGCGAACATGGCCGAGGCGTTCGCCGAGGGCCGCGGCCGCGCGCAGGCCGACACGTTGCGCGCGATGCGCAAGGAGACGGTCGCGACGATGCGCGACGGCTCGACAAGCGGCCGCGGAGCTCGCGCGCGGCGACGTCGTCGTCGTGCCGCCGGCGAGCTGATCCCGGGTGACGGCACCGTGATCGAGGGCATCGCCACGGTCGACGAGTCGGCGATCACGGGCGAGTCGGCGCCGGTCATCCGCGAGTCCGGCGGCGACCGCAGCGCGGTCACGGGCGGCACGCGCGTGACCTCGGATCGGATCGTCGTCGAAATCACCCAGGAGCCCGGCCAGTCGTTCCTCGATCGCATGATCGCCCTCGTCGAGGGCGCCGAGCGGCGCAAGACGCCGAACGAGATCGCGCTGAACATCCTGCTCGCGGCGCTGACGCTGATCTTCATGATCGTCGTCGCGACGCTGCGGCCGTTCGGCCTGTTCGCGGGCACCGCGATCTCCGAGACGACGCTGATCGCCCTGCTCGTGGCGCTGATCCCGACGACGATCGGCGCGCTGCTGTCGGCGATCGGGATCGCCGGCATGGACCGCCTCGTGCGCCGCAACGTGCTCGCGCTGTCCGGGCGCGCGGTCGAGGCCTCGGGCGACGTCGACGTGCTGCTGCTCGACAAGACGGGGACGATCACATCGGCAACCGCCTGGCGTCGGAGTTCATCCCGATGCCCGGCGTCGCGGAGTCCGAGCTGGCCGAGGTGGCGCAGCTCGCCTCGCTGGCCGACGAGACGCCCGAGGGTCGCTCGATCGTCGTGCTGGCCAAGCAGTACGGCATCCGCGAGCACGACATGGCCACGCTGCACGCCGAGTTCGTGCCGTTCACCGCGCAGACGCGCATGAGCGGCGTCGACATCGACGGCCGGCAGCTGCGCAAGGGCGCCGGCGACGCGATCATCGGCTTCGTGCGCAGCAGGGCGGCCACGCCGCCGCCCGAGCTCCAGCCCAGCTCGACCGCATCGGCGACGAGGGCGGCACGCCGCTGGCGGTCGCGCGCGACAGCCAGGTGCTCGGCGTCGATCTACCTGAAGGACACGATCAAGGAGGGCATGCGCGAGCGCTTCGACCAGCTGCGCGCGATGGGCATCCGCACGGTGATGGTGACGGGCGACAACCGCCTCACCGCCGCGAAGATCGCCGAGGAGTCGGGCGTCGACGACTTCCTCGCCGAAGCGACGCCCGAGGCCAAGCTCGCGCTGATCAAGGAGCAGCAGGCGGAAGGGCGGCTCGTCGCGATGACCGGCGACGGCACCAACGACGCGCCGGCGCTGGCCCAGGCCGACGTCGGCGTGGCGATGAACACCGGCACCCAGGCCGCGCGCGAGGCGGGCAACATGGTCGACCTCGACTCCAACCCGACGAAGCTGATCGAGATCGTCGAGGTGGGCAAGCAGCTGCTGATCACCCGCGGCGCGCTGACGACGTTCTCGATCGCCAACGACGTGGCCAAGTACTTCGCGATCCTGCCGGCGGT
>CAVPKP010000009.1:0-338447 GCA_963705745.1 uncultured Solirubrobacteraceae bacterium
GCGCCCCCCCCCCCCCCCCCCCCGCCGCCGCCCGCCCCCGCCCGCCGCCCCCGCCGTCAACCGCCGCCGCGCCCACCCGTTGCCCGCCGCCCGCCGCCGCCCGCCCGCGCCCGCCGAACCCCGGCCACGACGAGCACCTCGCCGCCGCCCCGACACAACAGCTCGCCGACACACGCACACAACAACAACGACAAAACAAAGAAAAGTCCAGCCGAAACTCAAGGTGGCCGCCCACCCCGCCGCCGCCGCCCACACCCAGCACCAACAACCGCCGCCCCCGACAACAACAGCGAAAAGCGACTTGTTGTTTGCGTGCTTCGTTCGGCGTCTTGCTCGTGGTGTCTGCTCTAGCTCTGTTTCAGGGCAAGTCGGATCGGGGTTGAGCATCATGCCATCGTAGACGTCGCCGAAGGGTAGGGCCAGGTCAATGGTCTCCAGCGGGATGATGGCGTCGGCGGTGACAGCAGCGTGCAGACGCCGGCATCGTCCTTGCGGTGCAGCGTGGCCTGCGGGCGGCAGTTCTGGAGTCAGATCTCGCGCAGTCCTGGAAGGAGTTTGTAGGCCTCAAACTTTTCTTCCCGGTCGAACTTCGGGGTGCTCTGGCTCCGCACTTCACGATCAAGTAGCATCCAGCCGCCGTTGATTGGGGCTGGTGTTACCGCGAGAAGCGACGTAGACATCCAGGAAAGTAGTCGTTCGTAGGGGTGGTCAATGACGTTACTCCGAGGAATCAACTCGACGACAGCAATTCCCGAGGTGGATGTGGCCGGTCAGGTGCTCTTACAAGCGCTGGGATGGCACCAAGTGGACAACCACCACCACCCCCAACCCCGACCCAATTAATTTTGATCAGGCTTGTGCTCGGAGTGGCAGCGACATCGTCCACCGACGTGTGGGCCGTCGGGGTACCTTGCCCAGTCGAGCAATACGCCTGTTCCTCTCGCTTTGCGCTGGGATGGCACAAGCTGGAAGCAGGTCAGCATTCCGTTGTCCTCGGCCGGGAACGGCATGGAACTGAGGGCGGTGTCGGCGGTGCCGGGCAAGGCCAACGACGTGTGGGCCGTCGGCGGCGCAACTAACTCCCAGAACGTCTTCGTCGCCACCGTGGCCGAGCAGTGGAACGGGAAGACGTGGAAGTCGTGCCCACCCCAAGCGAGCCGGAACCCCAGCCGTCGGGCCCTCAGGAGGCGGCCTACACCTATTGTTGACGGCCTGACTTCTTGAGCATCCCGGCCGGATGCCCGGCCGTGTTCTTTGACGATGCTGCTGCCTGGCCGCTGCGGCGGGCCAGGATTTTGCCGTCCCCGTTTTGACGTGAGGGATCCCTCCTCGCCTTCGTTTGGCCACGGTCGCGGGGAGGGATCCGAGGCGGTGTCGCCCGTGGCCATGGTATGGCCGTGCCCGCTTGCGGTCGATGCGTATGTGGCGGCTGGCCGCGGGTGGAGTTCCCGCGGCCGGACTGCCCGTCGTGCCGGGTTCCGATGATGTTCTGGTCTGGCTACCGGCGGCATGTCCGCGTAGCGGGACGCGGCCGGAAGATTCGTCCCGCGGCTGCGGTGCGGGCGGTGCCGGGTGACGCAGCGCTGCTTCCGGCGTTCGTGCTGGCCTGGCGGCTGGATGCGGCGGAGGTGATCGGGACGGTGATCACCGGGTGGCTGGCGGGGCAGCGCGGGTTCGCCCGGCGGCGGCGCGGTCGGGGGTCCCGCATACGACAGCACGCGGACAATTTGAAAATTTTTCCATTCGCCATCGACGTAGTCAGCCACAAACATGTGGTCGGAAAATGTGTGGCCAAATTGAAGGTTGTTAAAGTCCGTTTCTGCCAAACGGGAATGGGTTGTTTTGGTGATCTTGGTGTCCAGCGTCTCAGTCATAGCCTTATTGTTTTATCGGAAAATGGCAATTTAGCTATTTATCCTGGCCAAGGAAGCACATTCACCGTTTATCTGCCAGTCGGCCGGACGCCTACCTTGACAACCGGGTTGCCACGCCAGGCATCTGCTCCGCAACGATCGCGGAGTTGGCCATCGACGACGAGGCGGGGAGCGACGGCATCCTGATCGAAGAGCCTCGCTCCTCACCGCGTGGCGGAGAAGCTGTTCGCCGAGACGACGTTCTCATGATAGACGACGACTTCCGGAACGTCTTTGCCTTGACGGCACTTCTCGAGCGGGGCGATGCCACGGTCTTTGCCGCCGAGAGCGGCCCGGAAGGCATCGCCGTCCTCGAGGGTGCTCCCGATATGGACGTCATCTTGATGGACATAATGATGCCGGGCATGGACGGCTACGCCACGATCAAGGCGATACGTGACCGCCCACGATCGCGGACTGTGCCGATCACACGTGACCGGGAAGGTAGTTCCTAACGAGCGCCAGCGTTGCCTCGCCGCCGGCGCCAACGATTACGTAACGAAACCCGTGGACGCCGCCGACCTTCTGGCCGCGCTTCGGCGTGGCTTCCGGCTGCAAAGCTCGTAACAACAAGGTGACAGATCTCTGAAAATCATTTCAGACCAACAGCCAAAACCAACCTGCTTTTTTCTGTCGTGCCTGGTTCCGGTTTCGCGTATTGCTCAACCCACGGGGATCAGCACGACGAGCGCCGTGACGAGCGCGATCCGCCGCAGCCGGTGGCGCCCGGGCAGCGCGTGCCGGGCGCGTGCGCGGCGCGGGCGCGTGCGCGCCGGCAACGCAGGGCGTCTCGCGGTGCTGAGCTCCATCGCGTGGAGTGTAAGCGCTGGCGCGGGCGGCCCGCGCCGCCTTTTGTGTGACTTGATAAGGAAACACTTACTAAAAAGAACTCTCACCGAAAACGCCTCGTAAGTGGGTGGGTAACGAGCGCGCGTGTGGAATGCTTCTGAACGCCTCCACCGACGCTCTCTGGCCTACGTCCACCCCTGATGAGGAATTAACATCAATTCGTTTGACGCAGCGGCGAGGCGCGGCGAGCGAGGCATGCGCCGGCAGGGACAGCCAGCGGAGCGGGAGACGCGCGCCGGCGCTTCGCCGCGGCGCACGGCCGGCGTCCTGCTGCGCGCCTACCGGCCGCGGCAGTGGAGCAAGAACCTACTCGTGCTCGCCGCGCCCGCCGCGGCGGGCGTGATCGACCGGCCGCTGGTGATCGCGCAGCTCGCGGCGACGTTCCTCGCGCTCTGCCTGCTGTCGAGCGCGACGTATCTGTTCAACGACGTGCGCGACCGCGAGCAGGACCGCCTGCACCCGCGCAAGCGCCTGCGCCCGATCGCCGCGGGCGAGATCGCGCCGGCGCGCGCGCTTCAGATCGCCGGCGCCACGGCGCTCGTCGGCCTCGCGCTCGCGAGCGCCGTCGACGTCAAGGTCGGCGTGATCGGCTGCTGCTACCTCGCGCTGACGGTGAGCTACTCGCTGTGGTGGCGTGGCGTCGTCGTCCTCGACATCCTCGTGATCGCCGCCGGCTTCGTCCTGCGCGCGCTCGCCGGCGGCGTCGCAACCGACATCTACCTGTCGCGCTGGTTCGTGATCGTCACGGCGTCGTGCGCGATCTTCGTCGTCGCCGCCAAGCGCTACGCGGAGCTGCGCGGACGCGGACGTGCGCGTCGCGCGGGCGACGCTGCGCCGCTACTCGGTCTCCAGCCTGCGCCTGACGTTGAGCGCGGCCGCCGCGGCCGCCGCCGCCGCGTACGTCGCGTGGGCGTTGAGCCCCGCAGAACGTCGGGCTGTACGTGCTCTCGGCCGCGCCGTTCCTCGCGTTGCTCTCGCGCTATGAGCGCCTGATCGCCGCCGGGGCGGGGCAGGCGCCGGAGGAACTCCTGCAGGACCGGCTGCTGCTGGCACTGCTGCTCGCCTGGGGCGCGCTGTTCCTCGGAGGGGTGTATGTCGGTCGCTGAGCGCTCGCGGGCGCCGCTGCTCGGCCTCGACGCCTCGCTCTCCGGATGGGCGCGACGACGAGCAGCCGCTGCCGCCTGCTGCAGGCGCACGACGCAACCGACGTCGCGCAGATCGTCAGCTCGCAGGCGATCCCCGCGCGGGCCTGATCGCGCGGGGCGCCGGGCGCAGCTACGGCGACGCGGCGTTGAACGACGACGGGCACGTGCTCGACATGACCGCGTGCGATCGCATCGTCTCGATCGACCGCGAGCGCGGTCTCGTCGTCGCGCAGGCGGGCGTCACGATCGCGCAGCTGCAGGCGGCGCTCGCCGCCCGGGGACTGACGCTGCCGGTCGTTCCGGGGACCGCGCACGTGACGCTCGGCGGCGCGATCGCCAGCGACGTCCACGGCAAGGGTCATCACCGCGACGGCGCGCTCGCGCGCCACGTCGTCGCGATCTCGCTGTGCACGCCCGCCGACGGCCTCCTCGAGCTGACGCCCGCGAGCGATCCCGACCTGTTCTACGCGACGCTCGGCGCGATGGGCCTGACCGGCGTGGTCGTCGAGGCGACGCTGCGCGCCGAGCCGCTCGCGTCGGGCTGGGTCGCCGAGGACGTCGACCGCACGGCCGGCCTCGAGCAGACGCTCGAGCTGATGGCCGCCGACGAGGGCCATCGCTACTCGGTCGCGTGGCTCGACCTGCTCGCCCCCGGCGAGAAGAGCGGTCGCGCCGTGGTCAGCCGAGCCGATCCGCTGCCCGCGCACGCCGCGCCGGCGCCCGGACGCGGCGAGCGGCGGCGCGCGCTCGAGCGTCGCGTGCGCCCGGCTCGCTCGCTCGGCGTCCCGCGCGGCGTGCCGAGCCTGCTGAGCCCGGCGCGCGTGCGCGAGTTCAACGCGCTTCGCTGGCGGCGCGCGCCGCGCCGGGCGCGCGCGCGGCCGCAGACGCTCGCGAGTTACTTCTTCCCGCTCGATTCGCTCGACGGATGGAACCGGCTGTACGGACCGGCCGGGCTGATCCAGTACCAGCTCGTCGTGCCCGACGGGCAGGAGGCGGCGCTCGTGCGCTGCTTCGAGCTCGTTCGCGAGCGCCGGCTGCCGGTCTACCTCGCCGTGTTCAAGCGGTTCGGCGCCGCCTTCGGCGGCCCGCTCTCGTTCCCGCTCGCCGGCTGGACGCTCGCGATCGACATGCCGGCCGCGACGCCGGGGCTGCACGCGGCGCTCGACCGGCTCGACGAGCTGGTCGCCGGGTGCGGCGGCCGCGTCTACCTGACGAAGGACGCGCGCATGCGCGCCGAGACGATGCGGGCGATGTACCCGCGGCTCGAGCGCTTCCAGGCGCTGCGCGCCCGCGTCGACCCGGGCGGGGCGCTGCGCTCGAACCTCGCCCGGCGACTCGAGCTGTGCTGAGGCTTGCCCGAAGCCACCCGCCGACCGGCGCGCGCGGGGAGCGCGTGCTGGTGCTCGGCGGCACGTCGGAGATCGCGCTCGCGATCGTCCGCGAGCTGCAGGCGCACGGCCCGCGCCAGGTCGCCCTGCTCGGACGTGACCGCGACGCGCTCGCGCGCGCCGCGAGCGAGCTGCGCGCGCACGGCTGCGAGCGCGTGCTCGAGCTGGAGCTCGACGCGCTCGAGCCCGAGCGCCACGCGCAGGTGATCGCGGATGCCGCGCGAGCACCTCGGCACGTCGACGTCGTGATCCTCGCCGTCGGCGTCCTCGGCGAGCGCGGCGGGCTCCCCGACGACGTCGCCGGCGCACTCGGCGTGCTGCGGGTCAACGTGCTCGGCGCCGGTTCGCTGCTGCTGCACGCCGCGCGCGCCGTGCGCGAGGTCGGCGGCGGGACGTTGATCGTGCTCTCGTCGGTCGCCGCCGAGCGCCCGCGGCGCGCGAACGTCGCGTACGGCGCCTCGAAGGCGGCGCTCGACGCGCTCGCACAGGGGCTCGCCGACGCGCTCGCACGACGATGGCGTGCGCGTGCTCGTCGTGCGCCCCGGCTTCGTCCGCACGCGGATGACGGCGGGCCTTCCCGCGGCGCCGCTCGCGACGACGCCCGAGGCGGTCGCGAGCGTCGTCCTCGCCGCGCTCGAGCGCGGCGAGCACACCGTCTGGGCGCCGGGCAGGCTGCGTTGGCTGATGCTCGCCGTGCGGCTGCTCCGCGTCCGATCTTTCGCCGGATCGAGCGATGACGTCCCGCCGCCCAGGAACCTCCGACGCCCGCGCCGAGCCGAGCCGGACCGTGAACCGCGCGCGGAAGCCGAGCGGCGCCTGCGTCGTCGCGAAGCGAGCGAAGCGCGGCGCAGGCGCGGGCTGCTGAGGCTCGACGTCGGCGTCGGCGTGCTCGCCGCGCTCGTGCTGCTGCTCGCGACGCCCGGAGTGGCGTATGCGGCGCTGGTCGCGCTGCTCGTGCTCGCCGTGTGCGTCGCGTCGGTCGCCGTCGAGCACCGGCGCTCGCGACGGCGCAGGCCCCCGCGCCGCCCTATTCGACGGTGAGCGTCGCTTTCATCCCTTTCTGCTCGTGCTGCGGCAGCGAGCAGAACAGCGTGTAGCTGCCGGGCTGCATTTCCAGGTGCAGTTCGCTGACGCCTTTCGACGGCGTGTCGCCGATCGATCCGGCGAGCGGGCCGCCGGCCGGTTCGACGTTGAGGTTGTGTTCGTCCTGCCCGTCGTTGACGAACTGCAGCACCACCTTGCCTGCGGGCACCGTCGTGCGCGACAGCGAGAAGCTGTACTCGACGGCACCGACCTGCACGTGCGGGACCGACGGCGGTTCCGGTTCGGGCGCTTCGGGCGCTTGCGGCGCCCGTTCGCCGGGGGCGGGCACGACCGCGGGCGACGAGACGAGCGCGGCGGCCGCCGTCACTGGTGTCGTCGCGGCCGGTTGGCTCGCCGGCGGTGAGACGACGCTCGGCGCGCCCGTCGCGGGCTTCGCCGCCGCCGGCTTGCGCCGCGCCTGCGGGCGGCAGCGACGGGCGCGGCGCTGCGCGCGGCGTGCGCGGCGGGTGCAGCCCCGCCGCGCGCCGGCGCCCCGCTGCGCGCTGCGCGTCGCGTGCGCCCCGGCGTGCGGCGCGGCGGCGAGCGCGATCGCGCTGAGCGTGGCGAGCGCGGCGGCGAGCAGCGCCACGAGCGGGGCGACGCGCGCGAGGCGGCTCATGCGATCAGCTGCGGGACCGTCCCGTACGCGCTCGGGCCGGCTTCGCCGGTGCCGGCGCCGGGGATCACGAGCCCGGCTTCGGTCTGGAACCACTGCGCGAGCAGCGCCGCGTACATCGCGCGGAAGTCCGACGTGTTGATCAGGTTTTCGTTCGGGTCGAGTTTGCCCAGGCCGGGGAATTCGCCGACCATCTCGCCTTTCACGCGCGAGCCGATCAGGAACGCGACGCCGGCAGCGCCGTGGTCGGTGCCGGAGCCGTTTTCGCGCGGGCGCCGGCCGAACTCGGACCACAGCTGGACGATCACGCGGTCCTGCAGACCGCGCGCTTCGAGGTCGCGCTGGAACGCGAGCACCGATTCGACCGTCTCGCCGAGGTTCGTGCTGAGCGTGCTCGCCTCGTCGGAGTGCGTGTCGTAGGAGCCGACGGCGCTGAGCGAGACGCATTTGATCGGCAGCGCTTCGTCGGCGAGCATCGCCGCGAGCGCGGCGAGGCGCTGCGGGAAGTCGCCGCCGCTCGTCGGGTACGTGACCGGCGAGGTGTACCCCGGTTTGCCTTCGTGTTCGGCGAACGGCGCGATCTGGTTGCGGATCACGTTCGTGTCGAGCGAGGCCGTGCGCGCCTGCGCGAACGCCGGCGACGGGGCCGACAGCGCGCCGAGCGCGCCGAACGTGTCGAGCGCCGGCGCGGTCAGCGGTTCGCCGAGCCCGTACGCCCAGAACTCGTAGTCGCCCGGCGAGGCGACGGCGGCGACGGGCACGCGCGTCGTCGCGAGCGCCGGCGCCAGCGAGTAGTCGAGCGAGAGGCCCTGCAGCGGGTTCGCGGGGTCGCCGGCGACATCGAGGTAGCGGCCCATCCAGCCCGAGCGCGTCTGTGTGTTCAGTTCGCCGACCTCCCAGTAGTGACGGCTCGTGAAGTGGCTCTCGTCGGGCGGGTCGTAGCCGATCGCGGGGAACACCGCGACCTTGCCCTCGCCGTGCAGTTGCGCGAGGCCGCCGGCCTGCGGGTGCCACATCAGCGTTTCGTCCTCGCTGAACGGCACGCCTTCGCCTTCTGAGCGGCCGAGCGTCGGGCGCAGTTCGTGGTACTTGGCTTCCTTCACCGGCGCGAGCACCGACAGCGCGTCCCAGCCGCCTTCCATGAAGATCGAGACGAGCACCGGCTGGTTCGGCGGCGCCGCGTCGGCGGCCGCGAGGATGCCTTCCTCGACGTGACGCGGCGCGAGCGCCGCGGCGCCGTACACCGACAGCACCGCGCCGGCCGAGCGCAGCAGGAACGAGCGCCGGTCCATGCCGCTGCCGGCGGGGATCGGCTGGCCGGGCTCGATCGACGGCAGCCCGCGCCCGGCCTGCGCGACGCCGCGGCGCAGCAGCTGCGCGCGGGTGAAGTCGTTGCACGAGCAGCTCGCGGCCACGCTCAGCTCACCTGCATGTCGGGCGCCGTCGCGATCAGCATCCGCAGCGCGTTCTGGCGCATCGCGCGGTATGGGCTCTGCTCCCATTTCGCCGTCGCGACGCCGGTCAGGCACGACTGCGCGAACGCCGCGATGCACGCCTGCGATTCGCTCGAGAGCCCGGGGCTTCCCCAGTAGGCGAGCGCGCTCGCGAGCGCTTCGACGGGCGTCTCGGTTTCGCTGTACTTCGCTTCGCCGGCGCCCGGCCACGGGTTCGGGTAGGTCTTCGCCGTGACGTAGCTCGCCAGTTCCCAACGCGCCTTCGCCGTCGAGGTGTCGAGCCATCGCGTGAAGTCCCAGCCGGAGACGTTCGGCGGGTAGAACAGCTGCTGGCCGGCGCCGGCGCACAGCCACGCCCACGCGGTCGTGTCGATCGGGCGCCCGATCGCGCGCAGGAGGCCGGCGTTGTAGACGACCGGCGGCGTGACCAGCTCGGGCCCGTCGAGGAATTCGGGGTGCTGCAGGATCGCCTCGAGCACCGGCCGGATCTCATAGCCCGAGCCGACGTACAGGCCCTGCAACGAGGCGAGCGTCGCTTCGTCGGGCGGCGCCGGCACGAAGTAGCTCCACAGCTTCGCGACGAAGAACGACGGGTGCAGCGGGTGCGAGACGCACAGCCGCACGGAGTCTTCCCAGTTCCACTTTCCGGTTTCGCCGAAGACCGTCTTGTTGGCGTTGTCGTGGCGCGAGGCTTCGAAGCGGAAGTTCTGCAGGCCCGAGCTTTCGGTCCATTCGGCGCTCCACCCAGTCAACGCGCGCGCCATTTCGCGCACGTCGTCCTCGCTGTAGGCGCCGCGGTCGGCGCCGAGCGAGAACAGCTCCATCATCTCGCGCGCGTAGTTCTCGTTCGGTTCCCGCTTGTCGTTGTAGATGCCGTCGAGGAACACGAGCATCGCCGGGTTGCTCGTGACGGCGAGGAACAGGTCGTGGAAGTTGCCGAGTGCGTTCTCGCGAAACAGTTCGTTCTGGTCGAGCATCCGCTGCTGGCTGTTGACCTTTTCGTTGGAGTTCGCAAACCAGTCGTGCCAGATGAACGTCATCCGCTCGACGAGCTGCTGGTCGGAGCGCACCATCCGGTCCAACCACCAGCAATGGTCCTCGCCCCATGCGTCGGCCGGCGCGAGCGCTTCGCCGTTTTCGGTCGTCGGCGCCGGCCCGCGCAGCACGGCCGGCCCGCTCGGGCGCGTCATCGCCTGGACGACCGCTTCGATCGGCTGCCCGACGAGCGCCTCGGCCTGGCCCGGCGTCGGGCCGAAGCCGGCGCGCCACAGCAGCCGGCGCGCCTGCGCGAGCGTGATCGGCGCGCCGAGCGCCGGCGTCGGCGCGTCCGACGGCGCCGGCGGGCTCGCCGGAATCGCCGGCGGCGCCGGCGCGCCGGGCAGCCCGGCCGCGCTCGGAAGCGCGCCGGCGCCGGCGACCGCGGGGCGCGGGACGCTCGCCGCCGGCCGCTGCTTGCGGTGCTTGCGACGATGCTTGCGGTGATGCTTGCCGGCGTGCCCGCCCGGCTTGCCCTTCGGCCGGTGCGACGCCGGCCCGCGCGTCGCGTCGTGCCGCGAAGCTGGTTTTTGAGTGCGCCCCGAGCGCGCGCCGCCCCCCATCGGCGCGAGCTTGGCAGACGCCGCCGCGCCGTCGGCGATCGCGGCGCGATGTTCGACGTTTGTACGACGCCGCCCGCTCGTCGGCCGAGGCCGTTCGCGGATGGCTAGCCTGAGGGCGATGGAGGCGAGCGACTGAGATGTGCCGGCTGTTCGCGATGAGCGGCGGCGAGGAGCCGGTCAGCGCCGAGGTGTGGCTGCTCGACGCGCCCGACAGCCTGCGCGCGCAGAGCCATCGCAACCCCGACGGCACGGGGCTCGGGATCTTCGACGCCGACGGGCGTCCGATCGTGCACAAGGAGCCGATCTCGGCGTTCAGCGACGCCGGCTTCGCGTACGAGGCGCGACACGAGCGCTCGCGCACGTTCCTCGGCCACGTTCGCTTCGCGTCGGCCGGCGCGAAGACGCTCGCGAACACGCATCCGTTCGAGCAGGACGAGCGTCTGTTCGCGCACAACGGCGTCCTCGCCGGGCTGCCCGAGCTCGAGCGCGAGCTGGGCGAGGATCGCGCGCTGGTCAAGGGCGAGACCGACTCCGAGCGACTGTTCGCGCTGATCACGCGCGAGACGAGGCGACACGACGGCGACGTGCGCGCGGGGATCGTCGCCGCCGCGAGCTGGATCGCCGCGCACCTGCCGGTCTACTCGCTGAACTTGATCGTCACGACCGCCTCGGAGGTGTTCGCGCTGCGCTACCCCGAGGCGAACACGCTGTTCCTGCTCGAGCGCGACGCCGGCGGCGAGCGCGGCGACGCGCCGCTGCTGCACCAGAGCGCGCTCGGAACGCGCGTGCGCTCGCAGGACGCCGCGAACAGGCCGGTCGTCGTGCTCGCGAGCGAACCGATGGACGACGACGGCGGCTGGCGCGCGCTCGCGCCGGGAGAGCTCGTGCGGATCGACGCCGAGCTCGCCGTCGAGCGAGCGCTCGTGCTGCCCGACCCGCCGGCGCACCCGTTGGACCTGAGCACGCTCGGCGAGCACGCGCGCAGCTCGCAGGCGTCCTAGCCGGAATCGGGCCTTGAGAGCACGAGCTCGCGCGCTTCGGCGTAGCGCGCGCGGATCGCGGGCGCCGGATCGGCCTCGAACGTCTGCGCCGGCGGCGCCTGCCACGGCGGCTGCTCGCCGCCGGCGAGCGTCCACGCGGCCTGGCGCGCGGCGCCGTCGGCGACGTGCTCGCCGGCCGGCGGAACGGCGACCGGGCGCCCGAGGATCGCCGGCGCGAGGCGTCGGACGGCCGGCGAGCGCGCGCCGCCGCCGATCAGCAGCACGCGCTCCAGCGCGATCCCCTGCGCGTCGAGCGCGTCGAGCGCGTCGGCGAGCCCGCACAACAGCCCCTCGACGGCCGCGCGCGCGATGTGCGCCGGCGTCGCCGTCTCGTGCGTGAGGCCGTGCAGCGCGCCGCTCGCGAACGGCAGGTTCGGCGTGCGCTCGCCGTCGAGGTACGGCACGAGCGCGAGGCCGCCCGCGCCGGCGGGCGCCGAGAGCGCGAGCGCCGCGAGCCGCTCGTGCTCGACGCCGAGCATCCGCGCGGCCGCGTCGAGCACGCGCGCCGCGTTGAGCGTGCAGACGAGCGGCAGGAACTCTCCCGTCGCGTCGGCGAAGCCGGCGACGTTCCCCGACGCGTCGCCGCTCGCCGCCGGCGAGCGCGCCATCGCCGTCCCGGACGTGCCGATCGAGACGGCGACGTCGCCGCCCGCGAGCGCGAGGCCGAGCGCGGCGGCGGCGTTGTCGCCGGTGCCCGGCCCGAGCAGCGCGCCGGCGGAGCTCTCGCCGGCGCTCTCGCTCGGCGCGAGCACGCGCGGGAGCGCGGGCGCGCGGCCGAACGCGAGCTCGAGCAGGTCGCGCCGGTAGGCGTTGTCGGCCGCCGAGAAGTAGCCCGTTCCGCTGGCGTCGGCGCGATCGGTGCTCAACCGCTCGAGTGCCGGGCGATCCTCGCCGGCCAGCCGCCACGTCAGCCAGTCGTGCGGCAGGCAGACGGCGGCCGTGCGCTGCGCGTGCTGCGGCTCGTGCTCGGCGATCCAGCGCAGCTTCGCGACGGTGAACGACGCGAGCGGCACCGAGCCGACCGCGTCGGCCCACGCGCGCGCGCCGCGCTCGGGACCGCCGAGCTCGGCGACGAGCTCGCTCGCCGCGCGCGCCGCGCGCAGGTCGTTCCACAACAGCGCCGGGCGCACGACCTCGCCGCGCTCGTCGAGGCAGATGCAGCCGTGCTGCTGCGCCGCGACCGCGAGCGCGGCGACGTCGTCGATCCCGCCGGCCTGCTCGCACGCGCGCTGCAGCGCGCGCCACCAGACGTGCGGGTCGAGCTCGCTCGCCGGCGGGTGCTCGGCGCGCCCCTCGCGCACGAGCCGGCCGTCGTCGAGCTCGCGCACGACGACCTTGCACGCCTGCGTCGAGCAGTCGATCCCGGCGACGAGCGGCACGCGGCGGCTCAGCGCGCGCCGAGCGCGTGCTCGAGCGCGAGCTGGCCGAGCCGCGCGTAGCCGTAGCCGCGCTCGCCGGCGACGTCCGCGTCGAACTCCTCGAACGCCGAGCGGTCGGCGAGCAGCTCGGCGTGCGACTCGCCGGCGGTGAGCGTCGGCTGCGCCAGCTCGTGCACGCCGCTGTGCGCGAGCGCCTCGCGCACGTCCGGATCGGCGCGGAACGCCGCGGCGCGCCGCTTCAACAGCAGGTAGCTGCGCATGTTCGCCGCCGCCGACTCCCACACGCCGTCGAGGTCCTCCGTGCGCGCCGGCTTGTAGTCGAAGTGGCGCGGACCGTCGTAGCCGGCGCGCTCGAGCAGGTCGACGAGCGCGAACGCCGCGAGCAGGTCGCCGTGCCCGAACACGAGGTCCTGGTCATAGCGCGGGCCGCGCTGGCCGTTCAGGTCGATGTGAAACAGCTTGCCCTGCCACAGCGCCTGCGCGACGCCGTGCGAGAAGTTCAGGCCGGCCATCTGCTCGTGCGCGACCTCGGGATTGACGCCGATCATCTCGCGGTGCTCGAGCGTCGCGATGAACGCGAGCGCGTGCCCGACGGTCGGCAGCAGGATGTCGCCGCGCGGCTCGTTCGGCTTCGGCTCGAGCGCGAAGCGCAGCTCGTAGCGCTGGTCGATCGCGTACTGCGCGAGCGTGTCGATCGCTTCGCGGTAGCGATCGAGCGCCGCGCCGACGTCCTTGCCGGCGTCGGTCTCCGAGCCCTCGCGCCCGCCCCAGAAGACGTACGTGCGCGCGCCGAGCTCGGCCGCGAGGTCGAGGTTGCGCATCGCCTTGCGCATCGCGAAGCGCCGCACCGAGCGGTCGTTGGCGGTCAGTGCGCCGTCCTTGAAGACCGGGTGGCCGAACAGGTTGGTCGTCATCATCGGCACGACGACGCCGGTCTGCGCCAGCGCCGCGCGAAAGCGCGCGATCAGCCGCTCGCGCTCCGCCTCGCCGCTGCCGAACGGGATCAGGTCGTCGTCGTGGAACGTCACCCCCCACGCGCCCAGCTCGGCGAGCCGCCGGACCGTCTCCACCGGGTCGAGCGGCGGGCGCGTCGGGCCGCCGAACGGGTCGCTCGCGCGCCAGCCGACGGTCCACAGGCCGAACGAGAAGCGGTCGGCCGGCGTCGGCGTCAGCGTGCTCTCCTCGCTCATCGACCCCACGCTAGACGATCGCGCCGCGCCCGCCCGCGGCGCGCGGCCGCGGGCGGAGACGGGCGTCTTTCGTCGTGCGGCGGGCTAGATCGCGCCCTCGACGAGCGTCGTGAACTCGACCTGCCCGGAGACGTTCGGGTGGTAGCTTTCTTCGAGCGGGTTCGACTGGCCGTTGAGCCATTCCGAGGACGAGCAGACCTCGTGCGCTTCGAACGCGCTCGTCGGGTTGACGAACTTGAATTTGATCGCTTCGGCCCGCGCCTTGATCACGGCGTCGAGTTTTTCGGCCGATTCGTTCATTTTCTTCTCGTTGCCGGAGGTCAGGAAGTTGACGTTGCACGTCGCGCCTTCCTTCGTGAACAGCTTCGGGTAGCCGAGCACGATCACCTCGGCGCTGCTCGCCTTCGCGCGGATGTCCTTGTACGTCGTTTCCAGCAGCGCCGGCAGCTTCTTCGCGATGAATTCGTTCGCTTCGCTGATCGCGCTGCCGCACGTGAAGTAGTACAGCGCGCAGTTGATGATCACGTTGCTGAAGCCGGCGTCGTTGCCGCCGATCGTGATCGTCACGAGGCTCGTCGTGCTGCTCAGCTTGCCGAGCTGTTTTTCGTTGACTTCGGTCGTCTTCGCGCCGCTGCACGCTTCGAAGTTGAGCGTGTAGCCCTTCGCGGCGGCGATCTTCGGGCCGTACGCATCCGGGCTGCGCTTGCAGCTGCCCGATTCTTCGTAGAACACGCGCGTGCCGACGCCCGACGAGTACGAGTCGCCGAGCGCGACGTACTGGCTCGCGGCGGCCGACGCCGCCGGTACGAGCACGCCCGCTGCGACCGCAGCGAGGCCGATGATGCGGCTTCGTTTCCTCATGCGCTCTCCCTCTGGTTCGGTTTGGACCGGCCAGGGGCACGCTTCGCGCATCCACACGATTCGCATACCCCACCCCCGGCGCGGATCGACCTAACCTATTCGCGCGCGCTCGCCGCCGTCAACCGTCTCGCCCGCGCGTCTCCGACGCACGGCTGCGGACCGCACGTGGCGGCCCGCGTCGGCGGCGGGCTAGCCGGAGAGGGCGGGCGCCGGCGCGGCGACGGCGCTCGCCTCGAGCCGCACGCCGCGCTCGCGCAGCCGCGGGACGCCGCCGTCGACGACGTGAATCACGCGCTCGGCGCCGTGCAGCTTGAGCAGGCTCGCGGCGGTCGCGGCGCGCACGCCGAGCGCGCAGATCGTCGCGATCGGCCGCGCGGGGTCGAGGCCGTCGGGGATCGCGTCGACGTCGTGCCACGGCGTCGAGCGCGAGCCGGGCACGTGGCCGGCGTCGAACTCGCTGCGCTCGCGCACGTCGAGCAGCTGCAGCTCGGGCTCGCCGGGCGTCTCGGCGAGCAGCCGCTCGGCGAGCTCGTCGGCGCTCAGCCGCTCGGTCTGCGCCGTCGGCTGTCGTTCCTGGCGCCAGTTGGTCATGCCGCCGGCGAGCAGGCCGGCGACGTTGCGCACGCCGACCGACAGCGCGAGCTGCGCCGCGCGACGCCCGTCGGCGTCGTCGCGGCCGATGAACACGATCTCGCGCTCGTGGTCGGCGAGCCACGCGAGCTTCGAGCCGAAGCCGGAGCTGAACGACGGGATGCAGATCGAGCCGGCGATGTGCACGTCGTCGAACTGCAGGTCGGTGCGCACGTCGACGAGCAGCGCGCCCTCGTCGCGCTTGAGCAGCACCTGATGCGGATATAGCGCCGGCGCCTCGACGCCGCTCGTCTGCAGCGCGCCGCGGTTGAGCGCGACGATCTTCTCGAAGTTCGGCGGCTGCGGGCCGAGCTTGGCGAGCGCGTTCGCGACGAACTCGTCCTCGTCGTCGATCGCGAGCGTCGGATTGTGCTGCTTCTCGAAGCCGATCGTCGAGCAGATCTTCATGTCGATGCCCGGGCCGCCACACATCGAGCCGCCGAGGTGCGCCGGCCACACCTCGCAATCGTCGGGCAGCGTCAGCAGCCGCCCGCGCACCGAGCGGAAGATCTGGCGCGCGCCCTCGGCCGGCTCGACCGCGAGGTCGGTGCGCGCGACGTCGCCGACGAACAGGCTGTCGCCGCTGAGCAGCGCCCACGGCTCGGAGCCGCGCGCGGTGTCGATCAGCAGGAACGCCGTGTGCTCGGGGCGGTGGCCGGGCGTGTGCAGCGCGCGCACCGTCAGCGCGCCGAGTCGCAGCTCCCAGCCGTCGTCGAAGCGCTCGGCGTCGTACTGCGGGTCGGCGAGCCGGTGCACGTGGATCTGCGCGCCGGTCGCCGCGACGAGCCGACCGTGGCCGGAGACGTGGTCGGCGTGGTTGTGCGTCTCCAGCACGTGCGCGATCGTCACGCCGCGGTAGCGCGCGAGCTCGAGGTACTCGTCGATCTGAAAGCGCGGGTCGACGACCGCCGCGACGCCGGCGCGCTCGTCGCCGATCAGATACGACGCGCAGCCGAGGTCGTCGTGCGTGATCTGCCTGAACAGCATCGTCTCACGAGCGTAGAGCCTGCTTGCGGCCGCGTAAAGCTCATAAAATCAGTCTTCATTATTATAATTATGAGAAGAAGATGTCCCTCCACGAGGAAAGAGGTTCGACATGAGCACGACAGACGAGCTCATCGCCAACGCAGAGAGCTACGCGGCGTCGTTCGACAAGGGCGACCTCGCGCTGCCGCCGGCGCGCAAGGTCGCGGTGCTGGCGTGCATGGACGCGCGGCTGAACCCGTACGGGCTGCTTGGGCTGAGAGAGGGAGACGCGCACGTGATCCGCAACGCCGGCGGCGTCGTCACCGACGACGAGATCCGCTCGCTCGCGATCTCCCAGCGCCTGCTCGGGACCGAGGAGATCGTCCTGATCCACCACACCGACTGCGGCATGCTGACGTTCACCGACGACGAGTTCAAGCGCTCGGTGCAGGACGACGTCGGGATCAAGCCCGAGTGGGCGGCCGAGGCGTTCGACGACCTCGACGAGGACGTGCGCCAGTCGATCGCGCGGATCGAGGCGAGCCCGTTCATCCCGCACAAGAACGTGCGCGGGTTCGTCTACGACGTGCACACGGGCGAGCTGCGCGAGGTCAGCCGCACGCCGGTCTCGGCCTAGCCGAGCCTCGCGGCCGCCGGCGCGTCGCGGCTACAGGCCCGTCTCGGCTACAGGCCCGTCTCGGCGACGATCCGGCCCGAGCGCACGGCGGCCGCGAGCGCCTCGTAGTCGCGCTCGTTCTGCCCGGCGTACGCGCGCGAGAACGCGGCGAGGCAGGCCCGAGCGCGGCGTCGGCGCGAGGTCGCTCGCCATCACGAGCGCCGCGCCGCGGAAGAACGCGAACGGCGAGACGAGCATCCGCCCGTAGCGGATCGGCACGAGCTCCGGCACGCGCGTCGCCGCCTGCTGCTCGAGCAGCGCGATCGGGTCCGGGCGCCGCTCGCCGGGCGCGAACGCCGCGTGGCTCGAGCGCGGCGCGCGCTTGCGCGCGGCCTTCCCGCGCGCGGCTCGCTCGGCCGTCGCCGCGCGGCGCATGATCGGCGGCGTGCCCGCCGTCGCAGCCATCGTCAGAATGTAGCTCCGAAGTGCGCCCGCTCGAGCCGTCGGCCTCCCCCGCGCCCGCGCACGACGCGCGCGCTCCGCGACGCGCGCGCTCGGCGCTCAGCGTCCTGCTCGCGATCGCAGCCGCCGTGGCGCTCGTGCTCGGCGGCGCCTGCCTGTACGCGCGCGCGGAGATCCTCGACTCGCACGCGTTCGCCGATCGCACGGTCGCGGCGCTCGGCCACGAGCCCGTCCGGCGCGTGATCGCGCGCGAGGTCGTCGTGCAGGTGATCGACCAGGGCTCGAACGACCTGATCGCCGCGCGTCCGCTGATCAACTCGCTCGTCGAAGCGGTCGTCGCGACGCCGCAGTTCCGCGGCGTCGTCAGGCTCGCCGCCGAGCAGGGGCACCGCCTGCTGTTCGACCGCGGCGGCAACGTCGCGTTCAGCATCGCCGACGCCGGCACCGTCGTGCTCTCGGCGCTGCGCACGCTCGCGCCGAGCATCGCGAGCAAAGTCCCGCAGAACGTCGACGCGAAGCTGCTCGACCTGCGCAAGCAGAGCTTCGCCGTGAAGACGCTGCGCGCGGCCGACAAAGTCCGCCTGCTCGGCCTCGTGCTGCCGCTGGCGGCGCTCGCGCTGCTCGTGCTCGCGATCGCGGTCGCGCCGCGGCGGCGGCTCGCCGTGACGCGCTGCGCCGTCGCGCTCGCCGTCGCCGCCGCGGCGGCGTTCGTCGACCTGCTGCTCGTGCGCCACAGCCTGCTCGTCAACCTGTTCGGCAGCGAAGAGCTGAGCAGCGGCGACGTCCGCGAAGCGGCCGGCGTGCTGTGGGAAAGCTACGTCGGCGACCTCTCGCGCTGGGCGTTCGCCGTCGCCGTGGGCGCGGCGATCGTCGCCGCCGCGTCGGCGAGCGTGCTGCGCCCGTACACCGCCGGGGCCGGCCTCGCGCGCATGCGCGCGCGTGTCGCGAAACCGCGCAGCCCGCGCGGGCGCGCGCTGCGCGGCGTGCTCGCGCTCGCGTTCGCCGTGCTGCTGCTCGCCGACCCGCTCGCCGCGCTCGACGTGGTCGCCGTGATCGGCGGCGTGCTGCTGTTCTACCTCGGCGCCGGCGAGCTGCTGCGCGCCGTCGGCGCCGCGCCCGAGCACGAGCGCTTCTCGCTCGCGCGCAGTCGCGTCGGCGCGCTCGGCGCGGCGACGGGCCTCGGCCTGCTGATCGGCGGCGCCGCGATCGCGCTCGCGCAGGCCGGCAACACCGACGCGACGCCGCGCGCGCCGGCGGCGAGCGCGCTGAGCACGTGCAACGGCTACGCGCAGCTCTGCGCGCGGCGCGTCGATCAGGTCGTGTTCGCCGGCACGCACAACGCGATGTCGGCCGCCGACGCGCCCGGCTGGTTCATCGCCAACCAGAGCCACGGGATCGCGCGCCAGCTCGACGACGGCATCCGCGCGTTCAAGATCTCGACGCACTACGGCGTCGGGCGCGAAGGCAACGTGCGCACCGACATCGCCGCCGCCGGCGAAAAGGTCAACCGCGTCTCGGAGAAGCTCGACCGTCAGGCGCGCTCGGCGCTGCAGCGCCTCACGCAGGCGGTCGGCTTCGGATCGTCGAAGGGCACGCGCGCGGTCTGGCTCTGCCACACGCTGTGCGAGCTCGGCGCGACGAGCGCGCTCGGCTTCTTCAGCACGATCCGCCGCTTCCTGCAGCTCAACCCGGGCCAGGTCGTCGTCCTGTTCGACGAGGACTACGTCTCCGAAGCCTCGCTCGAAGACGTCTTCAAACGCTCCGGCCTGTACTCCCATCTCGCAGTCCTGCGCGAGGGGCAGGAGATGCCGACACTCGGGCAGCTCGTCCGCTCGCAGCACAACGTGCTCGTGTTCACGCAGGAGCCCGTCAGCGGGCGCCACCCGTGGAACATGTACGGCTTCGGCGGCTTTATCCAGGACACGCCGCTCGGCGCCGTCAAGCCGAGCCAGTTCAGCTGCAAGCCGTTCCGCGGCACCGCCGCGAGCCCGCTGCTGATGATGAACGACTGGGCCGACGTGTTCCCGCCGCGGCGCAGCCCCAACGTGGCGCTGACGCAGCGCGCGTTCATCGTCAATCGCGGCCGCCAGTGCCTAGCCGAACGCCACCACGTGCCGAACCTGATCCTGACCGACTTCTACGACTCCGGCGACGTCGTCGGCGCCGCGCGCGTGCTCAACGGACTCGGCGACCAGCGCCCGGCGCCGGTCGTCCCCGTCAGGGGCGCCGTGGGCTAGCCGGTGCGGCTTTCCGCCGCGCCGCTGCGGGTTTCTACGCGCGGAACTGCGCCCGAGCGACGATCGCGCCGCTGCGCGCGGCGCGTAGCGTCGTGTGCATGAGATCCAGCTCTCCCCGGCGGCGACCGCCGCGCGACGCGCGATGACGGCGACGCTGAGCGAGGACTTCGTCGAGGCCGTGGCGAGGTTGCGCGGCGGCTCGATCCTCGCCGTCCGCGAGTCGACCACGGCCGACGAGGCCGCCCTGCGCGCGTTCCTCGCGGGCCTCTGCCTCGAGACGCGGCGCCTGCGCTTCTTCACCGGCGCCGTCGACGTCGAGCGCGCCGCGCACGACACCGCCGCGAGCGGCCCCGGCCGGATCGGCCTCGTCGCGCTCGACGCAGATCAGCGCGTCGTCGGTCACGCGCTCTGCATCGGGCTCGGCGACGACCGCGCCGAAGTCGCCGTCGAGGTCGCCGACTCGCTGCACGGCGAGGGACTCGGCACGATCCTCGTCGAGCGGCTCGCGGCCGTCGCCGAGCGGCGCGGCATCGCGCGCTTCGTCGCCGAGGTGCTGCCCGACAACGCCGCGATGCTCGACGTGTTCCGCGACGGCTTCGACGCGCACGTCGCCTGGCGCGCGGGCGTCGACGTGGTCGAGTTCACGACGTCCGCGTGGCGGCTCGCGCGCGAGCGCTTTCACGACACGAGCGCGCGCGGGGCGTAGGCCGGCGTGCCGGTCCGTTGCGCTCGGCGTAGGCCGGCGCGTCGGTCCGTCATTTCCCGCAGTCAATCGGCGACTTTCCCCGGGCCGAGCCACGCCCGGCGCCCGTAGCGTCAGAGGGATGAACGTAGGGGCCTTTCGCTGCGATCACTGTGGAGAGGTGATCGGCGTGTACGAGCCGCTCGTCGTGATCGTCGACGGCGAGGCCGTGCACAGCTCGCGCGCCGCCGATCACTGGGACACGCGCGACGGTCCGCGCTTCCACGGGGCGTGCTTCGCGCAGTCGCGCGCAGCGCGCGAGACGGCCGAGTGAGCGCGCGCGTGCCGGCCTCGGGCTAGCCGGTTCGGGAGGACAGCGTCGCGGCGCTCGCGCGCTCGACGCCGCTGCGCTGCACGGGCAACCGCGCGCGCAGCTCCGTGCCGCCCACGCTCGGCGACTCGAGCTGCAGCTCGCCGCCGAGCAGCGACGCGCGCTCGCGCATTCCGAGCAGGCCGAACCCGGACCCTTTCGACTGCGGGTCGAACCCCTTGCCGTTGTCGCGCACGAGCACGCCCACGTGCGTCGCGTCCTCGTGGATCTCGACTACGGCGCGGTCGGCGTGGCCGTGCTTGCTCGCGTTCGTCAGCGCCTCCTGTGCGATCCGGTAGATCGCCGTCTCGAGCTCGATCGACAGCCGCGTCGGCTGCGAGCCCTGCTCGTAGGCGAGCTCGACGCTGAGGTCGACCTCGATCCCGTGCCGCTCGCCGCTGCGCTCGGCGAGCGCTTCGAGCGCCGCCTCCAAGCCGAGCTCGTCGAGCGCCGCCGGGCGCAGGTCGCTGATCAGCGCGCGCAGATTCGCGATCGTCTCCTCGATCTGGTCGACGGCCTGCCCGACCGCGCCGCGCAGCGCCTCGCTCTCGTCCGAGCGGCGCGCCGCCGAGAGCCCGAAGCGCAGCGCCGACAGGCTCTGCAGCGTCTCGTCGTGCAGCTCGCGCGCCCAACGCTGCCGCTCGCCCTCGGCGGCGGCGAGGCGGTGGCGCTGGCGCTCGGCGACGACCGACTCGGCCGTCGCGACCGCCGTCGCGGCGCTCGTCGCGAACGACTGGAGCAGGCGCTCGTCGTCGGCCGAGAAGCTCGGGCCGTCGACCAGCCGGTCGAGCGCCAGCAGCACGCCGTGGCTGCGACCGCGGAAGAACAGCGGCACGACGATCCCGCCGCGCGCGTCGAGCCCGAGCCGCCCGAGCCCATGCTCCTCGAAGCGCGCGCGGTTGAGCTCGTCCTCGAGTCGTTGCACGCGGTTCGTGCGCATCGCGTGCGCCGCGACCGTGTCGACGAGCGCGACGCGCCGGCCGACGAGGCCCGGCGGCAACTCGCCGGCGCCGGCGGCGACCTCGAGCTCGGAGCCGCGCTCGAGCTCGATCAGCAGCGTGCGCGCGGAGACGAGCGCGCGGCCGCGCTTGGCGACCAGCTCGAGCACGACCTCCGGGTCGGTCTCGCCGCCGACGGCGCGCGCGATCTGCGTCGTCGCCTCGAGCGCGTCGACCGTCCGCTGCAGCTCGTCGCGGTCGTCGCGCGCGCCCGTGTAGCGCCGCGCGTGGTCGACCGCGACCGCGGCGAAGTCGGCCAGCACGCACAGCGCCTGCTCGTCGGTCTCGGTGAACTGCTCCCCGTCCCGCTTCTCAGTCAGGTACAGGTTGCCGAACGGCTCGCCGTCGATCGTGATCGGCGCGCCGAGGAACGAGCGCATCGGCGGATGCCCCTGAGGGAAGCCGTAGGAGCGCGGGTGCCGGCTCACGTCGGCGATCCGCAGCGCGCGTGGCTCCTCGATCAGCGCGCCGAGCACCCCGCGTCCGCGCGGGAGGCTGCCGATCGCGGCGCGGCCGGCCTCGTCGATCCCGCGCGTCAGGAAGCGCGCGAGCTCGGTCCGCGTGTCGTTCAACACGCCGAGCGCCGCATAGCGTGCGTCGGTCAGCTCCTGCGCCGCCTGCAGCACGCGGTCGAGCACCACGTCGAGGTCGAGCTCCGAGAGCACGCTGCGAGCCACCTCGAGGATTCCCTGCGTCGATCGGTCCATCGGAATGACGACCCCCGGTAGCGGCGCCCACGCTCTGCGTTCGAAGGTCGCCGACGCTACCCGATCCATTCAAGCACGCGGAGCACGTGCGGACGCGCTCAGACGCCGAGCATTCCGTGCCGCAGCGCGTAGCGCACGAGCTGCGCCCGCGTGCCGACGCCGAGCTTCGCCTGCACGCGCGCGCGGTGAGACTCGACCGTGCGCGGCGAGATCGCGAGGATCCGCGCGACTTCGACGCTCGTGTGCCCGAGCGCGATCAGTCGCAGCACCTCGAGCTCGCGCGCCGTCAGCGCGTCGTCGACGTGGATCGAGCGGTAGGACGCGAGCTTGGCCTCGACGTGGGGGCTGACGTACCGCCCGCCGCGCACGACGGCGCGAATCGCCGCGGGCAGCTCGACGTCGGCGTGGTCCTTCTGCACGAACCCGAGCGCCCCCGCCGCGAGCGCGTGCTCGGCGTACAGCGGGTTGTCCTCGGCCGTGACGACGACGACGCGCGTGTCGGGCGCCTGCTCGCGCAGCTCGCCGATCGTGTGGATGCTCGATCCGTCGCGCATGCGCATGTCGAGCACGAGCACGTCCGGGGCGAGCTCGCGCACGCGCTCGACGGCGCCGGCGAGCTGCTCGGCCTCGGCCACGACCGCGACGTCGTGCTCGCGCTCGAGCAGCGCGCGCAGGCTGCGGCGCATCAGCGCGTGATCGTCGGCGATCACGACGCTGACCGTGCGTCCGCCCGGCTCCACGGCCGGAGCGTGCGCGAGCGGCGGGAGTGCGTGCAGTTCGGCGCTCATGCTTGCAAGCTAGACGCGCCGCGCGGTCGCGGCGTCCGTGTAAACGACTCGATCGGTTCGCGGGTCAACACTGACTGCAGGGCCGCGGCGAGCGCACGGCGCGCGGCCGGTAGGCGCGCCGGGGCGGCTCGCGGCGCGCCGGCACGGCGTCACGCGAGCGAAGAAAGGAGGGGAGAATCATTCGTGCATGCAGTTCCTCGATCGTCGTGACGCCGGCGCGAAGCTGGCCGAAGAGCTGACCGAGCTCGGCTCGCAGAACCCGGTCGTCGTCGCGCTCCCGCGAGGTGGCGTACCGGTCGCCGCGGAGGTGGCGCGGCGCCTGCGCGCCCCGCTCGAGATCCTCGCGGTGCGCAAGCTCGGCTCCCCGCACAATCCGGAGCTCGGCGTCGGCGCTGTGGCAGAGGACGAGACGGGCGTCCTCGACCCCGCGACGGCCGAACAGGTCGGGATGACGCAGGCGGTGCTCGACGAGACGATCGCGCGCGAGGCGAGCGAGCTTCGACGGAGGGTCGAGCACTACCGCGACGGCCGCGCTCCACTGGAGCTGACCGGCCGCACGGCGATAGTCGTTGACGACGGGCTCGCGACGGGGCTGACCGACCTCGCGGCCGTCCGGGCCGTGCGCAACCGCGGCGCCCGGCGGGTACTCGTCGCGGTCCCGGTCGGCTCCGAGCAGGCGATCGCGCTGCTGGAGCGAGAGGTGGACGGCATTGTCTGCCTGACCGTTCCCGCCCACCTGTACGGAGTCGGCATGTGGTACCGCGACTTCGCGCCGGTCGGCGACGAGGAGGTCGTCGCGCTGCTCGCGCAGGCGGCCGCCGAAAGCGGCGCAGACGCCGCGCCGCCACCCCGCAACGGCGCTCAGGCCTCGACCGAATAGCGCTCCGGCACGAGCCGCTCGGTCGCCTTCGCCGGACGCAGGTACTTGCGCCGCTGGCGCGGTGGCAGCTCGATGCGCTTCTCGGCGTCGAGGTGCTCGTAGGGTACGAGCGAGAGCAGGTGGCTGATCA
Organism: uncultured Solirubrobacteraceae bacterium; assembly: GCA_963705745.1. Taxonomy (GTDB): domain Bacteria; phylum Actinomycetota; class Thermoleophilia; order Solirubrobacterales; family Solirubrobacteraceae; genus Palsa-744. Next base: position 23,983 of record CAVPKP010000009.1, read on the forward strand.
GGTTCAGCCGCGCGGTCCGCTTGTCGTCACCCTCGACGACGTACCACGGGCTCGTGTGCGTGTCGGTGTAGGCGAACATCCGGTCCTTCGCCTCGGCGTAGTCGACCCAGCGAGCGCGCGCCTGCAGGTCGGTCGGGCTGAACTTCCAGCGCTTGCGCGGGTCCGACAGGCGCTTTTCGAAGCGCCGCTCCTGCTCCTCGTCACTGACCGACAGCCAGTACTTGACGAGCGTGATCTCGTCGTTCAGCAGCGCCTGCTCGAACTCGGGGCAGAAGCGCAGGAACTCCTCGTACTCGCGCTCGGTGCAGTAGCCCATCACGTGCTCGACGCCGGCGCGGTTGTACCAGCTGCGATCGAACAGCACGATCTCGCCCGCGCTCGGCAGGTGCGCGACGTAGCGCTGGAAGTACCACTGGGTGCGCTCGCGCTCGGTCGGCGTCGGGACGGCCACGACGCGGCACGTGCGCGGGTTCAGGTACGTCGTGATCCGCTTGATCACACCGTCCTTGCCGGCGGTGTCGCGCCCCTCGAACAGCACGACGAGCCGCTGCCCGCGCGCGACGATCCACTCCTGCATGTACACGAGCTCGGTCTGCAGGCGAACGAGCTCCTTCTCGTACTGCTTGGCGCTGAGGACGCGCGGCTCGGGCATCGCCCAATGTTCGCAAGTCGCGCGGCCCTCACGGCAACGGCGAGCAGCGAGGAGTCCGCGGCGATCCGCGCGCCCACCCGTCCAGCGGGTCCGTAGTTCTCCGCAATTCGCGCCGGGAGCCTGCGGATACGTCCGGATCAGTCGGCTCGTAGCCTGAGCAAGACGCGATCAAGGAGAAGAAGATGTTCGACAACGTGCTCGTGGGAGTCGACGGAAGGCCAAACGGTCGCGATGCGATCGAGCTGGCGCGCCACCTCGCCGCGCCCGAGGGCAAGCTGACGCTCGCGCACATCCGCGACGGCAGGCTGCACCCCTCGCATGCGATCCCGCCGGGAATGCTCGACGAGGAGCGCAAGGCCTCCGAGGAGCTGCTCGAGCTCGAGCGCGCCGATGCGGACGTCGAGGCCGACCTCGTCAGCGCCGTCGCGCCCAGCCCGGGGCGTGGACTGCACGAACAGGCGCAGGAGCTCGGCGCCGACCTGCTCGTCGTCGGCTCGACCAGCCGCGGGCCGCTCGGACGGGCGATGCTCGGCGACGACACGCGCGCGGCGCTCAACGGCGCGCCGTGCGGCGTCGCGATCGCCGTCGCCGGTTACGCCGAGGCGCCCAAGCCGATCGCGAAGATCGGCGTCGCGTACAACGAATCACCCGAGAGCACGATGGCGCTGTCGGTCGCGCGCGAGCTCGCCGCGCGGACGCGGGCGCTCGTCAGCGCGCTCGAAGTCGTCGCGATCCCGACGTACGCGTACACCGGCCTGATCGTTCCGCCGGTCGCCGAAAGCATCGACGAGATGCTGACGAAGGCGACCGCCAGGCTGCAGGCGCTCGAGGACGTCGACGCGAAAGCGGTCTACGGGCTGACCGGCGAGGAGCTGGCGGCGTTCGGCGACGAAGTCGACCTGCTGATCACCGGCTCGCGCGGCTACGGCCCGGTGCGGCGTCTGGTGGTCGGCAGCACGTCGGACTACCTCGAGCGGCATGCGCGCTGCTCGCTGCTCGTGCTCCCGCGCGGAGTGGAGAAGTCGTGAGCGCCGCCGAGGCCGACGCGGACGCGATCCGCATCGTGCTGGCCGACGACCACGCGGTCGTGCGCAGCGGCCTGCGGCTGCTGCTCGACTCGGAGCCCGACTTCGAGGTCGTCGCCGAGGCGAGCGACGTCGACTCCGCCAAGCGCTACGTGCGCGGCCACCACCCCACCGTGCTCGTGCTCGACCTGAACATGCCCGGCGGCTCGAGCCTCGAGGCGATCCCGGTGATCCGCGAGGAGTCGCCGGAGACGCAGATCGTCGTGTTGACGATGCAGCAGGAGCCGGCGTTCGCGCGCGAGGCGCTCGGCGGCGGCGCGCTCGGGTACGTGCTGAAGGAGGCCGCCGACGACGAGCTCGTCGAGGCGGTCCGCCGCGCGGCCGCGGGCGAGAGCTTCCTCAACCCGCAACTCGGCGCACGCCTCGCCTCCGAGCCACCGGCGGGAGCGCCCGACGACCTCTCCGAGCGCGAGGTCGACGTGCTGCGCCTGATCGCACTCGGCCACACCAACGCCGAGATCGCGCAGCAGCTCTATCTCAGCGTGCGCACGGTCGAGACGCACCGCTCGCACATCCAGCAGAAGCTGCGCCTCTCCTCGCGCGCCGAGCTCGTCGGCTACGCGATCGAGCGCGGGCTGCTCGAGCGATAGGTAGTTCTCCGTAGCCGGCGAGCGGATTTGTTCGGCTGATGCGCTGGGCGCCCGGCCGTAGTGTCCGGCCCATGACAAACTCAGAGGCGTCCCCTCGGAAGCTGCAAGTCGTGATCGCCGGCGGCGGCGTCGCCGCGCTGGAGACGGTCCTCGCGCTGCAGGACCTCGCCGGCGAGCGCGTGCAGATGCGCGTGATCGCGCCGAACGAAGAGTTCGTCTACCGCCCGATGACGGTGCGCGAGCCGTTCGCGTTCGCAAGCGCCAACCACTACGCGCTCGCGCCGATCCTCGAGCGGGCCGGCGCCGAGCTGCTGCGCGAGGAGCTCGCGTGGGTCGACCCCGACGAGCACGTCGCGCACACGAGCTCCGGACAGGAGCTCGCATACGACGCGCTCGTGCTCGCGCTCGGCGCGCGGATCAGCGCGCGCTACCCACACGCGCTGACGATCGACGACCGCAAGATGGACGCCACGCTGCACGGGCTGATCCAGGACGTCGAGCTCGGCTACGTCAAGAGCATCGCGTTCGTCGCGCCGGGGCGGATGGCGTGGCCGCTGCCGCTGTACGAGCTGGCGCTGATGACCGCGGGGCGCGCGTACGACATGAACGTCGAGCTGCAGACGACGATCGTCACGCCCGAGGACAGCCCGCTGGCGATCTTCGGCACCGAGGCGAGCGAAGGCGTTGAGGCGCTGCTCGAGAAGGCGGAGATCGAGACGATCACCTCCGCCTACGCCGAGATCCCTTCGCTCGGCGAGATCGCGATCAGCCCTGGCGAACGGCACGTTCACGCCGAACGGATCGTCGCGCTGCCCGAGCTGTACGGACCGTCGCTGCGCGGCATCCCGTTGAGCGAGCACGGCTTCATCCGCGTCGACCGCTTCGGGCACGTCGACGGCCTCGACGGCGTCTACGCGGCCGGCGACGCGACCGACTTCGCGATCAAGCAGGGCGGCATCAGCGCCCAGCAGGCGGACGTCGTCGCCGAATCGATCGCGGCGCAGGCCGGCGCCGACGTCGAGCCGCAGCCGTTTCACCCGGTCGTGCGCGGGATCCTGCTGACGTACGACAAACCGCGCTACCTGACGGCGCAGATCACCGGCGGGCACGGCTTCAGCTCCGAGTTCGGCACCGAGCCGACGTGGGAGCCGGTGAGCAAGATCTCCGCGCGTTACCTCGCGCCGTGTCTCGACGAGCTCGATCGCAAGCACGCCGCCGCGTGAGCGAGCGCCCCGCCGCCGGCGCTATTCGGCGCGCACGCGGTTGACGAGCGAGCCGAGCCCGTCGATCTCGACGGTCACGGTCTGTCCCGCCTGCAGGTAGCTGCGCCGCGAAGCGCCGACGCCGGCGGGCGTGCCGGTCGCGATGACGTCGCCGGGCAGCAGCGTCATCGTGCGCGAGAGCCACGCGAGCAGCTCGGCGGGGCCGAAGATCAGGTTCGCCGTGGTCCCCTCCTGCACGACGTCGCCGTCGATCCGCGTGCGCAGCGCCAGCGCGCGGAGGTCGTCGATCTCATCGAGCGTCACGAGCGCCGGGCCGCACGGCGCGAACGTGTCGATCGCCTTGCCGCTCGTCCACAGCGGGTTCTGCATCTGCAAATCGCGCGCGCTGACGTCGTTGAACGGCATCGCGCCGGCGAGGTGCGCGAGCGCGTCGCGCTCGGAGACGTTGCGCGTGGGACGGCCGACGACGAGCGCGAGCTCGGCCTCGTAGTCGCAGCGGTCGGGGTGCGCGGCCGGCAGCACGATGTCTTCGCCGCCGCCGATCAGCGAGTTGGCGAACTTCGCGAACCACATCGGCGCCTTCGGGATCTCCTGGCCGGTCTCTTCGGCGTGGTCGCGGTAATTGAGCCCGATGCAGACGATCTTCTGCGGGTCGGTCACGGGCGCGTGCAGCCGCACGCCGGCGAGCGCGATCCGCTCGGCGGCGCCGGCCGCGCGGGCGCCGAGCTGCAAGAGGCCGTCGGCGTCGAGCGCGGCGAGCAGGCCGCGGACGGTCGCGCTCGGCGCGTCGAGCGAGCTCGCGGGAACGAGCTCCTCGCCGAGCAGCACGCCGGCGGCGGGGCCGTCTCCGGCGTCGAACGTGACGAGGCGCATCGCGTGGATCGTATCCTCGCGCCGTAGACACCGCGCGCCGCGGCGCCCGTCCGGCCGGGGCGTGCCGCGATAATCGCGCGAATGGCATCGAGCCTGTACTTCGCGTACGGCAGCAACATGGACGCGGCGCTGATGCGGCGGACGTGTCCGGGCCACCGCTTGCTCGGCATCGCCGAGCTGCGCGATCACCGGCTCGCGTTCACGCGCCGCTCGCTGCGCACGGGCAGCGGCGTCGCCGACATCGTCGCGGCGGCCGGCGAGAGCGTGTGGGGCGTGCTGTACGAGCTCGACGACGAGCACGTCGCGGCGATCGATCGCAAAGAGGGCGCCGGCTGGGCGTACGAGCGCAGGCCGGTGCGCGTGCATGTGCACGCGCGCGCGGAGGCGAGCGAGCACGAGGCGCACGCGTACGCGGTGATCGCGCCCGACGCCGCGCACGTGCGACCGTCAGAGGCCTACCTCGAGGGACTCCTCGCGGCGGCCACGGCGCGCGGGCTGCCCGACGAGTACGTCGCGACGTTGACGGCGCTCGGCGAGCCGGCCGGCTGATCGACGGGCGCAGGGCGCCGCTCGGCGCGCTGCACCGACTCGCCAGCAGGCGCCTCCTGGCGCACATCGCGAAGCGCGCGCGGCGAGCGCATCGAGCGCGCCGAACGCGGCGCGGGACGCAGCAGCAGGACGGCGAGCAGCGCACCGAGCAGGCTGACCGCGGCGGCGACGCCGAACGCGAGCTGGAAGCCGCTGCTCAGCGCCGAGAGGCCCGCTTCACCGGCGTGGGCGCTCGCGCGCGTCTGCGACGCGGCGATCGTGCTGAGCGCGGCGAGCCCGAGCGCGCCGCCGATCAGGCGCGAGGTGTTCAAGAGCCCCGACGCGAGCCCGCTCTGCGAGCCCGGCACGCCGGAGACGGCGGCGATCGTCGCGGGCACGAGCGCGAGGCCGAGGCCGAGCGCCGAGAGCACGCCGCCGGGAAGCACCTGCGCGACGTAGCTGCCGCCGGGGCGCACGCCCGTCAGCAGCAGCAGGCCGGCGGCGGACAGCAGCATCCCGGCGGCGATCACGGCGCGCGTGCCGTAGCGCTGGACGAGGCGCGGCGCGAACGAGGTCGCGAGCACGACGCTGAGCGTCATCGGGACGAACGACAGCCCGGTCGAGAGCGCGTCGTGGCCGAGCACCTGCTGCATGTACAGCGAGAGGAAGAACCACATCGCGAAGACGGCCGAGTAGAGCAGGAAGACGATCGCGTTCGCCGCGCGCAGCGCCGGCATCCGGAAGATCGGCAGTGGCACGAGCGGCGCGCGCGCGAAGCGTCCCTCGACGAGCACGAACCCGCCGAGCAGGACGACGCCGGCGAGCAGCGGCGCGAGCACGCCGGGCGAGCCCCAACCGAGCGTGTCGGTGCGGACGATGCCGTAGACGAGCGCGGTCAGCGCGCCGGTCACGAGCGTCGCGCCGAGCACGTCGAAGTGTTTGCGGTCGGCTTCGCTGCGTCCCTCGGGCACGAGCGCCGGGGCGAGCAGCAGCACGAGCAGGCCGATCGGGACGTTGACGACGAAGATCGCCGGCCAGCCGAGGCTCTGCGTCAGGACGCCGCCGAGCAGCGCGCCGAGCGCGCCGCCGACGCCGCCCATCGCGCCCCAGATGCCGAGTGCGCGGTTGCGCTCGCGCTGCTCGCGAAACGACGTCGTGATGATCGCGAGGCTCGCAGGCGAGATCACGGCGCCGCCGACGCCCTGCAGCGCACGCGCGCCGACGAGCATCGAGGAGGAGTCGGCCAGCGCGCAGACGAGCGACGCGAACGAGAACAGCGCCGTACCGGCGAGGAACACGCGGCGACGGCCGAGCAGGTCGGCGGCGCGGCCGCCGAGCAGCAGGAAGCCGGCGAACGTCAGCGTGTACGCGTTGACGACCCACTGCAGCCCGGTCGTCGAGAAGCGCAGCCCGCCCTTGATCGAGGGCAGCGCGACGTTGACGATCGAGACGTCGAGGATCACCATCAGCTGCGCGAGGCAGACGAGGACCAGCAGCGCATTGGGGTTTCGCCGCGCAAATGCGCGCGGCACGGCGAACGCGCTCATCGCGTGCGCGCCTCGAGGATGTACGCGGCCTCGACGACCGCTGCGACGCGCGCGTCGGAGGTCGGCCGCGACGGCGTGACGACGCTTGGCGCGGCGGTCGCGGCGGTGCTGCTCTCACGTGTGCTCGGCATTGCGCTACCCTTCGGTTCGTAAGTTCGATGATCATCGTAGCAGGAAGTTCGATAGTCGTCGTACAATGAAAGTAGATGATGACGATGGGCTTGTACCACCCACCCACGGAGGACTTCGAGCTGGCGAGCGTGCTGCACGCGCTCAGCGACCCACAGCGACTGCGGATCGTGCGCGAGCTGGCCGACGATCCCGAGCCGCGCCCGTGCGGGACGCTCGAGCTCGACATCAGCAAGTCGACGCGCACGCACCACTTTCGCGTGCTGCGCGAGGCCGGCGTGATCCGCCAGAAGCAGCTCGGCACCGCACGCGTCACGTGCCTGCGTCGCGATGACCTCGATGCGCGCTTCCCGGGACTGCTCGACGCGATCCTCGCCTCGAGCCCCTCGCAGGCGCTGCCGGTCTAGCATTCGCCGCGTGCCCGAGCGGCTGCACTTCACCGACTCCGACGAGGCGAACGCGCTGATCGCGTCCGACCCGATGGCGTTGCTGATCGGGTTCGCGCTCGACCAGCAGGTCTCCGTGCAGAAGGCGTTCTCAGGCCCGCTCGCGCTGCGCGAGCGCGTCGGCTCGCTCGACGCCGGCAAGCTCGCCGCGACCGACCTCGAGCCGGCGTTTCGCGAGAAGCCCGCGATCCACCGCTTCCCGGGGTCGATGGCGAGTCGGGTGCATGAGCTGGCGCAACACATCGTCGATCAATACGACGGCGACGCGTCGCGCGTTTGGACAGACGCGCCCGACGCGCAGGCGCTGCGCGCGAACATCGAGGCGCTGCCGGGCTTCGGCGAGATGAAGGTGAAGTCGCTCGCCGCCGTGCTCGCAAAGCGCTTCGGCGTGGCGGCCGCCTGCGAGCTCGTCCCGTCGCACCCGACGCTCGGCGACGTCGACTCGGCGCAGGCGCTGGCGGACTACCAGGCGGCGAAGAGGGAGCACAAGTTGTCGCTCAGAATGGGCGCCGCCCGCTGAACCCCCGGTAAACCGGCCGGATCATTCCGGTCGGGGTGGACAACTTGCGGCCGCAGGTACGGGATCAGATAGACGCCGATCTCGAACGTAGCGAGCGGCCACAACAACCGTCGGAGTCATTGTTCGAAACCTGGTCTATTGACCGCGGCATCGTGGGTGGGGAGCGGATCGCTCCAGCCGTTAGCCCCCGGTGGACGGGTACAGCAGGGACTGACATTCGTGCGATACGTTGGTCGGGTTCGAGATGTAGAAGGTGTCCCGACTGACGTTGGTTTCGTACACGGTGCCTTCAACCTTGAGCCCGCTGAGCTCGCTCTGGATTTCAGGCACACAGGAGACGAGCTTGGCGACGCGTCCGTCGGCGAGCGCTTGGGAGGATTTTGAGCTCGCGAATTCAGCTTTCAGCGTTTGCAGTTCCTGCGACACACTCGTTCCCACAGCTCCTGTCTTCGCCTGGAGAGCGTGAATTTCAGCTTTGAGCCGATTAATCGTCGTCTTGTCGCTACTCGCTTTCGACAAGCCCACAATCGCAACGGCCGCCACGAGCACGATCAAGATCGCCGCCAGTGCGACGGCCACCCACACCCTCGAGTTCGCCGACACTCCGCCGGAACTTGCCTCCATGTGCGTGGAGCGTACAGCAGGAAAGCGGAACTCGTCCATAGGTTGGACGATGGTCGCCTGACGCACTCCGCGCCGACAACGCGACGATGCGTTGAACGAGCTGAGAGTCGAGAGACTCTCGACGGCCGAGCGTCAGAAGCGCGCGCTGAGCGCGTCGCGGGAGGGCGGGAGGGCGGGAGGGCGTAGTCAGGTTTACACCAACCTCGCCACGTCGGGTGAGACCGCGCCCCGGCGCGCTACGTGAAGGTCAGCGTCTCCTTCGCTTTGGTCCCGGCTTCGTTGTAGTCGGCGATGACCGCTCCACGCGCATCCTTGTACGCCCCGGTCCCGCCAACGAATCGCAGGCGGTTCGGGTTGACCTCCGCGCCGATCGTCCCCGAGAACTGGATCGTGCCTCTTGCGAGCGTGTAGCTGCCGACACAGCGGTACGCCGTCTTCGACGCCGTCGTCGGCGTGCACCGCGAGAAGTCTTCACCGACGCGCGTCGCGCCCTGAAACAGCTTCTCCCGGGAGGAGACCACTCCGGCGCTGCTCGTGTGGACGTCGTAGACGATCGCGTTCAGGTGCAGCGTCGGCGGCGTCGCCGAGGCGTTGGTCGATCCCGCCGCAACGATCGCGGTCGTCGCGGCGGCGACGGCCCACGCACGGCGCCTGAGGGCGAGCGGTGACCTCGATTCGCGAAGCCCGTCGCTGCGCTCAGCGCACGAGGCCCGCGAAACCGAGCGCGCAGATCCCGACGCCCATCAGCACGTAGATCCCGCGCGCGACGGGGACGTTGGTCTTGGAGATCAGAAGGCCGATCAACCAGCCCGGCCCACGCGTGTAGCGCTCGTCTTCGAGCCGCTGCTCGTTCATCCGCAAAGCGGCCCAGAAAGCGCTTAGGCCGATCAGGATCACGAACACCGACAGCACCGTCAGCCCGACGTTGTGAACGAGCAGCCGCGCCAGGACTCCGACGACGACGACGACCGCCAACAGCGCCAACGGCGCTCGACGCCCCTGTGGCAGATAGCCGGGGCTCCGCTTTTCGTCCTTCCACAGGCCGCCTCCGGGCTTCTGCTCGGATGGGTCCGTCTGCTGCACCGCGGACATGGGCGCGTGCTACCCGGCAGCGAACCCGACGAAACGGGGGCGCCTCGACCGCGAGCCCGAGAAGCGCTCCCGCGCAGGCGCCGATGCGCGAGAATCTCGCGTGTGAGCGTCGTGCTGGCAGTGACGCATCAGACGCGAGGACGGTCGTCGCCGGCAGCGCGCTCGCGATCGCCGGCGTGCTTCTGACCGTCGCGACGCACTCGGGTCATTTCTGCTAGACGGGTCCCGGCACGCTTAGACAGGTGACGGATGGCACCGGGCAGATAACCGTGCGCCTCGCGCCGAGCTTCAGACTCGGATCGCTACGACAGCGCGCCGAGCGCCGGCTTGCGCTGCGGCTGCTCCGGCGGCGCGTCGGCGCGTTTGGCGACGACCTGCCCCCGGCGGCGCGGGCGCCACACGCGCAGGTACTGCGCGCCGACGTATGAGCCGAGCACGAGCAGCAGCGCGATCGCCTGCCCGATGAACGTCTCCCAGTTGTTGAACAGCGAGAACCACGTGCCCATCCATCCGGGGATGTGCAGGCCGTGGATTTCGGTCGTTCCGATCCAGCCGGCGAGCTGCATCTCGTTGACCTGCTCGCCGACCGACACGAGCAGCACGAACAGCAGCATCACGCCGGTGATCACGAGCAGGCGCTTGTACGGCAGGCGCTGGTGCAGCGCGAACGTCAGCACGCCGGCGGCGGCGGTGAACAGCAGGCCGATCGCGACGCCCTCGAGCACGACGCTCGAGCCGTACAGCTCGCGCAGGTTCTGCAGGAAGATCACGATCTCGAAGCCCTCGCGGTAGACGGACGTGAAGCCGAGCAGCGCCAGCCCGAGCAGCATTCGCCGCTGGTTGGTCTCGGGGTCGCTCGCGAGCAGGCTGCGGCGGCGCTTGTGGTGGTTGGAGATCCACCCCGTCCAGTACATCTTGTGGAAGAACCAGTTCATCACGATCAGCAGCACGATCAGCGCCGGCAGCCCCGTCGCGGCCTGCACGTCGAACTCACCGCCGTGGAACTGCCCGATGAGCCAGATCACGAGGAACCACGTGGCGACCGTCGCGAGCAACGCGCCGGCGCCCCCGGCGACGACCGGGCGCCGATACAGCTTGTTCGCGCCGAGGAAGCTCGCCGTGACCGCCGCGAGCACGAGGATCGTCTCGAGACCCTCGCGGAACACGAGGATCGCGCTGTTGATCACGACCGTCGTATGGCTGAGGCTGCGACCCGGCGGCAGCGCCGTCGGGTCGGCCGTCCCGCCGGAGGCGTGCCAGCCGAGCACGACCGCCGTGACGGCGACGGACAGCACGACGACCGTCCAGACATAGAAGCTCGTGCGCTCGTGCAGACGTTTGCTGGGCACGGCCGCCTCGCTCATCGAGCGTGACGCTACCACAGCTTAGGTGGCCCTACTTAGGCGACCCTAAGAACTGCGTGCCTCGCTCAGCCGCGCGTCAGGCCGAGGGCTCGTTGGAGCCGTCGCAGCCATACAGGTGCTCGCGCAACCGGTCGCACATCTCGGCCGACCACCGCCCGCTCGTCTCCAGCGACTCGATCAGCGTCTCGGCGGAGCGGACGAGACCCTCGCTCTTGGGCTCGTCGAACAGCAGCGCGTCGGCGGCTTCGAGCAGCTGCTCGCGCTCGCGCGCATGCAGCTTCGTGGCGCCCTGGTGATCGATGATCTCGATCAACGCCGTGTACTGCGCCCCGCGGGCGACCATCGGCTCGGCAGTCATCATCGTGACGCTCACGTTAGCGGCCGGCGAGCCCGAGCCGGAGCGGGCGCCCAACAGGGTTCGAACTTCCGCCCGTTGAGGCTCAGCGCGTAGCGCACGCCCATGATCCCGGCGGCTTCGTCGGCGGCGCAGAACTTGCTCGTCGGCTCGTGGTACTCGGCGTTCAGCACCGGCTCGCCGGTTGCGAGATACGGCTCGAAGTCGGCGCATTCGCTGTACTGGTTGCACTGCTCGCTGAGCGCGCCGTCGAAGTACGGGTGCAGCTGCGGCGTCTGTTCGCCGTCGTTCTTCTGCAGCACGGCCATGCCGAGTGAGTGCACCTCGTTCGCGATCCACTCGTTGTAGGCAAGCTGCTGTTTCGCGGTGATCGGGAACCCCGAGTTGTTCGAGAACGCTTCGATGTTGTCCGGCTCGACCGCGTCGAAGCCCTTTTCGCGGCACATGCGAAAGCGCGCCGCCATGATCGGCTCGACCGTCGCCGTCTTGCGGATGTCGATCCACCGCTCGCCCGGCCAGCCGTTCGAGCGGCCGAGCACGGACTTCGGAAACGACGAGTAGTCGGGGCGGAAGTTCTCGGCGGTGCCGACGTCGATGTAGCAGATCACGTGCTTGCCTTCGGCGTGCAGCGCCGCGACCTCGCTCGCTTCGTTTTCGAAACCGTCGATGTCGTATGCGGCGACGGCGTGCGCGTTGTCGACTTTGCCCTGCAGCTGCCAGAACCACGTCAGGCGCTGCGGCGGCTGCCACCAGGCGCCGGGCGTCGCGCCCGCCTGCGTCGTTGCGCCGCCGGCGGCGAGCGTCAGCGCGATCGCGACCGCGATCGCGGCGTGGGCGCTGCGCCGCGTGCCCTCTCCCCTACGCCGCCGCATCGTCCCTCCGCTTCGACGGCGGCGAGCGGCGAGCGAGGATCGCGCCCCAGTCGCCGTCCTCGATCACGCCGGGGCGCGTCGTGCGCATGAACTCGCGCAGCAGCTCCGAGAGGCCGTCGGCGTCCTCGAGGTGCGGGAAGTGCGCGGCGCGCGGCAGCGTACGGAAGCTCGAGTGCGGGATCGCCGCGTGCGCCGCACGCCCATGCGCGAGCGGGATCGTGTTGTCGCGCTCGCCCCACACGATCAGCGTCGGCAGCGCCTCGAGCAGGTACAGCCGATCGGTCGCGCTGACGCGCTGGCCGTGCACGTCGATCACCGAGCGCAGCGTGTGCAGGAACGCCTCGCGCGCGCCGGCGCTCTGCAGCGGGCGAAGCGCGCGCGCGGCGGCCTGCACGTAGACGCCCGCGCCGACGCCACGCTCGCGCAGGCGCGCGCCGGCCTGCGCGAGCGCGCCGACCAGGCGCGGGCGAATCGTCAGCGCCAAGAGCGGCGAGACGCCGGGCAGCGCGGCGGTGCGAAGCGTCGGCGTCACCTCCCTGCCGAGACCGCCGCTGGAGATCAGCGCGAGGCGCTCGACGCGCTGGGGGAACTGGTAGAAGAACTGCATCGCGACGCCGCCGCCGAGCGAGTGCCCGACGATCGTCGCGCGGTCGATGCCGATCGCCGCGAGCAGGTCGCGGATGCTCGCCGCGTGGGCGCCGAGCGAGTAGTCGCCGCGCGGCGCCGCCGAGTCGCCGTGTCCGATCAGGTCGGGCGCGACGACGGTGTGCTCGCGCGCGAGGTTGAGCGCCACCTGGCGCCAGTGGCTCGAGGAGTTGAGCATCCCGTGGATCAGCACGATCGGCGGCCCGCTGCCGGCGACGCGATAGATCACGCGCCGTCCGTGCAGCTCGATCTGCCACTCGTCGAACTGGTCCGCGAGCGCCGTCACCGGAACCGGCGCCATCGACGGCCGGCCGTCGGGACGCGCCTCGCGGCTGTCGTTTCGCTTTCGCGATCTCAACGGCACCGTGCGGACCCTAGCGCGCGCTCACGCCGTCAACCAGCGCTTCGGGTTCTCGACGAAGATCGTCTCGAACGCGGCGTCGTCCATCGCGCCGTCGGCGCGCAGCGCCGGCACGACCTCGTCGAACACGAGCGTCATCGACCAGTTGCGGATCGCGCCCTGTCCTTCGAACACCTCGGCCGCCTCCGGCGGGAACCAGTCGATCGTCGCGCAGAAGTCCTGCGAGATCATCAATCGCTCGGCGTGCCCGGCGCGCAGCAGCGCGGCGGCGGTCGCGTTGCGCTGCTCGATCGGCAGGTACATCTCCAGGCCGTAGCGGTCGAGTCCGACGTACACGCCCCTGTCGATCAGCGCCTCGATGTAGGCGACGTCGTCGGTGTCGCCGCAGTGCGCGATCTGCACCTTCGCCAGATCGACGCCCTCCTGCTCGAAGATCTCGACCTGGCGGGGGCCCGTGGCGACGGCCGGCATCGAGTGGGCCATGATCGGCGCGCCCGTCTGCACGCTCGCGCGCGCGATTGCGCGGTGGATCTTCTCGACGTTCTCCGTCACGCCCGCGGCGTCGGCCGCGCACTTCAGGAACGCCGCGCGGATCTCCGTGCCCTGCACGCCGATTTCGATGTCCTCGACGAAGTGGTCGGCCATCACGTCGACGTCGCGGTTGGCGAAGTAGTGCGGCAGGTAGTCGTAGCTGTAGATGCCCGTGCACGCGACGATCCGCACGCCCGTCTCCTCGGCGACGCGCTTCATGAACCGCACGTCGCGCCCGCCGAACATCGCCGTCGGGTCGACGATCGTGCGCACGCCGCGCTCCTCCGCCGCGTTCACCGCGAGCAGCGCGGCGTCGAGCTCGAGCTGCTCGTCGTAGCGCCCGGGCCACTGCTCGGCGACCGCCTCGTCGCGGAAGCGCACGTGCTCGTGCACGAGTGTGAGCCCCAGCTCGTCCGCGTCGACTGCCCCTTGAACGGTCTGCACGTCTGCCATCGATGACTCCCTCGCTTTGCTTGTTGTCGTCGGGAGCCCGCAGCGCCCCGACCTCCTGCGTTCAGCGCAACGGCGCGCCCCAGTCGGTTCCGTCGCGCAGCTTCGCCTTCAGCACCTTGCCGCCCGGGTTGCGCGGCAGCGGCTCGTCGAGCACGGCGACGTACTGCGGCACCTTGAAGTCGGCGAGGTGCTCGCGGCAGTGCGCGAGCACCGCGGCGACGTCGAGCGTGACGCCGCTCGCCGGCACGATCGCGGCCGCGACCTTCTCGCCCATCATCTCGTCGGGCACGCCGACGGCCGCCGCCTCGCCGACGCCCGGCGCAGAGGCGAGCGCGTTCTCGACCTCGATGCAGTAGACGTTCTCGCCGCCGCGGTTGATCATGTCCTTCTTGCGGTCGACGATGTACAGCAGGCCGTCGTCGTCGATGCGCGCGAGGTCGCCCGTGTGCAGCCAGCCGTCGACGAACGTCTCCGCGCTCGCCTCCGGTCGCTGCCAGTAGCCGCTGACGACGTTCGGGCCACGCACGAGCAGCTCGCCGACGCCCGCCTCGTCCTCCGCCGCCTCCGAGCGGTCGATCGCGAGGTCGACGACCGGCACCGCGAAGCCGACCGAGTCGGCGTGCGCCGCGGCCTCCTCGTGCGGCAGGAACGTGCTCAGCGAGGACGTCTCGGTGAGGCCGAAGCCGTTGCCCACGCGCGCGTTCGGGAACGCGTCCTGGATCGCGTGCACGAGCGTCTCCGAGATCGGCGCACCGCCGTATGAGACCCAGCGCACGCCGCTGACGTCGAGCTCGGCGAACGCCGGGTGGCGGATCACGGCGTGGTAGATCGCCGGCACCGAGACGAGCTGGTTGACGCCGTGCTCGCCGACCGCCTCGAAGAAGCCGTCGAGGTCGAGCGGGCTCGCGAGGATCTCGACGCGCCCGCCCCACTCGAGCATCGGCAGCAGCTGGCTGTTGCAGCCGGTGACGTGGAACAACGGCACGGAGACGAGCGTCGAGAGCGACGGCAGCTCCGAGCGCTCGACCGACAGCACGCGAAAGCAGCTCTCGTTGTTCGTCGTGAAGTTCGCGTGCGAGGTCATCGCGCCCTTCGGGAAGCCGGTCGTCCCGCTCGTGTAGAAGATCGCCGCGAGGTCGTCGGGCGCGAGGTCGGTGACGGCTGTCGGCTCGCCGTCGGGCAGCGGCTCGCCGGGGACGAACACGAACGCCGCCTGCGAGTCGCCGACGACGTAGTCGGCCTCCTCGTCGGTGAAGCGCGTGTTGACGGGCACGACGACCGCGCCGAGCAGCTGCACGCCGAAAAACGCGAGCACCCACTCGACGCCGTTGGCGAGGCGGATCGCGACGCGATCGCCGCGCGTGACGCCGGCGTCGCGCAGGCCGCCGGCCACGCGCGCGGCGCCGTCCCACAGCTCGCCGTAGCTCAGCGAGCGCCCGCCGACCTCGACGATCGCGACGGCGTCGACATCGCGATCGACGCTCGCGCGCAGCAGGTGAACGAGGAGTCCGGCCGCCCGGCGTAACGCGCACGACCGTCCGCGTCGCGTTCGACGCCGCTGGAATCGAACGGGTTGCGACCGCGCGGCGCCGCCTGCACGGGCGTCGCGCTGCTCTGCTCGCTGCCTGCGCTCATGCTCGAGGCCAGCTTACGCGCATTGCGGCGAACGTCGTTGCGAGCTTGCGAAGATGTGGCCGTGCTGTTCGAAGACCGCGCGCGAGCCGAGTCGTTCGGCGCGGTCGCCGAGCTGTACGACCGCGCGCGTCCCTCCTATCCGCCGGCGCTCGTCGACGCGCTGCTCGCCGGCGCGCCACGCGCGGTGCTCGACATCGCCTGCGGAACGGGGATCGCCGGCGCGCTGTTCGCCGCGCGCGGCTGTGACGTGCTCGGCGTCGAGCTCGACGCGCGGATGGCGACGCGCGCGCGGGCGCGCGGGCTCGACGTCGAGGTCTCGCCGTTCGAGGCGTGGGAGCCGGCCGGACGCAGCTTCGAGCTGGCGATCTGCGCCCAGGCGTGGCACTGGCTCGCGCCGGACGCCGCGCTCGCGAAGGCGGCCTCGGCGCTCGTCGCGGGCGCGACGCTCGGCGTCTTCTGGAACTTCGGCGATCCGCCGCCCGACGTCGCCGAGCGCCTTACGCGATCTACGCCCGCCTGGAGCCCGAGCTCGAGAGCTACTCGACGGCGCTGCGCGGGCACTATCGCGGGCGGATCGAGGGGGCGCTGGCCGCGATCTCAGCCGACGAGAGCTTCGAGGACGTGCAGCAGGGCGAATTCGCCTGGACCAGGCGCTACGACACGAACGGCTGGCTCGACTTCCTGCAGACGCACAGCGACCACCAGACGCTGCCGCCGGCGCGCCGGCGGCGACTGCTCGACGCCGTCGCGCAGGCGCTCGAGGAGCTCGGCGGATCGTTCGAGATGCCCTACGCGGCGATGCTCGTCAGCGCGCGTCGGCGCTGAGCGTCGGCGCTGAGGATCGGCGCTACGGGGACAGACGCGTCAGCGTCCAACGACCGTCCTCGCCGGCGCGCTCGTACAGCAGGCGGTCGTGCAGGCGATCCTCGGCCGCGGCCCAGAACTCGACCGCTCCGGGCGCGACCCGGATCGCGCCCCAATCGGGCGGGCACGCCGGCGGCGCCTCCATCGCCTCGAGCAGGTGCGCGTGGCGCTCGCGCAGCGGCTGCAGATCCTCGATCGGCTCGCCCTGGCGCGAGACGAGCGTCTGCAGCCGGTGCTCGATCGGGCGCTCGGCGAACAGCTCCTCGGCGAGCGCGCGTTCGGCGAGCGCCGCACGGCCGGCGACGTGTACCTGACGCCCGAGCGAAGGCCAGTGGAACAGCAGCGCGACGTGCGGGTTCTGCTGCAGCTCGCGCGCCTTGCGCGTCCACAGCGCCGAGCTGAACAGCAGCGCATCGCGCTCGAGTCGCTTCAACGAGACGGTCCGGGCGGTCGGGCGCCCATCCTCGCCGACCGTCACGAACGCGACCGACGCCGGCTCGCTCACGCGGGCCTCGCGCGCGTCGAGCAGCCAGCGCCCGAGGAGCTCCAGCGGCTCGCCGGGGGCCGTCGCCGGATCGAGCGGCTCGCTCACGGCGTCACTCCGTCAGGCACGTGTCCTCGTCGGAGTACGCCGGCGCGCACGCGCACACCACGCGCAGCGCGACGTCGCCGACGTTGAACAGCTTGTGCCGCGCACCGGGCGCGATCAGCGCGCAGTCGCCCTCGGCGATCACACGCTCCTCGCCGTCGATCACGAGCAGGCCGCGCCCGGCGGTGACCAGGTACAGCTCCTCGGTCGTGCGGTGGTAGTGCTCGGTCGTCGCGCCGCCGACCGGGACCGTCGCCTCGGCAAGGCTCTGGTTGCGCGCCGGCATCGACACCTTCCCGGCCCACTCGCGGATCTGCGAGCCGTCGAGCGTCGTGAACGGCTCGATCTGCTCGTAGGCGCGGATCTCCATCGGCTCAGCTTACGGCGCAGCACGCCGCGCGCGCCGTCACACGAAGGCTCGCGCAGCACCGTCGGCGGGGCACTAGCTCTGATGTCCAGCGCGGGCTTGATCGTCGGAGCACGCCGCTATCTTGCTCGCGCAATGGCCTCCGCGACGACGGCGACGACGGCCGACGCCGAGACGGCGATCGACCGCAAGACAGTCCTCGCGCTGGTCGCGATGGGCGTCGCGGTGTTCATCATCGCCAACGACTTCACGGCGCTCGCGGTCGCACTGCCGGCAATCGAGAAGCAGTTCGACACCGACGTCGGCACGGTGCAATGGGTGATCAACGCGTACGCGCTGACGTTCGGCGTGCTGATCGTCGTCGGCGGCCGGCTCGCGGACATCTTCGGTCGCAAGCGGAGCTTCATCGTCGGCGCGGCGATCTTCGCCTCGTTCTCGCTGCTCGGCGGCGCGGCGCAGGACACGGCGTGGCTGATCTCGTGCCGCGCGCTGATGGGGATCGGCGGCGCGCTGATGTGGCCGGCGATCCTCGGGATGACGTTTGCGGCGCTGCCCGCGAGCCGCGCCGGCCTGGCCGGCGGGCTGATCCTCGGGGCGGCCGGGATCGGCAACGCCGTCGGGCCGATGTTCGGCGGCGTCCTGACCGACGCGCTGAGCTGGCGCTGGATCTTCTTCGTCAACGTGCCGATCGCGGCGCTCGGCGTCGCGGCGACGTGGTTCGCGATTCACCAGCACGAGCCGGAACCGACCGACCGGCGAATCGACTACGGGGGCGTCGTGGCGCTCTCGCTCGGGCTCGTCTCGCTGCTCGTGGCGCTCGACCAGGTGACCGATTGGGGCTGGGGCGACCCGCGGATCGTCGTGCTGCTCGTGATCTGCGGTGCGATGCTCGTCGGCTTCGGCTTCATCGAGCGGCGGATGGGCAAAGCGGCGCTGATCCCGCACGACGTGATCGTCAACCGCGACTTCGCGACCGCGTGCGCGGCCGTGCTGCTGATGTCGGCGGTGTTCTTCGCGTCGCTGCTGTACCTGCCGCAGTTCATGCAGAAGATCCTCGGCTACTCGCCGCTGAAGTCCGGCGTCGGGCTCGTGCCGCTGATGGGCACGTTCGCGCTCACGTCGTTCATCGCCGGACCGCTGTACTCGCGGCTCGGTCCGAAGCTGATCGTCTCGCTCGGCTGCGCGGCGATCACGGCCGGCGTCCTGCTGCTCTCGCTCGTCGGGCGCAACTCCGCCTACGGCAGCCTCGTCGCCGGGATGCTCGTGCTCGGCGTCGGCATCGGCCTGTTCTACTCGTCGATCACGACCGCCAGCGTCACCGCGCTCGACCCCTCGCGCGCGGGCCTCGCCGGCGGGATCGTCTACATGTTCCAGATCGCCGGCGGCTCGGTCGGGCTGGGCCTGAACACGACGATCTTCACGTCGAGCTCGAAGGGCAACCTCAACAGCCACCTCGTCGAGGTCGGCGCGAAGGTCACCGCGACCCAGTCCGACCTCGTCCACGGGATCCTCGCCGGCACGGCGTCGGGCAAGCGCGTGCTCGCGCAGTTCTCGGGCGGCGTCGCGCACCGCCTCTCCTCGCTCGTGCGCGACGCGTTCGTCGCCGGTCTGCACACGTCGTTCCGCCTCGACACGGCGCTCGCGTTCTGCGCGCTGCTCGTCGCGCTCGCGTTCGTCGGTGGGCGGCTGGGCTCGGCGCGAGCCGAGCACTAGAATCGCCGCGAGCGTCGTCGCCGGCGCACCGCCAGCCGAGGAGGAGCCGATGGGATTCGACCAGTACCACGAGCCGCCGGATGAGCTTCCCGAGCAGACGCGCACGTTCGCGCGGCTGTGTTCGTCGCTGACCGAGGAGGCCGAAGCGATCGGCTGGTACGAGCAGCGCCTGGCGATCGAGCGCGACCCGGAAGCGGCGGCGGTGATGAGCGACGCAGTCGGCGAGGAGTACAAGCACTTCAGCATGGACCTGGAGTTCCTGCTGCGGCGCACGCCGAAGTGGCGCGAGATCGCGCGCGGCGTGCTGTTCCAGGAGGGCAGCATCGTCGAGCACGGCGAGGCCGCCGAGGCCGGCGCCGACGACGAGGCCGGCGGCAACGCGCCCGGTACGACGGCCGTGCCGTCGGGCGGCTCGCTCGGAATCGGCAGCCTGCACGGGGAGGGAATGTGAGCACGAGCCATCTGCTGCGCGAGCACGCGCCGATCACCAGCGGCGGCTGGAAGCTGATCGACGAGGAGGCGCGCGAGCGCCTGCTGCCGGGCCTCGCCGCGCGCCGTCTCGTGGACTTCTCCGGCCCGCACGGCTGGGAGCACTCGGCGACGAACCTCGGGCGCGTCGAGCGCGCGAACGTGAGCGAGCTGAAAGGCGTCGAGGCGCACCGTCGCGCGGTGCTGGCGCTGGTCGAGCTGCGCGCGCGCTTCACCGTCTCGCGCGAGGAGCTGCGCGCCGGCGACCGCGGCGCCGAGGACGTCGACTTCGCCTCGCTCGACGCCGCCGCGCAGCGGATCGTCGACGCCGAGAACGTCGCGGTGTTCCACGCGTGGCCGAAGGCGGACATCGAGGGGATCACGACAAGCACGCCGCACAAGGCGATCGTCCGCGGCAAGAGCTTCGAGGACTACCCGGGGTGCGTCGCGCGCGCGGTCGAGCTGCTCTTGCGCAACGGGATCGCCGGGCCGTACGGGCTCGCGCTCGGGCGCGAGGACTACACGAGCGTCGTCGAAACGGCCGAGCACGGGGGCTACCCGCTGCTCGACCACCTGCGCAACGTGATCAAGGGCCCGATCGCGTGGGCGCCCGGCGTCAACGGCGCAGTCGTCGTGAGCATGCGCGGCGGCGACTTCGCGTTCGAGTCCGGCCAGGACCTGTCGGTCGGCTACGAGTCGCACGACGCCGAGCAGGTCTCGCTGTACATCGAGGAGTCCTACAGCTTCCGCGTGCTGACACCCGAGGCGGCGGTCGCGATCGCGCCGCCGAAAGGGCGCTAGCGGGCGCGGGCGCTAGTCGGGCTCGGGCACGACGGCGCCTGGCGCAGGCTGCGCGTCGCTCGCGCCGGCATGCGCGCGCGTGTCCTCGCTCTCGCCGAGCGCCCGCGCCGCCGCCGGCGTCGCCTTCGCGTCGGGGCGCGCGAGCAGCACGGCGCCGACCGTGACGGCGACGAACGCGAGCACGCGCAGCGCGCCGAGCGCGCCGCTCGGCACGGGCTCTTCGAGCACGATCGTGCCGGCGAGGATCGGCAGCACGTTCGTCAGCAGCGTCGCCAGGCCGGCGACCGTCAGCGCGGCGCCGGCCTGGTAGCCGAGCTGGAGCAGCGTCGTGCCGAGCGTGTAGCCGGCGATCAGCGTCAGCGCGAACGCCACGCGCGCGCCGCCCTGCGTAGCGAGCTTCGTCGAGATGTCGCCGATCGAGAAGCACAGGCCGCCGGCGAGCGCGTTCGCGACGGCGACGTCGAGCAGGCGGCGGCCGAGGACGATCACGGCGACGGCCAGCGTCGCCGTCGCGCCGAGCCAGACGAGCACGGCGGGCGTCGAGCCGCTGTGCCCTTCGTGCGTGCCTTCCGCCAGCGAGACGGCGAGCGCGACGAGCCCGAGGACGGAGATCGCGACGCCGACCACGCGGCGCCGGCCGAGGCGGCCCCCGCCGAGGCGCACCGTCAGGAACGCGAGCAGCCCGATGCCGCCGGCGGCGACGCTCTGCACGAGCGCGAGCGGCGCGAGCGCGAGCGCCATCGCGTACAGCACGAACGCGCCCGACTCCATCGCGAAGCCGAGCAGCCAGCCGCGGTTCCCGAGCAGCAGCGCGATCGAGTGCACCGGCTGGCGCAGCGACAGCGCCGGCATCGCGGCGGCGGCGTCGTGCTCACGCAGGTACGCGAGGCTCGCGAGCGTCGTCGAGAGCAGCGCGAGCACGAGCGCGACGGCGACTCCGGCGCTCATCGCTCAGCGCCCAGCGCTCGCGCGGGCCGCCCGTCGCCTACTGCAGATATTTCTCGACGGTCCCCGCGTCGCGCGCCTCGGCCTCGTCGGGGTCCTCCCCGGCGTCGCGGCGCGCGCGGCGCTGGCGCAGCAGATCCCAGCACTGGTCGAGCTCGACGGAGATCGCCGCGAGACGTCCGCGATCGGCCTCGAGCGCGTCCTGCGCCGGCTGCTCGGCGTCTGCCTGCTCGCGTTCGTGAAGCGCCTGCTCCTCGGCGACGAGCGCCTCGATGCGGTTGCGGATCGATGCGTCGTCCATGCGCGCAGGGTAGCGGTCGTGTCCGGCTAGCCCGTGTACACGCGCGACAGCGACTCGGCGACGCACACCGGCTTCTCGCCGCCCTCGCGCTCGAACGTCAGCTCAGTCGTGATCTGCGCGCCGCCGGGGATGTCCTCGACGGACTTCAGCACCGCGCGCATCCGCACCTTGCCGCCGACCGGCATCGGCGCCGGGAAGCGCAGGCGGTTGAGGCCGTAGTTGATGCCGAACGCGAACCCTTCGAACGTGAACATGTCGTAGGAGAAGCGCGGAGCGAGCGACAGCGTGTAGTAGCCGTGCGCGATCGTGCCGCCGAACGGGCTCTGCTTGGCGCGCTCGACGTCGATGTGGATCCACTGGTCGTCGCCCGTCACCTCGGCGAACGCGTCGATCTTCTCCTGCGTGACGAGCAGCCACTCGCTGACGCCGAGCTCCTTCCCCACATACGCCTTCACCTCGTCGAGCCCGTTGAGCGTGAGCATCGTGCTTCCCTCCATCGTCGCGTTGCTCGCCGCCGACGCGGCGAGGCGACGGCATCCTACGCGCTAGACGTCGGCCTCGACGGCAGACTCGCGTGGGGCGACGGGCTGGCTGCCGCTGAACAGCACGCGATGGACGAGCGCCCCCAGCAGGCCGCCGGCGAGCGGCGCGACGACGAACAGCCACAGCTGCTTCAGCGCCCAGCCGCCGACGAAGATCGCCGGCCCGATGCTGCGCGCGGGGTTCACCGACGTGTTCGTCACGGGGATGCTGACGAGGTGGATCAGCGTCAGCACGAGCCCGATCGGGATGCCGGCGAACGCGACGTTCGCGATCCGGTCGGTCGACGCGAGCACGGTGAACACGAGGAACGCCGTGAGGACGATCTCCACGGCGAGCGCCGAGCCGACGGGGAAGCCGGCCGGCGAATGCGCGCCGTAGCCGTTCGCGCCGAGACCTTCCATCCGCACGTCGTAGCCGCCCTTGCGCCCGGAGACGATCGCCAGCAGCAGGCCCGCGGCGACGATCGCGCCGAGGATCTGCGCGATCCAGTAGCGCACGGCCTCGGCCAGCTCGACCTTGCCGCTGACGAGCAGGCCGAGCGTGACCGCCGGGTTGATGTGACAGCCGGAGATCGGCCCGACGGCGTACGCCATCGCCAGCAGCGCCAGCCCGAACGCGAACGCGACGCCGACGTAACCGACGCGTTCGCCGGCGAGCACCGCCGTGCCGACGCCTCCGAACACGAGCACGAACGTGCCGAGCAACTCCGCGCCGGCTCGCTTGAGCGCCATTTCCCCGCTCCTTCACCAGTCGTCCTCCGAACAGAAGTCCTACAGCTGGGATTCGAGTCCTCGTGGGGAACTCCTGCGCAGGGACCGTGACCCGCGTGAGGCGGTGTCACGGCCCTTGGAGCAAGCCCCCGCGTCGAGGATCAGCCTGGCCCCGGACGAGAGGCTGTGCCGAGCGTTGCGCTCAGCCGGTTGAGGTCAAGCAAGTGCGGGCAAGCTGGCGCGGGGAACGTTCAAGAGCAGAATCCGACGAGCGATACGCGATCCATGCACGATCCACCCACGCAGAGGCAATCGAAGCCGGGTTGGCGCGGCGCGCGTCGCGCGATCGCTCCGATTCCATTCGGGCCCCAGCTCTTGGCAGTGCGGGCGCTGCTGCTGACCGGCGGCGCGCTTGCCGCGTCGCTGGACCTGCGCTGGTGGCTCGGGCTGATTCTCCTGATTCCGGCGCTGCTGCTGCAGGTACGGCTTGGGCGACGAGCGGCCGCGTCGGAGGGCGTTCGTGAACATGTGCTGTCGATCCCGGAGCTGCTGTTCCCGGGCCTCTTCGGCGCAGCGTTCGCGGCCGTCGCAGCGGCAGTCGATAGACGCTTCTTCGCGTTGATCCTCGTTGCGGGATTGATCCTCGTGATCGACCTGGTCGCGCCGTGGCAGTGGCGACGTCGGTATGGGTCGAACGCAGGCGGGTCTGAGTGACTCGCGCACGCCCTTGAGGCGTAGCACCGACGATCACGGATGTGCGCTCGCCGACTCGTTCCGATGATCCACACTCGCAACCCGACTCATCAGGGCTCGTGTCGTTCGGCTTCCATCTCATCGTCTGCGTCCGACACCCGCCCCGTGCGGTAAGTTCAGCTCCTCGCGCAGGGGTTCGAGCTGCGATTCGTCCCACACCGAGCGATTCAAGCCGAGAGTGGTTTGTTCGGCAGCGTTCGTGACCAGCCACAACCGCCAGCGTCGGCCGGAGGCGCCTCCCCATGCATGCTCGACCCTGACGACACGCCCTCCGGCGCCCGCGTTGAGCAGCACGCCACACTCAGAAATAGCGCGGGTGCGCGACCATATCGGGACAGCAGTGCGTTAATCCACCAGCCGGAGATACTTCTCCCAAATGACCGCCGCATAGTAAGGGCCTGCGCCATCTCCGTCATATTGTGGCTCATCGAACCGTATAAGGAACTCGTGCATCGGACCGCGACCTTCATCAGGCACACTGATCTCCGGCTTGTCGGCAAGCTCTATAACGTTGGCCGGCACATCGGCATCGGAATCGATAACACCCATCGGCTCACTCGGCCATGGCCCGTTCC
Organism: uncultured Solirubrobacteraceae bacterium; assembly: GCA_963705745.1. Taxonomy (GTDB): domain Bacteria; phylum Actinomycetota; class Thermoleophilia; order Solirubrobacterales; family Solirubrobacteraceae; genus Palsa-744. The sequence goes on from CAVPKP010000009.1 coordinate 48,137, forward strand.
AACGCACGTCCTTCACCACCTGAACGCGCGTGCCAGGCCTTACGTCGTCGCCGAGATGCTTGTTACTCAACAGATCCGTCCTCCGATGCTTTCTTGAGAGATTCATCAACCGTCATGGTAATCCACTCTCGCATCGATGTTTCGTCCACCACCAAACGCCCTGCCTCTGCTATGTAGAAGAACACGACATCGTGCACATCATTGTTCCGATACCGCAGGGCGGCCTCTATATATGAGACATAATTCGCCGCTTTGCCCGAACGAGAGATCGGCTCGAGGTCAACGTGCAAGCCGGCTTGGTGTAGCTCTGCACTGCGGGAGTCGAACGCATGCTTGAGGGCGTCATAAAGGTTTTCCTCGACCCGACGGATTTCATCCGGCGTATTATCGGCTGACATCGGGAAAGACTAGTTGGGATCCAGGCAGCGGCCCGAAAAGCGGATGTTGGTGAACGATGAGCGTCCCGCCCCCCGGCAGCGGCCTACCTACCTGATGCACAACCAAGACCGTTTCTCCGTCTGGAGCGCGCTCCTTAATGACGACTGACTCGGCGCCGTCCGCACCAGACGTACTCCTAGCCGTAGAGGTCACACTGACTGCCTCGTCTGCGCCCTCCGCAAGCACCTCGGCCTCGTCCTCGCCGTCGAAAGCGCCGAGACCGAGGCCCAGCACCGTGCCAATTTCACCGCCAGTACCGAAACTGGCGCAGTCAGAGTTGAACCCAAATATGTCGCCGCCGAGTTTTGTGCTCGCGCCAAATGTAAGGACATTCAATGCGCCCGCGGCTACGTTCGAGACGCCGCTTTCCTCTAGCTTGTTGCAGAGGGTCGAGACTATGAATATGCTCCCGCAGGCAGACAGACCGCTCGGATCGAGCAGATTCGGCGGGTTCTCGCCGACATAACCGTATGGTTCACCAGTGATCGCCTCGAGCGGGTCGACGCTGAGGAATTGTGCGGTGGCGGGGTCGTAAGTGCGCGCTCGCAGATAGATGAGTCCCGTGTCGCTGCTCGTGTACTGGCCGTCATATCCGAGAGGCGTTGTAGCGCTTCCGGTGTGCCCCGTCATTTCGCCGTAGGCCCCGTACGTGTAGGACCCCGTGGCTTCGCCTTTTTCACCCGTAAGCAACCTCGTTGAGCCTTGCTGGTCGTGATGGATGTAGGTGTCGTGGCCTTCGTTGTTGATCTGCTCGATCGGCAGCCCGCCTGGTCCATAGACATACGAGCTCGTGCCGTCGTTCAAGATCAGCGGCAGTTCGTCGGCCACATCCCACGCGAGGTAGCTCGGCGACGCCGAGATCGTCTGCGATGCGCGCAATCCGTCGCCATCGTAGCCATAACTGTCCGAGATGGCCGGCGTTTCGCCTGCTTTTGGACGGACGACCGAGATCAGGTTGCCAGCTTGGTCGTATTCGTATGTAGTTGCAGCTCCAGTACTCGGCGTCGTTTTCGTGCGCTCGCCGAGTTCGTCATAGCCGTAGGTCGTAACGGTTGCTGTTTTCAGCGCCTCTTTCTCAAGCTCGTCGGCGGCGTCGTAGGAGTAGGTGTCGGCGCCGATCGTGGTGGGGTCGTTGGCCGCATCGTATTTGTAGGCGATGCCGGCGCCTTTGCTCAGGCGGCTGTTTTCATCGTAGGAGAAGGCCGGTTTTTCTTCGCCGGGGAGGCCTTTGGTGGTCACTTTGGTCGCCTCGGCGTCTTTGTTGCGGGTGTATTCGATCGAGGCAAGCGTTTCCGAGCCCTTCTTCATCGCGACTTCTTCGGTCGCGTCGTTGGCTTGGTAGGCGAAAGAATCGACGTCGCCGGTGCTGGCCGGGAACGTCGTGCTCGTCTGCTCTGAGTCGGCGTTGTAGGCGAATTTGCTCGTGTGTTCGAGCCAGTCCGTGACGCTTTCCAACCGCCCCACTTTGTCGTAGCTGCGCGAGACCGATTTGCCACTCGGGTAGGTGATCTTCGTCTGCTCGTTGGCGAGGTCATATTCATAGCCGACAACGTCGCCGTGACCGTCTTCGCTTGCGGTCAGCCGGTCGAGCTGGTCGTAGGCGTATTTGCTCGTACCCGTCCCGTCGACCATCTTCGTGCGGTTGCCGTCGGCGTCGTATTCGTATTTGACGCTTGGCGTTTTGCCGTCCGAGTAGCTGACTTCGGTGAGGCGATTAGCCGGGTCGTACTTGTAGCTTGTCGTGCGTTTGGCAGCGTCGATGAGCTGCGTCAGGTTTCCGGCGGCGTCGTATTCCTTGAGCGTCTTTCGTCCCCATATTTGAACTGCCAGCGGTAGCCGGATTCGCCAGGCTCGTTGACCGCGACGAGGTTACCGTGTTCGTAGCTGTACACCACGCTGTGCCCCATCGGGTCGGTTGCTTTTTCTACATGAGCTCCTGCTCCGCCTTCGCCGTAGGAGAAGGTGAGCGAGCGGCCGGCTGCGTCGGTGATCGATTCCACTCGATCATAGGAGCCGCGATGCACCGTGAGGGCGTTCCCGTTACGGTCGGTTTCGCTTGTCAGCTCGCCTGCGCCGTTGAAGCGCAGTCGCGTTTGATCGGGCAGCGTGTAGACGTAGGACCCGGATTCTTCGGAAAGCGTGGCTTGCACGAGCGGCACTAGCGGCCGGTAGGTTCCTTCGCTGGTCTTTTCATAAGGAACGATACTGCCATCGTCTTCGTGTACGGTCACTTCGCCGGGTTGTGGTCCGAAGGCGAGATGGGCGCTGAAGGAGCTTGTCCATCCGGTACCGAAGGGACCGCCCGCTTCGCCCTCACTGCGCGCGAGCTGGTCGTTATACGTCCGCGCCAAGCTCAGGTGCGGACCGCGCCCGCCGACGGACAAGTCTGTCTGCGTCACGCTCTCGTTCCCTGTCGCGCAATTGACCGGTTTCCCGGCACTACAGTGGGCACGGCCCGGCTCGCCTGCGCTTCCTTCTCCATACTGTTCTTCTCGTTCAGATTCGGGTTCGCATCGCCCGTGATTGTGTTCGAGTTCTTCGCCCGACCCGACTCCCCAGCTAAGCGCGCTCGTTTCCGCAGACGAACCTGCGGTCATCCGGCAACCTTCTGTTTCGTTCGCTCTGAAGTAGACGAGGCTCGGGCCGGCTTTGGTCGAAGCGCGGGTCGAGAGCAACGAGCGCCCATTGGGGGCCCAAACCGCCGTCTGCGAGCCAGAGCCTATGCGGGTGAGCCCTGTCCCGTCGGCGTTAATGGTCCACAGCTCGCTGCTGTCAAAGCCCGGTTCAAAAAAACCGCTTTCGATCGTGTTCGCCGTCGTAAAGACGAGCTTGGTGCCATCAGGTGACCAGTCGACCGATTCGTCGGCCCCCGTTTTGAGCAGCGTCGTGCCGCCCCCACCTGGTGTCGTGATGGCGATGCCGCTAGACGTCAGGTAGGCGATTTTGCCGGTGCTCGACCAGACCGGGTCAAGACCCCAGCCGATGCGACTTTCAGTCCCCAAGCCGTGACCTTCGACAATTTCGTCGGCGTATTCGCCAGAGCCAGAAGGGGCTTCGGATGACGGAATACAATGTTCGTACAGGACCCACGGGAGGCGCGCGTAGACGAACTGCGAACCGCTAGCCGACCAAGCGACGTCAGCTATACAGCCGGATGTGCTTCGGTTAGCCGAGACTCGGGTAGGGGTGCCACCGTTACTGGGCACGGTATAGATGCCGGTACCTTCACCTCCGGCTGGTACACCTGTTTCTTCTTCAGTTTTGAATTCAGCGGCTTCTTCGCTTTCAGACTCCGGGTCGCCCAGGAACACCACTGTTTTGCCGTCCGGCGAGAGCTGAGCGCGTCCGCCGGTATTCACGCCGTACGGCGGGTAAAAGGGGTACGCCGCGAGGAGGCGACGATCCGAGCCGTCAGTGTTCTCAGAGAGGAGGCCGTTGCCTTCCGCGGTTTCGCCTTGCGCGAGGATCCGTCCGTCCGCGCCAGGAAAGGCTGCCGACGCGCTCAAGACGTGGCTCGCGAGCGCCACAAGCACGACGATGAAGGCAATGGACCCCCTGCAAGAGCGCATCACGAGCAGCTCCCCCTTTTTTGTACCACGGATCAGTCCAGAGCCTACGTCATGCTCGACGAAACGACTCCTCGGGACGAGTCAGACTGATGTGAAGATCCGCATTTTGCGGAGATTTTCTTCGCGAAGCGACGGACGGGCGGAGTTCGCACAAAAAGGTCGATTCCGAAAATCAGGCCGAGAGGAGCGAGCTTGGCCGGACCCCGTTCATCGGTCCAGGTGATCTGGTCAAGGCGGACCGAACGCAGGGGGTCGGGCGATGAGCGCCTGATCACCGTCGACGCGTCGGCTAGCCCGATGCGCCGGCGAGCAGCGCCGACGCGCCGCACATCACGGCCAACATGCCAAGGGCTGCGAGGACTCTCGTGATCCGCCGATCCATGACGTTGCCCAGCGGATCATGTCCCCCGCCCGCTGGGATTAAAGCCCTGCGTGCTTCCGCTCGCCACGAATCGACAAGCCAGTTCCGAAAGCACGCCGCTCAGAGCCTCGCGCGCGCGAGCAGCTCGCTTGTGCGTATGCCTAGGGCTGCCGGGTGAACTCGCCGCGCTCGATCGCGCCGGCGTAGCTGCGGTCGATGCCCGCGCGCGCCGCGAACGCCTCCTGGCTCTCGCCGCGCTCGAGGCGGGCCGCGCGCAGCGCGCGTCCGAGGGCCTGGTTGGCTTGAGAGCTCTTCGCTTGCACGAGCGCCGCCTACAAGCGGCGCGGGTCGGGGCGATCAGCTCGCCCGAGACATGGATCAGGCCAGCTCTGCGCGCGAGAAGGGACCGGACTCGGTGAGCAGCAGCATCACTACGATCCGCTGCGTCTCGGTGACGATCGCGAGGCAGGGGCACTCGATACGGTTGGCGTGCATGGGAAGTCGTTCCTTTCCGTGCCACGGCCCCGGGGCAGTTCGCGCTGTCGCCGGGGCCAACTAGGTTTGTTTGTGGTTCCCTCCTGCTGACAGGAGGATGCAGAGCATGTCAAGGCGATCGGCTGGATCTGGCGGGAGAACGCTCGCGGATTATGCTGAGCATGTGGATCGCGCAGAGTTTGAGAGGCATGCGCAGTCGCAGGCTCGCCCGCGAGCGTGGCTCTGGTGGTCGTTGGTCGCACCAGCGCTCGGGTTGGGCTACGCGATCAGCCTTCTCGTGGAGCTCTGGATTGGAGCGCTCATCACGCTGGCGCTGTTGCCCGTCGCCGTCCGTGTGCTCTTCTGGTGGGATCGCGCACGGTTGATCAGACGGTTTCCCGAGCTTGACGGACCCGACACGAAGTGGCCGCGAGTCCGCGATTGGACGATGGGAAGGCAATCCACGGTCGAGCCTCGCGAGTAGCAGCTCGACGCGCGGCTGGCAGACCTCTCTGCCAGCCAATTGTCTGTGGTACAAAGCATCACCACCCTCCAGGCTTCGCCGCGATGGACGCCTACGAAGCCGAGCGCAAGCGTCTGCTCAAGCAGTTCGCCGAGGGTTTGAAGGAGCTACGCGACGCGCGAGGCTTCGCGAGCCAGGAAGAGCTCGCCGACGCGGCGAAGCTCCACCGCACGCATATCGGCTTTCTCGAGCAGGGCCGTCGCGAGCCCTCGCTCTCGACCCTCCTGATCCTGTCTGAGACGCTAGACGTGTCCATGGAGGAGCTGGTCGATGGCCTGCCGGTGCCGAGGCAGCGCCGGCCAGAACGGAGGAAGGCGAGCAAGCGCTGAGGCGAGCGCCGGAACTCACCTACGCTCGGACATACTCTCCTCATGCGAAACCCGCTGCGCCTACCCAAACTCCTGAGGGACACGGTCAAGGCCATCGAGGCTTGGGCGCCGCACGCCGAGGAGGCATCAAACGCGAAGCGCGAGATACTCGAGCTGACTTGCGAGCTGCGCGAGGCAGACCTGAGCGCAAAGGAGCGAGCGGCGATCCTGCGTAGAATCGATGAGCTTCGCCAGCGGGCGCGTAGCGAGAACGAAGCCGCCGAGCGCCCGTTTCAGAAGCTCGCAGCCGATCATCCGGATTGGGTCGATTTCTAGCCGCGACTTGACAATTGCATCGCGCGAACATGGTTCGCGCGAGGACGCAGGCTAGGCTCTTCTCATGGACGACCTCGACGCAAGCCTTCGTCGCGCGAGCGAACTCTTCTTGCAAGACCTCTCGGCCGAGAATGATGCCGAGCTCGCCCGACTCCTCCCCCCGCCGATCGAGGCCGGGTACGTACGGGAGACCGGGCATTCCCCGACGGGTCGTTTTGGGGTTCACAGATGCTGGCCTCAAACGATTCGAGGCGCTCGGCAGCGACTAACCCGGCTCACTCGATGCGCGAGCTCCGGCCGACCCTGACGAAAGCCTGCGCATCGGCAGCTCACGCTTCGTAGGTGAAAGTTCCCGCGTCGATCACCGTCCCGCCTTCGGTCGTCACCGATACCATCACCGGCGAGGTGGGCATCACCGGGAATTCGGCGGCTTTCGCTGGGACGACGGCAACGCCCTTGGCGACTAGCGCCGGGAAGATCGTGCCTTTGTCTTCTGCACCGAAGCGCACCCAGAAGTCTGCTTCGTCTCCCTTCGGTTGTGTGACGCCAGTCATCGCGATCGGCACTGCCCCGTTGGCTTTGGCTTTGGTCGTCTGCAGTTCGGCCGTGACGGCCTGTGGCGGCAGCAGCTTCTTGCCGACGTAGCCGGCCGCGGCGACGCTGGTCAGACCGAGCAGCACGTCGGGGATGTGGGGAAGACCGAGGGACGGTTCGTGGATCAGCATCGTGCCGAGCACGAACACCAGCGCGACGGTGTTGAACAGCACGTACTGCAGGTCGCCTAGATCGGTTTCGCCTTCGTCGTTGCTGATCAGGTCCGCCAGCCCCGGAGATTCGGCCGGCGGCTTGGCTGTCGACGGTTCGCTGACCTGCTGGCTGACGATCGCCTTCGCCAGGATCGCCGCGCCGATCGGTCCGCCGAACAACAGCGCGTACTGCCCAACGCGTCCGCCGGCATTCGTCGCTTCCAGCGCCTCGGGATGATTGAGCAGGTCGGCATAGACGAGCGCAAGCAGCGCGGCGGCGACGACGAAGGTCCACACCGTCGCGATCGTCTTCGAGGTCGAGACCCGATTGTCAACGCCGACTATCACTTTGAGTACCCGCGTTCTTCCGAGCAGCAGTACGAAGAGGATCTCGGCACCAAGCGCGATCAGAAAGCCCCACCGCACCGCCTCGCCGGTCTCGTGGCTCGACGGCGGCGTCAGCGCGCCGGCGGCATGCGCCACCTGCGGCCACAGAATCAGACCTGCTCCGAGCAGCCCGCATGCCGCCAGTGCGCGAGCCACGGTCCTGCCAGTCATCGCTCCCAAGCTGAGCCGAACAGCCCTCATCGTGTCCTCCTCGCTGTAGTGCTTGTCGTTATCGATTGCCCGCGGTCAGCCCGAAGCACCGCGGCAGCACCGCGGAGAACTGGCCGATCGCGGGCGTGGTGAGATACAGGTCCGACACGAACCCGCCCGTCGTCAATCGATCCCAGATGCCGCTCGTCTGACCGCTCGGGCCAACCGTCAGTTCGCCCGCGATCTGGCATTCGACGTCGACCACCTGGCGCTCGTGAACCGCGCCGAGCGAGCCTCGAAGCCCTTGCCCGGACCGCCCCATTCGGCGAGCGCGCAGGTACCGGACAGGCAAGTGCCGCGAACTTCGTAGGGCTTCGAGGCGTTTGCGACGACTTCCGGCGAGACCCCGAGGGCGGCCAGCCGGCCCGCGATCCGCGTGACGGCTTCGCCTACGTCGCGCTCGTAGGTTTCGTGGCTGGCCAAAGATCCCGCGCTCTGGCAGATCAGATCGCGATCGTGACACCACGAGAACACGCGGCCCGCGAAGCGCACACCAATCGCCGGCGCGCCCGCCGGTCGGAGTTTGCGCAGCGCTCCGCGTCTGGCGCGACGGTAGTTAGACAGCGCGATCACCGTGCGTTCGGCCGCGTCGAAGTACGGGTCGCCGAACAGCGCCACCGCGGCGATCCGTCTCTGCGCCGTTTCGTTGAGCCCGTCGAGAGCTGTGCGGATCACCTGTGCGCCTTGCGAGAAGCCGCCGAGCACGAACCATGAGCCGGGGCACAGCATCGTCAGATCCGCAACGTTCTGCCTGGCTGATTCGACGCCGCTTTCGACGCTGCGACGATAGCCCTTGCCGAGCATCGACCGCGGGGTCACTGCAACCGCGGGATAGGCGTCGCCCATCGTCCCGATGACCTTAGTCCCGTAGTGGCGGCGCAGTTCTTCGGAGAGCAGGTGGCCGGGTCGGCCGAAGCCGGTGACCGTGCCCGCCAGGACTTGGCTCGAGCCGCGCGCGAAATACAGGATCACCGGCGGGCAGCCGACCGTGCGGGCGGACTCGCCCACTGCGGCTTCACCTCGCGCAACAGCACTCCAGGCGAACGCCGTCTGCGCTGCGAGCACGAGCAGCATGACGACGGCGAGCGCGAGACCATGGCGAGCAGATCCTCCCCTCCAAACCGCAGTACGGCACATTCCAGCCCCCGTTATCCGACATTCGCAGCGAGCCGCTACCGACATCCCGCACTATTCCACATTCTCGCCTCAGCGGTCAGCCGCCGCGTAAGGCGTAGTGCCATCCGTGGACTTCGCGTCTTGTGCCTGCCATACGCGCGCCCATCGCCGCCCGGCGCCCCTATGACGAGCCCCGGCGCCCCTAATGACGAGCTGAAGGCCCAGCATCCGGACGGGGGGGGGGGGACTAAGTGAGCTCTTGAGGCGAACCTGGCTCGCTGAGCTTCCGAGCCATCGCACGCATAGGCCCGAGGGCTTCGCTCTCGGTGCCGTTGATCTCGGCGAGACTCTCGGCCCTGATGCGGTGCTTACGGTCACTGGCCTTTACGATCACGCAATCCGAGCCGAGCCTGTTAGTGACCTGTTATCAGAATAGTAACCTCTATTGACATTTTTGCTTAGTTGCGATTAGGCTTGATCGGCTGTCGGTCTCGAACAAAGGGGGATGGCATGGCAACCGCTTCGCCGGAGCCACAGGCACGACTTGGGGCGGCGCCACTCGACGCGCCCATCGCCGATGCGGACACGACCACCTCGTTCCGTGGCGTGCCCGAGCGCGCAGCGCTCGCGACACAGCTTGGGCCACTCAACGACCTGCCGGGGCGCTGGCACGGCTCAGGCTTCAACCTGATCGCGCGACCGCACTTCGGCGAAGGCTCGGACCGCTTCATCGAGCTCAACCTGACGAGCGAGACACTAGAATTCACGACGATCGGCAGTCCGGTCCCCAATCGCGGGAGCGATCAAGCCGATATCGAACTGCGCGGAGTGACCTACGTGCAGCAGATCACCGACGCCCAGACCCACGGCGCTCTGCACATAGAGCCCGGCATCTGGCTGCATATCCCGGCGACGAGCGCGCCGCAGGAGACCGAGAGCGTCTCGCGCCTGGCGACGATTCCTCACGGCGACGCTGTCTGCGCCGTCGGGGGCTTTGCGAATGCGAGTGGCAAACCGACAATCGAGCCGGTGAACACCGTGCCGTTTCCCGAAGGGACACCCGCGCCGCCGCCTGGGAGCCACAATGAATTCCCTGAGTACGACCTCGCCACGCCGACGAAATTCCGGACAGATCCAAGCCTGCTCGGCGGGATCACGCAGGACATGGTCAACGATCCGACCGTCGTCCTGCGCCACGCGCTCCACGGCCAGAGCATCATCGAGACGACGACGCTCTCGGTTACGACGCACAAAGACAAAGGCGGCGGGACCAACAACATCCCCTTCGTCACCGAGAACGCAAACGCCTCGTTCATGAGCGCGATCTTCTGGATCGAGCAGCTACAGGGGCCGAACGCGACCTTCCTGCAGCTTCAGTACGTGCAGACGGTACTGCTCGACTTCAAGGGCCTTTCCTGGCCGCACGTCTCGGTAGCGACACTGCTGAAGACGTTCTGAGACGCGGGTACTAGGCCAGTGCCAAATACGTGACAGGAGGAACGACATGGCGACGGAGGAATATGGTTTCGAGCCTTTTCGGCGAGAGCTTGTTCTGCTTGTCGAGGAGGCGCGCGAGCGACAAGATGAGGACGCCCTCGCTCGCGTGCTCGATCGAATCGCCGAGCAGGCACGCGTGGAACTGGATCGAGTAAACGAGCAAACGGACGACGCGATTGAGCTGGCAGGAGCGGCGCAGGCCTGGGCATCCGCTGCGTCATATGCGACGACCCGATTCTACTTTGAGGGTCCGGAATCGATACTGAAATTCGGTGGTTTCGGCAAGGACGTCGCCTCACAATTGCAGCGCGTGGCAGGCGAGCTAGTCCCAACGCTTAAACGTGCACTTGAAGCGACGGGTGCCTCGTCATTCTCGATCTCAGTGGGCTTTCCGTTCGGTGTGTCAGTCGGGCTGTCGTGGGGTTAGCGGCAGCCCCGCTCGTGGACTATCGCGCGAACATGGTTCGCGCGATGCGCGCAGCGCAGCGCAGCGTCAACCCCCCTTCCCCTGCATCACGATCAAGCTGCTGCTTTCCCCGAGAACGCAGCGCCCGCGCGCTCCGCGCCCGAGATCCTGATCCTGCACGAGCGCACCGGCGCGGTCGCGAACGAGCACCCGTGTCGGTGCCCGAGCCAGCGCCGCATAGCCCGCGCGCTTCTTGAGCTCGGGGGCTCAGCGCCTCAGCGTCTATAGGGAATGGAAACCATCGCTCATTCCAGCCATTCCGCGACGCCGCCATGGTCCGAGCAGGTTCCGCTGCGCGATTCGCTGAAGCTGTAGGTCCCGTCCTGGCAACGAGCCGTCGCGCCAGCTGGTTGCGTTAGCGATTCCTCGGGTTTGCAGACGGTGTTGCCTTTCGAGTTCTCGTAAGTGCCGTTGGTGCATTCGGAGTTCGGTTCGGGTTCGGCTGGGCTTGCTTCCCGTTCCGTCGATTCTGATTCTTCGCCACCACTCGGCGGAGTTTCGTACTGCTGCGTTGACTTGGTCGGCGGTGGGGATTCCTTTTCGTAGACCTCGGCCGCCGAAAGCGGGAACCGAACGCGAGCGTCTGTCCCGCCCGCACACAAGGTCGACCCGCCAGACGTCCGGCAGTCCATCGAGTAGGTCTTGCCTGTCGCCGGGCTGCCCGCGTGCACCGAGTAGTTCGCGGGTTCGCTTCCTTGGTCGCTGACGTCGCGAGCGAACGCGCGGAAGACGTTCTCGGCGAAGTCACAAGTCGTATGCGCCCCAGCGCGGATGTTCTGATCGCAGCGCCTGTAGCTGGCGTGCGCCGAGTGCGCTGCTGGCGGGCTGGGCGTCGTAAGGGCTGGGGTCGATTCCAGCGCGTTTGAAGCCGACGTCGTGGACGTGCTGCTCTTGCTGTGCGAGCTCAGCGCCGCAACCAAGACCGCCAGCACCACCACAACGCCAAGAGCGCGTTTCATCCCCCATCTCCTCCGTGAGCGACGACGAAGACTAGCATGGTCCCGACTGCCGGGATTACTGCGGAGCGACTAACGACGCTGACATTGCGTTGTCGAACGGCAGCGATTTCGTGTTAGGCTCGCGCGCATGTTCAGGAGATGGCGGTGCATCTTGATCGCCTTCGCGTCACTGCTGATCGGCGTCGGCGCAGCGTCCGCACTGACGACGGTTACGGTCAAGCGCTGTGGCTACGCGGTCAAAGGCTTCTATGGCAAGGACGCGATCTATCCGTGGCACATGTCATGCGCGCAGGCCCGGACAATTCTTGCCGGCGCCATCTATCCACACGCCAAGCACATCAACCTGACCGCGGACGGGGCCGCCACCGGCGACGCTGGGCCGGTACGCATTGACGGCCGCTGGTGGGTGTGCGGCGGTCGTATGGGGTTCTACTTCTGCGGCTATCCCTACCGCCCGGCCTACGTCTCAGGGACCGGCGGCGGAACCACTTGGAAGGGTCCGTTCACGGAAGAGTCCGTCTACAACGCGTGCTCGATCGGGGGCACCTGCAGTCCCCGAGATGTTGTTTATCTGCCGCACTGAGCGGCATTGTGCTGGCGACAGGTCGCCGAGCAGGACAGTCCACGAACCTGACCGGGGGAAATCCCGGTAGCTGGCGACGCCCGGGGTCGTCCAGAGCGGGAGAGCCCGGGCCGGAGCGTCGGCACGCTTGCTACGGACTGAAGCCAATCGTTCGTCCGCAGCTTTAGACCGACGCCTCGGTCGAGCCGGCAGGCGATCGGATCGGCACGCTTGCGATCGTCGGTCGTCGAGACCTCCTTCGACGTTCGGACGTACCTGCTGGCGCAACCTCATCGCGAATCCGGCGAGTGGGTCTCTCGCTTGGTCCAAGACGCGCACCGCTGCGGTTCGTTGGCGCCGAGCGACGCACCCGACGAAGCTCTACTCGCGGCTGCGCGAACGTACGACGGGCCTCCAGACTGCATCGAGTAGGGCCCCCGCGAGGGCGACTCCCACGACCCAAAAAGCCGGGTGGCCGAAGATCAGGCGCACGGCAGCTCCCCCGAGCACCAGCGCCGGGATCACTCGCAGGGCAGTCTCCGCCAGCTCATCCAGCCACATGGTCGACCTCGGTCATCAGAGCGCAGCGCCGCGCACGCCTACCGCGCACGCAGCCAGCGCATGAACGCCGCCGCAACGTAGACGACGGCAACCCACTGTCCACTCGATCCAGTTGCGCGAGCCGGGGAGAGCACCCGCGAGCGCCAAGAGGGCCCAAGCGCGGCGAAGAACAGCCAATACCGAGTCGGTTGGGTTGCGGACCGGGCGGCGTTCGAGCCGCGCGACATCCATGCGATCAAGCGAGCGTCCCATTGATTGTCGCTTTGCATGCGGCACTCTTACCCGGTCGCGTATGCGGCAAGCCACGCCGCCGCAACTGGCGCTTATCCTCGTGTGACGATGCGGCCCACGGATCGTCCCGAACGCGAGTGTCGGCGATGCGGATCAGCGAAGTGGGTTCGCGCGTCCCCCCAGCAACACGCCGCTGTGATGGCCAAGACCCGACTAGCTCTCGGCCGAGAGCTCTCGACGCCCGACCGCATCATGATCTGCGAGGGATGCGGCTCATTCTGCATCGGTCTAAGAACAACGTTCCACGTCCCCTAATTGCCGCGCGACTGCCCAAGTCCATCCCGAACCATGTTCGCGATGGACTCCGCGCGACTGTCCGGGCAAGCGCACCTTCTCTGCTCCTCGCCGAGTGCGCTGCAAGCGCACTCGGCGAGCCTGCCTCGCGCCTGGTCCACGCCGCCCGCGTCGCTGCGGTCCGTGCCTGCGGACTCTGTGGGATGGCAGCGGGCGCCCACGCCGCCATCGCTCCATTCCCTGCAACGGGGGGGCGGACTCGACATACACAGGGGTCAGTCGTCGTCGGGGCGCCGATCTCACCGACCCACCCGGAGTCGGCGGCAGGCAACACAGCGACGCCGCGACCGCCGAACCCGAAGAGGTTGCGGGGCGGTCCGGCGAAAGCCCGGGACGTAGAGCGAAAGTTCAGTACCCCATTGGTACCCTGGCGCATCGGCCGTTATCGCTGGCCAATGCGAAAAATGCCGATTGCAGGCGCTTCTTGAAGGTGAGCGAGGGGACTCGAACCCCCGACCGCCTGGACCACAACCAGGAGCTCTACCAACTGAGCTACGCCCACCACGGGAGACGCGAAGTCTAGCGCCGCGCCTAAGCCCTGCGGGCGATCGCAAGCGACTCAGCGCCCGTCGCCGACCAGCCGTCGACCTCGCGTAGCGCCGTCTCGACCTGCTCGCCCGCCAGCCCTCCGCGGCGCGCGGAGTCGCCAACGCCGCCATCCCCCCCAGCCGCGTCGCCGGCGCCGCGCAGCAGCACGACGAGCCGGCGCTCGAGCAGCGAGCGCGTCGCGCGTTCGGCGAGCGCGAGCGACTCCGACGGCGAGCGCGCGGGGCCGAGCCGCTCGTGCGCGAGCGCCCACACGCGCGCGAGCGGCGCCGGGCCGGCGTCGAGCAGCGCGAGCACCTCAAGCCCGAGCGAGTCGGCGAGCAGCTGCGCGTCGGGCGCGGCCTGCGCAGCGCCCGCCGTCCCAGATGCCGGCGCCGCCGTGGGCGAAGTTACCTCCGCTGGCAGACCCGGCGCCGCCGCCTTTCCGCCGCCGATCTGGCGCGCCTTGAAGAGAACGCGCTCGGTCACGTCCTCGCCGCGCCTGCGCGCGTTGCGCCAGCCGCGGCTCATCGCCATGTCCTGCAGCGACAGCTCCGGCCCCTCGAGCACGGTCAGCTTCGACTCGTTGACGTTCCACTTGCGTTCGCCCGCCTCGACCCATTCCTCGCGTGTCCACGGCACGGCGAGCGCGAGCACCTGCTGCTCGCTCTGGTTGTAGCGGCACAGCGTGTGCGGGAACTTGCGCAGCTCGAAGTGGTACACGCGCAACAGGCTCTCACGTCGCGCCGCGCCGCGGCGAGCCAACCCTCCGCTCAGCGCGCGCGTGCGTCAGGCCGTTCAGTGCGCTCGCGCGTCACGCCCGGCCGCGCTCAGCGCGCGTTGCGCGCCTGCCACGCGTCGACCATCGCGATGCGCTGGACGATCGTCGGGTGGCCGGCGTACAGCACGTACGACCACGCCGGCGGATCGGGGTCGCCGAGGCTCGTCGTCGCGAGCTTCTGAAACAGCGAGCGCTCGGCGCTCGGGTCGCGCGTCGCGCGCAGCGAGGACCAGTCGGCCTCGGCCTCCTCGCGGCGCGAGACGACGTTCATCAGCGGCGTCGACAGCAGCTGCAGCACGACGAACACGAACAGCGCGAGCGGCACGGCCTCCGGCCGCGCGAGGCCGCCGCGCCGACGCGTGAACAGCGCGACGAGCGCCGCCGCCGGCAGCAGGAACAGCGCGAGCCAGCCGACGCGCTTGAGCGTGTGATGGTGTGCGAGGTGGCCGAGCTCGTGCGCGATCACCGCGCGCACTTCCGCGCGGTCGAAGCGCCCATCGAGCAGCGTGTTCCAGAGGATCACGCGCCGCGTCGGCCCGAAGCCGACTGACTCCGCGTTCGGCGCGGTCGTCTCGCGGTCGACGTCCTGCACGTCGGCTTTCGTCCCCGGGATCCCCTCGACGTGCGCCAGCTGGCGCACGTCGGCGGCCGTCGGTTCGGCGACGAGCGTGTGCGTGTTCGGGACGAGGTAGACGCTGAGGAACGTCGACAGCAGCGCGAGCGCCGCGAACGCCGGCGCCGCGAATGCCCACCACCAGCGGCGCGTCACGCCCGCGAGCCCCATCGCGAGCAGCAGCGCGATCGAGACGAACACGAACTCGCCGCCGAGCGAGAGGAAGCTCGAGAGCACCGACGAGACGTACCCCTCGTGCGAGATCCCGTGGCGGCGCTCCCACCAGACCGCCGCGACCTGGAACGGCAGCTCGGCCAGCCAGACGACGGCAAAGCCGAGCATCCCGAGCATCATCCCCGTGCCGATCCGACCGGCGGCCGACTCGCGCATCAGCCGCGCGCCCCACCGCGCGTATCCAGCGAGCACGAGCACGAGCGCGACGTCGCCGAGCAGCGTGTCGATCGCGAGGAAGCGTTCGTTCGACGCGCTGCGCTTGAGGAACGCGCGCGAGAACAGCGCGCGCGGATCGACGTGCGGCAGCTGCAGGCTCGGCACGCTCGAGCGCCACAGCGCGTGCGCCGCGACCGCCCACAGCGCCGCGAACGCGAGCAGCGCGAGCAGCGCCGCGAGCGAGCGCGCCGGGCGTCGCGCGAGCGCCTCGCGCGCTGCGCTCAGGCCGCCCACGGCGTCAGCCGCCGGGCAGCTCGCTCGCCGGCGCGATCGCCGGCTGCGCTGGACCTGCGCTCGGGAGCGAATCCTCGGCGCCCGGCTCGCCTTTGCGCGCGGGGCCGCCATAGGGGTAGGCGTCGGTCAGCAGCAGCAGGTAGCCGTACGTCTGCGCCTGGTAGCGAAGCGCGAGCGCGCCGGCGTTGCGCAAGCCGCGCGGCATCCGCGCGAGCGCGAGCGAGCTGAACCAGCCGAGCACCGCGACGAAGCTCAGCAGCGTGCCGTACGCGCCCGTCAGCAGCAGCGCCGGGAACGCGAGGATCGCGCGAAAGCCGGTCTTCCAGCGGTTCTGGCGCGCGCGCTCGGCGATCGCGACTTCGAACGGATAGCTGCCGGCGCGCCCGACGAAGCCCGGGAACGGGTTGGCGATCACGTACAGGAACGAGTACACGTGGAGCTGGTAGCGCAGGTACGCGCCGAGGAACCGGTGCAGCCACGCCGGCGAGCGCCCGGCGATCAGCGTCGCCAGCCAATTGACGATCGCGGCGATCCACGCGAGCACGCTCCACAGCAGGAGCCAGACGATGTGCGGCACGGCGAGCGGAAAGCGGAACAGGACGGTCAGCCGGCTGCGGCGCAGCTCGTCGTCGAGCTCGACGTGAATCGGATCGTTCCTGGCGGGCACGTTCGGCACGGCGGCCATCGGATCGCTGTCGGGGTAGCGGTCGGTCAGCACCAGCGCGTACGCCCAGAACTGCGCGCCGTAGCTGAGCGCGTACGCCGCGGCGTCGCGCAGCCCGTGCGGCATCTCGCGTCGCGCCATGATCGCGAACCAGCCGAGCAGCGAGACGGCGGCGAGCAGCCCCAGGTCCGACGTGAGCGACCAGCGCGAGGAGCTGAAGTTGCCGCTGAACGAGTTGCCGACGAGCGCGAAGAACAGCAGCAGCGCCGGCAGCAGCAGGACGAGGCGAAAGAGGACGCTCCAGCGGCTCTGGCGCGCCGACGGCGCGATCGTCAGATCGACCGGATAGCCGTCTGACCCGTCGAACGACGGGTACGGATTCGCGGCGAGATGCAGGTAGGCGAAGAACTGCGTGACGTATCTGACGTACGCGCCGAGGAACCGGTGCAGCGGCCGCGGCGAGCGGCCGAGCGCGAGCGTAGCGAGCCAGTTGGCGACGGCGGCGAGGAGCGCGACGAGCGACCACAGCAGCAGCCAGATGTAGTGCGGGATCGCGAGAATCCCGCGAAAGAAGACCGTCAGCCGGCTCCGCTCGCGATCGTCGGTCACGATCAGCCGTACCGGATGCTCGGACATGGTCAGCTGATCGGCTCGCGCCCGCGCGGCCTTGACACCTGGGACCGTCGCGTCCTCGCGATCGCGATCGCCACGTGCCGGCTATACCCGCGGAGCCGCTTTCGGCGCGCTCACCGCGAGCGCCGGAGCATCTGCGCCGAGCCGCTCGCGCATCACGCGCACGGCCTCGGGGCTGGAGTCGATCAGCACGTAGCGGCGCTCGAGCTTCGCCGCGACCGCGCCGAGCGTGCCGCTGCCGGCGAAGAAGTCGAGACACCAGTCGCCCGGCCGCGTCGAGGCCTGCAGCATCCGCCGCACGATGCCCTCCGGCTTCTGCGTCGGGTAGCCGGTCTTCTCGGCGCCGCTCGTCGGCACGATCGTGTGCCACCAGACGTCCGTCGGCAGCTTGCCGCGCGCCGCCTTCTCGGCGCCGACGAGCCCGGGCGCCATGTACGGCTCGCGGTCGACCGCACGCGAGTCGAAGTAGTACGCGTCTGCGTCCTTCACGTACACGAGGATCGTGTCGTGCTTCGCCGGCCAGCGCCGTCGCGCGCGCGCGCCGTAGTCGTACGCCCAGATCAGCTCGTTGAGGAAGCACTCGCGCCCGAAGATCTCATCGAGCAGCAGCTTGCAGTGGTGCGCCTCGCGGTAGTCGATGTGGAAGTACAGCGTGCCGTCCTCGCGCAGCAGCCTGCGCGCGTGCTCCAGGCGCGGCGCGAGGAACCCGAGGTAGTCGTCGAACGCGTCGCCGTAGGAGGACTGCGCAAGCAGCCGCGTGCGGTAGCGCCGGCCGCCGAAGCCCGTCCGCTCGCCCTGCTCGTCGCCGACGACCGACAGCGTCTTTCGCACCTGCGCGCGCCCCGTGTTGAACGGCGGGTCGATGTACACGAGCTGAAACGACTCATCGGCGAACGACGGCAGCAGCCGCAGGTTCTGACCGAGCAGGATCTGGTCGCATTGCGGCGCTTGCGCCACGCGCGCGCCGCGCGCCGGCTCCTGCTCCCGCCCTGTCTCCCGCGCGCGCACTCGCGTGCAGCGTACGTTCAGCCCCCGATGGAGCCGCGCGCGCCGCCCCACGCCGTCGCGCCCGGCGTCAGGAACGCCGCCGCAAGCACCGCCGGGCCGCCGTTGCCCGGCGCCAGGCTGAAGCCGGCGCGCGTGACGCTCAGCGCGTGCTCGCCGGCCGCCAGGCGCAGCGGGATCGGCGGCGCGGTGTCCGGCACGAGCGAGTTGCCGGAGAGCTGTCCGGCGATGCTCGCGACGCGCGCGCCATCGAGCGCGACGGTCACGCGCGGCATGAACTGGCCCTGCAGCCACAGCGTCCAACCGCCCGCGCGCGGCAGCGCGAAGCGCACCCTCAACGTGCCCGCGCGGCGCATCGCCCAGCCCGCGCGCTCGCGCCCCCAGCCGGGCGGGTGGCCAGCGCCAAGCAGCGGCACGCGCACGATCCGCGCGCGGCGCCGCAGGCGGTCTCCTGCGGCGAGCGTCGGCGCGCCGGCGCTCGCACGTGACCACACTTGGTAGTACGTCCCTTCCCACGCGAGCGCGTACGACGGCGGCGGCTGCGGCGCGCTCGGGTCGCGGCGCGTGACGATCAGCGGATAGGCGACGAGCTGCTGCGGCGAGGCGCGCTGCAGCGCGACCGGGCACCCGTAGCCGCCCGCGAGCGACGCGAGCGCCGGCGGCGGGTAGACGAAGTTCGGGCCGGCGACGTCGAGGTCGCGCAGCGCGTACATCGAGTATTCGTCGAAGTCCGTGAACAGCGTCGGGCGGCCGTGCGCGATCGGCGCGAAGCGCCGGTCGATCGACGCGAGCTCTTCATAGCGCGCGGTCGGCGCGAGCGAGGAGTCGTGGTACTGCGCCGCGTCCGAGCCGACGACGCCGCCGATCAGCACGAGCGCGAGCAGCGCCGCGGCGAGACGAGCGGCGAGCGCGCCGCGCGGCGGCGGGCGTCCGCGCCGCGCAGGGCGTGCATCGCGCGGCCGGCCGCGCAGCGCCGCGACGCCGCCCCACGCGAGCAGCACGACGACGGGCGAGCTGAGCACGAGCGCCTTCGCGTCGACCCACGTCGTCGCGCTGTCGGCGAGCGCGACCCACGCGACGAGCGTCGTCGCGATCCACCCGGCGAGCGCGAAGCGTCGAGCTCGAAGCAGCTGCGCCGCGCCGAGCGCGCACGCGCCGATCGCGACGGCGACGAGCACATGCGTGACGCCCGACCAGACGCCGACCGGCGGCTCCTTGTAGCTGCCGCGCAGCCACACGCCGAACGCCTGCGTCCAGCGCAGCGGCGCCTGCAGGTTGCCGGCGTTGCTCGTCGAGGAGATCGTCTGCGCGACGTGCAGCGAGGCCGAGACGTGGCGCCACGTCGACCACGCGGCGACGAGCAGCGCGAGCGCTCCCGCCGCGATCGCCGCGAGCGCCGCGCGCGGCTCGAGCGACCGCGCGCGCAGCCCATCGATCAGCGCCACGAGCAGCACGAGCGCGGCGGCCAGGCCCCATGCGCCGAAGCCGACGCCGAGCGCCGAGACGCCGGCGGCGAGCACGAGCGCGAACGGGAGCGCGCGCCGCGCGCCGCGCGCCAGCCAGCGCCGATGCTCGACGACGAGCGCGCCGAGCGCAAGCAGCATCGCCAGCGAGACGATCTCCTTGACCGAGCCGACCAGCTCGTAGCCGTACACGAGCGCCGGGATCGTCACCGCGAGCGCCGCGAGCGCCGCGCTCGCGCCGCGCAGGCCGACGCGCCGCGCGAGCTCCCACGCCGGCCCGCTCGCGAGCGCGAGCATCGACGCGACGAACGGCTGGAACGTCCAGATCAGCGGCAGGCCGAGCAGCAGCGAGCTGCCGCCATACAGCGTGTCGGCACCCGACGGATAACCGGTGCCGTAGTAGTTCTCGATGAACTGCCCGTAGGAGTTGCGCAGGTCGAGGTGCGCGTACTGCTGGCCGTGGTGCAGCAGGTAGTCGGCGCCGATCATGTGCACGGCCGAGTCCGACAGCGCCATGAACGACGAGAAGCTCGCGCGCCCGCCGAGCAGCACCGGCGCGATCACGAGCGCGTACGCGAGCGGCCCGAGCGCAAGCGCGCAGGCGAGCGCGCGTCGCCGCCCGGCGCCGGCACGATCGCGCTCGCGCGCCCCGCCGGCTCCGCGCCGCGCGAGCGCCCCGCGCACCGTGCGGATCCGCGCGCGGCCGAGCGCGAAGCCGGCGAGGGCGACGACGAGCAGGACGTACGGCGTCGCGCGCGCGAAGCCAGAGAAGTACGTGCTCAGCTGCGAGACGCCGATCAGCGCCGCCGCGCCGACGCTCGGCAGCAGCGCCGCCGGCAGGAACGCGCCGGCGGCGCGGTCGACGAGCAGGCCGGCGCCGACGCACAGCAGCGCAAGCGCCAGCGGATAGACGAGCACCGTGAGCGCGAACAATCGTGCCATCATCCCAACTGCGCGCGGGGAAGCCTCGCGGCGCGCTCGGCGTCAATGCCAAGCGCGCCGCAAGTGATCCAGGACCGTTCCGCCGCCCTCGACAGCCCCGCGCGGGGGATTGGGGCTGCTTGCTGAAGGCGGTCGGAAACGGTCCCGTCCCCATCGGGGGCCCCATTGCCGGGGTGAGCGAGGCCCCACGCCTCTCCTACCCGGTCGCCACCGTTGGAAACGGCCCGTCTCGCGACTCGACGCCCCCGGCTGGACTCGAACCAGCAACCACCGGCTTAGAAGGCCGGTGCTCTATCCATTTGAGCTACGGAGGCACGCGAAATTGCGCTTGCGGGCCGACGTACATACCCGCGCGCGCGGCGCGCGCACGGGTATCGTGGCACGAGCGCGCGCGGATCTGCGCCCGGCTTTCGTGGAGCGCGTGCGCATCGGCGCGAACTTAGGCACGATTGAGCCGAAACCTTTATAAGTTGCGACATGAGCACGGTCGAGGAGGACGACGAGCAGGACCTGACGCGCAAGCAGCGCCGCGAACAGGCGCGCGAACAGCGCAAGGCGCTGGAGGAAGCGGAGGCCGCCGGCGCGCAGCGCCGCAAACGCATGATCCAGCTCGGCTCGGTGGTTGGCGTCGTCGTCGTGATCGTGATCGTGATCGTCGCCGCGACGAGCGGCGGATCGAAATCAGGTATCCCGACGACGCCGCACGAAAAAAATGAAAACGTGACCGCGGTGACGTCGCTGCTCGCGGGCATCCCGCAGAGCGGCAACGTCCTCGGCAGCCCGAGCGCGCCGGTGACGATGCAGTACTTCGGCGACCTCGAGTGCCCGATCTGCAAGGAGTTCACGCTCGGCGCGCTGCCGAAGCTGATCGAAAAGTACGTGCGGACGGGCAAGATGAAGATCGAATACCGCAACCTCGAGACGGCGACGCGCGAACCGGAAACATTCCGCACGCAGCAGATCGCGGCGCTCGCGGCGGGCAAGCAGGAGAAGGCGTGGTACTACATCGAGCTCTTCTACCACGAGCAGGGGCAGGAGGACACGGGGTACGTGACCGAGAAATACCTCGAGGAACTCGCGCAGCAGGTGCCGGGGCTCTCGCTGCCGGCGTGGACGTCCGAACGCAACAACCCGCAGTTCGCGAACACGGTGACGACCGACGCGCAGGCGGCGAACACGGCGGGCTTCACCGGCACGCCGTCGTTCCTGATCGGCAAGAGCGGCGAACCGGGCACGAAGTACGAATACTCGTCGCTGAGCGATCCGTCGGGCTTCGAATCGGCGATCAACAAGCTGCTGGGGTAGGACGTCGGTGAGCGCGCGAGCACTGCGCATCGCGATGATCGTCCTGGCGACGATCGGGCTCGGCGTGGCGAGCTACCTGACGTACGTGCACTACGCGGGCATCAAGCCGGCGTGCACGGCGGGCGAAAGCTGCACGAAGGTGCAGACGTCGATCTACTCGGAGCTCGCGGGCGTGCCGGTCGCGCTGATCGGCCTGATCGGCTACGTCGTGATCCTCGGCTCGCTGCTGGCGCCGGAAACGGAGACGACGCGCTTCGCGACGGTCGCGTTCACGGTCGTCGGGTTCGGCTTCAGCTGCTACCTGACGGGCCGCGAGCTGTTCTCGATCCACGCGATCTGCGAGTGGTGCGTGTCGAGCGCGGTGATCATGACGCTGCTGATGTGCCTCTCGGTGTGGCGCTTCCTGCGCGGCGATCCGCAGTTGCGCGACACGCCGGCCGAGCTCGCGTCGAGCGAGACGGCGACGCCGCTGAGCGCCGCTCGCTAGCCGTTCGCGAGCCGCACCCGCACGGCTCGCGAGAGCGCGCAATCGCCCGCAAACACTGGCCGATGCGCTAGTCAATCCGTCCAGAGCGCACGCCGCGCCGGGCGTTGCGCGCCGAGCGGGCCGAGGGGAGGCTCAGGAATGCGTCGATCGAGCCCAGGCACCCCGGCGGAGGCGATCGCCCACCCCGCCCCGCTGCACGTCGGCGATGCGCGCGCGGTCGACGTGCGCGCATCGGAGCGGACGGACGCGACGGACGCGCCGGCGATCGTCACGCTCGACGGGCCGCCGGCCGGCGATCCGCGGATCGCGCGCCTGTTCGAGATGACGAGCGACCTGCTCGCGACGATCTCGCTCGATGGGCGCTTCACGCTGCTGAACCCGGCGTGGGAGCAGGCGCTCGGGTGGACGCGCGAGGAGCTCGAAGCGAACCCGGTCCACGAGTTGATCCACCCGGACGACGTCGAGCAGACGCTCGCGCTGCTGCTCGCGGGCAACCACCGCCCGGCGCACCTGGAGAACTTCACGAACCGCTATCGCCATCGCGACGGCTCGTGGCGCTGGCTGCTGTGGAGCGCGCGCTGCGACGGCGACACGTGGTACGCGGCGGCGAAGGACGTGACCGACCGGATGTGGCTCGAGCGCCAGGCGCTGCGCGACCCGTTGACGCGCCTGCCCAACCGGCTGCTGCTGATGGACCGCACGCGCCAGGCGCTCGCGCGGCTCGCGCGCAGCGGCGGCGTCGTCGCGCTGCTGTTCGTCGACCTCGACCGCTTCAAGGCGATCAACGACAACTTCGGCCACGACGTCGGCGACCGCCTGCTGATCGCGGTCGCCGAGCGCCTCGCGGAGATGATGCGCGACAGCGACACGGTCGCGCGGCTCGGCGGCGACGAGTTCGTGATCCTCGGCGACGAAGTCGAGACGGAGAGCGAAGCGCTGGCGCTCGCCGAGCGCGTCGTGCACACGTTGAGCGAGCCGTTTCACATCGGGCCGACGGAGGTGTCGATGCCGGCGAGCGTCGGCGTCGCGCTGACGGATGACGCGAACGCGGACCCGGAGGAGATGTTGCGCGAAGCCGACGTCGCGATGTACCGCGCGAAGGGCGACGGCGGGCGTCGCCTGGAGGTGTTCGACGAGAACCTGCGCGAAGAGCTGACGGCGCATCTGGAGATCGAACAACGACTGCTGCGCGCGCTGCCGCAGGACGAGCTGCTGCTGACGTACCAGCCGATCATGCCGCTCGCGGGCGGCCGCGCGGTCGGCTGCGAGGCGCTCGTGCGCTGGCATCCGAGCGGCGAGGAGGAAACGGGCGACGAAGAATCGAAGATCGACGATCTGCTGCCGGCGCAGTTCCTGCCGCGCGCGGAGGACAGCGAGCTGATCGTGCACATCGGCGACTGGGTGATGCACACGGCGTGCGCGCAGGCAGCGGCGTGGCGCCGGCAGGGCGTGTCGATGCCGATCTCGGTGAACGTCTCGGCGCGCGAGCTGAGCGAGCGCGACCTCGTCGAGCGCGTGCGCGGCGAGCTGGCGCGCTTCGACCTGCCGGGGCGCGCGCTGTGCGTCGAGGTCTCCGAGGAGGCGGTCCTGCGCGACCCGGACCGCGCGCGCGCGACGCTCGCGCGCGTGCGAGCGCTCGGCGTCGCGATCGCGCTCGACAGCGTCGGCGCGCGCGACGCGTCGATCAAGCTGCCGCGCAACCTGCCGCTCGACATGTTGAAGCTCGACCGCCGGCTGATCGACACGTTCGAGCGCGACCGCGAGACGCACGCGATGGTCGCGGCGATGATCGCGCTGTCTCACAGGGCCGGCTTCAAGGCGGTCGCGGTCGGGATCGAAACGCACCGCCAGCTGGCGCTGGCGCGCGAGCTCGACTGCATGTACGGCCAGGGCTTCCTGCTGCACCGCCCCGAGTCGCCGGAGCGGCTTCGACTCACGGGCGATGTCGGGACGGTAACGTCCGCGCCGTGGCGTCCTCGCGTGCGACTGGGTCAGAGCAGCCGCCGCTGAGCGACGCGGAGGCGATCGCGCGACACAAGCGCAGCGCGGCGCGCGCTGCGGCCGCGGAGGTGCGCGAGGGGATGCGCGTCGGCCTCGGAACGGGCTCGACCGTGGCGTGCCTGCTCGACGCGCTCGGCGAGCGCGTCGCCGGCGGCGCCCTCGCGGGCGTTCGCTGCGCGTCGACGTCGCCGGCGACGGAGGAGCGCGCGCGCGCGCTCGGGCTGACGGTCGCCGACCTCGACGAGCTGGGCGAGCTCGACGTGGCGATCGACGGCGCCGACCAGGTCGACGCCGACGGCTGGCTCGTCAAGGGCGGCGGCGCGGCGCAGACGCGCGAGAAGATCGTCGCGGCGGCCGCGCGACGGTTCGTCGTGATCGTCTCCGACGAGAAGCTCGTGGCGCGCGTGCACGCGCCGATCCCGCTCGAGCTGGTGCCGTTCGCGGTCGGCACTACGCTCGCGAAGCTCGCGCCGGCGCGGCTGCGCGGTGCGGCGCGCAGCCCCGACGGCGGCCTGATCGCGGACTACCTCGGCGACGTCGGCGAGCCGCGCGAGCTGGCGCGCCGGCTGAGCGCGACGCCGGGCGTCGTCGAGCACGGCCTGTTCGAGCCGGAGCTCGTCAGCTCGATCGTGATCGGCGCCGCGAGCGGCGTCGAGCGCCGCGCCGGCGCGAAGCGCTGAGCGCAGCCGCTACGCGGCGGCGGCGAGCGGGCGCAGCTCCTGCGAGGAGGGGATCGCGTGCCGCGCGAGCACGCCGTGCTCGTCGATCGAGTACGCGCCCATGCGCGCGAGCGGCGGCGAGTAGACGTGCAGCGTGACGGCCGGATCGTCGCCGCGGTGATGGACGCGGTGGATGTCGGCGGGCGTGAAGTGGAACGCGTCGCCGACGCCGAACGTGCGCGTCTGCTGGCCGATCTCCGATCGGTCGCGGCCGACGGCGAGGCGCTCCTCGCAGACGCGGCCGCCGACGACGGCGACGGCGCCGGCGGAGAGGTCGTGGTCGTGGAAGCCGGTGTCCTGCTCGTCGGTCCAGCAGATCAGCCACGCGGTCAGGTGGGCGTCGCTGAGCAGCTCCTCGTACACGCGCTGGGCAGGGTCGTGGCGGACGCGCTCGATCCACAGCTCGGGACGGTCGGCGAGCTCGCGCACGAACGCCTCGAGCTCGCCCGGCGTCAGGTCGCGAGCGCGTGGACGCGCGAGCGTCGCGAGCGCGCTCATCGGACGAGCGCCTCCTCGTGCGCTCGCGACTCGGAGCCGCCGAGCGACGCGAGCGCGCGGTCGCCGAGCGCACGCGGCGTGGCGCGCGCGATCGCATCCCAGTCGCGCTCGCCCGGCAGGCCGTGGGCGTGCGGATCTACGACGGGGCGGTCGGAGCCGTGGAGGATCTGCTCGGCGCCGACGATCTCGGCGATCCGCCGCGCGGAGTCTTGGCCGTAGGAGGACGTCTCGTAGAAGGTCAGCGGATCGGCGCGCAGCGGCGAGGGGCCGCCGCGCGAGGAGAGGCGCTCGGCGTGCAGCGGCGCGAGGCCGGCGAGCATCGTGAAGATCACGCGCAGCCGCGGGTGCTCGGGACGCCCGGCGCTGACGAACGTCAGCCAGGCGGCGTGCATCTGCGAGACGTAGCGCGTCAGCGCCGACCACCACAGCGGGTCGGCGAGCGAAGGCTCGAGCCCGCCGCGGCCGGCCGCGCGCGCGTCGCCGGGTCCGGGTCCGGGATGGACGAGCAGCGGCGCGCCGGCGGCCTCGAGCCGGTGCAGCAGCGGGCGCACGCGCGCGAGCGCGTCGACGCCGGCGAGCGCGCCGGCGGGCAGCGAGACGCCGACGCAGCCGCGCGCGAGGGCGTGGTCGACGTCGTCCTCGTCGGCGCCGTCGAGCGCGACGGCGCCCCACACGCCGAACGGGGCGCCGAGCGCGAGCGCGCCGTCGTGGTAGGCGTCGAGCAGCGGCAGCGCTTGCGCGCGCGGCAGGCACTCGACGCCGAGCGGGCTCGACAGGCAGACGAGCGCGCGGTCGAGCCCGTCGCGCGCGACGAGCGCGGCGCGCTGCGCGCGAGCCTCGCCGGCGACGTCGATCACGTACGGGCGCTCGCCGGCGAGGAACAGGACCGTGAGGCCGTGCTCGCTGCGCACGAACGGGAGCTCCGCGCGCTCGGCGAGCGCCGCGGTCAGCGGCTCGGTCCAGAGATGCTGGTGCACGTCGACGCGCATCCGCTCAACCCCGTGTCCCGATCGTAATCACAAGTTTCTTGATCATTTTTATAGAGATTAGCAGATGACGGCCTTCTGTGGGGGTGCAGCGCGAGCGGGTCCGACACGCGGCCGGCCCGCGCGATGCGCGACGAGCGGATGGCGCCGCGACGAGCTCGCGCTCGAATCGGCGCCGCGCCGCTGAAGCGTCGGACGAGCCCGTCTCAGCACGCGCGCGCGCGCCCGTAGCGCGGCTGCCCCCGCTCGGCGAGCCGGCGTCGCGCTGCCTACGGAGCCTGGGCGCCCGCAGGCTCGCCGTCTGCACGAGCGGACGGGCTGCCGTCCTCTCGCAGAGTTCGGCGCAGACGGGCGTCAGCGCCCTGACGAGCGCGCTCGAGCTCTCTCAGACGGGCGCCGCTCGTCGGGCGTGGACCGTATGCCTTCGCCTTGTAGAGGTCGTAGCGCTCGCGGTGATATCGAGCCTCGGCGCGCAGCTCCACGATCCGTCTCGCGACGCGTCTCGCCGCCGGGTCATTCGGCATGCGACGTTTCCCTCGCCAGCTCAGTCGAAAGCGTCCGCCGGGAGCACGAACCGGCGTGCCGGCGCCGGCGTCTGCCCGACGGCGGCGCTGACGCGTGCCCCGTGCAACCCGCTGCTGCGCGCGGCGCCGGCGCCTGCCGTCGAGTCCGCGACCCCGTGATGATCGGCGATCCACGTCAGGATCGCCGCCGAGGTCGTGCCCTCGGCGAGGATCACGGAGCGCTCGATCACGACCCCGCCGGATGCGTGCGGACGCGCGAGCCGCCTGATGACGTCGCCGATCGCGTCTGTCTTCGAATCGTCCATGCCGGTTCCCGCTTTGCCGTAGCTCGCCCGATCAGGCGCCGGCGCCGAGAGGTGTGCGACCCCTGAGGTTCACCCACCAGTTGGCCAGTGGAAGGATCAGCAGAGCTGCGCCCAGCAGGATCAGAACGATCCCGGCGAGCGTGGCGATCGTCCCGACGATCGACCACCCCCAGGCGTTGAGCAGCAGGCCACGCAAGCTCTCTCCCTGGAACAGGGTCGCCTTCTCGGCGGCGAGCTTCGCGTTGGTCGGCGCCGCCAGCGCCGCCGTGCTGACCTGGGCGTACGTCTGACCGCCGGCGACCTCCGAGAGGTGCACGTTGATGAAGTCGTTCGCGTAGGCCTTGGCCTGCGCACTGTTGACGAGCTGCTGTCCGGCGTACTGCTTGACGCCCGGAAGCAGCGCCTTGCTCCCTGCCGCCGGGAAAAAGATCTTCTGCGGAACGAGCTGGTCGTGGACGACCTTCTTGTCGTAGGAGCCGCCGATGACGGCGAGGATCCCGACTACGACTATTCCCGCCGCCGCTACGCTGGCGATCGAGGTGAGACCGGTGAGCCTCGCCAGCAGCGGGCTGCGCAATGGGCTGGCGAGCTGGTCATGCTGCGACATCCCGGATGCCGCGCGATCCGTATCGGGCGGCGCTGCGCCGTTGCCGGCGGCGCCGGGAGCGGGGTGCGGAATTACTGAGCTGGCCACGACTGCCTCGTTTCGATCGAGTGCGCGCGTGCCCGCAAGTTCAGAGCCCGTCGCTCGAGACACCATAACATGAATTATCTATCTAGAAATGTTATTCTAGATAGATGGCTGCCGAGCAGACCGCGCAACGCAGCTGGACGTTCCTGACGAACCACGCATCGGTCCTCGTGTGCATCGCCGACGAGCCAAGCGTGCGGTTGCGCGACATCAGCGAACGGGTCGGCATCACCGAACGCGCGGCGCACCGCATCGTCGCGGAGCTGTCCGAGGCGTCGTACATCACGCGCCGGCGCGTCGGCCGACGCAACACGTACGTCGTTCACGCCGATCTGCCGCTTCCCGACGCGGTCGCGCGCAAGCAGAACGTCGGCGACCTGCTCGCGGTCCTCGTCAGCCCGAGCTGAGCTAGCGAGCCGTTCCTGAAGCGGGGGACCGAGGAGTCGAACCTCGCGTTGCGGTTTTGGAGACCACCGTGTTACCGATACACCAGTCCCCCGGGGAGTGGGGATTGTAGGCGCTGGGAGCACGGAGGTGGCGCTCGCGCCGCTCCGCCGGCTGCCCTCGTAGGTCGGCCCCAGACGACCGCGAGGCAGGGAAAACGCAGCACCGTCGTGCGCCGATCGGCCGTCCTCCCGCTCAAGGCGCGCGCACGGCGTGCCGACACGTGGAGTAGGCAACTCCAGCCGTTCGACCATGCGTATCTTCCCCGCCCCCCGGTCCGCCCGCGATGCACGCGGGCGCCCCTTGCCTCGCTCGCGCCGAGCACCGGACGCCGTGGCGGTCTTCCCGCGCCGCTCGGACACGCGACGAGCGCTGGCGAGGCTCACGCATGGCGGCGCATCCGAGTCCGGCATCACACTGATCGAAGTCCTCGTCAGCGCGCTGATCGTCAGCTTGATCGCCGTGGGAACGCTGACGGGCTTTGAGAGCGCCGGTCGCGCGAGCGCCGACGAGCGCGCCCAGAACCAGGCGACGCTGTTGGCCGCCGAAGACGAGGAGCGTCTACGCGGCCTCAACGTCACCGAACTCGACCAGCTCGGCACCTCGTCGCGAACGACGACGGCGAACGGGACGGTATTCACGATCACCTCCTCGGCCCAGTACGTCGCGGGCTCCGAAAACAAACTCACGTGCGAAACCACCGGCGGAGCCGCCAACTACATCCAGACGACGTCGAAGGTCACCTGGTCGGCGCTCCACTCGCGACTGCCCGTGACACAGTCGAGCATCGTCAACGTTCCCACCAGCCTGACGCTGCTGGTCAAGACGTGGAACCAGAAGCACGAAGCGCTCGAAGGGGCGACGGTGAAGGTGACGAATCGGGCGAGGACCGTCACCGACGCGGAAGAGACGACGCCCGCAAGTGGCTGCGTGGTGTTCGGAGCGCTGCCCGAAAAGGAAGTCGACGTGCAGGCGACGCTCCCGAACGCCGTCAACGAAGCCGAGGAACCGGCCGCGAGCGCGCCCGCGAAAGAAGTCACGTTGTCCCCTACGACTCTGACCGGCCCGGTCGAATTCACGCTCGCCCCGCCGGGATCGATCGAAGCGAAATTTGAAAACAACGGCTCGACGGTCACGGGAGACACCTTCTTCGCCACCCACACGGGGGTCACCAAAGCGCTGGTCGGCGGCAAAGCCGGCACGTACGGCTCGGCGGCCACGCTCACCGGCTTGTTTCCCTTCCCCTCCGGCAGCCCTTACACGGTCTACGCGGGTGACTGTGCGGCCAACAACCCAACTACCGTGGCCGGCGTCAAAGAACCGCCGACGGCGCAGGTCGAACCCAACGGAGTCGCGCGACCGAACGTCGAAGTGCCGGCGTTCAACCTGACGGTCTACAAAGGCACGACGACCGGCGAAGGCGTGCTCACGACGGCGACGTCAGCGAAGATCATCAACACGGCGTGCTCGTCCACCGCGCACGAAGTGAAGATCACGAGCGGCGGCCTGCTCGAACAGAAGTATCAGCCGTACGCGAAAGAACTCCAGGTGTGCGTGGTCGGTCTCGTTTCGGGCACGTACTACAAGAGCACCCAGGGAGGCTTCAGCAACGCCGCGAAAGCCGGCACGAGCCAGTCGTTCTTCCTCAAAAAAACGGTCGAAAAAACGAGCACGAGCCCGCTGACATGTTGACGCGCGCACACCGCCCGTCGTCGCTTTCGCTGCGCGACGAGCGCGGCTTGTCGCTCGTCGAACTGCTCGTCTCGATGACCGCGGGCGCGATCGTCATCGCGGGCATCGTCGCGCTGTTCGGAGTCTCGCTTGGACAGAGCGCCCTGATCCGCGATCGCGTGCAAGCCGACAGGCTCGGACGCACGGCCCTAAACAAGATCCTCAACGAGCTCCACTCGAGCTGCACGGGCTTCGGGTCGACGGCGATCCAGGCCCCATCGACTACGCCGACGAGCCCGCTCGCCGCCACCGGGCCCCTGAACCTGTGGTTCCTGACGGCGTACGGGAGCGAATCCAGCGGCGAAGCGGCGATCAAAAGTGTGACCGAGCACGACCTCGTGTGGACCTCGACCGGGGCCAGCAACACCGGGCAAGCGCTTGGCAAGCTGACCGACTACTCGTGGAAGAGCACGGGCGGCGAACCGCCGAACTCCGCGTGGACGTTCAACAGCGTTCTGTCCACGGCGACGGCGACCGGTGCGCGCGTCGTCGCGACAAACGTGATACCCGCCGAAACGTCCACGATCTTCCGTTACTTCAAGTACGACACGACCGCGACCGACGCCGCCTACGGCGAACTCGTCCCGCTCGCCACGAGCGAACTCCCGCCTACCACCGTGACCGCAGCGCAGATCGCGAAGGTGACGATCGCCTACACGCAGGCGCCCGAACATGGCGACACACGCGCCGGGCACACGACCAGCTTCATGAGCAGCGTATCGCTGCGCCTCACCCCGACCGAATCAAACTCGGAAGGAACGACATGCGCCTGACAGCAGCGCGACGATACCCGCCGAGGCGCCGCGAGGCGACCAGCGAGGACGGCTTTACGATGATCTTCGCGCTGATGGCGCTGCTGATCAGCGGCCTGCTCGTCACGGCCGCCTTCACCGCCGCCAGCGGCGACATCAGCCTCAGCCGCAATTTCACGCTGCAGACAAAGGCCTACTACGCCGCTCAGGCCGGCATCCAGCGCTACCAGCACGAACTCTCGAGCAACCCCAACTACTGGGTCGAATGCAAGAGCATCGGAACGGAAAGCGCCGCGATCCCCGTTCCTGCGACAACCGACGAGACGTACTTCATCAAGACGCTCGCCTCCTCAGGCCACAGCGCCTGCGAATCGGGAAAACAGACGACGATCCTCGAAACCACCGGCGCTGCAAAAGGAACGTTCCGCATCCTCGCGACTGGCGTCGCCGGCTCCGGGACCTCGCGAGTCAAGCGATCGATCGTCGCCACGTTCGCACACCCCGGCTTCACGAAATACGTCTATGACAGCAACTACGAGGTTGAGGATCCCAGCACCTTCGAACCGGAACCGGTCGGTTGCGAACATTATTACAAGTACCGGGTGGAACACAAACTCACCGGGATCTGTCCGCCGATCGAGTTCGCGCCCACGGACAAAGTAAACGGTCCGATGCATACCAACGACGCCGTTGCGATCTGCTCGGCGGGCGGGAACTCGCCAACCTTCGGGCGTAACTCCGAAGACTCGATCGAAATGGACGGCGGCCACTACGCCGCCTACGGATGCTCCAACGAACCGAAGTTCGTCGGCAAATACACGGAAAGCGGAGGCTCGCTGCTGCCGCCCGAAACCGATGCCGAACTGCTCGAAACCGCTGGCAAGAAGTTCAGCGGCCGCACGGAACTGACGCTCACCGCCGGCACTCCGAACACATTCACGGCGACCGTGATCAACGCCAAAGGCGAAAAAGAAGTCAAGCCCGCGGAAGCCTTTCCAAGCGACGGCGTGATCTACGTCGAAAACTCCAGTAGCGGCTGCGCGGTCGCAAAGTACACGCCGTTCGGCAGCGATACGGAAAACGACGCCGGATGCGGCAATGTCTACGTCCACGGCGAATATACGGAATCTCTCACGATCGCTTCGGCCGATGACGTGATCGTCAACGGCAACCTGATAACGACACACGAAGCCTCAGGGCAGCCGACCGGCGGAGCGACGCTCGGTCTGATTGCGCAGAACTTCGTGCGTGTCTACCACCCCGTCAGGAAAGGGTACACGACGACTCACGTCACACCTCCGACAGAAGCGCCGCACAACGACAAGTGCGTCAAAGCGAGCGAACTCAGCGTCAAACCTCTCACGCGGTCCGAAGCAGCGGAAATCAACACGACAGGGCTCGCGGCGGGTCAGGAAGTTGAAGGGACGGTCGCCGGTGAGATCGAACCCGAAACGACGATCGCGTCGGTCAATACGTCCGAAAAATCGATTGTCTTGAGCAAGCCCGCGAAACTCCCCGTGAAAGAAGTCACCGCGACGATCACCAGCGAAAAAACTGAAGTCAAGGAAATCAACACGACAGGGCTCCTGGTGGGCGATGAAGTCGAAGGGGCGGCCGCCGGGCAGATCGAAGCAGAAACGACGATCTCGTCGATCAATGCGGCCGCAAAAACGATCGTCTTGAGCAGCAAGGCGAAAAAATCCGCGACCGCGATTAAACTCAAGTTCTACGGCGAAGCGACCAATCTCAAGATCTACGTTCCGACTGGCTACGCGTACAACTCCAAGCTGACCACTTGCCACAAAGTCGAAAGCAATCCGCCGTACAACGAATACCGTGAATCCGAAAACCTCTACATTATGAAGTGCGAAAATGAATCGGAATACACGAGCAACGGATACTGCGAATACGAAAACAACTCGGGCAACTGCGCTACAAATGCGGAAAACATGAACGCGACTGAAGACCCAAATCATTGGGGCTCGCTCGAAAACCCCACGATCGACGCCGCGATCCTCAGCACGAAACACTCGTGGATCGTCGACAACTACGAGTGCGGGAAGTCGCTTGGAAAACTCAACGTCTGGGGGTCGATCGCCCAGTTCTGGCGAGGGCCCGTGGGAACGGGCGGCGGGACCGGCTACATCAAGAACTACAACTACGACGAACGGCTCGCCGCGCAGCAGCCTCCGAGCTTCCTCAGCCCCAGCTCGACGTCGTGGAAGCTGAGTCGCGAGACGGCGCCACCGAATGGCTTCACGGGCTGACGCAGCCGGCCGCTGGATGCGGGCGGAGGGACTCGAACCCCCAAGGGCTAGCGCCCACCGGCTCCTAAGGCCGGCGTGTCTACCAGTTCCACCACGCCCGCGTGCACCGACGGTGATCCGAGATTGTATGGTTGATGGCGCGATGTCTACGGTTCCAGGCCGCCAGACGGCCGACGCCCCGTCGGCCGGCGTGATCATCACGCACCCCAACCGCGACAAGCCGATCGTGCAGGCGACGCGCGCAACGGTCGTGCTGCTGCTGCTCGCGAGCGCCGCGCTCGTGCTGATCGTGACAGTCGGTGGCTGGAGCGTGCTCGAGTCGGCCAAGCCGGTCGAGATCGCCTACGTCCTGATCTACCTGACGCTCGCGTTCTTCGCCATGCGCTGGAACCGCGGCGTGCTGCCCGTCTCGGCGGTCCTCGCCGTGCTGCTGCTGATCTTCGCGCTCGTCGCCGGCCCCGGCTGGTTCGCGCGCGACAAAAGCGGCTTTGCGCAGCCGGCGCTCGGCGCCGGCCTGCTCGGCGTCCTGACGCTGCTGATCGTGCCCGTGCAGATGCTGCTTGTCGCGTTCGCGATGCGCGGCTTCCAGCAGGGCTGGAACGTCGAGCTCGAGCGCCGCGACCCGGCCGCCGGCCCCGACGTGTTCGCCGCGGCGCCGCCGCACCCGGCCTGAGCGCCGCGCAGGCTCGAGGCGCCCCGCACGGCCACCGCGGCTCGCCGTCAAGGCGTTCGCGTCGCGTGACGCCGCCTGCCCGCTCGCCTACACTGACGCTGCAGCGCGCGGCGGTGGCGGAACGGTAGACGCGGGGCCCTCAAAAGGCCCTGTCCGAAAGGGTGTGTGGGTTCGAATCCCACCCGCCGCACCATTTGGCTCTTATTCAAACCCCGGCCCACGGAGAGCGGCTCCGGGGATTGTCGCTTGCACGTGCGCTGTCCGACCGCGCCATGCGTTGGAGCGCGCCTACCCAGGGAACTGGATCGGCGTAGGCGACCTCATCGTCGATCACGAACAGCGGCACATCCGATTCGGGTAGCCTGCCGGCATCGGTCGGCACACTCGAATCCGGTCACGAGTCGAGGAGGCGGTCATGGGGACAACGACGGCGGGCTCACTCCGAGCACGGGCGCTTATCGTGCTCATCGGCATCGCAGCGCTCATCGCGCTGATCGGACCCCGACAAGCGAGCGCCGAAGTCGCCGGCGTCGCCCCGGCGAACCCCGCCCTCGAAGCCGAACCCAAGCCAGTCCGCGAACTGCCGGAACTGCGCAGCGAAGACTCGAAGACCGACCTGCTCTCAAACGGCGCTCATGCGCTGACGATCTACGACCACGCCGTCAACTTCAGCGGGAGCAACGGAACGTGGCAGCCGATCGAAGACCAGCTCGTCCAGCAGGCCGACGGCAGCTGGCAGCCACAGGCATCGCCGACGCCGATCAGCTTTCCCGCCTCGCTCGGCTCCGCGCCGGTCTCGATCGGCTCGGGCGCCCATGCGCTCTCCTTCAACCTCGAAGGCGCGGCGCGCTCCGAAGGAGCGCCGGCCGGAACGCAGCACATCTACCGCGGCGCGCTGCCCGACACCGACGTCGCCTACACCGCCGCGCCGCAGGCGGTCCGCGAGACGCTCACGCTCACAAGCGCGGGCGCGCCCACCGTCTTCCGCTACAAACTGAACCTCGCCTCCGGCCTGCACGCGTCGCTGGCCGCGAACGGGTCGGTGCTCGTCGAAGACAGCCAAGGCGCCGTTGTCTACACGCTGACGCCTCCGAGCGCGAGCGACGCCAACCCCGCGCGACCGTTCCCCTCGCGCAGCGCCGTCCACTACGAACTGAGCGAGGGCGGCACGGTCCTCTCGGTCGTACTGGACAAAGCCTGGCTGGATGACCCCAGCCGCATCTTCCCCGTCACGATCGACCCGGAAGTCTGGTTCTCGACGACCAAAGACTGCTCGATCATCAGCGCCGGCTTCGCCAACAACGACGAATGCGGCAGCCATCTCTACGTCGGCCCCGACAGCCCCAACCCCTCCGAAGGGATCGCGCGCTCCTTGCTCTACTTCAACACCTCCTCGGTGCCAAAGGGATCGACGATCGTCGCCTCCTACCTGCGTCTGCACTTCTCCTGGGACACGACGAGCAGCCCGATCACGGTGGAGGCGCACGCGTTGATGACGCACAGCTTCACCTCCGGGGTGACCTGGAACCGCTACGACGGCACCAACGCGTGGACGACCGCGGGCGGGGACTTCGAGAAAGCCGTCGCCGGCGAACGCGTCGATAACAACTCGGAAGTCGGCGAAAACCTCCGCTTCGGCTTCACGCCGCAGGTCGAGCAGTGGGTTCGCGACCCGACCTCAAACGACGGCATCCTGCTGAAGGCCCACGACGAGACGAAAGCCGGCTATGACGCCTTCGCACAGTCGGGCAACACCGAATCAGCGCCCGAACCGGGCCTGGAAGTGATCTACGAGCCGCGCCTGGGCATCCCGCCGATGGGCCAGGTCTACCAGCAGCCGATCGCAAACGGTGGGGTGATGAGCGTCAACGTCGCCAACGGCAACCTCAACGTCGCCGACCCCGACGCCAACTACTCAAGCGAAGGCTATGACACCGAACTCGGACGCTCCTGCAACAGCCAGGACGATCTCCTCGAGGGTGCCTCCTTCGGCGACTGGCGCCTGACCAAGGGCGATGACCCGAAGCTCTTCCGCTACTCCTGGGACGGCACGAACACCTTCTACTCACCGGACGGCGGCGATACGCGCTTTGACCGAGCGTCGTGGGCCGACGGGCACCCCTCAGCCGGCGACAAAGCCTTCACCGGCGAAGCGGGCTACAACGAGGGCCTCATCGAACACGAAGGCGGCACCCGCACGCTGACCTTCCCGGGCGGCGTCGAATGGAAGTTCGGGAGCGGCGCATCGGGCGAGGCGACTGAAATGGTCGACCCCGGCGGGGTTGGCAACACGATATCGCTGACGTACGCAGAAGAACGCCTGTCCAAACTCAAAGACACCCACGAACACTCTCTCACGGTCAGCCGCAACGGCTCGCACGACGTCACCAAACTCGTCGGCAAAGCCGGCGAAGAATGGAAATACGAATACTCAAGCGGCCGTCTGACCAAATACAACGGCCCCGGAAGCGTCGAAGCCAAATACGGCTACTACGAAAGCGGCCTGCTGAAGGACATCGTCGACTCCTCCGGGACCTGGGTGATCTCCTACGACGAACAGAAGCGGGTCTCCTCGATCCGCAAGGTCGTCAACGGCTCGATCGGGACGGTCGGCAGCGAAGACGAAATCACGAGCTTCAGCTACGAAACCGAACAGACTACAGTCACCAACCCGGTAGGCGGCAAAGTGACATACCACTATGACGAGTTCGGGAACATTGTCGAGGAACCCGCGACCCAGGAAGCGGCCAGCGAAGTCTACGCGAGTTACGCTGGTATAGAAGCGGAAGCCGCAAAGCAAGACGTCGACTTGGAGGACCACGCTGCACTCCTAGACTCGCAGCTCTCGCAGCAGCTCGGCGGAAACTACACAGGGGAGTGGTTCGCGCCAGGCACGAAGCCGATCAAGATCGGGCTGACCTCCGAAGGGTATGAACAAACCGTGGAGCAAGATCTCGACAACCTCGGCCTCTCAGACAACGCCGAAATTGTTCCCACCACGTCGTCGTGGGAACAGCTCGAAGCCGCCGAGAATTCGCTTGGTACGACGCTCGCTAGCCTGATAAAACGGGGCCGTGTGTCACTGAGCGTCGACGTCGGCCATAACGCGGTCACGTTGAC
This sequence comes from uncultured Solirubrobacteraceae bacterium, assembly GCA_963705745.1. Classification (GTDB taxonomy): domain Bacteria; phylum Actinomycetota; class Thermoleophilia; order Solirubrobacterales; family Solirubrobacteraceae; genus Palsa-744. Next base: position 85,048 of record CAVPKP010000009.1, read on the forward strand.
ACAAGCAGACAATCTCACCTCTGGCGAAGTAAATGAAGTCGAAACGGCGAGAAAATCTGTGGCAGTCACATCCGAGGTCAGCACAGCGAGCACCAACACTGTAGCAATCAAACTGACCAATTGCCTGGTCGGAGCGTGCAGCAAGCCGCTACGCGGTGGCGTAAGAATTCGGAAGAAGGACTTCTACAACGAAGCGGTAGCGCTCGAATGCACAGCCGGTTTTATCGCACAGTCGCAATATAATGGAACGAAATATGTCCTGACCGCTGGGCACTGCATAAACTTCTCGGGCGGACTAAACGGCGAAAGTTGGGGAGCCAAGTATCACGAAGCTGGCGAAAGTGAAGAACACGCAAAGAGCGCGACCTATGGCGTGAAAAGCATTGGACCAGCGCGTGCATTCGTCAACGGGGCGGAACACGAAGGAGTGTCAACCATCTCGCAGGGCGACATGGGCCTTATCGAAATCCCCTCGACGAGTTTCTGGGCATCGCCCTTGGAACCTATCGTTATCGCGTACGGCGGGAGCGGAGAAATCCCGCGAAACGAACAATACCCGATTATCGGTACCGCATATAATCCGCAGAACCCTCGTAGTACGTTTATCGTGTGCGCGGGTGGTGTCACCGCAACAGAACCACCCACGGTCGGCGAGGACTGCGGCGTGATTACTGGCTTGCTAAAGGAAACGGCTGCTGAAAATCCGGCCACGGGCGAAACGCTAGTAGACCACAACTTGACACAAATGGACGTTTGTCCTCTCTTTCGGAAAAGCCACCTCGGCGATGGTACGAGCGGGGCGCCTGTCTATAAGGATGGGCTTGCCCGCGGAATAAATATTGGCGGCGACGGCGCCTGCCTCGATAGCTACGAGGGCATCAACACGATCGAAAGCGTGCTTCACGTGCATGTCCTTCGCAAATGAATGACGTGGCCAATCGGATTCGAGGAGCACGGGGCGGCCATAATATTGGAGCGGATGTCAGGAGCCGTCCGAAGGTAGAGAACGCGGCAGCGGCGACTGCGCTGGCGCTATGCCTGGTTGGGCTACTCGGATGCGGAGAGACGCCGAGTTGCACGAAGGTCGGATGCCGGTCGGGGGTTACTGTGGTGCTTGGTGTCGTCAAACGAGCGCTGCCGACCGCAAGGACAGTGCGTTTGTGTGTCGGAGCGCGCTGCGCGACCGCACCGGCCACCACGCGGCTAATCGAAGTTGAGTGGCCCGGCGGCGGGTCCGCGGCCAACAGTGCTACGTACGTCGCAGACGTGACCGTACGGGACAGCCAAGGACGGCTCTTGCTGCGCACAAGCCGTCGTGTCGCCACGGAAAAGGTCGAGCCGAACGGACGAGAATGCGAGCCGACTTGTTTCGGAGCCATCCTGCAGTTGGACGTCGCGCACAAACAGTTGCGCCCCCGCGGCGCGTGACTGTTCGGGAACACCGGCTGTTACCCGTTGGGCGTGACGGCACTCGTTACCGTCCTCCTGGCCGCGGCAACGCGGCGCCAGACAATGGCACTTGTGCGACGCGGCACGATATCCCGTGAGCATCAAGATAGAAAGAAACTTTCGCAGCGGGCTGACTGCGGTGCGATCGTCGGGACCATCGACGAACCAGTCCTACTAAAAGGCAAAGTCGAGTTGATCCATAACCTCATTTTCGTTAACACCTGCGGTGTCGGCAAAACAGCCAAAACGAAAACTAATGTCGCGCCGGGAATGAGTGGGTCACCGATATACTTGGATCACTACGCGTACGGGACACTCAGCACGAAGGCAAATAAGTGCACGTTCTCTTATCAGGACAGTCGAACTGAGCTCGCCGCGCTCCAGGCACACTTGCCGTAGAGATCACATGACAGAGCAAATGGCACGAAGAAGCTCAGGCGTGAAACCCTTGATCGCGCTCGGCGTGGCGATGATGGTCGCGGGATGTGGTTCTTCGAGACGTAACCCGACCACACATCGAAATCGCGAGGTCCACGAAGTTGCGACCTACGAATTGCCGTTTTTGGGCGCCCGGCCATTCATAGGCGAACGATTCGTGTGCGGCCGAACTGAACGGGGAGATCAGTGGGTTCTAGTCGTCGGCGATAAAGCGTCGGTTGGCCGCGCAAAGTCGTACCTTGCGCTCCACCATCGCCGCGGTCGAGTAGAAATACGTACCCCGCAGCAGTACTTTAACCGCGAGTACGTCCTTTGGGAAAACATTAGGCACTCGACACCGCCGCACTTTCGTAGCGAGTTTATTCACTGGACCTATCCTACTGAATCTGGGCCTTGCCCCGTCGTCCGAATAGAGCTTGGATTCCGCGGACATGTACCCCCTGACGTAGTCCGATGGTCTCGTCATCTTGAATATCGCTATGGACGAGACCGCGTCGCCGCTGAATACGTCGAGCCCCACGAGGCCTTGTAGACCTAAGTCGGCGTCTTCGTTGCCTGCGCGTTCAGAGGCGAGAGCCTCCCCGACCAGCTCGTAGTTAGATCGGTGTCGTCGAACGCCGATTGTGCGACCCAAGTACTACGGCCTTTCGCTGGCCCAGATCGACCTAACGGCAGAGCTATACGGACTCATGGAACAATGCCGGCATGACCGCTAAGCGCGACGCGCTTGAGCACGCCTCGTTTGGAGAGCGCATAGCTGAGGACGAGGTCGAGGAGCTCGCGCGCTACTTCGTGGAGACCGATCAATGGCGGAGGCTGTTCTCTGGCGAGCGAGACATCGTTTACGGCCCGAAGGGGGCCGGAAAGAGCGCACTCTATTCGTTGCTGGTCCAGAAGACAGATGAACTTTTCGACAGAGGGATCCTCGTTGTGCCTGCCGAGAATCCCAACGGAACGCCGGCATTTCGTGATGTCGTCGCGGAGCCGCCGACAAGCGAAGTCGAGTTTGTGGCGCTCTGGAAGCTCTATTTTCTCTCCCTATGCGGAGGAATACTTCGCGAGTGGGATGTGCGAACTGATTCAGCACGTCGCGTGTATGATGCACTTGAGGGAGCAGGACTCCTCCAAATAAGAGGGACGCTGCGCTCCCGACTAAATGCAGTACGGGACTATGTGCGACGCGTCAGCATCGAGCCGACGGTTGTGCTGGACCCAGGCACAGGCGGCGTTGCTGCAGTGACCGGGAAGATTAGCCTGCGCGAGCCCGATGCCTCGCAGCGCCAAGAAGGCGTTGAGTCGCTCGACTCGCTACTCGACGCCGCGAACGAAGCGCTGCGCGAACTCGACTTCCGAATTTGGCTCGTCCTAGATCGCCTCGATGTGGCGTTTATTCAAAACGACGATCTAGAGTACAACGCGCTTCGTGCGCTGTTCAAGGCTTATCTCGACATGAAGTCACTTGACCAGATTACGCTAAAGATTTTCCTACGTACTGACATCTGGGATCGAATAACAGAGCAGGGTTTCCGGGAGGCGAGCCACATCACTGCCGCGTTGACAATCTCGTGGGACCGGACCTCGCTCCTCCAGCTGATGATGCGGCGGATCTTGCGTAATCCGGACATCGCGGGCTATTACGGCGTCGATCCAGGGATAACCCTCGGCAACGTCGACCAGCAAGAAGCATTGGTCGCGCGAATGTTTCCAGACCAGATCGATGCAGGACGAAACCCAAAGACGTTCGACTGGATGCTCGGCAGAACTAGGGACGGCACTGGCGTCTCCGCGCCACGAGAGCTTATCCATCTGCTCTCCAGCCTTCGTGACAGTCAGCTTCGTCGTATCGAGGTCGGGCACGACGAGCCGCCCGACGAGACTTTGTTCGATCGCCAGGCCTTCAAGGATGCGCTTCGCGAGGTCTCGAACGTGCGGCTGAGGCAAACCCTGTACGCCGAGTATCCCCATCTCCGTGACTACATTGCGGCGTTGGAGGGCGAGAAGGCCCAGCAGAGTTCCGAGACGCTGGCACAGATCTGGAAAGTCGATCAGGACGAAGCGCGGACTCTCGCAGACTCGCTCGTCGAGATCGGGTTTTTTGAGTCCAGAGGGTCGAAGGACGCGCCGGACTATTGGGTCCCGTTTCTCTACCGAGATGCGCTCGAACTGGTCCAAGGCGAGGCGCGCGTTGACATGTAGCCGGCCTATTTCTGACACCTAGCTTTGTGCGATCCGGATGGTCGGAACGCCTCGATACCAGTCTGGCCCGCGAAAGGATCACTGGCCCGACAGCGCAGTAACTCTCCGTCCTGCCTGCCTGCGAACGTACAGCGCATGGAAACGTACGAGACATACGATCCCGGTAGGCGTGGGCCGGGAAAATTCCGCAGCCTCCGTCCGCGCTCGAAGCGACCCAAGCTGCGGCCTGGAAGGGTGTATTGGGTCGCACCGCACCCGAAGACCCCGCCCGAGGAGGCGGCGCGTATCCGAGCAGGGCTGCATGGAGCATCCGGTTGGGAGCTAGAGCGAATAGAGCGCCGCTTTTAGGGAGGTTCAAAGGCGGTTTTCACAAGGGGACGAGCGGAATCGAACCGGTGTATACGGCCGCTCGTCGTTCTTGACACGGACAGAGCGACGAGCGGATAGTGGACGCATGGCCTCAACTCGCCTCCTCAGTAGCCAAGAAGACCGCGAGGTCTATCTGCGCGAGCACAACGCGGCCCCGCTTCGTGACCACGGTTGACGAGGCTCGCCGCGAGTCAATCGACACGATCATGACGACCACCAAGGCGTTTGCCGGCGGGCCGGAAGCGTTGTACGTCGCTCTCGACTATGCCTACCACAGCGGCGTAGCCGTGACGATGGCACCCGACTCGGCCACACTGACCGACGACATTCCGGACTAACCCAGCCCAAGCAGTCGAAGGAGCTTCTGCCGCTGCGCCCGCTCGACAGGATCAAGCAGCAGGCGCATAATACTCTCGACCTCCGCTTTACGGTTTGATTTCGGTCGCCCGTGGCGCATCGATCAGCTGCACCAGCAACGGGCGGCACGCCTCACCGGGGAAAGCCTGCCCCGAAGCCCAATCGCAGCGACACCCCCGCCCCGTCGCCCAACCGACGCACCAATCGGCCGCGCGTTCTAGCCTTCCGCCGAGTGAGGTCCCCCAGCGGGCCGAGCGACCGCCCACGCGCGCGTCGCGCCGCCCGGCCCCACCCCACCCCACCGGCGCATGAGCACCGTCACGACCACGCCTCCGCCCGCTGCAGCCCCGGGCTCGGTCCCGCCCGAGCCGCCGCGCCGCGGCTGGTGGATGACCAAGCGCTTCGTCCTCGCCGCGGTGGGGATCGTGCTGCTCTCGGGCGGCGCGACGGCCGCGATCGCGCTCGACGAGGTCGGCAAAGTGATCGAAGCGTTCCGCCAGAGCAAGCCGGTCCGGCTCCCGCCGAAGCTGCTGACGCCTGCTCCGAAAGGAGCGCCGCAGACGCTGCTGCTGGTCGGCAACGACGAACGGCCGCCGCCGAAGGACAACCCGTCGGGGCAGGTGCTGCCGCACTCCAACGAGATGCTGCTCGTGCGAATCGATCCGAGCAAGCCGACGATCTCGATGCTGTCGATCCCGCGCGAGCTGCGCGTGACGTTCACGGCGCCGAACGGCGAAGCGATCACGAACCGGATCAACTCCGCGTACACGTACGGCGGCGCGCAGTTGATGGTCGAAACGATCAAACGCCTGTTCGGGCTGACGATCAATCACGTGTTCGTCACGAGCTTCCCGAAGTTCCGGCGCGCGGTCGACGAACTCGGTTGTGTCTACATGGGCGTCGACCGCCGCTACTACCACGTCAACGAACCGGGCGGCGAACAGTATTTCGAAATCAACCTGCAGCCGGGCTACCAGCGCCTGTGCGGCAAGCAGGCGCTCGAATTCGTCGCCAACCGCCACGAAGACACGTCGCTGACGCGCGACGCGCGCGACCAGCGCTTCCTGCTCGAAGTCAAGGCGCAGTACGGCGCTTCGCTGTTTGAAAGCCGCGAAAAGTTCGAGCGGATCCTCGGACGCACGGTCGAAACCGACGACACGCTGCGCGGCCAGGAACAGGTCCTGAACCTGCTCGAGCTGCTCGTCGAATCGCAGGGCAAGCCGGTCCGGCAGGTGCCATTCGACGTGACCCTGCTGAAGACGTACGACACGGCCAGCGAACGCCAGATCCACGAAGCGGTGCAGTCGTTCCTGCACGGCACCGCGCCGATCCGCCGGCCGAAGCTGAGCAGCGGCGCGCAGGCGCCGTCCGCGCATCGGTCGACCCACCACAGCGCCGCGCCCGCGCTCTTCCTCACGCCGACGACGTCGGCCGAGCTCGACGCCGCGCGCTCGCAGGCGCCGAACCTGCCGTTCCCGCTCGAGTACCCGCGAGCGCGCGACAGCTTCGGGGGCGCCGAACCGGACGCGCTGCGGCGCTATGACGTCCGCGACCAGCAGAACCGCCTGCATCCGATCTACGTCGTCGTGATCGACCGCGGCGAGCTGGGGCAGTTCTACGACGTGCAGGGGACCGACTGGACCGACCCGCCGCTGTTGAGCAACCCCAGCCAGACGATCCAAGTCGGCTCGCGCGCGTACGAGCTGTTCTACGCCGGCGAACAGATCAGGGTGATCGCGTGGCGCGAAGCGGGCGCCGTCTACTGGATCGAGAACACGCTGACCGAGAACGTCTCGCCGCGGGCGATGCTCGCGATTGCCGAGCAGACGCAGCCGGTCGTCCACGGCGCCGGCGCGCCCGTCCCCTCGCCGAGCCTTCGCAACGTCGACCTCCCCGCCCGGACGACGGCCTCGGCGAGCCCGGCGGCGAAGATCGGCGCGCTGCTCGGCTTCGTCGCAGTCGGCGTCGTCGCCCTGCTCTCGCTGCTCGTGCTCGCGCGCCAGCGCGAGCTGAACGGCCTGCGCGATCGAGTAGCCTTCGCGCTGGCCGTCGAGGCGCGCCAGCGCCCGTTCGCCGCCGCCGGCGTCCCCGACGCGCAACCGCAAACAAGCGGCATCGCCGATGCTCGACCTGCGCCGCTGAACGTCCCCGATGCCCGACCGGCGCCAACCGCCCCGACCGACCACCGAGCGGACTGACTCCGGCGAGGAACGCTACTCCGGCGCGCCGAACCCCGACGCCTCGCTGCCGAAGCTCGACGCGCCGCAACTCGAGGTGCTGCGGCAAGTCGGACGCGAGTGGAACCGCGTGTGCAGCGGGCCGGACGTGTGGCGGCGGGCGCTGCCGGTCGACCCCGACCTCGGCAGCTACCCCGACGCCGCCGAGATCCGCCCGACGCGCTTCGGGCGCTTCGTGCCCGTCGCCGGAGCCGAGGGTCGGCTGCCGGCGATCGAGGCGTCGAGCGACGCCGAGACGGCGCCCTCCTCGCGCGGGCGCGCGGCGCGCGAGCTGCGACGCGTCGCGCTCGGCCCGCCGCTCAGCGCGAGCGCGATCGCGCGCGAGCGGATGCGCAAGATCGTGGCGCTGCCGGTCCTCTCCGCCGACGCGCTCTCCTCGGTCGCGTACGGGCCGGAAGCGATGCTCGCGATCCTCGTGCTGGCCGGCACCGCCGGGCTCAAGTACTCGCTGCCGATCGCCGCGACGATCGCCTTCCTGATGCTCGCCGTCGGCGTCTCCTATCGCCAGACGATCCGCGCCTATCCGCACGGCGGCGGCTCGTACATCGTCGCGAGCGACAACCTCGGGCGCGTTCCCGGGCTGATCGCCGCGGCCGGCCTGATGACCGACTACATCCTCACGGTCGCCGTGTCGGTCGCCGCCGGCGTCGCGGCAGTGACCTCGGCGATCCCGTCGCTGTCCTCGGCGACGGTCCCGATCGGGGTCGGCGCGATGGCGCTGCTGCTCGCCGGGAACCTGCGCGGCGTGCGCCAGGCCGGCGCGCTGTTCGCGGCGCCGACGTACGCGTTCATCGCGATGATCTCGATCCTCGTGGTCGTCGGCCTCGCCGACTCGGCCGGCCACGGGTTCCATCCCACCCGTACCCCGCGGCTGAGCGCAACCGAGGGCGTCGGGCTGCTGCTCGTGATGCGCGCGTTCGCCTCCGGATCGACGGCGATGACGGGGATCGAGGCGATCTCCAACGCCGTGCCCGCGTTCAAGCCGGTCGAGTGGCGCAACGCGCGCACGACGCTGACGTGGATGGTCGGCCTGCTGATCGCGCTGTTCGCCGGCACGATCGCGATCGTCCACCTCGACGGCGTCGTGCCGAACGCGAGTGAGACGGTCCTCTCGCAGCTCGCGCACCGCAGCTTCGGCTCGGGCGCGATGTACGCGCTCACGCAGGCGGCGACGGCCGCGATCCTGCTGCTCGCGGCGAACACCGCGTACAACGACTTCCCGCGCGTCCTCTACCTGCTGGCGCGCGACCGGCAGGCGCCGCGGCGGTTCCTGCGAATCGGCGACCGGCTGTCGTTCAGCAACGGCATCATCGCGCTCGGCGTCGTAGCGGCGGCGATCTTCATCGCCTTCAGCGGCAAGACCGAATCGCTGATCCCGCTGTACGCCGTCGGCGTGTTCCTCGCGTTCACGCTCTCGCAAAGCGGGATGGTCGTCCACTGGTGGCGCCTGCGCGACGCGCACTGGCGGCGAAGCATGGTCTTCAACGGCACCGGCGCGTTCCTCTCGGCGATCGTGTTCGTGACCGCCGGGATCACGAAGTTCACCGCGGGCGCGTGGGTCGCGGTGCTCGTCGTCGTGCTGTTCGTCCTCGTCGCGCAGCGCATCCACCGCCATTACAGCCTCGTCGCCGACGCGACGCGGCTGCGAGCGCACTCGATCGAGCTGCCGATCGGCACGATCTCGCCGACGGTCGCGCCGCCGCGTACCGACGCGCGCGACGGCGACTCGGAGGCCGCGGCGACGTCCGTCGAGAGCGAGGAGTCGCCCGAGGAGATCCATCACCTGACGATCGTGCCCGTCGCGGCGCTCGACCTGCCGACGATGCGCGCGCTCGCATACGCCGCTTCGCTGCAGCAGCCGGTGCTCGCGCTGCACATCAGCCCGAGCGAGCAGGAGGCCGAGCGCTTCCGCGGCTACTGGCGGCGCTGGGGCGACCACCTGCCGCTCGAGGTGATCGTCTCGCCGCACCGCGCGATCGTCGCGCCGATGATCAACTACATCGGCGCGCTGCACCAGCAGCGCGCCGAGCTGACGCTGACCGTGCTCCTGCCCGAGCTCGTCGTCAGGCATTGGTGGCAGCGCGCGCTGCACAACCAGACCGCGGCGCGGCTGCGCCGCGCGCTGCGTCCGCTGCCGAAGATCGTCGTCACGACGATCCCGTTTCACCTGCCGCGTTGAGCGCCCGCCCTACGGACCGGACACAAGATCGAGCAGCGCCGGCGCGAGCGCCGGCGGCGCGGCGAGGATCCCCCACGGGAGGTTCTCGTGCTCGGGCAGCTCGTGGATCTCGAGGCCGGCGCGTTCGCAGACGAGCGCGCCGGCGGCGATGTCCCACTGCTTGACCGAGCGCTCGTAGTACGCGTCGAAGCGCCCGGCCGCCGTCCACGCGAGATCGAGCGCGGCGCTGCCGAAGCGGCGGATGTCGCGCACGCGCGGCACGAGGCGCTCGAGCACGCGCGCCTGCGCGCGGCGCACGTCGGCGCCGTACGCGAGCCCCGTCGCGATCATCGCGCTCGCGAGGCTCCTCGCCGCCGGGACCGGCGCCGGCGCCGGTGCGCCGCTCGTGCGAGACGTCCTCGCCGGACCGGCGGTCAAGCTCTCCCTCGCCGCGCGCGGAGACGATCCGCGCGCCGCCCTCGCGCGTCGCGCAGAACAGCTCGTGGCGGTTCGGGTCGAACACGGCGCCGGCGATCGTGCCGGCGGCGTCGCGCACGGCGACGCTGACGCTCCACTGCGGGATCGCGAAGAGGAAGTTGACGGTGCCGTCGAGCGGGTCGACGACCCAGCTCAGTCCGCTCGAGCCCTCCTCGGAGTCGCCCTCCTCCTCCCCCACGAAGCCGTCGTCGGGGCGGCGCTCGCGCAGCAGCTCGCGGATCGCCCGCTGCGAGCTGACGTCCGCCTCGCTGACGAGATCGGTCGGCGTGCTCTTGCTCGCGACCTCGCGCTCGAAGCCATGCCGCGCGCGCTCGGACAGCAGCCCACCCGCCATCCGCGCGGCCTCGACCGCGAGCGCGAGCAGCTGCTCGTCGCTCACGCCGGCTCGGGCGGGCGCGTCGCCGCCCACGGTCGCTCGGCCTCGATCTGCGCCGCGAGCGACAGCAGCGTCGCCTCGTCGTTCGCGCGAGCGACGATCTGCACGCCGCGCGGCAGCCCGTCGGCGCCGAAGCCGGCCGGCACCGACGCGGCCGGCTGGCCGGTCATGTTCCAGACGCCGTTGTACGGCACCCAGCCGGCGACCGCGTTCAGCGTCCACAGGGCGCCGCGCCCCTGCAACTGGCCGATCCGCGGCGGCCCGGTCGCGGTCGCGGGCGTCAGCAGCACGTCGACGTCGTCGAAGATCGCGTTCAGGCGCCGCGTCAGCTCGGGCTCGGCGGCGTACGCGCGCTCGAACAGCGGCGCGGTCAGCGCGCCGAGGCGCGCCATCCCCTTCGTGCGCCGCTCCAGGCGCTCGGGGTGCGCGATCGCGCGCGCGTCCTCGTAGACGCCGTGCACGTAGCGCGCGAGCAGCGCCGCGCCGGCGAGCCCGTAGTCGGGGTCGCGCTCGACCAGCTCGTGCCCGAGCGAGCGCAGCAGCTCGACCGTCTCGTCCAACGCGCGCGCGCCGTCGTCGTCGAGCTTCGCGAGCACGCCGGGCGGCACGCGCGTCGAGTACGCGATCCGCAGGCGCCCCGGCGGCGTCGCGGCGGCCTGCGCGAATGGGGTCGCGGGCGAGGGCGCGCTGTCTACGTCGACGTCGGTCGCGCCCGAGGCAACGTCGTGGAACAGCGCCGTGTCGGCGACGCGGCGCGTCAGCACGCCGTTGACTGACAGGCCGTTCCACGCGCGCGGGCGCGGCGCCGTCGAGACGCGCCCGCGCTGCGGCTTCAGGCCGAACAGCCCGCACCACGCCGACGGGATGCGGATCGAGCCGGCGCCGTCGGAGCCGAGCGCGGCGCCGACGAGGCCAGCGGCGACCGCCACGGCGCCGCCGCCGCTGGAGCCGCCGGGCGCACGCTGCACGTCCCACGGGTTGCGCGTGACGCCGAACGTCGCCGTCTCGGTGAACGGCCACACGCACAGCTCCGGCACGTTCGTCTTGCCGATGATCACGGCGCCGGCCGCGCGCACGCGTCGCACGACCTCGGCGTCGGCGCTCGCCGGCCCGCCGGCGGCGTTGCTGCCGAGCGCGGTCACCTCGCCGGCCACGTCGAGGTCGTCCTTGACGGCGATCGGCACGCCGAGCAGCGGACGATCGCCGCCGGCGCCGCGCCGCGCGTCGGCCTGGTCGGCTTCGAGCAGCGCGCGCTCGGCGAGCACCGTGCGGAACGCGTTCAGGCGCGGCTGCGAGGAGTCGATCCGCCGCAGGCACAACTCGACGAGCTCGCGCGAGGAGAGCGCGCCGGCGGCGATCAGCTCGGCCTGGCGGGCGATTCCGGCGAAGGCGATCTCCGATGCGTCCATCCTCGCGCCAATCTATTGAAAAGGAGCGTCGCGCCAGCCGATGACGCGCGTAGGATGGCTCGCGTGTCCTACCCAGTCACGTTCGAGGCCGATTACGTCGAGCGGCGCAATCGTCTGAGCACGTTCTTCCGGCTGATCCTCGTGATTCCCGTCGCGATCGTCCTGTACGGGTTCGCGATCGTCGCGTGGATCGCGATCGTGATCGCCTGGTTCGCGATCGTCATCACCGGCCGCTATCCGCAGGGCCTGTACGACTTCGTCGCCGACTTCACGCGCTTCCTCGCGCGGGTGACGGCGTACGCGGTGCTGCTGACCGACACCTACCCGCCGTTCAGCGGCTCGGATGACACGAGCTATCCCGTGCGGATGCAGTTCACGCGCCTGCCGGAGTACAACCGCCTGAAGACGCTGTTTCGGATCGTGCTCGCGATCCCGATCGTGATCCTGCGCTACGTGATCAACCTGCTGCTCGAGGTCGGCGCGTTCGCCGCGTGGTTCGTGATCCTGTTCACCGGCAAGATGCCGCGCGGGCTGTTCGACGTGATGGTGCTCGCCAACTCGTACACGGCGCGCAGCGACGCGTACCTGTACCTGCTGACCGAGACCTACCCGCCGTTCCAGGACGAGCAGACGCGCACCGCCGGCATCGCCGCGGCCTGATCAGACGGGCGTAACCGGGTTGTGCTTGGCGGGCCAGCTCCGCTGCTTCGAGGAGGCGTGCGCGAAGCGGCGGATCAGCTCGTCGCGCAGCGCCTCGGGCTCGATCACGGCGTCGATCACGAGCTCTGAGGCGAGGTGCAGGATGTCGATGTCCTCGGCGTACTCCGTGCGCAGCTCCTCGGTGCGTCGCGCGCGCTCGTGCTCGTCGTCGATCGCCTGCAGCTGGTTGAAGTAGACGGCGTTGATCGCCGCCTGCGGGCCCATCACGGCGATCGACGCGCTCGGCAGCGCGATGCAGCAGTCGGGCTCGAACGCCGGCCCCGCCATCGCGTAGAGGCCGGCGCCGTACGCCTTGCGCACGACGACCGAGAGCTTCGGCACGGTCGCCTCGCTGACGGCGCTGATCATCTTCGCGCCGTGGCGGATGATGCCTTCGCGCTCGACGTGCGTGCCGATCATGAAGCCGGGCACGTCGGCGAGGAACAGCAGCGGCACGTTGAACGCGTTGCAGCACCAGATGAAGCGCGCGGCCTTGTCGGCGGAGTCGCCGAACAGCACGCCGCCCTTGAACTTCGGCTGGTTGGCGACGATCCCGATCGACTGCCCGTGCAGCCGCGCGAAGCCAACGATCACCTCCTTCGCCCAGCGCGGGTGGATCTCCAGCAGCGAGCCGTCGTCGACGAGCGCGCCGATCAGCGCCTTCATGTCGAACGGCTTGTTCTCGTCGGCCGGGATCAGCTCGTTGATCGAAGAGCCCTCGACCGACGCCGGCGCGGGCGCCGCGCGCGGGGGACACTGCTCCCAGTTGCCGGGCAAGTAGGAGAGATAGCGTCGCGCCGTCTCGATCCCCTCCTCGTCGCTCGAGACGAGCTGGTGGGCGCAGCCGGAGACGCCGGTGTGCATCTTCGCGCCGCCCATCTCCTCGAGCGTGACGTGCTCGCCGATCACCATCTCGGCCATGCGCGGCGAGCCGAGGTACATCGACGCATTTCCCTCGCGCATGATCACGACGTCGCAGAACGCCGGGATGTACGCGCCGCCGGCGGCGCTCGGGCCGAACAGCACGCAGACCTGCGGCACGACGCCCGACAGCTTCACCTGGTTGTGGAAGATCCGCCCGGCGCCGCGCCGGCCGGGGAACATCTGCACCTGATCGGTGATCCGCGCGCCGGCCGAGTCGACGAGGTAGACCATCGGGACGCGCAGGCTCTGCGCGCGTTCCTGGATGCGCAGGATCTTCTCGACCGTCTTCGGCCCCCACGAGCCGGCCTTGACCGTCGGGTCGTTCGCCATCAGCGCGACCGGCCGGCCGTCGATCTCGCCGACGCCGGTGACGACGCCGTCGGCGCCGAGCCCATCCTCCTGCCAGTTGGCGAGCAGCGCCTCCTCGGCGAAGCTGCCGTCGTCGAGCAACAGCGCGATCCGCTCGCGGACCGCCAGCTTGCCCTGCTCGCGCGCCTTCTCGTGGTGGCGCTGCGGGCCCCCACCGAGCGCGCGCTCGGTGGCGCCGCCCAGGTCGCTCACGGCCGCGGCAGCCCTCGATACCGGTGGCGGCGCCCGCGCGCCTGATGGCGTTCGTGGCGCGCCTGCAGCCGCGCTTCGACGAGGTCGAGGTCGGAGGCAGGGCCGAACAGGCGCCACGCGTCGCGCACGACCGGCAGCAGCGTCACGCCGATCGCCCAGCCCGGCCAGAAGTTGCCGCTCGGACCGCTCGCGAGCCAGATCCCGACGGCGAGCGCCGAGACGCCGAGCGAGCCGCCGGCCTCTTGCAGCAGGCGGCGGCGCAGCTGCGTCTTGCGCTTGCTCAGCGCGAGCTTGACCGACGTCGAGCTGACTGGCAGGTCGGCGCGCAGCGCGTCGAGGTCGGCGCGCGTGGCGGCCGAGTACGCGTCGCCGACGCGCTGCTCGAGCTCCTCCGAGGTCAGCCTGCCGGCGCCGGCGTGCTCGCGCGGCTCGTCGATCAGCTGCTCGCGATCGGCGTCGGCGACGCGCATGGTCGGCAGGTCGCTCATGTGCAAAGAGTAGTCGCTCGCGAGCGCGCCGCTACAGCGCGGCGTTGACCTGCGGCGACTCGCCCGCGTAGTCGTAGAAGCCCTTGCCCGACTTGCGCCCGAACCACCCCGCGGCGAGCATCTTGCGCAGCGTCGGCGGGCGCGCGAAGCGGCGCTCGCGGAACTCGTCGAACAGTACGTCGCAGATCGAGCCGAGCGTGTCGAGGCCGACGAAGTCGGCGAGCGTCAGCGGCCCCATCGGATGCCCCGCGCCGGCCTTCATCGCGTCGTCGATCTCGTCGATCGAGCCGACGCGCTCTTCGAGCGCGCGCATCGCGTCGAGCATGTACGGCACGAGCAGGCGGTTGACGATGAAGCCCGCCTGGTCCTTCGTCGGGATCGCGAGCTTGCCCTCCGAGCGCGCGAACTGCAGCGCCGTCTCGAACGTCTCCTCGCTCGTCGTCACGCAGCGCACGACCTCGACGAGCTTCATCACCTGCGCCGGGTTGAAGTAGTGCAGCCCGACGAACCGCTCCGGGCGCGACGTCGACGCCGCCTGGTCGATCACCGCGAGCGACGACGTGTTCGTCGCGAAGATCGCCTCCGGCTTGGCGATCGCGTCGACCTCCTTCCACATCTCGAGCTTCAGCGCGAGGCTCTCGGTGATCGCCTCGATCACGAGGTCGCAAGCGGCGAGCCCGCCGTAGTCGGTCGTGCCGGCGATCCGCGCGCGCACCGCGTCGGCGTCCTGGGGGCTCGACTTGCCCTTCTCGACCGCGCGCGCGAGCTGCTTCTCGATCTTCGCGACGCCCTTTCCGAGCGTCGCGTCGTCGACCTCGCGCAGCACGACGTCGTAGCCGGACTGCGCCGCGACCTGCGCGATGCCGTGGCCCATCAACCCCGCTCCGAGCACTCCAACCTTCTCGATCTTCGGCGCCATCTGACCTCCGCTCGTGATCTCCCTTGTCGCGCGCAGCCTATTACGCGCCGTCCGGCGGGAAGCGTTCGCCGCGCGCAGCGTCTGTAGGACGTGGCGGAGCCGCTTCCCGCCGGCCTTGCCTCCGATCCAGGTGGGGTCGGCGGGAGCCGGCTCCGCCAGCCGCCCGCAGAGGAAGTGGCCATGGACGGGAAGTTCTTGGAGGTCTCGGAGTCTTGCCCACTCAGAACCGCCCAACGACTGGAGGGTTGTCGTGTTGCACCGTGCCGAAGGTCCATCCATGCACCTGCTCGCCTTGCCTCGCCTCTCGCGAGCCGACCGCTCGACCGGAGCGCCGGCTGCGGGCGGGCATCCGGGACGCGCGCGATTGCTTTGCGTGCTGTTCGCCCTCCTCGCGTTCGCCTTCGCCCTTCCCGGCGCCGCGTGGGCGTTCGACCAGCCGTTCGTCGGATCGTTCGACAAGCTCTCCTCGCTCGGCAGCACCGTGCCGTCCAACGGAGACGAGAACCCCTACGGGATCGTCGACGTGAGCACGAGCGCCGGCTCGCTCGTCGCCGGCGACATCCTGATCAGCAACTTCAACAACTCGGAGAACCTGCAGGGCACGGGCACGACGATCGTGCAGCTGACGCCAAGCGGACACCTCTCGCTGTTCGCCCAGATCAACCCGGCGAGCCTGCCCGGCCCGTGTCCCGGCGGCGTCGGCCTGACGACTGCGCTTGCGATCCTGCCGCGCGGCTTCGTCGTCGTCGGCTCGCTGCCGACGAGCGACGGCATGGCGGCGACCGCGCAGGCCGGCTGTCTGATCGTGCTCGACAGCAGCGGGCACGTCGTCGAGACGATCTCCGGTCCGCCGATCGACGGCCCGTGGGACATGACGTCGATCGCGAGCGGACAGGACGCGACGCTGTTCGTGACGAACGTGCTCAACGGCACGGTCGCCTCCGGCGAAACGCCGATCGACGAAGGCACGGTCGTGCGGTTGCGCGTGCACACGAGCGAGCGTCGGCCGCCGAAGGTCACCTCGACGAGCGTGATCGCGACGGGCTTCCCCGAGCGCACCGACCCGGCCGCGCTCGTCGTCGGCCCGACGGGGGTCGCGCTCGGAGACGAAGGCAGCCTGTACGTCGCCGACACGCAGGGCAACCGGATCGCGGCGGTCCCCGGCGCGCTCACCCGCTCAATGCCGCTCGGCGGCGGCGGCGTGACGGTTGCCAAGGGCGGCTACCTGAACAACCCGCTCGGGCTGACGCTCGCGCCCACCGGGGACATCCTCACGGCGAACGCGAACGACGGCAACGTCGTCGAGACGACCCCCGTCGGCGCGGAGTTCCAGCCGCTGAACAGCGAAGCCGGCGCGGGCGGGCTGTTCGGGCTGGCCGTCGCTCCGACGTCGAAGGGCCTCTATTTCGTGAACGACTCGAACAACACGCTCGGCCTCGCTCACTGACGCTTGGTCGGTCGAGGTGGCGAGGCGGGCGGCCGGGCAGGGGTACGCTGCAGGAGTGGACGACGAGGACACCTTCGACGTGGCGGCGGCGGGCTTGCGCGGCGACGGCGCCGAGCTGGCGATGTCGGTCGAGGTGCTCGCCGCCAAGCTCGAGCAGGCGCTGCCCGGCGCGGCGCGCGTCGAGCGCCGCGGCGGAGGGCTGCTCGGGCGCGGCGAGAAACACGTGCGGCGCGTCGAGGTCGAGCTCGGCGCGTGCCGCTACGGGCTCGACGTCGACGGCGCGCGGATCGAGGGCTTTCGCGAGCGTCGTGTCGGCGGCGTCTCGATCAAGCGCGAGGCGCTCGCGCCGAAGGAGTGGATCGCGGCGCTGACCGCCGACCTGCGCAGCGAGGCCGAGCGCAGCACCGAGGCGCAGGCCGCGCTGCAAGAGCTGCTGCGTTGAGCGCAGGCGAGCGAGCGCTGCGATGAGTGGACCCGAGCAGCAGCGCCAGCCCGAGCAGGAGGAGTCCCAGCAGGAGTCGCTCGCGCGGATCGAGCGCGGCGGGATCCCGCTGTCCGCAGAGCGGCGGCTGAGCGAGCTGCGTGAGAGCGGCGGCGCCGGGACGTTCACGTCCGACCTCTCCGTCAACGGCTTCGCGCTCTCCCATCGGCTCGGCCTGACGCCGCTGTCGCAGGTGATGGGCAGCTCGATCTACCAGATCGGCTACCAGGCGGCGTGGGGCGCCGGCGGATACGGCGGCGGCCTTCTGATCGAGCTCGACTCGCTCTCGCACGCGCTCAACGAGGTGCGCGCGCGAGCCCTCGGGCGGCTCGGCGAGGAGGCTCGCCACGTCGGCGCCGACGCCGTCGTCGGCGTCCAGACGCGCGCCGGTGAGAGCCAGCTCGAAGGCGGCTCGCTCGCGCTGGAGCACGTCGTCTTCGGCACCGCCGTTCGCGCCGACGGCGCCCGCGCCGAGACGCCGGTGCTGAGCGAGCTGTCGGTCGCCGAGTACGCGATGTTGCTGGCGGGCGGCTTCGAGCCGCTCGGCATCGTCGCGTCGAGCGCCGTCTTCTTCAGCAGCTACGGCTTTGCCGGTCCGCTCGGCGGCGGCGGTCCGCTGGGCGGCGGCGGCGCGCTGACGATGGGCGTCCAGAGCTTCGAGCTGAGCGAGTTCACGCAGGCCGTCTACGGCGCACGCGAGGCCGTCATGCAGAAGCTCACCGGGCAGGCCGCTGGGCTCGGCGCCGCCGGGATCGTCGGCGTGAGGATCGAGCACGCGATCAGACCGCACACGCTCAGCGGCGGGTTCGGCGCCGCCGGCGAGCTGCGCGGGCTGATGGCGACGTTCACCGCCGTAGGCACCGCGATCCGCGAGCGTGGCGAGACGACGATCGCAGCCCCCAAACCGACACTCGACCTGTTCGACAGGTAAGGAGCAGCCATGAACGAGCGCGAGACCGCATACGACCCTTCCTCGCTGGAGGGTGTCCCGGAGGCGGGCCGCGCCCGCCTGCAGCAGAACCGCCAAGGACTGTTCACCTCAGACTTGTCTGTCAACGAGTTCCTGCTCGTCAAGCAGGCCGGCTTCGAGCCGCTCGGGCTCGTCGTCGGCAGCTCGATCTTCCACATCGGCATCCAGATGACCGGCTGGAAGAAAAGCCAGGAGATGACGGTGCTCTCCGAGGCGATGTACGGCGCGCGCCAGCTGGCGATGACGCGCATGGAGGAGGAGGCCGACCAACTCGGCGCCGACGGCGTCGTCGGCGTGCGGCTGGACATCGGCCGCTACGAGTGGGGCCAGGACATGGCCGAGTTCATCGCGATCGGGACCGCCGTCAAGCACCGCGACGGCGTGCTGCATCGCGCGCCCAACGGCCGGCCGTTCACGAGCGACCTGTCCGGCCAGGACTTCTGGACGCTGCTGCGCACCGGCCACCGCCCGGTCGGCATGGTGATGGGCAGCTGCGTCTACCACGTCGCTCACCGTGGGATGCTGCAGTCGATGGCGCAGACCGGGCGCAACGTCGAGCTGTCGAACTTCACCCAGGCGCTCTACGATGCGCGCGAGCTCGCGATGGAGCGGATGCAGAGCGAGGCGCAGGAGATCGGCGCCGAGGGAATCGTCGGCGTCGACCTGCAGGAGAAGAGCCACGGCTGGGGCAGCCACACGATCGAGTTCTTCGCCGTCGGCACGGCGATCGTCCCGCGCGAGGGACACGACGAAGCGATCGAAGCGCCGACGACCGTCCTTGACCTGAGCTGAGCCGATCAGCCGCCGACGACCACAGGAGGATCACGAGATGAGCATCGTCATGACCGAAGACCGCGGCGCCGCGCGCCACGTCGTGCTCAACCGTCCCGAGAAGCGCAACGCGATGAGCCAGGAGCTGCTGCGCGCGCTCGGACAGGCGCTCGGCGAGGCGGCCGCCGACCCCGACGTCCACTGCGTCGTGCTGCGCGGCGAAGGCCCCGTCTTCTCCGCCGGCGTCGACCTCGTCGAGCTCGCGCAGTCGGCCGGCAAGATCGGGCACCTGCGCACGTTCCGCGACGTGTTCCTCAACTGCGCGAACCTCTGCGAAGAGATGACCAAGCCGGTCGTCTGCCAGGTCCACCGCACGTGCGTCGGCGGCGCGCTCGAGGTCGCGCTCGGCTGCGACCTGCGGATCGCCTCCAGCGACGCCCAGCTCGGCCTGCCCGAGGTCAAGTTCGGGATCATCCCCGACGTCGGCGGCTCGACGCGCCTGCCGGCCGTCGTCGGGCTCGGCCGTGCGAAGGAGCTGATCATGACCGGACGAACGATCGACGCCGGCGAGGCCGAGCGGATCGGTCTCGTCAACCGCGTCGTCGCACCGGAGGAGCTCGAGCAGGCGACGCAGGAGCTGGTCGACGAGCTGCTCGCCAACTCGCATGTAGCCGTCGGTCGCGCCAAGCGCGTGCTCGACGCCTCCGCGCGCCCCGCGCTCGCGCAGACGCTCGAGCTGGAGATCGCCGTGCAGGAGTACTGCGCCGCGGCCGCCCGCGATAGCGCGCGCGAGGCCGAGCAGGCCGCGCCGGTCGCCGGCTGAGCTCGCCCGCCGGCTCAGCGCCAGTCGACCGGGCCGGCGACGATCGTGTGGCTGCCGAGCGGGCGGCCGAGGATCTCCTGCACGCGCCGCGCGCATGCGAGCAGCGCCGGCAGGTCGATGCCCGTCTGGATCCCCATCTCGTGCAGCATCGAGACGAGTCCTCGGTCGCGATGTTGCCCGTCGCGCCGGCCGGCACCGGGCAGCCGCCGAGCTCGCCGAAGCTCGACTCGAGGCTGTCGACGCCCGCGTCGAGCGCCGCCAGCACGTTCGCGAGCCCCTGCCCGCGCGTGTTGTGGAAGTGCGCCGTCAGCTCCAGCTCGTCGCCGAGCCGCGCTTTGGCGGCGTCGAAGAACTCGCGCACCTGGCGCGGGTTGGCCATCCCGGTCGTGTCGCCGAAGCCGACCTCCTGCGCGCCGGCGTCGCGCAGGCGCGCGGCGATCTCGAGCACGCGCTCGGGCGGCACGTGGCCCTCGTACGGGCAGCCGAACGACGTCGAGATCACGCCCTCGCAGCGCAGCCCCGCCTCGCGCGCACGAGCGAGCACGCCCTGCAGCTCGCTCAGCGACTCGGCGATCGAGCGGTTGACGTTCTTGCGGTTGTGCGTCTCCGAGGCCGACATGAAGACGTTGATCTCGTCGATCCGCTCGCGCTGCTCGAGCGCCGACTCCAGGCCGCGCGCGTTCGGGATCAGCACGCTGAGCGAGACCTCCTCGGGCACGTCGATCCGCCGCAGCACCTCCGCCGCGTCGGCCAGCTGCGGGATCACGTCGGGGCGCACGAAGCTCGTCACCTCGATCCGCCGCAGGCCGGTCCGCGCGAGCGCGTCGATCAACGCGACCTTGTCGTCGGTCGCGATCGTCTCGGGCTCGTTCTGGAAGCCGTCGCGCGGGCCGACCTCCCTGATCGTGACGCGGTCGAGCATCGATCCAAGCCTATACTCGCCGCGATGTCCGCCCCGGCCGCCGACCCCGTCGCGATCATCGGCGCCTCCGGGGCGCTCGGCTTCGGCCTGTCGGTGCGCTTCTCGCGCGCCGGCGTGCCCGTCGTGATCGGCTCGCGCGACGCCGGCCGCGCCGCGGAAGCCGCCGAGCGCACGCGCGATGCGATCCCCGGCGCGACGTGCTCGGGCGCCGAGAACGGCGAGGCCGCGCGCGCGGCGCAGGTCGTGATCCTCAGCGTGCCGTTTCGCAGCCACTCGGAGACGCTGACGAACCTGAAGGACGCGCTGACGCCGGGGCAGCTGTTGATCGACGCGACGGTGCCGCTCGCCGCGGCCGTCAGCGGCAAGGCGACGCGGATGCTCGGCGTCTGGCAGGGCTCGGCCGCGCAGCAGGCCGCCGAGATGGTGCCCGACGGCGTGCGCGTCGCCTCGGCCCTGCACACGGTCAGCGCCGCGTCGCTGACCGACCTCGAGCACCCGCTCGAGCAGGACGTGCTCGTGTGCGGCGACAAGCGCGCCGACAAGATCGAGGCCGCGCGGCTGATCGAGCGGATCGACGGGCTGCGTTGCGTCGACGCGGGGCGCCTTGAGATGTCGCGCATCACCGAGTCGCTGACGGCGCTTCTGATCGGCGTCAACGCGCGTTACAAGGTCCACGCCGGCGTCCGCCTGAGCGGGCTCGCCGACCCCGACTGGGAGTGAGCGCGACGGCCGCGCACGACGCAGACGTCGTCGTGCTCGCCGGCGGCACCGGCGGCGCGAAGCTCGCGCGCGGGATCGCCGACGTGATCGCGCCCGAGCGGCTCGCCGTGATCGCCAACACGGGCGACGACATCGCGATCTACGGCGCGCACGTCTCGCCCGACCCCGACCTCGTGACGTTCTGGCTCGCCGACGAAATCGACGAGCGCGGATGGGGCCTCGCCGGCGACACGTTCACCGTGATGGACGCGCTGCGCGCGCTCGGATCGGACGTGTGGTTCAACCTCGGCGACCGCGACCTCGCGTGGTGCCTGGCGCGCGCGCAGGCGATCGCCGGCGGGCTGACGCCGACCGAGGCGCTCGCGCGGCTCACGGCGACGCTCGGCCTCCCCGCGCGCGTGCTGCCGATGTGCGACGAGCCCGTGCGCACGTGGGCGCGCGGGCCGGCCGGCTGGCGCTCGTTCCAGGAGTACATGATCCGCGACCGCGCCGCCGGCGCCGTCGAGGGGCTCGAGTTCCGCGGCGCCGAGCAGGCGCGGCCGACGGCCGCCGTGCTCGACGCGATCGCGCGCGCCGACGCGATCGTGATTGGCCCGTCCAACCCGCTCGCGTCGATCGCGCCGATCCTCGCCGTGCCGGGGCTGCGCGAGGCGCTGCACGAGGCGAGCGCGCCCGTCGTCGCCGTCAGCCCGATCGTCGGCGGCGAGGTGCTGAAGGGGCCGACCGCCGCGTTCATGGCGTTCGCCGCGCTCGACTGCAGCGCCGCCGGCGTCGCCGCGTTCTACGGCGAGCTGCTCGACGGGATCGTCGCCGACGAGGACGCCGGCTCGGAGCTCCCGGCGCTGCACGCCGACACGCGCATGAGCGACGCCGAGAGCCGCGCGCGCGTCGCCGCGCAGACGCTCGACTTCGCGCTCGCCCTCGCAGAGGGCCGATAGGCGGCCGTCAGGCGGCCGACAGGTTGCGCTCGCGCCAGCTCTCCAGCGCGTCGAGCGCGCCGCCGACGACGCGTTCGAGAAACGTGTCGCGATCGTTCGCGTGCGGCAGCGGCTCGGCCGGCACGTCGAGCTCGAGGAAGTCGCACAGCGGCTCCCAGCCGTCGGTGACTTCCCATACGAGCAGCCGCTCGGCCGGCACGACCCGTTCGACCTCGGCGTTGTGGCGGAGCATCTGCTCGATCAGCTGGCTCGGCTCGGCGTGACCGGCCGCGAACGTGCCCTGCGGACCCCAGAACATGCGATCGACGAGGTCGAGGTAGCGCTTCCAGCGCGGATCGACCTCGGCGCGCGCGTGCGCCAGCAGCGGCATCAGCGTGTCACCGTGCGACATCGTCCAGATCGTCTCGCGGAAGCTCCGCTCCCACGACTCCGGCTCGCGCACGCTGAGCAGCACCTTCGCGTCGGGGTACGCGTCGGTCAGCTCGCGATAGAAGTAGCCGCCGGGCCAGTCGACCGTCGCCTGCTGGCCGGCGAAGACTCGATCCCAGATCGCCTCGCCGTCGATCGCGCGATCCCACAGCTCGACCTGGTCGAGGTCGGCGATCACGTTGACCCAGTGGTAGCACGGCGTCAGACCGAGCTGCTCCAGCGCCAGCTTCTGCGTCAGCGTACCCGTGCGCGGCAGCCCCGCCCCGATCAGCCTCATCTCATCTCCATTCTCGCCGGCGGCGACGAAGCCGCAGGCGCTCGCAAGCGATCAATCGCATCAGATCGGCCGGAGGCTCTGCGAAGAACTCGATAAGAACGACCGCCGAACGCCGGTTGCCGGTGTTCTCCTAAATATCGTCGATCAGCAGCCTGGACGTATCCGCACGTCCACTCCAGTCAGGAGCATCCGCATGCACAGCAGCACGAGCACGGGCGGCCCGTCGGTGCTGACCGGGCCGATCGCAGGTTCGCGCAGGGGTCTCAGACGACGCACCGGTGCGCGAATCGCCGCGCTGTCGGTCGCGGACCCGTCCAAGACCTTCACGCAGGACGAAGTGCTCGATCGGCTGGGACTGGCCGACGACGAGTTCGCAAAGCGCATCTTCGCGCGCGGCGGCGTCGAGCGTCGACACATGCAGCTGAGCGACGACTTCCTCGAGCTGAACGTACAGGGACGCACGGCGCGCATCGAGCACGAGCTGCTGAGCCGTTCGATCGACGCGATCGACGCGCTCGAGCTCGATCCCCTGGAGATCGGCACGGTGCTCAGCGCGAGCCTCTACTCGCTCGGCTGCCCGACGCTCGCGCATCGCCTCGTCGACCACTACGCGATGGACCCGACGACCGACAAGTACCACGTCACCGGCGTCGGCTGTGCGAGCGCCGTGCCGCTGATGAAGCTCGCCTCGCAGGCGCTCCACGACCACCCCGATCGTCAGGCGCTCGTCGTCGCTGCCGAGAGCATGAGCGGCATCCTGATGCGCGCGCGGGCCGACGATACGCGTGCGAAGACCGTCGGCTCATCGCTGTTCGGCGACGGCTGCGCCGTCGCGCTGCTGTCGGCCGACCCGCACGCCGACGGGCCGCTGATCCGCGCGACGCAGGTCCACCAGATCGCGGGCACGCTCGACGCCGTCAGCCTCGAGTGCAGCGACGACGACAGCCACCTTCACCTCTCGCGCGAGCTGCCCGATCTCGCCGGCGCCGGTCTCGACGAGATCGTCGAGCGCTTCCTGCAGCGCAATCGCACGAGGCCCGAGCAGATCGACCACTGGCTCGTGCATCCCGGCGGCCGGCGCATCATCGAGAACGTGCAGTCCGCGCTCGGCCTCTCCGACGAGGACGCCGAGCTGAGCTGGCGCGCGCTCGCCGAGCACGGCAACGTCGGCACGCCGTCGATCCTGTACGTGCTGAAGGACACGATCGAGCAGCGTGAACCCGAGCCGGGCGAGCGTGGGCTGATCGTCACGATCGGACCGGGCGTGACCGTCGGGCTGATGCTGCTCGACTGGTGAGGTCGCGCGCCCGCCGGCGCCCTGCCCGCGGCATGCGCCCCACTATCTTGAGAGCGCATGCGCACCGCCGCGATCCTGCCCGTCAAGCGCTTCGCCGCGGCCAAGTCGCGGCTCGGCGCGAGCGGGGTCGCCGAGACGCTGCGCCAGCGTCTCGCGCGCGCGATGGTCGCCGACGTGCTGCTCGCGCTCGCCGAGACGGCGTCGATCGAGCGCACGATCGTCGTCACGTGCGAGCCGAGCCTCGCCGAGCTCGCCGGCGAGCACGACGCGCTGGTGATCGACGACACCGCCGATGACGGGCAGTCGGCCGCCGTCGCGCTCGGCGTGCGCCGCGCGCTCGCCGAGCGCTTCGAGCGCGTGCTGTGCATCCCCGGCGACTGCCCCGCGCTCGACCCCGACGAGCTCGACGAGCTGCTCGCCGCCGCCGATCGGCGCGGCGCGGGCGGCGCCGAGGTGGCGATCGTGCCCGACCGCCACGGCGCCGGCACGAACGGCCTGCTGCTGACGCCGCCCGACGCGATCGAGCCCGCGTTCGGCCCCGGCAGCTGCGAGCGCCACCGCGCGCTCGCGCTCGCCGCCGGCGCGCGCTGGCAGATCGAGCGCCCGGCCTCGCTGCTGCTCGACGTCGACACCGGCGACGACCTCGCCGCGCTGCGAGACCGTCTCGACGCAACCAGCGCGGCAGCCTCGCGCACGCGTGCCGTGCTCGGGCAGCCCGATATCCGAGATCGTCTATCGATCATCGAAACCGACTGATCGAGCCCGCGCGCCGTGGCATCCCTCAGCGCTCGTGCCCTCGCCGGCCTGCCGGAGCTGAAATCCGGTGACGACCTCGCCGCGCTGATCGGCGGCACCGCGCGCGAGTCCGACGAGGCGCTGCGCGACGGGCAGCTGCTCGTCGTCGCGCACAAGGCCGTCTCCAAGTGCGAGGGCGCCGTCGTCGCGCTCGCCGACGTGCACGCGAGCGAGCGTGCGCGCGAGCTCGCCGCCGAAGCCGAGGCCGCGACCGGCCAGCCGCGCGACGCGCGCGCCGTGCAGGTCGTGCTCGATCAGTCGACCGACATCGTCCGCGCCGAGCGCGGCGTGCTGATCACGCGCACGCACCACGGCTTCGTCTGCGCGAACGCCGGCGTCGACGCGTCGAACGCCGGCGAGCCCGACACCTTGATCTTGCTGCCGCGCGATCCCGACGCATCGGCGCGCGCGCTGCGTGCGCGTTTGCGCGAGCTGACCGGTGCGAGTGTCGGCGTGCTGATCGCCGACAGCTTCGGGCGCGCCTGGCGGCACGGGCAGGTCGACGTCGCGATCGGCCTCGCCGGAATGCGCGCGCTCGACGATTGGCGCGGGCGCAGCGATGCGCGCGGGATGGAGCTGCGCGCTACTTGGCTTGCCGTCGCCGACGCCGCCGCTTCGCTCGGCGAGCTGGTGCGGGCGAAGGACTCGGGCGAGCCGGTTGTCGTCGTCGACGGGATCGAGCGCTTCCTCGACCGCGACGATGGGCCGGGTGCGGTAACGCTGTTGCGGACGCTCGAGGAGGATCTGTTCCGGTAGGCGCCGGTTGGTCCTGGCGCGTCAGTCCTGCGGCTTCACGAGCCGTCCCGCGAACAGGAGCGCGCCCGTGCGATCGTCACGCAGGAAGAACATGAACGGGCGGTCGGCGTCGAAGCTCAGCGGGCGACGGTGATCCGCGATTAAGGCTTCGCCGGTCACGATCGTCGCTGCGGCCGCTTCGGTGCCCCGTTCGTCGACCCTAAAGTCCGCGCCGTGGGCGACCTCGCCGATCCTCAGCGGCGCGGCATTTGTCATGCGGGAGAAGTTCGCGTTGGTTTCGCTGAAGGCGTCGGACATGCCGAGCGCGATCAGGGGCTTGTTGAGGATCGTCTGCGTGTGAAGGTGAAAGCGCGGCAGGCTTACGAGCACGTAGCGCTCGGACTGGCCCCGCACGATGCGGTCGAGCGCGGCCGCGTTGAGCGTACGTTCGAACGCGTGTAGCGACTGCCCGACCGGGAGGACGAGGAGCAGCGACAGCGTCGAGTCGGCGTACGGCAGCGACAGCGCGACATAGCCGCGACCGCGTCCGTAGGGGAGCGTTCCGGTCTCGCGCATAAATGCCGTCGAGCTCGTCGCGCCTTCGCTGTAAAACGGCGCCGAATGCGTCGCCACGGGCTTGAACCGTTCGCGCCACGCCGCCTTCAGGTAGATCGCATTCGCGAGCGCCAGGAGCGTTACGCGCGGAAGCCTGCCGACCAGATCCCCGATCAGCCCGTTCGTGTGCTGCGCGATCCAGCCGTTGATCGCTTCGCTGGCCTTCGGCGTCGCGAAGTCAACCGGTTGCGCGTCGGCGCCGAACGCCTCGTGCAACCCACTCGTGAATGGCTCCTCCAGCGCGAAGCCACGCTGCACGAACAGGCCGTTGACGATGCTCAGCTTCGGCGCTTCGGCGCTTCGGACCTCTCGGCAGCGCTCGTGCCCTGCTCGGAGGCGATCGTCAGCTGCAGCGCTCCGATCGAGCTGAAGTCCGCGGG
The DNA here is from genome assembly GCA_963705745.1 of uncultured Solirubrobacteraceae bacterium. Classification (GTDB taxonomy): domain Bacteria; phylum Actinomycetota; class Thermoleophilia; order Solirubrobacterales; family Solirubrobacteraceae; genus Palsa-744. The sequence goes on from CAVPKP010000009.1 coordinate 111,726, forward strand.
GGCTCTCAGATGCAATGTGCGCGCCATCTGGCTCGCCGCCTCGCCCGCCGCTCCGGTGCCGGTCATCGCCAGCGCGACTGCGACGCTGTCCGGCGAGAAGACGAGATTGCCGCGGCCGAGCTTATCCAGCAGGTCGAGGCCGAGCGCCTCTGTCGTTTTGCCCGATGCGGCGCCTGGCGGCACGACGGCGCCCGGCAGTCGCGCTCCCGTCCGCGAGCCACCGGCGCTACACGCCGACGCGACGGCCACGACGGCCGTCGCCAGGGCCAGCGCGACCACGACTCGCATCGAGAGGAGTCGCTCGGACATCCTGCACACGACGACGATCTTCGCACGCCTTCCCGCGTGCTCGAGTGAGCTAGTGAGCCGCCTGCGGAGTGCCGGACAGCTGGCGCGCGAGGAACGGCACGACCAACTCCCTGACCCCCTCCGGATCATCCTGAAACGCCCAATGCCCGCTCTCGGGCAGCACCGCGACCTCCTCGACGTCGAAGAACTCGCGCTGGCGCTCGGCGAACTCGACGCCGATGTACGGGTCCGCCGCGCCCCAGATCACGAGCGTCGGCTTGTGCAACTGCGCGATCGCCGCGCCGAGCTCGATCGCCATCTTGCCCGGATCGGGTGTCGCGCGGTACAGCTTCAGCACGGTGCGCCGCGTCTCGCGGTCGTAGTCGTCGTACATCTTGTCGACGAACTCCGGCGGCAACCCCCGCGGGCTGCCCTGCTGCATCAAGCGCCGCCACGCCGCGCGCGGGATGAACGCCTGCGTCAGCTCGCCGAGCACCGGCGTGCGCCAGCGTTTGGCCATCGAGTGCCACTCATAGCCCGGCATCACGCCGACGTTCAGCAGCACGAGGCTCGCCCACCGCTCGGCGTGCTCGATTCCCCAGGACAGCCCGAACGGGCCGCCGAAGTCGTGCAGCACGAGATGCACGCGCTCGATCCCGAGCTCGGCGCGCGCCGCCTCGATGAACTGCGCGTACGCGCCGACGTCGTAGGCGAAGCCGTCCGGCGCGTGCGCCTTGCCGAAGCCGGGCAGGTCGAACGCGACGGCGCGCGCGAACGCGCCGACGGCGTCGACGAGCGCCGTCCAGTCGCTCGAGGAGCCGGGGTTGCCGTGCACGAACACGACCGCCTCCTTCGCGTCGGACGGGCCGGCTTCGATCATCGGCGAGCGCGTGCCGGCGACCGTCAGCGTGCGCTGCGAGACGCTCATCGCTCGCCCCGCGAGACCTCGCCGCCAGCGCCCGACAGCGCGACCGACGGTGGCGCGTAACCGGCGCCACGCGTCGGCGGACGCCGCACCCGCGCCGCCGCGGCGCGCGGGATCGCCGTCACGAACATGCGCGCGGGGCTGATGTTGCGCGTGCCGAACGCCTCCATCACGCGCGCCACGCCACGATCGTACGTCGCCGTGTCGAACAGCAACCGCTCGATCGGGGTCATCTTCCTGCCGCGCGCGTAGTCGTCCATCAGGAACGCGTGGGCGCCCAGCGCGCGCCGGTGCTTGCGGCGATAGCGCGCGAGCCCGCGCGCGAGCGGCCGTGCCTGCGCGTCTCCCGACCCGTGCGCGAGCTCCTCACCGACGCTGTCTGCGAGCCATTCGGCCGACTGCAGCGCCCAGCCGCAGCCGATCCCCCACAGCGGGTCCTCCGCGAGCGCCGCGTCGCCGACGAGCGCGAGCCCCGGCGCCGTCGGCGCGTGCGCGACGTTCGTCATGTCGAGCTTGCCCTGCGGCTGCGAGACGATCCGCGAGGCGCGAATCGGCGGCGCGTCGGGCACCGAGGAGACGAGCTCGACGAGCGCCCCGGCCGGGTCCTCGCGAAACTGCGCCAGCCGGCGCTTCGTCGGCATCGCCGCGTAGAACGTCAGGCCGGCGTCGGTCGGGAACGCGGCGACCATGTCCGGGTCGAGCAGCCAGAACAGCGCGTCCGAGCCGCCCTTCAGCGTCGGGCCTTCGAAGTACGCGCCATACGCGAAGCGCTCGTTGCGACGCTTGCGCTCGCGCACGTCGGCCAGCTTCGCCACGCGCGAGCCGCGCCCGTCGGCGCCGACGACGAGCTTCGCGCGCAGGCGCATCGCGCGCCCGCCGCGGTCGCGCGTCTCGACCCCGCAGATCGTCTCACCCTCGCGCAGCAGCGCGCCGACCGTCTCGCCGAGCATCAGCTCGACCCCGGGCGCGTCGGCGGCGGCGGCGCGGATCAGCGGGTCGAGCACCTCACGGCGCAGGTTGACGCCGTACGCGAGCGGGCCGTCGGTCGGCTCGACCCACCCCGCCGGACCGTGGATTCGCACGCGCGAGCGCACGGCGCCGGCCTGCGTCATCGGCTCGAGTAGCTCGAGGCGCTCGAGCGTCGCGACGGCGGAGGACTGGATGAAGTGCGAGCAGACCTTCTTGTAGGCGCTCATCTCCGGGCGCTGCTCGACGAGCGCCACGCGCGCGCCCGCACGCCCGAGCATGATCGCCGTCGCGCAGCCGGCGAGGCTCGCGCCGACGACGATCGCGTCGAAGTCCGTCTCCGCGCCTACGCTGCCGTTGCCATGACCGTTCGCGTTGCCGTTGCCGCTCTGCCGATCAACCATCTCGTCGCACCTCCGAGCCGGGACGCCTTGCAGGGACTATAGTCGTAAATGCACCATACAGAATGAACTATGCAAGTCAAGAGCGAATTCCAACATCCGGAGAGCCGGTGAGCGACAAGCAGCTGCGCCTCACGGGCACCTCCTACGCCGTGATCAGCCTGCTCGAGCTGCTCGGCGAGGCGACGCCGTATGACCTCAAGCAGGCGCTCGAACACTCGGTCGAAAACTTCTGGCCGGTCCCGCACACGACGTTCTACGCCGAGCCCGACCGCCTGACGAATGCCGGGCTGCTCTCGGAACGCCGCGAGCAGCACGGCCGCCGGCGCAAGCTCTACTCGGTCACCGAGCGCGGGCGCGAGGCGCTGCACGCGTGGCGCGACTCGCCCGAGCTCGCACCGCCGCAGCTGCGCGACGAAGGCGTGCTGAAGCTGTTCGCCGGCGGCGATCCGGTCGCGTACTCGCGCACGCGTCGCGAGTTCTACAAGGCCAAGCTCGAGGAGCTCGAGGGCTACCTCGAGGGCTGCCCCGACGAGGAGCGCTTCCGCGGCGCGCGCGCGAGCCTGATCGCCGGCGTCACGTACAACCGGCTGCTGCTCGAGGCGACCGAGTCGTTCCTCGCCGAACAGCGCGTCGGCGCCGACTCCTAGCCGCTCACGCGACGAGCGCCGGCTCGTAGCGGCGCACGATCTCGTACAGCGTCGTACGCTCGGCCGCCGGGCGCCCGGCGCGGTGCGCCGCGGCGACGAGCTCCTCGGGGTCGAGCTTCGTGCCGTGGTAGCTGCCTGCGAGGCGGCTGATCGACTCCTCCATCAGCGTGCCGCCGAGGTCGTTGACGCCCCAGCGCAGCGACTCGGTCGCGGCGTCCAGGCCCATCTTCACCCACGACGCCTGCACGCTCGGGATCGTGCGCCCGAGCGCGAGGCGGAAGACGGCCGTGTGCTTGAGGTTCTCCTCTCGAGAGATCTCCTCGACCCCGTGGGTTCGACCCAGCAAGGTTTGGAACGGGATGAACGACAGCGGCACGAACTCGGTGATGCCGCCGGTCCGTTCCTGCAGCTCGCGCACGACGCGCATGTGCTCGGCGAGCTCCCACGGCTCCTCGATGTGGCCGAACATGACCGTCGAGGTCGAGCGCAGTCCCGCGCGATGCGACGCTTCGATGATCTGCACCCAACGCGCGACGGGCAGCTTGTTCGGCGAGATCCGCTCGCGCACGCCGTCGTGCAGCACCTCCGCGGCCGTGCCCGGCGTCGAGCCGAGGCCGGCGTCGCGCAGCTGCGCGAACACCTCGCTCGGCGGCAGGCCGGAGATGTCGCACATGTGCGCGATCTCCATCGGGCTGTACGCGTGCAGGTGCAGTTGCGGCGCGAGCTGCTTCGCGAAGCGCAGCCAGCCGAGGTAGTCCTCGAGCTGCCAGTCCGGATGGATGCCCGACTGGATGCACAGCTCGCTCGCGCCGTAGTCGACCGCTTCGCGCACGCGCCGCGCGAACTCCTCGCGGTCGTGCTCGTAGGCGTCGGGCGAGCGCTTGCCCTGGCCGAAGCCGCAGAACGCGCAGCCGACGGTGCACACGTTCGAGACGTTGATGTTGCGGTTGACGACGAACGTGACCGTCTCGCCGGCGAGCTCCGCGCGCAGCTCGTCGGCCGCTTCGCGCATCTCCTCGATCGCCTCCGGGCGCGTCTCGGCGAACAGCGCCGTCAGCTCCTCCGCGCTGAGCGCCTCGCCGTCGCGGCCGCGCTCGATCGCGCGCGGCGACGAGCTCGAGGCGGATCGGCGCCGGCGGCTCGGTCCGCCCCGAGCCGCGCCGCGGGATGAAGCTCCAGTACCTCGCCTTGATCGTGTCGAGCACGCCCGGCGCGATCCACGCGGGGTCGATGTACTGCGGGTACACGCACAGGCGCTCGGTCAGCGCGACGCCATCGCGCTGCAGCTCGCTTGCGCACCTGGTGCGGCGAGGGGAACGGGTGCTCGGGCGAGATGTGATCGCCGTTCGCCGACAGGCCGCCGAGGTCGCTCGCGCCGGCCGCGACGAGCTCCGACCACCAGTCGGCGAGGTTCGGCGGCACCTGGATGCCGACGTCCGGCATCAGCTCGCTTGCACTCCGCGATCAGCCGCTTCATGTCGTCGATCGACACCGCGCACGCCCACTCCGGCAGCGGCTCGCGCTCGAACGCGGCTTCGTCGCCCTCCGCGCGACGCCCGTGTGCCAGTACGCGCGCGCCGCCGCGTCGGCGATCTCGGCCGGCTCCTGCCCGTAGTAGCGCTGGTGCGGGACGAAGTTCTGCAGGATCACCTCTTGGACGTGACCGTGCTCGGCGTGCACCGCCGCGATCGCTTCGAGCGAGGCGACGCGCTCCTCCTCGGACTCGCCGATCCCGACGAGGATGCCGCTCGTGAACGGGATCTTCAGCTCGCCGGCCGCGCGGATCGTCTCCAGGCGCCGCGCCGGGTGCTTCGTCGGCGAGCCGGCGTGCACCGTCTCCATCAGCCGCTCGGAGATCGACTCGAGCATCAGCCCCTGCGACGCCGTCACCTCGCGCAGGCGCGCCAGGTCGCGAGCCGAGAGCACGCCGAGGTTCGTGTGCGGCAGCAGGCCGCGCTCGAGCGCGCGCTCGCACGTCCAGACGACGTAGCCGGTGAAGTCCTCGTGCCCGTACTCGGCCAGGCGCGCGGCGACGCCCGCGTTGACCTCGGGCTTCTCGCCGGTCAGCACGAGCAGCTCCTTGACGTGGCGCTTGGCCGCGCCGTCGAGGATCTCGATCACGTCCTGCGGCGAGTGCAGGTGCGCCTGGTGCGTGGCGAACGCGCAGTACTTGCAGTAGCACCGGCAGGTCCGCGACAGCGACAGCGTCAGGTTGCGCGAGAACGTGACCCGGCGTCGCATGGCAGGAGTCTATGACGGTCCGCTATCACTCCCCCATGCCCACGCGCAGAGTGATGGTCGACCACATCACGATCGGCGTCAGCGACCTGCAGCGCAGCCGCGCGTTCTACGAGCGGGCGCTCGCGCCGCTCGGCTTCGACGAGACCAGCACGAGCGACGTGCTGCCGAGCGAGATCGAGTTCGGCAGCGCCGAGAAGATGGACTTCGCGATCTCGACCGACTACGACGTCGGCGCGCCCGTGCACGTCGCGTTCGCCGCCGACTCGATCGAGCAGGTGCACGCGTTCCACGCCGCCGCGCTCGCCGCCGGCGGGCGCGAACACGGGCCGCCGGGCCCGCGCCCGCACTACGGCGAGGGCTACTACGGCGCGTTCGTGCTCGACCCCGACGGGCACAACGTCGAGGCCGTGTTTCACGGGTGAGCGCAACGCGCGTCGCTGCGGGAGGCTGTCCAGACCGTCACGCCCGGTCGGAGTCGGAAGTAGCCGCGCCTCTTACAGACAAATGGCGTCAACATGTTGGTCGCATGTTATGCTCCGGAGCGCATGTCGATGATCCAGATTCGCAACGTTCCCGACGGGCTGCATCGAGAATTGAAGGCCCGCGCCGCCTTGAACGGGATGACGCTGTCCGACTACCTGCTCGACGAGCTGAGAGCGATCGCGGTTCGACCGACGATGAAGGAGTGGCTGGCGAAAAGCGAAACGTGGGAGCCGGTGGAGACCGACATGTCGTCAGCCGAAGCGCTTGCGCTCGAGCGCGCCGAAGGCGCTGAGTGATCGTCGCCGATGCGAGCGCGATAGCCGAGCTGCTGCTCGTGCAACCGAGCGCCTCGCCGATCCGGCGGGCGCTCTCCCCACACACCGAGCTGCACGTTCCAGAGCACTTCCACGCCGAGGTTCCTGTCGGTGTTGCGCCGCCACCTGCTTGCCCGTCGGCTGACCGACGTCCGAGCCGAGCGAGCGCTCTCGGGGCTGACCGCCCTGCGGGTCATCACCTACCCGGTGATCCAGCTGATCGCGCCGATCTGGCGCCTGCGCGCGAACCTCTCGGTCTACGACGCCGCGTACCTCGCGCTTGCGCAGCGACTGGACGTGGGCCTCGTCACGCTCGACGCCGCGCTCGCCGAGGCGGCCGCGCGCGACGGCCGGCTCGTGAGCGTGTAGCCGCTCAGGCGCCGGCCGGCTCGGCGGCAGGCGGGCGCGCGCCCGCGACGCCTGCGCCCTGCTCGGCCGGCTGGCCGGGGTGCTCGGGGACCTCGCCGTCGCCGGAGCCGTCGAGCCCGATCGCGCGCGCGAGTTTCGCGCCGAAGTCGGCGTCGACCTTGCGCCAATGCGCGACGGCGCGCTCCTGGACCTCGGCGGTGACGTCGTTGCCGAGGTGGCCGGTCACGTTTTCGAGCAGGTGCTCGCGGTCGGTGTCGCTCATCACCTCGCGGTACAGCGTGCCCGGCTGCCCGTAGTCGTCGTCCTCGGCGTGCAGCGTCTGCGCCGTGCGCACGATGTCGCCGTCGGCGGTCCACGTCGCGTCGATGTTCGGCGGCGGATCGGCGGCCGGGCCGCCGAAGCTGTTCGGCGCGTACACCGGCTGCGCGCCGGCGTGCTCGTAGCGCATCGCGCCGTCCTTGTTGTAGGAGTGCACGGCGCTCTTCGGCCTGTTGATCGGCAGCTGCAGGTAGTTCGGGCCGATCCGGTAGCGGTGTGTGTCGGGGTAGCTGAACAGCCGCCCGAGCAGCATCCGATCGGGGCTCGCGCCGATGCCCGGCACGAGGTTGGCCGGCTCGAACGACGCCTGCTCGACCTCGGCGAAGTAGTTCTCGGGGTTGCGGTCGAGCACGAGCCGGCCGATCGTGATCGGCTCGTAGTCGGAGTGCGGCCAGACCTTCGTCAGGTCGAACGGGTTGAAGCGGTAGCCCTTCGCGTCGTCGTAGGGCATCACCTGGATCTCCAGGCGCCATTCGGGCTCCTCGCCGCGCGCGATCGACTCGAACAGGTCGCGCAGGTGGAAGTCGGGGTCCTGCGCGGCCCTCTCCTTGGCCTCGTCGTCGGTGAAGTTCTCGATCCCCTGCTCGGTCTTGAAGTGGTACTTGATCCAGAAGCGCTCGCCGCCGGCGTTCGTCCACATGAACGTGTGGCTGCCGTAGCCGTTCATGTGCCGCCACGTGCGCGGCGTGCCGCGGTCGGACATCAGGAAGGAGACCTGGTGGTAGGACTCCGGCGAGAGCGACCAGAAGTCCCACTGCGCGTTGTTCGAGCGCGTGTGCGTGTCGGGCATGCGCTTCTGCGAGTGGATGAAGTCCTGGAACTTCGACGGGTCCTTGACGAAGAAGATCGGCGTGTTGTTGCCGACGAGGTCGTAGTTGCCCTGCTCGGTGTAGAGCTTCAGCGCGAAGCCGCGCGGGTCGCGCACGGTGTCGGCCGAGCCGAGCTCGCCGGCGACGGTCGAGAAGCGCAGGAACGCATCGGTCCTCTTGCCCACCCGCGAGAGGAAGTCGGCGCTGCACCACTGCGTCACGTCCTCGGTCACCTCGAAGAAGCCGTGCGCGGCGCCGCCCTTGGCGTGCACGACGCGCTCGGGCACGCGCTCGCGGTTGAACTGCGCCATCTTCTGGATCAGGTAGTGGTCCTGCAGCAGGATCGGGCCGTCGGGGCCGAGCGTCAGCGAGTGCTCGTCGCTCGGCGCGGCGATCCCGGCGTCGGTCGTCGTCTTGGGTGGCGTGTCGCTCATCTGGTGGTGCCTCCGTCTTCGTCGTTGCCCTTGAGCTACCCCGCCGACGGCTCGGGCACACGTACGCCGGCGCGCCGGATGCCCGCCGATTACGACTCGATCGGCCTTCCATCGATACCCTCGTGCTCGCCCACCGCGTCGAGTGAGAAAAGGACAGGAACGAGATGACTGAGAGCGTCAGCGAGAGCGAGAACCCGGCGATCGCGAGCCCGACGTCCGAGGTGCCGCGCCCGAGGACGAACCACGACTGGTGGCCGAACCAGCTCGACCTCGGCGTGCTGCGGCGCCACTCGCCACTGTCGGACCCGATGGGCGAGCGCTTCGACTACGCGAGCGAGTTCGCGACGCTCGACCTCGACGCGCTGCGGCGCGACCTGGTCGAGCTGATGAGGACCTCGCAGCCGTGGTGGCCCGCCGACTACGGCCACTACGGCCCGCTGTTCATCCGCATGAGCTGGCACGCCGCCGGCACGTACCGGATCGCCGACGGCCGCGGCGGCGGCGGCGAGGGCGCGCAGCGCTTCGCGCCGCTCAACAGCTGGCCCGACAACGCGAGCCTCGACAAGGCGCGGCGGCTGCTGTGGCCGATCAAGCGCAAGTACGGCCGCAAGATCTCGTGGGCCGACCTGCTCGTCTACACCGGCAACGTCGCGATGGAGACGATGGGCTTTCAGACGTTCGGCTTCGGCTTCGGGCGCGAGGACATCTGGGAGCCGGAGGAGATCTTCTGGGGCGCCGAGGACACGTGGCTCGGCGACGAGCGCTACAGCGGCAAGCGCGAGCTCGCCAAGCCGCTCGGCGCGGTGCAGATGGGGCTGATCTACGTCAACCCAGAGGGCCCGAACGGCGAGCCCGACCCGCTCGCCGCCGCGCACGACATCCGCGAGACGTTCGCGCGCATGGCGATGAACGATGAGGAGACGGTCGCGCTGATCGTCGGCGGGCACACGTTCGGCAAGACGCACGGCGCGGTCGACCCCAGCGAGATCGGCCCCGAGCCCGAGGCGGCGCCGCTTGAGCAGCAGGGCCTCGGCTGGAAGAACAGCGTCGGCGCCGGCAACGGCGCGCAGACGCTCACGAGCGGCCTCGAGGGCGCGTGGACGAACGAGCCGACGAAGTGGGACAACGGCTTCCTGCGGAACCTGTTCGAGTACGACTGGGAGCTGACGGAGAGCCCGGCCGGAGCGAAGCAGTGGACGCCGAAGAACGCCGAGGCCGACGGCACTGTGCCGGACGCGCACGACCCCTCCAAGCGCCACGCGCCAATGATGCTGACGACCGACCTCGCGCTGAAGCTCGACCCCGTCTACGAGCCGATCTCCAGGCGCTTCTACGAGAACCCCGACCAGCTCGCGGACGCGTTCGCGAAGGCGTGGTTCAAGCTGCTGCACCGCGACATGGGGCCCGTCACGCGCTACCTCGGGCCGTGGATTCCCGAGCCGCAGCTGTGGCAGGACCCCGTCCCGGCGGCCGACCACGAGCCGATCGGCGAGGAGGACGTCGCCGCGCTGAAGCAGAAGATCCTCGCCTCGAGCTGTCGATCTCGCGGCTCGTCTCGACCGCGTGGGCGTCGGCGTCGTCGTTCCGCGGCACCGACAAGCGCGGCGGCGCGAACGGCGCGCGGATTCGCCTCGCGCCGCAGAACGGCTGGGAGGCGAACGAGCCGGCCGAGCTTCAGAGCGCGCTGCAGGCGCTCGAGCGGATCCAGAGCGAGTTCAACGATTCGCAGTCCTCGGGCAAGCGGGTCTCGCTGGCCGACGTGATCGTGCTGGGCGGCTGCGCGGCCGTCGAGCAGGCGGCGAAGGACGGCGGCCACGAGGTCTCCGTTCCGTTCACGCCCGGACGCACCGACGCCTCGCAGGAGCAGACCGACGTCGATTCGTCCGCCGTGCTCGAGCCGACCGTCGAAGGGTTCCGCAACTACGCGACTCCGGGCGAGCCGCTCCCGCTCGAGCACGGGCTGCTCGAGCGCGCGTACATGCTGACGCTGAGCGCTCCCGAGATGACGGTGCTGATCGGCGGCCTGCGCGCGTTGAACGCGAACGTCGGGCAATCGCCGCACGGCGTCCTCACCGACCGCCCGGGGACGCTGAGCACCGACTTCTTCGTGAACCTGCTCGACATGGGCACGGAGTGGAAGGCGCCCGGCTCGAACGGGAACGGCTCGACCGCGAACGTCTACGAGGGCCGCGACCGCGCGACGGGCGAGGTCCGCTGGACGGCGACGCCGGTCGATCTCGTGTTCGGCTCGAACTCCGAGCTGCGCGCGCTCGCCGAGGTGTTCGCATCCGACGACGCCGGCGAGAAGTTCGCGCGCGACTTCGTCGCCGCGTGGGACAAGGTGATGAACCTCGACCGCTTCGACCGACGCTGACCGGCCGCTCCCCCACCGGCGTCTACCTCGCGCGCCATGGCCGCACGGCGTACAACCGCGAGGGCCGCTTCCAGGGCCAGCAGGCCGTGCCGCTCGACGAGCTCGGGCGCGAGCAGGCCGTCGAGCTGGCCGAGCGCGCCGCCTCGTTCGGCTTCGCCGCGCTGTGGTGCAGCCCGCTGCTGCGCGCGCGCGAAACGGCCGACGCGGTCGCCGCGCGGATCGGCCTGCAGCCGCGCGAGGACGCGCGGCTGATGGAGACCGACGCCGGCGACTGGACCGACCGCACGTTCGCCGATGTGCAGGCCGAAGCGCCGGAGCTGTTCGACGCGTTCGCCAACGCCGACCCCGACTTCGCGTTCCCCGGCGGCGAGTCGTTCGTGCAGCAGGAGGAGCGCGTCGGCGCGGCGCTCGATGAGATCGAGGCGGGTGCGCTGCCGGCGCTCGTCGTCTGTCACGGGATGGTGATCCGCGCGGCGCTGTCGGTGCGGATCGGCCGCTGGCTGCCGTACGGCCAGCGCGTGCCGAACGGCGCGATCGTGCCGCTCGAGCCGAGCGAGCAGGAACTCGCCGAGATCGGTCGCGCGCAGGCGACCGAGGCGAGCTGAACGACGCACCGGCGAGCTGCGCCGCCGCCGGGCTGAGCTACGCCGGCGAGCTGATCGCGCCGACGTCGCGCGCGCCGCGCGAGGAGTGAAAGCGGCGCAGCGCGAGCATGCCGAGCGCGGCGGCGAGCATGCAGCTCGCGGCGCCGGCGCCGAGACCGGCGCGAGCGCCGGCGAGCGCGATCAGCCAGCCGATCAGCGGGCCGCCGATCGGCGTCGTGCCTTGGAAGGCGACGAACCACAGCGACATCACGCGGCCGCGCATCGACGGCTCGGCGTTCAGCTGCAGCGTCGAGTTGGCGGTCGACATGAACGTGATGCTCGCCCAGCCGACGAGCGCGAGCGCGACGAGCTCGACTGCGAGGCTCGGCGCGAGCGCGGCGAACAGCAGCGTCACGCCGAAGCCGCTGGAGGCGACGATCAGCGTGCGCATGCCGATCCGCCCGCGCGCGGCGACGAGCAGCCCGCCGGCGACCGCGCCGACGCCCATCGCGGCGGTCATGAAGCCGTAGCCGGCCGCGCCGGAGTGAAGCGCGCGCTGCGCCATCACCGGCAGCGAGACTTGGAACTCGTACGCGACGGTGCCGACGAGCGCCATCATCAGCAGCGGCGTGCGCAGCGCCGGCGTGCGCGCGACGTAGCGCAGGCCCTCGCGCAGCTGCCCCGCGGCGCGCGGCGCCGGCGGGCTCGGCGCGAGCGCGCTGCGATCGATCCGCAGGAGCGTCGTCACGACGGCGACGAAGCTGGCGGCGTTGACGAGGAAGCAGACGCCCTCGCCGACGGTCGCGATCAGCAGCCCGGCGACCGCGGGGCCGACCGAGCGCGCGACGTTGACGAGCACCGAGTTCAGGCTGACGGCGTTGCGCAGGTTCTTCGGGCCGACCATCTCGAGCATGAACGACTGGCGCGCGGGGTTCTCGAACGCGTTGTTCAGCCCGAGCAGCGCCGCGAGCACGCCGATCTGCCAGAAGCGGATCTCGCCGGTGACGGTCAGCACGCCGAGGATCAGCGCCTGCACGCCCATCGTGCTCTGCAGAGCGATCATCAGGCCGAGCTTGTCGAGCCGGTCGGCGATCACGCCTCCGTACGGGGCCAGCAGCAGCACGGGCAGCGTCTGCAACGCGATCACGAGGCCGAGGTCGGTGCTCGAGTGCGTCAGCACGAACACGAGCCACGACTGCGCCGTCATCTGCATCCACGTGCCGACCAGCGAGATCGACTGGCCGCTGACGTAGCGGCGGTAGTTGGGGACGCTCAGCGCGGCGAACGTCGTCTTCACGCGGAACGGCCCTTCAGCCGCTCGGCGACCTCCTCGAGCACGCCGAGCGCGCCCTCGAGATCGGCGCGCTGGCGCTCGTCGAGCTCGGCGAGCACGACGCCGAGCACGTCGTTTCGCTCGCTCTGGATCTTCTTGTGCAGGCGCCGGCCGGCGGCCGTCGCGTCGACGAGCGCCGCGCGGCCATCGTCGGGGTCGGGCACGCGCCGCAGCAGCCCCGCGCCGGCGAGCTCCGCGATCACGCGCGAGAGCATCGTCGGGTTCAGCCCCTCGATCGCCGCGAGCTCGGAGATCCGCAGCGGGCCGCGCCGGTCGAGTGTCGCGAGCACCGACAGCCTCGTCGGCGTCAGCCCCGAGCCGGCGAGCGTCGGGCGCAGCCGGCGCGAGAGCTTGCCGACGATCGCGCGCAGGCGCGGCGCGGCGCCGGCCTCGACGGCCGAATCAGCCGCGCGCTTGCCGGCCTCCCGCGAGGTCCGGGATCGTGACTGCGGCTGTGTCTGTGGCGTCACCGGCGAAATCATTGCTTGCTGGCAAGCATTTTAGCGCGCCGCGAGCGACGTCCCAACCGCAGCGCCGCGCCCCGCCCTCGCCGCGCGCGCCTCCCGCGCCGCGCGCCGAAGATCGCCGGTGTGCCCCGTGTGCGCCGTTCGGCGCGCTCAGGCGAAGATCACGCAGCCGGTCGAGCCGTGCGCGATCAGCTTCTCGTCGGCCTCGGCGAACACGCGACCCTCGGCGCTCGCCGTGCGCCGGCCGCGATGCACGACGCGCCCTTCGGCGAGCACGCGCCCGGTCTGCGAGCCCATCGCACGGATGTAGCGGACGTGCAGGTCGGTCGTCGTGTAGCCGACGCCGGGCGCGAGCGTCGTGTGCACGGCACAGCCCATGCACGAGTCGAGGATCGTCGCGGCGACGCCGCCGTGGACCATGCCGATCGGGTTGTACATCCACTCGGCCGGCTGCAGCGCGAACACCGCGCGCCCCTCGTCGGCCTCGACGATCTCGAAGCCGAGCAGTCGCGCGATCGGCGGCGGCGCGAGCGTGCCGTCGGCGATCGCGCGGATGTACTGCAATCCCCCGAGCTCGATGCCGGCGGCGGCCGCCGCGGCGGGGTCCTCCCAGCTGAACGTGCGCGAGCGCGTGCGCGTCGCGGCGGGGTCCTGCGCGAGCGCGCTCACGCGGCGTCCTCGACGAGCGGCTCGGCCAGCAGCGGGTCGGCGATCGGCTCGGAGATCACCGGCCGCGCCGGGCCGTCCGCGCCCGCCGCATTCAGCGCGGGCGGCCCGATCGCGGCGAGCGCGAAGCCGGCGGCGAGGCCGCCGGCGACGGTTATGAGCCAGGCCGTGTGGAAGTCCGACGCGCTGCTCGCGTGCACGCCGAGCACGGCGACGAGCACGGCGACGCCGAGCGCGACGCCGATCTGGCGGCCCATCGTCAGCACGGCGGCGCCGGTCGCGAAGCGCTCGGGCGCGAGCGAGGAGGCACCGGCGCCGGTCAGCGTCGGGATCATCAGCCCGACGCCGGCGCCGGTCAGCAGCGAGCCGGGCAGGTACTCCGACCAGAACGCCGGCCGCTGGCCGGTGCGCGCGATGAAGTAGAGCGAGCCGGCGGCGAAGACGAGCGCGCCGAGCACTCCCGGTACGCGGTAGCCGAAGCGCGCGCCGATCCGCGCCGAGGGGATGCTGAACGCGGTCGCCGTCGCGGGGCCGGGGAACAGCATCAGCCCGGCGGTCAGCACGCTCTCGTGCCAGACGCCGGTCAGGAACAGGACGCCGGAGAGCAGCATCGCGCCGAAGCCGGCGAAGAACAAGAGCGAGGCGCCGACGGCGAGCCCGAACGTGCGCACGCGCAGCATCGCCGGCTCGACGATCGGCGCGGCGTGGCGTTGCGAGCGCCTCCAGATCAGCGGCAGCAGGACGGCGGAGACGACGAGCAGCGCGATCACGCGCGCCGAGCCCCACGCCCATTCCTGGCCCTTGACGATCGCGACGACGAGCGCGCCGACGGCGAGGATCAGGCCGAGGGCGCCGAGCAGGTCGGGACGCAACGCGCCGCGCTCGCGGCGCTCGACGAGCGTGCGCAGGCCGAAGCCGAGGCCGAGCAGGCCGACGGGCACGTTGACGAGGAACACCCAGCGCCAGTCGGCCTGCACGAGCAGGCCGCCGAGCGGCGGCCCGGAGGCGGCGGCGATGCCGCCGGTCGCCGCCCACACGCCGATCGCGACGTGGCGCTCGTGCGGGCCGAACTCGGGCAGCATCAGGCCGAGCGACGTCGGCAGCATCAGCGCGCCGCCGATCGCCTGCACGATGCGCGCGCCGATCAGGAAGCCGACCGACGGCGCGAGCGCGCAGGCGGCGCTCGCGGCGACGAAGACCGCGAGGCCGAGCAGGAACGCGCGCTTGCGCCCGAACGCGTCAGCCCAGCGCCCGGCGGGGACGAGCAGCGCGGCGAAGACGATCGCGTAGCCGCTGAGGATCCACGACAGCGAGCCGAGCGAGGCGCCGCCGAAGTGCCGGCCGATCGCGGGGAAGGCGATGTTGACGATGAACAGGTCGAGGCTCGACATGAACACCCCGACGCAGACGATCAGCGAGACGATCCATTTGCGTTGCATGACGAAACGCACCCTAACACAACAGTTGCATGACGCAACTCATCTCGCTATATTTTTATGATCGGAAGACGACTGGAGGGGTTGGCAGGTGCTCGGCAGCGAATACAGGAACCAGACGTGCAGCATCGCCGGCGCGCTCGAGGTGGTCGGCGAGCGCTGGTCGCTGCTGATCGTGCGCAACGTGTTCCTCGGCCTGCGCCGCTTCGACCAGATCCAGGCGAACCTGGGGATCGCGCGCAACGTGCTGCAGGCGCGCCTGGAGAAGCTGATCGAGCAGGACGTGCTCGAGCGCGTCCCCTACCGCGAGCGCCCGCCGCGCTACGAGTACAGGCTGACCGAGAAGGGCATCGACCTATGGCCGATCGTCGTCTCGCTGATGCAGTGGGGCGACCGCCACACGCCGCCCCCGGGCGGCCCGGCGGTCGTGCTCGAGCACCGCGGCTGCGGCGGGCGCGTCGACGAGCACCGCGTCTGCGAGAAGTGCGGCACGGCGCTGCAGGCGCGCGACTCGCGCGCGGTGCCGGGACCGGGCGCGACGCCAAGCAGCCCGCTGCTGCTCGCCCGCGCGCGTCGCGCGGCCGCACGCGAGGCCGAGCGCGAGGCGGGGGCGCCAGCCGAGTCCGCGCTCGCGCCAGCCGGCGCTCCCGACGCGGCGGCGTAGCGGGACCGCGCGGCGTCAGCCACCGGCCGCGCCGCCCTCCTCGATCTCCTCCTCTTCCTCGCCGAGCCGCCACGCGGCGAGCGCGCCGAGCACGACGAGGCCGGCGCCGACCCACCACGGCGCGCCGCCGACGCAGAGGACGAGCACGCCGACCGGAACGAGGTAGCCGGCGAGCGGCAGCACGAGCTCGCGCACGGTCGGCGCCGGCTCGCTGCGCCGCCCGTGCGCGAGCTCTTCGCGCGCGATCACCGCGTCGGGATACCACTCGGTGAAGCGCAGCGCGAGGATCAGCGCGGCGATCTGCACGATCCAGTTCGTCCAGATGTTGTCCGGTTCGTCGAGCGGCCCGTCGCCGAGGAAGCCGACGAGCGCGGTGATCGCGAACGCGCCGATCCAGACCCACGTGACGCGGTAGTTCAGGCGCATGAAGCGCGGCGTGTCCCACAGCTCCGGCGCGATCGTCTCGTGCGCGTATTGCAGCGTGAACGGCGTGCGCGCGAGAACCGAGCCGAGCGCGATCAGCGCGATCGTCGCGTTCGAGAGGTCGGAGGAGTAGCGGTCGAGCCAGCGCTGCCCGGCGTGGTCGACGAGCATGCCGGCGACGATCAGGCCGGCGAAGAACGCGAGGCTCGCGCCGTCGATCATTTTCGGCTTGACGCCGAGCAGCCAGTTGGCGAGCGCGATCGACAGCGCCGTCGCGAACGCGAGGCCGACGGCGAGCTCGAAGCGCCCGGGTCCCTCGATCACGGACATCACGATCCACGGCGCGAAGTCGAAGAACGGGCTGTCGAGCAGCGCGCGCAGGCGCATCCGTGCGTTCATCGCCGCCCTCCTCGCGCGGTCGTCGCTCACCCGCCGCCGAGCAGCTGCGCGATCAGCTCGGGTCCCTCGCGCGCCATGCGCGAGCGCGGCACGACGAGGTCGAAGCCGGCCTCGCGTGCGCGCGCGCCGGTGTCTGCGTCGACGTGCGAGTAGAACGCGAGCGTCGCCGTGCCGTCGAGCAGCTCGTTGGCGACGAGCGATTCGTGCACCGCGGCGCCGTCGAGCTGCGCGTCGACCAGATCGACGATGAGCACGTCAGGACGTGGCTCGCGGGGCGCCGACAGCCGCTCGCGCAAGCGCGGCGCGTCGCCGATCAGCTCGACGTCGTGGCCGGCGGCGGCGAGCGAGCCCTGCACGCGCGAGCCGAACAGCAGGTCGGGCACGAGCGCGAGCACGCGCGCCATCGCTACTGCGCCCGCAGGCGGCGGAACTCCTCGCGGGCCGACTGCGGGCGCCCCCAGCCATGCGTGATCTCGGCTCGGCCGCTGCGCGTCTCGCGCACGGCGAGCTCGCCGTCGATGCCGGCTTCGTCGAGCAGCGCGAGCGTGCCGTGGACGGTCTGCGCCGAGGCCGCGTGCCCGAAGCGGTGCGCGACGAGCAGCCGCCAGTGCCAGTCGTGTTTCGAGTACGGCCGCGCGTTGCACGTCGCGAGGTACAGCGCCGCTTCGACGTAGCGCGACTCGTCGGCGATCCGCAGGTCGAGCTCGAGGTCCGTCCAGTCGTCCGGCAGCGCGTCGACAGTCCGCTGGAAAGTGTCGGCGAGGCCCATCGAGCGCAAGCGTAGCGCGGCTATGCTCGAAGCGGTGGCCGCGACGGACACAGAGCTGCTCGCCTCCGAGCACCACGCGCTGCGCGAGCGCTGCGGCGTGCTCGACCGCTCCGAGCGCGGCAAGCTCGCGCTGAGCGGCGCCGGCGCGATCGAGTTCCTCAACGGGCAGGTGACGAACGAGCTCGAGGGCCTGCGGCCGGGAGAAGGCCGCTACGCGGCGTTCCTGACGCACAAGGGCAAGATGCTCGGCGACGTGCGGATCCTCGCGGTCGCCGCCGGATCGCCGAACGCGGCCCGCGCGGCGGACGCGGCGGCCGGAGCGCTCGCGGACGACGCCGCGCCGGAACTGCTGCTCGACACCGAGCGCGTCGCGCTGCAGGCGCTGTTCGACATGATCCGCCGCTTCAAGATCGGGTTCGACGTCGAGCTGCACAAGCGCACGCTCGAGCGCGGCCTGCTGTCGCTGATCGGGCCGGAGGCCGATCGCGTCGCCGGCGTCGTGGCCCCGCTTTCGGGGGCGTCACAGGCGCAAGACACTCCGCACGCGTGGCTGTCGACGGACGAGCACGCGAACGCGCCGGTCGCGATCGACGGCGTCGCGGCGCTCGCGATTCGCACGCACATCGGCGTCGACCTGCTGTGCGAGGCGGCCGACACGCAACGGCTGCGCGACGCGCTGCTCGGCCGCGGCGCGGTCGGCGTCTCCGAGCCGGCGGCGGAGTGCGTGCGCGTCGAACGCGGGCGCCCGCGCTTCGGCGTCGATCTCGACGAGGGCACGATCCCGCAGGAGGCGGGGCTGAACGAGCGCGCGGTGAGCTTCACGAAGGGCTGCTACGTCGGGCAGGAGACGGTCGCGCGGCTGTTCTACAGGGGCAAGCCGAACCGCCACCTGCGCGGGCTGCGCCTGTCGGCGCCGGCGGCGAGCGGCGAGGAGCTGCGCCTCGGCGAGCGCGCCGTCGGGCGCCTCGGCAGCGTCGCGCTCTCGCCCGAGCACGGGCCGATCGCGCTGGCGCTCGTGCGCCGCGAGGCCGAGCCGGGCGCGAGCGTCGAGGTCGGCGAGCACGGCGCGAGCGCGCTCGTCGTCGAGCTTCCGTTCGGCGCGGGCGGGTAGCGCGGGCCGCGGGGCGCCAACGCTGCGCGCGAGCCGGGTAGGATTGCCTACCGTCCGTTATCCCCGACACGCGAGGTTCGAGCGCACGTGGCACTAGACCTGAAGCAGGTATCCGACGTCAGCACCGAGCCGGGCGAGCTGCCCGCGACGATGGCCGCGTGGGTGATCCGCGAGGAGCGCCAGGGCGAACCGAAGGACGCGTTCCAGGTCGAGGAGATCGAGGTGCCTGAGCCAGGCGCGTTCGAGGTGATCGTGCGCGTGATGGCCGCTGGCGTCAACTACAACAACGTGTGGGCGGCGCTCGGCGAGCCGGTCGGCGTGTGGCGCTACGGCGACCACCCGCAGTACGGCCACCACATCGGCGGCTCGGACGCCTCGGGCGTCGTCTGGAAGGTCGGCGCGGGCGTCACGCGCTGGAAGCCGGGCGACGAGGTCGTGGTGCACTGCAACCAGGCCTCCTACGAGGACCCGGAGGTGCACGGCCTCGACCCGATGGCGGCGCCGTCGCAGAAGATCTGGGGCTATGAGACGACGTGGGGCTCGTTCGCGCAGTTCACGAAGGTGCAGGCGCAGCAGCTGCTGCCGAAGCCGCACGCGCTGACGTGGGAGGAGGCCGCCTCGTACGGCCTCGTCTACTTCACGGCCTACCGCATGCTGATCACGCGCTGCAAGATGCAGGCCGGCGCGAACGTGCTGATCTGGGGCGCCGCCGGCGGCCTGGGCGTGTTCGCGACACAGCTCTGCGCGGCGGCCGGCGCGCACTGCGTCGGCGTCGTCTCCTCTCCGGAGAAGGGCGAGCTGGTCAAGCGCCTCGGCGCCGTCGACTACATCGACCGCGCCGAGTTCAAGGGGATGATGCGCACGGGCAAGGAGACGCCCGAGGAGGACAAGGCCCGCTTCGGCGTCTCGCGTGAATTCTCAAAGCGCGTCAAGCAGATCCTCGGCGACGCGCCCGACATCGTCTTCGAGCACGTCGGCAAGGCCACCTTCCCCACATCCGTGTTCACCGTCAAGCCGTTCGGCAAGGTCGTGATCTGCGCGGGCACGACCGGCTACAACCTCGACTTCGACGTGCGCTACCTGTGGATGAAGCAGAAGGAGATCGTCGGCTCGCACTTCGCCAACGCGTACGAGTGCATGAAGGCGAACGAGCTGATCGAGTCGGGGCAGATCCGGCCGGTGCTGTGGCGCACGCTCGGCTTCGACGGCGTCGCCGAAGCGCACCAGCTGATGCTCGAAAACAAGCACCTCGGGAAGATCTCGATCCTCGTCGGCGCCGAGCGCGAGGGCGAGGGCAAGACGGCCGAGGGCCCGGGCGCGATCCACGCGGAGGTCGGCGCCTGATGGCCGGCACGGTGATCGTCCCGTGGTACGCGACGGGCTTTCGCGCGAATGACTTCGAGGCGGCGCTCAACGAGGTCGCGGCCGTGGCGCTGCGCTACGGGGCGAGCTCGTACGGCGTCTACCGCGCGCGCGACGACCGCTACAAGTTCCAGCAGCTGGCGGCGTTCGAGGAGTACCTGCAGTGGGAGGGCTACTGGTCGGGTCCCGAGATGACGCGCTTTCGCACGATCCACTCGAGCTGGTACCAGGTGCCGGTCCTGTACGGCTGGTGGGACAAAACCGCCGGCGGCGAGATCCACACGGGCGCGGCGCCCAACGGCGCCGGCAACGGTCGCGCGAACGGCCACGCCAACGGCGCGCCGCACGGCGTGACCGAGGGCGAGTCGGCTTAGCCGTCCCGCGCCTGAGACGTCTCAGCCCTGCTCGAGGGGCGCCATCGTCAGCCCGGCGCCCTTCAGCTGCTCCCAGTAGTGCTCGGCCGGCTCCTGCATGCCGGTGAACACGATCGCCTGCCCGGAGCTGTGGATCACGTTGGCGATCTCGTGGCCGCGCGGGAGCGTGATGCCGGGGATGAAGCGCGCGAGCGTGCGCGCGACGTGCTCGAACGTGTTGTGATCGTCGTTGCGCACGATCACCCGCCACGAGCCTCCGAGCCCGCTCCCCGGCCCTCCGACGCGCGGCAACTCAATCGTCTGGCTCACGGACCAGAGGATAAAGCGCGCCGCGCAACCGTACAATTGGAGATATGAGCGGCGAGCACTCACCGCGCCTGCCAGAGCGCGACCGGCCGTGGATGATGCGCACGTACGCCGGGCACTCGACGGCGAAGGCGTCGAACGAGCTGTACCGGCGCAACCTCGCGAAGGGACAGACGGGCCTGTCGGTCGCGTTCGACCTGCCGACGCAGACCGGCTACGACCCCGACGACGAGCTCGCGCGCGGCGAGGTCGGCAAGGTCGGCGTGCCGGTGTCGCACCGCGGCGACATGGCGGCGCTGATGGACGGCATCCCGCTCGGCGAGATGAACACGTCGATGACGATCAACGCGACGGCCGCGTGGCTGCTGGCGCTGTACGTCGTCGCCGCCGAGGAGCGGGGCGTCGCGCAGGAGTCGCTGCAGGGCACGACGCAGAACGACATCATCAAGGAGTTCCTCGCGCGCGGGACGTACGCGTTCCCGCCGGCGGCCTCGATGCGGTTGATCGCCGACATGATCGCCTACACGGTCGAGCACGTGCCGAAGTGGAACCCGATCAACATCTGCTCCTACCACCTGCAGGAGGCTGGCGCGACGCCGGTGCAGGAGATCGCGTACGCGATGAGCAACGCGATCGCCGTGCTCGACGCGGCTCGCGCGCGCGTCGAGCAGGCGCACGAGCCGGGCGGCGCTGAGGCGCAGCAGCTGATGGAGCAGGTCTTCGGACGGATCTCGTTCTTCGTCAACGCCGGCGTGCGCTTCGTCGAGGAGCACGCGAAGCTGCGCGCGATGTCGGTGCTGTGGGAGGAGCTCGGCCGCGAGCGCTACGGCGTGCGCGAGTCGCGCCACCTACGCTTCCGCTACGGCGTGCAGGTGAACTCGCTCGGGCTGACCGAGTCCCAGCCGGAGAACAACGTCCAGCGGATCGTGCTCGAGGCGCTCGCCGTGACGCTCGGCCGCGACGCGCGCGCCCGCGCGATCCAGCTGCCGGCGTGGAACGAGGCGCTCGGGCTGCCGCGGCCGTGGGACCAGCAGTGGTCACTGCGGATCCAGCAGGTGCTCGCGTACGAGACCGACGTGCTCGAGTACCCGGACATCTTCGAGGGCTCGATCGTGATGGACGGGCTCGTCTCCGAGCTGCTCGAGGGCGCGCGCGCGGAGATGGCGGTCGTCGCCGAGCACGGCGGCGCGGTCGAGGCGGTCGCGTACATGAAGGGCGCGCTCGTCGACTCCCATCGCGAGCGGCTGCGCCGGATCGAGGCCGGCGAGCAGGTCGTCGTCGGCCAGAACCGCTACACCGAGACCGAGGAGTCGCCGCTGACGGCCGACGCCGAGGGCGGGATCCTCGTCGTCGACCCACAGGTCGAAGCCGAGCAGATCGAGGACGTGCGCGCGTGGCGCGCGGGCCGCGACCAGGCCGCCGTCGACGCCGCGCTCGCGGAGCTCGCCGCGGCGGCGCGGGACGAGACGCAGAACCTGATGGCGGCGACGATCGCCTCGGCGCGCGCGGGCGCGACGACCGGCGAGTGGGCGCGCACGCTGCGCGAGGTGTTCGGCAGCTACCGCGCGCCGACCGGCGTCGGCGAGGCGGCCGCGGCGCCCGCCGACGACGACCTCGCCGAGCTGCGCGAGCAGGTCGCGCGGCTGGAGGAGAAGCTCGGGCGCCGCCCGAAGATCCTCGTCGGCAAGCCCGGCCTCGACGGGCACTCCAACGGCGCCGAGCAGATCGCCGTGCGCGCGCGCGACGCGGGGATGGACGTCGTCTACGAGGGGATTCGCCTGACGCCCGCGCAGATCGCCTCCTCGGCGTTGCAGGAGGGCGTGCACGTGATCGGCCTGTCGATCCTCTCCGGCTCGCATCGCGAGCTGATCCCCGCGGTGATCGACGCGCTGCGCGAGGCCGGCGTCAGCGCGCCGGTGATCGTCGGCGGGATCATCCCCGAGCAGGACGTCGCGGCGCTGCGCGAGGCGGGCGTCGCGGCGGTGTACACGCCGAAGGACTTCGACATCACGCGCATCATGCGCGACATCGTCGAGCTGCTCGACGCGGACGGCGCCGCCGCCAACGGCGCGGCGATCGCCGGCAGCGCCGCGTCGGCCGGCAGCGCCGCGTCGGCCAGCAGCGCGGCGTGAGCGGCGCACCGCGCCCGCAGGGCGTGGCCGGCGGCGCGCTCGGGATCCGCCTGCGCGAACGAGACCTAAGCGCGGCGCCGGCCGCGCTGAACCTGCTCGAGAGCTCGACCGACGAGCGACCGCGCGCAGGCCACGGCGCTGCTCGAGCAGGTCTCGCCGGCGGCGCTCGGCGGCGAGGCGCCGGGGCACGTGATCGGCGTGACCGGGCCGCCGGGCGTGGGCAAGTCGACGCTGCTCTCGGCGCTGCTGCGCGCCTGGCGCGCCGACGGGCAGTCGGTCGCGATGCTCGCGGTCGACCCCAGCTCGCGCCGCTCGGGCGGCTCGCTGCTCGGAGATCGCGCGCGGATCGAGTTCGACCCGCACGACCGCGGCGTGTTCATCCGCTCGACGTCGGCCGGCGAGCGTCTCGGCGGCCTGGCGTGGGCGACGCGCGCGGCCGCGCACGCGCTCGCGGCGGCGTTCGACGTCGTCGTGATCGAGACGGTCGGCGTCGGGCAGGCCGAGACGGAGGTCGCCGACGTCGCCGACACGGTCGTCGTCGTCGTACAGCCGGGCGGCGGCGACGTGCTGCAGTTCCTGAAGTCGGGGATCATGGAGATCCCCGACGTGCTCGTGGTCACGAAGTCCGACCTCGGGCAGATCGCGCTGCGCAGCAGGCGCGACGTGAGCGCGGCGCTGCGCTCGCTCGGCTCCGGCGAGACGGCGGTCGTGGCCGTCTCCTCGCTCTCGCCGCCGCAGGGGATCGACGAGCTGGTCGCGGCGCTGCGCGAGCACCGCGCCGCCGGCGACGTCGGCGAGCGCAGGTTGCGCGCGCGCCGCGCGAACGCGCTGTCGGACTTCACGCACGAGCACGGAGAGCGCGGCGTGCGCGCGCTCGGCGGGCGCCGCGCGGCCGAGCGGCTGCTGTCGGAGCAGGAGCCGACGCTCGACACGGCGGCGCTCGTCGCCGCGCTGGAGAAGCGGGCGGCCGAGCGATGAGACGCGGCCCGTGGATCGACCTCGCGCTGATGTTCGGCGCGTTCGTGCTCGCGAGCCTGCTCGCGGGCGCGCTCGGCGCGATCAACCTCGGCACCGCGCTCGCGTTCGGGCAGATCGCGTTCGCGATCTGCACCGTGTACGTGCTGCTGCGCCGCTGAGCGGCGCCCCGACGCGACCGCACACCGGCGCCGCGCCCACGCGCCACGTGCGCGGCGGGCGAAGATCCGCTCGCATATGCTCACGCGCATGGCGACCGGCTGCTTCGTCTCGACGGGACGTTCGCTCGGCGCGGCGGTCGAGCGCGTCAGGCTGGCCGAGTCGCTCGGCTACGAGGCGGCGTACGTCACGCACATCGCCGGGCGCGAGTCGCTGACGGTCGTGACCGCGTACGCGCTCGCGACGAGCCGGATCCGCGTCGGGCCGGGCGTCGTGCCGATCTACACGCGCACGCCGGCGACGATGGCGCAGACGGCGGCGACGGTCGACGAGCTCTCGGCCGGTCGGCTGAACCTCGGCCTCGGCGTCTCGCACCGCCCCGTCGTCGAAGGCTGGCACGGTCAGACGATCGACCGGCCGGTCGCGGAGATGCGCGAGTACGCGTCGATCGTGCGCGCGATCCTGCGCGGCGAGGACCCGCCGGCGAGCGAGAAGTGGCCGACCGGCTTTCGCCTGCTCGGCATCGACACGCGCCCGCGGCTGCCGATCTACGTCGCCGCCCTCTCCCCCGCGATGCTGCGCCTCGCCGGCGAGCTCGCCGACGGCGTGCTGCTGTGGCTGTGCACGCCGAAGTACATCGCCGACGTCGTGATTCCGGAGGTGCGCGCCGGACGCGAACGCGCCGGGCTGACGCTCGAGGGCTTCGACGTGGCGCCGGCCGTGCCGGCGGCGCTGACGGACGACCCCGACGCGGCGCGCGCGACGATGCGCGGCGAGCTGATCCCGTACTTCGGCCTGCCGTTCTACCGCGCGATGATCGAGCGCTCGGGATTCGGCGCCGAGATCGCCGCGTACGACGCTGCGGCGGGCGACCTGCCGGCGATGCAGGCGGCGATCTCCGACGAGTTCCTGACGGCGCTGACGGCGATCGGCGATGGCTCGCAGGTGCGCGCCGGGGTCGAGCGCTATCGCGACGCGGGCGCGGACACGCCGTGCATCGGGCCGATCGGCAAGACCGACTTCGAGGCGACGCTCGAGGCCGGAATCGGCGCCTGATCCGCCCACCGCGAAGCCCACGCCGCTCGCGTGCGCAAGCGGCGCGTAACGCAATCGGGCGCCGCCAGACTGTAGGAGAGAGCGCATGATCGTCCTTCTCGGCTTCGCGGTACTGGCGGGAGCGGGCACGGCCCTGTCGCCGTGCGTCCTGCCCGTGCTCCCCGCCCTGCTGTCGGCCGGCGGCGTCGGCGGCCGGCGCCGGCCGCTGGGCATCGTGCTCGGCCTGTCGATCACGTTCACGGTCACGATCGTCGGCGTCGCGAAGGTCGTCGACGGCGTCGGGCTCGGCAGCGACCCGCTGCGCGTCGTCGCGATCGTCGTCCTGCTGGCGTTCGGCGTCGCGCTGTGGGTGCCCGACGTCTCGGCGCGGATCGAGGCGCCGCTCTCGCGCCTCGCGCGCTTCGGGCCCCGCTCGCGCGGCGACGGCTTCCTCTCGGGGCTGCTCGTCGGCGGCGCGCTCGGCTTCGTCTACACGCCATGCGCGAGCCCGATCCTCGCCGCCGTGATCTCCGTCAGCGCAGCGAGCGGCAAGACGATCCTGGTCGCGATCGCGTACGCGCTCGGCTCGGCGCTCGTGCTGCTCGCGCTGACGCTCGGCGGCCGGCGCCTGTTCGACCGCGTCAGGCGGGCGGGCCGCGGGCCGATGCTGCAGCGCGCGCTCGGCGCGATCATGATCCTCACCGCGGTCGCGATCCTGACGAACCTCGACGTCAACTTCGACCAGTTCGTCGCGCAGCACATCCCCGACGTCAACCTGACGGCGTCGCTCGAGTGCTCGAGCACCGTCACCGGGCGTCTGCACGAGATCGACGGCCACCGCCAGAAGTTCGTGCCGGCGAACGGGTCCTCGACGTGCAACGGGTCGGGCTCGAGCGTGAAGGCGGCGCCGGCGAACGCGAGCCAGGCGACGCTGCTCGCGACCGCGCACGGGCTCAAAGCGCTCGGCCCGGCGCCGGAGTTCACGCAGACGCAGGAGTGGTTCAACACGCCCGGCATGCGACCACTGTCGCTCGCGTCGCTGCGCGGGCGCGTCGTGCTGATCGACTTCTGGACGTACACGTGCATCAACTGCATCCGCACGCTGCCGTACCTGAAGGCGTGGGACGCGAGCTACCGCCACGACGGCCTGACGATCGTCGGCGTCGAGACGCCCGAGTTCGCGTTCGAGCGCGACGCGTCGAACGTCGCGAACGCGATCGCGCAGTTCGGCCTGCGCTACCCGGTCGTCCAGGACAACGAAATGGGAACGTGGAACGCGTACGGCAACGAGTACTGGCCGGCCGACTACCTGATCGACGCCAAGGGCCAGGTGCGCTACGCGACGTTCGGCGAGGGCGACTACGACAAGACCGAAACGGCGATCCGCGCGCTGCTCGCCGAAGCGGGCGCGGACGTCGGCGCGAAGGCCCGTCCGACGGGCGTCGTCGTTCCGAGCGAACAGGCCACGCCGGAGACCTACCTCGGCACCGCGCGCGCCGAAGGCTGGATCGACCGGCCGAAGGACGGCGTCCATTACTACGGGCCGGCGCCGACCGGTTCGCTCGCGCTCAACGACTTCGCGTTCAGCGGCACGTGGCGAATCGGCGGGCAACCGGCGACGGCGATCTCGCAGGCGGGGATCGACGTCGAGTTCCAGGCCGAGCACGTCTACCTCGTGCTGAGCTCCGAAGGCGGCACGCCACGATCCGTGGAAGTGCTGCTCGACGGGCGCCCGATCTCGGCCGCCGACGCGGGCGCCGACGTCCACGACTCGCACGTGACGGTCAGCGGGCAGCGCCTGTACACGCTCGTCTCGCTCCCGCGCGACGAGCGACATCGGCTCGGGCTGCGCTTCCCGCCGGGCGTGACCGGGTACGCGTTCACGTTCGGCTAGAGCTGCGCCGGCGGCCCGCCCGCGCTTGGCCCTCTGCGCCACCGTCGATGCGCGCGACGTACACCAACGGACGCTCTCGCCAACGTGTCCAAGCACCGATCTCCGATCGGCGCGACGGTATAGGCTCCGGCGCAACGTCGGTGCCCGGGACGCGACCGCCGGGGTCGGGGGCACAAGGAGGCAGTTGCATGACTGGTAGGAGCAGAGAGCGACGTCGCGCGTCCGCGCGCCCGTCGCTACGCACAGGGCCGGGGCGCCTGCTCGCGATCGCGGGGGCCGCGCTCGTGCTGTTCGCCCTGACTGCCGCGGGCGCCGGCGCGGCCGGCACGGTCACGCTCCCCGGGTCGCCGTTGATCGTCTCGATCGGGTCCGAGGGCCAGTGTCAGTCCAACTACCTCAACGCGGGCAACAACTTCTTCCCGGGCAGCGGCACGCTCGGCGACTGCGGCTTCTTCCTCGGCTTCCCGGCGTCCAACCCGACGAACGTCAAGGAAAAGGTGTTCGGCTTCCAGGGCGTCGCCGGCCCGGGCCTCGGCTCGACCGAATACACCGAAGTCAGCCCCGGCTCGCCGACCGGCAGCGGCACGCCGAGCGATCCGTACAAGCTCGTCACGCAGTTCAAGGTGACCGATGAATCGCTCGACTACGCGCTGATCACGGAGACGACGACGTATGTCAACGGCGAAGCCCAGTTCACCTCGACGTTCGAAGTCGAGAACATCACCGGGCAGACGATCCCGGGCTTCACGACCGCGCCGTCGGCGACGCTCAAATTCCACGCGATCTACGCCGGCGACCTGTATACCGACAACAGCGACTTCGGCACAGGCGTGTTCTTCGGAGGCCCGCCGCGCTTCGTCGGCGGTCAGAACAGCACGACGGGCGTGCTCGGCGGCTTCATCGAAGCCTCGCCCAGCTGGAGCAACTGGCAGACCGGTTGCTGGAACGTGGTACCGGAACCGCTCGGCAGGTGTCCGACGACGAGCCCGTCCGACGGTGGAATCTGGGCCGCGGTACGCGCCGCGTCGAGCGAAGGGCAGGTGTTCAATGACGACATCGACCCGAACCTGATCGACAACGCGGTCGGCGTCAGCTGGGACAACAACCTGGCGAGCGGGCTCGCCGCCGGACACACCGCGACCTACTCGATCGTCAACCGCGCGCAGATCCCGGCCGGGCTCTCGATCCAGCCGGTGACGCAGGCGCACACCGTCGGACAGACGGCGACGGTCACGATCACGGCGGTCGACACGGGCGGAACGCCGTACGCCGGTCGCTCGCTCGTCTACTCGATCGGCGGGTCGAACCCGAAATCGGGCAGCGTGACGACGAACTCGGCGGGTCAGGCGACGATCAGCTACGTCGGCACGGTGGCCGGCCTCGACACGATGCAGACGTTCCTCGACCTCGCCGGCAACGGCGTGCAGGAACCGCAGGACCCGGCCGGCGCGGCGCAGATCATCTGGACTCCGGCGCCGCCGGCTCCGACGCCGAACAGCACGTACAAAGTCCAGAGCATCCACGCCAACTCCAACGGGACGATCACGATCGTGTTCGTGCCGACGCAGGAAGGCACGGCGACCGTCGAAGTGACGGTGCCGACGGCGACGATCTCGCGCAACGCGATCGCCGCCAAGAAGGTCAAGTGCAAGCGCAATCAGGTCAAGATCAAAGGCAAGTGCCGACCGGCGTCGACGCTCTCCGGGAAGGTCTCGGCGACCGGCAAGGCCGGCGTCGCGCTGAAGATCACGGTCGGGCCGTCGAGCAAGGTCAAGAATGCGCTCGCGAAAGGCCGGAAGGTCCAGCTGACGGCGAAGCTGACGTACCGCTCGAAGCTCGGCGGCGCACCGACGGTGCAGACGTTCCACTTCACCGTCGTCAAACCGAAGCCCAAGCACCGGCGCCACCACTAGCGGCGACGAGCCAGTGAAAGCAGAGACGGGGCGCCCGCGGGCGCCCCGTCTCCTCGCGGCTCACATCAGATCGATCCCCGCCTCACGCTGGCGGTACGTATGCGTGCGTATATAGCTGTCAGCACACCTGTGTGAATCCAATAAGTTCCCGCGCTAGGGCAATTCGGCCGAGAACTAGTTACTCCTGGGGGATTCAAGATGCGTATAGAAGGACGTACGCGCGCGGTCTGGCGATCGCGTCGCTTCTGCTGTCTGATCGCGGCCGCGGCCGCATTCGTCGCGGTCGGCTACGGGCCGGCGACGGGGAGCGCCGACGCGGAAACGCCGGCGCACACCGACGTGCTGTTCCTGTTCGACACGAGCGGGTCGATGGGCAGCGAGCTCAACGAAGCAAAGGAAAAAGTCGCCGGCGTGATGGAAGCCGTCAGCGCGCACCTGCCTGACGTGGCGTTCGGCGTGGCGAATGTCGAAGACATACCGGGGTACGAAAACGGCTCGTTCGTCAGAACGGAAACCGAACAGCAGTACGCCGAAAACAAAGAAAAAGCCTGGCAGCTCGACCAGTCGATCACGACCGAACGGGCGAAAGCGCTTTCGACGATCAGCGGGTTGACGCTCGGATTCGGCGGCGACGGTCCGGAAGCGTATTCGCGGGCGTTGTGGGAGAGTGACACCAATCCGACCGTCGGCTGGCGCTCGGGCGCGCGACACGAGATCGTGCTGATCGCCGACAACGTGCCGCACGACGTCAACCTCAACGAAGGGCTGCCCGAAAGCGAGTGGCTCGCGAACCCGTTCGACACGAACGAAGAACCGGGCGGTAAATTCGGAATCGCCGGGACAACCTGGACGCCGGGCACCAACCTCCGCATCCAGAACGTGGCGAGCGAGCTCGGCAGCGACGGCAAGCCGCTCGAGTCGGTTGAGTTCTTCGGCTCCTCAACCGGCTACCTGCCCTACTGGGAATACTGGGCGGCGCTGTCCGGCGGACAGGCGCTCGACGGCAGCAGCGGCGAACTCGCCAGTGCGCTGACGAACATCATCGAAACAGGCGCGACGAAAGCGCTATCGGGGTGTCCCTCCGGCGAGGCCGCGTCGGCGAAGAAGCGTGCATCGTGCCGCCGAAACCGACCAGCCACCCGACGGTCACGCAGGTCATCTGCAACCTCGTGACGGCGACGGCGACCGACACGTGCACGGCAACGATCGGCGACGCCGCGCCTTCGGGCGCGACGAACCCGACGGGCACCGTCTCGTTCGCGACGCGCAACGGCGGTGTGTTCATCAGCGGCAACACGTGCACGCTGGCGAACACGCCGCTCTCCGGCAACACGTCGAGCTGCTCGGTGCAGTTCGCGCCGCCGAGCAAACCGGGCGCGCTGCCAGAGATCATCGCGACGTACTCGGGCGACTCGACGCACAACTCGAGCGTCGGCGAAACCCATTACGCGCCCGCCGAGTCGCTCGAACACCTCGTCGACCTCTCCGAAGCGGGGACGATCAAGCCGGGGGGCGAAGTCGAAGTCCCGATCGACTGCGGCTTCCCGTGCTCGACGAGCGGCGAGCTGATCAGCGGACCCGATCTCGGCACGACCGCGTCGGTCGCGTCCGTCGAAGCGATCGGCGTCAGCGCGTCCTCGCACGGCAAGAAGAAGAAAAAGAAGAAGGCGGCGCCGGTCCTGCTCGGGAAGGGCAGCGTCAAGCTCAGCAAACCGGGCAAGGGCAGGCTGATCATCGAGCCGACTGCAAAGGGCCGCCGTGCGCTCGCGCGCGTGAAGGGCAACGGCGTGCGCGTGACGCTGAAGTTCACCGTCGACACGCTCAACGGCACGCTCGTCGTGACGAAGACCGAGCACGTCACGCTGCGCCCGAAGAAGAAGGCGCACAAGAAGAAGCATCACTGACGGCCGGCCACACCCCGCGGCGCACGTGCTGCGCCGCGGGGCCCCGTCCTACAATGCGCTGATGGACGGATCGACGCCGGAGACGGGTGCGCGCAGCTGGCTGCGCTGCTACCGCTGCTGGTCGCAGGATCTCGAGGTGCAGGTGCACTACGAGGGGATCCACAAGATCGACCCGGAGACGGGCGAGCGCGCGGAAGTGATCGACGAGCTGCAGGAGGCCGTCGTGCAGTGTCTCGACTGCATGCACGACCAGCCGCACCTCGGCTTCAGCAACAGCCGCGTCGAGCCGATCGAGGATCGCTGGGAACGGATGATCGCCGGCACGCCGTGGGTGGCCTCGTGCACCGTCACCGTCGACGCCGACGAGGTCGAGAGCTGCTCCGGCCCGGAGGCCGGCGACGCGCTCTCATACGCCGCGTTCGGCGACCACGGCGTGCGCGAGTTCTTCACGCACGTCCGCTTCCACAAGCACGAGGACGACTCGCGCATCATCGTGCACCTGCTCGTCGAGCTGTACGCGCGCTCGCTCGAGGAGGCGACCGAGGTGCTCGAGTCCTCCGCGCGCGGCGCCCTGACGATCACCTCGCTCGCCGAGGAGTCACGCCCGCCGGCGGCAGCCGCGGGCGACTCCCACGGCCACGAATAGAGCGCCGATTAGCTGGAGAGCCGCTCCTGCAGCGCCCGCAGCTGCACGTTCAGCGCGTCCGGCAGGCGCTCGAACTGCGCGAGGTACGCCTGGAACTGCGGCAGCTGCGCCTTCCACTCGGCGGCGTCGACGCGCAGCAGCTCGGCCATGTCCTCGTCGGACACGTCGAGGCCGCGCGTGTCGATGCCGTCGGGACCGACCGGCGGGATCAGCCCGATCGGCGTGTCGGTCGCCGCGCCGTGGCCGGCGCAGCGCGCGAACACCCACGAGAGCACGCGCGAGTTCTCGCCGAAGCCGGGCCACAGGAAGCGCCCGCCCTCGTCCTTGCGAAACCAGTTGACGTAGAAGATCTTCGGCAGCTTCGCGCCGCTCGTGCGCCCGATCTTCAGCCAGTTCTCGAAGTAGTCGGCCATGTTGTAGCCGCAGAACGGCAGCATCGCGAACGGGTCGAAGCGCAGCTCGCCGACGGTGCCGGCGGCCGCGGCCGTCTTCTCCGAGCTCATCACCGAGCCGAGGAACACGCCGTGCTCCCAGTCGAACGCCTCCGTCACGAGCGGCACGACCGTCGAGCGACGCCCGCCGAACAGCATCGCGTCGATCGGCACGCCCTTCGGGTCCTCCCACTCCGGCGCGATCGCCGGGTCCTGCGAGGCGGGCGTCGTGAAGCGCGCGTTCGGGTGCGCCGCCGGCGCGTCCGAGTCGGGCGTCCAGTCGTTGCCGTGCCAGTCGGTCAGGTGCGACGGCGGCTCCTTCGTCATGCCCTCCCACCAGATGTCGCCGTCGTCGGTCTTCGCGCAGTTGGTGAAGATCGAGTTGCGCTCGATCGTGCGGATCGCGTTCGGGTTCGTCTCCTCGCCGGTGCCCGGCGCGACGCCGAAGAACCCGTACTCGGGGTTGATCGCGTACAGCCGCCCGTCCTCGCCGAACTTCATCCACGCGATGTCGTCGCCGATCGTCTCGACCCGCCAGCCCTCGAGCGTCGGGATCAGCATCGCCAGGTTCGTCTTGCCGCACGCGCTCGGGAAGGCGCCGGTGATGTACTTCACCTCGCCCTCCGGCGAGGTCAGCTTGAGGATCAGCATGTGCTCGGCCATCCAGCCCTCGTCGCGCGCCATCACCGAGGCGATCCGCAGCGCGAAGCACTTCTTCCCGAGCAGCGCGTTGCCGCCGTAGCCCGAGCCGAACGACCAGATCTCGCGCGTGTCGGGGAAGTGCACGATGTACTTGTTCTCGGCGTTGCACGGCCACGGCACGTCCTCGACGTCGTCCGACAGCGGCATCCCGACGGAGTGCAGGCACGGTACAAACTCGCCTTCGGAGCCGAGCGCGTCGAGCGCGTCCTGGCCCATCCGCGTCATGATCCGCATCGAGACGGCGACGTACGTCGAGTCCGTCAGCTGCACGCCGACGTAACTCTTGTCCGAGCCGAGCGGGCCCATCGAGAACGGCACGACGTACATCGTGCGACCGCGCATCGAGCCTGCGAACAGCTCGTTCAGCGTCTCGCGCATCTCCGCCGGGTCGCGCCAGTTGTTCGTCGGCCCCGCTTCCTCCTCGGCCTGCGAGCAGATGAACGTGCGGTCCTCGACGCGCGCGACGTCGCCGGGGTCCGACAGCGCGAGGTAGGAGTTCGGCCGCTTCGCGTCCGACAGCCGCTCGAACGTGCCCGCCTCGACGAGCTCGCCGCAGAGGCTGTCGTACTCCTCGGCCGAGCCGTCGCACCAGTGGATCTCGTCGGGTTCGGTCAGTGACGCGACCTCGCCGACCCAGGTCAGCAGTCGCTCGTTGGTCGTCGGGGCGGAAGCGGTCGTGTTCATGGGAAAAGCGGCTCCTCGATCGCGGTCATGATCGGCGCGCCAACTCGCTCGTCGGTCGGTTGGCGCCGCTCCGAGGGCCATCCGAGGCCCCGGGAACGGAAAAACGCCCCTGCAGGGCGGTCCGCAGAGCGTATCGCACGCCCGCGCGGCGTTCTCGGCGGGCCGACGAACTGCTCGGCGCGCGTTCGGCCCTCATCTCTACTCGACGTTGCCCTCCGCCTCGCCGCCTCCCGGCTCGCGGCGCGGAACGAGCACGAGGCGCTTGAACTCGGCGACCAGCACGCCGTCCTGGTTGAGCACGCGCGTCTGCACCTTGACCGTGCCGCGGTCGGGCTTCGACTTCGACTCCTTCTTCTCGAGCACCTCCGACTCGCAGAACAGCGTGTCGCCGTGGAACACCGGCGCCGGGTGCTTCAGCTCTTCGGTCGCGAGGTTCGCGATCGCCTTGCCGCTGACGTCCGAGACGGACATGCCGAGCGCGAGCGAGTAGACGAGCGGACCGACGACGACGTTGCGCCCCTGCTGCGATTTGTGCGCGTACACGTCGTTGATGTGCAGCGGGTGGTGGTTCATCGTGATCAGGCAGAACAGGTGGTCGTCGGACTCGGTGACCGTCTTCGCCGGCCAGTGCTTGTAGACGTCGCCGACCTCGAACTCCTCGAGGTAGCGGCCGTACGGATGGGCGCCGCTCGCCTCGCGCGCGGCCTGCTCGGTCTCGACGGATTGCGTCTCGCTCATTGGGTCCTGGAGTCTCCTCGGATGGCTTGGATTTCAGCGTTGGACTCTAGTGGGCCGCGCCGAGCCGGTAGCGTTCATCGCGTAAACGACGACCGAGCCACAGCAGGAGAGCCGACTTGCGCAACCCCCGCGACTTCTTCCAGCCCCTTGCGATCGACGCGCCCGAGCCTTCGCGAGAGATTCCCTTCAAGCCCTCTCGGATGCTCCATTTCATGGACTTCTCGAACCCGAAAATGGTCGACAAGACGCCCGAGCTCGCGCCGAAGGTCGACGTGCTCGTCGGCAACCTCGAGGACGCGATCCCGCTCGAACGCAAGGAGGCCGCGCGTGAGGGGTTGATCAAGGTCGGCAAGGAAATCGACCTCGGCGAGACGGCGCTGTGGACGCGCATCAACGAGCTCGCCTCGCCGTACGTGCTCGACGACCTCACGCGCCTCGTCGCCGAGATCGGCGACAAGCTCGAGGTGATCATGATCCCGAAGGTCGAGGGGCCGTGGGACATCCACTACGCCGACCGCCTGCTCGCGCAGCTCGAGGCGAAGGCCGGCCTGCAGCGTCCGCTGTTGATCCACTGCGTGCTCGAGACCTCGCTCGGCGTCTCGAACCTCGAGCAGATCGCGAGCGCCTCGCCGCGCATCCAGGGGATGAGCTTCGGCCCCGCCGACCTCGCCGCCTCGCGGCGGATGAAGACGACGCGCGTCGGCGGCGGGCATCCCGGCTACCGCACGATCGCCGATCCCGACCCCGAGAACCCCGACGCGCCGCGCGCGAGCTACCAGCAGGACCCGTGGCACTACTCGATCGCGCGCATGGTCGACGCGTGCACGTCGGTCGGCGCGCTGCCCTACTACGGCCCGTACGGCGACATCTCCGACGCCGAGGGCTGCGAGACGCAGTTCCGCGCCGCCTTCCTGCTCGGCTGCGTCGGCGCGTGGTCGCTGCACCCCGGCCAGATCGCGATCGCCAAGAAGGTGTTCTCGCCCGACCCCGACGAGGTCGCCTTCGCGAAGAAGGTGCTCGAGGCGATCCCCGACGGGCGCGGCGTGCACATGATCGACGGCAAGATGCAGGACGACGCGACGTGGAAGCAGTGCAAGGTGATGGTCAACCTCGCCGAAATGCTCGCCAAGAAGGACCCCGAGCTGGCCGAGGCGTACGGCTTCGCGCCGGCGGGCGTAGCCGCCTGATCGCGACGGTCGCCGTGCAGACGCCTCGTCTCGTCCCAGACGCTCGAGTCGCATGATGCATTGCAGTTTGCTATACTGTTCGCATGGCGCAAGTAGTCACACGCATTGACGACAAGCTCGTCGCCGACCTCGACGGCCTCGTCGCCGACGGTCGTGTCGCCAGCCGCTCGGAGGCCGTGCGGATCGGGTTGGAAAAGCTGGTGGATGAACACCGGCGACGGCAGATCGGCGAAGAAATCGTCGAGGGATACAGACGTCAACCACAGACCGAGGAGGAGCTTGCGGGCGCCGACGAGGCGACGCGGGCGATGATCGAAGCGGAGCCCTGGTGAGCGTGCCCAAGCAGGGCGAGATCTGGTGGGCCGAGACCGAGCACAAGCGGCGTCCTGTCCTCGTCGTCACGCGATCCGAGGCGATTCCGGTGCTCACCGGCGTAGTAGTGGCGCCGATCACCAGCAACGTCCGGCAAATACCAACGGAGATCGCGCTCGGCGAAAGCGAGGGCTTGTCGGTGGAATGCGCAGCTTCCTTCGACAACCTGCTGATGGTCCGGCGCTCGACGCTTACTGAGCGCGTAGGTGACCTTGCTTTCGCCAAACCTCAGATGTGCTCTGCGCTGCATGCCCTCGCCGACTGCTGAGCACCTCAGTCGGCGTAGGCGCGGTGCGCCCACCGCACAGCCCAGGCCGGGGCCTGTAGGCTTCCGCGCCGCATGAGGTTCTTCGAGTACGAGGCGCGCGAGATCGTCAAGCGCGCCGGCATCCCCGTGACCGACTACGGCTTCACGACCGACCCGGCCGAGGCGGCGCAGATCGCGCGGCGGATCGGCGGCCCGACGGTGATCAAGTCGCAGGTGCTCTCCGGCGGGCGGATGAAGGCCGGCGGCGTCAAGTTCGCCGACACGCCCGCCGAAGCCGAGTCCTACGCGAAGGACATCCTGGCGCTGGAGATCGGCGGGCAGATGCCGCGCGGCGTGCTCGTCGACCCGAAGGCGGAGGTCGCGCAGGAGTACTACGCCGGCGTCGTCTGGGACGGCACGGCGAAGAAGCCGCTGATGCTGTTCAGCGACATGGGCGGCATCGACATCGAGCAGGTCGCCGAGCAGCACCCCGATCACGTCGGTCGCGGGCACTTCTCCACGCTCGAGCCGTTCTCCGATTTCCAGGCCAAGCAGGTGATCGCCGCGGCCGGCGTCACCGGCAGGGCGCTGCAGCGCGCCACCCCCGTGCTCGCTCGCCTCGCGCGGCTGTTCCTCGACAACGACATGACGCTCGCCGAGATCAACCCGCTGGCGGAGCTGAACGACGGCTCGTTCGTCGCGCTCGACGCGCACATGGAGATGGAGAACGAGGGCATGCCGCGCCAGAAGGCGCTGATCGAGGCGCTCGGAATCGGCGCCGAGGAGGGCACGCGCGAGGGCCACACGCCGACCCCGTTCGAGGAGGCCGTCAAGGCGATCGACGCCGCCGATCACCGCGGCGTGATCCAGGGCAAGGACACCGGCTTCAACGGCAACATCGGCCTCGTGATCGGCGCCGGCGGCGGCTCGCTGACGCTGACCGACGCGGTGCGCCAGCAGGGCGGCAAGCCCGCCAACTACTCCGAGATCGGCGGCAACCCGTCCGTCGCGAAGGCGTGTGGCCTGGCCAAGCAGGTGCTCCAGAAAGACGGCGTCGAGAAGATCGCCGTGATGATGTCGATCGTCTCGAACACGCGCGTCGACATCGTCGCGCGCGGCGTGATCAAGGCGTGCCTCGAGCTCGGCAGGGACCCCGGCGAGACGATCGCGATCTTCCGCATCCCCGGCGCCTGGGAGGAGGAGGGCTTCAAGATCCTCGACAAGTACGGGATCGAGTACTGCGACCGCTCGGTGTCGTTGTGGGAGGCCGCCGGTCGCGCCGTCGCGAAGATCCAGGGAGCCGCATGAGCATCCTGATCGACCGCGACACGACGTTCATCATCCAGGGCATCACCGGGCGTGAGGCGGTCAACTTGACGCGCGAGTGCCTCGACTACGGCTCGAAGATCGTCGGCGGCGTGACGCCAGGGCGCAAGGGACGCGAGGTCCACGGCGTTCCCGTGTTCGACACCGTCGAGCAGGTCGTCGAGCACAACGGCGGCGTCGTGCCCGACGGGTCGGTCGTCACCGTCCCGCCGGCGGGCACGCGAGACGCCGTGTTCGAGGCGCTGCACGCCGGCATCGAGACGGTCGTGATCGTCACCGAGCGGATCCCGCGCCGCGACGTCGCGATGATGGTCGAGCTCGCCGACGCCAAGGGCGCGCGGATCATCGGCCCCAACTGCCTCGGCGTGATCGTCCCCGGCGTCGCCAAGATGGGCGGCATCGGCGGTCCCGCGCGCAACGCCGCCGTCGCCTACCAGCCCGGCGCGGTCGGCGTGATGAGCCGCTCCGGCGGCATGACGACGGAGATCTCCTCGACGCTGACGGCCGCCGGACTCGGCGTCTCGACGGCCGTCTCGATCGGCGGCGACGCGATCATCGGCTCGACGTACGCCGAGCTGATGCCGTACTTCGAGGCCGACGAGCAGACGCAGGCGATCGTGATCTACACCGAGCCCGGCGGCCGCATGGAGGCGCAGCTCTCGCAGTGGGTCTCCGAGCACGACTCGCGCCTGCCGATCATCGCGTTCATGGCCGGCAAGTTCATGGACGACGAGGAGATGCAGGGCATGTCGTTCGGGCACGCCGGCACGATCGTCGAGGGCAAGGAGGACTCGGCGACGGAGAAGATCGCGCGCCTGGAGGCCGCCGGCATCCCCGTCGTGCAACGGATCGATGAGATCCCCGACCTCGTCAAGGCGAAGATCGCGGAGAAGGCCGGGTCTCGATCGTGAGGAAGGACGGCCTGTTCATCGCCGTCGAGGTCGACGACGCCGCCGCGGCCGACGCCGAGCTCGCGCGCAAGCTGACCGAGGCGTGCCCGGTCGACATCTACGCCCAGAAGCCCGATGGAGCGCTGGAGCTGGTCGAGCAGAGCCTCGACGAGTGCGTGCTCTGCCGCCTGTGCCTCGACGCCGCGCCCGACGGCGCCGTCAAGGTGATCAAGCTGTACGACGACGACGCCGTCCTCGCCTGAGAGGCGTCCGGCGCGGTATCGTCCGCGACAGGCCCATGAACGAAAACTTCTCGCTGATCGTCATGTGCATCTTCCTGCTCGCCTCGCTCGCGTTCCTGGCGCAGCAGCTGACCTCGTATCACTGAGGCGGCCGATAGGCGGCGCGAGCGTCTCAGCCCCGTCGTTACGCGCCGGCGCGCCGGCGCGCGAGCGCTAGGCCGGCTTGCGCGCCTTGCGCGTGCGCTGGCGCTCCTGCTGGCGCTCGACGACGTTGACGATCAGCTTGAGGATCTGCTCGGGGCCGCTCGCCTTCGCCTGCCCGTAGGTGAACGCCTCGACCCAGTCGGGCACCTTGCCTTCGCGCGCCATCACGTTGAAGAACTCGCGCCGCATGTCGACACGTACGCGCGCGTCGGCGGCGGGACCCTTCGTGACCTTCATGTCGGGCAGCTCGAGGCGGAAGTGCTGCACGTCGCCGCGGCCGCGCAGTTCGACGCCGACGACGAGCTTGATCGGCGCGAGCGCCGGAACCTCCTCGATGAACCGCCGGCCGGCGAGCTCGATCAGAGCCTTGGCATCCTCGGCCATGTGACGCTCCCCTTCCGGGACCTTCGTGGTCCGTCGCGATGTGTCAGATCTTATGACGCTGCAACAGCTTGCGGCCGATCACCATCCGCTGGATCTCGGACGTCCCCTCGCCGATCAGCAGCAACGGCGCGTCACGATATATGCGCTCGATCTCGTACTCCTTGGAGTACCCGTACCCGCCGTGGATACGCAAGCTCTCCTCGGCGCAGAAGCGGCCGGCCTCGGAGGCGAACAGCTTCGCCATGCCGGCCTCCAGGTCGGAGCGCTCGCCGGCGTCCTTCATCGCCGCCGCGCGGCGCACGAGCAGCCGCGCCGCGTCGACTTGCGTCGCCATGTCGGCGAGCTTGAACTGGATCGCCTGGTGCTCGGCGATCGGCTTGCCGAACGTCTTGCGCTCCTGCGCATATTTGAGCGCCAGCTCGAGCGCGCGCTGAGCGAGGCCGACGCCGCGCGCGGCGACGTTCACGCGACCGAGGTCGAGCGCGTCCATCATCTGCACGAAGCCCCTATTGAGCCCCGCCTCTTCGCCGCCGAGGATGTTCTCGGCGGGACAGCGGTAGCCGTCGAACACGAGCTCGGTCGACTCGACGCCCTTGTAGCCCATCTTCTTGATCTGCGGCGGCACGTTGAAGCCCTTCAGCGCGCCCGTGTTCTCCGCGACGCCCGGCTCTTTCTCGCAGATGAAGCAGGTCATCCCGCGGTAGCGCGGGTCGGCCTGAGGGTCGGTCTTGACGAGCGTGAAGACGAGCGTCGAGCGCAGGCCGTTGGTGACCCACATCTTCTGGCCGTTGATCTCCCACGCGCCGCCGTCCTGCTTCTTCGCCGAGGTCTTGATCGCCTGCACGTCGGAGCCGAGCTCGGGCTCCGACAGCGAGAAGGCGGCGCGGATCTCGCCGGTCGCCATCCGCGGTAGGTACTTCTGCTTCTGCTCGTCGGTGCCGAAGCTCATCAGCAGGTAGGAGCCGATGAAGTGCGTGTTGACTACGCCCGAGATCGAGATCCAGCCGCGCGAGAGCTCTTCGACGATCATCGCGTACGTCGTCAGGTCGAGCCCCATGCCGCCGTACTCCTCGGGGATCGTGACGCCGAACAACCCGAGCTCCTTCATCTGCTCGACGATCGGCTCGGGGAAGGCGTCCTCGTGGTCGTAGTGCTCGGCGTTCGGCAGGATCTGCTCGTCCACGAACTGATGCACCATCTCGGTGATCGCCTTCTGCTCGTCGGTCTTCTCGGTGTACGGGTCCGCGGCTACGGCCATGCTGTATGGGCTCCAGACTAGTTTTCGCGTGTCTGAGGAGAATACCGGCATGAACTTCGCCAGCGACGTAGTCGAGCGGCTGCCGCCGTCGGATCTGGCGCTGCTCGAGCTCGCGCGCGACGGGTCGCGCCGCGAGTGGAGCTTCGCCGAGGTCGCCGAGCGCAGCGCGCGCCTGTCGGGCTCGCTGCAGCGGCTCGGAGTCGGGCGCGGCGACGTCGTGATGACGCTGATCGGCAACCGGCCGGAGTGGGTGTTCGCGATGGTCGCGTGCTTTCGCATCGGCGCGGTCGTGCTGCCGTGCACCGAGCAGCTGCGCGCGAAAGACCTGCGCATGCGGATCGACGCGGCGCGCCCGGCGCTGATCGTCGCCGACGAGCGCAACCGCACAGAGCTCGAGGCGGCGCGCCCGGAGTGCCCCGTCGCGCTCGTGCCCGACGAGCGGCTGTTCGACGCCGAACCGGCGATCGCCGCCGAGCTGGCGCCGGGCGACCCGTGCCTGATCACGTTCACGAGCGGCACGGCGGGCGAGCCGAAGGCGGTGTTGCACGCCCAGCGCTACCTCGACGGCCAGCGCGTGCAGGCGGCGCATTGGCTCGCGCCGCGGGCGCGCGAGCTCGTCTGGTGCACGGCGGCGAGCGGATGGTCGAAGTCGGCGCGCAACGTGTTCATCGCGCCATGGCTCGCCGGCGCGTCGGCGCTGCTGCACGACGAGCGCTTCGACGCGCACCAGCGCATCGAGCTGCTCGCGCGCGAGCGCGTCAACGTGCTGTGCATGGCGCCGACCGAGTACCGCGTGCTCGCCAAGCGCACGACGCTGCGCCCGCTCGAGGACCTGCGCGGGATGGTCGCCGCGGGCGAGGCGCTGAACCCGGAGGTGCTGCGCGCGTGGCGCGAGGCGACGGGGCTGGACATCCGC
The DNA here is from genome assembly GCA_963705745.1 of uncultured Solirubrobacteraceae bacterium. Classification (GTDB taxonomy): domain Bacteria; phylum Actinomycetota; class Thermoleophilia; order Solirubrobacterales; family Solirubrobacteraceae; genus Palsa-744. The sequence continues at coordinate 152,431 of CAVPKP010000009.1, forward strand.
GACGGCTACGGCCAGACCGAGACGGGCCAGCTGACGGGCGCTCCCGTCGGCGAACCGGCGCGGCCGGGCTCGATGGGCAAGGCGCTGCCCGGCGTCGGGCTGCTCGTCAAAGACGGCGAGCTGACGGCGAACCCGCGGACCGTGCCGACGTTCTTCCTCGGCTACCTCGGCGAGCACGTGCAGCGCGGCGAGGACGGCGCATGGCACATCGAGGACCGCCGCTCGGGGCCGATCTGGCGCACGGGCGACCTCGTCGAGCAGGACGAGGACGGCTGGCTTCGCTTCCAGGGCCGCGACGACGACGTGATCATCTCCGCGGGCTACCGGATCGGACCGTTCGAGGTCGAGTCGGCGCTCGTCGCGCACCCGGCCGTCGCCGAAGCGGCGGCGATCGCGGCGCCGGACGAGGAGCGCGGGTCGGTCGTGCGCGCGGTCGTCGTGCTGCGCGAGGGCGATCGCCGTCCTTCGGAGGAGCTCGTGCGCGAGCTGCAGGAGCACGTCAAGCGCGAGACAGCGCCGTACAAGTACCCGCGGATCGTCGAGTTCGCAAGCGAACTGCCGAAGACGGCGACCGGCAAGGTCAAGCGCGCCGAGCTGCGCGCGCAGGGCTAGCGCCGGACGCCTGCTCGCGAACGCCGCCCGCCGCCCCTGGGTGGTAGGGCGGCGGGCGGCGGCTCGTGCGCGCGCTAGGCGAGCTGCTCGGCGGCCTGCTGGCTCGCGTTCGCGCGGCCGAACTCGCGCTCGAGCTCCTCGACCTCCTGCGCGACGGTGCTGCGCGGCGGGCGCAGCACGAGGAACGCCGCGAGGATGCCGAACGCGACGCAGATCGCGGCGACGAGGTACGCGAGGTGGTAGCCGCCGGTCAGCGCGCTGGCCAGCGTGTGGCCGCTGGTGGCGAGCGCTTTCGTGTGGTCGGTCGCGACCGTGCCGAGCGCCGCGAGGCCGATCGCGCCGAACAGCTGCACCGAGACGTTGATGATCCCCGACGCGAGCCCCGCGTCGCGCTGCGGCGCGTCGCTCATGCCGATCGTCAACAGCGGCAGGAACGAGGAGCCGGCGCCGAGCCCGAGCAGCAGGAACGCGAAGAACAGGCCGGGGAAGTAGCTCGCGTGCACGCCCTGCACCGCCAGCAGCAGCAGGCCGAGGATGATCCCGACGAGCCCGCCCGCGAGCGTGTTGACCGCGCCGACGCGCTCGACGACGCGCGCGGCGACGCCCATCGACATGATCGCGATCAGCGCCGTCAGCGGCAGGAACGCGAGGCCCGTTTCGATCGCGTCGTAGCCGAGCACGCGCTCGAGGTACAGCGAGCCGAGGAAGAACGCCGAGAACATGCCGGTGATCAGCAGGCCGCGGACGACGCTCGAGCCCATCAGCGAGCGCAGGCGCAGGATGCGCAGCGGCATGATCGGGTTCTTCACGCGCGCCTCGAGCGCGAGGAACGCGGCGAGCAGGACGACCGCCGCGCCGCCGACGCCGAGCGTGCGCGCGGAGGTCAGGCCGTATTCGCTGGACTTGACGATCGCGAACGCGCCGGCCATCGTCGCGAGCGTGATCAGCAGCGAGCCGAGCCAGTCGACGCCGCCGCCGAGCCCGAGGCCCTTGTTCTCGACGATCAGGCGCGAGCCGAGCAGGAACGCGACGGCGCCGATCGGCACGTTGACGAAGAAGATCCAGTGCCAGTCGAGCGACTGCGTCAGCGCACCGCCCGCGAGCAGGCCGATCGAGCCGCCGCCGGCGGAGACGAACGCGTACATGCCCATCGCCTTCGCCTGCTCGCGCTTCTCCGGGAACTCGGTGACGATGATCGCGAGGATCACGCTCGAGGCGACCGCCCCGCCGACGCCCTGCAACAGGCGCGCGCCGATCAACAGTCCCTGGCTGTTCGCGATCCCGCAGAGGATCGACGCGCCCGTGAACAGCACGAGCCCGCTCAGGAATACGCGCTTTCGCCCGACGAGGTCGCCGAGCCGCCCGGCGAGCAGCAGGAAGCCGCCGAACGTGATCAGGTAGCCGTCGAGCACCCACGTGAGGTTGCTCTGCGAGAAGTGCAGATCCTTCTGGATCGACGGCAGCGCGACGTTCACGATCGTCGCGTCGAGCACCATCATCAACTGTCCGAGGCACAGCACCGCGAGCGCGATCCAGCGTCGACGCTCGTTGCGTTGCTGCTCCGTGCCGGCGTCCGGCGCGGCGGTCTCGAATTGTTCGATAGTGGTGCTCATGCGACTCCCTTCGGTTGACGTAGGACAACCGTAGCATGGATGATCCTTGCAGAAGGGATGATCGTCTTAAAATTTATAATTGATGCTAAGATGACGACTGATACGAGATGGTGTATAAATTTGGTGACATGGGATCCGAGAGGGCGTTCGCTCCGAACTCGATGGTCCTGCTGACGCGTCTGGCGAAGCAGGTCTACCGACGCAGCGACGAGCAGCTGCTCGGCATGCACCTGCGCCACCTGATGACGCTGAGCTACTTGCGTGACCACACCGGCTGCCCGCAGCAGGAGCTGGCCGAGGTGCTGTGCATGGACGCGAACAACGTCGTTCTGCTGCTGAACGAGCTCGAGGACGTCGGCTACGTCTCGCGCCGGCGCGACCCCGACGACCGCCGCCGCCATCGCGTCGAGCTGACACCGTCGGGCACGAAGGCGCTCGCCAAGGCCGAGAAGGCGCAGGAAGCGATCGAGGACGACGTGCTCGCGGCGCTCGACGAGGACGAGCGCGCGACGCTCTGGCGGCTGCTCAGCCGCGCGCTGTACGCCGCCGAGCCGGACGCCGACGGACGCCTCGGCGCGCCGGCTTCGACCGTCGCTTAGAGAGCCACCACGGCGTCGATCTCGACGAGCGCGCCCTTCGGCAGCGCAGCGACGCCGACGGCGGCGCGCGCGGGTGGGCGCTCGGCGAAGAACGACGCGTATACGTCGTTGATCGCGGCGAAGTCGTCGAGGCGCGTCGTGTAGATCGTCAGGCGCACGGCGCGCTCGAGCGTCGTTCCGGCCGCGGCGCAGACGGCGCCGAGGTTCTCCAGGCAGCGACGCGCCTGCTCTGCGGGCGTCGCGCCGACGATCTCGCCGCTGTCGGGGTCGAGCGGGATCTGCCCGGAGCAGAACAGCAGCCCGGCGGCGGCGACGGCGTGGCTGTACGGGCCGACGGCCGGCGGCGCGCCGTCCGCGTCGATCGTCTCGCGCGCTGCGCTCATCGCGCGGAGCCTAGCGCCGATGGCTTTCGGGCCGGTCACAGCGGGTAGCTGAACGGCCGTGAGGAAGTCCTGCAAACGGCGTCTCGCGACCACTGCTGCAGGTAACGTGCGCGGGATGCGCAGAGCGACGATCACATGGGCGATCGCGGCGTCCGCGGTCGCGGGCTGGGCGTTCGGCGGCGCGCTGGCGGCGCCAGCCGGCGCGGCGCTCGCGTGGGCGCCGTGCCAGGAAGCGGCGGCGACGGGCTTCCTATGCGCGCCCGTCACGGTCCCGCTCGACCGCAGCGGCAAAGCGCCGGGCACGATCACGTTGACGGTCGAGCGCAAGGCGTCGGGCCCGGCGCAGCCCGAAAGCGCCGTCGTCGCGCTCGCGGGCGGCCCGGGGCAGGCGGCCGACCCGCTTGCCTCGCAACTCGCGACGGCGATCGCGCCGGCGCTCACGACGCGTGACCTGATCGTGTTCGACCAGCGCGGCACCGGCCGCTCGGCGCCGCTGAACTGCCCGATCTTCGACAATCAGGCGGCGCTCGAAGGAGCCGGCGAAGCCGCGATCGGGTCGTTCGTCGAACTGTGCGCGCTGCAGCTCGGCGCCGCGCGCGGCGCGTTCACGACGCAGGAATCGGTCGAAGACATCGAGGCGATCCGCCACCAGGCGGGCTACAAGAAGCTCGTCCTGTACGGAACGTCGTACGGCACGAAGGTCGCGCTCGAGTACGCCGAACGGTACCCGCAGCACGTCGAATCGCTCGTGCTCGACTCGGTCGTGCCGAGCAACGGTCCCGAACCGTTCGGGATCGACCGGCTGCAGGCGATCACGCCGGCGCTCGAAGAGCTCTGCTCGAACGGCGCGTGCGCGGGGATCACGGCGAACCCCGTCGGCGAACTGGCGGCGCTCGTCGCGCGGCTGCAGAAGCACCGCCTGACCGGCTCGGCGTACGACGGCTCCGGCAAGCGCCACGTGGTCTCGCTCGGCCAGCTCGACGTGCTCGGCATCCTCGACGCCGGCGATCTGAACCCGGCGCTGCGCGCGCTGCTGCCGGCGGCGGTGCACTCGGCGCTGATCGGCGATCCCGGGCCGCTGCTGCGCCTGAACCTGATCGCCGACGGGCTCGTGCCGAGTATCCCCGTCAAACCTGACCCCGAAGCCGAACGGATCAGCAAAGAAGAAGAAAACAACGCGCTGTTCGTGACGACGTCGTGCGAGGAGACGCTGTTCCCGTGGCAGCGCGGCGCCAGCGCCGCGACGCGCCTGGCCGAAGCGACGGCCGCGTTGAAGGCCGTCCCGAGCAACGCCTTCTACCCGTTCGACCCCGAAGCGGCGTTCGACGACAGCCTCGTGCCGGTCTGCGCGTCGTGGCCGGACGCCTCGGCGGCGCCACCGGCGACGACGGCGCTGCCGAACGTGCCGACGCTGATCCTCTCCGGCGAGCAGGACCTGCGCACGCCGACGTCGGGCGCGAAGGCGCTCGCGGCGAGGATCCCCGACGCGCAGCTGCTGAGCGTTCCGTACACCGGTCACTCGGTGATCGGCAGCGACTTCAGCGGCTGCGCGCAGGCGGCGGTCAGCGCGTTCTTCGCGGGGACGCCCGTGCAGCCGTGCGCGGCTGGCGCGAACCAGTTCGCGCCGACGCCGGTCGCGCCGCGCAAGCTCGCGTACGTGCATCCGCCGCAGGGGCTGTCGGGCAAGCCGGGGCGCACGCTGACGGCGGTGCTCGACGCGATCGTCGACCTCGACCGCCAGGTCGTCGCGGCGACGCTGCAAGCCGAGGCGGAACTGCCGAGCGGGTCGAGCTTCGGCGGCCTGCGCGGCGGCTACGCTCGGATCACCTCGACAGCCGCGACGCTGCATCGCTTCTCGTTCGTCAGCGGCGTCGCGCTCAGCGGGACGTTCCCGGTGCGCAACCACGAACTGCAGCCGGCGACGATCCGCATCTCGGGCTCGGCCGGCTCCTCGGGCACGGTGCGCCTGTCGGCCGACAAACGCGTGACGGGCACGCTCGGCGGCAGGCGCTTCAACCTGAGCCTCGCGAAGGTCAAGCTCTCGCGCGCCGGCGGCGCAGGCGAATGGCCCTTGCGCCCGCTCCTGCTGCCGCTGCCGGGGCTCGCGCGCGAAGCGTCGCCGCTCGCTCGCTGAGTCGCTGCGGCGCGCGTCGACGGCCGAGGCGACCGCACGCGACGCCGGCCACCCGCCGCCCGGACCGTGCCGCCACGGGCGCACTACGCTGGGCGCAGAGATGGCCAACGCGCTCGCCGCCGAGACCTCGCCGTACCTGCGCCAGCACGCCGAGAACCCGGTCGACTGGCTGCCGTGGGGCGAGCGCGCGCTCGCGCGCGCCGTCGCCGAGGACAAGCCGCTGCTGGTGTCGATCGGCTACTCCTCCTGCCACTGGTGCCACGTGATGGAGCGCGAGTCCTTCGAGGACGAGCGCACGGCGGCGCTGATGAACGAGGAGTTCGTCTGCGTGAAGGTCGACCGCGAGGAGCGCCCGGACGTCGACGCGCTGTACATGGAGGCCGTCCAGAGCATGACCGGCCAGGGCGGCTGGCCGCTGAACGTGTTCCTCACGCCCGAGCAGCTGCCGTTCTACGGCGGCACGTACTTCCCGCCGGAGCCCCGTCACGGGCTGCCGGCATGGACGCAGGTGCTGCAGGCGATCGCCGAGGCGTGGAGCGAGCGCCGCGAGGAGCTGCGCGCCGGCGGCGAGCGCCTGCGCGAGCGGCTGTCGGGCGGCGCCGGCCTGACGGCGTCGAGCGAGCCGATCGCGCTCGCCGAGCTCGACGCCGCGGTCGAGCGCTTGCGCGAGATGTTCGACGCGCGCGACGGCGGCTTCGGCGGCGCGCCGAAGTTCCCGCACGCCTCGGCGATCGAGTTCCTGCTGCTGCGCGGCGAGCGCGAGATGACCGGCGCGACGCTGCGCGCGATGGCCGGCGGCGGGATCCACGACCAGATCGGCGGCGGCTTCGCGCGCTACAGCGTCGACCGCGCGTGGACGGTGCCGCACTTCGAGAAGATGCTCTACGACAACGCGCTGCTCGCGCGCTGCTACCTGCACGGCTTCCAGCTGCTCGGCGAGCGTCGCCTGCTCGACGTCTGCCTCGACACGCTCGCGTGGACGCTGCGCGAGATGCGCGGCCCCGAGGGCGGCTTCTACTCGGCGCTCGACGCCGACTCGGAGGGCGTCGAGGGGCGCTTCTACGTGTGGACGCTCGCGCAGCTGCGCGAGCAGCTCGGCGCCGACGCCGACGCGGCGATCGCATGGTTCGGCGTGAGCGAGCGCGGCAACTTCGAGGACCCGCATCATCCGGGCACACAGGGCGAAGCGTTGGGTCCGGGGCTCAACGTGCTGCAGGACCGCTCCTGGCGCGAGCCCGAGCTGGCGCCGGACCGCGCGACGCGCGAGCGGATCCGCGAGCGCCTGCTCGACGCGCGCTCGCAGCGCGTGCGGCCGGGGCTCGACGACAAGCGGCTGACCGCGTGGAACGCGCTGATGATCGCCGCGCTCGCCGAGACCGGAGCGCACCTGCGCGACGACGCGATCGAGGGGATCGAGGAGCGGCTCGGCGAGCGGCTGCTCGGCGCGGCGCGCGCGTGCGCCGAGTTCGTGCTGCGCGACCTGCGCGACCACGGCTCCGCCCCGGCAGGCGAGCGCGGACGGCTGCTGCGCACGTACAACGACGGCCGCGCGAAGATCGACGCGTACCTCGAGGATCACGCGTTCATGCTCGAGGCGACGCTCGTGCTGTTCGAAGCGACTTGCGACGAGCGCTGGTTCGGCGAGGCGTGCGCGCTCGCCGACGAGCTGATCGCGCGCTTCGCCGACGAGCAGCACGGCGGCTTCTTCTCGACCGCCGTCGACGCCGCGGGGCTGATCGTGCGGCGCAACGACTCGAGGACGCGCCGATCCCGTCAGGCGCGGCGAGCGCCGCCAACGGGCTGCTGCGCCTCGCGCAGCTGACCGGCGAGGAGACCTACGAGCGCCACGCGCTCTCGGTGCTGCGACTGCTGCACGAGATCGCGCCGCGTCACCCGCAGGCGTTCGGGCACGTGCTGCAGGCGATGCACTGGCACCTCTCCCCCGCGCGCGCGATCGCGTGCGCGGTGCCCGGCTCGGCAACCGCCAGCGCAGAGCCCAGGCTGCCACTCGCCGACGGGTAGGATCGCGCCGAGCACCCAGCGCGGATGGATGCGCTCGTCTCGGGCGTCTCGCCGACCAGACCTGCCACGTCCGTCAGCGCCGTACGCAACGCGCGAAGGACGACGTCAGCATGACCCCTTGCCGAGATTCGTGGCGACATCGTGTCCGTACACGTAGACGCTGTACGGTCCATAGGTCGCCGCGGTCAGAGGCGCGCCGAGTGCGGATGGAACGCTCGCGAAAGGCGTTCCCGCCTGTGTGATGAGGAAGCTGCGCGCGCCGGGCTTTGGTCGATACCACGTGTTGATTTCGCTGAGAGCCCCGGGAAAGAGGTTCCCATTGCACACGAATATCGGATAGACCTTGAGCGCAGCGCGTGTCTGCCACGTGGCGACGGGCGCGACTTCATAGGTTGAGTATCCGTGGTCCGCGCGCTCTGCTCGCACGAACCTGAGCATCTCGTACGCCTCGTTCCGCGAGGGGCCGCCTCCGACGAGCGGGCCTTCGATCAGGTGGTTGGTGGCAATCAGAATGGCGAACAGCGTCACCGCGCCCGCTAGGAGAGCACGCTTGAGAACGCCTCGACGGACGAGCACTGGCAGTAGGGCAGCGCTCCCCGCGTAGGCTCCCGGTAGGTAACGATCGGCTCCTTCAATACCTATGCTCGTGAGGGTGTAAGCCGCGAGTGACAGGACGATCACACCTATCCAAAAAGCGACATAGATGTCCTGGGGGTTCGTCATCGTGCTGCTTCGCCGGTCAAGCGACTTCGCGTAGCGCCACACGAGTCTCAGCACGGCGAGCAAGGCCACGATCGCGAGCGCGCCGATCGTGAAGACCAGCAGCGAGGTCCCGGCCGTCGGCCGACCGAAGAATTCACCGCCGCCGAGGGCGACGAGCGACACGATGGTGGTTTGGAGTTTCGCGACGATCGAGGTGGACCCGAGAAAGGTGACGGGGAAGAAAGACGCGACCACGTGCTCGGAGCGCATGAGCGCGTCGAGCAGCTGAGCGCCCACGATCGAGGCGACGCATACAGCCACGCAGAAGACCGCCAATTGCCTTTGTGCATAACCGGGGTGGCGCCACCAGGCCACGCATCCGGCGAGCGCGAGGCTCGGCAAGAAGGCGAACTCGAAGAGCGGATCGGTCGCTCCGACGGTGGTGAGGATCGTGAGCGGGATACCCACGCCCGCCAGCAGTGGCCAGGACAGCCGTCCCCGGACCGCCCGCTCGGCCAGGAACACTATCGCTGCGGCAACGAGCGCCCCGTGCGCAATGGAATAACCGTGCGCGTCCGAGGAAAACAGGATCAGTTGCATCCCGTTGCCCAGCGCGACCATCACGGTCGTGGTCACGAGCGCCGCGAACGCACCGAGCGCGCGCCACGCCGCCCACGCCATGAGCGCTACCCCGAGGAAGGCGATCACGAATGGCATCCCCTCCCATATCTGCCAGTGATGGGGAAGCCCCGCGGTCGCCTTTTCAAGCCACCACGCCTCGTAGTAGGGGTGGCTGCCCAAGACGACCACGCGCCCTGGTCCGGCGCTCCCGCTGAGGGCCGCCAGCACCTCCGAGAACGCGATGTCCGGGATGCGGTAGAGGCCGTCGATGAGGCCCCGAAGCTGCGCAAGCAGGACGATGAGGTTCAGCGCAGCCGCACCGGCCAGCAGCCGAAGAGACCACCGACCTACAGCAACGCTGCGACGCCGACGGGCGGGTAGCTCCTCCTCCGTCGCAAGCGCCACGCGAGAATCATTCCATACCGGGTACCGGATGCTCGAATCGGAGCGCCGGGCGCCGCCCGGGAGCTCGCCGAGGCCGGAGCTACGAGCCCGGCCCTGACAGCGAGCCGCCAGAGCCCGCGCCGGGAGCCACACCGAGGCCACGGCCCTTACCGCGAGCCCGCGCTCGCCGCCCCCCGCGCGAGGACCCTCGATCGGGTCCTACAGGATCGACAGGTAGCGGTCGCGCTCCCACTGCGTGACCTGCACGCGGTAGTCGTCCCACTCCTGGCGCTTGATCTCGACGTAGCGGTTGAACATGTGCTCGCCGAGCGTGCGCAGCACGAGCTCCGACTGAGCCGTCAGCTCGATCGCCTCGCCGAGGCTCTCCGGCAGCTGCTCGACGCCGAGGCGCCGGCGCTCCTCGCCGGAGAGGTGGTAGAGGTTCTTCTCCATCGGCTCCGGCAGCTCGTAGCCCTTCTCGATCCCCTCCAGGCCCGCCTGCAGCAGCACGGCGAACGTCAGATACGGGTTGCACGCGGGGTCCGGGCAGCGCAGCTCCATCCGCGTCGCCTTCTCCGGCCGGGGTGATACAGCGGCACGCGCACGAGCGCCGAGCGGTTGCGGCGCGACCACGCGACGTACACGGGCGCCTCGAAGCCCGGCACGAGGCGCTTGTAGGAGTTGACCCACTGCGCGAAGATCGAGCACACCTCCCGCGAATGCTTGAGCTGGCCGGCGATGAACGCCTTGCCGACGTCCGACAGGAAGTACTGGTCGTCGGGGTCGAAGAACGCGTTCTTGCCGTCGCTGAACAGCGACTGGTGCGTGTGCATCCCCGAGCCGTTCTCGCCGAACAGCGGCTTCGGCATGAACGTCGCGTGCCAGCCGTACTTCATCGCGTACTCCTTGACCGTGATGCGGTACGTCATGCAGTCGTCGGCCATCTTCAGCGCATCCGCGTAGCGCATGTCGATCTCGTGCTGCGACGGCCCGACCTCGTGATGCGTGTACTCGACGTGGATGCCGAGCTGCTCGAGCGCGAGGACCGTCTCGCGGCGCACGTCCGAGCCGGCGTCGAGCGTCGTCAGATCGAAGTACCCCCCCTGGTCGAGCACCTCCGTCGAGCGTGAGTCTTTGAACAGGAAGTACTCGAGCTCGGGGCCGACGTTGAACGTGTCGAAGCCCATCGCGTGCGCGCGATCGAGCGCGCGGCGCAGGACGTGGCGCGGGTCGCCCTCGTACGGCGTTTTCTCAGGCGTGATCACGTCGCAGAACATCCGCCCGACGCCCTGCTCCTCCGGGCGCCACGGAAGCACGGCGAACGTCGCCGGGTCGGGCATCGCGATCATGTCCGACTCCTCGATCGCGTTGAAGCCGGTGATCGACGAGCCGTCGAAGCCCATCCCCGACTCGAACGCGTCGTCGAGCTCGTCGACGTTGATCGAGAACGACTTCAGCTGCCCGAGCACGTCCGTGAACCAGAAGCGAATGAAGCGGATCTCGCGCTCGGCGACGATCGCCTTGACGTCGTCCGCGGTTTTCGCCGAGTCGGGCATCACGCCGTGACCTTATCGATGGCCCTGCCGCGGCGGTATCGACGGGTGGCCAAACCACCGTCGGCGCCGAGCCGCGCGCCAGGCCTAGTGCCCGGCGACGGCCGCGACGAAGTTGGCGACGTCTTCGGCTTCCTTGCCCTGGTAGAGCAGCGCCGGCATCTGCCCCAGCCCGCGCGCGCGCCCTTCTTCGATCGCGTTCGCCACGAGCGCCTTGCGCCCGGCCGGCGTCGAGATGTCAACGCCGACGCGAATGTCGAGGTCCGGGCCGATCTGGCCGACGGACTTCGTCGCCGCGAGCGTGTGGCAGACGCCGCACGTGTGCTCGAACAGTTCGCGGCCCTTCTGCTCGCCGGCGTTCAGATGCACGCCGCCCGGCCCGACGCTCGCCTTGTCGTTTCCGTTGAACGCGAGCACGAGCGCCGGCACCGCGAGCCCGGCCACGAACATCACCACGACGCCGAGCGCGACGAACCGGCGGCTCGCCTTCGATTCGGTGTGCAGCGCCTGACGCGCGCCGCGCGGGCCGCCGCGCATCGCGACGAAGAACGTCCCGAGCCCGAGCACGACGAAGATGATCAGGATGACGTAGATCATGCGCGCGGGAACATATCGCCTGACGGCGGCGGACGGGCGAGCGGGGCCGTCGCGAGACGGCCGGCGCGCGGCGTCCCAGCCGAAGATGAGCATCTTCACAGACTGGTCTGCGCTTTATCCTTGGGCAAGGTACGGCGCTATCGTGGATCGTGGTCCACAAAGGAGCTCGTGCAGAAAATGGACGCCGACTCGTGAACATCCTCCGCCGTATCTCGCTCGCGAGGCTGCTGCTCGTATGCGCTCTCACGGTCGCGCTCGGAGCGTCGGCGACGGCGCTCGCGTTCGCGCTCGGCGGCGGCCCGACGCCGCCGGCGAAGCCGCTCGCGCAGGCGGTCCACGACGCGCTCGTCGCGCCGCCCGTCGAAGGCGTCAGCGCGAACATCACGTTGACCGACCACCTGCTCGAAGGCGCCAGCCTCGCTAGCGGCAGCGGCGGCGAAGCGGGGCAGCTCTCGAAGAGCCCGCTGCTGTCCGGCGCCTCAGGACGCCTGTGGATCGCCAAGGACGGGCGCGTACGGCTCGAGTTGCAGGCCGAAAAGGGCGACACGCAGGTGATGTACGACGGACACACGGTGACGGTGTACGACGCCGCGTCGAACACGCTGTACCGCTTCACCCCGGCCGCGCACGAAGGCAAGGACGAAAGCGGCAGCGGGTCGGACACCGGCAAGCCCCACGAAGTCCCCTCGGTCGCGAAGATCGAAGAAGCGATCGCGGAGCTCAAGCACGCGAGCCTGTCCGGCGCCACGCCGACCGACATCGCCGGCCAGCCGGCGTACACGGCGCGGATCTCGCCCACCGAAAGCGGCAGCCTGATCGGCGGCGCCGAGCTCTCGTGGGACGCCGACAACGGCGTGCCGCTGCGCGCAGCCGTCTACTCCTCGACGAGCTCCGCCCCCGTGCTCGAACTCGCCGCCAGCGAAATCTCCTTCGGACCGGTCGAAAGCTCCGTGTTCGAATTCACGCCGCCGACGAACGCGAAGGTCGAAGAAGTCACGCTGCCGAGCGGTCACGACAAGACCCACGAAGGCGCGTCGGGCGGAGCAGGCCACCCGAGCGTGACGACGCACGGCAGCGGCATCACCGCCGTGCCGGTGCTCGAAAGCAAGGTCAAGCCCGGCGAGAAGCAGCCGAGCCTGCCCGAAGGACTGCAGAAGGTCAAACTCGACGCGACGACGACCGCGACCGAGTTGCCGACGGCGCTCGGCACGCTGCTCACGTTCGAGCGCTCGGGCGTGCGCTACGTGCTCGCCGGCGCGATCACGCCGGCGCAGATCGAGGCAGTCGCGCGAGGTCTCTAGCGTGAGCGACGCCGCGGCGCCGAACGGCGGCGGGCAGAGCGCGGCGCCGACGGACGAGCGCGCACCGGCACTCGACGAGCAGGCGTTGCCGGTTCGCGCGCGGGGCTTGGTCAAGCGTTACGACGAGGTCGTCGCGGTCGACCACATCGACCTCAACGTCCGCGCCGGCGACGTCTACGGCTTCCTCGGCCCGAACGGCGCCGGCAAGACGACGACGCTGCGCATGGCGCTCGGGCTGATCACGCCGAGCGAGGGCACCGTCGAGCTGTTCGGCCGCGACCCGATGCGCCAAGGCGCGCGCGCGCTCGAGGGCGTCGCCGGGTTCGTCGAGGCACCGCGCTTCTATCCGTACCTCAGCGCGCGCAAGAACCTCGAACTGCTCGCCGCGCTCGACGGCGGCGGCGCGGCCGAGCGGATCGCCGAGGTGCTCGAGATCGTCGAGCTGACGCCGCGCGCGAAGCACCGCGTCGGCGGCTACTCGCACGGCATGCGCCAGCGCCTCGGGATCGCCGCGGCGCTGCTGCGCCGCCCGCGCCTCTTGATCCTCGACGAGCCCGCGACCGGCCTCGACCCGGCCGGCATGCGCGACATGCGCCTGCTGATCCGCCGTCTCGCCGACGAAGGGATCACCGTGCTGCTCTCCAGCCACCAGCTGCCCGAGGTGCAGGAACTGTGCGATCGCGTCGCGATCGTCGACTCCGGGCGCGTCGTCTACGAGGGCGCGCTGTCCGACCTGCGCCGCCAGGGCGGCGCCGGCTACCGGCTGCGCACGACCGACGACGCGCGTGCGCTCGAGATCGTGCGCGAGCAGCCGTCGCTCGAGCACGCGAGCGCCGGCGAGCACGGCCTCGCCTTCCAGGGCGACGAGCACGCCGTCGCCGAGCTGTCGCTCGCGCTCGGGCGCGCCGGCGTCGGCATCCTCGCGCTGACGCCCGAGCTCGCGACGCTCGAGGACCTGTTCTTCCGTCTGACCGAGGGCGCCGCCGGCGACGGCGCGAGCGCCACGAGCGCCGGCGCGGCCGCCAACGGCGCGGACGCGCAGACGCCGGTGCAGATCGCATGAGCGCCACGACCGCCGCGCCGCCCGCCGGCGCGCTCCCCACGCGCCACGCACACCGGCCCCGCACGCCGACCGTCCTGCGCTGGGAGCTGCGCAAGCTCGTCTCCCAGAAGCGCACGTACCTCGGCTTCGGCCTCGCCGTCGTGCTGCCGCTGATCTTCGTGATCGTGCAGAACCTGCGCCACCATCACGAACACGGCGGCGGCGACAGCATCTTCGCGACGCAGATCACCCAATCCGGGCTCGCCACGCCAGTGCTGATGCTGCTTTTCCTCTCGGTCTTCATGCTGCCGCTGATCTCCGCGCTCGTCGCCGGCGACATCGTCGCCAACGAGGACGGCAACGGCACGCTGAAGACGATCCTCACGCGCTCGGTCGACCGCGGGCAGGTGTTCGCCGCGAAGGCGCTCGCCGCGATGGTCTACGCGACGATCGCCGTGTTCCTCTCGGCGATCGTCGCGACCGCCGCCGGCGTCGCCTCGTGGGGCTTCAACAACATCACGACGTTCTCCGGAACCGTCGTCACCGCGCCGAAGGGCCTGCTGCTGGTGTTCGCCGCCAACGCCTGCTACCTGATCCCGCTGCTGACCGTCACGAGCATCGGCGTGCTGCTCTCGACCGCGACGCGCAACAGCGCCGCCGCCGTCGTCGGCACCGTCGGCGTCGTGATCCTGCTGTTCATCGTCGCGCAGATCCCCGGCCTCGAAGGCATCCGCCCGTACCTGCTCACCGAACAGTTCGAGAACTGGCACGGCCTGCTGCGCACGCCGACCGACTGGGCGCCGATCTGGCACTCGCTGTGGGTCTGCGCGCTGTACGCCGGCGTCGCCCTCTCAGCCGCCTACCTCGTGTTCCTCAGGCGCGACGTGGCCGGCGGCTAAGGCGGCCGCCGGCAGGCGGCGAGCGGCGCGAGAGGGCGCGGGCCAACCATGGGTGCGAATTGGGTGTGACACACCCATCCTGCTACCATCGAGGCGTGAAGACGATCCAGGTCCGCAACGTCCCCGACGAGGTGCACCGCACGCTACGCACGCGTGCTGCGGCGGCCGGCGTCTCCTTGTCGGACTTTGCCCTCGGCGAGCTCGAGCGACTGGCCGAACGTCCGCCGGCGACCGAGGCCCTGCTCCGTGCGCAGTCACGCCCAGGAGGAGCGCGAAGTCAGGACGTGATCGCCGCGCTCGAAGCGGTTCGCCGCGAACGTGAGTAAGCGGTGCTCGTGGTCGACTCCTCGGCGGTGCTCGAGGCATTCGCCACGGTCGATCCGCCCGCGCGTCTGATCGAGCGCCTCGCAACCGACGACAGCCTGCACGCGCCCCATCTGATCGACACCGAGGTGCTCAGCGTCCTCCGGCGCATGACGCTGCACGAGACGATCGGAGCCGAGCGCGCCGAGCTCGCCCGCGCCGACTTCGACGACCTCGCGCTGATTCGCTATCCCCACCAGCCGCTCGGCAGCCGAGTCTGGGAGCTGCGCCACAACCTCAGCGCGTATGACGCGACGTTCGTCGCGCTCGCCGAGGCTCTGTCCGCTCCGCTCGTCACGTGCGACAGACGCCTGGCCTCCGCATCGGGCCATCGCGCCGACGTCGAGTTGTTCGCGGTCGCCGGCGCCTAGCCGACCGACGCCGCCTGCTCGACCTCCGAGAGCTCGACCTCGCCCATCAGCCGCCGCGCCTCGCGCGGGTCGATCAACCCCGCTTCCAGACGGCCCGTGGACTCCGCGCCGCACGCGACGCCGAGGCGCAGGCACTGGTCCGGCGCCCGGCCCTCGTAGCGGCCCGCGACGTAGCCGGCGAGGAACGCATCGCCCGAGCCACGAGCGGCGATCGGCTCGCGCGGCTCGATGCGCGCGCGTTTGGTGTGCGGCTGGCCGTCGACGAGCGTCTGCGCGAAGCACCCGTCGGGGAGCGTCATGATCGCCTCGCGCGGGCCCATCGCGGCGATCTCGCGAACGACCTGCGCGCGCTCCTCCTCGCCCGAGAACTCGTGCCCGACGAGCTCCTCGGCCTCGAGCACGTTCGGCGAGACGACGTCCGGCTCCGCGCGCACCGCCTGGCGCAGCGGCTCGCCGTCGGTGTCGATCACCGTCGTGACCTCCATCCGCGCGAGGTCGTGGATCAGGCCCGCGTACACGTCCGGCTCGACGCCGCGCGGCAGCGAGCCGGCGAACACGACGATCGCCGCGCCGCGCGCGAGGTACAGCAGCTTGTCGCGGAACAATTCGGTCTCTCGCTCGGAGACCGCCGGCCCGCGTTCGTTGATCTCCGTCTGCTCGCCGGTCGTCGGGTCGAGCACCGACGTGTTCGTGCGCGACTCCTCGCGGATCCGCACGAAGTCGTTGAGGATCGACTCCTCGGTCAGCTGCTCGACGATGTGCGTGCCCGTCGCGCCACCGGCGAAGCCGGTCGCGATCACAGGCTGACCGAGCGCCTTCAGCGTACGCGCGATGTTGACGCCCTTGCCGCCCGCCATCGTGCGCTGCTCGACCGTGCGATGACGCCTGCCAAGGCGGAAGTTCGGCACCGAGAGCGACTTGTCAATCGCCGCGTTGAGCGTGACCGTGATGATCATCCGAGCTCCTCATCCGCCTTCCCTGCCGACGGCGACGCCGCCGAGCGCCACACAAGGCTAGCGGACGTTCGCGGCCGGATCGGCCGACAGCGTCCACGCCGTCTCGCGCAGCCGCCGCGCCTCCGCGCGCGCGGCCGCCGCCGGCTCGCCGCCGGCGCTCCGGTGCGCGTCGACGATGCTGCGCGAGGCGCTCACGAGGCCGCCCGCGCGGCCCGGCGCGAACGCCGGCGCGAGCTCCTCGACGCGCCCGCCCTGCGCGCCGACGCCCGGCAGCAGGAACGGAGCGTGCGGCATCAGCTCTCGCGCCCGCCGCAGGTGGCCCGGCTCGGTCGCGCCGATCACCGCGCCGACGTCGCTGACGCCCGACTGCTCGACGCCGCCGGCGCCGAGGCGCGCGACGATCTCCGCGAGCCGCTCCCAGACCGCGCCGCCGCCCTGCACCGGCAGCTCCTCGACGTCGCTCGCGCCCGCGTTCGACGTGCGCACGAGCACGAGCACGCCCGCGCCCGCCGCGCGCGCGGCCGTCACGAACGGCTCGATCGCGTCGACGCCCATCAGCGGGTTGACCGTCGCGAGGTCCGCGCCGAGCCCGCCGAGCTCGCCGAACGGCGTCTGCACGCCGCCGAACAGCGCGCCCGCGTACGCGCGCGCGGTGACGTCGATGTCCCCGCGCTTGCCGTCGGCGATCACCAGCAGGCCGCGCTCGCGCGCGTACTTCACGACTGCTTCAAGCGCCGCCCACCCGGCCGCGCCGAGCAGCTCAAAGCGCGCGAGCTGCGGCTTGACCGCGACGCACTCCTGCGCCGTCGCGTCGATCACCGCGCGGCAGTGCTCGAGCACCGCGCGCGCCGCGCGGCCGGCGGGAGCGCCGTCACTCTCGCCAACTGCGTCGGCAGCCGGCCACAGCGCCGCCGGATCGGGGTCGAGGCCGAGCACGATCTGCGACTCGCGCTCGGCGACCCGCCGCGCGAGCTCCTCGCCGAACGGGCGCGTCCGGCTCAGCGGCCCTTCACCGCGCTCTTCAGGCCGCTGCCGGCCGTGAAGCGCGGCACGCGCGAGGCCGGGATCTGGATGCGCTCGCCCGTGCGCGGGTTGACGCCCGTGCGCGCGCCGCGATCGCTCACGTGGAACTTGCCGAATCCCGCGACCGTCACCTCGCTGCCGCGCCGCAGCGCGTCCTCGACCGTCGCAAGCACCGCATCGACCGCGCGTGCGGCATCCTGCTTGGTCAGATCGGCGCGATTCGCGACCTGGTCGACCAGCTCGGACTTCGTCACCTGGGCCTCCTCCTTCGTATACGGAAGATCTCGACGCTAACACCACACGCGGACGAGCGCCAGCCGGCGGCCGGTCCTGCGCATCCGCCAGAATGCGCGCATGACCGTCACGCGCATCGCCTGGCTCGTGACCGTGTTCGTCGCGCTGCTGACCGGTCTGCTGCTGCTGCTGAGCGGCTACAACGGCTACGCCGGCCTCGGCCTGGCCGTAGCGATCGCCGCCGCGATCAACCTGCTGTAGCGTCCCGCTCGCGCCGCGCCAGCCACTCGATCAGCGCGCGCGCCGCACGACCGCGATGGCTGATCGCGTCCTTCTGCGCATCGCTCAGCTCGGCCATCGTCAGCCCCCGCTCGCCCTCGTCCGCCACGAACGCCGGGTCGTAGCCGAACCCCCGCTCGCCGCGCGTGCGCGACGTCAGCGTGCCCGCGCAGCGCCCCTCGAACAGCCGCTCGTCGCCTTCTCGCGGGTCGACGTACGCGATCACGCAGACGTATTCGAGCGCGCTGCCCTCCGGCGCCTCGCGCAGCAGCTTCGCGAGGTTCTCCGCGTCGGTCGCGTGCTCGCCGGCGTAGCGCGCCGAGCGCACGCCCGGCGCCCCGCCGAGCGCCGCCGCCGCGATGCCCGAGTCGTCGGCGATCGTCGGGCGGCCCGTCGCCGCCGCGGCCGCGCGCGCCTTGCCGAGCGCGTTCTCCGCGAACGTCTCGCCGTCCTCCGGCGGCAGCTCGACGTCGTCGTCGAGCACGTCGAGCTCCCAGCGCTCGCCGTCACCGTCACCGTCACCGTCACCGTCCGCCGGCATCAGCCGCGCGAACTCGCGCGCCTTGTGCGCGTTGTGCGTCGCCAGCAGCAGCTTCACGCGCTCGCGGCCGCCGCCGAAGCTCGGGTCGCGGCGTCGACCGCCAGCTCCTGCGCCGTGCGCAGCCGCTCGATCCCGCCGGCCGCGAGCGCCAGCAGCTCGTCCAGGTGCGCCCGCGAGAGCGGCGTGCGCTCGGCCGTCGCCTGCACCTCGACGAGCCCGCCGTCGCCTGTCATCACGACGTTCGCGTCGACCTCCGCAGTCGAGTCCTCCGAGTAGTCGAGGTCGAGCAGCGCGCGGCCGGCGACGATCCCGCACGAGACCGCCGCGACCGAGCCCGTCAGCGGCGAGCCCTCGAGCGCCCCCCGGTCGCGCAGCCGCGCGCACGCCAGCGACAGCGCGACGTACGCGCCCGTGATCGACGCGCAACGCGTGCCGCCGTCGGCCTGCAGCACGTCGCAGTCGAGGTAGATCGTGCGTTCGCCGAGCGCCTTGAAGTCGATCACCCCGCGCAGCGAGCGCCCGATCAGCCGCTGGATCTCGACCGTGCGCCCGTCCTGGCGTCCGCGCGTCGCGTCGCGCTGCTTGCGCTGCCCCGTCGACGCCGGCAGCATCCCGTACTCCGCCGTCACCCAACCCGTTCCGCGCCCGGCCATCCAGCGCGGCACGCTCTCCTCCGCCGACGCCGTGCAGATCACACGCGTCTCGCCCGCCGAGATCAGCGCCGAGCCGGTCGCCGTGCGCATGAAGCCCGGCTCGATCTCGATCGGCCGCAGGCCGTCCGCGTCGCGCCCGTAGCTGCGCTCCAGCGCGCCCCCGCCGCTCACGCCGCCGCCTCGACCGCCGCCAGCTCGACGTGCTCGACCGCGCCGAGCGGCATCTGCAGGAAGCGCGTCCCGAGCTCCTCGAACGCGCGCGTGTCGCCCGTGCAGAGGAAGCGGTAGTCGCCCTCACCCGCGCTCGGCGTCTGCAGCCCGCGCGTGCTCAGTGCGTGCTCGACCTGGCGCGCGAGCGCCGCGCCCGAGCTGACCAGCGTCACCTGCGGGCCGAGCATCCGCTGCAGCATCGGGCTGATCAGCGGGTAGTGCGTGCAGCCGAGGATCACCGTGTCGACGTCCGCCTCGCGCAGCGGCGCGCACGCCTCGCGCACCGTCTGCACCGTGCGCTCGTCGAACTGCTCGCCCGCCTGGATCATCCCCGCGAGGTCGGTGCACGGCACCGCCGTCAGCGTCGACGTGCGCGTCGATCGCGCGCACCGCCTCCTCATACGCGCGGCTCGCGACCGTCGTCGGCGTCGCCAGCAATCCGATCCGCCCCGTGCGCGTCGTCGCGACCGCCTGCGACGCCTCCGGGCGCACGACGCCGAGCACGTCGACGCCGAGCGTCGTCTCGAGCATCCGCCGTCGCAGGCTCGGCAGCGCCGCCGCCGTCGCCGAGTTGCACGCGACGACGAGCAGCTTCGTGCGGCGGCGCAGCAGCTCCTCGGCGATCTCCGCCGAGAAGCGCGCGAGCTCATCCGGCGTTCGCTCGCCGTACGGAAAGCGCGCCGTGTCGCCGAGGTACAGGAAGTCCTCGTGCGGCAGCTGCACGAGCAGCTCGTGCAGCACCGTCAGCCCGCCGACGCCCGAGTCGAACACACCGATCGGCCGCGCGCGCGGGTCCGTCGAGCTTGCCTGCGTGCTTTCCACGCGCGCCATCATTCCACGCGCACCATCTCTTGCGGGCGCTACCGTCGGGCGCGTGCGCGCGCTCGTCGTCTCGAACATGCTCCCCGACGCCGCCCACCCCGAGCGCGGCAGCTTCGTCCGCGACCAGGTCGCCGCGCTGCGCACGCTCGACGGCGTCGACGTCGAGCTCTACGAGTTCCCGCCCGGCGCCCGCGCGCTCGCCCGCGCCGCGCGCGAGCTGCACCGCCGCTTCGCCGCGGGGCGCGCCGGCGCCGACGGCGCCTCGCGCGCCCCGTTCGACGTCGTCCACGCGCACTTCGGCCTCACCGCGTGGCCCGCACGCACCGGCCCGCCGGCGTGCACGCGTTGACGCTGCACGGCACCGATCTCAGCCATCCGCGCACGCGCCTGCTCACGCGCGCCGCGCTGCCGCGCGTCGACCTGCTCGCCACCGTCTCGACGGCGCTGCTGGAGCAGCTGCCGCCACGCGCCGCTCGGCGCGCGCAGGTGCTGCCGTGCGGCGTCGATCTCGAGCGCTTCCGCCCGATCGCGCGCGAGCGCGCACGCGCCGAGCTCGGGCTCGACGTCGAACGCGCCTACGTGCTGTTCGCCGCCGATCGCTCGCGACCGGAGAAGCGCTTCGACCGCGCGCGCGAGCTCGTCGCTCCGCTCGACGCCGAGCTGCTGACGCTCGGCGGCGTCGAGCCCGCGCGCGTGCCTTTGTGGATCAACGCCGCCGATGCCGTGCTCGTGCCTTCCGAGCGCGAGGGCTTCGGGCTCGCCGTGCTCGAGGCGCTCGCCTGCGACGTTCCCGTGCTCGCGACGCCCGTCGGCGTCCACGAGGAGGCGCTCGCCGGCCTCGACGGCGTGCTCTGCGCGCCGTTCGACGCGCCGCGCTGGCGCGCCGCGCTGCAGCCGCTGCTCGGCGCGCCCGACCTGCCCGGCGCCGGCCGGCTTCCCGCCGGCCGCGTGCGCGCCGAGCGCTGGTCGGCGCCGCGCATGGCCGAGCGCGTGCTCGCGGCCTGGTGCGCTTGCCAGGAGGCGCGCCGGGTAGCATGAGCTGGTCGTGGATCAGACATCTGCCACGAGTCCGACAGACACGTCCGCGCCGCCGCAGCAGCCCGACACCCAGGCCGCGGCGCCCGTAGACACCGCTTCCGCACCCTCGCCGCCCGGCTTCGGCGCCCGCGGGCGCGTGCGCCGACGCGTGCGCTTCCTGCGCAAGGCGCGCGAGCTCGCCTACCGCGACCTCGGCGGCCTCGTCTTCAGCCTGCACCGCTTCGGGCAGCGCAACGACTCGCTCGTGCTCGCCAAGCTCGCGACGTTGAGCCGCATCGACGGCGAGCTGCGCACGCTCGAATCGAGCCTGTCAGAGCGCCAGCCCGTCACCGTCCTGCGCGAGGCCGGCATCACCGCGTGCCCGCGCTGCGCCGCGATCCACGGCGGCGAAGACCGCTTCTGCCCCAACTGCGGCCTTTCGATGAGCCGCCGCAGCGACCTGCCGATCGCCGGCGCCCCACCCGCCGGCGCGCCCGCGCCCGCGACATCGACCGCGCCGCCGCCAGCCGCACCCACCGCGCCCGGCGCCCCGCTCGCGCCGCCGCCGGCCGCGCCCGCGTTCGGCGCCGCCGCGCCCGCCGCCGCCGCGGCCTCCGCACCCGCGCACTCCGGCGCGCCGGGCGGCGGCGCGCCCACTCCCGCCCCCGTCCCCGGCGTTCCGCCCCCACACGCGCCCGCCGCCTCGCCGGCACGCGCGCCAACGCCGCCCGCGACGCAGACGCACGCGACGATCGCGCCCGGCGCGGGCTCCGCCGGCCGCTCGCCGACGCCGCCGTCCGCCACCCCCGGCGGCAATCCCGCGCCGGCCGGCGACGACGACCAGCCGACCGAGATAATCCGTCAGCGGCCCGCCGGATCGTGACCGTCGCAGCGACGCCCGGCGAGCAGGCCAGCGCGAGCGCTCACGCCGTCGACGGGCCGCCCGCGCAGGCGCCGGCCGCCGCCGCGACCCCGCCAGCCCCCGCTCCGCCGCGCGTGATCGAGGCGTGCCCGCTGTGCGGCGCGCCGCTCGACCCCGAGCAGGACTGGTGCCTGAGCTGCGGCGCCGCAGCGCGCACGCGCCTCGCCGCGATCCCCAACTGGAAGGCGCCGCTCGCGACCGTCGCCGTGATCGCCGCGCTCGCGCTCGGCGTGCTCGCCGCCGCGCTCGTCAAGCTCGCCGGCGGCTCGGGCTCCTCGGCGACGAGCGCTCCGGCGACGACGACGATCACGACCGCGCCCGCCGCCGCCGTGCCGCCAGCCGCGACGACGACGCCGACGGCGGCGAGCACCCCCGGCCTCGTTCCGGGCGCGAGCACGGCGACGACCGGCGCCGCCGTCACACCGCCGGCGAGCGCCGGCACGCCCGGCGCCGCCGGCGCGACGACCGTGCAGACGGCGCCCGGCGGCAAGTCGGCGACGACGATCACGCCCGCCCAGCGCGAAGCGCAGCGCCAGGCCGCGAGTCCGTTCGGGACGAAATAGCGCGCGCCGGCGCCGCGCGCGTGCCGCGCCGCGCCGGCTCCCGAGCGATGCGCGAGATACGGTTCCCCCGATGTCCGCGCCTTCCGTCGCGGTCTCGCACGAGACCGACGTAGCCGTCGTCGGCGCGGGAGCCGCCGGGCTGTACGCGGCGCTCTGCGCCGCGCCGAAGGCGCGTCGGTCGTGCTCGTCTCGGCGACGCCGCTCGCGCAGACCGCCAGCTACTGGGCGCAGGGCGGCCTCGCCGCCGCGCTCGCCGCCGACGACAGCGCCGAGCTGCACCTGCGCGACACCGAGCTCGCCGGACGCGGCCTCGTGCGCCGCTCCGCCGCCGAGATCCTCGTGCGCGAAGCGCCCGAGCGCGTGCGCGACCTGCAGGCGCTCGGCGTACGCTTCGACGCCGACCGCGAGGGCCGGCTCGCGCTCGGGCTCGAGGGCGGCCACTCGGTCAGGCGGATCGTCCACGCCGGCGGCAGCGCGACCGGCCGCCGCGTCGTGCGCCAGCTCTCGGCGCTCGCCGCCGGGGAGCCGCGCATCGTCGTGCTCGAGCGCGCGCGCGCCCGCGCGCTTTGGCGCAGCGACGGGCGCTGCTGCGGCCTCATCTGCGACGACGAGCGCGTGATCGCCGCGCGCGCCGTGATCCTCGGCACCGGCGGCTGCGCCGCGATGTGGGCGCGCACGACCAACCCACCCGGCTCGCAAGGCGTCGGGCTGCAGCTCGCGCACCGCGCCGGCGCCGCGCTCGCCGACCTCGAGCTGCTTCAGTTCCACCCGACGGCCGTGATCGGCGTGCCCGGGCGCGAGGGCTTCCTCGTGACCGAGGCGATCCGCGGCGAGGGCGCGACGCTGCACGACGCCGGCGGCGAGCGCTTCGTCGACGAGCTCGCGCCGCGCGACGAGGTCGCGCGCGCGATCCAGGCGCGCCTGCTCGAGACCGGCGCGCGCTCCGTCGGCCTCGACATGCGCGCCGTCGACCCCGCGCGCTTTCCCAACGTCGTCGGCGCGCTGCGCGAGGCCGGGCTCGACCCGACGCGCGAGCTGATCCCCGTCGCGCCCGCCGCGCACTACACGATGGGCGGCATCGTCGCCGACCTGCACGCGCGCTCGACGCTGCCCGGCCTGTACGCCGTCGGCGAGTCCTCCTGCACCGGCCTGCACGGCGCCAACCGGCTCGCATCGAACTCGCTCAGCGAGTGCTTCGTGTTCGCCCGCCGCGCCGTGACGCACGCGCTCGGCGAGCGGTCCCAGACGCCACCGGCGCCCGACTGCGCCGAGCTCGAGCGGCTGCGCGCGCTGCCCGCGCCGCGGCGCGCCGAGCGCGCGACGCGCGAAGCGCTGTGGCGCGACGCCGGCATCGTCCGCAGCGCGGACGGACTGCGGCGGCTGCTCGACAGCGAGCACCTGCTCGTGCGCGCGATCGCCCGCTGCGCGCTCGCGCGCGAGGAGAGTCGCGGGGCGCACACGCGCAGCGACTACCCCGAGCGCGACCCCGCGCTCGACCTGTCTCACGCCGTCGTGCGCGGCGAGCCGCACGACGCGCGCTCCGGCGCCGCGCCCGGCGTTGGCGAGCGCGGCGACGAGCTGGCGCTCGACTGGCAGACCTGGCGCTGAGCGGGCCGCCCGAATCCCGGTAGGGCTCGATTCATAAAGAGTCCTAAAAAGTTCCTCAGTTCCGCTTTATCCCGGTCTGTTGTGATCAGAGACGTGTTCTTGCACGTAGAAGGAATCGGAGGCTCGCGGAGTCTCCGAGAACGGGGGGTGTGCTCCAACAATTGAAGAGGGGTCAGGAGTAGCCATGTACCAGTTCAGTCGCGCCATCTACAGGGAGCTCGCTCCCGAGATCGTCCCTCCCCCGCCCGGCGCCCCCGCCGCCTGCAACCACGCTGCCGTGCTGCGCGCCTGCGAGGCCGTCGTCGAGCGCCTCGCGACCGACCGCCACTATTTCGCGCGCCCCGAGCGCACGCTGTTCAGCGACATCCGCAACTACTTCCCGATGTCCGCGCAATCGCACGTCCATCAGGTCGTCTCCCGCTACGTCCAGCTCGCGCAGGACTACCTCACGCTGCACCCGCACGAGGGCTACGCGGCCGTCAGCGGCGCGCCGCCGCAGTGCCGCGCGACGACGCGCAAAGGCGCCGCCTGCCAGCGCGTGCCGCTGCCGCACAACGGCTACTGCCCCTCGCACCAGCACCTCGCCGAAACCGAGAACCGCGAGCTCGCCGCCGCATAGCGCCGCGCACCTCGCCGCCACGCGCCTCAGCCAGCCGCTGGCTGAGTAGGCTCCGCGCGTGCTCCTCGGGGTCGATGTCGGCGGCACCTTCACCGACGCCGTGCTCGTCGGCGACGATGCCGCCGTCCACACCGCGAAGGTCCCCACGACGCCGCGCGAGCAGGCGCGCGGCGTGCTCGAAGCCGTAGCGCTCGTGCTGCAGCGCGCCGGCGCGCGCGCCGGCGACGTGCGGCGCTTCGCGCACGGCATGACCGTCACGACCAACGCGCTGCTGGAGGGCACCACCGCGCGCACCGCGCTGATCGCGACCGACGGCTTCACCGACGTGATCGCGCTCGGCCGCCAGGCGCGCCCGCACCTCTACCGGCTGTGCGACGCCGCGCCCGCGCCGCTCGTCCCCGACGAGCTGCGCTTCGCCGCGCCCGAGCGGATCGCGCCCGATCGCGTGCTGCGCGCGCTCGATCGCGACGACGCGCGCGAGCTCGTCGAGCGCGTCGGCGCCGCCGAGCCCGACGCCGTCGCCGTCGCGCTGCTGCACTCCTACGCCGACCCCGCGCACGAGCGACTGCTGGGCGAGCTGCTCGACGAGCTGCTGCCCGGCGTTCCCGTCTCGCTCTCCAGCGAGCTCGTCGGCACGTTCCGCGAGTACGAACGCACCGCCACGACCGTGCTCGACGCCGCGCTCTCGCCGCTGCTCGCCGCCTACCTGCGGCGGCTGACCGACGACGCCCGCGCCGAGCGGCTGCCCGCACCCGAGATCATGCAGTCCTCCGGCGGCCTGACCGACGTCGCGCGCGCGTCCGCGCACGCCGCGCTGACCGTCCTCTCCGGCCCGGCCGGCGGCGTCGGCGGCGCGCTGCTGCTCGCCGCGCTCGCCGACGAGCCCGACGTGCTCTGCTTCGACATGGGCGGCACCTCCTGCGACGTCTGCCTGATCGAGCGCTCGCGCGTCGCCGAGACCGCCGAACGAGCCGTCGGCGGGCGGCCGCTCGCGCTGCCCGCGCTCGACATCCACACCGTCGGCGCCGGCGGCGGCTCGATCGCCTGGCGCGACTCCGGCGGCGCGCTGCGCGTCGGGCCGCGCTCCGCCGGCGCCGACCCCGGCCCCGCCTGCTACGGGCGCGGCGGCGCCGAGCCGACCGTCACCGACGCCAACCTGCTGCTCGGCCGCCTGCCCGCCGACGCGCCGCTCGCCGGCGAGCTCGCGCTCGACCGCGGCGCCGCCGAGCGCGCGGTCGCCGCGCTCGCGCGCGAGCTCGGCATCGACACGCGCGCGTGCGCCGAGGGAATCGTCCGCGTCGCCGAGTCCGAGATGCTCGGCGCGCTGCGCCTCTTGACCGTCGAGCGCGGCATCGACCCACGCCGCTTCGCGCTCATGCCGTTCGGCGGCGCCGGTCCGCTGCACGCGTGCGCGATGGCGCGCGAGCTCGGCATCCGTCGCGTGCTCTGCCCGCGCGCCTCCGGCGTGCTCTGCGCGCTCGGCCTCGCCGCCGCCGCGCCGCGCCACGACGTCTCGCGCACCGTCCTGCTGCGCGCGCGCGAGCTCACCGCCGAGCGCGTGCGCGAAGTCCGCGACGAACTGATCGCGCAAGCCGACACCGCGCTCGCCGGCGAGCGCGCGCGCCTGCGCGTCGCCTACGAGCTGCGCTACGCCGGCCAGTCCTTCGAGCTCGCCGTCGAGCGCTCCGACTCCGTCGATCCGCGCGAGCTCGCCGACGCGTTCGCCGCCGCCCACGAGCAGCGCTACGGCTACCGCGACGACGCCGCCGACGTCGAGCTCGTCACCGTTCGCGCATCCGTCTGGGGGCCCGCGCCCGAGCTCGCGCCACGCGGCGGCGGGGACGACGTGGGCGACGGCCGGGGCGGGGGCGACTCGCTCGCGCCCGGCGCGCGCCTCGCTGGGCCGGCCGTTCGCGCGCTGCCCGAGGCGACGCTGTACCTACCCGACGGCTGGTCCGGCATCGTCGACGAGCACGGAACGATCCTGCTCGAGGACTGCGCCGAGCGGAATCGCTCATGAGCGACGCGCTCGACCCGATCGAGCTGCAGGTGATCGCCGGCGCGCTGCGCGCCGCCTGCGAAGAGATGGGCGTCGCGCTGATTCGCTCCGCACACTCGTCGAACATCAAGGAGCGACACGACGCCTCGACCGGCCTGTTCGACGGCGACGGGCAGATGATCATGCAGGCCGAGCACATCCCCGTCCACCTCGGCTCGATGCCCGCCGCCGTCGACGCCGTGCTCGGCGAGCGCCACGCGCCGGGCGTCTCGTGGATTCTCAACGACCCGTTCGCCGGCGGCACGCACCTGCCCGACATCACCGTCGTCACGCCCGTCTTCGCCGGCGATCGCGGGAGCGGGCGCACGAGCGGCCCGCTGATCGGCTTCGCCGCGAGCCGCGCGCATCACGCCGACGTCGGCGGTCGCGTGCCCGGCTCGATGCCCGCGGACAGCCACGAGCTCTCCGAAGAGGGCGTCGTGATCTCCCCGCGCGTGCTCGACGGCGCTGCGATCGACGAGCTCGCCGCGCTGATGCGCCAGCCGCAGGAGCGCCGCGCCGACCTGCGCGCGCAGCTCGCCGCCAACCGCGTCGGCGCAATCCGCCTCGCCGCGCTCGCCGAGCGGCTCGGGATCGAGCGCCTGCGCGACGCGAGCGACGCCGTGCTCGACTACGCAGAGCGACGCACGCGCGCGTGCATCGCCGCGCTGCCCGACGGCGAGTCGCTCGCCGAGGACGTGCTCGAGGCGCGCGACGGCGACCTCGCGCTGCGGTTGCGCGCGAGCGTCGCAGGCGACCGTCTGCTGCTCGACTTCAGCGGCAGCGCCGCGCAGCACGACGGCAACCTCAACTGCCCGCTCGCCGTCACCCGCTCGGCCTGCTACTTCGCCGTGCGCGTCCTCACCGACCCCGACATCCCGCCCTCGGCCGGCGCCTATCGCCCCGTCGAGGTCCGCGCGCCCGACGGCTCGCTCTTGAACGCGCGCCCCGGCGCCGCCGTCGCCGCCGGCAACGTCGAGACGTCCTCGCGCGTCGCCGACCTCGTGCTTGCCGCGTTCGGTCGCGCGCTCGGGCAGGGGACGATGAACAACCTGACCCTCGGCGCCGAGGGACTCGGCGACGACGCGTTCGCCTACTACGAGACGCTCGGCGGCGGCCAGGGCGCGTGCGCCGACGCCGACGGACCGAGCGGCGTGCACGTCGCGATGAGCAATACGCTCAACACGCCCGTCGAGGCGCTCGAGCGCGAATTCCCGCTGCGCGTCGTCCGCTACGCGCTGCGCCGTGGCTCCGGCGGCGCCGGCGCGCATCGCGGCGGCGACGGCGTCGTGCGCGAGCTCGAAGCGCTCCGCGAGATGTCCTACTCGCTGATCGCCGAGCGCCGCCGCCACGCGCCGCCGGGCGCCGCTGGCGGCCAGCCGGGAGCGCGCGGCCACGACACGCTCGACGGTCGCCCGCTGCCCGGAAAGGCGACCGGAACGCTGCGCGCCGGCCAGCGATTGAAGTTGGAAACACCCGGCGGCGGCGGGTTTGGCCGCGCGGATAAGAACGCGCAGGCCACCTGACGATCAGATATGTGGCCAATTTGCAGGGGATTTGGGATTTCCGCCTGGTTTTCGTATCTTTTAATGAGCCTGTGACCGCCCGCAAGCGCGGCGGCGCCGGCTAGATAGAGACGCTTCCTGGCCTCACCTGTTATGCCAATTGCTTTCAAAGAATGGGCCGTCACCGTCCGTGCGCTCGCGGAAGGCGAGCAGCTCGTGACACTCCGCAAGGGCGGTATCCGCGAACCGGGCAAGTCGGTGCGCATCGCCCACGAGCGCTTCTTCCTCTATCCGACGTTCGACCACGAGACGGGCAACCTCGTCCGCGAGTCCCACCAGCCCGAGCTGCGCCGCGCGCTCGAGGAGGGCGTCTGGAGCGACGGCGAGCCGCTGCTGCAGGCGTTCACGTCCGGTGCCCGCGTGCAGCAGCCCGACCGCGTGCGGATCCGCGCGTGGGCCGAGGTCGCCGAGCACTTCACGATCACCGACCCGCGCTGCGTCGACGCGCTCTCCCCCTTCTACGTCTGGACGCCCGACTACGCCCAAAAGCGGCTCGGCTGGCGCCGCCACCAGCCGCTGCACGTGCTGCTGCTGCGCACCTACCGCATCCCCCGCCCCGTGACCGTCAAGGTCAAGGACGAGTACACCGCCACGCACGCGTGGATCGAGCTGCAGCGCGAACTGCCGTTCGAGGGCACGCCCGTGCTCTCGGACGCCGAGTTCGAGCGCGCCTCCGAAGAGATCCGCTCGATCGCCAGCGAGCACTCCGGGGCCGGCACGCCCGTTCTCGCCTAGCTATCGGCCCCCGGCTTGGCCGGCTCGACCTGGCCGGGCTCGACGTCGCCCGGATCGGCCGCGCGCGGCGGCGGGATCAACGCTTCGCGCGCGGCCTGCGCGCCGGACTCCGGCACGAGGATGTCGCGCGGACCGGCCGCGAGGAAGTCGGGCACGTCAAAGCCGCCGGAGCGGCGCGACATGCTCGGGATCCCCTCCTCGAGCAGCAGCGCCTCGATCAGCTCCGCCTCCGGCTGGCTGCCGGCGCGCGCGACGTTGACGAGCCGCCCCTCGGTGTACTGCGGCTTGACCTTGCGCGCCTTGCGCTGGCGCTCGGTCGCTTCCCGCTCGCTGCCCGGCATGTGCACGAGCGGCATCTCGCAGTCCGCGCAGAAGCGATCGCTGCGCGGATGGCTGACGCCGCAGCTCGGGCAGATCAGCGGCTTGTCGATCAGCTCGCCGGCTCCTGCGCGGCGATCTGATCGATCGACGCCTCTCGCACCCGCCCGCCGTCGATCACGTACGAGCGCACCTTCGGCTGCTCGCCGCTCGCCAGGCCGACGATGATCCACTCCAGGCCCGGCCAGCCGGCGGCGAAGCCGATGTCCGTCTGCGACGGGTACGGCTCGCTGCGCACGTGCGAGTGGTAGATCGCGCCGATCTCCCCGCCCTCGTCTTCGATCTCCTCGCTCAGCCTCAGCAGCTCCATCGGCGCGATCTCGAACTTCAGCGCGCTCGCGTGGATGTTCTCGGCGCGGTATACGCGCGTCGCCGTCTTCGCGCCGTCGTCCGACGCCTCGCCCCCTTCGGTCGCGCGCACGGCGACGACGCCGCAGCACTCGATCCGCGGGTTCTCGAGCGCGTGCGCGACGATCTCCTCGAGCAGCTTCGCGGCGATCTTCACGCTCGTCCTCGAACGCCGCGGGCGACCGGCGCGCGGCCTACCACCAGACGGTCGCGTCCAGGTTCTCGATCTGCTCGACCGGCAGCGTGTAGATGCCGCTCGAGAGGTACTTCCAGCCGTCGTCGGCGACGACGAACACGACGTTGCCCTCGTCGAGCTCGCCCGCGATGCGCACCGCGATGCTCGCGATCGCACCGCTCGAGACGCCCGCGAACACACCCTCCTCGTCGAGCAGCTTGCGCGTCCAGACGATCGCGTCGGTGTTCGTCACGAAGATCTTGCGGTCGAGCAGCGACAGGTCGATGATCGGCGGGATGAAGCCGTCGTCGAGCGAGCGCAGGCCCTGCACCGGCTCGCCCTGCATCGGCTCCGCCGCGACGATCTTGCACGCGTCGCCGAATGTCTCCTTCAGGCGCCTGCCGTTGCCCATCAGCGTGCCGCCCGTGCCGAGGCCCGCGACGAACGCGGAGATCTCGTCGAGCTCTTCGAGGATCTCCAGCGCCGTGCCGTTGTAGTGCGCGTTCGGGTTCGCCTCGTTGCCGTACTGGTAGGGCATGTACACCGACGTGTCCGCCTGCGCCAGCTCCAACGCCATCGCGACGGCACCGTTCGAGCCCTGGTCGCCCGGCGAGTAGACGATCTCCGCGCCGTACATCTCCAGCAGCTGCGTGCGCTCCGGCGTGACGTTCTCCGGCATCACGACCTTCAGCGCATAGCCCTTGCGTTTGGCGATCATCGCCAGCGAGATGCCCGTGTTGCCCGACGTCGGTTCGAGGATCGTCTGCCCCGGCGCGATCGCGCCCTTCTCCTCGGCGTCCTCGATCAGCGCGCGCGCGACGCGGGTCCTTGACCGAGCCCGTCGGGTTGCGCGACTCGAGCTTCGCCCAGATGCGCACGCCCGGCCTCGGGCTGAGGTTCGGCAGCTCGATCAGCGGCGTGTTGCCGATCGACTGGACGATGTCCCCGTAGCGGCCGCCGCACGGCCGGTTTCGCAGCCTCTGGACCGCCATTACTTCACGGAATATAGCGGGGTGGCGAGGGGGTGGTGTCTCAGGTTGGATTCATAGCCGGTGAATCCCCGCGGAGCATGCGGTAGACAGCGACGAATCCCGATGTTTAGGATTACTCTGTCATGCCAGGCCTCACGCTTGCATACCCGCCGGAGGCGGGACTCTGGCGTGTCGCTCGGGGGGAACCGTTTTCCCTCCGCGACCCCCCAGCACCCCTCTCGATAAGTGATGCGGGCGTCGGCAATCGCTTCGACAGTGCCGTGGGAAACTATCGCGTCTGGTACTTCGCCACTGAGATAGAAGGTTGCTACGCCGAGACGCTCGCGCCGCTACGGCCCGACCCTGCCGTGGTAGCGGCAATAGGGAAGGATGAGGACGGACTTATGCCTTTGGGGGAGATTCCGGCAGATTGGCGGCAGAGGCGAATCGCCGTGCGTGCCACGTTCCCCGAAGATCGGCCGTTCCTTGATGTCGAGGACGCTGGAACCCGAGCGGTGTTGCGCCAAAAGCTCGCTTCCTGGCTAGCGCTGTTCGGCCTTGATGACATCGACGTGCCCGCCATCCGGAGCAAAGACAGGCGCCTCACCCGCGTTGTCTCGCAATGGGTGTGGGAGGAGCACGAAGCCCCCGGGTCGCTCCCCTTCGCGGGTGTGCGGTTCTGTTCGCGTCTGGGGAGTGAGTGGGAGTGCTGGGCGGTCTTCGAAGATGTTTTCCCACAAGAGCGCGAGCGCAAGCCGCTCTTGCGGGAGGACGAGGCTCTCCAGAGCGTGGCGAGCCTCTATGACCTTGTTGTCTTCTAGGCGTCGGCTAGGAACGCCTTGGCGGCGGCAACCGCATCGCGCATCTTTCCCTCGCGAATCGCAGTCGCTGGTGCTGTCTCGTCCAAGCTGGGGTTCATTCCAGCGAACCATGCTCGGACTACGTGCGAACTCTCTGCCTCGCCTAGCAGCCGGAAGATGTAAAAGGCGGCCCGAAGCCGCGCCTCGGCTTCTGGGCCCGGGCTTCTGTCACCCGCTACCCAGTGAGCGACGGTCCGGGGGCCGCTGACATTGGCGATGTATGCGACGAGCTTCTGCCCGAGTGCGTCCTGCAAGAACCGTGCCACGTCGGCCGGACTCGACTCGACGGTTTGCCGATGGGCCTTCGTCGCCTGGGTGTTTTGGCGCTCCCTAGTGGCAGCCATGGTTTCCTCCTAGCTCTGGATGCTTGGCGCAATGGCGGCACGATACCCGATGCTCTAAGGCTCGAACCCGTGGTTGTCCGTATATTTGCTCTATCGGACGGACTGGGCATAGCGCATTAGATTGGGCATGTTGCTGGCCATAAGTCTGTTCTGGCAGCTACAATAACAGCTGGAACCCCTAGGTCTAGCGCTAGTCGATCAGCTCCGCGATCTCGTGGGAGCGCCCAAACGTGGTCCGCAACACCCGCCGCCATCGCTGGAGTCCGCGGGTACGGGAGAAGGCGAGGAAGTAGACCCGGGACGCCCACCGGCGCAAAGTCGGCCTCACCGCGACGGTGCTCAGCTTGGATCGCCGAACGGATCACGTGCCTCCGGCTCGTTCAGCTCCCGATGGCTCGACGCGTCCGAGCGGGGTCGCAGGTACAGCCACAAGCCGGCCGGGACGACCGCGAGGAACACGGCCGTCACGATCACGAGGACGAACAGGTTCATGCGGGCAACGCTAGCGAGCCACCCGATGGCCGCCCTAGCGAGTCCGCTCGCCCCCTAGGATCGACGCATCGAGGATCCCCCACACAATCGCTTCAAGCTCCCCTGGTTCGCGTTGTGCGCAGTCGCCGGCGTCGCGTTCCTCGCGACGGGGAGCTACATACCCGGCGCGATCGTGCTGGTTGCAAGCGTGATCGCGATCGGCGTGATTCTCAGCGGCCGCAATCCGTGGTGGATTCGCTCGCCGTTGGACCGCCGCAAGCCTCGCGATTAAGCCGCGAAAACGCCCGCAGTCATTGACGGTCAGAGCCGGAGGCGTATGATCCATCTAGCCGAACGGCTTCGGCGCTTGTCGGGTCAAGGAATATCCGGGGGGGCTCGTGCAGAGATCGACGATCGGGAGGATCCGGACGCTTCTACTCGCAGTTGCGTGCGCGCTGGCGTGCGCCGCGGCGTTCGCCCCCGCGAGCAGCCTCGCGGAACTGCCACCGCCGCCGCCGATCGAGTACTCGTACTACACGATTCCCGAAGTGTCGGTCGAAGTCAACGGCCTCTACAGCGAGCGCTACACCGCTCCGAACGGGGACGTCGAAGACGTCAAATTCTCGTTCACGACGAAGCGCAGCTTCGAACCATCCTGGTGGGCCAGCGAATCGCCTCCGACGCGGTCGAGCAGCTTCGGCAGCTCGCAGCGGGAGGGCGTCACGAAGCTGGAAGCGTCTGGCACCCACGAAGACATCAACGCGGATTTCCCCGAAGAACCGGTCGTGTGCGAGTACTCCCCGGGTGAGCTCCGAACCGGCCTCCGAAGGCGCCGGCGGCCTGATCGAACTGAACCCGAATCCTCTCGAACCCGGGCACATGTCGGTGCACGCCAGCTACCCGCTCAGCGGCGCGTTGATCACGGCCAGCTCGAGCACGCCGGAAACCGACTGCAGCGGCGCGGTCGCCACGTCCGGAGAAGCCGACAAAGACCCGCAGTTCAACGAAGCGACCTCGCCGCTGGTCGAAGCCGCCGTCGACTTCGCAAGCGGTCAGGCCGAACAGACGGTCACGGTCCCGCACAAATACTCGTTCGACGTCGGCACCGACCAGGTCGATCTGAGCGACGTGGTCGTCGTCAAGATCAACCGGCTGCCGCCGCCGCCACCGCCGTTGGGTACCAAAGGGCCGCCCGAACAGCACGGCCCGAGCACGCCGGTCCCGCAGCCGACGACGCCCAAAGAACCGCCGCACGTCCCCGAACCGGAAGTCGAAGCGAACCCGCCCGTGGTGACCGGCGGGTCGCCGCCGAAACTGCACACGGGCATCACGACGAAATGCCCGAAAGCCGGGAAGCCGTGCACCGTAACGGGGATCGTCGAAGCCGAACTCCCCGCGCCGCGACGCGCCGGCAAGGCGAGCGCGTCGCGCAAGGCGAAGATCCGGCGCGTCGTGCTCGGGAAAGTGACCTTCCCGCTTGCCGCCGGCACCAGCGAGAAGGTCGTGATCGCGCTCAGCAAGTCCGGCGTGGCGTTCCTGCGCTCGCACCCGGGCGTGCGCGCGAAGATCGCGATCACCGTCACGGCGCCCGGCGCCGTGACGGCGAGCAGGACGCGCACGGCGAGGCTCCGCCTGCCGGCGGCACACAGGCGGCGCTAGGCAGCCCGGTCGGTTTGGCCGCACGGCCAGCCAGCCTCTAAGATCGAGCGGACTCCACGACGAGCGCAGGGGGATGCCGCGCATGGCGACGACGACGCATGACGGTTACGACTTCGACTGGCTGGTGATCGGCTCGGGCTTCGGCGGCAGCGTCTCGGCGCTGCGCCTGTCGGATAAGGGGTACGCGGTCGGCGTGCTCGAGTGCGGCCGGCGCTTCGCCGACGACGAGCTGCCGGAGACGACGGCGGACCTGAAGCGCTACTTCTGGAACCCGCGGCTGGGGATGAAGGGGATCTTCCGGATGACGACGTTCCGCGACGTGTCGGTCGTCTCCGGCTGCGGCGTCGGCGGCGGCAGCCTCGGCTACGCGAACACGCTGTACGTGCCGCCGAAAGCGTTCTTCGAGGACCGCCAGTGGCGCGAGATGCAGGACTGGGAGAGCGCGCTAGCGCCGCACTACGCCGAAGCGCAGCGGATGCTCGGCGTCGTGCAGAACCCGCACGACGACCCCGCCGACCAGCTGCTGCGCGAGCTCGGCGAGGAGCTGGGCGTCGGCGAGACGTACAAAAAGACGCCCGTCGGTGTGTACTTCGGCGAGCCGGGCAAGACCGTGCCGGACCCGTTCTTCGGCGGCGAGGGACCCGACCGGACCGGCTGTCGGCTGTGCGGGCGCTGCATGGTCGGCTGCCCGCACGGCTCGAAGAACACGCTCGTCAAGAACTACCTGTACCTCGCCGAGAAGCGCGGCGCGCGCGTGATGCCCGAACGGACGGTCATCGACGTCCGGCCGATCGGCCCCGCCGACGGCTCGGAGGGCTATGAAGTCGAAAGCGTGCGCTCGGGCGCGTGGGTGCGCAAGGAACGCCATGTGCAGCGGGCGCGCGGCGTGGTCGTGTCGGCCGGTCCGCTGGGAACGAACAAGTTGCTGCAGCGCTGCCGCGTCACAGGCTCGCTGCCGCGAATCTCGGCCCGCCTCGGCGAGCTCGTGCGCACGAACTCGGAGTCGATCCTCGCGGTGACGGTGCCGGAGGACTACCCGCACGACCTGTCGAAGCGCGTCGCGATCACCTCGTCGATCTACCCCGACGCGAACACGCACATCGAGACGGTCACGTACGGCGAGGACGGCGACTCGATGCACCGGCTGAACACGCTGCTCGTCGGCGACGGAACGCGCGTGACGCGCCCGCTGAAGCTGCTCGTACAGGTCCTGCTGCACCCGAAGCGGCTGCTGCAGGTGATGTTCCCGAAGCACTGGTCGCGGCGCACGATCATCATCCTCGTGATGCAGACGCTCGACAACGCGATCGCGCTGCGCCCGCGCAAAGGGCCGTTCGGCTCGTTCTGGCTTAGCACCGAACAGGACCCGGAGCGACCGAACCCGACGTTCATCCCGATCGCGAACGAGACCGCCAAGTGGTTCGCCAAGCGCACCGGCGGGATCGCGCAGAGCGCGGTCAGCGAGGCGCTGTTCAACATCCCGACGACCGCGCACATCCTCGGCGGCGCGGTGATCGCGCCCGACGCCTCGCGCGGCGTGCTCGACGCGCGCCAGCGCGTGTTCGGCTACGAGAACCTGCTCGTCTGCGACGGCTCGGCGATCCCGGCGAACGTCGGCGTCAACCCGTCGCTGACGATCACGGCGCTCGCCGAGCACGCGATCAGCCACGTTCCGGTCGCCGGCGTCGACGCGCTCGACGGCCTCGACGCGGCCCCGGCCGAGCCGGCCGCGGCTTGAGCGTCAGGCGCTCGCCGCGCCTGGATCGGTCAGCGCGGCGAGGTCTTCGAGGTCGACCGGGCGCGCGCTGGCGCGTATGGCCCGTGCTCCACACGACCGCGCCGCAGCGCAAGCCCCGTTGCAGCGGCCTCTAGAACATTCGTCTCGGTCACAGCGGTTTTTCTCTGTCAAGCCGGCTAGGCGAAGCCGACGCTCGGGCCATGACGACTCCAAACGCAGACACGCATCCGCATCGACGTCCAGGCGAGCCGCCGTCGGGGGAGACGCACGCTTCGCTGCCGGACATCCCACGGGAGCACGCCGACGATCTCGGCCGGCTCGCGCGCGAGCTGACTGCGCGCACCGACGCGATCGTCGCGGGGATGCGCAGACGGACGGTCGACTCGGGCGTCGTGCTCGACGACGCCGTCGAGGACAGCTTCGCCCAGGTCGGACGCGTCTCGACGCTCGCGGTCGCCAAGTGGATGGCCGGCGAAGGCGTCGAAGTCGCGCGCGACGTCGGGCAGGAGTCGTGGTCGATCTTCGGCCAGCTCGCCGCGCAGCGCCACGCGCCGCTGAACGAGGTCACGAAGCGCTGCCTGCGCTGGTTCGACTCCGCGTCGGACGTCGCGCGTGAGGCGGCGGGCTCGCTCGCGCTGGAGCCGGAGCTGCTCGCGCGGGCGATCTCGATGCTGCAGCGCAGCCTCAACGTGACGCTCGTGCGGATGTGCGAGTCGTTCGAGGCCGAGCGCAAGCGCTCCGACGACGAGCTCACGTTCCTGGCGACGCACGACACGCTGACGGGGCTTCCGAACCGCAAGCTGATCCTCGATCGCGCCGAGCAGCTGCTGGCGCGCTCGCGCAGGCACGGGACGCCGGTCGCGGCCGTGTTCATCGACCTCGACAACTTCAAGCTGATCAACGACACGCTCGGCCACGGCTCCGGCGACGAGCTGCTGTGCGCCGTCGCGGCGCGCCTGCAGGGCGCGATTCGCGAGACCGACACGCTCGGGCGTCTCGGCGGCGACGAGTTCATCGTCCTGGCCGAGGAGCTGTCGGTCGCGGCCGGCCCGGAGCTGATCGCCGAGCGGCTGCTGGAAGCGCTGGGCGAGCCGTTCACGCTGACGGGAGACGTCGCGGCGCGGCTGAACGTGACGGCGAGCGTCGGCGTCGCCGTCGGAAGCCGCGCGCACGCCGACGAGCTGCTGCGCGACGCCGACATCGCGATGTACCGCGCGAAGTGCCATGGCAAGAACCGCTACGTCGCGTTCGAAGCGGAGATGCAGGGCGCCATCCAGAGCCGCCTGGAGCTCGAGATGGATCTGCGCGAGGCGCTCGCAGAAAGCGGAGTTCTTCCTCGTCTATCAGCCGATCTTCAGCCTCAACGACATGACGCCGACGTCCGTCGAGGCGCTGGTCCGCTGGGAGCATCCGAAGCGCGGCATCGTGCAGCCCGAAGATTTCATCCCGCTGCTCGAGGAGACCGGCCTGATCACCGAGATCGGCGGCTGGGTGCTGCGCGAGGCGTGCGCGCAGGGCGCGCACTGGCGCGAGGGCGGCTGTCCGATCGAGATCGCCGTCAACGTGTCCGCGCGCCAGCTCGACGACGACCAGTTCATCACCGACGTGCGCGAGGCGCTGTCGCTCAGCGGGCTCGACGCGCACGCGCTGACGATCGAGATCACCGAGACGACGCTGATGCGCGACGCCGAGCAGACGATCCGCCGGCTGGCCGCCGTCAAGGCGCTCGGCGTTCGCATCGCGATCGACGACTTCGGCACGGGCTACTCGTCGCTGACGCACGTGCGGCGCTTCCCGGTCGACGCGCTGAAGATCGACCGCTCGTTCATCACCGGGCTGCGCGACAACCAGGAGGGAGAAGCGCTGATCCACACGCTCGTGCAGCTGGGCAAGGCGCTGTCGATCGAGACCGTCGCCGAGGGCATCGAGATGCCGCAGGAGCTGTCGCTGCTGCAGGGCGAGCACTGCGACAGCGGACAGGGCTTCCTGTTCGCGAAACCGCTCGACGTACCGGCGATGGACGCGTTCCTGACCGACTGGGCGAGCCGCGCGCCGACGGACGCGACGTCGACGCCGCCCGGACGGGCGCCGTCGGAGCTCTCGCCGGCGCTCTAGCGCGAGCCGCCGGCCATCGCCGGCAGGATCACGAGCGTGTCGCCCTCGCCGACGCTCGTGCCGAGCCCGTCGAGCACGCGAACGTCCTCGTCGTTGAGGTAGACGTTGACGTAGCGGTTGAGCTCGCCGTCTGAGGAGAACAGCTGGTCCTGCGTGGCGGGGTGGTTGGCGGCGAGGTCGCTTGAGCACGTCGCCGACGTTCTCGCCGGAGGCGCTGACCTCCTTCTCGCCGCCGACCGACGCGCGCAGCACGGGTGGGATCTTGATCGTCGCCATCTCAGCGCGCCAGCCTAGCGCCTAGCCCGCTGCTGCGCAGAACGCCTCGTAGTCGGGGAACACGCCGAGCTCCTCGTCGGAGATCTCGTCGGGCTCGCGCGAGCAGATCGGGCACTCGGGGTCGCGGTGGACCTTGACCTCGGTCAGCGTCGCGCCGAGCGCGTCGTACAGCAGCAGGCGCCCGATCGCGGGCTCGCCGATGCCGACGATCAGCTTGACGACCTCGGTCGCCTGCAACAGGCCCATCGTGCCGGGCAGCACGCCGAGCACGCCG
The DNA here is from genome assembly GCA_963705745.1 of uncultured Solirubrobacteraceae bacterium. GTDB lineage: Bacteria > Actinomycetota > Thermoleophilia > Solirubrobacterales > Solirubrobacteraceae > Palsa-744. The sequence goes on from CAVPKP010000009.1 coordinate 191,021, forward strand.
TTGGCGCCGCACGAGGGCGCGAGCTCGGCCGGCGGCGGCTCGCGGAACAGGCAGCGGTAGCACGGGCCCTCGTAGGGCTTGAAGACGGAGAGCTGGCCGTCGAAGCCGAGGATCGAGGCGGACACGACGGGGATCTTCAGCCGCACGGTCGCGTCGTTGAGCAGGTAGCGCGTCGGGAAGTTGTCGACGCCGTCGACGACGATGTCGTAGTCCTTGATGATCTCGACGATGTTCGACGCGTCGATGCGCGTCTGGTACTTGACGACGTCGACGTCGGGGTTGAGCGCGTGGATCGACTCCTCGGCGGAGTCGACCTTGGAATGCCGATGCGCTGCGTCGAGTGGATCACCTGACGCTGCAGGTTGGAGAGATCGACGACGTCGTCGTCGACGATGCCGAGCGTGCCGACGCCGGCCGCGGCGAGATAGAGCGCCGTCGGCGAGCCGAGGCCGCCGGCGCCGAGCAGCAGCACCTTCGCGTCGAGCAGCTTCTGCTGGCCCTCGATGCCGATCTCCGGGACGAGCATGTGCCGCGAGTAGCGCTCGCGCTGCTCGGGCGTGAGCGTGCGCGGGACGTCGACCTCGTAGCCGCGGTCCTTCCACAGCGTGATGCCGCCGGTCATCGAGCGGACGTGCTCGTAGCCGAGCTCGTCGGTCAGCGTGCGCGTGCCGTACGCGGAGCGGTTGCCCGACGCGCAGTAGAGGATGACCTGCGAGGAGCGATCGGGCACGACGCCCTCGATGCGCGCCTCGAGGTAGCTGCGCGGCACGTGCTTGGCGCCGGGCAGGTGGCCGGCGGCGAACTCGTCGGTCTCGCGGACGTCGATGATCGCGACGCCCTCGTGCATCAGTTCGGCGACCTCGGACGGGTCGACCTCCTCGATCTGGCTCTTGACTTGGCGGAGAAGCTCGGCTCCTGACGGGCTCATCTCAAAACTCCTAAACCACGGTCGGGTTTCAATGACTTCAAAAAGTATAGCGACGGATGACACCCTTCCAGGCGTCTCAGCGCGGCTCGCGTACTCTGCGCGGCGATGCCCGCACGCCGCCGTAAGGAGCTCGCAGCGTGGCCGCCGCGCGCCGTTGCTGGCGCTCGCGCTCGCCGCGCTCGCCGGCTGCTCCTCGGGCGCATCGACGAGCGCGCTCGGCGAGCTCGCGCCGCGCCGAGTCGCCGGGGCGTCGGGCTTCGAAGGCGCGCCGGTCCCGCCGGGCGCGCCGGTGCGCGACTTCACGCTGAGCGACGAGAACGGCGCGCGCGTGTCGCTGTCGGGCTATCGCGGGCAGGTGATGATCGTCGCGTTCCCGTACACGACGTGCGGCGACGCGTGCACGGTGATCGCCGAGCAGATCCGCGGCGCGCTCGACGAACCTCGCAGAGCCGGTGCCGGCGCTGCTGGTCAGCGCCGATCCCGGCGTCGACACGCCGACGCGCGAGCGCGCGTTCCTCGCGCGGACGTCGCTGACCGGCCGCGCGCGCTACCTGAACGGCACGCTCGCGCAGCTGCATCCGGTGTGGCGCTCGCTGCGCGTCGTGCCGGCGAGCGCGGGCGCGCACAGGTTCGACGAGTACGCGTCGGTGTTCCTGCTCGACCGCCGCGGTCGCGAGCGGGTGATCTTCCAGCTCGAACAGCTGACGCCGGAAGCGCTGTCGCACGACGTGCGCAAGCTGCTCGCAGAAGGCTGAAAAGACGGCCGGCGCCCGCCTGGAACCCCACCGGCCTGCTGATACCCTAGCGCGCAGGTAGGTATTCGACACGATGATGTTTTCGACAAAGGCCGAGTACGGCGTGCGCGTGATGGTCGAGCTGGCTCGCAGAGCCGGCGAGGACCCGATCCCGCTCGCGGAGATCGCCGAGCACGACGGCATGCCGCTGGCGTATCTCGAGCACGTCGTCGCGCGCCTGCGCAAGTCGGGGCTCGTCGACTCGCGGCGCGGCTCGCGCGGCGGCTACCTGCTGGCGCGTTCGCCGACGGAGATCACGATGGCCGAGGTCGTCGAGTCGCTCGAGGGCTCGATAGCGCCGATCGAGTGCATCTCCGAGGGAGCGGACGGATCGATCGTCTGCTCGCGCGAGACGCATCCCGGGCGCGCGTGCCCGACGAAGCTGCTGTGGACGCGCGTGCGCGCGTCGATCGTCGGCACGCTGCAGCAGACGACGCTCGCCGACCTCGTGCTCGCGCCGTCGCTGCCGGACGGCGCGACGCTCGCGACCGGACCTGCCCTGCCGTCGCTCGACGGCGCCTCGCAAACCCTCTCGACTGGAGCTTGATAACAGACATGGCCGACCTGGAGATCAGAGACCTGCACGTGCGCATCGAGGAGCGCGAGATCCTGCGCGGCGTCGACCTGGACATCTCGCGCGGCGAGATCCACGCGCTGATGGGCCCGAACGGCTCGGGCAAGTCGACGCTCGCGAGCACGTTGATGGGCCATCCGTCGTACGAGATCACGCAGGGGACGATCACGTTCAAGGGCGAGGACATCACCGGCGCCGAGCCCCACGAGCGCGCGCAGGCGGGGCTGTTCCTCGCGTTCCAGTACCCGGTGTCGATCCCGGGCGTGTCGGTCGCGAACTTCCTGCGGATGGCGATCAACGCCAAGCGCGAGGAGCCGATCCAGGTGAAGGAGTTCCGCACCGACCTGCAGCACGCGATCGACCTGCTCGACGTCGACCGCGCGTTCACCTCGCGCCACCTCAACGACGGCTTCTCCGGCGGCGAGAAGAAGCGCGCGGAGATCCTGCAGATGGCGATGCTCAAGCCGGACATCGCGGTGCTCGACGAGACCGACTCGGGGCTCGACATCGACGCGCTGCGGACGGTCGCGGAGGGCGTGCAGAGGCTGCACGACGAGCAGGGCCTCGGCGCGCTGATCATCACGCACTACCAGCGGATCCTGCACTATGTGAAGCCCGAGTTCGTGCACATCCTGATGGACGGCCGGATCGTGCTCGAGGGCGGCGTCGAGCTCGTCGAGCGCCTCGAGCGCGAGGGCTACGACGAAATCCGCCGCGAGTTCGGCGGCCAGCCCGACGCGGTGGCGGCCGGTGACAGCGGTGTCTGATTCGGACGCGCGCGAGACGATCGAGACGGCGCCAACGGCGCGAGCGCGGCCGGCAACGGCGCGAAGCGGACGGCGGCGCGCCGACGCCGGGTGGGACGGGCACCCCGGGCGCCACGCGCCGGCAAAGGCCGGGCGCCACCGTGAGGCGACGCTGTACCACGCGCTGGCCGGCGCCGGCGCGGGCGACGGGCGCACGCTCGAGCAGCTGCGCGAGACCGCGCGGGCGGTGTATGAGAGCTCGAGCTGCCCGTCTGGCGGCGCTCGGGCTTCTGGACGACGAGCCTCGAGAGCCTCGAGCTCGACGCGCTCGCGACGCTGCCCTCGCCGGCGCCCGACGGCGTGCCGGAGGTCGTGCGCGCACGCTGCCCGACCGCGCGCGCGCCGGGCGGATCGTGCAGAGCGCCGACAGCGTCGTGCACGTCGAGCTCGACGCGGAGCTGGCGGCGAAGGGCGTGATCGTGTGCTCGCTGGAGGACGCGTTTCGCGAGCACGCCGAGCTGGTGCAGCCGTGGTACTCCAAGCGGCTGCCGATCGACCGCCACAAGCTCGAGGCGGCGAACGCGGCGTTCTGGAGCGGCGGCGCGTTCCTGTACGTGCCGCCGGGGCTCGTCGTCGAGGACCCGTTCGAGATCGTCTACGCGATCGACCGCGCGGGCGTCGCGCAGTACGGGCGCACGCTCGTGCTCGGCGCGCCGACGAGCGAGTTCCGCGTGCACGAGTACGACCTCGCGGAGGACTTCGACGGGCAGGCGCTGCACGCGGGCGCGTTCGAGCTGTACCTGCAGGACGGCGCGCGCTGCCGCCTGGCGCAGGTCCAGGACTGGGGCGCCGGCGAGGTGTTCGACGTCTCGACGCGCTTCGTCGGGGTCGGGCGCGACGCCTACTGCCACTGGCTGCCGGCGCTGCTCGGCGGGCGCTCGTGCGCCAGCATCTCGAGCTGGCGGTGACCGAGCCGGGCGGCGACATGGCGTTCCGCGGCCTGTTCTTCACGGAGGAGCGCGAGCACCTCGACGTGTTCGCGGTCGACCTGCACGAGACGGGACCGTCCGGCGGCGACGTGCACTGGCGCGGCGCCGCAACCGGCGAGAGCCGCGCGAGCTTCGAGGGGCTGATCCAGATCGACCCGGGCGCGCAGCAGACGCACACGTACCTGCAGATCCACTCGATGATGCTCTCGCCGAAAGCGCGCGTCGACGCGATCCCGTCGGTGCTCGTCTCCTCCGACGACGTGTCGGCGTCGCACGGCGGCACGGTCGGCGAGCTCGACGAGACGGCGATCTTCTACATGCAGTCGCGCGGCCTCGACCGCCCGGCGGCAGTGCGCGTGATCGTCGAAGGCTTCTTCGAGCCGCTGATCGCGGAGCTCGGCGACGAGGCGCTGGAGGAGCTCGTGCGCTCGAAGGTCGCCGAGAAGCTGGCGGCGGCGCGCGAGGAGATCGAGGCGTATGCCGTCGCGAGATACGTAGAGACTGACGCGGGGACGCTCGGCGGTCCGCGCCGACTTCCCGATCTTCGCGCGCAGCTTCGGCGGGCGCGAGCTGGTCTACCTCGACTCGGGCGCGACGTCGCAGAAGCCGCAGGTCGGTGATCGACGCGCAGGCAGAGCACCTGCGCAGCCACAACGCGAACGTGCACCGCGGCGTGTACGCGCTCGCGCAGGAGGCCGACGCGGCGTACGACGAGGCGCGCCGAGCGCGTCGCGGCGTTCGTCGGCGCGGAGCCGCGCACGACGATCTTCGCGAAGAACGTGACCGAGGCGATCAACCTCGTCGCGTACTCGTGGGGGCGCGCGAACGTCGGGCCCGGCGACACGGTGCTGATCACGCAGATGGAGCACCACGCGAACCTCGTGCCGTGGCAGGTGCTGTGCCGCGAGCGCGGCGCCGAGCTGCGCTACCTCGAGGTCGACGAGCACGGCGAGCTGTCGCTCGCGCAGCTCGACGCGAGCTCGCGCGCGGCGACGTCAAGCTGGTCGCGTTCGCGCACGTCTCGAACGTGCTCGGCACGATCAACCCGGTCGCGGAGATGCGGCTCGCGCACGCGCGGCCGGCGCGAGTGACGCTCGTCGACGGCGCGCAGGCGGTCCCACAGATGCCGGTCGACGTCGCGGCGCTCGGCGCCGACTTCTACGGCTGGACGGGGCACAAGGCGCTCGGCCCGACCGGCGTCGGCGTGCTGCACGGGCGCGCGCGAGCTGCTCGAGGGGATGGAGCCGTTCCTGACGGGCGGCGACATGATCGCGTCGGTCGACTTCCACTCGGTCACGTGGAACGAGCTGCCATACAAGTTCGAGGCGGGCACGCCGCCGATCGCCGAGGCGGTCGGGCTGGGCGCGGCGGTCGAGTATCTCGACGCGATCGGGATGGAGCGCGTGCGTGCGCACGAGCGCGCGCTGACGGCGTACATGCTCGAGCGCCTCGCCGAGGTCCCCGGCCTGCGCGTCGTCGGCCCGCCGGACGCCGCGCGCCGCGGCGCGCTCGCGTCGTTCACGATCGACGGGATCCACCCGCACGACGTCGCCGAGCTGGCCGACCGCGGTGGCGTGTGCATCCGCGCCGGCCACCACTGCGCGCAGCCGCTGATGCGCTGCCTCGGCGTCGGCGCGACGGCGCGCGCGTCGCTCGGCGTGTACAACGACTCCACCGACGTCGACGCGCTGATCGACGCGCTGCAGGCCGGTCGCGAGATCTTCGGGCTCTGAAGCGAGAGGCCGAGCAGATGGACGACCTGTACCGCGACTACATCCTCGATCACTACAAGCGCCCGCACAACTTCGGCGAGCTCGAGCCGCACGACCTCGAGGCGCTCGAGCACAACCCTCTGTGCGGCGACGAGCTCGGCGTGCACATCCGCGTCAAGGACGGGCGGATCGAGGACCTGCGCTTCCACGGCCACGGCTGCGCGATCTCGCAGGCGTCGGCGTCGATCGCCTCGGAGGAGCTGAAGGGGATGGAGCTGAGCGAGGTCGGCGAGCTCGACGCCGACTGGATGATCGACCTGCTCGGAATCCCCGTGTCGGCGACGCGACGCAAGTGCGCGCTGCTCAACCTGAAGGTCGTGCGCGGCGCGGTCACCGGCGACAACGGCTGGCCGACCTAGCCTCGCCAGCGGCGCAACCCCTTTCGGCCGAACTGCTCTCACGCCGCCCCTGTCGGGCGCTCGAGGGTCCGATCACGCGATTGATGACCATGATAATATGACCATGGTCATGTCAATCCGAACGGTCTCGGCAAGCGAGTTCAAGGCACGATGCCTCGCGATGCTCGACGAGGTGGCGGCGACCGGCGAGGAGCTCGTCGTGACCAAGCGTGGTCACGCAGTGGCGCGCGTGTCGCCGGCGACCGCGCCGGAGAGCCTGCGCGGCTCGGTCACGTTCAACGTCTCGGATGAGGAGCTCGTCCAACCGCTCGACATCGAGTGGGACGCGACGCGCGGGTGATCGTTCTGGACACGCACGCGTGGCTCTGGTGGCTGACGGCGCCGGAGCGTCTTTCGCGCGCAGCTGGAGAGACGATCGAGCGGGCTCCGAGCATCGGCATCTCCACGTTGAGCGCGTGGGAGGTCGCGATGCTCGTCACGCGTCGGCGGATCTCGCTCGACCGCGACGTGAGCCTTTGGGTCGGGCAGGCCCTGTCAGACCCGCGCGTCGAGTCGCTCGCGCCGAGCGCCGAGGTCGCCGTCGCGGCCGGACTGCTCGACGTGCGCGGGTTCCCCGGCGATCCGGCTGACCGGCTGATCTACGCGACAGCGCGGGCGCGCGGGGCGACGCTGATCACGCGCGACGAGGCGATCCGCCGGTTCGATCCCGTCGCGACGCACTGGTGACGTGCACCGACCTCGATACAATTCCTACTCCAGCGCACTGGATTCGCGCAGTCCCGGCGCACCAGGATCTGAAAGCCCCCCGCTAAGGAGCCTCATGGCAACGATTGACCGCACGAAGATCACCAAGCCCAGCCCGATCGTCGAGGACGAGCAGGGCCAGCTGCACGCTCGTCAGGGCATCTCGCGCGAGGTCGTCAGCGAGCTGTCGAAGATCAAGGGCGAGCCCGACTGGATGGCCGAGAAACGGCTGAAGTCGCTGGAGATCTTCGAACGCAAGCCGATGCCGAACTGGGGTCCGGACCTGAGCGGCTTGAAGCTCGACGACCTCGTGCTCTACTCCCCTCCGACGGCCGGTCGCTTCAACAGCTGGGACGACGTCCCGGCGGAGATGAAGCAGACGTACGAGGACCTCGGAATCCCGCAGGCCGAGCGCGAGCATCTCGCCGGCGTCGTCGGCGTGTGGCGCCAGGAGCCGGTGTACGAGGGTCTGAAGGAGGAGTACGCGAAGCTCGGGATCCTGTTCTGCTCGATGGACACGGCGATCACCGAGTACCCGGAGCTCGTGCAGAAGTACTTCATGAACAAGTGCGTGCCGCCGCAGGACAACAAGTTCTCGGCGCTGCACGGCGCCGTCTGGTCGGGCGGCTCGTTCCTGTACGTGCCGAAGGGCGTCAAGGTCGACCTGCCGCTGCAGGCGTACTTTCGCATGGAGGGCTCGGGCGAGGGCACGTTCGAGCACACGCTGATCGTCGCCGACGAAGGCTCCGACGTGAACTACATCGAGGGCTGCACGGCGCAGACGTACAGCGTCAACTCGATGCACTCGGCGGTCGTCGAGATCTTCGTGCACGAGGGCGCGAAGGCGCGCTACACGACCGTGCAGAACTGGTCGAAGGACGTATACAACCTCAACACCAAGCGCGCGATCGTCGACGCCGAGGGCACCGTCGAGTGGGTCGGCGGCTCGATGGGCGCGAAGTACGTGATGCTCTACCCCGGCTCCTACCTGATGGGCGAGGGAGCGCGCGCCGACCACCTCAACGTCGGCGTCGCCGGCAAGGGCGTGCACAAGGACACGGGCGCCAAGGTCCTGCACCACGCGCCGAACACGACGTCGAACATCCTCGCCAAGTCGATCTCCAAGGACGGCGGCATCATGGGCTACCGAGGCCTCGTCAAGATGAGCCCGGGCTCGGCAGGCTCGAAAGCGCGCGTGCAGTGCGACGGGCTGATGATGGACGGCGAATCGCGCTCGGACACGTGGCCGGACATCCAGATCCAGAACCCGCACGTGACGGTCGCGCACGAGGCGACCGTCGGACGGATCTCCGACGACCAGCTCTTCTACATGGGCTCGCGCGGCTTCACCGAGGACGAGGCGGCGGCGATGATCGTCAACGGCTTCATCGAGCCGGTGACGAAGGAGCTGCCGATGGAGTACGCGGTCGAGCTCAACCGCCTCATCCAGCTGGAGATGGTCGGCAGCATCGGCTGATCTGGAGGCCGGTGATCGGCGCCCGGCGGCGTCCTCGCTCGCTCGCGTGCCGATCGTCGATCAGTTGCGAACGACTGATCGGCCAGCACGCCCACGCTCGGTGCGTCCTTGCCGGACTCGATCCTCGACGCCCAGAGCGGCGTCGTCTGAGCCCAAACGTGCGCGCACCTATTGACACGATCGCCGCGCCGCTGTTCCCGCGGAACCTGCCGTGGGTCAACGCGCCGGCGGGCGGGCAGGTCAGCGTCATCCAGCGCGACCGGCCGATGCTCGTCGAGTTCTGGGACTTCTGCCGCGCGAACTCGATCAGGACGCTGCCGTACGTGAAGGCGTGGCACGAGCGCTACGCGGCGGACGGGCTGCGCGTGATCGGCGTGCACTGCCCGGGCTACGAGCTCTCGCGTGAGGAGTCGGCCGTGCGCGCGGCCGTCGCGCGGCTGGAGATCGACTACCCGGTGCTGATCGACTCCGAGCTCGAGCTGTGGGGTGAGTACGAGAACGAGGGCTGGCCGGCGCGCTACCTGTTCGACGGGCGCGCGCGCCTGTTCGAGTACGCCTACGGCGAGGGCGGCTACGAGGAGACCGAGCTGGCGATCCAGAAGCTGCTCGGCGTCGAGCGCGAGCCGCTCGCGCCGCTGCGCCCCGAGGACGCGGCCGGCGCGGCGCTCGCGGCGCCGACGGCCGAGCAGCCGGGCGCGTACTCGGGCCCGTACGAGGCGGGCGGCGTGTGGGCCGTGCTCGACGGCGCCGGCGCTGTCCACGCACGCGATGCCGGGTCGGGGGCCCAGGCGCGGCTCACGATCGACGCGCCCGGCGCGTACCCGTTGATCGAGCACGCGCGCCACACGGCGGGCGTGCTCGAGCTCGTGCCCGACGCCGGCGTGCGCTGCATCGCGACGTGCTTCACGCCGGGCGTCGCGTAGCCCACGACGCTGCGCTCAGGCGCCGGCGGCGGGAGCGGCGCGCCGGCGCGGCGAGAGCTCGGCGCGAGTGCGATCGAGCAGCAGGCGCTCGACCGTCGGCGGGCCGGTGTCCTCGACGAGCACGCACGTGCCCGGCCAGTAGGCGCTCTCTCCGGGCGTGTCGGTGAGGAAGATCGAGTCGTACGTCCAGCAGCCGCAGTTGACGAGCCTCGCTCCCGGCGTCCCGCCGGGGATGGCGGGCGGGCGGTTCCACTCGCGCACGTCGTCGCCGGGCAGCGGGCCGGTCCGGTGCGTGTGGCCGAAGACGACGTGCGAGTCGGCGAGCGAGAGTCGCTGCGCAACCTCGCCGATCGCGCGCAGTCCGGCGCCGCGCAGCTCGCCAAGCGAGACCTCGGCGCGCAGCGGGCCGATCCCGGCGCGGTTGAGCGCGCCGACGGCGAGCGGAAAGCCGCGCACGAGCGCGCCGGCGCGCAGTCGCGCGAGGAGCGCCGCGCGGCGGGAGCGGTCGCGCGTGCGAGAGCGCGCGTACGAGCCATCGCCGCCGCCGTCGAGCGCTCGCCACGCGTTGACCGTGCCGATCCCGTTGAGCGCGTCGCCGGTCTGCGCGTCGCGCGCGACGGCGTGACGCCACGCATACATCGGCGCCGTCACGGCCTCGTAGTCGCCGACGCTCTCGAACGTCTGCGCCGGACGCCCGAGCATCCGGCCCATCACGCCGACGCTCAAGCGCTCGATCGTCGGCACGGTCAGGTGACAGTCGAGATAGTGCCCGTGCATCGCGTAGACGTCCGGACGCAGCCACAGCCCGGGGTAGGCGGAGCGCGTGCGCGCGGGCGCCGCCCACTCGGCCAGTCGCCGGACGATCGGCGACGCCTCCTCGGGCTCGAGCAGCTGCTCGAGCTCCAGCGGCGGCGCCTGCGGCAGCTCGGCGCGCAGCGTCAGCCACGGTTCGATCAGCGCGTGGTCGTGGTTGCCGGCGACGAGCACCAGCTCGCGCCCGGCGAGCGCGCGCCCGAGATCTTCGAAGAATGGCCGCGCGACGGCGAGCGCGTCGCGCGGCGGCCCGTGGCGCAGCTCGAGCACGTCGCCGAGCAGCACCACGCGGTCGACGCCCTCGACCGCGCGCAGCAGCGGCTCGCGCAGCTCGGGCCGGCGCAGCAGGTCGGCGCGCGAGACCGAGCCGAGGTGCAGGTCGGAGAGGACGAGCGTGCGCATCTCAGACGACGTGTCGCGGCGCGCTTCCCGGCATCGGCCGCAGCGCGTGGCCCGCGTGGCGCTGCGCGCTCAGCTCGCCCCTGCCGTCGCGGCTTCGCGAATCGGCTTTGGCAGCATGAAGCGGACGTCCTCGTTGATCACGTGGAACTCGGAGATGTCGCTCACGCCGCGGTCGCGAAACAGCTGCACGAGCTCCTGGACGAGGTTCTCCGGCGCGCTCGCGCCGGAGGAGATGCCGACGACGCGCGCGCCGTCGAGCCACTCCTCGCGGACCTCCGCGGCGCGGTCGATCAGGTGCGCGTCGGTGCCGCACTCGCGCGCGACCTCGACGAGCCGGACCGAGTTCGACGAGTTGCGCGAGCCGATCACGAGCAGCAGGTCGCAGCCGTCCGCCATCTGCTTGACGGCCGACTGCCGGTTGGTCGTCGCGTAGCAGATGTCGTCGGTGCGCGGACCGACGATCTTCGGGAAGCGCTCGCGCAGGCGCGCGAGGATCGCCGTCGTTTCGTCGACGGCGAGCGTCGTCTGCGTGATGTACGCGACGCGCTCCGGGTCGTCGATCTGCAGGCACTCGACGTCGTGCTCGTCCTGCACGAGCACGATCCGCTCCGGCGCCTCTCCCATCGTGCCTTCGACCTCCTCGTGGCCGTCGTGGCCGACGAGCACGATCGTGTAGCCCTGCTCGGCGAAGCGCACCGCCTCGCGGTGGACCTTCGTCACGAGCGGGCACGTCGCGTCGATCGTCCGCAGAGCGCGCGCCTCGGCACCGGCGCGCACGCTCGGCGCGACGCCGTGAGCGGAGAACACGCAGACGGCGCCCTCGGGCACCTCGGTCTCCTCCTCGACGAAGATCGCGCCGCGGGCGCGCAGCTGCTCGACGACGTGCTTGTTGTGGACGATCTCCTTGCGCACGTACACCGGTGATCCGTGCAGCTCGAGCGCTCGTTCGACCGTCTGCACCGCCCGGTCGACGCCCGCGCAGTATCCGCGAGGCGCCGCGAGCAGCAGCTTCTGGACCGTGTTCGCCACGATTGTCATTGTAGGGCGTGCCCAGGTACGCTAAGCGCTCGTGCCACAGCGCCATCTCGACAGGCTCACGCCGGTAGACGCCTCGTTCCTGCACCAGGAGGGGCCGAGCGCGCACATGCACATCGGTGGGCTGACGGTCGTCGAAGGGCCGCCGCCGACGATGAGCGAGTTTCTCGAGCAGATCAGGCGCCGGCTGCACCTCGTCCCGCGCTACCGGCACAAGCTCGCCTCGACAGCGCTCGACAGCGGCCGGCCGGTGTGGGTCGACGACCCGAACTTCAACCTCGAGTACCACATCCGCCACACCGCGCTGCCGTCGCCCGGCGGCTGGGAGCAGCTCTGCGGGCTGACTGCGCGGATCTTCTCGCAGCAGCTCGACCGCTCGAAGCCGCTGTGGGAGATGTGGCTGATCGAGGGCCTGCAGGACGACCGCTTCGCGCTGATCACGAAGACGCACCACTCGCTGATCGACGGCATCGCCGGCGTCGACCTGGCGACGGTGCTCTTCGACCTCTCCCCCGATCCGCAGCCGATCCGGAACTCGGGGCGCCCGTGGACGCCGCACAAGGAACCGAGCGCCGCCGAGCTCGTCGCCACCGGCTTGCGCGGCGCCGTGCGCGCCGGCCTCGAGCTCGCCGAGGGAGCGATCGACGCGCTCGCCCATCCCGAGCACGCGCTCACGCGCGCGCGCGAGGCGGCCGAGGGGGTCGGCGAGATCGTCTGGGCCGGCCTCAACCCGGCGCCCGAAACGCCGCTGAACGTCCCGATCGGGCCGCACCGGCGGTTCTTTGGGATCGGCTCCAGCCTCGAGGACTTCAAGACCGTCAAGAACGCGTTCGGCGGGACCGTCAACGACGTCGTGCTCGCCGTCGTGACCGGCGCGCTGCGGACGTTCCTGATCTCGCGTGGCCGGCGCACCCAGGGGGTCGAGATGCGCGCGCTCGTGCCCGTCTCGGTCCGCGTCGAGGACGAGCACGGACAGGGCGGCAACCGGATCGTCGTGATGCGCGGTCCGCTGCCGGTATACATCTCCGACCCCGTCCAGCGCCTGCGCTTCGTCTCGCAGGCGATGGACGGCCTGAAGGAGTCAAAGCAGGCGCTCGGCGCCGAGGTGATCGCGGGCGCGCAGAACTTCGCGCCGCCGACGATCCTCGCGCAGGCCTCGCGCCTGAACTTCTCGACGCGCCTGTTCAACCTGCTCGTCACGAACGTGCCTGGCCCGCAGTTCCCGCTGTACGTGCTCGGCCGCGAGATGCTCGAGGCCTACCCGATCGCGTTCCTGCCCGAAAACCACGCGCTGGCGATCGGGATCATGTCGTACAACGGCCAGATGAACTTCGGTCTGCTCGGCGACTTCGACGCGCTGCCGGACATCGGCGCGATCAGTGACAGCATCGCCGAAGAGCTCGCGACGCTCGTCACGCTCGCGCGCGAGTCGGTCGCCGCGCCGGCGTAGCGCGCGCCGCCGAACATGGCGAGCGCTCCGACGGGGGCGCCGCCGGCTTGGCGGACGGCGCGCACGGGTAACCTTCGTCGCATGAAGAAAATCCTCGAGCTGCTGCTGTGCATCCTGCACCCACTGGCCGTCGTGCTGATCTGGATCAACCTGCTCGGCCGTGGCGATCTCGGCTTCGTCGGCAAGCTCGCCTGGGGGATCGCGGTGATCGTGCCGTTCGTCCCGCTCCTCTACGTCCTGACCGGCAACGACTTCCTCTAGGCCGCTTCAGCCAGCCGCGAGCGGGTAATTGCCAGGAGACGAAAGGAGGGCCGCATGTTCAAGAAACTCTTCGAGCTGATCACGCTCAAATGGCTGTGGGATCGTAGGTAGCACCCAAGTGGCCTAGACATTCGCTAGGCGTACGTAAGCCCGAAGCGTCAAGCCGGAATCGGAGTGTCCCAGCTAGTCCCTCGAGACCCCCGCTTCCCCAAGTGCATCAGGTTTCTCCGTGTGGTTTGGCGGGGTGATCCTGGCCGGCATCCTTGCCGTTGCTATGTGCATCCTTGGCGTTGCTATGCGACAAAGCGCCAGGATCACCCGCCGCCCCGTTGCTTATTCCTCTTGGTAGCCGAAGGTGACTCGGTGCATGATCCCCTCATTGCTTCCCGCGCCCGGATCGACTTCGAGCACAACCGGCGCGCCAGCAGGGATCGCCATCGTTTTGGTCGTGTCCGAGCAGCTTTCCGTTAGGCCGGGAACGACATAACACTCCAGGTAGGAGCCGGGTTTGAGGCCTTCTTCGAGTCGGAGAAAGAAAAACACCGGCTCGGCATTGCCGCCCACTTCATACCCGTGCACGGTCACCTGGAGGTTTCTGGCGGTCGTCGCCACAGCCGACGTGCCGACACTCACTTCCGACAATTCACGAGTCGACTTCGACAGCCCGCTAGCGGCCAGATATTCGTTGCCATTCTCAGCGGAGACGGGTCCGATGCTGCCGCCCATGATCGTGGCGAGCGATTTCCCCGGCGCGCCTTCTTTGCCTTGAGGCCCTTCCTTGCCCTGCGGCCCTTCCTTGCCTTCCGCCCCGGCGGGACCCTGCTTGCCTTCGGGTCCTTCTACGCCCTGCGGCCCCGGCTTTCCTTCCTTTCCTTCGGGCCCTTCCTTGCCGGGAGCACCAGGCGCCCCAGCCTTACCTTCTTTACCTTCCTTGCCTTCAGGGCCTTCCTTGCCGGGAGCACCCGGAGGTCCGGCCTTACCTTCTTTGCCGGCCGGCCCTTCTTTGCCTTCCTTGCCCTGGAGGCACGTCACCAGCGACGTGAAGGTGAACGGGATCGCGTTCGAGCGTTTCTCGCCGACCGTTTCAAGGCTCACCTGCCCGACTTCGTTCGCTCCCGGCAACGCCAGAAAGATCGGCACCCGAGTAGTCGCCGACGTTTCGCTTGTGATCTTCGCTTCCACCGGCGTGGCGAACGGCGCCACGCCGCCCACGAACCACGCCGACTTCGTGCCCGCCTTCCCGAAGTGCTGCCCGCTCAGCACGACCGTCGTGTTCGGGCACCCAGAGTCCGGAACCGCTTTTTCGAGCACCGGGCTCGGTTCAGACGACGCGTAGGCGCCAGACACCACGGACAGAAAAACGGCCGCGAGCACCAGGCCCGCGAGGCCGCCTCGAAACATGCCCTTCATCACGTCCCCCTTGCTCATCGAAGGAACCCTGCGCCGGCGCGCAGAGCCATTATCACAGCCTCCAATGAGCCCCCGCTGCCACCCTGGCAGGCTGCCTCGCCGGCATCTTACGCCCACCCGCCGAGACCTGTACCGCTCGGAGGGCACTGAAGTGCTCCCCCACAACGTCGGCCAGCCCCCTGCTCGGTCCTTCGTTCCTCGATCCGCTGCAGCTCCCGCTCGTACGCCGGCAGCTCCTTCAGCTCGGCGCCGTTGGCACTTCGCTGACACCTCGACCCGTTTCAGTCAATTCGCCTCGGAAACAGGGCGAATCAGTAGCCGAGCGCGAACTTGGCGTCCTCGCTCATCTTCTCGGGCGACCATGGCGGGACGAAGACCATCTCCGAGTCGATCGACCTGACGCCGTCGAGCTCGCCGACGAACTCGTCGATCTGTTCGGTCACCTGCGGCCCGATCGGGCAGCCGGGCGTCGTCAGCGTGAACGTCACGTGCACGTTGCCGTCGCTGACCTCGACGCCGTAGATCAGTCCGAGCTCGACGAAGTCGAGGCCGAGCTCCGGGTCGATCACGTTGGAGAGCGCGTCCATCACGTCATCGACCGTCGGCGACGGCGAATCGAGCGCGCCCTCGACATCGACCGGCGCGGCATCGTCGACGGGCGCCTGTGGTGCTGGCTCCTCTGACATGCACCGAGTCTAGCGGCGCGACTAGTTGTCGCAGCCGAGGCGGTCCCACATGTACAGCTGGATGCACTCGTTCGCGAGCTCGATCGCGCGGTCGCGCGAGAGGCGCGGGAGGACCGTGTCGAGCGCCTGCTCCTCCGAGACGCCCGCCTGGAAGGCTTCCTCGCCGCGAAAGCCGGCCGCGATCTTCAGCGCCTCGCGGCGGTTCTCGCCGAGGCTCGGGAACACTCCTACGAGGAACTCGGTGTTGGGGATCGGCTGGCCGACCTCGAGCGAGGCGTGCCACGCGGCGAGCAGGTGCAGGTCGTCCTCGTCGAGGTCGGCTATCGCTTTGGCGTAGTGGGTCGACAGCTCGGGCTCGGGAATATCGTCGACCCACGCGCGCACGACCTCGCCGACGAGCTGCCGGCGCGCCTCGCGGCCGAGCGACTCGGCGATCACCCGAATAGCGTCCTGAGGCTCGATGAAGCAAAGTGGCATTGCAACTCCCGCGGCGGTGGGCAGACTGCTGACACGCTGGACTGTAGGCCGCCGTGTGGACGGCACTTTCGCTCAGAGCCCAAGCGCCGCGCGCGCGTGCAGCAGTGTGTCCTCGTCGGCGGCGTCCGCTGCGAAACCGAGCGTCGCGCGCCCGCCGGCGCCCCAGTTCCACAGCGCCAGGTCGAGCGCGGCGAGCGGGACCGGGACGGCCTGAGCCAGCGCGGCGGCGCGCCGCTCGAGCAGCAACGGGTCGCCGATCGCGAAGAGGCGCTTGGCGGCGAGCGTTGTCGCGTCATCGGCCGCGCCGCCGCGCGCGCCGCCGAGGCGCAGCGAGTCGGCGCGCAGCTCGCAGCAGCCGAGCGCGCCGAGCAGCACGAGCAGCTCGTAGCGTGCGACACGCGCAAGGCCCGGCAGCGCGAGCCGCTCGGATACCCGCTCGAAGCGGCGCTCGGGCGTCCAGCCGGGATCGCCGGTGAACGCGGCGCGCTGGGAGCCGGCCTGGCCGTACCACGCACGGTACGCGCGCAGCGTCTCGGCGCCGCGCGCCTGCTCGTGCGAGCTGCGCGGGCCGAGCGGCAGGTCCGAGAGGTCCTCCAGCTCCTCGCGCTCGACCGCAAGCGCGAGGCGAATGCCGGCGAACGGGTCCTCGGCGTCCTCGAGCGGACAGAGGTACGCGATCAGGAAGCACGCCCATATCGCCTGCTCGACGTCCTCGCCGGCCAGCGCGCGCACCTCGGCGTACAGGTCGGGCAGCCGCGCGCCGGGCGGCTGCCCGCCGAGCGCGAGCAGCCTTCCGTTCGCGAACGCGAGCTCGTCGGCGAGCCGCTCGGCGTCGGCCGACGCGCGCACGCCGGGCAGCAGCGGCGAGCCATAGCCGTCCTCGAGCGCACGCTGCTGGCGGCTGACGCGCAGCCCGGCGCCGCCGCGGCGCCTGGGCGTCGTGGAGGAGCCCGCGCCGCGCCGCCCGGAGGAGCCCGCGGCGGCGCCCGGCCGTCGTGCGGGAGCGTTGCCCGGCAGCGACCTGCTGCAGATCGGGCAGCGCTCTAGGAAGCGGCCGTGGCGGCAGAAGGTAGGCACTCGACCGGGGGCTCGTAGCCGTGGAGACGCGCGCGCTCGGCGCCCGCCGCGCGCTCCTTCGCGAGCGCGTGCAGGTAGTCGTCGAAGTCGACCTGGATCGTGTGGCGCTTGGAGGCGACGTAGCGCCTGCGCATCGCCGCCTGGTCGGCCGCGATGTCGGCGCGCATCTGCGCCGGCGCCGGCAGCCGGTAGTCGCCGATCAGGTAGTCGCCGACCCACGCCCCCTGCGCCTCGGCGATCGGCATGATCGCGCCGAGCGGCTGCAGCAGGCCGATGAAGAAGACGTTCGCGACGTCCGGGTCGAACACCCGGCGGAACAGCTCGATGTGGTTGTCGGGCGCCGAGATGAAGTCCTCGTCGAAGAACGGAAACGCGATCTGGTAGCCCGTGCAGTAGACGACGACGTCCGCCTCGACCTCGCTGCCGTCGACGAAGCGCACGCTCGCGCCGCCGGAGTAGGACTCGATGTTCGGCTTCGGCGTGATCGTGCCGTGCTGGATCCGGTCGAGGATGCGCCCTGAGATCGTCGGGTGCGCCTCGCCGAAGCGGTGCGTCGGCTTCGGCAGGCCGTAGCGCTCGGGCGGCCCGACGTAGCTCTTGACGAGCTGCTGGATCATCCGCTGGCGGATCGCGAACGGCACGCGCGGGTCGTTGCGCATCTGGTCGACCGGTTTTCCGAACACGTACTTCGGCAGGATCCACACGCCCGAGCGCGCGGCCAGGTACGTGCGCTCGGCGACGTACGACGCCTCGACGGCGATGTCCATCGCCGAGTTGCCCATCCCGAGCACGACGACGCGCTTGCCGTCGAAGATCGAGTTCTCGACGTACGAGTGCGCGTGCATCTGCTCGCCGGAGAACGTCTCGGCGCCCGCGAACGCCGGTTCGGGCCAGCGCGGCTTCCAGTGGTGGCCGTTGGCGACGAGCAGCGCGTCGTAGCTGCGCGTCTCCCCGTTCTCGAGGCGCACGCGCCAGACGCCGTCGGCGTCGCGCGCGGCGTGCTCGACGCCAGTCTCGAAGGCGATCTTCTCGCGGAAGCCGAAGTGATCGACGTAGTCGTCGAAGTACGCCGCGATGTGCGTGTGGTGCGGGAAGTCCGGATAGGACTCTGGCATCGGGTAGTCCGAGTACGCCATCCGCTGGCGCGAGGTGTTGATGAACAGGTCGCGGTACGCCGCCGACATCCCGTTCTTGTTGGCGAACACCCAGTTGCCGCCGACGCGGTCGGACTTCTCGAAGCAGTCGAACGGGACGCCGCGCTCGTGCAGCGCCTTCGCCGCAGCGATCCCCGACGAGCCGGCGCCGATGATGCACGCACGAGGGAGCGCCACTAGTCCGTCGCCGCGATCCCCGGCGTCGCGTGCCGCGGCGGACCCTCGGGCCCTTCATCGGCGCTTCCCTGCCCGGCGATCCCCGCGTCGTGCGAGATCCGCGCGGTGCCGTCCGGCGAGCCGTTGCGCCGCCCCGCGAGGTAGCGGTCGACGATCCGCGCGCACTGGCGCCCCTCGTTGATCGCCCACACGATCAGCGACTGCCCGCGACGCGCGTCGCCGGCGGCGAACACGCCCTCGACCGAGCTCGCGTACGGCTTCTTCGTCTTGACGTTGCCGCGCGGGTCCTTCTCGACGCCGAGCGCGTCGAGCAGGCCCTGCTCCGGGTGCAGGAAGCCCATCGCCAGCAGCACGAGCTGCGCCTTCAGCTCGCGCTCGGAGCCCGGCACGGCCTTGAACGGCGGCGCCGGCTCGGCCTGCGCGATCTCCAACGCCGCGACGGCGCCCGTCCCGTCCTCGACGAAGCGCGTCGTCGCGATCGAGTAGTCCTGCTCGCCGTGGTGCGTCTCCTTCGCCTCCTCCATCGCGTAGCTGAGGCGGTACTTCAGCGGCCACTCCGGCCACGGCGTGCGGTCGTCGGGCCGCTGCTCCGGCGGCTCCGGCAGCAGCTCGAGCTGCGTGATCGAGCGCGCGCCCTCGCGCAGCGCGTTGCCGACGCAGTCCGCGCCCGTGTCGCCGCCGCCGATCACGACGACGTCGCGGTCGCTCGCGCTGATCTCGCGCTCGACCGCAGGCTGCGCGCTCGTCGGCTCCGGGCCGATCTCGCGCGCGATGAAGCGGTTGCGCTGGTAGAGGTAGTCCATCGCGAAGTGCACGCCGTCGAGCTCGCGACCGGGCACCGGCAGGTCGCGCGGGACGCGCGAGCCGGTCGCGAGCACGACCGCGTCGTAGCCCGCGCGCAGCTCCTCGACGGTCACCTCGCGCCCGACCTCGACGCCGCAGCGCAGCTCGACCCCCTCGGCCACCATCTGCTCGACGCGCCGCTGCACCACTGACTTTTCGATCTTGAAGTCGGGCACGCCGAAGCGCACGAGCCCGCCGATCGACTCGTCGCGCTCGAACAGCGTCACGCGATGCCCCGAGCGGCGCAGCTGCTGCGCCGCAGCCATCCCAGCCGGGCCCGAGCCGACGACCGCGACCGCCTGGCCGGACTCGCGGCGCGGCGGCTTCGGCACGACCCAGCCCTCCTCCCACGCCCGGTTGATGATCGCGTTCTCGACCTGTTTGATCGTGACCGCGTCGCCTTCGCGGATCTCCAGCACGCACGCCGCCTCGCACGGCGCCGGGCACAGCCGCCCGGTGAACTCGGGGAAGTTGTTCGTCGCGTGCAGCTGCGCGATCGCATCCTGCCAGCGGTCGCGGTAGACGAAGTCGTTCCAGTCGGGGATCAGGTTGCCGAGCGGGCAGCCGTTGTGGCAGAACGGCACGCCGCAGTCCATGCAGCGCGCGCCCTGCTCGCGCAGCTCCGGCACCGGGCGCGTGAGCAGGAACTCGCGATAGTCGTGCGCGCGCTCGGCCGGGTCCCGGTACGGGACTCCGTGGCGCTCAATCTGCAGGAAGCCGCCGAGCTTGCCCATCAGGCGGGCACCGCCAGGCGCTCCTGCGCGCGTTCGGCGAGCACCCGCTTGTAGTCGTGCGGCATCACCTTCACGAACGCGCCCCTTCCGAGCAGCTCGTCGAAGCTGGCGAGCACACGCTCGGCCACCGGCGAGCCGGTGCGGCGCGCGTGCTCGCCGATCAGCTCGCGCAGCTCCTCCGCGTCCTGCGCCGACGGCGCTTCGAAGCCGACCATGCCCATGTTGCAGCGCTCGGCGAACTCGCCGGCCTCGTCGAGCACGTACGCGACGCCGCCGCTCATACCGGCCGCGAAGTTTCGCCCGGTCTGACCGAGCACGACGACGACGCCGCCGGTCATGTACTCGCAGCAGTGGTCGCCGACGCCCTCGACGACGGCGCGCGCGCCCGAGTTGCGCACCGCGAAGCGCTCACCGGCGAGCCCGCGGAAGAACGCGCGCCCGCGCGTCGCGCCATACAGCACCGTGTTGCCGACGATCACGTTGCGCTCGGCCTCGAAGTGCTCGCCCATCCCCTCGCGCGGGCGCAGCGAGATGACGCCGCCGGACAGCCCCTTGCCGGCGTAGTCGTTGGCGTCGCCGCGCAGCGCGAACGTCACGCCCGGCGCCAGCCAGCCGCCGAAGCTCTGGCCGGCCGAGCCCTCGAAGTCGACGACGATCGAGTCCTCCGGCAGCCCTTCGGCGCCGTGCTCGCGCGCGATCCGGCTCGAGAGGATGCCGCCGACGCAGCGGTTGCGATTGCGGATCGGCAGCTCGATCCTGACCTGCCCGCCGGCGATCGACGGCGCCACGCGCTCGCGCAGCACCGACTCGGCGCGCTCCAGGAGCTCCCAGTCCAGCGCGTCCTCGAGCACGGCCGGCGGCGGCTCGACGCGATGGCGCGGCCCGTCCTCGGCCAGCTCGACGTGCGTGAGGATGTGCGTCAGGTCGACGCCGCGCGCCTTCCAGTGATCGATCGCCTCGCGCGCGGACAGCAGGTCGGTGCGACCGATCGTCTCGTCGAGCGAGCGCAGGCCGAGCGAGGCGAGGATCTCGCGCACTTCCTCGGCGACGAAGAAGAAGAAGTTGACGACGTGCTCGGGCGTGCCCTTGAAGCGCTTGCGCAGCTCAGGGTCTTGCGTGGCGATCCCGACCGGGCACGTGTTCAGGTGGCACGCGCGCATCATGATGCAGCCCGTCGCGATCAGCGGCGCCGTCGAGAAGCCCATCTCGTCGGCGCCGAGCATCGCCGCGATCACGACGTCGCGGCCGGTCTTCAGCTGGCCGTCGGTCTGCACCTTGATCCGCGAGCGCAGGTCGTTGAGCAGCAGCGTCTGCTGCGTCTCGGCCAGGCCGATCTCCCACGGGATGCCGGCCGACTGGATCGAGGACAGCGGCGAGGCGCCGGTGCCGCCGTCGTGCCCGGCGATCAGCACGCGGTCGGCGTTCGCCTTCGAGACGCCGGCGGCGACCGTCCCGACGCCGACCTCGGCGACGAGCTTGACCGACACCTCCGCCTCGGGGTTGCCGCAGCGCAGGTCGTAGATCAGCTGCTTGAGGTCCTCGATCGAGTAGATGTCGTGGTGCGGCGGCGGCGAGATCAACCCGACGCCCGGCGTCGTGTGGCGAATCGCGCCGATGTACTCGTCGACCTTGTGCCCCGGAAGCTGTCCGCCCTCGCCCGGCTTCGCGCCCTGCGCCATCTTGATCTGCAGCTCGTCGGCGTTGACGAGGTAGTGGATCGTCACGCCGAAGCGCCCCGAGGCGACCTGCTTGATCGCCGAGCGGCGGCGATCGCCGTTGGCGTCGGGCTCGAAGCGCGAGGGGTCCTCGCCGCCCTCGCCCGTGTTCGAGCGTCCGCCGAGCCGGTTCATCGCGATCGCGAGCGTCTCGTGCGCCTCGCGCGAGATCGAGCCGAGGCTCATCGCGCCGGTGCAGAAGCGCCTGACGATCTCCGACGCCGGCTCGACCTGCTCGAGCGGGATCGCCCGCGCGCCCTCCGCCGCGCCGTCGGCCGGGCCGATCCGCAGCAGCCCGCGCAGCGTCGCCTTGCGCGCCGCGTCCTCGTTGATCGCGTGCGCGTACTCGCGGAACTTCTCGAACGCCGTGCTGTCGCGCACCGTCTCCAGCGCGTCCACGTCGCCGTGCAACGCCGACGCGACGTTGCCGTTGGCCGCCCGCACCGCGTGCTGGACCAGCGCGATCGTCTCCGGGTTCCACTGGTGGTGCTCGCCGTCGCGCCGCCACGCATACACGCCGCCGACCGGCAGCAGCGAGTCGTGCGGCACGGGATAGGCCCGCGCGTGGCGCTCGATCGCCTCCGTCGCGAGCACGTCCATGCCGACGCCGCCGATCCGCGAGGCGGTGCCCGTGAAGTGCGTGTCGACCAGCTCCGGCGCGAGGCCGACCGCCTCGAAGATCTGCGCGCCGCAGTAAGAGTGGATCGTCGAGATGCCCATCTTCGAGATCGTCTTCAGCAGCGCTTTGCCGAGCGCTTTGACGACGTTCTGCGCCGCACGCTCGAGCCGCTCGTTGAGCTCGTCGCTCGTGCTCGCCGGAGCGACCCCGTCGGCGTCGGGCGCGGCGATCCGCCCTTCGACGACCAGCTCGTCGAGCGTCTCGAGCATCAGGTACGGGTTGATCGCGACCGCGCCGTAGCCGATCAGCGTTGCGAAGTGGTGCACCTCGCGCGGCTCGCCCGACTCGAGGATGATGCCGGCGCGCAGGCGCGTCCCCTCGCGCACGAGGTGGTGGTGGACGGCGGCGACCGCCAGCAGCGACGGCACCGGCACGCGGCGCGCGCTGACGAGCCGGTCCGACAGGACGATGATGTTGACGCGTTCGGAGATCGCCTCCGACGCTTCGCGGCAGATCCGCGCGAGCGCGTCGCGCATCCCCGCCGGCCCATCCTCCAGCGACCACGTGATGTTGATCGTGCGTGCCGCGAACACGTCGTGCGAGACGTGGCGCAACGTCTCCAGCTCGCGGTTCAGCAGGATCGGCTGGCTCAACACGAGCTTGTGCGCGTGCTCCGGCGTCTCCGCGAGCAGGTTCAGCTCGGAGCCGAGACTCGTCGCGAGGCTCATCACGATCTCCTCGCGGATCGGGTCGATCGGCGGGTTCGTGACCTGCGCGAACAGCTGCTTGAAGTAGGAGAACAGCGGCGGCGCCTGGTCGGAGAGGACCGCCAGCGAGAGGTCGTTGCCCATCGAGCCGACCGGCTCGGCGCCGTCGCGCGCCATCGGCGTCAGCAGCACGCGCAGGTCCTCCTGCGAGTAGCCGAACGCGCGCTGGCGCGCGCGCAGCGGCTGGTCGGAGATCGTCACCTGGTCGGACGGCTCGAGCTCGACGAAGGGGACCGCGTTGCGCTCGTACCACTCGCGGTACGGCTTGCGCGTGGAGACCTCGCGCTTGACCTCCTCGTCCTCGACGATCCGCCCGCGCTCGAGGTCGACGAGGAACAGCTTGCCCGGCTGCAGGCGGCCGAGGCGGCGCACCTGCTCGGGCGGGATGTCGAGCAGCCCGATCTCCGAGCCGAGCACGACGTGGCCGTCGGTCGTCTCGACCCAACGCCCCGGGCGCAGGCCGTTGCGGTCGAGCGTCGCGCCGACGACTCGCCCGTCGGTGAACGCGACCGACGCCGGCCCGTCCCACGGCTCCATCAGGCACGAGTGGTAGGCGTAGAAGCCCTTCAGGTCGTCGGGCAGGTCGTCGCGGTCGCGGTACGCCTCCGGGATCATCATCATCGCCGCATGCGGCAGCGAGCGCCCGCCGAGCATCAGCAGCTCGAGCACGTTGTCGAACGTCGCCGAGTCCGAGTTGCCGGCGCTGACGACCGGCAGGATCTTCGCGAGGTCCTCGCCGAACAGCTCGCTGCGCAGCTCCGACTCGCGCGCGCGCATCCAGTTGACGTTGCCGCGCACCGTGTTGATCTCGCCGTTGTGGCAGATCACGCGGTACGGGTGCGCGAGCTCCCAGCTCGGAAACGTGTTCGTCGAGAAGCGCGAGTGCACGAGCGCGAGCGCGCTCTTGCAGCGCTCGTCGCGCAGGTCGGAGTAGAACGCCGCCAGCTGGAAGCTGATCAGCATCCCCTTGTAGTTGAGCGTGCGCGAGGAGCTCGACGCGACGTACAGGCCCGGCTCCTGCGCCGTCAGCTCGCACACGCGACGGATCACGTACAGCTTGCGCTCGAACGCGTCTCGGTCCGAAGCGTGCTCCGGGCCGGCGCCGACGAACAGCTGGCGGATCACCGGACGGCACGCGCCCGCGACCTCGCCCGCCTGCGTCGGGTCGATCGGCACGTCGCGCCAGCCGAGCAGGCGCTGCCCCTCGGCGACGACCGTCCGCTCGAGCAGCTCCTGCAGGCTCGCGCGCGCGGCGTCCTCGGTCGGCAGGAAGCACATCAGCACGCCGTAGGATCCGAGCGGCGGCAGCTCGAAGTCGACAACCGCGCGCAGCAGCTCGTCGGGCATCTGCATCAGGATCCCGGCGCCGTCGCCCGTGCGCGGGTCCGCTCCGCTGGCGCCGCGGTGCTCGAGGTTCTCGAGCGCCGTGACCGCCCGCGCGATCACCTCATGCGTCGGCTCGTTGTCCAGGCGCGCGACCATGCCGACGCCGCACGCGTCGTGCTCGTAGCGAGGGTCGTACAGTCCGACGGCCTGTGGCGGCTGCTTGATTTGCGTGTGCATGGAAGTGCTCCCTTGGGGCGGTGCGAACCCCGTCGCGCGGGTAGGCGGGCACCTGAGGCGGAGCCAGAAAGCGTAGCAGCGGAACGCCTCTCGAATCCAGCGGGCCGGTCAATTGGAACGGCCCGCTCACCGGGCCATTTCGGCCGTCTTCGGCGAATCGAAAGAAGACGGAAGCCCGGCGCTCAGGCGTCTCCCAGCGGTGCGTCGTCGGCGTGCTCGCGCATCGTCCAGCGCTCGTCCCACGAGCACAGGCCGCCGCGACCGGGGCACGTCAGGCAGAGGCCGCGGTGCGGGCGCTCGCTGACGACGAACGGCTGCTCGCGCGCACTCGCGATCCGCGCCGCCAGCTCGCGTTCGAGCGTCGCACGCTCCGCCGCCGCGTAGCGCGCCGCGACCCACTCGTCGCGCTCGAGGAACCAGTGGACGATCTCGACCGACGCCGCGTCTTCGCGCAGGACGGCGAGCGCGTACAGCAGCCGCTGGATCCCGTACTCGCGCTCGACCAGCGCCTCGAGGTCGACGTCGCGCGCGACGCGATCGCTCTTGTAGTCGAGCACGAGCCGCGCACCTCCCGTCTCGACCGCCAACAGGTCGATAACGCCCGTGATCAACGGCTCGCCGCGAGCGAGCAAGAACGCGAACGGATGCTCGCGACGCACGCTCTCGGCCTGCGCGATGCGACGCGACGGCGCCGCGCGCGACGCCGTCGCGACGAGCTCCGCCAGCTCGCTGCGCTCGAGCGCCCCGACGCGCACGCCGAGCTCGGCGGCCGATCGTGCGACGTCCTGCGCCGAGGGGACGCGCGCGCTCGCGAAGTCGAGGCGCTCCATCAGCTTGTGCACGAGCGTCCCGCGCGCGCGCGCCTCGAGCCCCGACCCACCCCCTCGGCCCGCGCCTGCGCGCGATCCTCGGCCAGTCCGAGCACGCGTTCGAGGTAGTAGCGATAGCCGCAGCGCTCGAGCTCCGTCAACGAGCTGTAGCTCAAGCTCGACATCCGCTCGCTCGCACGCGCCCACCCCGGCGACGGCGCCGGCGACCGCTCCGCGAACGCGCCCGCCGATGGATCGGCGAGCGGCGCCGCGGCGCGCAGCGGCGGCTGCTCTGCCGGCGCCGGCGGCGGTCTCGCCGGCGCCTGCGGCGGCGTCGCCGGCGAGCCCAGGCGCACGCGCACCGCGCGCTCGCCGCCGAGCGCGATCTCCTCGCGCGCCAGCTCGCCGTTCGCCAGGCGCGCGAGCAGTCCCTCGACGAGCGCCGGCGCGAGCCACGAGATCGGCGTCGCGCCCGGTCCCAGTCGCGTCCAGCGCGCGAAGTCGATCGCGCCGCTCAGCACGAGCAGCTCACGCGCGCGCGTCATCGCGACATAGAACACGCGATCCTCCTCCTCGGCTTCGCGCGCGCGGCGCTCGGCGCACAGCCGCTCGTAGTCGAGCGCCGGCGCCCACTCGCCGCCGTCGAGCCGCATCAGGCGGATGCCGATGCGCGCGTCCTCGACGAGTAGGTCCGGCGTTCGCGAGTTCGGCTGACGACCGAGGTCGGCGACGCACACGATCGGGAACTCGAGCCCCTTCGCGGCGTGCGCGGTCATCAGCCGCACGGCGTCCGGCTCGGCGCTGTCGACCGGCGCGTCCGGCTCGATCGCCGTCGCGCCCGCGAGCCGCTCGGCGTGGTCGAGGAACGCGCGCACGTCCCGGCCTTCCTCCGCTTCGAAGCGCCGCGCGAGGCGCAGCAGCTTCTGCACGTTCGCCAGCCGCCGCTCGCCCCACTCCAGCGACAGCACGTGCTCGCGGTAGCCGCTCGCGCCGATCGCGCGCTCGAGCAACGCCGCGATCGTGTGATGCGACGCGGCCGCGCGCTCATCCGCGAGCAGGCCGCAGACCCTTGCGAGCGCCTCGCGGTCGCGCGCCGCGAGCCGGCGCGCCAGCTCGTCGTTCTCGCCGGAGAGCACGTCGAGCGCCGTCTCCCATGCGCCGCGCCGGCACGCCTGCGCGGCGCTCGCGAGCAGCGCGAGGCAGTCGCGCGAGCAGCCGCCGATCGGCGAGGCGAGCAGCCCGTAGAGCGCCACCTCGTCGAGCGGGTTCGCGAGCGCGCGCAGGTAGGCGATCAGGTCGCCGACCTGCTGGCCTCCCCAGAACGCGCCGACGGCCGCGAGCGTGCGCAGGCCCTGCAGCTGCAGCGCTCGCTCGAACACCTCGACGTCGCCGCTCGCGCGCAGCAGCACGACGATCTCGCCGGCGCGCGCGCGCCCGTCGCGCACGAGCTTGGCGACGCGCTCGGCGAGCAGCCGCGCCTCGGCCTGGCGCCACGGCGAGGCTGCCGGTAGCCCGGCGGCGATCGACGCCGCCGGCTCCTCCCCCTCGCTCCAGCCACCGGCGTCCGTCAGCAGCAGCTCGACCGCCGGCTCGCCGGCGCCCCCCGCGTCCGGCGCACGCTCGCGCCCCGCGCGTAGCGCCTCGAACTCGGCGAAGCGCTCGCCGAAGACCGCATTGACGGCGGCGAGCAGCGGCGCGCGACTGCGGAAGTTGTGCGTCAGCGAGAGGCTCGCCTCGCGTGCGCGCAGCTCGTCGCGGCGCTCGCGAAACAGCCGCACGTCGGCATGACGGAAGCCGTAGATCGACTGGAACTCGTCGCCGACGGTCAGCAGGTTCCCGCGCTCGAGCGCGCGCACGATCGCGAGCTGGCGGCGGTTGGTGTCCTGGAACTCGTCGACCATCAGCAGCTCGAAGCGCTCCGACCACGCCGCGCGCAACGACGCGCGCTCGTTCAGCAGCTCCTGCGCGAGCAGCTCCAGATCGTCGAAGTCGACGCGCGCCCGCGCGCGCTTGCCACGCTCGTAGGCGCGCCCGAAGCGCCCGAGCAGCTCGTCGAGCAGCTCGCACGCGCGCGCCGCCTCGGCGTCGCTCGGCTCGGCGTCCGCGGCGAGCGCCGGTCGCGGCAGCCGCGGGAAGCGCTGTCCGGTGCTGCGCAGCTCCAGGTAGACGCGCTCGAGCATCGAGCGCACGCGATCGATCCCGTACGCCGCGAGCAGGTCGACCGCCTCGGCGCGCTCGCTGCGGTCGACATCGCCGTCGACTTGGCCGCCGTCGTGGCCGTCGCCGCCATCGTCGCCCGCGGCGACGAAGCCGCGGACGGCCTCCTGGAAGGCGAGCGCGCGCAGCCGCGCCGCCTGGCCCTCGTCGACGATCTCGAAGTCCGGGTCCAGGCCGGCCGCGAGCGGGTGCGCGCGCAGCAGCCGTGCGCAGAAGCCATGGAACGTGCCGACGAACGCCGCCTCCGTGTCGCGCGCCGCCTGGCGCTCGCCGAGCTCGAGCAGCCGCGCGCGCACGCGCGCGCGCAGCTCGCCGGCGGCGCGCTCGGTGAACGTGATCGCGAGGATCCGCCCCGGCGCGACCCCGTCCTCGCGCACGGCGCGCACGAAGCGCTCGACGAGCACCGACGTCTTGCCGCTGCCGGCCGCCGCCGACACCGCGAGCGACTCGGCGCGGCGCGAGACCGCCTGCTCCTGCTCGGGCGTCAGCTCACCGGCGCCCGCCTGCGCGAGCGCGATCGTCGTGCTCGCGTCCATCCCCGGCAGCGTCTCGCGCTGCGGCGCCCCGGCGCGGCGCGCGCTCATCGCTCGCAGCGGCAGATCGTCGGGTACATGCAGCCGCCCCTGAACGCGCACGTCTGCGGGCGCGCCTGCAACCGGCCCGACGCGGCCTGCGCGGCGACCTCGAGCGCGCTCGCGCGCGCCTGCGCGAGCAGCTCGCGCAGCTCGTCGTGCGCGAGCGCGTCGGTCGAGACGCAGTCGAGCTCGAGCCCCGCCTCGCCGTCGAGCACGCCGCGCGGACGCAGCTCGGCTCCGGCGAGCGGCTGGTAGAAGCCGCCGACCGCGTCGAGCCCGAGCAGTTGCTCGACGGCCAGCATGTACAGCGCCACCTGCAGCTTGCCGTCCTTGATCCAGCGCGCCGCCGGCGGCGGGTCTTTGCCCTTGTAGTCGTACACGACCGCCTCGCCGCCGGCGCCCACGTCGACGCGGTCGATCCGCCCACGCATCCGTACGCCGTCGCCGAGCTCGAACGCTCCCAGCTCGCTCGCCTCGCCGCGTTCGTCGCCCTCGGCGAAGCCGAATCCGAGCTCGAGCTCGACCGGCTCGAGACTGCTTGCACTCGCAGCCGCCTGCGCGAGGAAGCGGTCGAGGTCGGCATGCAGCCGCCGCCGCGCGGCGCCGCGACGTTCCGGCGCGACCGAAAGCGGCCGCGTGCGTTCGGCCTGCTCCAGCGCATCCGCGAGCAGCTTGCGCGCGAGCGCGAGACGCGCGGGCGTCAGCCGCGCGCTGCCGCTCTCGCGGCGCAGCGCCTCGAACGTGTCCTTCAGCGCCGCGTGCGCGAGCGCGCCGCGCACGAGCGGCTCCGCGTCGGGCTCGAGCTCGCCGGGGCGCAGCACGCGCTCGACGAACCAGCTCACCGGGCACGCGATGAACCGCTCGAGCGCCGACGCCGACCACGGCCGCTCGCGCAGCTCGGCCAGCAAGAGCTCCTCGCGCAGCGGCTCGTCGGGGCGCGCCGGCGGCGAGCCGTTCGCGGCGACGCCCGCCGGCGCCTCCGCGCCCGGCATGTCGCCTGAGCGAGCGTGCGCGAGCGGCGCGTCGTCGCTCGCGCCGAGCGCGCGGCGCGCGCGGTCGTCGAGCAGCGCGCCGTCGAACAGGTCGCAGACGTCGTCGACGAACAGCGAGCGCGCGGTCGGCTGCCCGTCGTCGTCGGCCGCGTGCCAGCTCAGCACGAGCCGCTCCTGCGGACGCGACAGCGCCGCGTACAGCAGGTAGCGCTCGGCCGCGAGCAGGTCCTCGCGCTCGCCCAGGCGCAGGCCGGAGAGCTCCGCCAAGCGCCGACGGTCCTCCTCGCCGAGCAGCGCCTGTGGCCGCGCGCGCGCCGGGAACACGCCTTCCTGCAGCCCGCACACGAACAGCGCCCGCACGCGCCGCGCGCGCAGCTCGAGCGGATCGAGTGCCGCGACCATCCCCCGCGCCGGCCTCTCGCCGCCGAGCACCGTCAGCCCGGCGAGTACGCGCGCGAGCTCCGCCGCGCTCGCCGGCGCGAGCTCCGGCGCGAAGCGCGCCAGCTCGCGCAGCTCCGCGAGCGCGCGCCGGGCGAGCGCCACGGCGCCCGCCTCGTCGAGCTCCTCACCGTCGAGCACGCGCGCCTGCCTGCGCCGCGGCGCCGCGAACAGCCGTTGCAGCTCGTGCGCGGCGCGGTCGAGCAGCGCACGCGCGCCGCGCTCCTGCGCCGCCTGCATCCGCTCGATCGCCTCCAGGGGCCAGTGCCGCGCCTCCCACAGCGCGCGCGCCCGCTCGCAGTCGAGCGCGCCACTGCGGCGCGCGCTCAGCTCGAGCCGGTCGGCGAGCGCGGGCTGCTCGAGCAGCCCCGGCGCGCGCAGGTACGCGAGCAGGTCGTCGAGCGTTCCCGGCTCGGCGTCGTCCGCTCGCGGCCGCGGCGAACGGACGCAGCGCAGCAGGCCGACTAGCGCACCGCCCGTCGCCGTGTCGGCGAACGCGCGGCGGCGGCGCTTCGCGAGCGGGATCCGCGAAGCGGCGAACACCTCCGCCAGCAGCTCCGGCGAGACGCCCGCCGGGCGCGCGAGCACCGCGATCTCCTCGGCCGCGAACCCTTCGTCGAGCAGCGCGCCGATCTCGCGTGCGACCAGCTCCAGCTCGGCGCGCTCGCCGCCCCCCTCGAGCAGGCGCACGGCCGAGCCGTGCCCGACGCGCGCGGCGCCCGGCTCGAACAGCGAGCGCTCGAGGTGGCTCAGCGCGGCGCGCGCCGGCGGCGCGTAATGCTCGGCGCGCGCCGGCAGCGAGCGGTGCTCGGCGGCGAGCGGCGCGATCGCGTGGAAGCTCGCCGCGCGCCCCGCGAACGCCGCGCGCCCGGGCTCGTACGCGAGCGACACCGTGACCGGCGCGTCGACGACCGCGCCGAGCGTCTCGATCGCGTCGAGCTGCAGCGCCGTGAGGTCGTCGAAGCCGTAGAACGCGACCGGCGAGCCGCCCCACAGCGAGGGCCGCTCGCGCAACGCGTCGAGCGCGCGCACGGCGCGCTGCTCGACGTCCAACCGCCCGAGACGGTCGAGCTCGGCGCGGTAGGCGGCGAAGATCGAGCCGAGCTCGATCCGCTCCCCGCCGAAGCCGTCGGCGGCGCGCCATCGCTCCAGCGCGCGCTCGAACCGGCCCGGCGAGACGCGCCGGACCTGCAGCTCGGCGAGCAGCTCGCCGAGCGCGCGCACGAACCCACGCCCGCCGGCGCCGGCGGGCGCCGGCGCCTCGCGATCGGGCGCGGAGCGCGCGAGGAGCGCTTCGAGCAGACGCTCGCGCGCGAGCGCGCCGAGCACCGGCTCGAGGATCCCGGCGCGCGCGACGACCTCCGCCAGCAGCCCGCCGAAGCGCTCGACGCGCATGCCGATCGCCGCTCCCCCGCCGGCGAGCTCGCGCAGGTAGTGCTCGGCGTCCGCTCGCGTCGGGACGACCAGCAGCGGCTCGCTGCCGCGCGCGCGCTCGCGACGCACAGCGTCGAGCACGAGCTCGGCCTTGCCCGCGTTCGCGGGGCCCGTGATCAGCGTGATCGGCATCCTCGCCCATCCTGGCGCACCCGTCCGACATCGCCGGCGGGCGGATCGGAACGTCCGCGCCAAGCGCGCGTGGGGCTCAGCGCGTGGCTAGGCGGCGCTGCGCTGCTTGACCGGCGCCGGCGCGTCCGCCTTCGACTTCGCCGCGGCGAGCTCGTTCGTCTCGGCCTCGGCCTCGGGCGCTTTCGCGCCCTCCTTCGCCCACGGCTCGTCGAACTCGACGCGCCATTTGCCCTCCTCCGTCTGGCTCAGCGCGAGGTGCGCGCGGAACGAGCGGCCGCTGCGACCGCGAAAGCCCGTCACCGGCTTCTCGGTGTAGCCCGTGCGGATCAGTTCTCGCGCGAGCGGAACGGTCAGCGTCTTGCCCGCTTTCGCCTTCCAGATCACGAAGCCGCAGCCGGGGTCCTCGCGCGACCAGCACGAGTAGCCCTTGCGGTTCTCGTTGATCTCGCGCCCGCAGACCGGACACGGCCCGAGCTTCGCGCGCGGGATGCGCACGTCTTTGAGCGTCTCGTCGAGCTTGTGCACGGTTTCGCCGGCGAAGCCGGCGATGTCGCTCATGAACTTCTCGCGCGAGTCCTCGCCGCGCTCGATCTTGCCGAGACGGTGCTCCCAGCTGCCGGTCATTTCGGGCGACGTCAGCATGTGCGCGTCGAGCAGGCGGATCACGTTGAGCCCCTTCTCGGTCGCGACGAGAGCGCGCGCGTCGCGCTCGACGTAGCCGACCGTGATCAGCCGCTCGATGATCGCCGCGCGCGTCGCCGGCGTGCCGATCCCCGACTCCTTCATCGCCTCGCGCAGCTCTTCGTCGTCGACGAGCTTGCCCGCCGTCTCCATCGCGCCCAGCAGCGACGCGTCACTGTAGCGCCGCGGCGGTTTCGTTTCCTTGCGCTCGCTTGCGACCTCGTTCGTCGCGACCGTCTCGCCGTCCTCCAGGCGCGGAAGCTGCTGGTCGGCGCCCTCGTCCTCCTCGCCTTTCGCAGGCTGCGCGTCCGCCGCGACCTCGTCGTAGACGCCGCGCCAGCCCGGCACGATCAACAGCTTGCCGCGCGTGCGGAAGACGTGCCCCGGCTCGCCGACCGTCGTCTCCACGCGCGTGTTCTCGAACACGGCCTCCGGGTGGAACACGGCGAGAAAGCGCCGCGCGACCATGTCGAAGATCCGCCGGTCGTCGGAGCTCATCTTCTCGAGCTTGTGCTCGGAGCGCGTCGGGATGATCGCGTGGTGGTCGGTGACCTTCTCGTCGTTGACGACGCGCGCGAGCGGCAGCAGGTCCAGGCCGGTCACGTACTCGGCGCCCTTGCGGTACTCCGGGTGCGAGCCGACGAGCTCGGCGATCGGCTTGATCTCGGCGACCATGTCGTTCGTCAGGTAGCGCGAGTTCGTGCGCGGGTACGTCAGCGCCTTGTGCTCCTCGTAGCAGCGCTGCGCCGCCGCGAGAGTGCGTTTCGCCGAGAAGCCGTAGCGGTTGTTCGCCTCGCGCTGAAGCGTCGTCAGGTCGTACAGCATCGGCGCTTTCTCGCGCTGCTCCTTCTTCTCGAGCTTCGTGATCGTGCCCGGCCTGCCCTCGCATGCGGCGACGATCGCCGACGCCTGCAGCTCGGTCGCGATCCGCGGCTTGGCGCCCTCGTGGAAGCGGCCCGCGTAGACGCGCTTGCCGTCGGCCTCGAACGTCGCGTCGACGAGCCAGTACGGCTCGGGCACGAACGCTTTGATCTCCTCCTCGCGCCGCGCGATGATCGCCAGCGTCGGCGTCTGCACGCGTCCGAGCGAGACCGCCCCGTCGAACGAGCTGCGCAGCCTGATCGTCGCCGCGCGCGTCGCGTTCATGCCGACGATCCAGTCCGCCTCCGAGCGCGAGCGCGCGGCCTGCTCGAGCCGCTCGAACTCCGACGCGGGGCGCAGCTCCTCGAACGCGCTCTTCATCGCGGCGTTCGTCATCGAGTTCAGCCACAGCCGGCTGACCGGCTTCTTGCCTTTCGCCTTCTCGTACAGGTACGCGAAGATCAGCTCGCCCTCGCGCCCGGCGTCGCACGCGTTGACGACGCCGTCGACGTCGTCGCGCCCGATCTGCTTCGTCACGACCGACATCTGCTTGCGCGAGCGCTCGTCGCGCACGACGAGCTTGAAGCGGTCGGGCACGATCGGCAGGTCGTCCATCTTCCATTTCTTGAACTTCGGGTCGTACTCGTCCGGCTCGGCGAGCTGCACGAGGTGCCCGACGGCCCACGTGATCACGTGCTCGGGCCCTTCCAGCCAGCCTTCGCCTTTCTGGAACGGCCCCTTCAGCACGCGCGCGAGGTCCTGCCCGACGGAGGGCTTCTCGGCGATCACGAGCGTCTTCGACATGGCGGCAGCGTAGCGGGTAGCAGGAATGTCGCAACGGTCACGATCGACGCCGGCGCCGCGGGGGACGGCGCCGGCGCAACGTCGGACGCGGCGCTCGCGCGCCGTTATCCGCCGATCGGAGCGCGCGGGTTGGCGCCCCAGAAGACCTGCGTGCCGAGCATCCCGATCAACGTCACGAACACGAGGTTGAGCACCATCGACTTCGCCGTCGCCGTGCCGACGCCAACCGGACCGCCGCTCGCGTTGTAGCCGTAGTAACACGCGACGAGCACGATCACCGTCGCCATGCTCATGCCCTTGATCAGGCTGAACAGCAGGTCCGGCGGATTCTGGAACTGCCAGAACAGCAGCAGGAAGCCGCCGGAGGAGACGAACCCGAGCTGCTCGACGACGCCGAGGAACGAGCCCAGGTAGGCGACGCCGATCCCCGCGAGGTACATGAACGGCAGCACAAGCCACGCGGCCAGCAGGCGCGTCGCGCAGAGGAACACCGTCGAGTCGACGCCCATCACCTCGAGCGCGTCGATCTCCTCGGAGATCCGCATCGCGCCGAGCTCCGCGACGATCCCCGTGCCGACCTTCGCCGCCATCATGTAGCCGAACGCGTACGGAACGGCCTCGCGCAGGTCGCACCAAGCCGAGAACACCCCTGAGTACGCCGGCGTCCCGGTCGACAGCGTGAAGTACGCGCCCCCGATCCCGCACACGCCGAGCCCCATCAGGAAGACGAGCGACCAGATCACGAGCGTCGAGCCGACGATCAGGATTCCCGCCTGGCGCAGCGTCTCGCCGAAGAAGCGGAACACGCGAAGCCCGTACACGTCGCCGACGATCCGCCCCGCGAACCGCGCGATCTCGCCGGTGCTTTCGAGCCACTCGCGCGGCGTCGCTTCGTATTCGTTCACCGCCCCTTCACCAATCTGCCCCTGGGCGGTCGAGGATCGAGTCCAGCAAGGACGCAGGGAGCGTGGCGTGCTCTGCACGCGAGCGACCGAGGACGCCGCTGGGCGAAGGTCATCGGCCGTCCAGGGCTCACTTGATCACCAGGATCTGCGGGTGGGTCGCGAGGAGCGTCTGCGTGAAGACGTAGTTGAGCGCGCCGAAGCCGAGGAACGACGTGACGACCGCCTCGTTGACCGCGCGACCGACGCCCTCGGCGCCACCGGATGCGGTCATGCCCTTGTAGCAGCAGACGATCGCGATGATCGCGCCGAAGCACGTCGTCTTCAGGACCGAACCCCACAGGTCGGTCGTCGACGCGTTCGCGAACAGCGTCCCCCAGAACGGCCCGAGCGGCTGGCCGTTGACGAGCTCAGCCGCGATTCCGCCGAACAGGCCGAACAGCAGCGCGTAGATGTCGAACAGGCCGGTCACGACCATCAGCGCGAGGAAGCGCGGCACGACGAGGTTCTTGACCGGGTCGACGCCGAGCACCTGCAGCGCGTCGAGCTCCTCGCGCACCTTGCGCGCGCCGAGGTCGGCCGTGATCGCCGTGCCGGCGATCCCCGCGACGACCGTAGCCGTGATCAGCGGGCCGATTTCGCGAATCGCGGCGAGCACGAAGAAGCCGCCGAGGCGGTCGAGCGCGCCGAACAGCGTGAGGAAGTTCGCGGCCTGCAGCCCCGGCGCGCCGTAGCTAATCGCGACGGTCGTGACGAGCAGCGGGAACCAGACGAGCCGCAGCGCAAACAGGAACTGCGAGACGAGCTCGCCGCCGTACGGGTACGGCGGGCGCAGCGCCGAGGAGATCGTGCGGCCGGTCAGCAGGACCATGTCGCCGAATTCCTCGAGCACGCCACGGCCCGACGCGAGCGCGCCGCGCGCCGGATCGAGCAGCCCCTGCGCCTCCCGCTGCAGCATTGTGCAAGTGTACTAGTTGACTAACACATTAGGAAACGACGTTTTCGACCGGTACCTTGGAGACATGCCCCGCCCAGCTGACAACGCCCGATCGAGCGCGATCGCGGTCGATCGCAAGGCGGACGTGCCGGTCGGCGTGCAGCTCGGCTGGGCGATCTGCGCGCAGATCCGCGACGGCCGCCTGGCCCCCGGCCAGCAACTGCCGACGTTGCGCGAGATGGCCGTCGCGACGGGGCTGAACGTCAACACGGTGCGCGCCGTGTACCGGCGCTTGGAGCAGAAGGGGCTGATCGACAGCCAGCAGGGCAGCGGCACGTTCGTCGCGACGGCGCCGCGCCACGCGGCCGCGCTCGCTTCGATCGCGGCGAACGCGGCGCACGAAGCGCGCGAGACCGGCCTCGACCCGCGCGACGTCGCCGCCGCGCTCTACGTCGCGCCCGGCGAGGAGAGCGCCGCGCGACGCGCGCCCGAGCAGGCGCCCGCCGAGAGCTCCGAGGCGGCGCGCCGGCGCGCGCTGCGCGACCAGATCGCGACGCTCGAGCGAACTGTCGCCGAGCTCGAAGCCGAGCACCCGGGCGTCGCCCCCGCGCCGGCACGCGCACGTCGCGGGATCGGCCCGACGCTGCTGACGGTCGACGAGCTCGCGCAGGTCAGAGCGACGCTGATCCGGCGCCTGACGATCGTGCAGGCCGCGATCGACGGGCACGTCGAGGAACAGCGCGCGAGCGCTCGCAGCACGGCCCCCGCCCGCAAGCCCGCCAAGGCCAAGGCCAAGGCCAAGGCGCAGGCGGCGAGCGATCGCGGTCGCGCCGCGAAGCCGCGCGCGACCACGCGGCCGGCGCCCGCGAGCGGCTGAGCCTCACAGGAGCGAGCAGACGTACCAGCCGACCGACGCGAGCACGGCGATGTACACGTTGATCACGACGACGCCCTCGAGCGAGGTCAGCTGCGGGACGGGCCGCGCTCCGGCCGCCTCCGGCGGCGCGCACAGGCGGCGGATCCAGGTCACCTCGACTTCGCTGCGCCGCAGCCCGATCAGGCCGTCGTAGTAGTTCGTCAGCCACGCGAGCAGCAGCAGCATCGCGCCCTCCAGCAGGGCGAGCACGATCAGCACGACGACGACCGCGGCCATGCTGAGCTCGTGCGTGCCGACCGCGCGCGATCCGACCCAGAGAGCGAGCAGCGGGCAACCGGTCCACACGTTGACCGTCGCCAGCGCCGTCACGCCGGCCAGCGCCGCCCGCTTGAGCACCATTCCCGAAAGCTACCTCGATTCGGCCGCGGCGACAGCGCGTGCTGCGGCGTCAGCCGCCGGCGCACCCCTCGGTGCTGACCTGCTCGCCGGCCGCCGCCCGCGCCGCGGCGATCGGCAGCTCGTGCGCGACCGTCGCGTTGGCGACGCCGTAGCCGCCGCGCGGGCCGCCGCCGACGGTGCCGGCGAAGATCGTGCTCAGCACCTCGCCGGCCGAGTCGACGAGCGGGCCGCCGGAGTTGCCCGGTCGCACGACGCCGCGCAGCGGCGTCAGCAGCCGGTCGACCGGACCGTGCCCGTAGGCGTCGTCGGTCAGCACCGTCTGCGTGCGTCCGATTCGCGCCGAGCGCGCCACGAACGGGCCGTTTTCCGGGTAGCCGAGGATCGCGCCGGGCGTGCCCGAGGCCGGTTCGGCGACGAGTCGCAGCGGCGCCAGTTCGAGCTCGGGAACGCTCAGCACGGCGATGTCCTCGGTCGGGTCGAACACGACCGTCCGCACCGGCAGGCTCGGGGCCTGGCCGCCGACCTCGACGGTCGTGTCCTGCTCGCCGGCGACGACGTGCGCGTTCGTCACGACCAGCCCCGGATGGGCGACCCAGCCCGAGCCCTCGATCGCCAGCCCGCACGCCGTGCCGAGCACGCGCACGACGCTGTGCGACGCCGCTCGCACTCCCGGCGTGCGCGCGATCGCCGGCGGCGGCGGCGCGACGTCGGGCGAGGGGCCGGAGATCGACGGCAGCGGGTCCAGCCGCGCGAGCGCGTTGAGGATCGGCCCCGACGGCGGCAGCAGGACGTTCAGCTCGCGCAGGATCGCCGAGCGCTGCACGTCGTTGCGCAGCTGCGTCTCGTCCGGCGCCTGCGCGACGACGGCCGCGACGATCCAGACGATGCCGAGCGCGAGCGCCACGCCGAGCGACCGCGCCGAGCAGGCCGTCGAGCGCGCCGATCCCCGGCAGCGCGAGCGCGCGCCTGACGCGAAATCCGAGCCCCTCCATCCCGCTCGCGAGGATCGCGCCGGCGAGCAGCGCGCCGATCAGGCCGAACGCCGGCGCGTACGGCGAGGAGGAGCCCTGCGCGAGCAACAGAGGAGCCAGCCGGGTTCCGAGGAATGCCCCTATGGCGAACCCGCCGAACGACAGCACGCCGACGATGAAGCCTCGCCGAAAGCCGAAAGCAGCGAGGATTGCCGCGAACACGACGATGATCCAGTCGAGTCCCGTCACCCGCCATGTTCTACCGCGCTCTCACTGAGGAGCAGTCGGTTCGGGTGCGCCGCGCCCGTCCGGTGATCGCGCTCGCGCTCGTCGCGTTCGTGATCGGCGTGGTCGTCGGCGCCAACAGCGGCGGCTCGACCTCGGATGCGCTGGCCGCGCGCTTCGTCGCCGCGTGGTCGCGCGGCGACTACGCGGCGATGTACGAACACGTCGACCCGGCGATCGCAGCGGTCGCTGACGGCCGACGGCTTCGCCGCGGCTATACGCCGAAGCGATGCGCACGGCGACCGCCACGAGCGTGCGCCCGCTCGGCAAGCCGCGCTCGGCGCCCGGCGGGTATGTGTCGGTCCCGCTCGCCGTCGGCACGCGGCTGTTCGGCAGGCTGCGACTCGACGTGCGGCTGCACGTGGTCAGCGACGCCGAAGGCGGCGAAGCGATCGCCTGGTCGCCGTCGCTCGCGTTCCCCGGCATGCAGCCGGGCGAGACGCTGTCGCGCCAGACCACGCTGCCGCGCGCGCGCGAAGCTGCTCGCGCGCGACGGCTCGGTGCTGGCCGAGGCGCAGCCCGAGCGAAGCCGGCACGCGCAGCTCGCCGCTCGGTGGCGCCGCAAGCGCGGTGGTCGGCGAAGTCGGCCCGATCCCCGGCTCGCGCCGCGCCGCGCTCGAAGCGCAGGGCGTGCCCGCGAACGCGATCGTCGGCACGAGCGGGCTCGAGCTCGCACTCGACGCGCAGCTGCGCGGCACGCCCGGCGGCGAGCTGCTCGCCGGCCGCCGCGTGCTCGCCGAGCGCGCTGCCGCGCGCCGCGCCGCCGTGCGCACGACCGTCTCGCCCGCCGTCCAGCAGGCGGCGGTAGCCGCGCTCGGCTCGCAGCTCGGCGGCGTCGTCGCGCTCGAGCCCTCCAACGGCCAGATCCTCGCGGTCGCCGGGATCGGCCTGGACAGCCGTGCAGCCGCCGGGCTCGACGTTCAAGATGGTCACGGTCACGGGCGTGCTCAGCGCGCACATCGCGACGCCGCACGACGGTCTTCCCGTACGCCACGTACGCGACGCTCGACGGCGTCAAGCTGAGCAACGCCAACGGCGAGGAATGCGGCGGCACGCTCGAGCTCGCGTTCGCCGTCTCGTGCAACTCGGTGTTCTCGCCGCTGGGCGTCAAGCTCGGCGCGGCGCGGCTCGTCGCGATGGCCGAACGGTTCGGCTTCAACCACGAAACCGGCGATCGCGGGCGCGGCCGAGAGCACGCTGCCCGCCGCGGCGCAGATCCAGGGCGAACTGGACGTCGGCTCGACCGCGATCGGCCAGGGCCAGGTGCTGGCGAGCCGCTCGAGATGGCGACTCGTGGCCGCGAGCATCGCCGACGACGGCCGCCGGCCGCAGCCCGACGTTCACGCCCGAGCCGCCGGCGTCCGGCGCCGCACGTGACGAGCGCCGGCGTGGCGCACACGGTGCGCCGTCTGATGATCGAGAGTCGTGCGCAAGGGGACCGGCACGGCGGCGGCGATCCCGGGCGTGACGGTCGCCGGCAAGACGGGCACGGCCGAACTGAAGACCGCGTGCAGCTCCTCGCGGGCGGCGAATCGCAGTCCGGCGAAGCCAAGCCAATCGGAATCGGCCTCACGGCTGCGCCGGCGCCGCCGAACGAAGCCGAGCAACACCGACGCCTGGTTCGCCTCCTTCGCGCCGGCGCTCGCACCCGCGGATCGCCGTCTGCGTGCTGCTCGTCAAAGACGGCGCCGGCGGCGACACGGCGGCGCCGGTCGCCCGCGAGGTGCTCGAAGCCGGCGCTGAAGGCAAGCCGCTAGAGCTCGAGCGCGGGACTGCTAGACGTCGAGCTCGGCGGAGGCCGTCTGTGCCGCGTCGGTCGGGTCGACGATCTTGAGCTCAGCGGGCGGTTGTCGAGCGAGACGGTCTGGATCTTGAACAGCAGCAGCGCCCCCTGCGTGGGGCCGTTCGCCGCGACCGTGTCGAGTTCGGGCACGCGGCCGTTGCCCGGGACCGACCCGGCGTGGTAGGCGAAGTGGTTGGCCGGCCCGGGGACGATCGGCGTGTAGACGTTTTCCTGCGTGTCCGTGACCGTGAAGTCGCTCGCCGTCGGCAGCGGCTGCGAGTTGTCGTTGTAGACCTGCACGAACACGCCGAACCACTCCTGGCCCGCTTCGAGCTTGCGCTCGTTCGGGCGCCAGGCCCTGCAGGTACGGGGCGTCTTCGGTGTCGTACGGGTTCAGCTCGCGCGAGAGCTGCACCTCGTAGATCGAGCGGGCCGACGTTCAGATACGGAGCGTTTGCCCGACTCGCCGGCGTACGTGCCGGTGGTTACCCGCGTGTGCGAATCGCCGCAGGCGCTCCGAGCGCGAACGCCGCGAGCACGACGAGCAGCGAGGAGCGGAGAGCTTGCGCAGGCGGCTGGACATGCGACGCGGCAGTCTATCCGGCGGCGACCGTACGCGACTTCCGCGGTCCTCGTCGCGCTCGATGATCGAGCGCAGCCGGCGCATCGCGCGCGCGTTCTTGCGTCGCATCCAGCCGCGCGCGCCGAGCGCCTCCATCAGCCGATCGGACAGCGTCGCCGGCTGCGTCTCGATCGTGAAGCGTACGCGCGTCGAGTTGTGCGTCGCCGGCGCCAGCTCGTAGGTCCCGAGCGTGCGGATCCGATTGTTCTTGCCCGTCCGGCCGACCTCGACGATCCGGTGCGGCCGCTCGACCTCGACGAACGTCACGTCGGCCCAGCTGAAGCGGTTGGCCGGCGCCTTCACCCGGAAGCGCGCGCCCGCCCCGCGCCCGACCGAGTCGATCCGCGTCAGATGCCAGTCGACGAGGTAGTGGTCGGTGAACTCCTCGTGGTTGGCGATGTCCTGCAGGTAGTCGAAGATCTCCTCGCGCGGCGCGGAGATGACGGTCGAGACGGTGATCGGGTCCACGGCGCCCGCCAGTCTAGAGCGCCGCATCGCCCGAAGCGGTTACGCCTGAGCGGCGCGCTCAGGCTGCGCGCGCGGTCAGACGTACGGTCTGGCCGTGCTCTGAATGGCGCACGATCTCGCTCGCGACCGGCGACTCGCGCCGCAGCGTGCGGCACAGCTCGCACACGAGCCCGCCGTGGCGGCCGTCGTAAAGATGCACGTGCTCGCCCGTCAGCGGCGTGCGGCCGCAGTCGGCGCAGCGCTCGCGGTCGGCCTCGAGCGCGCCGAGGCCGCGGCGCAGCAGGTGGCGCTCGAACTGCTCTACGTGCGTCACGGCGGAGGCCATCGGCAAGGACTTCGCCACGCCGGCGCGCGCTCCTGCCCCGGCGAGCCGGCTTGCGCTCGCGGCGCCGGCGCGCCGTTTGCTCGCCTCGCGGCAGGGGTAATCCTCCGGGCACGTGGGAGCGGGCCGAGGGGCTGAGCAGACCGGCTGGCAGGCGGCGCGCAGACTCGACCGTGCACCTTCACGGAAAATGCGGCCATTCGGGATCTGCCGCGATGGACAACTTGTTATGATCGCCACGAGCTTTCCCTCGACGAGCAACACGCGACGAAGAGCCCGTGTTTCGTCCCCGCGGAGCGCCAGGTGAGAAGGGAGCAGATGATGGATCTACTCAGCGACGGGACCCGCGAGAGCTTCACCCCTGCCGGATCGTTTCGCTGTCGCAAGTGCGGCTACGTGCTGACGCTGAGCGCCGACGACGTGCTGAGCGACTGCCCGAGCTGCGGCGGCAGCGACTTCGCCCGCGCGTCGCTGTTCAGCACGAGGCCGCAATCGGCCGACGAGGAGACGGCGCGCCATGGCGGCGTGCTCTCCGAGCCGGCGCCGCTGGACCTCGACGCGCAGCTCGCCGCCGCGCGCGCGGCGATCGAGCGTCCGGGCGAGTACCTGTGCTTCGACGACGGCGGCCCCGAGCCGCGAATCGCCCCGCTGACGCGCGAGTGGACGCGGATCGGCCGCAGTCTCGCGGCCGACGTGCGCTTCGATGACCCGACCGTCTCGCGCCGTCATGCGCTGATCGTGCGCCAGCCCGACGGCGTGCGCGTGCTCGACGACCGCAGCCTCAACGGCGTCTTCGTCAACGGCGAGCGGATCGAGGGCAGGCTGCTGCAGGACGGCGACGAGATCATCGTCGG
The DNA here is from genome assembly GCA_963705745.1 of uncultured Solirubrobacteraceae bacterium. Lineage (GTDB taxonomy): Bacteria > Actinomycetota > Thermoleophilia > Solirubrobacterales > Solirubrobacteraceae > Palsa-744. The sequence continues at coordinate 232,873 of CAVPKP010000009.1, forward strand.
CCGCTACCGGCTGAGCTATCTCGTGGTCAGCTAGTCACGTAAGATCGGCCGATGGCCGACACGATCGCCGTGCTCTCGCAGAAGGGCGGCACCGGCAAGACGACGACCGTTCGCACGCTTACCGACGCGTTCCGGCGCAGCGGCGTGCGCACGCTCGCGATCGATCTCGATCCGCAGGGCAACCTGTCCGACTACTTCGACCTGCCGCCCGACGTCGAGCCGACGATCGCCGACGTGCTCGCCGGCCGCGCGAACGTCGGCGAGGCGATCCACGAAGACCTGATCCCCGCCAACTTGACGCTCGCCGAAGCCGAGCTGATGCTCGGCGGCAAGATGGGGCGCGAGCTGACGCTGCGTCGCGCGCTGGCGGACGCGCCGGAGCAGTACGAGCTGATCCTGATCGACTGCCCCCCGTCGCTCGGCCTGCTGACGGTCAACGCGCTCGTCGCCGCCGACCACGCGCTGATCACCGCCGAGGCGCAGTACTTCGCGCTGCAGGGCGTCGAGCAGGCGATCGAGCTCGTCGAGCTCGCGCGCGACGGGCTCAACCCCGAGCTGTCGGTGCTCGGCGTGCTGCTGAACCTCGCGGACATGCGCACGATCCACTCGCGCGAGGCGCTCGCGTCGCTGAAGGAGCGCTTCGGCGAGCAGGTCTTCGACACGACGATCCGCGCGTCGATCGCCTACGCCGAGTCGGCCGAGCGGGCGCGCTCGATCCTCGACCACCGGCCGGACCTCGGCGGCGACTACATCGACCTCGCCGCCGAAGTGCTCGAGCGCCTGCCCGCGCTGCGCGCCGCCGGGCCGCGCCTGGCGCAGCTGCGCTAGCGGCTACAGCTCGCCGACGTACGCGCCCTGCGGCTCGAACGGCGCGCGCACGAGGCTCGCCCAGCCCTCGATCTCGCCGCGCAGCGCCTCGGCGACGGCGCCAGTCTGCTCGTAGAAGCACCACACGAGCACCGTCGGGCCGGCGCCCGAGATCGTCGCGCCGAGCGCGCCGAGCTCGCGCGCGCGCAGCGCGAGCTCGTACGAGCGCGGGAACAGCGGCGCGCGGCGCTCCTGGTGCAGACGGTCGTGCAGCCCGCGCGCGACGAGATCCCAGTCGCCGCGAACGAGCCCGAGCGTCAGCAGCGCGCCGTGCGCGACGTTGAACACCGCCTCGCCCAACGGGACCTGCGCGGACAGCGCCGCGCGCGCGGCGCTCGTGCGAACGGCCTCCGACGGGACGACCGCGAGCGCCTCCAGGCCGGTCGGCGGCTCGAAGCGCGTCGCCTGCCCGTCGGCGCAGATCACGAAGCCGCCGAGCAGCGACGCCGCGACGTTGTCTGGGTGCCCCTCCTCCTCCGTCGCGTGCGCCAGCAGGTCGGCGTCCATCTCGAACAGGTGGTCGGCCGCCATCAGCCCGGCGACGATCGCCGCCGCGCTCGAGCCGAGGCCGCCGGCGAGCGGGATCTCCGAGGAGATCCGGAACGTGAAGTCGTCGGCCGGATGCAGGCGCTCGAACGCGCGCACGCAGAGGTTCTCGCGTCCGTGCGGGAGCGGCAGGTCGGTCTCGACGGCGAAGCCGCCCGTCTCGAGCACTTCGAGCTCGACGTGCAGCGAGACGGCGGCCGCCATGCAGTCGAACCCCGGTCCGAGGTTGCCCGACGACGCCGGCACGCGCACGAGGCGCTTACGCATCACGCCGCTGCGCTCACGGGTCTCCGAGGACGGCTTCCTCGATCGCGCCCGCCTCGGCGACGCACGTGATCACGCGGCCGTCGTTGTTGGCGATCGCCGTCTCGGGGTCCTTCAGCCCGCGGCCGGTCAGCACGCAGACGATCTGCTCGGCGCCGTCGGCGCCGTACTTCAGCAGGCCGGCGACGGACGCGGCCGAGGCCGGCTCGCAGAACATCCCTTCGCGCGAGGCGAGCAGGCGGTAGGCGTAGAGGATCTCCTCGTCGCTGACGACGCGGATCGCGCCGCGCGAGTCGGTCGCCGCCGCCATCGCGTCCTCCCAGCGCACCGGATTGCCGATCCGGATCGCGCTGGCGACCGTTTCCGGGTGCTCGATTATGTGCCCCTCGACGAGCGGCGCCGCGCCTTCGGCCTGGTAGCCGAGCATCCGCGGCGCGGCGCCGAGCTCGCGAAAGCCGCGCCAGTAGGAGGTGATGTTGCCGGCGTTGCCGACTGGGATGCACAGCGCTTCGAGGCGCCCTTCGAGCGCCTCGTCGATCTCGAACGCGGCGGTCTTCTGCCCTTCGATGCGGAACTCGTTGACCGAGTTGACGAGGACGATCGGGTGTACGGCGGTCAGCTCGCGCACGAGCGTCAGCGCCTGGTCGAAGTTGCCCTGCAGCGAGATCACGCGCGCGCCGTGCACGAGCGTCTGCGCCATCTTGCCCTGCGCGATCTTGCCCTCCGGCACGATCACCGCGCACGTGATGCCCGCGCGCGCCGCGTACGCCGCGGCGCTCGCCGCCGTGTTGCCCGTCGACGCGCAGATCACCGCCTTCGCGCCGTCGCGCGCGGCGGCCGAGACGGCGCACGTCATCCCGCGGTCCTTGAACGAGCCGGTCGGGTTCGCGCCCTCGAGCTTCAGCCGCACCGTCGCGCCGACCATCTGCGAAAGCACCGGCGCGCGCAGCAGCGGCGTCGAGCCCTCCTGCAGGCTGACGAGCGGGTCGCCCGGAGCGAACGGCACGCGCTCGTGGTAGCGCTCGATCAGCGGCACGTGCGTACCCGAGAACGCCGCGCCTTCGACCTTCGGCAGCGGGACGCGCGGAACCTCCTCGACCGGCGGCGTCGGACTCACACGAACTCCTCTTCGATCACCCTGATCGCGCGCGTCGGCGAGCGGATGAAATCGAACGCGTCGACCTCGGCGACGGCCGCGCGCAGGCTCGACTCGAGCACCGGATGCGTGACCATCACCAGGCGCGCGTGCTCGCCCATCCCGCGCTGCACGACCGACTTGATCGACACGTCGTGCTCGCCGAGCACCCTCGTGACCGACGCGAGCACGCCGGGCACGTCCTCGACGTCGAGGTGCAGGTAGAAGGCGCTGTCGACGTCGGCGATCAGCCGCATCTGCAGCGGCGGCGCCGGCGGGCGCGCGCCGCCGGTCATCACGCTGACGACGTCGCCGAGCACGGCGCTCGCGGTCTGGCGGCCGCCGGCGCCCGGCCCCGATAGCGTCAGCTCGGTGATCGTCTCGGACTCGACCGTGACCGCGTTGAACGGCCCCGAGATCGACGCGAGCGGATGACCGGAGTAGAGGAACGTCGGGTGCACGTGCACCGACAGGCCGCCGTCGCGCCGCTCCGCGGTGCCGACGAGCTTCAGCCCGAGCCCGAGCTCGCGCGCGTACTCGAGGTCGTCGCCGTGCAGGTGCTCGATCCCCTCGTAGCGGACGTCGTCGAGGTGGACCGGCGAGCCGAACGCCAGGCGCGCGAGGATCGCCATCTTCGCCGCCGCGTCGCGCCCGGAGACGTCGTCGCTCGGGTCGGCCTCGGCGTAGCCGACGCGCTGGGCCTCGGCGAGCGCCTCCGCGTAGCTCGAGCCGCGCGCCATCTCCGAGAGGATGAAGTTGGTCGTGCCGTTGACGATCCCGTGGATCCGCTCGATCGGCGTCGCCGACAGCGATTCCTCGAGCACGCGCACGACCGGCACCGCGCCGGCGACCGCCGCCTCGAAGCGCAGCCGCACGTCCTGCTCGCGCGCCGCCTCGAACAGCTCCTCGCCGTGCTGGGAGAGCAGCTGCTTGTTCGCGCTGACGACGTGTTTGCCGCCGCGCAGCGCGCGCAGCAGGTACTCGCGCGCCGGTTCGATCCCGCCGATCACCTCGACGAGCAGGTCCGCGTCGGCGAGGATCTGCTCGATGTCGCCGCGCGAGCGCGTCAGCACGCCGCAGATCACCGGCCGGCGGCCGTTGAAGCGCTCGATCTCATCCGCGCGTTCGGCCAGCAGCTCGGCGAACGCGCCGCCGACCGTGCCGTGGCCGAGCAGGCCGACCTGGAACGGCGGCGCATCGCTCGGGGCGCCGCCGCCCCGCCCGTACTCAGCGAACATCACGCGCCGTCAGGTCCTCGAACGTCTCGCGCCGCACGACCGCGCGCGCGTCGCCGTCGCGGCAGAAGATCACCGGCGGGCGCGGCACGCCGTTGTAGTTGTTCGCCATCGCGTAACCGTACGCGCCCGTCGCCGGCGTCACGACGACGTCGCCCGGCCGCGGGTCGTCGAGCAGCGCGTCGCGCACGATCACGTCGCCCGACTCGCAGTGCTTGCCGGCGATCACGCAGCGCGTCGCACCGTGCAGGCGATCGGCGACGTGCGCTTCGTAGACCGCGCCGTACATCATCGGGCGCAGGTTGTCCGACATGCCCCCGTCGACCGCGACCCAGCGCGAGACGTTCTGCTTGACGCTCTGCACCGTGTACAGCGTCACGCACGCGTTCGCGCACAGCGCCCTGCCCGGCTCGATCAGCAGGCGCCTGCCCGGCGCCGTCATCCCGTGCTCGGCGGCCGCCGCGAGCACCGTCGCGACGTAGGACTCGACCGACGGCGGCTCGCGCTGGTCGCTCGGTGTAGCGCACCCCGAGCCCACCACCCAGGTCCCACGCATCGAATTCGCCCAGCGCCGCCAGCTCGGCGACCTCGCGGCGGAACGGGTCGAGCTCGAGCAGCTGCGAGCCGATGTGCGCGTGCAGCCCCGCCAGGCGCACGCCGTCGAGCTCGCGCACGCGCGCGATCGCCGCGCGCGCGTCGCCCATCGAGAACCCGAACTTCGAGTCGGCCTGACCGGTCGAGATCTTCTCGTGCGTCTTGCCGCGCACGTCCGGCGTGACGCGGATCAGGACATCTTGCATGCCCCGGTTCCCGCCCTCGGCGACGAGACGCCGGATTCGGTCGATCTCATCGAAGTTATCGAGCACGATCAGCCCCACACCACCGTCGAGCGCCGCGCGCAGCTCCTCCTCTGACTTCGCGTTGCCGTGCATCACGATCCGCTCCGGCGCGAAGCCGGCGGCGAGCGCGAGCTGCAGCTCGCCGCCCGACGCCACGTCGCACGACAGCCCCTCGGCCGCGAACAGCTCGAGCACCGCCGTGCACGGGAACGCCTTCGACGCGAACACGACCGCGAGCTGCTCGTGACCGCACGCGCGCGCCGCCGCCGCGAACGCGCGCGCCCGCGCGCGCAGGTCGTCCTCGGCGAGGACGTACGCCGGCGTGCCGAACTCGCGCGCCAGCTCGAGCGCGTCGCAGCCGCCGACCTCCAGGCGTCCACGCTCGTTCACGCGGCTGCCCAGCGGAAAGACGTCGGAGAGCATCGTCTCGGTTGCCATCGTGGCGGATTATCGCGCGCGACCGCGAGAGCGCGCGGGCGGGATGCGCGCCACGCGCTCAGGCGGGGCGAGGCCCGCAGCGCCGCGACGCCGCGGCGGCGCACGAGCAGCGCCAGCCACACGAGGCCGATCACCATCAGCGCGATGCTCTCCAGCTGCGGCGCCGTCAGGCCGGCGAGCACCTCGCTGTTGCGCCTGATGAACTCGACGAGGAAGCGCTCGAGGCCGCTCAGCAGCAGGTACAGCGCGAAGACCACCCCCGGTCGGACCCGGTCGCGCAGCTGCCACAGCCCCCACGCGAGCAGGCACATGCTGACCGTCTCGTAGATCGGCGTCGGCTGCACCTTGACGCCCGGCGGTGTCGGCAGCGTCCCGTGCGGGTAGCCCATCGCCCACGGCAGGCTCGAGCGGATCCCGTAGTCGCCGTCGCCCGAGACCTGACAGCCGATCCGCCCGATCGCGTAGCCGAGCGCGAGCGCCGTCGCGCACATGTCGAGCATCCGCAGTTCGAGCACATGGCGCCAGCGCATCCACGCGATCACGCCGATCGCGCCGCCGACCGCGCCGCCGTACCAGACGAGCCCCGAGCCCGAGAAGACGCTGCCGAGCAGATCGTGCTTGACCTGGCTGTAGTTCTGGATCACGTAGTACGCGCGCGCGCCGACGACGCCGCCGACGAGCGCCGCGAACGTGATCTCGTACGCCCAGTCCTTCGGCCTGCCGAGCTCGGGCGAGCCGCCGCCAGAGCGACCGCGCCGCATGCGAGGAAGCCAATCGCGAACGTCACGCCGAACGTCTTGATCGCGATCCCGAGAACGTGGATTTCGGGCTTCATCGCAGCGGTCTGGGCGTCATCGCGATCACGGCGCCACTTTAGGGCAGCAAGAAGCTACTTCTGCGACAATCTCGCCATGGCTCAACGACGCCAGAGCTTCGGAAAAGACACCGGCCTGCAGGCGCGCATGCTGCTGACGCTGTTCCTGCTCGGGCTGCTCTACGCGGTGTTCGTCGGCGTCCTGTTCGCCGCCGGCGCCGGCGCCGGGCTGATCGTCGTCGTCGCCGTCGTGCTGCTGCTCGTGCAGCTGTTCGGCTCCGACAAGCTCGCGATGGCCTCGCTCGGCCTGAAAGAGGTCACGCCCGAGGAAGAGCCCGAGCTGCACGGGATCATCGACCGTCTCTGCGTGCAGGCCGACCTGCCGAAACCGCGCGTGTGCGTGATGGAGACCTCGATGCCCAACGCCTGCGCAATGGGCCGCTCGCAGAAGTCAGCGACCGTCTGCGCGACGCGCGGCATCCTGCAGATGCTCTCGCCGGCCGAGCTCGAAGGCGTGATGGCGCACGAGCTCACGCACGTGATCAACCGCGACGTGATGGTGATGACGCTCGCGAGCTTCTTCGCGACGCTCGCCTCGATCATCGCCCAGTTCGCGTTCTTCTTCGGCGGCGGCTACGGCAACCGCGAAGAGGAGCAGGACATCATGATCGTCGTGCTCGTCTCGGTCGTCGTCTACGCGTCTCGTTCGTGCTGCTGCGCACGCTCTCGCGCTACCGCGAGTTCGCCGCCGACCGCGGCTCGGCCGTGCTCACCGGCCGCCCCTCGGCGCTCGCCTCGGCGCTGATCAAGATCAGCGGCACGATCGAACGCCAGCCGGCGCAGGATCTGCGCCGGGCCGAAGGCATGAGCGCGTTCTTCATCATCCCCGCGCGCGCGAAGAAGTCGTTGATGAACATCTTCGCCGACCACCCGCCGCTCGAGCAGCGCCTCGCCGCGCTCGAGCGGCTGGAGTCCCAGCTCCAAGGCGCGCCTCAGCAACGCGCCAACGCCTGAGCCTGTGGGCCTTCGCGACATCCTCACCGGCCGCCACCAGGTCAAGGGCCCCGCGCCCGACCGGCTGTTCGCGATCGCGACCGCATACGTCGGGCTGCAGGCCGAACACGGCATCGACCCGGCCGGCAGCGCGGCGATCGTCTTCCAGTCGCTCGCGACGAGCGAATTCGAATCGACGCTGAAGGACATGGAAGAAGTCGTGACGGCGACCGGCGGCGACAGCGGCACGACCGTCTCGACCCAGAACGACACCTACGGCTACCGCTGGATGATCCTGCGCAACCCGACCGGCGCGCCGAGCGTCGAAGACCTCGCCGTCGGCATCAACGCCGTCTCGAGCTCGATCGAGACGGCCGGCTTCGGCGAGCGCCTGCTGTGCGCCGTGTTCGCGTTCACCGACGCGAAGCAGCAGCCGATCTACTTCATCTACAACTACAAGCGCGGCTACTGGTACCCGTTCGTGCCGGCCCCCGGCGGCGGCGAGGAGCGCTCGACCGAGCGCGAGCTGCAGCTGAAGGCGCAGGTCGGCGAGGAAATGCCGCTCGAGCCCGAGATCGAGCGGTGGTTTCCGTTGTGGGGCATCCCCATCTAGCCAGCGACGCGATGAGCGCTAGGAGCAGCTCGTCAGGTCAGCCCGGCCCGTCCTGCCCTTCGAGCATTTTCTCGGCGACGCGCAACATGCCGATGCCGACCCACGCCTGCTGGTTTCCGCGCACGCGGATGCCGGCGCCGTCGGGACGCACGACTTCGACGACGGTCAGGAAGTTGCCGATCTCGAAGTCCTCGCCGAAGTCGGCTTCGATCGCGTCCATCTGCGCGGCGACTTCTTCGAGCAGCTTCGCCTTCGGGTCGCGCTCGATCGGCTCCTCGTCCTCGCCGCCGCCGTCGTGCTCCTCGCCGAGACCGGCCATCGCTTTCCTCCGCGCCCGCTTCGCCGTCAGTCCGGGATCAGGCCCTCGCCGCTGAACGCGACCTGGGCCTCGTCGAAGCTGAGGTCGGGCGGCGGCAGGATCAGGTCGGAGCCCGCCAGCTCGTCGTCGGGGGCACGCGCTCGCCGTGGGAGCGGACGTAGTCGAGCAGCGCGGCGAACGCGCCGGCGTAGCCTTTCTCGTCGCCTCCCTCGCAGGCTGAGATGACCGCGTTGTCGAGCTCGTTGAGCTCTGCCGTGTCCTCGTCGGCGAGGCGATACTGGTCCTCGCCGGAGATCCGGACGATCATGCCTGCCCGCTCTCGTCCGGCTGGCCGCCCTCGCCGCCGGCGCCGCTGGGAGGCGATCTGCGGCGCCGGCGCGGCGCCGCCCTGGCCGAGTTCGCTCTTCAGCTTCGCGAGATCGTCATCGACGGCCGGCTGGCTGGAGAGCTGCTTGAGCTGGCGGTCGATGTCGTCTTCGCCGGGCCCGATCTGCGTGATGTCGTCGAACGTGCCGGCCGCTTCGAGCTCGGACACCGCGTCGGCGCGCGCTTTCATGTTTTCGGTCTTGTCGACCGCGCGCTGCATCGCGAGGCCGACGTCGGCCATCTGCTCGCCGACGCCCGTCGCCGCCTCGGAGATCCGCACCTGCGCCTCGGCCGCCGAGTACTGCGCCTTGATGACCTCCTTCTTCGTGCGGAACGCCTCGATCTTCGCGCGCAGTTTCTGCTCGGAGTCGGTCAGTTTCTCCTGCTGCGATTCGAGTTCGGAGACCTGCGTGTCGAGCCCCTGCAACTCGGTCTGCGCGACGTTCTTGCGTTCGAGCGCCGTGCGCGCGAGCTCTTCGTTGCCGGCCGACAGCGCTTGGCGCGCCTGCGTGTCGAGCTTGACGACGCTCTGCTGCAGCGTCTTTTCCTGCATCTGCAGACGCTTCTTCGCCGTGACGACGTCGGCGATCCCCTTCTTGACGTTCTGCAACTGTTCGACCTGCTTCTGGTAGCTGTAGTCGAGCGTCTCGGCGGGGTCTTCTGCGCGGTCGAGAAGCTTGAGACCTTCGCCTTCACGACGGTTGACATGCGCCCGGTCAGACCGGCCATCTGATCCTCCTATTGCTTTCTTCGGGGCGAGCAGCCGCCGGCTGCGTGCGCCATCGCGGGCGCTCGGCCGACTGCTCCAAGCGTAGCCGACCGTGGACGTGCGGGCGAAGGGCCGAGCTCGGCCCTTCGCGCGCGAGCGTCAGAGTCCGAGCGGGTGGCGGACCGTGTAGCCGACGTTTTCCGGGCGCAGCGGACGCCAGCGAGGGCCCTGCTGGTTGGACGGATCGTCGGCGGCGCTCGTGTCGAGTCGCAGCCCGGCGACGTCCATGTACGCGTGCCCGGCGTTGCCGAACACGGCGATCCAGCGGCCCGCGCCGTGCGAGCCCCACGTCTCGAGTTCGGAGGAGTCCATCGGCGTCGACAGCAGGTCGCCGCCGTGCAGCGCGAACGAGACCGTGCCCGAGCAGTCGTACCCGGGCGAGCTGAACGACGCGTGGCCGCCGCCGTAGATGTACGGCAGGCCGATGATCTCGTTCGCCGTCCAGATCACCTGCTGCACGGCCGCCGGCGCGTTCATCGGCGCCGCCGCGTAGCCGCCGACGTAGCGCGCGACCGAGCCCGGCACGAGCAGCTCGGGCTGCGGCGTGGCCGCCGTCTCGGTCACTTCTGTCACGCCGCTCGCCGGCGCCGGCGTCGGCGTCGGCGTCGCGTTGACCGTCGCGGCCGTGCCGACCGCGCTGCCGCCGGTGGCGCTCGCCAGCGGCGTGGTGGGCGTCGTCGCGGCGGGCGTCGACGGCACGTACGGAACGACTTCGCCGGTCGCCGTCTTCTCGTAGATCGGCCCTTTGTAGGCGAGGCTGCGCGACTTCGACGTGATCGGCGAGAGGTGGACCGCCGGCGTCGGCTTGGCCGGCGACGTCGTCGGGGAGGGGCTTTCGGCGACTGCTCCGCCGGTGATGGCGCCGAGCGCGGGGACCGCCGCAAGGGCCGAGATGATCAAGCTGAATACAAGACTGCTGAGGGTTCGCACCCGCAAGACAACAACCTCTTTCGTCGGCCTCCGGGGTTAGCTGACGGGCTAGCGCTGAAAGAGCCTGCGCTTCTCACGGCTTCACCGCGAGATTCGCCCCAACAACTCGGGTCCCCCGGTCTCTGACATCGGGTCAGGGACTCGGCGTGTATTGCCGCGGCAGGCTAGCAAACTGCAATGACGCTTGCAGGAGGTGAGCAAACTTCGCCGTTCCCTCGCCAAGCCGACCCCGGATTTCGTGCGTTACCCCTCCTCTCGTCCACCAAACATGTTCGTGCTCGCGCGCGCATCACCTGCCGCGCGCCCCGCTAGTGTCCGCGCCATGCGCGCCCCCCTGCCACGGCGGTCGGCCGCGCTCGCGCTGCTCGCAGTCGCGCTTGCCGGCCTGCTCGCCGGCTGCGGCAAGGGCGCCGGGGCGCGGGCCGCGTCGCGTTCGAGCACGGCCGTCCTCGGCGCCTCGCCGCAGGCGCACGCCGTGATCGCCGTCGCGACGAAGAACACGACGCGGCTCGGCGGCGGCGATCCGGCGAGCGACGCGGCGGCGGTCGCGCAGGCCGTCTACCCGGGCTTGACGCCTGCGACGCGCCCGCAGCTCGTCGCGCTCGTTGACGAGCGCGACTGGCCGGCGGCGCTCGCCGCGAGCTCGCTCGCGAGCGCGCCGCTCGGCGCGCCGTTGCTGTACGCCGAAGGCGGCTCGCTGCCGCTCGTCAGCGAAGAAGCGCTCAGCGCGATGCACCCGCTCGGCGCGCGCGCGCTCGGCGGCGCGCAGGTGCTGGAGGTCGGCAGCGCGCCGGCGCTGCCGACGGGCGAGCCAGCGCGCACGGTCGCCTCCGGCACGAGCGAACCGGCGGCGCTGGCTGCTTCGATCGAGGCGCTCGAGAGCTCGATCGACGGACACGCTCCGCACGACGTGCTCGTCGTCGCCAGCGACACGCCGCAGGCGCTGCAGATGCCGGCCGCCGGGCTCGCCGCGGAGAGCGGCGCGCCGATCCTGTTCGTCACGCGCTCGGCCGTGCCGGCGGCGACGAGCGCCGTGCTGCGCACGCTGCGCCACCCGACGATCTACGTGATCGCGCCGAGGCTGCTGCACGCGAGCGCGTACGCGCAGCTCGCGCGCCTCGGCACGGTGATCCACGTCAGCGGCGGCGCCGGCGGCGGCGAAACGCTGAGCGCCGCCGAAAGCGACGAACCGGTGCAGAACGCGATCTCGATCTCGCGCTTCTCGCACGGCTCGTTCGGCTGGGGCATCCACGAAGCGGGGCACGGGCTCGCGTTCGCGAGCGTCGAACGACCGCTCGACGGCCCGGCCGCGGCGCCGCTGTCGGCGCACGGCGACTACGCGCCGCTGCTGCTGCTCGACAACAGCGCGAGCGTGCCGGCGGCCTTGACGCACTACCTGAGCGACATCGAGCCGGGCTACACCACGTCGGTCGCGCCCGTTCGCGAGGTCTACAATCACGGCTGGCTGATCGGAGACGAGCAGACGATCTCGGCGCACGCGCAGGCCGAACTCGACGCGCTCCTCGAGATCGCACCGCGCCAGCCGTCGGCCGGCGAACAGTCCGTCGCCGAAGGCGAATGAGCTCGAGCGAGATGAACGAACCCGACAGAGAACGCGCGTGAGCCAAGCCGAGGATCCGCGCACGATCGGCAAGGAGCGCGCCGGCGAGGTGAGCGTCGAGGACGTCCGCCGCCTGATGGGCGCCTCGACGCCGCACTTCGCGCTGCAGCTGCGCGAACGGATCGCGAAGCTGATCGCCGCCCTGCCGGACGGGCACCCGGCGCGGGTCGAAGGCGAGCGCGAGATCGCGCGCCTGGAGCGGCTCGGCTTCGCCGGCGAGACGCGCGGCGAGGCCGGCCGGCCGGCCGAGCGGCCGCTGCCGTCGCTCGACGACACCGCGCTCGACGCCCAGTCGTAGCGCTCGCAGCTAGCGCTTGCCGGCGAACACGCGCTCGCGCCGCGCGTCCTGGAAGCGCGCGCGCAGCAGCCTGTGCAGCACGTAGAACAGCGGCACGTCGATCGCGAGCGGCACGATCACCCACGTCACCGACGGCGCGCCGACCGCGTACAGCGCCAGCGCGGCGCCGCCGTGGAACAGCGCCGTCGGCACCGACGCGAGCAGCGCCGCGTGCGAGCGGTAACCGCTGAGGTGCTCGCGGATCGTCGTGTCGAGCGTGCCGATCAGCACGGCGCCGATCCCCACGAACAGGATCGCTTTGCCGGATTCGCCGCGCGCGGCGCCGATCGCCACGGCGACGAGGCCGATCAGGATCAGCAGCTCGGCGAGCGGGACCGGATGCCACGGCGCGCGCGGGCGCTCGCCGACCGAGCCCGGCGCGCGATAGTCGCCGGCGGCCTTGCCCGCGGTCGCGTCACGGCGCCGCGCGCGCGGCTCGCGCTTGGGCTGCGGCTTGGGCTGCGCCGGCGTCGCGACCGGCGCGTCGCTCGAGTCCGGCGAGCCCGGCGCGGCGGGGACGGACGCCGCGTGTGCGGCGGGCGTCGAGCGGCGCTTGCGCGAGCGGCGGCGCCCGCCCTTGCTGCGATTCGCCACGGCGCTCTGCCGCTAGCTGCCGAAGCCGGGTTCGCCGCGCATTGACGTCGATCGTACCGCCTATGCTGGATTTCGATGGCCGGGCCGAGCTCCTCAAGTCGTGCGCCGAACGCGGCCGAGCCGCCGGCCGGCGCGGTTCGCGCGCCGCGCCTTGAGGACGCGGCGGAAGCCGCTGCAGCCGGGATCCCCGACAGCCGGCTCGCCGGCCCGTTCCCGGTCGGCGACTACGCGAGCGCGCTGCGCGGCAAGCTGCGCTCGTTCGCGAACGTGCAGCTCGTCGGCGAGCTCGTCAACCTGCGCCCGTCGCGCGCACGCGTGTACTTCGAGCTGCGCGACGCCGGCGGCGCGCTGCCGTGCGCGGCGTGGCGCGAAGATTGGGAGCGGATGCTCGCGCGCGGCGGCGAGACGCCGGTCGACGGGGTGCAGGTCGTCGTCGCCGGCGGCTGCGACTACTACCCCGGCAGCGCGACGTCCTCGCCGGGCTTCTCGTTCGCGGTCTCCGACCTGCGCGTCGCCGGCGAGGGCGACCTGCTGGCGCGGATCGATCGCCTGCGCAAGCGCCTCGACGGCGAGGGGCTGTGCGAGCTGCAGAAGCGCCTGGCGCTGCCGCTCGTGCCGCGCACGATCGGCGTGATCACCGGCGAGCGCGGCAAGGCGCGCGACGACGTGCTCGCTGGGCTCGAGCGGCGCGGCTGGATGGGCCGCGTCGTGTGGGCCTTCGCGCCCGTGCAGAACCGCCACGCGGCGCCGGCGATCGTGCGCGCGCTCGGCGACCTCGCGGGCGCGGCGCGCGTCGACGTCGTGATCGTCGCGCGCGGCGGCGGCTCGCTGGCCGACCTCCTGTGCTTCTGCGACGAGACGCTGTGCCGCACGGTCGCGCTGCTCGGCGTGCCGGTGATCGCGTCGGTCGGTCACCACACCGATCGCACGCTGCTCGACGACGTCGCGGCGGTCAGCTGCTCGACGCCGACGCACGCGGCGGAGGCCGCCGTCGGGATCGACCTGCGCACTGCTCGTAGCGAGCTGGCGGCCGGCGCGGCGCGCCTGCGCGACCACGGCCGGCGCGCGGTGCTGACGCGCGCGCGGCTGCTCGCCGGCCTCTCGCGCGCGCCGGGCGCGCACGTCGCGCGCCAGCGCACGCGTCTGCACCAGCAGCTTCGCGAGATTCGCGCCGGCTCGCGCCGGCGGATCGAGTCCGAGCGCGCGGTCGGCGCGCGGCGCGCGCTCGTGCTCGCGCGCAAGGCCGACGCGACGCTGCTCGACTGCCGCGAGCGCCGCCCGCGCGAGCTGCAGCAGCTCGCGCTCGCGCTCGCCGCGCACGAGCCGCAGCGCACGCTCGAGCGCGGCTATGCGCTCGTCGAGTCGCCCGCCGGCGATCCGCTGGTGAGCGCGCGCGAGGCGAGCGCGGCGGATCGCCTGCGGCTGCGCTTCGCCGACGGCGTCGTCGGGGCGCAGGTGCACGAGCGATGAGCGCCGAGCAGCCCGCGTCGCCGGGCGCGCGCGGCGCGGCGCCGACGTACGAGGAGGCCTCGGCGCGCGTCGAGGAGATCATCCGCCGTCTCGACTCGGGCGAAGCGAGCCTGAACGAGACGCTCGCGCTCGTCAGGGAGGGCAAGGCTCTGATCGAGCTGTGCGCCGGCGAGCTCGGCGCGGTCGGCGCAGCGCTCGAGGAGCTGCGCCTGGATGAGCTCGTCAGCCGCCTCGAGGACGAGGCGTCGACGTGAGCACGTGGGGGCTCCTCGCGGAGCTCGAAGTCGAGATCGAGGAGTACGCGCTCGAGGGACTGGAGGCTCAGGTCTCGAGCGACTTCGTCCGCAAGAGCACCGTGATCCACCTGCGCGGCGGCGGCGAGGAGGGCGTCGGCGAGGACGTCACGTACGACGCCGTCGACCACGAGATCATGCAGGCGGCCGGCGCGACGCTGCCGCTCGCCGGGAAGTTCACGCTGGCGAGCTTCGCCGAGCGCGTGGCGGGACTGTCGCTGTTCGCCGAGCCGCCGCAACGCGAGGTGTCGGCGCGCTACCGCAAGTGGGCGTACGAGTCGGCCGCGCTCGACCTCGCGCTGCGCCAGGCCGGCACGACGCTGCACGCGGCGCTCGCGCGCGAGCCGCGTCCGGTCCGCTTCGTCGTCTCGCTGCGCCTCGGCGAGCCGCCGAGCATCGCGCCGGTGCGCGCGCGCCTGGAGCTCTACCCGGACCTGCGCTTCAAGCTCGACCCGACGAGCTCGTGGGACGAGCCGCTGATCGCCGAGCTGCGCGCGACGGGCGCGGTCGACTCGGTCGACTTCAAGGGCCTGTACACGGGCACGATCGTCGACCAGCCGGCCGATCCGGTGCTGTACGAGCGCGTCGTCGCGGCGTTTCCCGACGCGTGGATCGAGGACCCGAAGCTGACGGACGAGATCGACGCGATCCTCGCGCGGCACCGCGAGCGCTTCTCGTGGGACGCGCCGATCCACTCGATCGAGGACATCCGCGCGCTGCCGTACCCGCCGAAGATGGTCAACATCAAGCCGTCGCGCCTCGGCGGCCTGCGGAGCCTGCTCGACGCGTACGACTACTGCGCCGAGCACGCGATCGGCAACTACGGCGGCGGCCAGTTCGAGCTCGGCGTCGGGCGTGGGCAGATCCAGTACCTCGCCTCGCTGTTCCACGCCGACGCGCCGAACGACGTCGCGCCGTCCGGCTTCAACCTGCCCGAGCCGGCTGCGGGACTGCCGACGAGTCCGCTCGCGCCGGCGACGTCGGACGTCGGGTTTCGCTGGGGCTGAGCCCCTCGGACGCCCTCGGCGCCGCGCCGCGTAGCGGCTCGAGGCCGCCCGGCGCAACCGCCTGACCGCGAGACGATCGACCGCCCCACGCCGAATTGCCACTCGATCGTCACCGGCGGCACGGCGCGCTTGACACGACCAGGACCTAAGTGCATACTTAGGTCAGCTCAGTGAGCATTGGCCCGCTCAAAGAGCGACCGAGCCGAGCGGGACTGCCGCGTCCCGGAGAGGAGAGATCTGATGCGCCGAGCCTCCACGTGTATCGCCGTCCTCGCGCTGGCCGCGCTGACCCTGCCGTGCGTCGCTCTGGCGACTCCGACGGTCGCGTTCAGACTGCATGCGGTGCCGATCCCGGGCTTTCCGCACACCGGCAACATCCTCGGCGCAGGGGCCGATGCGAAGTTCGAATACACGATCGGCGGCAGCGAATACTCCGGCGACGCTGCGCCGATCATCGCCGCGAACTTCTACGCACCGGCGGGAGCCATTGCGCATTCCGAAGGCTTTCCGACGTGCACCGAACCGACGCTCCTCGACGTCGGGCCGAAGGCGTGCCCGAAGGGCTCGGCGGCCGGACCGGTCGGCACGGTGCTCGGCTACGTCACGTTCGGCAGCGAACGCGTCGAAGAGAGCGCCGAACTGTTCTCGTACTTCAGGCCAGGAGGCGGCTTCGAGTACTTCGTCGTCGGCCGCTCGCCGGTGTGGCTCGAA
The DNA here is from genome assembly GCA_963705745.1 of uncultured Solirubrobacteraceae bacterium. Classification (GTDB taxonomy): domain Bacteria; phylum Actinomycetota; class Thermoleophilia; order Solirubrobacterales; family Solirubrobacteraceae; genus Palsa-744. The sequence continues at coordinate 249,034 of CAVPKP010000009.1, forward strand.
GTGCTGGCGCACGGCCGCTTCAGCCACGAGGCCGGCGTCGAGGGATACGGCTTCGAGGAGGAAGAGGAAATCCCGCTCATCGCGACCGTCCCGGGAGCGCCATATGCGTCGGTGAAAACGGTCACCGGCACGTTCGGCGCGGCGATCAAGTCCCAGGGCAGGACGCTCTACTACTTCCGGCTCCCGAAGACGTGCCCGCGGGGCGGCTTCCCGTTGAAGGCCGAAACGATCTTCGCCGAAGACGGTGACCCGTCGAAACCCGAGACGGTGACCTCGTACTACAAGGCGCCGTGCCCACGGCGCTAGACCGCTCGATGCGCCGCCGTCCGGTCAGGCACGATCCCCGGCCGCTTGACGTTCGTCGAAGAACGCGCGTTCGCGCATGCCCAGCTCGGTCAGCGGCTCCGTGTCCTCCAGTGCCTCTGCCGCGATCGCTCCCCACTCGGCGCCGCCGCGCAATTGCGCGATCGCCGAGGCGAGGCCGATCTCGATGCGGCTCATGACCGTGTAGTCGGGCGACGCGGTGATGTGCGCAAAGGCGTTTGCGGAGGGGCCGTTCGGCGAGTACCTGCGCGCGAGCCGCCGCGCCGCGTACTCGCGTGTTACGACGAACCGTCGCTCGGCCCAGAGCATCGCCCAGTCCTCGTGCCAGAAGGCGAATGCTTCCTCCGGGCTGACTGGGTCGGTTGACTTCCAGAAGCCGGCCTCGACGCATGCCCGCCATGTCCCGAGCACGTCGTGCCGCAGGCACGCGCGCGCGATCGCGTCGATCATCTCGACCTGTTCGCGATCGAAGCGCTTGACACAGCCGAAGTCGAGGAAGCTGACGCCGCCGTCGTCGTGGAGCACGTAGTTCCCGGGGTGCGGATCGGCGTTGAACGCGTAGATGCGTTTGAGCGAGCCGTAGGTGAAGCGCCAGATCGTCTCCGCCCACCGGTCGCGCAGCTCCTGCTCGGCGTTCAGCGCCTCGCTCCAGCTGCGCCCGCGCACGAGCTCCTGGATCAGCACGTGAGCAGTGCACAGCTCGCCGACGACATCGGGCACGTGGATGAACGGGTGCCCACGGTAGTGCGCGGCGAACTCGGCCTGATTGGCCGCCTCGAGTCGATAGTCGAGCTCCTCGCCGATTCGCACGCCGATCTCGTGCGCGGCGCCGCGAAGATCGAAGCTCAGCTTGCGCGCAGACAGGCCGCCGACGAACAGCCTCATGAAAGTCACGAGCAGCTCGACGTTCTTCAGGTCGGCTTCGATCGCATCGGCAACTCCCGGATACTGGATCTTGACCGCCACCTCGCGGCCGTCGTGCAAGCGCGCTTCGTGGACCTGCCCGACAGAGGCGGCCGCGAGCGGGCGCCAGTCGAAGTGAGCGAAGACGCTCTCGGCACGACACCCGAGCTCGCGCTCGAGCGCCGAGCGGGCGAGCGCCGGCGCCATCGGCGGAACGTCGTCGCAGAGACGGGTCAGCGCCGTGCGGTAGATCGACTGGTACTCGACCGGGACGATGGGCCAGATCGACGCGAACGAGAGCATCTGCCCTGCCTTCATCAGCGCGCCCTTCGAGGAGCCGAGCAGCTCGGCGTAGCGCCTCGCGGTGCGCGCGTGAAACTCGGTCGCCTCGGCGCCGGCGAGCTTGCCGCGAAGATCGGCGACGACCGCCTCGCCGACGGTGCGAGCGCTCAGGCCGACGAGCGGCATCGCCCGACGCAGGCGCCCTCGGCGAATGTCATCGCCTGTCATGGAGGCCCCGGCTCAACGAAGCGGAATTGGGGACACGACCTCATCATTTTTCAAGTTCGACTGACGTCAACTAAGCGTATGCTTAGGAGAAACCCATGTCAAACACGACACGAGAACGCATCGTCGACGAGGCGATGCAGCTGTTCAGCCAGCACGGCTACGCCGCGACGAGCGTCGCGAAGATCGAGTCGGCCGTCGGCCTCACGCCGGGCGCCGGCGGGCTCTACCACCACTTCGACAGCAAGGAGGCGATCCTCGCGGCAGGCATCGAGCGCCAGCTCGCTCGCCTGCGGGCGCTCCGCGAGATCCGCGGCGCGCTCACGCCACTCGGAGACCTGAAGGCCGAGCTCACGCTCACCGCGCGATACATCCTCGCGGAGCTCGACAGCGAGTCGGACCTGCTGCGCATCGTGGCCTCGGACGCACGCAACCGACCGCAGCTCGCGGCGGCGGTCGACCAGCTGGTGAGCGCGACGTTCGAGGGCTTCGCCGCGTGGATCGGCGAGCGCGCGGAGCACACGATCACGGATGCGGACGCACGGGCGATCGCCGCCGTCGGGCTCGGCTCGCTCCTTTCCTCGCGCCTGCTGCGCAATGTTCTCGACATCCCTGCGCAGGTCGATGACGAGGCGTTCATCGACACGTGGGTGCAACTGATCTATGTCACGCTGACCGGCCGGGCATCCGTCAGCTCGAGCTGATGGCGCCGGCGACGTCGGACGTCGGGTTTCGCTGAGGCTAGCTTCCCGGTCCCTAAAGCGCGCGTAGGCGCGTATGCACGCGCACGCCGCCCACGCGGCCGCTGAGCGTGAGCCCGCGCAGCGTCAGCTCGCCGGGCAGGCGACCGGCGATCCTCAGCTTGGCGGTCAGCGCGAGCGCGCGTGAGCTGCCCGCGATGTGAACGGCGCCGCTGAGCGCGACGCCGGGGACGTCGACCATGCCACGCAGCTCGTAGCCGTCGGATCGGATCGTCCACCCGCCGCCGCGCAGCCCTCCGCCTTCGAAGCCCGTCTGGCCGAGCAGATCCTCGAGCGTCATCGCCGCCGCGGTCGCGACGCGCCCGGCCAAGCGCGATCTCGACGCTGCCGCCGGCACCTCGCCGAGCGAGGCCGGCGGCAGCGGCAACGCCTGCGCTTCGCGGGAGCCCGGACACGAGGCGGGTGCTTGTCCGGTCGCGAGGAACTCGATCATCGCGTTGCGCGCGCACCCGGTGCGATCCTCGCTGACGGTCGAATGCCCGACGTGCGGGACCCGCAGCAACCGCACGTCGCTGTAGCTGGCTGCGATCGCGACGGCCTGTTCGTAGGGCGTGCGCAGGTCATCGTCGCCCGAGAGGATCAGCGTGGGCGCTGTCGCGACGCCGGTCGGCGATGGTGGCGCGGGGGGCGTGGCGGGCCAGCCGAGGCACACGGACAGTCCGGAGGAACCGACCACCGTGGCGGGCGCGAACGGAGCGGTGATTCCGGCGGGCAGCGCCGCCAGCCACGTGCGAAGGATCGCGGCGCGCCCGCCCGGAGGCGAGTCGGGCGGCCACGGCAGCTCGCTCTCGACGCAGTAGGTGGCCGCGTACAGGATGAGCGAGATCGCCGAGTCGCTCGCCGGCGCTTCGGCGGCAAGCGGGTCTTCGCCGAGCGGACCGGGACCGAGCACGGGGACGTGCGATGCGGTCCGGGTGAGAGGCGAGGCGAGGCTGCCGCCGGTGGATTCGGCTTGTAGCTCCTGCGTGAGGCGCGCCAGCGGCGCGGCGTCGCCGTGAGCGGCGGCGGCGATCGCGGCGGGCGCGAGCTCGTGCACCGTCGGCGCGGCGTCGAGCCCGGTGACCAGGTGCAGCACGCCCGCTTCGGTGACGCGGGCCGGGCGCAGCCGGCCGCGCGCGTCGTAGATCCTCGTGCGCAGCGGGCGCCGGTGAAGCGCCGCGACGACGCGCGTCAGGTCCGCATAGACGTTGCTCGAGAACGAGCGGCAGGCGCCGGCGCCGCAGATGCCTTCGTCGAGCACGCGCGGCAGCGCGTGCAGGCGTTCTGTGCCGAGTGGGAGCGTGCCGGTCGTCGGCACGGTCGAATCGAGCACCATCCGCGCCACGCCCTGCGGGTGCTCGCGCGCGTACATGCCCGCGACGCGCGTGCCGTAGGAGACCGCGAACAGCGACAGCGGCGTGCCGCCGAGCGCCTGGCGCAGCGCGTCGAGGTCTTCGACCGATTCCTGGCTGGTGTAGAACGGGCGCGTGGCGCCGAGCGCGTTGCCGCACGCACCCACGTAGGAGCTGAGGCCACTACCGAGCGACCCGACTTCCGGGCATCGCAACCCCTCCGACTGGCCGGTGCCGCGTTGATCGAACGCGACCAGTTCGTAGCCGCGCAACGCCGGTTCGCGCGCGAGCGGCGCGAGCAGCGACTCGAACGCGGGCAGCGCCGGCTGCCCGGGCCCGCCCGCGAGCAGCACGATCACGCCGGCGCGCGGCGCGCTCGCGGGCACGCGCTGGACGGCGAGCGCGACGCTACCGGCGGCTGGGTTCGTCCGCTCGAACGGGACGTCGAGCGTCGCGCACTGCAAGCCGGCTGCGCGCACGACCACCTTTTCGGGCGGGCAAGTCGCGAACGTCAACAGAACCGGCTGCGCGGCGGCGCCGGCGGGCACGAGCAGCGAGAGAGCCGCGCATGCCGAGATGAGCAGCGATGCGAGGGAGCGTGCGCTCACAGCGCCGAGACCCCCAGCGCCGGCGCGAGCGTCGAGCGCGCCGCGGCCACCGCGGCCGCGGCTTGCGTTTCGACCCGCAGCTCGAGGCGTTCGATGTGACCGGCGGCCCGCCGTTCCGCCGACCCCTCGTAGCGCCTCAGCAGACGCATGATGATCGTTTCGCGCGATTGTTCGATGAACCCGACGAAGTAGAGCGCTTCGATCGCACGCAGCCGTGCGATGAACTGCGTCGAGGCGGGGGGCAGCGTCGCATATGCGCTCGCCTTCCATCCGGCGATGTCGCCGCATATGTCGGGCAGCGCAATCGTGGCGCTCGCGCGTTCTCCCGCGGCCTGCGCGTGCACGAGCCGCGTGAGCCGTCGATCGCTCCACCGCAGGTGCCCGATCGCACCGGCGAAGCCGAGTGCCTGCGAGTGCGTCGACGCTTCGCGCGCGCCGTACAAGGTCGCGGTGATCTCTTCGCCGAGTTCGCGGAAGGCCGCGTCACGCGGAGCGTAGGTCAAGGCAGACGGGCATTCGCCGGCGATCTGCCCGGCGCGCGCCCTGACGGCGGCCGCGTCGACCGCCGCTTCGCGGTCGATCGCGCGGTCGTACGCGTAGCTGGCGCGCAGGTACGCGCGCGTGGCAGCGACGTCGTTGGCGCCCGCGAGCGCAGATGGCGGTGTGAGCAGGCAGGCGCAAACCGCGCACGCGAGGGTCGCGACAGACGCTTTCACCCTGCTATTCGATTGGTTCCCGATAGTGGCATTCAACCGCAAGACCTACGGCAAGGGAGTTCCGGACGACTTCGGCATCGCCGCGGCCAACCGAACGGCGCCCGCCGCGTCGCGCGTCTGAGCGTCCTCTCACCGAGACCGGACGCAACTTCCGTCGCGCCGCTCGGTTTGCGCAGGGAGAGCGGCTAACCTCTGACGCCGCCCGATCGGGGTCTTGCAGAACACCCATCGTGGAAGGGATTGTGTTGGCGAGAAGCAGCGCCCGAAAGCGATCCGGGATCGGACAGAAGCTCCGCGCAGCGATGCTCGCTGGCGCGGTGCTGTGCCCGCTCGCCGGACTGACCGACGTGACCGGCGCCGCGGCGGCCGGCGCGGGCGGCACGGTCTCGCCGGCCGGCGCGGCGCCGCCGGTCGCCTCCGCGCCGGCGAAGGCGGCGCCGGTCAAGTCGCCGGCGGCGAGCAAGACGACGAGCTCGAGCAGCCTGCACGTGACGAGCGTGCGGATCACGAGCGTCCGCTGCCTGCCCGAAGCGAAATGCAGCGGCAACCCGCATCAGGTGTCGGTCCACGGCACGCTGCTGCTGACCGGCAAGGGCCTCGCGAGCGGCTCGACGATCGCCTTCCCGCGGACGCCGGGCGGGCGGATCGTCAGCAGCTCGCCGACGTCGCGCCTGCGCAAGACGGTCGTCGGCCTCGTGCTGACGGTGCCGGCGAGCGCGCACTCGGGCCACATCATGGTGCTGCTGAGCGGCGCGCGTCATTCGAGCTCGTACGGACCGATCTACGTGTACAGGCACGCGCTGCACCCGCCGCCGAAACCGGTCGTCCAGCCGGCGCCGGCCACGGTCGGCGCCGTCGGCCCGTCGCCGTTCGAAGGTCAGGGCATGTGGATCTGGTACGTGAGCCAGTCCGAGCACGGCAACGTCGCGTCGATCGTCACGCAGGCGCACGCGGCGTTCGTCACGACGGTGTTCGTCAAGAGCTCGGACGGCTCGAGCAACTACTGGGGGCAGTTCTCGCCGCAGCTCGTCGCCGAACTGCACGCGAGCGGACTGAAAGTGTGCGCGTGGCAGTACGTCTACGGGACGAACCCCGCCGGCGAGGCGAACCTCGGCGCCGAGGCCGTCGCGAACGGCGCGGACTGCCTCGTGATCGACGCCGAGGCCGAGTACGAAGGCCATTACGCCGCCGCACAGACGTACATCGACGACCTACGCGCGAAGATCGGCGCCACGTACCCGCTCGGGCTCGCGTCGTTCCCGTACGTCTCCTACCACGAGTCGTTCCCGTACTCGGTCTTCCTCGGACCGAACGGCGCGCAGTACAACGCGCCGCAGATGTACTGGAAGGACATCGGCACGTCGGTCGACACGGTGTACGCGAACACGTACATCGCCAACCGGATCTACGGCCGTCCGATCTTCCCGCTCGGCCAGACATACGGGGGCGTCAGCGCGTCCGACCTGCTGCGCTTCCGCGAGGAGGCGGTCGACTACGGCGCGAGCGGCGTGTCGTTCTGGGACTGGCAGGAAACGCCCGCCTCCGGCTGGAGCACGCTCGCCACGCCGCTCGCGCCGCTCAGCAGCGTCGTGCCGAACGCGGAATACCCGGAACTGCACAGCGGCGCGAAGGGCGATCAGGTCCTGTGGCTGCAGGAGCACCTCGCGACGGCGATCCCCTCGCAGGAAGTCACCGGCACGTTCGGCTCGCAGACGACGGCCAACCTGAAGACGTTCCAGACCTCGCACGCGCTGGCGCCGACGGGCGTCGCCGAATCCTCGACGTGGCAGGCGCTGCTGGCGCTGGCGCCGGTCGCCGTCAACTGGACCGGCGGCGGGCCGGAAGGCTGACCTTCAGATGAGAAGAGGCCGGCCCATATGGGCCGGCCTCCGATCGAACGAAACCTGCGTCAGTCGCGCTGCGCGTCAGACGCGCTGGATCAGCGTCCCCGTGCCGAGCCCGCCGCCGCAGCACATCGTCACGAAGCCGACCTCCTTGTCGGAACGCTCGAGCTCGTGCAGCAGCGTCGTGATCAGGCGCGCGCCGGTCGAGCCGAGCGGGTGGCCGAGCGCCATCGCGCCGCCGTTGACGTTGACGCGGTCCATGTCGGGGTTCAGCTCGCGCCGCCACGCGGCGACGACGGGCGCGAACGCCTCGTTGATCTCGATCAGGTCGATGTCGTCGATCTTCATCCCGTTGCGCTCGAGGATTTTGCGCGTCGCCGGAATCGGCCCCTCGAGCATTTTCACCGGGTCGCAGCCGACGGTCGTCTGGTCGACGATGCGAGCGCGCGGCGTCAGCCCGAGCGCCTTGGCCTTGTCAGCCGACATCAGCAGCACGGCGGCCGCGCCGTCGGAGATCTGCGAGGCGTTGCCGGCGGTGATCTTGCCGTCGGGCTTGAACGCCGGCTTCAGCTGCGAGAGCGCCTCGAGGCTCGTGTCGGGGCGGATGCCCTGGTCTGCGACGAACTCCTGGCCGTCGACCGACATCGGCACGATCTCGCGCTCGAAGCGGCCCTCCTCGGTCGCCTGGTGGGCGAGCCGGTGCGAGCGTACGGCGAGCTCGTCGAGCTCGGAGCGGGAGATCTCCCACTGGTCGGCGATCATCTCGGCGCCGAGGCCCTGGCCGACGATGTTGTGCTTGGCCATCAGCTCGGGTGTGAACGCGTAGCCGAAGTCCTCCTGCGTCTTCATGCCGGCGGCGAACGGCAGGTGGCCCATGTGCTCGACGCCGGAGCCGATCATCGCGTCGTGCACGCCGGCGGCGATCAGCGCGGCCGAGAAGTTGACGGCCTGCTGCGCGGATCCACATTGTCTGTCGATCGTCGTGCCGGGCGTCTCGATCGGCAGGCCCTCCTGCAGCCACGCGTTGCGCGCGATGTTGAAGCCCTGCTCGCCGAACTGCTGCACGCAGCCGGCGACGACGTCCTCGACCTCCGACGCGTCGATGCCCGAGCGCGCGATGACCTCGGAGTAGGTCTTTCCGAGCAGCGTGTTCGGGTGCGTGTCCTTGTAGTAGCCCTTCTCCTTGTGCCCGCGTCCGATCGGCGTGCGCACAGCCTCGACGATGACGACCTCGCGGCCCTCTGCTTGCCTCATTTTGTCTGCCTCCTACGGGGTTGTTGCGCGGCGGTTGTGCGGAAAAGCGCGGGGCGACCTCGTTCGGTTGGATCGCTTCGGGAAGCTGCCCGGCCCCTGCAACCCATACTCTACCGCGGTCCGGCCAGCAGTAGATTGACTGGTCAGTCAACTTCGTGAGACCGAGGAGCAGCCGACGTGAGCGAGCGATCAGAGGCCCCGAGCAAGCATCTTGCGATCGTCGGCAGCGGCGCGATCGCATGCGGCCTGGCGGCGACCGCCGCGCACCACGGACCGGTGCAGCTGCTCGCGCGCTCGAGCAGCTCGGCCGAGCGGGCGCGCGCGACGGTCGAGAAGACGCTCGCGCGGCTCGGCGCCGAAGTCGATCCCGAGCACGTGCAGATCGTCACCGACCCGCAGGAGCTCGCCGGCGAGGAGTTCGTCGTCGAGGCGGTCGTCGAGGACCACGACGTCAAGGCCGGCCTGCTCGCCGAGCTCGACGCGATCCTCGACGAGAGCGCGATCCTCGCGAGCACGACCTCGTCGCTGTCGATCGAGCGGCTGGCGCAGGCGAGCAGACGTCCCGACCGCTTCGTCGGCCTGCACGTGTTCAACCCCGTGACGAAGATGAAGCTGGTCGAGCTGGTCTTCCCGCAGGCGGCGAGCGCCGAGACGCGCGAGCGCGCGCTCGCTCTGTGCGCCGACTTCGACAAGACTCCAGTCGAGGTTCCCGACGTGCCCGGCTTCGTCGTCAACCGGCTGCTGTTCCCGTACCTGTTCAGCGCCGTGCGCCTGCAAGAAGAGACCGGCATGGCGGCCGATGACATCGACGCCTGCATGAAGCTCGGCGCCGGTCACCCGATGGGCCCGCTCGCGTTGCTCGACCTCGTCGGGCTCGACGTGGCGAAGGCGATCGGCGAGACGATCGGCGCGGACGTCCCGCCGCGCGTCGATCAGCTGATCGACGAGGACGCGCTCGGGCGCAAGAGCGGGCGCGGCTTTCACAGCTACTGAGCGCGACCTCCTCACTTTGTGAGGATTCGCTCAGACAGGTTTTAGGTGGCGTTCATCGCGATGGGAATACTTGCCTATAGCGACGCAACGTCGCAATGCACACCCGCCTCCTCCCAGTGCACACGATCCGGTCCGCTCCCCCCGCGGGCCGGACGTGTTTAAGGGCCAGACGAACGAGAGGCGGCGCGAGCCTGTGTCCTCGGTCGCTCGCGTACCGAAGCCGGGAGACACTCGCTCCGCTCGCATCCCCGTTTCGGCCAGCACGCCACTCCCTGCGTCCTTGGCTCGCTTGCCTCTCGTCCGTCTGGCAGGCGGGCTCGGACGTCAGTCGTCGCGGCGCTCGCCGGTTTGCACGGCGCGGCGCTCGCGGATGCGGACGGCCTCGACGCGGTTGTCGCGAACGGACTCGACGCGGATCGAGAAGCCGTTGCTCGTGACGGTGTCGCCGCGCCGTGGCAGCCGGCCGAGCTCGGCGAACACGAGGCCGCCGATCGAGTTGTACGCGTCGCTGTCGACCGGCAGGTGCAGGCCGTAGTCGACCAGGTCGGTCACGGCGACGTGGCCGCGCACGAACCAGTCGCCGTTGGCGAGCTTGCGCACCTCGCCGCCGGCGGGGTCGGTCTCGTCGGTGATCTCGCCGACGACCTCCTCGATGATGTCCTCGACGGTGACGATGCCGACTACGCGCCCGTACTCGTCGACGATCACGGCCATCGAGCTGCGCTCGCGCTGCAGGTCGGCGAGCAGGTCGTCGAGCGGCTTCGTCTCGGGGACGATCGGCGCGTCGTGCACGAGCGACTCGATCGGGGAGTGCGCGCCGTCCTCCATCAGCGCCTGCACGAGCGTGTTCGCGTGCACGATCCCGCGCACGCGGTCGCGGTCGTCGGCCTCGGTGACGACGAGCCGCGTGTGGCCGCTGGAGACGCACAGCTGCAGCGCCGCCTCGACGTCCTGCGAGGCGTCGACGGTGACGACGGCGGGGATCGGCGTCATCACCTTGCGCGCGTCCTGTTCGTGCAGGTGGAAGACGCCGGTCAGCATGCCGGCCTCGCCGAGATCGATGTGGCCGCCGGCCTGCGACTCGGCGATCAGCCGCTTGAGCTCGTCGGGCGAACCGCCGCGGCGCTCGGCGTCCATGTTGACGCCGAGCAGACGCAGGATCCGGTCGGCGACGGCGGTCAGCGCGACGATCAACGGCCGGAACAGCACGCTGAACGCCTGCAGCGGGCTCGCGACGCGACGGGCGACCGCCTCGGCGCGGTCGATCGCGTAGAACTTCGGCACCATCTCGCCGGCGATCAGCTGCGCGCAGGAGATGATCAGGAACGCGACGATCGCCGCGATCGCGACGGCCGCGCCGTGCGCGAGCGCGCTGGGCAGCGCGCCTTTGAGCACGTTGGCGAGCGCGGGCTCGCCGAGCGCGCCGATCCCGATCGACGTGAGCGTCACGCCGATCTGCACGGCCGAGATGTACTCGTTGATGTTCGCGAGCTGGTCGAGTGCGAGGCGTGCGCCTCTGACGCCTTCGTCGCGCATCTGCTCGAGCACCGTTCGGCGCGAGCGCACGAGCGCGTACTCGGCGATCACGAAGAACGCGTTGATCGCGACGAGGACCGCCGCGAGGATGATCTTCAGCGCGTTCACGCGGCGTGAAGCGCTCGCATCGGGGCGTGATTGCCCCCGGCGAAGTTGCGCCGCGCTGCTCGGCTGCGGCGTGCTCGGCCCATCAGGGCCTTGTTACTTCGCGGAAGTTCTTCGTCGTCGTTCATCGATTGCCGACTGGAGCAAAGGTAGCAAGGCAAAGCGTCGGAAGCGGGAGGAAGCGGCCGGCGTTCCTCAACCGTCGGACGGCGGCTCGACCGGTTCGTCGATCCGCTCGGCGAGCGCGAAGTCGGCGTCGGTGAGACCGCCCGCGGAGTGCGTGGAGAGCGTCAGGCGCACCTTGTTCCAGCCGTGCACGAGGATGTCGGGGTGGTGGTTTGCCGCCTCCGCCAGGTCGGCAACGCGCTGCACGAGCTCGATCGCCGCGACGAAGTCGGCGAGCTCGTAGTCGCGGACGATCTGCTCCCCCTCGCGGCGCCACTCCGAGCCCTCCAGTTGCAGCTCGATCTGCGCGTCGCTGAGCAGTGCCATCCGGCGCGAGCATAGCGGGCGGGAGGCCGTAAAGTTCGACCATGCGCATCGTCAGCCTCGTCCCGCACGCAACCGAGCTGCTGTTCGCGCTCGGCCTCGGCGATCAGGTCGTCGCGGTGACGCACGAGTGCGACCATCCGCTGCAGGCGCTGCAGCGCCCGCGCGTGACGAGCGACGTCCTGCCGGCGGGGCTCAGCGCGGCGGAGATCGACGCGGCCGTGCGCGAGCGCACGCTCGCCGGCGAGGCGATCTACGAGCTCGACTCGCGCGCGCTCGCCGAGCTCGAGCCCGACCTGATCGTCACGCAGGAGCTCTGCCCGGTGTGCGCCGTCTCCTACGAGGAGGTCGCGCAGATCGCCAAGCGGCTGCCCTCGCGCCCGCGCGTGATCGCGCTGGACCCGAACACGCTCGGCGAGACGCTCGGCGACGTGCGCACGATCGCCGAGGCGACCGGTCGCCGCGAGCGCGGCGTCGAGCTCGTCGGCGAGGCGGCCGCGCGGATCGACCGCGTCAAGCTCGCCGTGCGCGGCGAGCGGCGCGTGCGCGTCGTGGCGCTCGAGTGGCTCGACCCGGTGTACGTCGCCGGGCACTGGACGCCGCAGATGATCGAGCTGGCCGGCGGCGAGGATCCGCTGGGGCTGGCCCGCGAGCGCTCGGAGCTCGTCACGTGGGAGCAGGTCGCCGCCGCGCGCCCGGAGGTCGTCGTCGCGATGCCGTGCGGCTACGACGCGCAGCGCGCGCACGAGGAGGCGTGCAAGCACGCCGGCGAGCTCGCGCGGCTCGGCGCGGCTCGGATCGTCGCGGTCAACGCGTCGGCGTACTTCTCACGCCCGGGGCCGCGGCTGATCGACGGGCTCGAGCTGCTCGGGCACGTGCTGCACCCGGACAAGCTCGCGGAGTCGCCCGGCGAGGCGCTCGCGGTCGAGCTGCCGAGCGCGGTCGGGCGCTAGCCGGATCGCGGTCGGGCGCTAGCCGGGTCGCGGTCGGGCGCTAGCCGGGTCGCGGTCGGGCGCTAGCCGGGTCGCGGTCGGGCGCTAGCCGGGTCGCGGTCGGGCGCTAGCCGGGTCGCGGTCGGGCGCTATCCGGGTTCGACCAGGCGTGGCGGCGGCGCGGCGGCGTTGGCTTCGCTCGACTTCGCGACGGCGATCGAGGCGGCGATCGCAGCGGCGGCGAGCACGATGCAGGCGGCGAGCGCGAGCGACTGCGCGCGGTAGCGCGTCCCGGCCTGGATCGCGAGCGCGCAGAGCGCGCCGGCGATCAGCCCGCCGACGTGCCCGCCCCAGGAGATTCCGGGCAGCGTGAAGCTGATCACGAGGTTGATCAGGATCAGCCCGCCGACGCCGCTCTGCATCAGCGGGATCTGGCGCGCGCGCATCTCGACGGCGGCGGCGCCCATGATCCCGAACACGGCGCCGGAGGCGCCGACCGTGACCGAGTGCGGCGAGACGAGCAGCGCGCCGAGCGAGCCGGCGAGCAGCGACACGGCGTAGATCAACCCGAAGCGCAGCCGGCCGAGGACCGGCTCGAGCATCACGCCGAGCACGTACAGCACGTACATGTTGAAGCCGATGTGCAGCAGGTTCTCGTGCAGGAAGCCGCCGGTGACGATCCGCCACCACTGCCCGTGCGCGACGCCGAGCGTCGGGAAGCCTTCGATGCTGCCGAACAGCGCGCCTTCTTCGTAGACCTTGCCGGACGGGCTGCCGGTCAACGAGACGCTGCCCTCGGCGAGGAACGCGACGACGTTGATCGCGATCAGCGCGAGCGTCAGCTCCGGGCGGCGCGTGACGTTGCGGATCGTCTTGACGGGCGTGCGCTGGCGAGCGCAGTCGGGACAGCGCATCCCGACCGGCGTCGTCGTCATGCAGTCGGGGCAGATCGGCCGCCCGCAGTTCGAGCACGCGACGCCCGTCTCGCGCGATGGGTGGCGGTAGCAGGTGGCCATGGGCTGGCGAGAGCCTAGCTGCGGGCGGCGGCCGAGCCTCCAGCAGACGCCGGCGGGCTCAGCGCGCGCCGAACAGCCTGCGCGTCTCGCGCCGCAGGTCATTGCACCGTTCGCTCGGCCGCCGCGCGATCGAGCTGCGGCCAGCGGATCCCGAGCGGACCGGGCGCGGCGGCCTGCGTGCGCCGGCGCGCGCGCAGCACGACGAGCGCCGCGCCGGCGGCGCTGCCGGCGACGATCGCGGCGGCCGGACGGACCCAGTTGCGGGGATCGCGCATCGCCGAGAGCTCCCACGCCTCGAGCTCGTCGGCGGCAAGCGCGGTGATCGTCGTGAGCGTCGACTCGAGCCGCTCGACGAGATCCTCGGGCGGCTCGACAGGGGTCAGCGCTTCGCGCAGCAGGCCCTCGAGGTTCGGCAGCGCTTCACTCATCGCTCGGCTCCTTGCGCGGGTCGCCGACGAGCTCCTCCAGCTGCTTGATCGCGCGGTGGATCAGCACCTTCGTCGCGCCATCTGAGCGGTCCATCGCACGCGCGATCTCGCGGTTGTCCATGCCGAGCGCGAAGCGCATGATCAGCGCCTCGCGCCGATCCTCGGGGAGCTGCTGGACGCCGTCGAGCACGCGGCTGAGCTCGTCGCGCCCCTCGACGAGCTGCTCGGTCGTGTGCAGCGCCGTCAGCTCGCCGGTCTCGTCGATCGAGGACGCGGGCTTGCGCGCGCGGTCGCGGTAGAGGTTGGCGGCGAGGTTGTGCGCGATCCGAATCAGCCACGGTCGCAGCGGCCGTCCGTCGGACTCCCGCTGCGCGCGCTCGAAGTGCCGGTAGGCCTGCAGGAACGTCTGCTCGGTCAGGTCCTCCGCGTCGTGGTGATCGCCGACGCGGTAGTACGCATAGCTGTAGACGTCGCGCAGATGCGCGCGATAGAGGTCGGAGAACTCGGCATCGAGCTGCGCCTTCGACTTCTGGATGGCTGGCTCGCTCACTCATCGCACACCCTATCCCCGGCCGTCGCGCTTCCGGCAACAGCAGCCGGGCCGCGAACGGCTCAGGCCGCGCGGGCCCCACCACGACGCCCCTCGCCTGGCGAGGAGCTCGTCGCGGACTCGTGTTCGGAGCTCGCGGTCGGCTGCGGCGAGTCCTGCGCGCGCCGCACGAATGTCGTCGGCGCGCGCCTGCGCTCCGAACGCGCGCGCTGCACGGGCGGACTCTCCACTGCCGGGCTCTCGCTCGCCCCCTCGGAAGACTCGGGCGCGCGCGCGCCGCCGAGCCACTCCCACTGCAGGCTCACGCACGCCCAGATCCGCTCGGTCACGGCCGTCGCGAGCGCCGGCGAGGAGCTGCCGGCGGTCGGGAAGCTCAGCGGCGGGCCGACGCGCAGGCGGACCTTGCGCGGGCGGATCCGCCAGCCGCGACGGACGTGTTCGCTGCCGATCACGGCGATCGGAACGACCGGGGCGCCGGTTTCGAGCGCGAGGCGACCGACCCCGCGCCGCGGCGCGCTCAGCCAGTCGGTCCGGATGCGCGTGCCCTCCGGGAACAGCACGACGCAGTCGCCGCGCTCGAGGATCGCGCGAGCGGTGTCCAGCGCCGCGCGGTCGCCCGCGCCGCGATCGACCGGGAAGGCGCCGAGCGCGTTGAGGATCCAAGCCTGCCAGCGCTTTTCGAACAGCTCGCGCTTGGCGAAGTAGTAGACGGGCCGGCGCACGAGCGTGCCGATCACGAACGGGTCGAGGAAGCTGCGGTGGTTGGACGCGAGCAGCAGCGGGCCGCTCTTCGGCAGGTGCTCGCGCCCGACGCGCTGCATCCGCAGGTAGATCAGGAACGCGGGAACGAGGATCGAACGCAGCGTCCAGTAGACGAACGGGTTGACGCCGCGGTTCAGCGAGCGAGCGCGGAAGTTGTCGAGGTCGGCGGTCGTCGGCGCCGGCTGATCTTGCTCCATGCCTGCAATACACCGGCTGCGAGCGAGGCGTTACAGGCCGGCGGGACCAGGTCTGCCGGGCATGGACCGGGCACGTCCGCTGGGCTAGCCTTGGCTGTCCGCGCCGGAGTAGCTCAGCTGGTAGAGCACCTGTCTTGTAAACAGGAGGTCAGGGGTTCGAGACCCCTCTCCGGCTTGATCCCGTCGGCTGCGGTCGCGGCGTGCGAGGGCGGCGCTCAAGGCGAGTCGTCCAGCGATTCGAGCAAGCGAATGTCTGCCAGATCCTGCGGACGGCCAGCTGCACGCTTCATCTCGATGAGGTCCGTGCGATGAGCGATTGGGACCACCAGCTCGCCGAGGGCAACCTCGTGAGCTCGGCCCCGCAGCTCGGAAAAGGATCCGAGATGGGCAGGCAGCGTTACGAGATCGAGCGCGCCGTGGACGGTGATCAGATGCCACTGATCGCTCGACGCCAGGAGGGGCGCCGTAGGTACGGACCGCGACCGCCGCCCATCAGGGCCAACGACGCGGGCGTCGAGGTCGCGCAGGGCGTCGGCCAGGCGCGTGAAGTTCTCGGCGGACGCCGCGATGACCACGTCGAGGTGCCTCGTTAGTCGCTGGCCTCCATGGGCCTGAATGGCGATGCCGCCGATCGTCAGGTATTCGACGTCGTGGCCCGCAAGCGCGGCAAAGAGCTCGCGGGCATCGAACCTCTCTGGCGCGGTCACCGGCCGGCGTCGTGCCCCATGGCCGCCGCAAGACCCGCGCGAAGCTCGGCAGCCACGGCGTTCCAGCTCAATGCGAGCTCCAACCGCTCAGACATGGGAAGCCGGCGAGCGGCGTGCACTGCCTCGGGGACGGCGAGCGGATCACGCACGTCAGCGGCAAGCGCCGTGACGGCGGCGGCGGCCGATCGTCTCGCTGGTGGCACTCGATCAGGGTAACGACTGCAAAGTCCGCAAGCCACGACTGCGCCCGGACTGTGAGGGCCCCTGCGTCCGGCGGGCGCGTGCACGATCATCAGCACGTGGCCAACATCACGTTCTCGCTCTGCGCGGCGACGGCGTCGCTGCTGATCGCGATCCTCGCGGCGGTCAAAGGCGCGCCGGTCGTGGCGATCGTCTGGGGCGCGCTCGCGATCGGCTTCGTCGTTCGCGCGGCGTACGGGCGCAGGCGCAGGAACCGAGGCTGAAGCCGGCCGACGCGCGAGCTCGCGCGGGCAGGACGGTGGCGCTCGGCGACGGTCGCATATGCTGCGTCGGATGGTCGTCGCAACGAGCTACCCGCTGCTCGAAATCTTCTGGACGATCCTCGTCTTCTTCGCGTTCGTCGTGTGGCTGATGATCCTGTTCACGGTGCTGAGCGACATCTTCCGTCGGCACGACACGACGGGCACGGCGAAGGTGCTGTGGATCATCTCGATCATCGTGCTGCCGTATCTCGGCACGTTCATCTACCTGATCACGCAGCACAACGGGATGGTCGAACGCGGCGTGCGCCAGCAGAAGGATGCGAAGCAGGAATTCGACCGCTACGTGCAGTCGGTCGCGGCGAAGACGGACCCGACCGAGCAGATCCACAGGGCGAAGGACCTGCTCGACCGCGGCGCGATCAACGAGGCGGAGTTCGAGCAGCTCAAGCGCCAGGCGCTGTCGGGCACGGAGAGCTGACGGCTGGGGAAGGATCCGCGGCCGCGAGCGTCTTGAGGTCGAGACCGACTTGAAAGGAAGACGCCGATGAACCGCATTCCATCCCCCGCTCTCAGACGGATCGTCGCACGCGCGCCGGCGATCGGCGCGCGCGCCCAACTGGCGGCGACGCTCGCGGCCGCCGCGGCTTTCGCGCTGGCGCTCGCGGCGCTCGCGGTCGTGCCGGCCGGCGCGGCGGCGCCGAGCGCGCACGCGAGCGCCGCGCAGAAGCTGCAGCTGCGCCACACGAGCGTCGGCACGGTGCTGGTCGACTCGTCCGGCTTCACCGTGTTCCGCTTCACGAAAGACACGGGCCGGAGCAACACGTGCATCTCCAACCGCGAATGCGCGGCGACGTGGCCGGCGCTGACGACGAGCGGCCGGCCGCAGGCCGGTCCGGGCGTGAAGTCGTCGCTGCTCTCGACGATCACGCTTGCCAGCGGCGCGCGCCAGGTGACGTACGCCGGGCACCCGCTGTACCGCTACGCGGCGGCGAGCGAACGCGGCGAAACGAGCTACGTCGGCGTGCGCCAGTTCGGCGGCACGTGGCTCGCGGTCAACGCGTCGGGCGCCACCGTCAGATAGCCGCCGGCGCGCCGACCGGGGTGCGGACGAGCGCGACCCATGCGCGTGGTCCGCGCCCCGCTCGGCGCGCGCCGGCGGGGAGTATCGTTGGCCGCGGAGCCACGGGAAGGGGAATCGGATGTACGACTACGTGATCGTCGGTGCCGGATCGGCGGGCTGCGTGCTCGCGGCGCGTCTCAGCGAGGACCCGGACGTGCGGGTGCTGCTGCTCGAGTCGGGCCCGCCGGACGTCAACGAGAACATCCACGTCCCGCTCGGCTACCTGCAGCTCGGCTCGACGGAGGTCGACTGGGACTACCACTCGGCGCCGGAGCACGAGTGCGATCACCGCCGGATCACGCTTCCGCGCGGGCGCGTGCTCGGCGGCAGCTCGTCGGTCAACGCGATGGTCTACATCCGCGGCAACCGCCGCGACTACGACGAATGGGACGTCGCCGGCTGGAGCGCGGCGGACCTGCTGCCGTACTTCATCAAGGCCGAGGACAACGAACGCGGCGCTTCGCAGTGGCACGGCGCGGGCGGCCCGCTGCCGGTCTCCGAGCAGCGCTCGGGCAACGCGATCACGAAGGCGTTCGTCGACGCCGGCGAGCAGGCGGGCCTCGCGCGCAACGACGACTTCAACGGCGAGCGCCAGGACGGCGTCGGCATGTATCAGGTGACCCAGCGCGGCGGGATGCGCGCGAGCGCGGCCGTCGCTTACCTGCACCCGGCGGCCGAGCGGCCGAATCTCGAGGTGATGCCGTACATGCACGTGCACCGCGTCCTGTTCGACGGGACGCGCGCGAGCGGCGTCGTCGCGAGCCGGCTCGGCGAGCTGCACGAGCTGCGCGCCGAGCGCGAGGTGGTCCTGTGCGGCGGCGCGTACAACTCGCCGCAGCTGTTGATGCTGTCGGGGATCGGCCCGGCCGAGCACCTGACGATGCGCGAGGTCGAGGTGCTGCTCGACCAGCCGGCGGTCGGCGAGAACCTGTCCGACCACGCCGCGTCGCAGCTCGTCTGGACGACGCCCCAGCCAGAGAGCCTGCTGCTGGCGCTCGAGCCGGGCGCGCTGGAGGAGTACGAAGCGACGCAGACGGGCCCGTTCGCGTCGAACCTCGCCGAGTCGGGCGGCTTCGCGCGCGTCGGCGCCGGTGCGCCGGCGCCGGACACGCAGTTCCACGTCGCGCCGGTGCACATCGTCGAGGAGGGGCTGCGCGACCCGCAAGCGCATGGCGTGTGGGTGTCCTCGTGCCTGCTGACGCCGCACAGCCGCGGCTCGGTGCGCCTGCTCTCGAAAGACCCGACGGCGAAGCCGGTCGTGCACAACGCGTTCTACACGCAGGGCGACGACATGCAGCGGATGATCGCCGGCACGCGCCTGGCGCTCGAGATCTGCGGACAAGCGGCGATGGCGCCGTACGCGGCGGAACCGTTCAACACGCCCGCGGGCGACGACGACGAGGCGCTGCGCGCGCACGTCGCGCGCACGACGTTCGCGATCTACCACCCGGTCGGCACGTGCCGGATGGGCGAGGACGACACGGCGGTCGTCGACGCGGAGCTGCGCGTGAAGGGCGTCGAGGGGCTGCGCGTCGTCGACGCGTCGGTGATGCCGACGGTGCCTCGCGGCAACACGAACGCGCCGACGATCGCGCTCGCCGAGCGCGCGGCCGACGTGATCCGCCACGGCAAGGCGCTCGCCGAGCCGCTCGCCGCGGCGAGCACGGACGCCGCGCCGTCGCAGCCGGTCACCGCGTAGCGCGGCGGCGCTCAGGCGCCGCTCAGCGCCGGCTCTGGCAGCACGCGCTCGACGAGCGCGCCAGCCGGGCGCGCTTCGATCTGCGCGCGCAGGTCGAGCCGGTAGGCGATCAGCGCGAGGCTCGGCGCGATCAGGAAGTCGGCCGCGTTCAGCTCGACGCCGCCGAGCACGCCTTCGCCGATCCACGCGTCGATCCGGTCGAGCTGCGCCGGCAGCTCGGCGAGCAGCTCGCGCTCGGCGTCGGCGTTCGCGCGGAAGATCATCCGCGCGGCGATCTCGCCGTTGATCGCGCGCGTGCGCTCGCCGCGCGCGAGCAGCGGCCCGAGGCGGCCGTCGTTGGCGCGGTCGCGCAGCGCGTCGAGGCCGTGGCGGCTGCCGATCAGCGTGATCCGCCGCGCGGCCATCTGGAAGACCTCGTCGCCCCACCGCTGCGCCTGCTCGACGGCGCGCCTGCGCTCGGGCTCGGCCGGGAACAGCGGCGGCGCCGGGCGCACGCGGTCGAGGAAGCTCGCGATCGCGCGGTTGGTCTGCACGCGCTCGGCGCCGAAACGCAGCGCCGGCACGGTGCCGAGCCGGTCGAGCAGCGCGAGCGGGCCGGGCGTCGCGCCGTCGACGCTGCGGATCGGCTCACGATGACCGGCGAAGCCGGCCGCGCGCACGAGCAGCGGGTGCGCGCCGGTCGGCAGCACGACGCGACGGTAGGCGATGCGCTTGTGCTCGAGCATCAGCGAGCCCGCGCGGCACGCGTGCGAGCCGAGGATCACGTAGAGGACGACATCCCCTCCGACTACCGCCCCACCGGGATTCGGGCTGCTCGCGCTCATGTCTCAAGCAGCAACGTGACCGGTCCGTCGCCCACGAGCTCGACGAGCATGTGCGCGCCGAACTCGCCGCGCCGCGCGCCGGCGCGCTCGCAGAAGCGCTCGTACAGCGGCTGCGCCTGCTCGCCGGGCGCCGCGGCGACGTAGCTGGGGCGGTTGCCCTTGCGCGTATCGCCGTACAGCGTGAACTGGCTCACGCAGAGGATCTCGCGATCGCCGAGCGGCTCGTTCATGCGCCCGTCGGCGTCGGCGAACACGCGCAGCGCGCGAACCTTCTCGGCGAGCCTGTCGGCGTCGGCCGTGCCGTCCTCGCGCGCGACGCCGAGCAGCACGAGCAGGCCGGGGCCGATCTCGGCGACGCGCCGCCGCTCGACGTCGACGCTCGCGCGCAGCACGCGCTGGACCAGCGCACGCACGAGTCACACGACGCTTTCCGTTCGCATCCCGCGCAGAACCTACAGCGCGCGCGGCCGGCCCTTCAAAAATCAGAACAGAGCAGACAGCGCCTCGACGAGTCCCGGCAGCTTGTCGGGCCCGCGCGCGAGGTCGAGTTGGCGGATCGGGCGCGGCGTCGCGGCGAGGTTGCGCGTCCACTGCAGCTCCTCGACGCAGCCGAGCTCTTCGGCGTGCGGCGTGCACAGCTCGAGGATCGCCTCGAGCACGTCGGAGACCGGCGAGCGGCAGCCGCGCCGCGCGTCGATCAGCGACGCCTCGGCGCCGTCGCGCGCGGCGAGGAAGCGGTTCTCGGCGAGCACCTCCGGCAGGTCGATGCGCGGGTCGACGCCCGACCCCTCGGTCGCCTCCAGGCGCACGAGGCACTGCACGAGCGCCGTCAGCGCGGCCGAGTCGGCGACGGTGCTCTGCGCGTCCATGATCCGCACCTCGATCGTTCCGAAGCGCGGCTGCAGGCGCGCGTCCCACCACAGGAACGTCGGCTCGGGGAACGCCTCGCAACGCAGCAGCAGGTCGATCGTGCCGACGTAGTCCTCGTAGTCGAGGAACGCGCGCGGGATGCCCACGCGCGGGAACGCCTGGAACAGCGGCGTGCGCGCCGACGCGAGGCCCGTCTCGCGCCCCTGCCAGAACGGCGAGTTGGCCGACAGCGCGAGCAGCAGCGGCAGGTGCGAGCGCATCCGGTTGATCGCGCGCACGGCGCTGTCGGGATCGGGCAGCGCGACGTGCACGTGCAGCGCGAACGTCGGCTCGCGACGCGCGAGCTCGCGCATCGAGCCGTACAGGAAGCGGTAGCGGTCGCCTTCGGAGATCTGCGTGTCCTGCCACAGCGTGAACGGGTGCAGCCCGGCGACGGCTGCGCGCATGTCCAGCGGCTCGAGCTCGCGCGCGAGGTCGCCGCGCAGCTCCTCGAGCTGCGCGAGGCCGCTCGCGACTGTCGCGTGCGGGTCCGTGCGCAGCTCGAGCGCCGAGCCGTGCGTCTCGGTGCTCGCGTGCGAGGCGAGCTCGCCGGTCAGTCGCGACATCACGGCGTCCGCGCGCGAGGCGAGCGACCAGTCGGACGGGTCGAGCAGCATCACCTCCTCCTCGACGCCGATCGTCCACGCCGAGCCGACGTTCGGCGCCCAGCGCGACCAGTCGTGCACGCGCGAGGCCGGCTCGCCCGGCTGCGACGCGGCCGGCTCGCCCGGCTGCGGTGCCTCTTCGTCCTCCTCGGCGCCCGTCGCGAGCTGCGAGGGCTCCGCGGGAAGCGCGTCGGCGAGCTCAGACTGCGTGGGCACCGGAGTCCTCCTGCTCGCCGCGCTCGCCGCCGCGCCCGTCGCGCTCGCTGCTGATCCGCTCGCGCGGCGCGGCCATGCCTGGGTGCTTGGTCGCCTCGACGAGCCGTTCGAACAGCGACAGCTGCTCGGCGTCGGCGACGAGCGTCTCGGCGTGCCACTGCACGCCGAGCACGAAGCGCCCGTCCTGCTCCTCGATCGCCTCGACGACACCGTCCTGCGACCACGCGACGGCGCGCAAGCCGAAGCCGAGCCGGTCGATCGCCTGGTGGTGGAACGAGTTGACCTTGACCGGCCCGCCGCCGGTCGTCTGCGCGAGGCTCGAGTCGGGCGCGACGCGCACCTCGTGGCTCGTGCGCGTGCCGATCTCCGGCTGGCGGTGCTCGACCACGCCGTTCGTCAGCTCCGGCAGGTGCTGGTGCAGCGTTCCCTGCAGCGCGACGTTGAGCAGCTGCGCGCCGCGGCAGATGCCGAGAATCGGCATGCGCCGCCGGTAGGCGTGACGGCACAGCGCGATCTCGAACGCGTCGATCACCGGGTCGGTCGGGCCGAGCTCGGGGTGCGGCGGCGCGCCGTAGCTCGACGGGTCGACGTCGGGGCCGCCCGTCAGCAGCAGGCCGGAGAGGTGGTCGAGCAGCGCGTCGACGTTCTCGCTCGTCAGCGGCGGCAGCGCGACGGGCAGGCCACCGGCCATCTCGACGGCGCGCATGTACGCGAGCCCGAGCGACATCTCCGTCTGCGACGGCTCGGAATGGCGCACCGGCTGCACGCGTTCCTTGTGGCGGATCTCCGAGACGGTCACGCCGATCACTGGTCGACTCATCTGCTTTCCCCCTGTTCGGTGCTTTGCGAGCGTGCGCGCGTCATGCGAGCACCCACGTGTCCTTGCTGCCGCCGTTCTGCGAGGAGTTGACGACGAGCGCACCGGCGTCGAACGCGACGCGCGTGAGGCCGCCGGGCAGCACGTGCACGTCGCCGTCGATCGAGATCGCGAACGGCCGCAGGTCGACGTGACGCGGCTGCAGACACCCGTCGATCACGGTCGGGTGGCGCGAGAGCATCACTGTCTCCTGCGCGACGAAGCTCTCGGGCGAGCGGCGCAGCTGCTCGGCCGTGCGTCGCAGGTCCTCGGCGCGCGCGTGCGGCCCGATCACGACGCCGTACCCGCCATGGCCGCTGCGCGGCTTGACGACGAGCTCGTCGATCCGCTCGACGATCATCTCGAGCACGCCCGGCTGCGCCGGGTCGTACGTCGGCACAGACGCGAGCAGCGGCTGCTCGCCGAGGTAGAAGCGGATCATGTCCTCGACGTACGCGTGCAGCAGCTTGTCGTCGGCGACGCCCGTCCCGAACGCGTTGACGCACGCGAGCGTGCCGGCGAGGATCGGCTCGAGCAGCAGCTCGGCGACATGCGTCGGCGCGCCGTCGTCATCGCACAGCCGGTCCTCGTCGGTGCGCCGGTAGACGACGTCGACGGCCAGCTCCTCACCGTCGACGCGCGCGAACAGGCGCGCGTCGCGGACCGACAGCTGCTCGGCGAGCACGAGCGGGATCTCGAGCGCGCGCGCAAGCGTCGTGTGCTCGTAGAACGCGGAGTTTCGCTCGCCGTCGCTCAGCAGCACGATCGTCGGCTCGTCGCCGGCGTCGTGCGGCCCGGCGCGGCGCAGCGCCTGGCCGAGCTTCGCGAACGCGCCGTCGAGCGGACGCACGCGTAGGCCGCTCGGCGGCGGCAGGTGCGCCGCGAGCGCTTCGCGCGTGGCGACGGCGTAGGCGATACCGGACGGCGTGCGCAGGTTGTCCTCGAGCACCTTGAACCTGCCGTCGCCGTCGCGCACGACGTCGAGCCCGGCGAGCGTGATCCACGAGCGCGTCAGCTCGCCGGTGCCGGCGAGCTGCGGCTCGTAGTGCTCGGCGCCGGCGATCGCACGCTGCGGCACGACGCCCTCGCGGACGATCGTCTGCGCGCCGTAGACGTCGCGCACGAACAGCTCGAGCGCACGCACGCGCTGGGAGATGCCGGCCGCCAGCTCGTGCCACTGCGCGGCGTCGAACAGGCGCGGAACCGGGTCGATCCGGAACTCGCGCGTGCCGTCGACGGTGCCGAAGCAGACGCCGCGCCGGGCGGCGTCGCCCGCGACAGCGGCGCTCAGCTCGGCCAGGTCGAGCCGCTCGAGGCACTCGCGCATGCGGCGATCGCACTCGGCCGCGTGCGCGCCCGCGCCCTCGTCGAACGGATCGGCCTCGGCGCCGTTGCCGGAGCTCGCGGCGGCGCTCCACGCACCGGGCGGTGAGCGCGTGTCGATCGCGGGCAGCGCGTCGAGGCCGCGCAGCGCCTGCAGCTCGATCGGCGCAATTCTGGACATGTGTCAATTCTGCGTGCGCGACGCGCGCACGTCGTTCGACCCACGTCCAAAAACGCGCTCTCGCGGTTGGACGGGGCTCGGACAGTGTGACATCTCTAGTGTCCACTGCCCGCCGGGCCACAGTTCTACTCCGAGGAGGCCAGATGCCCTACGAGACGCTGCTCTACGACACGGCCGGCGCCGTCGCGACGATCACGCTGAACCGGCCGGAGCGGCTGAACACGATCGTGCCGCCGATGCCCGAGGAGCTGGAGACGACGGTGCATCGCGCGATCGCTGACGCCGACGTGAAGGTGATCGTGCTGCGCGGCGCCGGCCGGGCGTTCTGCGCGGGGTTCGACTTCGGCGGCGGCTTTCACCACTGGGACGACGCGCTGACGACCGACGGCGAGTGGGACGCCGGCAAGGACTTCGTGAGCGCGACCGCGCCGTCGCTCGCGCCGGTTCCGAAGTTCATGTCGCTGTGGCGCTCGCCGAAGCCGGTGATCGCGCAGGTCCACGGCTGGTGCGTCGGCGGCGGCAGCGACATGGCGCTGTGCGCCGACCTCGTGATCGCGAGCGAGGACGCGCGCATCGGCACGTCGTACTCGCGCATGTGGGGGTGCTACCTGAGCGGCATGTGGCTGTACCGGCTGGGGCTGACGCGCGCGAAGGAGTACGCGCTGAGCGGCAGGCCGCTGTCGGGTCTCGAAGCGGTCGACGCCGGGCTGATCAACGCGGCGGTGCCGTTCGCGCAGCTCGAGCACGAGGTCGCCGAGCGCGCGCAGCAGCTCGCGAGCATCCCCTCCTCGCAGCTCAGCGCGATGAAGCTGATCGTCAACCAGGCGTACGAGAACATGGGTCTCGCCTCGACGCAGACGCTCGGGCCGATCCTCGACGGGCTGATGCGCAACACGCCCGACGCCGCGCGCTTCATCGAGCTCGCCGAGCGCGACGGCGTGCACGCCGCCGTCACCCGGCGCGACGCGCCGTTCGGCGACTACAGTCAGGCGCCGCCCGAGGAGCAGCCGGACCCGGCGAACGTGATCGTGCCGTAGGCGCCGGCCTACGGCGAGGCGAGTTGCCCTCGTGGCTTGGTCGCGCCGTAGCGCCGCCAGTGGCGCTCGGGAATCGCGTCGGGATCCTTGTACCAGTACCACGTGCACGGATCGGTCGAGTAGTCCTCCGGCGGATCGGACGGGTACAGCGGGTACCCCGACCATTGGATCGGCATCGACTCGTTCATGAAGCTGCAGTGCGTGCAATACAGCGGAAACCCCTTGCGCCCGAACGACCAGTCGTGCGCCTCGCGCGTGCGCCCGCCGTCGGGCAGCCCGTCATACGCGCCGTTGCGCACGAGCCGCTGACCGGAGCCGCACGGGTTCATCGTGAACGTCACCTTCTCGTCGTCCTCGCTGATCGTGAAGCTGCCCGGGTTCGGCCCGACGCCCGAGCACGAGTGTGCGCGCCAAGTCGCGGCGAGCAACTCGACGAGCTCGCGCCGGTCGAGCGCGAGGATCGCGTCGTGGTGGCGTCGCCAGCCGCGCCCCATGCTCTCGCTCCACGCTTCGGCGACGCCGTCGTCGCCGAGCCGCTGCTGGATGAAGGAGACGAGGTCGAGCACGCCGGAGGCCATCAGGTCGTGCAGCATCTGCCACTCGTGCTTCATCTCCAGGCACAGGCGTCGTGCTTGCTCGAGCTCGCCCGCGTCGATCGCCTCGACGGCGCGGTCCATCGTCGGCCGCGAGAGCCGCTCGAGCTCCTGCTCTGAGAACCAGCGGTCTGTCATCGTCTCCTCCTTCGATGTTCGACGGGGACCAATTGTGACCGAGCCGCGCACGGCGCTCGTCACGGGCGCATCGCGTGGCATCGGCGCGGCGATCGCGCGGCGTCTCGCGGGCGACGGGCTGAGGGTGGTGACGCTCGACCTGCGCGAGGGGTGCGACATCGCGCTCGACGTCGCCCGCGACCCGTTCCCGCCGCTCGAGCGCGTCGACGTCTGCGTCGCGAACGCAGGCGTCACGACGACGATCGCGCCCGCGCACGAGATGACTGCCGAGCAATGGCAGTGCGATATCGACGTGAACTTGACCGGCGCGTTCCGCACGGTCCAAGCCTGCATCGGCGGAATGCGCGAGCGGGGCTACGGGCGCATCGTCGTGATCTCGAGCGTCGCGGCGCTCGCGGGCCTGCCGGGGCAGGTCGCATACGCCGCGTCGAAGGCCGGCCAGCTCGGGATGGTGCGCACGCTCGCCGCCGAGAACGCGGCGCACGGAATCACGGTGAACGCGGTGCTGCCCGGGCTCGTCGCGACCGAGCAGGTGCTGAGGATGCCGCGCGAGATACGCGAGCGTTTCAGCGACGCGCTGCCTTCGGGAAGGCTCGTCGAGCCCGACGAGATCGCTGCTACGGTCGCGTTCCTGGCGGGCGACGGCGCCGCCCAGGTCAGTGGTCAGGCGATCGCGGTCGACGGCGCGGCGTCGCTGTTCCAACTCTCGCTGGGCAGCGAGCGGCGCTCGTAGCGAGGCCGACCGGGCGGCGGCACGGGCTAAAGACCGAGGATCGTGCCGGTCGTGCCCGAGGTCGCCGGCACGGAGCCGACGACGTTGCTCGCCGTGACGATCACCCGCAGCGCGTCGCCGACGTCGAGCGGTCCCAGCGCGAACGTCGAGCTCGTCGCTTTGGCGATGTTCGTGCACGTGCCGAGCACGCAGAGCTGCCACTGATACTTGTAGGCGATCGGTTCGCTGCCGGTCCACGTACCGGGCGTCGCGCTGAGCAGGTTTCCGCTCTTCAGCACGCCGGCGATGCTCGGCAGCGTCGTGTTCTTCGGCAGGATGCCTGCGATCAGCCCGGTGACGGCGCTCGCCTGGGAGACCGAGCCGGCGGCGTTCGTCGCGGTGACGAGCAGCGCGAGCGTCTTGCCGATCTCGCTCGGGTCGAGCTTCAGCGTCGAGCCGGTCGCGCCTTCGATGTTTTCGCAGGCTTTGCCGAGCGCGTTGCAGAGCTGCCACTGGTAGGCGTAGGAGATCGGTTCCGAGCCGCTCCAGGCGCCGGACGAGGCGCTGAGGAGCTGGCCGTCTTGGAGCACGCCGGAGATCGAGGGCAGCAGCGTGTTCTTCGGCAGGATGCCTTCGATCAGCCCGGTGACGGCGCTCGCCTGGGAGACCGAGCCGGCGGCGTTCGTCGCGGTGACGAGCAGCGCGAGCGTCTTGCCGATCTCGCTCGGGTCGAGCTTCAGCGTCGAGCCGGTCGCGCCTTCGATGTTTTCGCAGGCTTTGCCGAGCGCGTTGCAGAGCTGCCACTGGTAGGCGTAGGAGATCGGTTCCGAGCCGCTCCAGGCGCCGGGCGAGGCGCTGAGGAGCTGGCCGTCTTGGAGCACGCCGGAGATCGAGGGCAGCGTCGTGTTCTTCGGCAGGATGCCTGCGATCAGCCCGGTGACGGCGCTCGCCTGGGAGACCGAGCCGGCGGCGTTCGTCGCGGTGACGAGCAGCGCGAGCGTCTTGCCGATCTCGCTCGGGTCGAGCTTCAGCGTCGAGCCGGTCGCGCCTTCGATGTTTTCGCAGGCTTTGCCGAGCGCGTTGCAGAGCTGCCACTGGTAGGCGTAGGAGATCGGTTCCGAGCCGCTCCAGGCGCCGGGCGAGGCGCTGAGGAGCTGGCCGTCTTGGAGCACGCCGGAGATCGAGGGCGGCAGCGTGTTCTTCGGCAGGATGCCGAGAACGGGCTGGCTTTCCGCGGACGCAGCCGATGCGGCGCCGAGCGAGCTCGTGGCGGTGACGAGGACGAAGAGGTTGTGTCCCAGGTCTTCGACGCCGGCGGTGTAGCTCGAGCCCGTC
The DNA here is from genome assembly GCA_963705745.1 of uncultured Solirubrobacteraceae bacterium. Lineage (GTDB taxonomy): Bacteria > Actinomycetota > Thermoleophilia > Solirubrobacterales > Solirubrobacteraceae > Palsa-744. The sequence goes on from CAVPKP010000009.1 coordinate 277,009, forward strand.
GCGCCAGTGATCTGTTCGCAGCCGCCGCCGAGTAGGCCGCAGCGCATCCATTGGTAGGCGAACGCGAACGGACCGGTTCCCCCCAGACCCCGGTGCTCGCGGTCAGCGTCTGTCCTTCCTGCAGCGATCCGGTAATCGTCGGCGCTTCCAGGCTGACTGGCGGACCGGCCTTGATCTTCGCGGCCGGACGCGAGAGCGCGCTCGCGCTGCCGAGGGCGTTCGCGGCGCTGACGAGCACGCGCAGCCTGCTGCCGATCTGCGAGGTCACGGGGCGGTAGCTGGGGGACGTCGCTTCGGCGATCGTCGAGCAGTCGAGGCCGGCGGTGTTGCACGCCTGCCAGCTGTACGTGTAGGTGAACGGCGGCGTCCCCTTCCAGACGCCCGTGCTCGCCGAGAGCAGTTTGCCGTCCTCGGTGACGCCCGTGATTTTCGACAGCGCCTTCCTCACCGGCGCCGACGGAGCGACGACTTCGGTGGCTTCGGAGACGGCGCTCGAGCTCCCCGCCGCGTTCTTCGACGTGACCGTCACACGGATGCGCTTGCCCACGTCGGCGTGCGTCAGACGATAGCCGGCGCGCGTCGCGGAGGGGATCGCCGCGCAGCCTTCGCCCGCCGCGTTGCAGCGGCTCCATTCATACGCGTAGGAGATCGGCGTCTGTCCCGTCCAGCTGCCCTTGACCGCCGTCAGGCGCTGTTCGTCCTTGGGCGTGCCGGTGATGCTGGGCAGGGCGCCGTTGAGCGGCGCGCCGGTCGCCGCGAGGGCGCTCGCGCCCGAGGCGAACAGGCCGCAGCCGACGGCGGCCGCCAGCGAGATAAGCGCGGCAAGCCGCGCTGCAACGGTCTTGGTCCCCCTCATCGTCCCCTCCCCATTTCTCCCGTACCGACTGAGTCGCGCGCTACCGCGGCTGATACCCCCGCGGTAGCTAAATGTCAGGCACGTCAATACCCGCCTGGCAGCGGCTCAAACCACCGTGGAACGCAAGCTCGCAGAGCTGCGATTGGGCCGAAACGACCCCGGCCGGAGATTCGTCGCCCGACCGCATCGACTAGGCGACGAGCGGGTTACGGGGCTGAAGTCGACCAATACTCACCGGCCGCTCCAGGCGGTCGCTGACGGCCGATGACTCTGCCCGAAGGAGGCGTACAGATGCGTTCAACCAGATTCGCCCTGCTGTTGACAGCCGCCGTGTCCGCGCTGGCGATCGCCCCGGCGGGCGTCCTGGCGCGGCCGAACGGTGCGACGAGCGTGCACGCGCACGCAACCCGGCCGTGCCGGATCAAACTTGAAATCGAAAGCAAACTCGAAGTCCCGAGACTGATCGTGACCGGCGAACGGCTGACGTTCACCGGGCTGATGATTTGCCCGAACCCCGAAGAAGCGAGCGGCAGGACGGTGACGATCTACCAGCGCTCGGAACCGAACGCAGGCTTCGCCGCGATCGAAACCGTGAAAACCGAAACCGACGGCAAGTTCGAGTTCACGCCGCCGCTGTTCGAAACGAACAGCGTCTTCTACGCGACCTCCGAAGGCGCGCACAGCTCCCCTCGGACGGTCCGCGTCGCGACGCAGGTCACGCCCGAACCGCCGACGCCGCCGGAAGGCGCGCGCCTGTTCACGCACAGCAGCCGCGGCCGCGGGACGAACACGGTGACCTTTGCCGGCACCGTCAACAAGGCCGACGCCGGCGCTCGTCTGGCTCTGCAACGCGAGGAAGCGACGCAGACCGAAGAATGGCGCATAATCCAGTTCGGCCGGGTCGGCCCAGACGGCAAATACGTGATCCGACACAACTTCGCCCTGCCGGGAGACGCGAACATCCGCGTCGTCGTCCACCCCAACCCGGTCAACGCGCCGGCGGCGTCCGCGCCGATGTCGTACGAGATCTCACAAACCGAGAACCCGGCGCTGACGCTGGAGGGCGAACCAAACCCGCTCGCGTTCGGCCAGGCGACGAAGCTCACAGGCGTCGTCGCGGGAGCTCAGACAGGGACGCTCGTGACGCTTCTGGCGCACGGCAAAAAAGCGCCGTTCGCGCAGGTCGCGACGACCCACACTGTGAACGGCGGCAACTATGAATTCCCGCTGACGCCGCTGGCGAGCACGTACTACCGGACGACGACCACGAATGCGCACTCGGCGGTCGTGTTCGAGGGTGTCAAGTACATCCTGACCGAGGCGGCCCCGACCGGTACGCCGCAGGTCGGCCAGCCGATGACGTTCTCCGGCACGGTCCTCCCGGCGCTGAGCGGACATCGCGTCTACCTGGAGCGCCAGGACAGGCCGGGTCTAGGCTGGAACGTGATCGAAGTCGGCGAAGTCGGCACGCCCAATAAACCCGGCGAAGCCGCGCCGTTCTCGATCGTTCACACGTTCAACGCGCCCGGACCGTACCAGCTGCGACTGGCGATCCCCGGCGACCCGGTCAACCAGGGAGCGGCGGGCGGACTGTTCACAGTGAACATCGCGCCGGCGCTGGCGTCGACGATCCCGCCGGCGCCCACGCGGCGCCTGCCGGTCGAAGGCTAGCTCTAGCCGATCGCGATCGCGGCGGCCGTCCCTCGGGGCGGCCGCCGCGTCGCTATGCGGCGACGGCGCGCGCCTGCAGGTGAGCGCCGACCTTGCGCTTGACGCGCTGGAGGGCGTTGTCGACGGTCTTCGTGTCGCACTCGAGCCGCTCGCCGACCTGCTCGTAGGAGTAGCCGTCGAGGTACAGCGAGAGCACGCGGCTCTCGAGCTCAGACAGCGCGCTCGAGAGGCAGCCGACGAGCGAGCGCAGCTCCTCGGAGGAGATCACCTGGTTGACGGGATCGTGCACGCTCGGGCCGGGCAGGATCTGGTCGAGCGTCGGCACGTCGTCGCCGGCGCCCGCGGGCGTCGAGGAGAACGAGACGTACTGGTTCAGCGGCGTGTGCTTGTTGCGCGTCGCCGTCTTCACGGCGGTGATGATCTGGCGCGTGATGCAGAGCTCGGCGAAGTTGCGGAAGCTCGACTCGCGATCCGTGCGGAAGTCGCGAATCGCCTTGTACAGGCCGACGAGACCCTCCTGGATCAGATCTTCGGAGTCGCCTCCGGCGAGGAAGTACGACGAGGCCTTGAGCCGCACGAAGCCGTGGTAGCGACGCACGAGCCGGTCGTATGCGTTGCGGTCGCCGAGCTTCGCGAGCGCAATCAAGAACCCATCATCAACCTTAGGTTCAGAGTTAGGGTTATGGGAGATTCGGGCCACGAGCAGATCCTTTCTGGCGACCTCCCACGCGGGCAGGCCCCATTTGCTCAGTGGCGCACTCCTCCCCTGGCGCCAAAGCTATGTACTCCTAAGGCTTCTTCAACCTTAGGTTCAGCGTTATGTCGGCGCGAGCCTCGCACAGTTATGGAGAGTTGTCAAGCCCCGCCGAGCGGCTCTGCAAGATCTCGTACAGCAGCGCCGCGGCGGCCGCGCTGACGCCGAGCGACTCGATCCGGCCGCGCAGCGGCAGCGCGATCAGCTCGTCGCACGCCTTCGCGACGCGCGGTCGCAGACCGCTTCCCTCGCTGCCGAGGACGAGCGCGACGCCGGCGCCGGCGTAATCGGGCGCGTCGTACGCGCGCGGCCGGCGCCCGGCGGCCTGCTCAGGCGCTTCTGCGCTCGCGCCATAGCACCAGCAGCCGGCCTCGCGTGCGTCGGCGAGGAAATCGGCGACGTTGCGCACGCGCGCGACGGACAGGTGCTCGACGGCGCCGGCCGACGCCTTGCAGACGGCCGGCGTGACCTCGGCGGCGCGGCGCTCGGGGATCACGACTCCGGCGGCGCCCGACGCACTCGGCGGTGCGGCAGATCGAGCCGAGGTTCTGCGGGTCCTGGATCTGGTCGAGCACGACGATCAGCGGGTCGTGCGCGGCGAGGAGCCGATCGGGTGAGACGTACGGGTAGGCGCCGGCCTCGGCGCAGACGCCCTGGTGCGCCGGCGAGCCGCAGCGGCGCTCGATCTCCTCGGCGGCGACGATCTTCGCGTTCGCGCGCGCCAGCCACGGCTCGCGCGCGGCGCCAGCCGTCGCCCAGACCTCCCCGACGTCCGCCGCGCGGCGCCCGCGAAGCGCCTCGTGCACGGGGTTGCGCCCGTAGAGGATCACCGCGGCACGAGCTCGAAACCACCGGCCACGTCGCGGACCTCCCAGCCGTGCGCGGCGATCTGATCGCGCAAGCCGTCGGCGGCGGCGAAGTCGCGCTCGCCGCGCGCGCGCTCGCGCTGCTCGGCGAGCGCGCGCACGGCGCCGGCGCATCGGCGATCGGGTCGAGCAGCCGCTCCAGGCCGAGCACGGCGAGCATCTCGCGAAGCTGCTCGTCGCCGGTTTCGTCATACATTCCAGACGTGGCTTCAGTAATCCAGGCGTTGAGATAGCCAAGCGCCATCGCCGTGTTGAAGTCGTTCGCGAGCGCGTCGAAGAAGCGGTCGCGCAGACCCTCGAGATCCTCGTGTGAGGACTCGCCCGGCCGCAGGCGCCGGGCGGCCTCGCGAATCCGGCGCACGTTGGCGTCGGCCTGCTCGAGCGCCGCCGGCGAGAACGCGAGCGGCTGACGATAGTGGCCGCGATACGAGATACATCACGACGGCCTCCGCGCCATGCTCCTCGATCACGTCGTGCAGCGGCGCGATGTTGCCGACCGACTTCGCCATCTTCTCGCCGGTCGACTGGATCATGCCGTTGTGCATCCAGATCTGCGCGAGCTCGGCTCCACGCGCGGCGCGCGTCTGCGCCGCCTCGTTCTCGTGGTGCGGGAACAGGAGGTCCGAGCCGCCCCCGTGGATGTCGAAGCCGACGCCGAGCAGCGTCTCGGCCATCGCCGAGCACTCGATGTGCCAGCCGGGGCGACCGTCGCCCCATGGCGACGGCCAGCTCGTGTCCTCGCCCGGCTTGTGCGCCTTCCACAGCGCGAAGTCGAGCGGGTCCTCCTTGTGCTCGGCGCCCTCGACGCCCTCGCCCTGGTCCATGTCGTCGAGCCGCCGATGCGACAAGCTGCCGTAGCCGTCGTCCGAGCGCACGCGGAAGTACACGTCGCCGCCGGCCGCATACGCGTGCCCGCGCTCGATCAGCCTCGCGATGTGCTCGACGATCGGCCCGATCGTCTCCGACGCGAGTGGCTCGTGATCGGGGCGGCCGAGCCCGAGCGCGTCGGTATCGGCGCGGTAGGCGGCGGTCATCTCGGCCGCGAGCTCGGCGCTGTCGCGACCGAGCGCGCCGGCGGCGTCGTAGATCTTGTCGTTGACGTCGGTGACGTTGATCACCAGGTCGACGGCGTAGCCCTCGCGCTCGAGGAAGCGCTTGAGCAGGCTGAAGACGACGAACGGGCGCGCGTTGCCGATGTGGATGCGGCTGTAGACGGTGGGGCCACACGCGTAGATGCCGATCGGACGCTGCCGATCGGGCGCACGCAGCGGCAGAAGCTCGCCGCTTCGCGTGTCGCGGATCTCGATGCGCCGGCTCATCGCGCCGGCAACCCTAGCGAGCGGACCGTCGCGTGTCAGGACTCGTCGCCGGCGGCATGCAGGCTCGCGACGGCGAGCGCCGCGACCCCCTCGCCGCGGCCGACGAAGCCGATCCCCTCGCCGGTGCTCGCCTTGACGTTGACGCGCCGCGCGTCGAGCCGCAGCGTCGCGGCGAGCGAATCGCGGATCTCGACTTTGCGCGCGCCGAGCTTCGGGCGCTCCATCACGATCGTGCAGTCGACGTTGACGAGCTCCAGGCCCTCGGCGTCGAGCAGCCCGTAGACGTGCGCGAGCAGCCGCATCGAGTCGGCGTCACGCCAGCGCTCGTCGGTGTCGGGGAAGTGCTCGCCGACGTCGCCGAGACCCGCTGCGCCGAGCAGCGCGTCGATCACGGCGTGCGCGAGCACGTCGGCGTCGGAGTGGCCCGCGAGCCCCTGCTCGTGCTCGAGCTCGACGCCGCCGAGCACCAGCCGCCGCCCGGTGACGAGCCGATGCGAGTCGTAGCCGATCCCGACGCGCGCGCTCACAGGGTCCGCTCGCCCGCTCCGATCGGCTCCAGGCGACGCTCGCGGTGCTCGAACACGCACAGCTCGCCGACGCCGAGCGAGTCGAGCAGCTCGAGCGCCTGCTCGTAGTCGGCGCCGACGTCCTGCGGGCGATGCCCGTCGCTGGACAGCGCGACCGGAGCGCCGGCTTCGAGACACATCTCCAAGAAAACGGGCGACGGGTAGAGCTCCTCGACGCGCTTTCGCAGCCCGGCGGTAGAGACCTCGACGGCGATGCCCGACTCGGCGATTCCGTCGAGCGCGAGCTCGTAGTAGCGGCGCAGGTCGCCGTCCGGCAGCGGACGCTCGCGTCCCCACACCTTGACGAGATCGGGATGCGCGAGCACGTCGAACAGCCCGCTGCGCGCGGCCTCGCCGATCGTCTCGAAGTAGCGCCGCCAGATCTCCTCGACGCTGTGCCCGGAGTCCCAAACGCTGTAGTCGTCCATGTCGACCGCGCCCTCGCGGATGAAGTGCACCGAGCCGATCACGTAGTCGAAGTCGCGCGCCTGCAGCAGGCTCGCCATCCGGTCCTCGGCGCCGGGTACGAAGTCGGCCTCGATCCCGAGCCGCAGGTCGGTCTGCTCGCGCACGAACGAGCAGTACGCGTCGAGGTCGTCGCGCGCGAAGCCCACCCAGAATGGGTGCCGCCAGACGTCGAGCACCTGCTCGAAGCGGTAGACGTGCTCGGAGACGCCGAGCTCGGCGATCCCACGCTCGTCCGCCGCGGCGCGGTAGCGCTCGACGTTCGCCGTCGTGAAATGCTCCTCGGCGCTCGCGTCGTGCCCGTCGGGGCGCAGGTGCAGGTGGTAGTCGGTCAGCATCGCAAGCGCTGCGATTCAAGCAGGAAACTCATGCGCTCCCGGACGCGCGTCGCGCGAGCGCGCGCTCGGCCGCTTCGAGGTCGTGCGCGGTCGTGATCTTCATGTTCTCGGCGCCGACGGCCACGACGACGACGCGCCCGCCGGCGCGCTCGACGAGCCACGCGTCGTCGGTCGCGCTCGCGAGCAGCTCCTCGGGCACCGCGAGCGCGTCCTGGAGCGCTGCGCGGCGGAACACCTGCGGCGTCTGCACCGCCCACAGGCGACCGCGCTCGAGCGTCTCGAGCACGGCGCGCTCGTCGTCGACGCGCTTGATCGTGTCCGTCACCGGCGCCGCCGCGATCGCCGCCGCGGCGGACGGGTCACGCGCGAGCGCCGCAAGCGTCTCGCCGACGATCTCCGGCGTCAGCAGCGGGCGCGCCGCGTCGTGCACGAGCACCGGATCGCCCTCGCCTGCGCCCGCGAGCGCGCGGCGCACGGAGTCAGAGCGCGACGTGCCGCCGGCCACGCCGACGACGCCCGGCGGCGCGTGCACGCCGGGCGGCAGCGCGACGACGACCCGCTCGATCTCCGGGCTCGCCGCCAGCGCGTCGAGCGACCACTCGAGCATCGGGCGGCCGCCGAGCTCGACGAGCGCCTTCGGCCGGTCGGCGCCGAGGCGCTCGCCGCGCCCGGCGGCGACGATCAACGCGACGGCCATCTTTTCAGCGGCGCGTTGCCATGACGCTCGAGGAGCGTGCCGCGCACGCTCCCGGCGAGCCGTGTCGCCGCTGGAGCGTGCGCGAGAGCGCGCGTTACTCGGCCGCTGCTCCGGCCATCTGGCTCGAGGCCGAAGCGGCGAGCAGCTCGTCGAGGTAGCTCTCGGCCTCCTCCTCGTCCTTGTCGAGCGCGTACATCAGCTCGGAGGCGAGGATCTTCTTGGTCCGCGTGAACATCTGCTTCTCGCCGGTCGACAGGCCCTTCTCGCTCTCGCGCAGAGAAAGATTCCGCACCACCTCGGCGAGCTCGTAGATGTCGCCGGTCTTGATCTTGTCGCGGTTGTGCTTGAAGCGACGGTTCCAGTTCTTCGGCATCTCCGAGACCTCGTCTCTCAGGACGTCGAGGACCTTCTTGACCGTTTCCTCGTCGATCACCCTGCGCAGGCCGGCCAGCGCGGCGTTCTCGGTCGGGACCCTGACGGTCATGTCGTTGTGGAGGATCTTGATCGTGAGGTACTCGCGGCGTTCGCCGAGCATCTCCATCTCCTCCTTCTTCAGCACCTTGCCGGCGCCGTGGTGGGGATAGACGACATGGTCCCCGAGCTCGAACTCGATGAACTCGACTTCGCGTGTGACCTCGAGCTCGTCCTCCGGCGCGTCCTCTTGAATTGCATGTGGCGGAATGGTCTTCTCCTTTGTTCCGGCCGCGCAGTCGGCGCGGCCCCTATTCAAGTCTGCAGGTAGCGGTCCACGAGGTTGATCTCCTGCAGCCGGCGCAGGCCCTCGCGGATGTCCTTCGCCCTGATCTCGCCGACTCCCTCGACGCCCTCCAGCTCGGCGTCGGTAGCCGCGAGCAGCTCGTCGAGACCGCCGAACTCGCTGACGATCTCCGTGACGACCGAGCGTGGCAGGCGCGGGATGCGCCCAAGCACACGATAGCCGCGCGGCGAGACCGGATAGTCGAGCGTGTTGAGCTTGCGGTCGTACCCGAGCAGCTCGGCGAGCCGCCCGAAGTCGAGCAGGTCCTGATGCGCGAGGCGGCCGATCTCCTCGAGGCCGGCCGCGAACGCCTCGTCGGAGTACGCGAACAGGTAGTCGCGCACGAGCGCCGCCTTTTCGGCGGCCGTGCCGACGGTCGTCTCCTCGAGCTGCATCTCGATCAGGCGCCCCTCGCTGCCGAGCTCGACGATGTAGCGCTCGATCTCGACCGCCATCCGCGTGACGAGCTCCGAGCGCTGCAGCACCGTCAGCACGTCGTGCAGCGTCGCGCCGCCCTCGAACTCGAGCGCGGTCAGCCTCGTCGCGACCTGATCGAGCCGCGTGCGGTACTTGTCGAGCGTCGCCAGCGCCTGGTTCGCCTTCGCGAGCACGACCGGGATGTCCTCGAGGATGTACTTCGCGCCGTCGACGTACACGGAGACGACCTCGCGCCGCGCGGAGATCGCGATCACGAGCGCATCGGTCTGCTTGGAGACGCGCTCGGCCGTGCGATGGCGCGTGCCGGTCTCGTGCGAGAGGATCGTCGGATCGGGCATCAGCTGGACGTTCGCCATCGTGATCTTCGTCGCGCTCGCGTTGAGGATGATCGCGCCGTCCATCTTCGCCACCTGGTAGAGGAACGCAGGCGTGTAGTCGATCTCCAGCTTGATTCCGCCCGAGTTGAGGAAGCTGAGTTCGTCCGGCTCGCCGATCACGATCAGCCCACCGGTGCGCGCGTGCAGGATGTTCTCGATTCCCTCCCGCAGCGCCGTGCCTGGAGCGATCATCTCCAGTGCCTTCATCAACCCCGGCTCCGGCCTGATTTCTATATGCAAATCTTCGCCGGATCGCAGAGCCACGATCCTTCATTCTAGGGCATTTAGCATTCCTTTAGCGCCTCGTACCCGGGCGTGCAGACGCTTACGCAACCGCCTCGGCGAGCCGTGCCGCGCGCGGCGACAAGGCCAGCGCGAGCGCCTCGCGCAGCGTCGCGACCTCGCACGCGCCGCCGCCGCTGTCTGGCGGCGCGATCACCTCCGCGCAGCCGTGCTTGGCGGCCTCTTCGAGCCGCCGCTCGGGATGCCCGACCCAGCGCAACTCGCCCGTCAGCCCGAGCTCGCCGAAGCACGCGCGCGGTGTGCCGGCGAGCGGGGTGCCTCTGCTCGCACTCGCGACCGCGAGCGCGACGGCGAGATCGCAGCCGGGCTCGTCGACGCGCACGCCCCCGACGACGTTGACGAACACGTCGCTGCCGCCCGTTCCCACCCGTCCGTGGCGGCCGAGGATCGCGAGCACGAGCGCCAGCCGGTTGCGGTCGATCCCCGAGACGACGCGGCGCGGCTGCTCGAGCTCGGACGGCGCGACGAGCGCCTGAACCTCGACGAGCAGCGGGCGCGAGCCCTCCATCGCCGCCAGCACGACGCTTCCAGGCGCGCGCGTGGCCTCGGCGACGAACCGCGCGGAGGCGTCGAGCACCTCGACGAGACCGCCTTGGCGCATCTCGAACAGCCCCCCCTCGTTGGTCGAGCCGAACCGGTTCTTCAGCGCACGCAGCTCGCGGTACGGGCGCTCGCGCTCGCCCTCGAACTGCAACACGCAGTCGACCAGGTGCTCGAGCACGCGCGGGCCGGCGAGCGCGCCGTCCTTCGTCACGTGCCCGACGAGGATCACCGCCGTGCCGCGCGCCTTCGCGAGCTCCATGATCCGCCCGGCCACCTCGCGCACCTGACCGACCGAGCCCGGTGCTCCGCTCAGCTCGCCGCTGTTGAGCGTCTGCACCGAGTCGATCACGCACGCCGCCGGCGCTTCGGCGGCGATCGCGTCGAGCACCGTGTCGAGGTCGGTCTCGGCGAGGATCGGCACGCGCAGCGCGCCCGGACCGAGCCGCTCGGCGCGCAGGCGCACCTGCTCGGCCGACTCCTCGCCGCTGACGTACAGCGTGCGGCTGCCGGACTCCTGCAGGTGCCCGAGCGCCATGTTCGTCAGCGTCGACTTGCCGATCCCCGGCGAGCCGCCGAGCAGCACGAGCGAGCCGGGCACGAGACCGCCGCCGAGCACGCGATCGAGCTCGCCGATCCCCGTCGACATCCGCTGCACCGGCGCCGCGCCGACCTCGCGCAGCGGGCGCGCCGCGAGCGTCGGACGCCGCTCACGCGCGCTCGGCGTCAGACGCTCCTCGACGAGCGTGTTCCACGCCTCGCACGCCGGGCAGCGGCCGTGCCACTGGGCCGACTGCGCGCCGCACTCGGTGCAGCTGTAGATCGTCTCGCGCGCCACCGACGCAGCGTACGCGGCGGTGGGGACGGCGCCGCCGCCCACAAGAGGGCCCAATAGAGACCGGTATATTGCGAGGTTATGTGGGGTTTGTAGATTTCGATTTCCGAGCCCATAAATATGCCATACTTGATGCCTTAGATAACCCCGCCCACAACATTGACATACCCCCCACTACATCCCAGAAGTTCCGCGCGCAAACCCGAGCCAATGAGCAAGGTCGAGTTCGTGCGAGCTTTTCCAGCCGAGAGCGAGTTCGTAGAGCGAAAGAGGGGCGCGAGTCAGAAGCCCCTATCGGAGAGCATCGTCGCGTTCTCGAACTCGGATGGTGGGGTCATTCTGCTCGGCGTAGACAATGATGGAACCGTCGTCGGTCGAGAGCTGACGCCGGGCCTCGAGGACGACCTGCACCAAGCGGTCGGACATATACGTGATCCGGGGCGATATTCGATTCACGGTTTCCACGTTGATGGCGTGGCTATCACCGCATTGTCTGTAGCGAGACGGACTGAGGGCTTCGCGCAAACGTCAAATGGACGCGTCCTGGTCCGTCGCGGCAGCTACGACGTTCCGCTGTTTGGCTCTGAGCTACGGGAGTTCCTCAACGAGCGTAGCTTGGAGCGCTTCGAGACAACCGAGACAAAGACGCGGCTCGACGAATGCCCGACGGATGTCGTCCGCGACGTCGCACAGGCATTTGGATGGGCGAACGACGATCGGGTTCCAGAGCGCCTGACGGAGCATGGTCTCGTCAGGGGAGACGGGAGCGGCTACCGGCTAACGGTCGCCGGTGCGCTCCACCTGCTGGATCGACCAGACGAGATCCTGGGCAAGGCCTATATAGAGGTCCTACGGTTTAGAGAGGGCGCAAAAACATACGACCGACGCGTGCGGCTCCAAGGACCGCTTCGTGCTCAAGTTGAGGCCGCAACACAAATGATCGACGACGAGATCGGAACGGAAATAGTCGTGCTGGGTGTGCATCGTCATGAGCTCCCTCGCCTACCGCGCCGAGTCGTGCGAGAGGCGATAGCCAACGCCGTGGCCCACCGTTCATACGAGTTGCGCGGTACGGCCGTTCGCGTCGAAATCCATCCCGACGCGGTAACCGTCATCTCGCCCGGCGCACTCCCCGAGCCAGTGACCATCGAGAACATGCGAGACCAGACTTCGGCTCGCAACGCCAGCGTCATTAGAGTGCTCCGCGCCTACAAGCTCGCGGAGGACTCTGGTGCAGGCGTAGACGTGATGCAGGGCCTCATGCGCGAAGACCTCCTGGATCCGCCAGTGTTCGCGGATACTGGCACCGAAGTCCGCGTCACGCTTCCGATCCGCAGCGCGGTCGCGCCTTCTGAGAGGGCCTGGGTGCGAGAGGTCGAGCAACGGGGCCTAATCGAGCCAGCAGACCGAATCTTGCTCGTCCACGCTGCGCGCGGCGAGGCACTCACCAACTCGCGCGCCCGCGAGCTCATCGGCGTTGATGCTGCACAGGCACGAGGCGCCTTGCGGAGACTCACCGGCGCCGGCTTCCTCGTCCAACGAGGACAGCGCGGTGGAGCAACTTACGTACTCGACAGATCGCTTGCCCCTCCGGCGGGCCTTAGATTGAATCCTGCCGAGCTAGAGGATCTGGTTTTCGAAATCGCGAGTGAGGGTCCGGTGTCTAACGCCGACGTGCGGAACAGAACGGGATTGGACCGCACAGAAACGCTTGAGGTGCTGACGAAACTCGTGAACGAGGGTCGGCTGCTGCGCACTGGACAACGCCGTGGTACGCGTTACCTAGCACCGCCAGCCACTTCTTAGAACCGCAGTAAGCGTCGAACTAAACGCGCTAATCTGCGTCAGGTTCGCCAGGCACGTCCTCAGTATCGGTGCCCTCGCCGTCGACGAGCTCCGCGTCGGAGCCGCCGTCAGCGCCGACGCCGACCGGCGTCTTCTGCTTCTTCGGCTTGACGATCGTCAGGCGCACCTCGCCGTCCTCGCCGTCGGGCGTCGGGTCGATCACGACCGTCGCGCCCGGCGTCAGCTGCTCACGCAGCACGAAGTCGGCGAGCGGGTCCTCGATGTAGCGCTGGATCGCCCGGCGCAGCGGCCTGGCGCCCATCGACGGGTCCCAGCCCTTCTCGACGAGCAGGTCCTTCGCCTCGCCGGTCAGCTCGAGCTGCAGCTCGCGCTCGGCCATCGACTCGCGGATCCGCAGCAACAGCAGCTCGACGATCTGCTTGATCTCGTCCTTCTGCAGCTTGTGGAAGACGATCACGTCGTCGATCCGGTTGAGGAACTCAGGACGGAAGACCTTCTTCAGCTCGCCCATGATGCGGCCCTTCATGTCGTCGTACGTGATGCCCGTCTCATCCTCGGAGACGGCGAAGCCGAGTGGCGTGTTGCGCGCGATCTCCGCGGCGCCGATGTTCGAGGTCATGATCACGATCGCGTGGCGGAAGTCGACAGTGCGCCCCTGCGCGTCGGTCAGCCGCCCGTCCTCGAGGATCTGCAGCAGGATGTTGAACACGTCCGGGTGCGCCTTCTCGATCTCGTCGAGCAGCAGCACGCTGTAGGGCTTGCGCCGCACGGCCTCGGTCAGCTGGCCGCCCTCGTCGTAGCCGATGTAGCCCGGAGGCGAGCCGACGAGCCGCGAGACGGCGTGCTTCTCCATGTACTCGGACATGTCAATGCGGATCATCGCGTCGTCGTCGCCGAACAGGAACTCGGCGAGCGTGCGCGCGAGCTCGGTCTTGCCGACGCCCGACGGCCCGAGGAAGATGAACGAGCCGGTCGGCCGCTTGGGGTCCTTCAGGCCCGCGCGCGAGCGGCGGATCGCCTTCGAGATCACCTCGATCGCCGGGTGCTGGCCGATCACGCGCTTGTGCAGTTCGTCCTCCATCCGCATCAGCTTCTGCGTCTCGGCCTCGGTCAGCTTGAACACGGGGATGCCGGTCCACATCGAGACGATGTCCGCGATCTCCTCTTCGCCGATCGACGGGCGCTCGCCGGACTCGCCCGATTCCCACTCCTGCTCGAGCTCGCGTTTCTTGTTCGTCAGCTTGCGCTCGGTGTCGCGCAGCGCGGCGGCCTTCTCGAACTCCTGCGCCTCGATCGCCGCCTCCTTCTCGCGACGGGTCGTCTCGACCTCGCCCTCGAGCTCGCGGTTGGCCGGCGGCGAGGTCATCGACTTGATCCGCATGCGCGAGGCGGCCTCGTCGATCAGGTCGATCGCCTTGTCGGGCAGGAAGCGGTCTGAGATGTAGCGGCTCGCGAGTTCGCCGGCGGCGCGCAGCGCCTCGTCGGTGATCTGCACCTTGTGGTGCTGCTCGTAGCGGTCGCGCAGGCCCTTGAGGATTTCGACGGTCTGGTCGATCGTCGGCTCCTCGACGCGGATCTGCTGGAAGCGCCGCTCGAGCGCCGAGTCGCGCTCGAGGTACTTGCGGTACTCCTCGAGCGTCGTCGCGCCGATCGTCTGCAGTTCGCCCCTGGCGAGCGCCGGCTTGAGGATCGACGCCGCGTCGATCGCGCCCTCGGCGGCGCCGGCGCCGACGAGGTTGTGCAGCTCGTCGATGAACAGGATGATGTCGCCGCGCTGGGTGATCTCCTTCATCACCTTCTTCAGGCGCTCCTCGAACTCGCCGCGGTACTTCGAGCCGGCGACGAGTGCCGCCAGGTCGAGCGTGTAGATCTGCTTGTTGCGCAGCAGCTCGGGCACGTCGGAGCTCGTGATCCGCTGCGCGAGGCCCTCGACGACGGCCGTCTTGCCGACGCCCGGCTCGCCGACGAGCACGGGGTTGTTCTTCGTGCGCCGCGAGAGGATCTGCATGATCCGCTCGATCTCCGTCTCGCGCCCGACGCACGGGTCGAGCTTGCCTTCGGAGGCCAGCTTCGTCAGGTTGCGACCGAACTGGTCGAGCAGCTTCGAGGACTTCTTGCCCTCGCCCGGCGCCGCGCCCGAGGCGGAGCCCGAGCCGCCGGACTGGCCCTGACGACGACCGCCGGGGCCGGACAGCATGCGGATCACCTCGTTGCGGATCTTCTCGGAGTCCGCGTCGAAGTCGAGCAGGATGCGCGCGGCGACGCCCTCGTTCTCGCGCACGAGCCCGAGCAGGATGTGCTCGGTGCCGATGTAGTTGTGCCCCAGGCTGAGCGCCTCGCGCAGCGCCAGCTCGAGCACCTTCTTGGCGCGCGGCGTGAACGGGATCTGCCCGGAGGTGACCTCCTCGCCGGAGCCGACGATCCGCACGACCTGCGCGCGGACGCGCTCGACCGTGATGTCGAGGCTCTCCAGCACGCGCGCTGCCAGGCCCTCCTCCTCGCGCAGCAGGCCGAGCAGGATGTGCTCGGTGCCGATGTAGTTGTGCTTGAGCGTCCGCGCCTCCTCCTGCGCGAGAACGACCACCTGCCGGGCCCGTTCTGTGAATCGCTCGAACATGCTTGCTTCCTTCCTGCGAGGACGGTGCCTCTAGAGAGCTATGTGGTCTGGTCTTTTGGGGGTCGACGCCTCACGGGCAGTCTACCAACCGGCCCAACGGCGCCGTTGGGGGTCAATCGTCAGCCCGGCGCCCCGGCTTGAGGTCCGCACGCGCGCCGCGAGCCGCCCGGGCCCGGCTCTTCGATCAGTCGCGCATCGCCGGGAACAGGACGACGTCGCGGATCGAATCGCGCCCCGTCAACAGCATCACGAGCCGGTCGATCCCGAGGCCGACACCGCCCGCCGGCGGCATCCCCTGCTCGAGCGCCTGCACGAACAGCTCGTCGTACGGCTGCGTCTCCTCGTCGCCGCCCTCGGCCGCGCGCCGCTGCGCCTCGAAGCGCTCGCGCTGGACGTCGGCGTCGTTGATCTCCGAGAACGCGTTGGCGATCTCGATCCCGCCGGCGTACGCCTCCCAGCGCTCGGTCAGCCCCGGCAGCGAGCGGTGCTCGCGTGCGAACGGCGACAGCTCGACCGGGTAGTCGCGCACGAACGTCGGCTGGACCAGCTTCGGCTCGACGTACTTCGACAGCAGCTCGTCGGCCATCTGCGCCCAAGTCGCGCCGTCGGTCCTGACCGGCAGCTCGCGCCGCGCGATCTCGCGCGCGAGCTCGTCCGTCTCTCGCGCGCGAGAGACGTCGATGCCGGTCGCGTCGGCGATCGCCTCGACGAAGCCCACGCGCCGCCACTCGCCGGCGAAGTCGAGCTCGCCGTCGTAGCCGATCGCCGTGGCCGCCGCGCGCACGAGCCGTTCCAGGCGCACGGCCGCGTCGTCGTAGTCAGCGTACGCCTCGTAGAACTCGACCATCGTGAACTCCGGGTTGTGCTTCGCCGAGACGCCCTCGTTGCGGAAGTCCTTGCCGAGCTCGTAGACGCGCTCTAGGCCGCCGACGAGCAGGCGCTTGAGGTACAGCTCGGTCGCGATCCGCAGGTACAGCGTGCGGTCGAGCTCGTTGTGGTGCGTCGTGAACGGGCGCGCGAGCGCGCCGCCGTACAGCGGCTGCAGCACCGGCGTCTCGACCTCGACGAAGCCCTCGCCGTCGAGATAGCCGCGCACCGCCGTGATGATCTTGGCGCGATCGATGAACACGCGGCGCGTCTGCTCGCTCGACATCAGGTCGAGCTCGCGGCGGCGGTGGCGCGTCTCGACGTCGCTCAGGCCCGCGTGTTTGTCCGGCGGCGGGCGCAGCGCCTTCGCGAGCAGCGCGAACGAGTCGACGCGCAGCGAGATCTCGCCGCGCTTGGAGCGCAGCGCGGCGCCGTCGACGCCGAGCAGGTCGCCGACGTCGAGCGACGTCAGCCGCGCGAACGCCTGCTCGCCGAGCACGTCGCGGCGCGCGTGCAGCTGGATCTTGCCTGTGCGGTCGACGAGGTCGAGGAACGCCGCGCCGCCCGAGCCGCGTCGCGCCGCGAGACGGCCGGCGACGCGGTGTTTCTCCTCGGTCTCCTCGCCGGGCGCGAGACGCTCGTAGGCGCCGAGAACGTCCGTGATCGGCTCGACGTCCTCATATGAGTAGGGGAACGACGCCGGGTCGGCCTCGCGCAGTCGCTCGCCCTTCGCGCGGCGCTCTGCGATCAGCTCGGGGAGGCCGTGTTTCGCGCCGGGCTCGGGATCTTTCGTTGGGTCTTTCATCGCGCGTATGTGACCGGCATCCAGCCTTCAGGCCGAGCCGGCCTCCGCTCCAAGACGGCGACACGAGGTCGCCGCTCCGATTTTGGCGAGACCGGATGTCTCGCGGAGGTAATCATCTTTGAGGCCGCTCCGGCCGCCACGGCAGTTACCGGGCCGGCCATCCGGGCCGGCTAACTGTATGGCCAACGCGTGGTGCAAGGCACCCCGGGGAGGCCCATCCGGGACCGATGCGTCGCCCCGGCCCACGCCCTCCAGGGCGCTCGGCCGCTACTTCAAGCCGACATCGATCTTCGTGATCTTCAGCTTGCGCGCGGGGCCGCGCGGGACCTTGACGGCGACCGTCTCGTTGCGCTTGCGGCCGATCAGCGCGCGGCCGACGGGCGACTCGTTGGAGAGCTTCTGCTCCTCCGGCTTCGCCTCGGCGGAGCCGACGATCGTGTACTTGACCGACTTGCCCGTCTTCTCGTCTTTGACGTGCACGACGGAGCCGATCTGCACGACGTCGGTCGACAGGTCCTTCGTCTCGATCACGCTCGCCATCCGCAGCTTCTCCTGCAGCTGCGCGATGCGGCTCTCGAGCATCGCCTGCTCGTTCTTCGCGTCGTCGTACTCGGAGTTCTCCGAGATGTCTCCGAACTCCCTCGCCTCCTTGATCCGCTCGGCGACCTCGCGGCGCTTCTCGGTCGAGAGCAGCTCGAGTTCGTCCTTGAGCTTCTTAAGTCCTTCGGGAGTGAGGATTACGTCCTTCGGCATCAGGCCCTCGATCGCGGTTGTGGGTGGGCCGACAAGCGCCCCTGAGCGTGCTCCCCGAGCAGGAAATCCGCGACAGACGGCCCCAGCGAGCGCAGCAGTATAGCGAGGCGCAGACGGCGCTCGCGAACGGCTCAGACCGCGACCGCGAGCGCCGTGCGCGAGGGCTCCAGCGCGTCTCGCACCTGCGCCAGCGACGGCGCTTCCTGCAGTTGCGACTGCAGTCGCTTGGCCGCGTGAGCGTCGAGCCCGAGGCGCGCGACGTACCACGGGTAGAACTTTCGCAGGTAGCGCGTCGCGCGCGGCTCGCCGAGATGCTCGACGGCGCGTTCGATCGTCCAGTCGAGCTCGCGCACGACCTCGGCGCGCGTCGGCGCGCGATCGCGCCCGTGCACGAGCTCGGCGAACAGCCACGGGTTGCCGAGCCCGCCGCGCGCGAGCATCACCGCGTCGGCGCCCGTCCGCTCGAACGCCTCGCGCGCGCTCGGCGCGTCGTTCAGGCCGCCGGTCAGGATCACCGGCGCGCCGAGCACTGCGACGAGGCGCGCCGCGAGCTCGTAGTCGGGCGTGCCCTTGTGCTGCACCGCCGCCGAGCGCGGGTGGAACGCGATCGCCGCGACGCCCGCCTCCTCGACGAGCCGGCGAGCCAGCCCGAAGCCGCTCGTCTCCCCGCGGCGCACGCCCGAGCGCAGCTTGACCGTCACCGGCAGCGGTCCCGTCGGGCCGACCGCTCCTTCGACCGCCGCGCGCGCGAGCGCGAGCGCTCGGTCGGGCTCGTCGAGCATCGCCGCGCCGGCGCCCGTCTTGCACACCTTCGGCACCGGGCAGCCCATGTTGATGTCGATCGCGTCGGCGCCGATGCTCGCGACGTGCGCCGCCGCCTCGCGCATGATCGCCGGCTCCTCACCGAACAGCTGGATCGAGACCGGGCCGCCGGCGCGCTCGCGCGCGTCGATCCGCAGCATCTCGCCGCACGTCTTCTCGTTGCGGTAGTGGATCGCGTGCGTCGAGACCATCTCCGACACCGCCATCCCCGCGCCGTAGCGCTTCGCCTGCAATCGCACGAACCAGTTGCCGATGCCCGCCAGCGGCGCAAGCAGCACGCGGTTGGGCACGCGCAGCGTGCCGAGCATCCACGGGTCGGTCAGGCGCTTGGTCAGAGCCATGCGTCAATTATGGCCGCCCCACGCGAATGTTCTTAACAGCGCGCGGCAGGCACATTCACAGGCGGCCCGGATGGCCGCCCATGTAACGGCCGTGGCGGCCGGAGCGTGCTCAAGATGTGACGAGAAGAGTAGGCCGGCTCGACTAGAAGGCAGGATGCCGGTCACAAACGTACATACAGCCGTCCGCCTATTCAGCCTCCCCAAAGGCCGACGACCGGCACCACGCGAGCCATCGCGGCCTCCGGCCGCCATCAAGACTCAGCTGTTTTTCTCGTGCAGCAACCGCAGTCCGGTCAGCGTCAGCAGATCATCGACCTCGTCGAGCTCCTCCGTGTACGGCACGACGAGACCGGCGAGGCCGCCCGTCGCGATCGCCGCCGTGCGTTCGCCGAGCTCGTCGTACAGGCGCCTGAGGATCGCGTCGATCGCGCCGGCGTAGCCGAACACGACGCCCGATCGGATCGCGTCGATCGTGTTCTTGCCGATCACGCTCTTCGGCGGCGCGAGGTCGACCTTCGGCAGGCGCGCGCCGCGCTCGGAGAGCGCCTCGAGCGAGATCTCGATGCCGGTCATCAGCGCGCCGCCGATGTACTCGCCGTCGCGCGAGACGACGTCGAACGTCGTCGCCGTGCCGAAGTCGACGCACACCGCCGAGCCCTCGAAGCGGTCGCGGATCGCGACCGCGTTGACGAGCCGGTCGGCGCCGATCTCGCGCGGGTTGTCGTAGCGGATCGCCATGCCCGTCTTCGTGCCGGGCCCGACGACGAGCATCTCGTGGCGCAGGTAGCGCTCGGCCATCGCCGTCCACTCCGGCTCGAGCTGCGGCACCGTCGAGGAGACGACCGACGCCTCGAGATCGCCGAAGCCGTAGCCGCGCAGCTCCAGCAGGTTGCGCAGCGCCGCGCCGAGCTGGTCCGCCGTCGACTGGCGGACCGTCGCGAACCGCCAGTGCTCGACGAGTTCGTCTCCGCGGAACGCGCCGAAGTGCGTCTGCGTGTTCCCGACGTCGACGACGAGCAGCATCGGCGACCATTATGCTCGGCGGGCGATGGCGATGAGCACGAGCAAGCTGTACGCGTTGCCGGCGTCGCATCCGTGCGCCGCCGTCGAAGCGGCGCTGCGGCTGAAGTCGCTGCCGTTCGAGCGCGTCGAGCTGCTGCCGCTGACGCAGCTGATCGTCGGCCCGCTGCGCTTCGGCGGCACGACCGTGCCCGGCATGCGCATCGACGGCGAGCGGCTCGTCGGCTCGCGCACGATCATGCGCCGGCTCGACGAGCTCGCGCCCGACCCGCCGCTGTTGCCGGCGCCCGGCACCTCCGCGTACGCGCAGGTGCTCGAGGCCGAGCGCTGGGGCGACGAGGTGCTGCAGAGCGTTCCGCGACGCGTGCTCGACCGCGCGTTCGTACGCGACCCGTACGCGATGCTCAGCTACGCCGCGAACGCCAAGCTGCCGCTGCCGCTCGCGCTGCTGCGCCCCGCCGCGCCGGCTACGGCGAAGCTGATGGCGCTGCAGAACCACGCGCGCGAGGACGCCGTGCGCGCCGACCTCGCCGCGCTGCCGGCGCAGCTCGACCGGATCGACGCGTGGATCGCCGACGGGCTGCTCGGCGGCGAGCGCCCGAACGCCGCGGACCTGCAGATCGGCAGCACGATCCGCCTGCTCGGCACGCTCGCCGACGTGCGCCCGCTGCTCGACGGCCGCGCGGCGGCCGCGCTGACACGCTACTTCCCGCCGATCTCAGGCGAAGTCCCGGCCGGCACGCTGCCCGCCGCGTGGCTGCCCGCGACCACGAGCGTCTGACGCAGCGCTACAGTCGCCTGGAGGGTCGCGCCGCGTGCGACCCGACCGGACGCCATGCGCATCCTCGACCCGCAGTCACTCGGGCAGCACGTCGACCGCCTGTACCGCGCGGCGTGGGGCCTGTGCGGCTCGCGCGAGGACGCCGAGGATCTCGTGCAGGAAACCTTCGCGCGCGTGCTCTCGCGGCCGCGCATGCTGCAGGGCGACGACGAGCTGTACTACCTGATGCGCGTGCTGCGCAACACGTTCCTGACGGGCCGCCGGACCGCGAGCCGGCGTCCCGTGACCGTCGCGACGCTCGACGACGTCGTCGCGGCCGACCCCAAGCCGATCGGCCGTCCCGAGCAGGCGATCGAGGTGCACGAGCTCTACGCGACGATCGCGCGGCTGCCTGAGGACTTCCGCCTGGCGCTCGTCGCCGTCGACGTGCTCGGCCTCTCCTATCGCGAAGCCGCGCGTGCGCTGCGCGTTCGCGAGGCGACGATCACGACGCGGCTGTTCCGCGCGCGCAAGCAGGTCGCGCGCCTGCTCTCCGACGAGCCCGAGCCCGAGCCCGAGTCCGGCGGACGCGAGCGGCGCGCGCCGGACGGCGAGCCGACTCCTCCCGCCGCCGCGCGCGGCGACACGGCCCGCCAGCGCCGGGAAGAAAAGCGCGCCGGCGGAGTCGTTCAGAGCGGAGATGCGCCATGAGCGAGCAACGTCCGAGTAGCGAGTCCGAGATCGTCGAGCTGATCCGCTCGATCGACGTGCGCGCGCCGGAGGCGCTGCACGACGCCGTCGAGCAGATGATCGCCGAGCGCCCCCCTCGCCGGCGCCTGCGCCGCGCCGCGCGCGAGGCGGCGGCCGGCGAGCCGCGCGCCTCGCGCGAGCGCCGGCGAGGCGCGCGCGATCGCGGTTACAGCGTTCGACCGCGACTCGCCGCGCTTGGCGCGTTCGCCGCGGCGATCGTCGCGCTCGCGATCGTGATCGGCACGAGCGGCAGCTCCTCGACGCTCAGCGTGCACGACGCCTCGGCGCTGACGCTGCGCGCGGCGACGTCCGCGCCGCCCGCCGAGAGCTCCTCGAACCACACCGAGCTCGCCGCATCGGTCGACGGCGTCACGTTCCCATACTGGGGCGCGCACTTCGGCTGGCGCCAGACCGGCAAGCGCACCGACAGCGTCGACGGACGCACGATCACGACCGTGTTCTACGAGAACTCGCTCGGGCACCGCGTCGGCTACGCGATCGTCGCCGGCGCCGCCCCGCCGCAGATCACCGGCGGAGTCCTCGCGCGCCGCGACGGCACGGCTTACCGGCTGCTGACCGTCGACGGCAGGCCCGTCGTCGCGTGGATGCGCGCCGGGCACCTGTGCGTGATCTCCGGGCACGGCGTCGACGGCACGACGCTGCTGCGACTCGCCAGCTGGTCCGAGCGCGGCGCGCAGGCTTCCTGAGCGCGGGCACGGTCCCGACGCGGCCGCCGTCACTCCGCGCGCGCGTACGGCGATGCGGCCGCTCGCGCAGCGCTCACGCCGGTACGTCGAGTGGCGGCCCGGCCCAGCGGACGCCCTCGTCGAGCGCCAGCGCCGCGAGCGCATCGGCCAGCCGCCGCCCGTCCGGCACCGTCTGATCGAAGTCGAGCTCGAGCGCCGGAATCAGCACGAAGCGCCGCACGAGCAGCTGCTCGTGCGGAAGCGTCATCCGCTCGTCGCGCAGCTCGAGCTCGCCGAGCGTGAGCACGTCGACGTCGATCGCGCGCGGGCCGTGGCGCACGCCGCCACCCGCTCGCCCGAGCTCGCGCTCGAGCCGCTTGACCGCGTCGAGCAGCTCGAGCGGCTCCAGCGCGGTCTCGACGCGCACGCACGCGTTGAGGAAGCTCGGCTGGTCGAGCACCTCGCCGACCGGGTCCGTGTCGTACGTGGACGAGCTCGCCAGCGGCGTCACGCCGATCGCGCTCAGGCCGTCGAGCGCCGCCTGAAGCTGCGCGCGTCGATCGCCGACGTTCGAGCCGAGCCCGAGCAGTCCGATGCGCGTTGGCACGGCGGCGGCGCTCGCTTCGCGCGCTCAGGCGCGCGTCGTCTGCTGGCCGATCTTTGATCGGTCGGCCGCCTGCGCGCGCTCGCCCATCGCCTGCGCGAACGGGACGAGCCCCGAGAGCGGGCGCAGCATCACCGTGAAGTCCGCGATCAGCCCATCCGCGTCGAAGCGCAGCAGGTCGATCCCCTCGATCTCGCGATCGGCGCCGGCGACGCCCGCGCGGAAGATCAGCGCATGCGCGCCGTCCATCGCGAGCTCGTCGGTGAAGCGGAAGTCCTCGAACACCTGAATCACCTCGCCGAGCAGCCGTCGCACGGTGTCGCGCCCGACGAACGGGTGGAACGTCACCGGGCTGTGGAAGACGATCTCCGGCGCCAGCAGCTCGCCGACCGCGTCGAGCTCGCGCCGCTCGACGGCCGCGCGATAGCGCTCGGCCGTGCTCATGCGTCGCCCTCGCGCCAGACCTCGACCGAGACCTCGTCGACGGGCAGCGCGATCGGTGGCTCGGGCTTCGTCGCCTTCACCCACACGCCTTCCAGCTCGTAGTCGGCGAGCAGCCGGTTGGCGATCGTGCTGCACAGGCGCTCGAGCGTCTTGTGCGAGCGCTGCTGTGCGATCAGCGCGACGAGCTGGCAGACCTCCGCGTAATCGACCGTGTCCTCGATCGAGTCGGTCACCGTCGCGTCGGTCTCGCCGACGTCGAGGCGCAGGTCGAGCACGAGCCGCTGGCCGACCTCGCGCTCGGCCTCGCTGACGCCGTGATGCGTGTACAGCGACAGGCCGCTGATCTCGACCGTGACCGCCTCGGCCGCTTCGTCCTCGTCGCGTCCCCTGCCGCCGCGCTCGTCGTCGTCTAGCTCGTCGGAGTCGTCACCCTGCTGCTCGCCGTCCATCGCTCGCCCAACGTAGCAGCCGCCACGAGCAGCGCCTCGCGCGCCGGCGCGACGTCGTGCACGCGAAACACGCTCGCGCCGCGCTCGAGCGCGAGCACGTTCGTCGCGAGCGTTCCCGCCAGCCGATCGGAGCCTGCCGGCGTGCCCGCGAGGCGGCCGATGAAGCTCTTGCGCGAGGTGCCGATCACGATCGGGCGCCCGAGCTCGACGAGCTCGTCCAGACGCGCGAGCAGTTGCAGGTTGTGCTCGATCGTCTTGCCGAAGCCGATGCCCGGGTCGAGCAGCACGCGCCGCTCCTCGATCCCCGCGCCGACGGCGTACCGCAGCCGCTCGTGCAGGAACGCCTTGACGTCGTCTACCACGTCGTCGTAGCGCGGCGTGCGCTGCATCGTGCGCGAGCGGCCGAGCATGTGCACGAGGCAGCACTCGGCGCCGGCCTCGGCGACGACGCCCGCGATCTCCGGATCGGCGCGCAACGCGCTGACGTCGTTGACGAGCGTCGCGCCGGCCGCAAGCGCCGCGCGCGCGACGGACGCCTTGCTCGTGTCGATCGAGATCTGCGCGCCCCTCGCCGCGCTCGCGAGCCCCTCGAGCACCGGGCGCACCCGTGCGAGCTCCTCCGCGGGCGGCACCGGCTCGGCGCCCGGGCGCGTCGATTCGCCGCCGACGTCGACGATCGCCGCGCCGTCGTCGATCAGCCGCAGTCCGTGCGCGATCGCGGCGTCCGGCTCGAGGAAGCGTCCGCCGTCGGAGAACGAGTCCGGCGTCGCGTTGACGATCCCCATCAGGCGAAAGCCCGGAGGGGTCATCTAGCTGAGCTCAGGACCCTTTGGGTCGCTTCCGCGCAGATCGGCCGTGCCGCCTGCGAGTCCCGGGCGCGGCATCGTCCGCGGCGCTTCGCGCTCCGGCGCTCCACGGTCGGCCGGCATCGGCGGCGCCGGCAGCTCCGGCCCGGAGTCCTCCTCGGCGCCGAACACCTCCTCCTCGCTCTTGCCGGCGAGCAGCGCGTTGAACTCCTCCTTCTCGATCGTCTCGCGCTTGACGAGGATCTCGGAGATCTTCGTCAGGTCGTGCTGGTGCTCGGTGAGGATGTCGCGCGCGCGCTGGTGCGCGTTCTCGATGATCCGGCGAACCTCGTCGTCGATCTCGCGCGCGATCTCGTCGGAGTAGTCGGGCTCGGTCGAGAACTCGCGTCCGAGGAACGGCTGGCCGTGGTCGTGGCCGAACACGCGCGGCCCGAGCTTGTCGCTCATGCCGAAGCGCATCACCATCTGCTTCGCCGTCGCCGTCACCTTCTCGAGGTCGTTCGACGCGCCGGTCGTGATCTCGCCGAACACGAGCTCCTCGGCGGCGCGACCGCCGAGCGTCATCGCCATCGTGTCCTTCAGCTCGGCGCGCGTCGTCAGGAAGCGATCCTCCTGCGGCATCGAGATCGTGTAGCCGAGCGCCTGGCCGCGCGAGATCACCGAGATCTTGTGCACCGGGTCGGAGTACTCGAGGAAGTGGCCGACGATCGCGTGGCCCATCTCGTGGTAGGCCGTGATCAACCGCTCCTTCTCGCTCATCACGCGCGTCTTCTTCTCGGGGCCGGCGATCACGCGCATGATCCCCTCCTCGAGCTCGTCCTGGCCGATCTCGCGCTTGCCCGTCCGCGCCGACAGCAGCGCCGCCTCGTTGATCAGGTTCGACAGGTCGGCTCCGGTGAAGCCCGGCGTCTGCCCGGCGAGCGCGTCGATGTCGATCACCTTCGCGAGCGGCTTTCCGCGCGTGTGCACCTCGAGGATCTTCGCGCGGCCCTTGCGGTCGGGGCGGTCGACGGCGATCTGGCGGTCGAAGCGCCCGGGACGCAGCAGCGCCGGGTCGAGGATGTCCGGCCGGTTCGTCGCGGCGATCATGATGATGTTGTCCTTCGCCTCGAAGCCGTCCATCTCGACGAGCAGCTGGTTGAGCGTCTGCTCGCGCTCGTCGTGGCCGCCGCCGAGGCCCGCGCCGCGGTGGCGCCCGACAGCGTCGATCTCGTCCATGAAGATGATGCACGGGCTGTTCTGCTTGGCCTGCTCGAACAGGTCGCGCACGCGCGAGGCGCCGACGCCGACGAACATCTCGACGAAGTCAGAGCCCGAGATCGAGAAGAACGGCACGCCCGCCTCGCCCGCGACCGCGCGCGCGAGCAGCGTCTTGCCGGTTCCCGGCGGCCCGTACAGCAGCACGCCGGTGGGAATGCGCGCGCCGAGCGCCTGGAACTTCTTTGGGTTCTCGAGGAATTCCTTGATCTCGTGCAGCTCCTCGACGGCCTCGTCGACGCCCGCGACGTCGCGGAACGTGATCTTCGGCGAGTCCGCCGAAAGCCGCTTGGCGCGCGACTTGCCGAACGACATCACTTTCGAGCCGCCGCCCTGCACCTGGTTCATCAGGAACAGCCAGAAGCCGAAGAACAGGAGCACCGGGAGCACGTACGCGAGCAGCCCGAGCAGCGCGCTGCTCTTTTCCGATTCGACGTTGTAGGAGACGCCGTCGGTGCGCAGTTCTTTGATCAGTTCCGGCGCGGCCTGCTCGATGTAGCCGACTTCGTAGTTTTCTTTGTTCTTCAGCTTGACTTCGAGCGCCTTGCCTTTGTTCTTGAACTTCACTTCCTGCACTTCGCCCTGCGGAAGCTCTTTCGAGACGAGCGTCTGGTAGCTGTGGTTGCGGTGCAGGCTCGAGCCCGGATTGACCAGTTTGACCGCGAGGAACGCCAGCACGACCACGATGAGGATCGGGAACGCGGCGCTCTTGAAGAAACGGCTCATAGGTAGATCCTGCGCTGTTCGGCGCCGTCTGAGATCGTGGTCACCAGGCCCCTAGCCTACCATGAGGGTGTTGTCATCTCGGCGGTTGCGGGCGCTCCGCACGTACGTGTCAGAGTGCGGTATCTAATTGCGGCGCTAGCGCTCCAGCGCCGCCACGTACGGCAGGTTGCGATGCCGCTCGTCGAAATCGAGGCCGTAGCCGACGACGAACCGGTTGGGGATCTCGAAGCCGACGTATCGCGTCGGCAGGTCGACCTTGCGGCGCTCGGGCTTCGTCAACAGCGCGCAGACCTCCAGCGACGCCGGGTTGCGCGAGCCGAGGTTGCGCATCAGGTACTGCAGCGTCA
The DNA here is from genome assembly GCA_963705745.1 of uncultured Solirubrobacteraceae bacterium. Taxonomy (GTDB): domain Bacteria; phylum Actinomycetota; class Thermoleophilia; order Solirubrobacterales; family Solirubrobacteraceae; genus Palsa-744. The sequence continues at coordinate 303,651 of CAVPKP010000009.1, forward strand.
GCCCCGAGTCGACGATGTCCTCGACGATCAGCACGTCGCGACCTTCGATCGCCGCGTCGAGGTCCTTGAGGATCCGCACGACGCCCGAGGAGTCCGTCGCCGAGCCGTACGACGCGACCGCCATGAAGTCGACCTCGACCGGGACGTCGATGAAGCGCATCAGGTCGCTGAGGAAGAAGACGGCGCCCTTCAGCACGCCGATCAGCAGCAGCGAGCGATCCGCGTAGTCGCGCGAGATCTGCTCGCCGAGCTCGGCCACGCGCCGCTGCAGGTCCTCGGCGCTGACGAGCACCTCGCCCACCGTCCTCGACTCCTCTGCGGCTCGCGCCGGACTCGCCACCGCACGCAGTCTAGTCGGCGCCCGGCGGCCGCTTCGACGGCCGCGTCACCGGCTCGTGGCGCATCGACGTCTCCCGCGGCGCCAGCCGGCGGAAGCTGAGCACACCGTCCTCGATCGTCGCGCCGGCCCAGCCGCCGACGTGCAGCTCCGCGCGCCCGCCGCGGCGCCCGAGCGCGAGCAGCTCATCGACGCGATCGCCAGCCTGCGGCACGTGCTCACCGACCGCCTCCTCGGCGAGGCGCACGACGACCAGGCGCGCGAGCGCCGGCGGCAGCTCGGCGAGGCGCGCCAGCGCGACGCTCGCACGCCCCGCGAGCTCGTCTTCGATGAGCGCGTCGAGCAGCTCCGTCTCCTCGCGCAGCAGCCGCGCCGTGCGCAGCACGTTGCGCTCGGCCGCCGGGTGCACCGAGCGCAGCGCCGGCACGACCGCCGCACGCACGCGCGCGCGTGCGTAACGCTCGTCCTCGTTGCTCGCGTCCTCGCGCCAGCGCAGCCCGCGCTCGCGGCAGTACGCCGCCGTCTGCTCGCGCGTGAACTCGAGCAGCGGGCGCACGACGCCGCCCTCCGACGCCGCCATCCCGAGCAGCGCGCGCCGGCCGGGCGAGGCCGCCAGCCGGTAGAGGATCGTCTCGACCTGGTCGCTCGCCGTATGCCCCGTCGCGATCGGCGCCGCGCGCGCGCCTTGCGCCAAGCTCGCGGCCAGCTCGCGCGCCGCCGCGTAGCGCAGCTCGCGCGCCCACGCCTGCACGTTCCCGCGCGCGCGCTCCGCCGCGCGCACGATCGACAGCTCCAGGCCGAGCTGCTCGCACAGCGCGACGCAGTGGCGCTCGTCGGCGTCGGCTTGCGCGCGCAGCCCGTAGTTGACGTGCAGAGCCGCGACCGCGGGCGCGCCGCGCAGCGCGACGAGCACGTCGAGCAGGCAGACCGAGTCACGCCCGCCCGAGAGCATCGCGACGAGCTCGCGCCCGCCGCCGGGAGCTCGGCCGCCGGGCGCCCCGACGCTGGGCGCCCCGACACCGCGCGGCCCGTCGTCCAGCAGGCCGCCGGCGCGCACCGCCTCGCGGATCCGCTCGACGGTCACGCGCGCCCTAGCCGCTCGGCGTGGAGGCGATGAACAGCTCCGTCGGCTCGGAGAAGCCCTTCAGGCCGACCTCGCCGATCCGCTCGAAGCGCACGCCGTCGAGGCCCGCTGCGACGTCGACGACCGGCCGCGTCACGAGCACCTCGCCGCCGCCCGCGCGCGCGACGACGCGCGCGGCTTGGTTGATCTCGCGTCCGTAGTAGTCGCCGTCGCGGTACAGCGCGTCGCCGTAGTGCATCCCGATCCGCGGCGGCGGGTCGCCGGCGCGAGCCGCGTCGAGCCCGACCGCCCAGCGCACGAGCCCACCGGCGTCGGGGCCGACGACCATCACCTCATCGCCCAGCGTCTTGATCACGCGCGCGTCGGTCGGCAGCGTCTGCTCGACCTGCTCGACGAAGCGCTCGACCGCGGCCAGTGCCTCCTCGTCGCCGCGCTCGACGGTCAGCCGCGCGTAGCCGGCGAGGTCGGCGAACACGATCGCGACGCGCACGCGCCCGGCCTCGGACGAGCTCTCGGCGAGCGCGCTCTCCATGTGGCCGATCACGTCCTGCTCGACGAAGTGCCCGAGCAGCCGGTCGTGCGTGTAGCGCAGCAACGGCACGACGAACGGGATCAGCTCGCGCGCGAGGCCCTCCATCTCCTCGGCGATCTCGACGTTCGGCATGCCCGCGCGCATCAGCGGCTCGTGCACGTACAGGTGGATCAGGCGCACCTCCGCTTCGGCGACCTGCGCGATCGCCTGCCCGTACACGCGCGCGAGCTGCAGGAACGCGTCCGAGGGCAGACCGGCCTCGAGCACGGTCGCGACGTAGCGCAGCATTTCGAGGTCCGTCGTCGGACAGCAGCTCCGGCGGCGGCGAGCCGAGCCCCATCGCCACGAGGATCCGCTCGATCAGCGCCGCTTCCAGACCCGTCGCGCGCGCGGCTTCGCGCAGCGTGAAGCGGCCCTCGGGGCCACCGAGCAGGTCCTCGATCGGGCCGACCGCGAGCTGACCGGCCTCGCTCGCATGCCTGATCTCCGCCAGCGTGTGCCCACGCGCGCGCAGGCGCGCGACGACGCGCACGTACGCGACGGCCGCCGGCGTCCAGCGCCCCTCGTACCCCGGCACGAGCCCCATCGCGATCCAGCGCCTGACCGTTCCCGGCGAGACGCCCGCGCGCGCGGCGACCTGCGCGAGCGTCGGCTCGACGGCGTCGGTCGGACGATCCTCCGCCGGCTCAGCCACTCGGACGCTGCGCGACGGGCTTTCCCATGCCTCGCAGTCTAAAGTCGCCTCGCCGTGCCCGACAGCGAGGCCACGCCGCCGCCGGCGATCCACCTGCACCCGACCGCGCCGCTCGCCGAGCGCGTGCTGCTGCCGGGCGATCCCGGCCGCGCGCTCGCGCTCGCGCAGCTGCTGCTCGAGCAGCCGAAGATGTTCAACCACAACCGCGGGCTGTGGGGATACAGCGGCGTGGCGCTCGACGGGCTGCCGCTGACGATCCAGGCGACCGGCATGGGCGGCCCGTCGGCGGCGATCGTGCTCGAGGAGCTGATCGCGCTCGGCGCGCGCAGCGCGATCCGCGTCGGCACGTGCGGCGCGCTCGAGGAGACGCTCGCGCTCGGCGAGCTCGTCGTCGCGCGAGAGGCGATCTGCGCCGACGGCGCCTCGCGCGCGCTGAGCGGTACCGAGCGCGTCGCGGCCGACCCGCTGCTGTGCGACGCGCTCGCGCGCAGCTGCGCGTCGGCGCGCGTCGGCGCGGTCGTCAGCGTCGATCTGTTCTACGAGCGGGACGGCTCACGCAGCAGCGCGCACGCCGACGCGCTCGCCGTCGAGATGGAGACGGCGACGCTGTTCGCGATCGGCGCCGGCGCGCGCGTGCCGGTCGCTTGCGTGCTCGCCGTCACCGACGTGTTCGCGCCCGACGGCGCACGCACGCGGATCGACCCGCACGCGCTGCACGAAGCCGCCGAGCGACTCGGAAGGGCCGCGCTGGCGGCGCTCGGCTCTCGGCCGCCCGCCGCCTAGCGTCGCACCCCCGCTCCCCTATTTGGCTTTGCGGGCTCTGCCCGCTTTGCTCCCCGCTTTGCTGCGGCTCGCGGCCGCTTTCGCTTTGCCCGCCGCTTTGACCTGCGCTTTGCCGGCGGCTTTCGCTTTGCTCGCCGCTTTCGTCGCGGCTTTGCGCGCGGTTTTGGCTTTGCCCGCTACTTTAGTTTTGCCCGCTTTGCGCGCGGTTTTCGCTTTGCTCGCGGCTTTCGCTTTCGCCGCTTTCGCTTTGCCGGCGACTTTCGCGCGGCCCGCTTTCGCTTTTGCCGCTTTCGCTTTGCCGGCCGCTTTCGCTTTCGCCGGTTTCGCTTTGCTCGCGGCTTTCGCTTTGCTCGCCGATCTTGCTTTCGTCGCGGCTTTCGCTTTCGTCGTTTTTTTCACCGGTTTCGCTTTCGTCGATCTGCTGCGTGTCGGTTTCGCCGCGGCCGCCGCACGCATCGGACGGGCGGCTTCGGTCGTGAGCCTGCTCGTCAACCGCCCGAGCTGCTCCTCGATCGCCGACAGCCGTGTCTCGACCGCACCGGGCGCGAGCGCGCGGTCGAGACGGTGGACGCCGTCCTCGATGCCCTCGAGCCGATGCGACACCGCCCGCAGCCGTCGGGTCAGCCGCTCGATGTCGGCAGCCGACGGGATGTTCAGTGCACCCATTGCAACCTCCTGTGCTTGAGAAGCCTTCTCGCGTGCGCCGAACGCCCGCCCGACGGCTCCTGTGATTAGGGGGTTTTCAAGCAGGTCGGAAAGCGCTTTCCCGAGCCGCTCCTCCGTGTTCTCGCTCAACCGCTCGCGCAGGCTCTTGGCGACGTTGCTCGCATCGGACATCCTTGCGCTCCTGGTGTCGGGTTCGGCGGACCACAGGCCCGCGGCGGCTTCGGTCACCGCCACCGCGGAAGGATACGGTGCAGCGATGACCGAGCGTTGGTTCCTATTCGTGCAGCTGGAGTTTCCATGGGAGCTCGGACCGCCCGACGGGCGCTACCTGCTGCGCGCGAGCGACGCCGCGGACCCCGCGCACGTCGTCGTGCTCGGCACGCTCGGAGCGGCCCGTCGAGCGCCCGCGCGCGGCGCGCTGTGGAGCGCCGCGGCGCGCTCCTCGGCGCGCCGGCGACCGGTGCCGGTCGAGCCCGAGCCCGAGCCGGCGCCGGTCGCGACCGCGCGCGCGACGATCGTCGACCCGGTGTCGGTCTCGGCCGAGCGCCAGGCGCAGGCGTGGCTGTCGGACCTCGACGGCGAGCGCGCTGTGACCGACGCCATCGGCGTGCTCAACGGCGTCCTGCACATGCACCGGATCGCCGCCGCGGACGCGTACCTGCACGAGGTCGCGCCCGAGCAGGCGCTCGTGATCCGCGCCGGCTGGGGCGAGGGCGAGCAGGTCGCCGACGGCGTCTGGACGCACGCCGTCGAGCTGCCGTGGCGCGGGCCGGGCGGCGTGCGCCGCAAACGAATCGGCGACCGCGCCGCGGCGCTGCGCCCGCTGGAGCGGCTCGCCGTGCTGCTCGGCGGCCGCGGCACGGCGCTGCTGTGCGAGGAGCTCGCGCTGCGCGCGCGCGTCGATCTCGACCAGCGTCGCCTCGCGCACGCCGCGATCGAGCTGCAGAGTGCGTACGCCGCGGCGCTCGCCGAGCTGCCGGGCGAGCATCGCGAGGGCAGCTCGCGATCCGGATCGACGAGCTGCGCAAGCTGCGCGCCGGCGTCGACGAGCAGGCGCGCGCGGCGCTCGCCGGCGCCGCCGCCGGCGACGGGGACGAGGGCTCGCGCTCGGAGCCGGAGGCGAGACGCGGCGTCGAGGAGGAGGTCGTCCGGCACGCGCTCGGACGGCTCGAAGCGGCGTTGCGAGCTCGCACGGCGACTGGGTTTAGGCTGAAGTGAGCATGGACCCGACGACGAGCGCGATCGGCACGTGGAGCGGTGGACGCTTCATGCACTTCGGCGAGCCGCTCGCCGACGAGCGGCTGCTCGCGCTGCTGCGCCCGGGCGAGGGGATCGACACGGTGATCACCGCCGACGTCTACGGCCAGGGCGAGGCCGACGCGATGCTCGGCCGCGCGCTCGCCGGACGCGCACGCGAGGAATACTGCCTCGTCGGCGCGATCGGCCACGACTTCTACGCCGGCGAGCGCGACGGCGCGAAGGGCTATCCGCGCTTCACCGACGCGCGCCTGCGCGACGAGCGCGAGTACGCCGATTACATCCGGATGGCGACCGAGCGCAGCCTGCAGCGGCTCGGCGTCGAGCGCTTCGACCTGCTGCTGCTGCACAACCCCGATCGCACGGGCTACACGAGCGCGACCGCCTGGGAGGGCATGGCGGCCGTCCGCGATGCCGGCCTGACGCGGCTGCTCGGCGTCGCGCCCGGGCCCGGCCAACGGCTTCACGCTCGACCTGATCGACTGCGTCGAGCGCTTCGGCGCGCTGATCGACTGGGCGATGATCATCCTCAACCCGCTCGAGCCGTGGCCCGGCGAGCTCGCGCTCGGCGCGGCCGCCGCCAACGACGTCGACGTGATCGCGCGCGTCGTCGACTACGGCGGCCTGTTCCACGACGACGTGCTGCCCGGGCACGCGTTCGCCGAGACGACCATCGCAAGTTCCGTCCCGGCGACTGGGTCGAGCAGGGCCGGCGGCGGATCGAGCGGCTGCGCCCGTTCGCCGAGCGCCACGCGCTGACGATGCTGCAGCTGGCGTGCGCATGGGACCTCGCGCACGAGCGCGTCCGCTGCGTCGCGCCGACGCTGATCCAGGAGCGCGGCCCCGACGCGCGGCCGGTCGAGGAGAAGCGCGCGGAGCTCGCCGGCGTGCACGCGCCCTCGCCGCTGAGCGCCGAGGAGGTCGACGCGATCCGCGCGATCGGCGACAACAGCGGCTGCATGGCGCTGAAGGGCGCGAGCCCCGAATACGAAGGCGCGCCCGTGGCCGACCGCTGGGGCTCGACGACGAGCTCGCCGCGCTGGCGCAGCGCTGGCGGATCGAGCCGGGGCGCGACCTGGTCATGCGCTAGCGGCAGGCCGCGTCGCGGAAACGGATCACGAGGAGGTGCAGATGAGCGAGATCGACGTGAGCGGGTTCAAGCAGGGCCAGAAGATGATGTGGTCGATGGGCGACTACCCCGAGATCGCCCGACGCATCGAGGGCGTCGCCGAGGCGCTCGTCGAGGCGGTCGGCGTGCCCGACGGGATCGAGCTGCTCGACGTCGCGACGGGAAGCGGCAACGTCGCGCTCGCCGCCGCGCGATCCGGCGCGACGGTCACCGGCCTCGACCTGACGCCGGAGCTGCTCGCGGTGGCCCGCAAGCGCGCCGCCGACGCGGGGCTGGAGATCGGCTTCGTCGAGGGCGACGCCGAGGAGCTGCCGTTCGAGGACGACTCGTTCGACTGCGTCACGTCGTGCTTCGGCGTGATCTTCGCGCCGCGCCACGAGCAGGCCGCGAGCGAGCTCGTCAGAGTCGCGCGCCCCGGCGCGACGATCGGGCTCGTCGCGTGGACGCCCGACGGCCTCAACGGCCGGATGTTCAGGACCGTCGGCTCCTACATGCCACCGCCGCCGCCGGAGCTGAAGCCGCCGGTCGCGTGGGGCACGGAGGAGCACGTTCGCTCGCTGTTCGCCGACAGCGGCGCCGAGCTTCGCTTCGAGCGCCGGATGGTGACCTTCGCGGGCGACTCGCCCGAGGCGTGGGTCGAGTACAACGAGCGCACGCTCGGCCCGGCGGTCGTCGCGAAGAACGCGCTCGAGCCGCAGGGCCGCTACGCCGCGCTGCACGACGAGCTCGTCGCGCTCTATCGCGAGGCCAACGACGCGCAGGACGGCAGCTTCCGCGCCGACGCCGAGTACCTCGTGACCGTCGCGCGCCTGCCCGGCTGAGGCGAGGCGCGCGAGGCGGGACGAGCTACGGCGCGACGCGACGCGCGACGCCGGTGGCCGGCGGCGGCGCGTCGATCGTCTCGCTCGCGCTCACTTGCCCTCGAAGCGCGGCGCGCGTTTGGCGAGGAACGCGGCGATCCCCTCCTTCGCGTCGGCGCTCGCGAACACGTCGGCGAACGCGCGCTTCTCCGCCTCGATCCCCGCGTCGAGCTCGCCGGCGGCCGACACGCGCTTGATCTGCTCGAGCGCGACCGGCGCCGCCTGCGCGAGCTTGCGCGCCCACGCGAGCGCGGTGTCGAGCAGTTCGTGGTCGTCGACGACGCGGTTGACGAGACCGAACTCGAACGCCTCGTCGGCGAGCACGGGGTCGCCGATCAGGTTCATCTCGAGCGCCTTGTTCTGCCCGACGAGCCGCGGCAGGCGCTGCGTGCCACCGAAGCCGGGGATGATCCCGAGCTTGATCTCGGGCTGGCCGAACAGCGCCGAGCGCGCGGCGATCCGCACGTCGCACGCCATCGCCAGCTCGCAGCCGCCGCCGAACGCGAGCCCGTTGACGGCGGCGACCGTCGCGATGCGACCCTCGCCGAGCTCTTTGAACAGCGCGTGCGTCTCGTTGATCAGCGTCTCGCCGGCGGCGGCGTCCATCGTCGTGAACGCCTTGATGTCGGCGCCGGCCGAGTAGAGGAACGGGTTGGAGGAGGCGATCACGAGCGCGCGCACGCCGGACTCCTTGACCTTCTGCCAGACCGCGTCGAGATCGCCGGCGACCTGCGGCGAGATCGAGTTCATCTGCCCGTTCGCGAGCCACGCGATCGCTACGCCGTCCTCGCGCGTCTCCAGGTTGATCACCTCGGCCGGCTGCTCGGCGTCGGGCTGCGGGTAGGCGTAGAAGCCCTGGCCGCTCTTCTGCCCGATCCGCCCCTGCGCGACGAGCCGCCGCAGGATCGTCGGCGGCGTGAAGCGCTCGCCGTAGCGCTCCTGCGCGTTCTCCATCCGCTCGAGCACCGTGTCGAGGCCCTCCGAGTCGGCGCGCATGAACGGCGGCAACAGGCCGCGCCGCGGGTCCAGTCCGGCGCCGGCCATCATCCCGAAGTCGATGTCGCGGTGGGTCGCGACGCCCTCCTCGAGCACGAGGCACGCCTCGAGAAACGTCTTCAGCGACAGCAGCTCGACGAGCTCGGCGATGTCCGGCTCGTTCTCGCCGTCGATGTTCGGCTCGCCGCTCGGGTCGTAGAAGCCGTCGCCGCCGGTCTTCGCGCCGAGTTTGCCGTCGGCGACGAGCTTCTGCATGCCCTTCGGCACGTAGAAGCGTTCTTCGCCGTATGACTCGAGCAGGTGCTCGGCGACGTGCAGCACCGTGTCGAGGCCGAGCAGGTGGACGAGCTGGTAGGGGCCGATCGGCAGCACGCCGGCCGAGCCGAGCCCCTCGTCGATCCGCTTGATCGACAGCCCCTTCTCCTCCTGCTCGCGCCACACCTCGGCGCTCGAGGAGTTGAGGATCCGGTTGACGACGAACCCCGGCACCTCCGCGCACGTGATCGGCTGCTTGCGGATCGACTGCGCGAACGTGACCGCCGTGGCGACCGTCTCCGAGGAGGTCTCCTCGCCCTCGACGATCTCGATCAGCGGCATGATCGACGCTGGGTAGAAGTAGTGGAAGCCGATGACCTGCTCCGGGCGCAGCGTCGCTTCGCCGATCTCGGTGATCGACAGCGACGAGGTGTTCGACGCGAGCACCGCGTGGCCGGGCGTGCACGCGTCGAGCTCCACGAACACGGCCTGCTTGATCTCCATCCGCTCTGGCACCGCCTCGACGACGAAGTCGACGTCGCCGAACGCCGCGTAGGAGGTCGTGCCCTCGATCCGCCCGACGATCTCGGCGATCTGCGTCTCGCCCTGCTCGGGCGTCAGCCGACCTTTCTCGACGAGTTTGCCGACGTGGCCGCTGGTCACGTTGCGGGCCTCGTCGAGACCCGCCTGCACGAGCGCATCGTCGATGTCCTTGAGCACGACTGGGATTCCGGCGGCGGCGATCGTCTGGGCGATCTGTCCGCCCATCGTCCCGGCGCCGACGACGGCGGCTTTGAACACGAACATGCTGGTTTCTCGTCTCCTCTTGCGGTTAGGGTCGCCGCAGCGTACCGGCCGCGCCGATCCCGTCGCAGTCGGCCCGCGGAAACGCACCGCACCGCTCGCGCCCGGCACCGCATCGCTGGCGGCGCGCGCGGGTTGGCAGGTGTAGGCGCAGCACGATCGCGGGTAGGAGGCGGAAATATGAGACGAACGAGTTCACTGCAGAGACAGACTTCAGGGGGTGACGGCCCCGCGAGGGGTCTCACGAGGCGCTGGCGCGGGCCGGCGATCGGCGCGGCCGTGCTCGTCGCGCTGGCGCTGCCCGCGGCCGCGCAGGCCGCCGGCGCGCCGAAGGCGACGACGGGCGGCGTCCGCGAAGTGGGCTACGCGTCGGCGACGCTCGCCGGCACGGTCAACCCGAACGGGAGCGACACGTCCTACTACTTCCAATACGGACCGACGAGGGCGTACGGCCTGCAGTCGTCGATCGCCGACGCCGGCGCCGGCAACAGCGGCGTCGCCGTGCGCCTGCCGATCGCCGGCCTGCAGCCGATCACCGTCTACCACTACCGGCTCATCGCCGTCAGCTCGAGCGGCGTCAGCATCGGCTCGGACAACACGTTCAAAACGGAAAAGGTCCCGCTGTCGCTGGCGATCTTCACCTCGCCCAACCCGGTCCCGTTCGGCGGCGCCGTGACGATCCAGGGAACGCTGTCGGGCACGGGCAACGCGAGCCGCGCGGTCGTGCTGCAGGCGAGCACGTTCCCGTTCACGGGCGTCTTCCAGAGCGTCGGCAACCCGGAGCTGACATCGCCGACCGGCGGCTTTAGCTTCGTCGTGCCGTCGCTGACCGCGGCGACGCAGTTCCGCGTGTTCACGACGACCAGCACGCCCGTCGTCAGCGCGGTCGCGACCGAGTACGTCGCCGTGCGCGTCTCGAGCCACGTCGCGCGCACGCGCCGGCGCGGCTTCGCGCGGATCTACGGCACGGTCACGCCAGCCGCCAACGGCATGCAGGTCGGCATCCTGCGGATCGAACACGGACGCGGCACGCTCGTCAGCGGCAGCGTGCTGAGCCCGCTCGGCACGAGCAGCTCGCAGTTCAGCCGCGTCGTGCGCGTGCGCAAGGGGGCCTACCGCGTGCTCGTGCGCGTGACGTCCGGGCCGACCGTCTCCGCCTACGGAACGCCGCTGCTGATCGGCTAGCGCCCGGCCGCGCACGGCCGGGCAAGCACCGCGTGCGCTCGGCGCCCGAGCGCACGCGGTCGAGCGGCGCCACCGTCGCTAGACGGCGACCGTTTCGACGCCGCCGACGGCAGCCGGCTCCTCGACGCGCCGCGGCAGCAGCGTTTCGCGCGCGATCACGAGGCGCTGGATCTGCGAGGTGCCCTCGTACAGCTGCATGATCTTCGCGTCGCGGAACAGCTTCTCGACGGGGTACTCCTTGATGAAGCCGTAGCCGCCGTACACCTGCACCGCTTCGGTCGCCGTCTTCATCGCCGTGTCGGCGGCGAAGCGCTTGGCGTGCGAGGAGATCAGCGTGTTGCGTTCGCCATTGTCGAGCATCACGGCCGACTTCCACGTCAGCAGGCGCGCCGCTTCGATCTCGGTCGCCATGTCGGCGATGATGAACTGGATCGCCTGGTGCATCGCGATCGGCACACCGAACTGGACGCGTTCCTTGGCGTAGTCGGTCGCGAACTCGAACGCCGCGCGCGCAATGCCGGTCGCCATCGCGGCGACGCCCGGACGGGTGCGGTCAAGCGTCATCATCGCGAGCTTGAACCCTTTGTTCTCCTCGCCGAGCAGGTTCTCGGCGGCGACCTCGACGTCGTTGAACGAGATCGTCGCGGTGTTCGACGCGCGTTGCCCGAGCTTGTCCTCCTTCTTGTCGACGACGACGCCCCAGTCGCGCTCGACGACGAACGCCGAGATGCCGCGGTGACCGGCGTCCTTGTCGGTCTTCGCATAGACCGTGTAGTAGTCGGCGTAGCCGCCGTTCGTGATGAAGCACTTCGAGCCGTTGATGACGTACTTGTCGCCTTTCTTGACGGCCGTCGTGCGCATCCCGGAGACATCCGAGCCGGCATCCGGCTCGGTCAGGCAGAAGGAGGCGAGCTTCGGCGCTTCGGTCAGCATGCCTAGGTACTTCTTCTTGATCTCCTCCGAGCCGCCGAGCGCGATCGGCGCGGTCGCGAGGCCGTTGCAGCCGAGCGACGTCTGGATCCCGGAGCAACCCCACGAGAGCTCCTCCTCGATCAGGCACCCGTCGAGGTAGCCGGCGCCGGCGCCGCCGTAGGCCTCCTCGATGTGGGAGTTCATCAGGCCGACCTCCCACGCCTTCTCGATGATGTCCTGCGGCCACGTGCCGTCTTTGTCGTACTCCCAGGCCACGGGCCGGATCTCCTTGACGGCGAAGTCATGCGCCATTTCGCGCAGGTTCTTCTGCTCATCGGTGAGCGTGAAATCGACCATTTCTTCGGATTCCCCCTAACAGGTGGCGGATGCGGTTCGGAACTGGCGCGTCGTGCGCGATGATTGACTGGTCAGTCAATCCCGAGCGATCAGGGTAGCGGAGCGCGCGGGGATCGGCAACAATCGGACGGTGCTGCAGAGCGCGTTTCCGATCGTCGTGTTCGGCGCCGTCGCGCTGTCGGTCGTGATGTCGCTCGTCTTCCTGTTCAGCCGCGGCAGCGCGTACGACCAGATCGGCGAGACCGGGTTCGCGACCGAGCGCGACCCCGGCCCGGAAGCGCCGCCGGCGCCACCCGGCTCGCTCGCCGACCGCGCAGAGCAGGAGCGCGAGATCCGCCAGATGCTGCGCGCGCGCAGCGAGCGGATGGTCTCTCGCGGCGAGCCGGCGCTCGACATCGACGCCGAGGTCGCGCGCCTGCTCGCTCCGGAGCCGACCACGCGCGGGCGCGATCCGGGCCTCGAGCGCGAAGTGCGCCAGCTGGTGCGCGCGCGCAACGAGCGGCGCGAGCGCCAAGGGCTCGACGTACTCGACGTGGACGCCGAGGTCGCGCGCACGCTCGACGAACTGACGCCGTAGCGCCACAAGCGAGCGCGATCGCCCTCGCTTGCGGACGACGCGCGCCGGTGCCCGGACCGACGCCGTAACCACACGCATGCGCCAGTCGGGTATAACGCGCGAATGAAGGACGCGCGCCGCTTCCAGCTCGACGAGCTGACGATCCGCCCGGGCACCTACTTCAACCCGCAGACGGAGGTGCTGATCGTCGTCGACGACTCGCCGGACGTCGACCACGAGATCTTCGAGACGGGCGACTTCGACAGCGAGGACTGGGTGCTGATCGCCGACGACACGCCGCTCGACGAGCACAAGCGCGACGACCTGATCGAGCAGTTCCAGGTCACCTACCAGCCCGGCGGCGAGCTGCTCACGGCCGGCGACGACGAGGCGCTCGACGAGGACGACGAGGACGAGCTCGAACCGGACGAGCTCGAGCTCGACCCCGAGTAGCTCACGCTGCGATCGCAACTAGCGTGCGGCCGCGCGTGTTCCGTCAGGCGTGAGCGCGAACGAACGACGACGCCGCCGCCGCCGGGGAGCGGCGTGCAACGCGCGCTGCACGAGCGGCGCGGAGCGCTCGTAGCATGCGCCGGGTGCGCTCGAAGCTCCTGCCGGCGCTGCTGCTCACCGCGCTGGCGCTGACACTCGCGGTAGACGGCGCCGCGCTCGCGGCGCGTCACACGGCGCACGGCGCGGCGGCGAAGCCGACGGTCGGATCGGCGCTTGCGAGCCTGCAGCGCAGCGGCCAGATCACGCCGGCGCTGTACGCGAAATACGCGGGTGCGTACGCGGCCGCGACGCGCTCGCTCGGCCGGCTGAGCGGGACGCGGCGCGCCGAACTCGACGCGGTCGTCGCGAACGTGCAGGCGATGGCGGCGAGCGGCTACTTCAGCCCCTCGCGCCTGCCGGTGATCTTCCTCACGCTCGAACGCAACCGGCAGTGGTGGACGAGCGAAGCGCTGCTCGAAGGCGGCACGCGGATCAGCTTCCCGGGGAGCAGGATCGTGTGGGAGCACTACGCCGGTCAGGGCATCGAGATCCAGTGGCTGGGGACGTTCGGCGAGGCCAACGGCTACTACCTGTCGGGCCACGAAAACGCGAACCTGCACCAGCTGCTGAGCGAAGTCATCCCGCTGGCGACGCAGCGCGCGGGCGGGATCGCGTGGGAGTACATGTTCCAGTTCGACGGCGGCAGGCCGCCGTGGACGAGCGGGTTGTCGCAGGGCACGGCGCTGCAGGTGCTCGCGCGCGCGTGGTCGCGCTTCAAGGAACCGGCGCTCTTGAGCGCGGCGCAGCAGGCGCTCGGGATCTTCGAGACGGCGCCGTCGGTCGGCGTGCGCACGAAGACGGCGGCCGGCGCGAACTACGCCGAGTACACCTACGCGCCGAGCGACCGCATCCTCAACGGCTTCATCCAGGCGGTCGTCGGGCTGTACGACTACACGCAGATCACGAAGGACCCGCTCGGGCTGAGGCTGTTCGAAGAAGGCGACGCGGAGGCGCGCGCGGCGACGCCGCGCTACGACACGGGCGCGTGGTCGATGTACGACCAGTACACGGAATCGGACCTCAACTACCACGAACTGCTGACCGAATTCCTCCAGCACCTGTGCGAACGCACGCGCAAAGGACCGCCGATCGCGGCGGCGCCCGCGCCGACGCCGACGCCGACGACCACGACGACTGCGACTCCGACGACGAGCACACCGACGACGAGCACGACCACGCCGACGACGACGTCCGGCGGCACGTCGCCGGCTGCGACGGCGTCGGCCGCAGCGGCGTCGGCGAACGCGCGCAGCGCGCAGAGCACGCCGGCGCCGACGCCGATCGCCGGCGATCAGATCTACTGCACGACGGCGCAGCACTTCACGACGTACGAGAAGACGCCGCCGGTGATCTCGCTGCTGACGAGCACGCTGAAGGGCGGCACGCGCGGCGGCGTGCAGCTGTCGCTGTCGAAGGTCTCCTCCGTGCGCCTGACCGTACGCCAGGGCTCGCGCGTGGTGTGGACGAACAGCGCGTACCTCGAACGCGGCAAGCCGCGGCTGCTGTGGTTGACGCCGAAGGGGGGCGGGACGTTCAACGTGACGCTCACCGCGAGCGACCCGGCGGGCAACTTCGCGACGGCGACCGGCACGATCGTCGTCTCGCGCGGCTAGCGCGCTCACGGCGCCCGGAGCGCGCCTAGACTGGCTTGGATGACGCGTTTCGGGACGATCCGTGGCAGCGACGCGCGCCGCGCGGACGGGCGCCGATGACGCGGCTGATCGGCGCATGGCGCGTGCTCGCGCGCGAGGAGCAGATGGCGGCGCTCGTCTCGCTCGGGCTGCTCGTGTCGATGCTGCTGCCGTGGTACAGCAAGACCGAGACGATCGTCGTGCACGGCGCGGCGAGCTCGACGGAGCAGAGCCTCAGCGCGTTTCAGGCGTTCTCGTTCGTCGAGGCGGCGGTGCTGCTCGTCAGCGCCGGCGTGCTCGCGATGCTGTTCGCACGCGCGGAGGGACGCGAGTTCCAGCTGCCCGGCGGCGACGGCACGATCGTGACGATCGCCGGCGCGTGGGCGGCGATCCTGATCTTCTACCGCCTGTTCGACAAGCCGGGGCTGCAGGGCAACGCGAAGATCAGCTCGACGGTCGGCGTGCAGTGGGGCATCTTCATCGCGCTGCTCATCGCGCTCGGCCTCGTCTACAGCGGCAGGCAGATCCGCGCGAGCGAGCGCGGCGGGCCGCCGCTGTCGCGCCCGCGTCGAGACGGCCCGGACGCGGGCGACGAGCGCGAGCGCGCGCGTTCGCGAGGCGCCGGTGAGGACGATCGAGATGAAGAAGACGTGCCCGCGCGGCGGGGCGCAGCGCGCGATCAGCTGACGACGACGACGCGGCCGGGCCCGGCGCTGCCGACGCCGGTCGAGCCGGCCGCGCCGGCCGGCCCGTACGCGCGCGAGGCGCGCGCCCAGCGCGCGCGGCCGCGCTATCCGCCGCCGCCGCCCGGGCGCGGCGGAGCGCCGGCCGAGCAGATGTCGTTCGAGGACGCGCCGCCGGAGGAGGAGTGAGCGCGTCGCGCGCCGCTCGGCGCGCGACAGCGGACGCCTATCATTGAGCGGCACAATGCCCGTCTCACCGTCCGCGGCGCCCGACGCCTCACCAGCGCCCAGCTCAGTGCAGGAGGTGGCCGCGGGGCTGCGCTCGGTCGGCTACCTGCCGGGCGAGTCGACGGCGCTCGTGTCGTTCCTCGCGACGAAGCTCGGCAAGCCGGTGCTCGTCGAGGGGCCGGCCGGCGTCGGCAAGACCGAGCTGGCGAAGGCGCTAGCGTCGTTCCTCGGGCGCGAGCTCGTGCGCCTGCAGTGCTACGAGGGCCTCGACGAGGCGAAGGCGCTGTACGAGTGGAACTACCGCAAGCAGCTCCTGCGGATCCAGGCCGAGGCGTCGGGCACGGGGTGGGACGCCGTGCAGGAGGACATCTTCGGCGAGGAGTTCCTGCTGGCGCGGCCGCTGATGAGCGCGATCGCCTCCGAGCAGCCGGTAGTGCTGCTGATCGACGAGATCGACAAGACCGACCAGGAGTTCGAGGCGATGCTGCTCGAGGTGCTCTCCGACTTCCAGATCTCGATCCCCGAGCTCGGGCGCGTCGAGTCGCGCACGCACCCGATCGTGCTGCTGACCTCGAACAACTCGCGCGAGCTGACCGAGGCGCTGAAGCGTCGCTGCCTGTACCTGTGGCTCGACTACCCCGAACTCGAGCACGAGCTCGAGATCGTGCGCCTGCACGCGCCCGACCTGCGCGAGACGGTCGCGCGGCGGCTCGTCGAGGTGATCGGGATGGTGCGCGCGCTCGACCTGAAGAAGCCGCCGTCGATCGCCGAGTCGATCGACTGGGCGCGCGCGCTGCTGCTGCTCGGCGCCGAGGACATCGACGGCGAGACGTTCAACGAGACGATGTCGGTGATCGTCAAGCACCGCGCGGACATGGACGTCGTCGCCGAGCGCGTCGGGCTGAAGCTCGGATCGCCGGCCGATGTCGCCTGAGCGCCCGCCGGGCGCGATCGTGCCCGCCAGCGAGGGCTTGGCGACGGCGCCCGAGGGGCTGCCCGCGCGCGTGCTCGAGTTCGGCGAGGAGCTGCGCCGCGAGGGCGTCGCGGTCGGCACGTCCGAGCTGCTCGACGCGTTCGCGGTGCTGCGCGAGATCAGCTGGACGACGCAGGAGGACTTCCGCGAGGCGCTCGCGGCGACGCTCGCCAAGAGCCAGGAGGACCGCCGCGTGTTCGAGCTCGTGTTCGAGCGCTTCTTCTTCCGCGCGGTCGAGCTCGCGGCGGCGCGCGAGGGCGTGCGCGAGGAGGACCGCGCGATCCTCGACGAGCTCTCCGACGACGAGCTCGAGGCGCTGCGCGCGGAGATCGCGGCGGCGATCCGCGACGGCGCCGAGGGAACGATGCGCGACCTCGCGCGGATGGCGATCGCGGCGCTCGCGCGACGCCAGGAGGGCTCGGGAGTGATCGGCGTCGACGTCCAGCGGATCCGCCGCGCGCTCGGGCTGCGCGCCGAGCCGCAGCCCGACCTGCCGCCGGAGGACCCGCGTCACGACGGACTGCCGCGCGACCAGCTGCGGCGCTTCGAGGCGCTGCTGCGACGCGAGCTCGAGCGCTCGCAGATCGAGCGAACGGGCAACCTGCCGCCGGCGCGCCCGCTCGGCGAGCTCGACCGCGCGCTGCCGTCGGGGCCGCTCGCCGACCTCGCGGCCGTGCACCGCGTCGTCACGCAGCTGCGCCGGCGACTGGCGACGCAGGGGATGCAGATGCGCGGGCACCGCCGCCACGCGCAGGTCGACGTGCGGCGGACGATGCGCGCGTCGCTTCAAACCGGCGGCGTGCCGGTCGAGCTCGAAGTTCCGCCCGCGCCGGCCGAAACGACCGGAGATCTACGTGCTGTGCGACGTCTCGACGAGCGTCACGTCGGCGTCGGTCTTCTTCCTGTCGGTGCTGCACGCGCTGCACGACACGTTCCGCAAGATGCGCTCGTTCGTGTTCATCGAGCGGATCTCCGAGGTGACCGACATCTTCGAACACGAGCGCAACTTCAAGACCGTCTCCGAACGGATCGGCTCGGACGCGGGCGTCGCCGACATCTCGGGCTACACCGACTACGGCCGCGTCTGGTCGGAGTTCCTCGTGCAGGTCGAGGACGACCTGCATCCGCGCGCGACGGTGATCGTGCTCGGCGACGCGCGCACGAACGGGCGCGACCCGCGCGCCGACATCTTCGCGCAGATCGCCGCGCGCGCCGGACGCACGTTCTGGCTGAACCCGGAGCCGCGCCTGTACTGGAACTACGGCGACTCGGTGATCGCCGCCTACGAGCAGTACTGCACGGCGTTCGAGTGCTGGACGACGGCGCAGCTCGAGGACTTCGTGCGCGCGCTGACGCGCCCCGTCGTCAGCGCCTGAGTCGACGGCGCGCCGCGCGATAGGATCAGCGCGAGCGACAAGCACAGGGGGGCTGGCGGTAGGCCGGCTGAGATGGTGCCCCGGGAAGCAGATTCCACCGGCGCCGACCCTTAGAACCTGTGGGGTAATGCCCGCGAAGGGAGCGAAGTGGCCACCGAACTGCAGTCCGTTGCACAGCCGCCGAACGGGCGCGCGGCGAGCGAGTGCACGGTCGCGCTGCGCGGCGTCGGGCGCGTGTTCGACGAGCGCCGCGAGCCGCTGCGCGCGCTCGCCGACGTCTCGCTGAGCGCCGCGCGCGGCGAGCTGCTCGCGGTCGTCGGGCCGAGCGGCTGCGGCAAGACGACGCTGCTCGAGCTGATCTGCGGCCTGCAGGCGCCGCAGGAGGGCAGCGTCGTGAGCGAGCCGGCGGCGCTGATGCCCCAGCGCGACCTGCTGCTGCCGTGGCTGAGCGCCGTCGACAACGCCGCGCTCGCGTTGCGGATCGCGCACGTCGCGCGCGCCGAGGCGCGCCGCCGCGCCGCCGCGCTGTTCGCCGAGCTCGGCCTCGACGGCTTCGAGGACGCCGTGCCGGCACAGCTGTCGGGCGGGATGCGCCAGCGGGTGGCGTTCCTGCGCACGCTGCTGTCGGGCAAGCCGGTTCTGTGCCTCGACGAGCCGTTCGGCGCGCTCGACGCGATCACGCGCGCGGAGATGCAGGGCTGGCTCGAGCGCGCGCTCGCGCGCGAGCCGCGCACGGTCGTGCTCGTGACGCACGACGTCGAGGAGGCGATCGTGCTGGCCGATCGCGTCGTCGTGCTCTCGCCACGCCCGGGGCGCGTCGCCGGCGAGCTCGACGTCGCGCTCGAGCGCCCGCGCGTGCGCACCGACGCTGGCGTCATCGCGCTGCGCGAGCGCGCGCTGGCGCTGCTCGCGGGAGCGCGGGGCGACGGATGAGACGGCTGCTGGCGCCGCTCGCGCTGTTGCTCGCGCTGCTCGGGGCGTGGGAGCTGTACGCCGACGTCGGCTCGACCAGCTCGTACGTGCTGCCGGCGCCGCACGCGGTAGCCGCGGCGCTGTGGGACAACGCCGGCTTCCTCGCGGCGAACCTCGGCCCGACCGCCGAGGAGGTCGTGCTCGGGATCGCGCTCGCGCTCGCGCTCGGCTTCGCGCTGGCGGTGCTCGTGCACTTCTCGCCGCCGCTGCGCCACGCGCTGTACCCGCTCGCGGTCGGATCGCAGGCGATCCCGATCGCCGTGATCGCGCCGCTGCTGGTGTTCTGGTGGGGCTTCGGCGTGCTGCCGAAGCTGGTCGTGATCGTGCTCGTCTGCTTCTTCCCCGTGCTCGTGACGACGGTCGACGGGCTGCGCGCGGCCGATCGCGAGCGGATCAAGCTGCTGCGCACGCTCGACGCCACGCGCTGGCAGGCGTTTCGCTTCGCCGAGCTGCCCGAGGCGCTGCCGGCGGCGCTCAGCGGCGCGCGCATCGCGCTCGCGGTCGGCGTGATCGGCGCGTACATCGCCGAGTCGCAGACGGCCACGAGCGGCGCGCACGCGGGGCTCGGCCACGAGATCAACGCCGATCTGACGGCGCTGCAGACGCCGCGCGCGTACGCCGCCGCACTCGTGCTGTTCGCGCTCGCGATCGGATGCTTCTATGCCCTGTCGCTGGCCGAGCGAAGGCTCGCGCCGTGGGCCACCCGAGACCGAGGAGAGACGCCTTGAGAGCAACGCCATCGCTGCGCCGCCGAATCCGCCCGCTGCTCACGCTGCTCGCCGCGGCGCCGGCGCTGCTGGCGCTGTCGGCGTGCGGCGCCAAGCAGGACACGTTGACGGCGGCGAGCGCGAAGCCGTTCCCGCTCGTGCTCGACTTCTTCCCGAACGCCGACCACGCGGCGCTGTACTCGGCGATCGCGAACGGCGACTTCCGCGCGGTCGGCCTGAACGTCGAACCGAAGACGCCGGCCGACCCGTCCGAACCGCTGAAGCTGCTCGCGGCGGGACGCGCGGAGATCGCGATCTCATACGAGCCGGAGCTGCTGCTGGCACGCGACGAAGGGCTCAAACTGGTCTCGATCGGCGCGCTCGTGCAGCGGCCGCTGACGTCGATCATCGCGCTGCCGTCGAGTCACGTGAAGAAGGTCGCAGACCTCGCGGGCAAGACGGTCGGGACCGCCGGCATCCCCTACCAGGCGGCCGAGCTGCGCACGGCGGCGCAGGCGGCCGGCGTGAACCCGGCGAGCGTCAAGGAAGTCAACGTCGGCTTCAACCTCGTGCCGGCGATGCTGTCGGGCAAAGTCGCGGCGACGCTCGGGGGCTTCTGGAACTACGAGGCGATCCAGCTGCAGCAGATGCACAAGCGCCCGCTGACGATCCCCGTCGATCGGGCCGGCGTGCCGAGCTACGACGAGCTCGTGCTCGTCGTGCGCGAAGACGAGGCGCACGAACGCGGGCAGGACCTGCGCGCGTTCCTGCAGGCGCTCACGCGCGGCGAGCGCGAGGTGCGCGCGAACCCGGCGGCCGCGGCGACGCTCGTCGTCAAGGCGAACCCGTCGCTGGAGGAGAAGCTGCAGCTCGCCTCGATCAAGCAGACGCTGCCGGCGGCCGTGCCGAGCGAAGCCGGTAGGCCGTACGGATGGCAGAGCCCGTCCGCGTGGGCATCATTCGGCAACTGGATGTTCTCGCGCCACCTGCTCAAGCACGATCCGAACACGGCGCTGCCCCCGTTCACGAACGAGTTCCTGCCGGGACAGGGGATCTAGCGTGCGCGTCGGCCTGCTGACCGGCGGCGGCGACTGCCCTGGGCTGAACGCCGTGATCCGCGCCGTCGTGCGACGCGGGCTGGCCGAGCCCGGACACGGCTTCGTCGGCTTCCGCTACGGCTGGGCCGGCGTGCTGAGCGACGACGCGATCGAGCTGACGCTGCAGAGCACCGCCGGCATCCTTCCCCGCGGCGGCACGATCCTCGGCACGTCGCGCACGAACCCGTTCGCCGACGGTCGCGACGGCATCGCGGCGATCCGCGAGACG
Source organism: uncultured Solirubrobacteraceae bacterium (assembly GCA_963705745.1). Lineage (GTDB taxonomy): Bacteria > Actinomycetota > Thermoleophilia > Solirubrobacterales > Solirubrobacteraceae > Palsa-744. The sequence continues at coordinate 324,506 of CAVPKP010000009.1, forward strand.
ATGCGCTCGCGCGAGCTCGACGCGCTGATCCCGATCGGCGGCGAGGACACGCTGGGCGTCGCGCTGCGCCTGCACGAAGCGGGCGTGCCGATCGTCGGCGTGCCGAAGACGATCGACAACGACCTCGGCGGGACCGACGTGACGTTCGGCTTCCAGACGGCGGTGCAGATCGTGACCGACGCGATCGACCGCCTGCACACGACCGCCGAGTCGCACAACCGCGTGATGGTGCTCGAGGTGATGGGCCGGCACGCCGGCTGGATCGCGACGTACGCCGGGCTCGCCGGCGGCGCCGACGCGATCCTCGTGCCCGAGCGCCCGTTCGACGTCGAGGAGGTCGCCGAGCACATCCGCAAGCGCCACAACCGCGGCGCGAACTTCTCGATCGTCGTCGTCGCCGAGGGCGCGACGCCGCGCGAGGGCACGCTGCAGGTGCGCGAGGGAACGTCGACGGACGCGTTCGGGCACGCGCGGCTCGGCGGGATCGGCGTGCTGCTCGAGGGCGAGCTCGAGCGGCGCACCGGCTACGAGAGCCGTGTGACGATCCTCGGCCACGTCCAGCGCGGCGGCACGCCGGTCGCGTTCGACCGCGTGCTCGCGACGCGCTTCGGCGTCGCCGCGATGGATGCCGCGCTCGGCGGACGGTTCGGCGCGATGGTCGGCCTGCGCGGAACCGAGATCGTCGAGACCCCGCTCGCCGACGCGCTGCGCGAGCCGAAGCTGCTCGACCCTCACCTGTACGAGACGGCGGGGCTGTTCTTCGGCTGACGATGCGCGCGATGCTCTTCGAGGAAGTCGGGCAGCCGCTGCGCGCGGTCGAGCGCGACGTGCCCTCGCCCGCGGCCGGACAGCTCCTGCTGCGCGTCCACGCGTGCGGGGTCTGCCGCACCGACCTGCACCTGCTCGACGGCGAGGTCGAGATCGAGCAACCGCCGCGGATCCTCGGGCATCAGATAATCGGCGCCGTCGAAGCGGTCGGCGGCGATCCGGCCGCTGAGGCCGCTGCCGGCGGCGAGGCCGCCGCTGAGTGCGGCGCTGCCGAGGCGGCGAGCGCGTTCGCGGTCGGCGATCGCGTCGGCGTGCCGTGGCTCGGCTGGAGCTGCGGCGAATGCAAGTGGTGCCTGTCCGGACGCGAGAACCTGTGCCCGCGAGCGCGCTTCACCGGCCGCGACGTCGACGGCGGGATGGCCGAGCACGCGGTCGCCGACGCGCGCTTCTGCTTTCCGATCCCCGACGGCTATCCCGACGAGCAGGCGGCGCCGCTGATGTGCGCCGGGCTGATCGGCTACCGCGCGCTGCGCATGTGCGGCGACGCGCGGCGCGTCGGGCTGTACGGGTTCGGCGCCTCCGCGCACATCCTCGCGCAGGTCTGCGCCTCGCAGGGACGCGAGGTCTACGCGTTCACGCGCGCCGGCGACGAGGCGACGCAGGCGTTCGCGCGCGAGCTCGGCGCGGTCTGGGCCGGCGACGCGGACGAGCGCCCGCCGCACGAGCTCGACGCGGCGATCCTCTTCGCGCCGGACGGCGCGCTCGTGCCGCTCGCGCTGGCGGCGCTCGCGCCGGCCGGCGTCGTCGTCTGCGGCGGCATCCACATGAGCGACATCCCGTCGTTCCCCTACAGCTCGCTGTGGCAGGAGCGGATCGTACGCTCGGTCGCCAACCTGACGCGAGCCGACGGCAGCGAGTTCCTCGCGCTCGCGCCGGACGTGCCCGTGCAGACGCGCGTCACGAAGTACGCGCTCGAGCAGGCGAACGAGGCGCTCGAGGATCTTCGCGCGCGGGCGCTTCCATGGCGCCGCGGTGCTCGTTCCTAGTCAGCGGGACGCAAGCGTGAGGGTGTTCTCATCGGACGCTCAGCTCTGATTTAGGCGGCGCACAGAAGCTGGCGGCGTGCCCGTCGCCGCCCTGCGCGCCGGACCGCTCGCCGCGGCCTCCTCACCCTGCCGTTCCTCGGGTGCGGCGGCGGCTCCGGCACGGGCACGACGCATGCGAGCACGGCGCGGCGATCGGTGGCGATCGAGCGCGCGCCAAGCGCCTCGCCCGAGCTACGGGTCGCGGCGACGACGGCGCTGCCCGAAGCGGTGCAGCTCCCGGCGGTGACGCCCGGCGCGGGCGGCGTGCTCGCGATCGCGGGGCTCGACGCGGGGGACTCGTCGCTCGCGAGCGTGACGCTGATCGACGGCACCGGCGCGCGCTCGCTCGCGCAGCTGCCCTCGCCGCTGCACGACGCGGCGGCGGCGAGCGTCGCCGGACGCGCGTACCTGTTCGGCGGCGGCAACGCCGCCACGGCGAGCTCGGCCGTCCTCGAAGTGGGCGCCGCGGGCACGCGCGAGGCCGGGCGGCTGCCGGCGCCGGCGTCCGACGTGGCCGCGGCGGCGCTCGCCGGCACGGCGTACGTCGTCGGCGGCTATACCGAGACCGTGCCGTTGCGCACGATCGTCGCGTTCACCCCCGGCCACGGCTCACGCGTCGCCGGCATGCTGCCGCGACCGCTGCGCTACGCGGCCGTCGCGGCCGTCGGCGGACGGCTGCTGATCGCTGGCGGCACGTCGGGCGAAACGGCGCAGCGGGCGATCCTCTCGTTTGACCCGGCGAGCGGGCGCGTGAGCCAGATCGGCGAACTGCCGCATGCGCTGACGCATGCCGCCGGCGCGTCGCTGAACGGCGTGATGTACGTGATCGGCGGGCGCGGCGAAGGGCTCACCGACCAGACCTCGACGATCCTCGCGGTCGATCCGAGGAGCGGCGCCGTGCGCGTCGCCGGCCATCTTCCGAAGGCGCTGTCTGACCTCGGCGCGGCATCGCTGCCCGACCGCATCCTCGCGATCGGCGGCCGCGACAGCGCCGGAGCCGTGCAGGACGTCGCGCTGACGCTCGTGCCGCCCACGCGATGACGGCGGGTGAGGCGCTCGCGCTCACGGTGCGCCGGGCGGTCGTGGCGGCGAGCGCGCTGGCGCTCGCCGGCGGGCTCGCCGCGTGCGGCGGCAGCAGCGCGCCGCGCGTCAGCGCGAGCGACGTGCCGGCCGCCGGCCTCGGGGCCGCGCCATCGAGGAGCGGCGCGAGCCGGCCCGGCGACGTCGAAGTCCCGCGCCCGGGAGCGGTGCCGCCGGCGCTCAACGCGAACGACGTCTATGCGGCGGACCGCGCGGGCCGGCTCAGCCCGGTCGTGCGCGGCGACCCGGCGCTCGTGTACGTGCCGAACAGCGAATCGAACACGGTCGACGTGATCTCGCAGCGGACGTTCAAGGTGATCGACAGCTTCGCCGTCGGCGCGCTGCCGCAGCACGTCGTGCCGGCGTGGAACCTGCGCACGCTGTACGTGACGAACGACCTCGGCAACAGCCTCACGCCGATCGACCCGAGCACGGGGCGCCCGGGCCGGCCGATCCCGGTGACCGACCCGTACAACATGTACTTCACGCCCGACGGGCGCTGGGCGATCGTCGTCGCCGAGGCGCACCGCGAGCTCGACTTCCGCGATCCGCGCACGATGGCGCTGCACCACGCGCTGGCGACGCCGCAGTGCCGCGGCATCGACCACATGGACTTCACCGCCGGCGGGCGCTACGCGCTCGCCTCGTGCGAGTTCGCCGGCCGCGTGGTCGTGATCGACCTGCGCAGCGAGCGCGTCGTGCGCGTGATCTCGCTCGCGCCCGGCGCGCAGCCGCAGGACGTCAAGCTCTCACCGGACGGGCGCACGTTCTACGTCGCTGACATGGCGCTCGGCGGCGTCTGGCTGATCGACGTTCGCACGCTTCGCGTGATCCGCTTCGAGCTGACCGGTGCCGGCGCGCACGGCCTGTACCCGAGCCGCAACGCGAAGTTCCTGTACGTGTCCAACCGCGCCGAGGGGTCGATCAGCGTGATCTCGTTCGCGACGCGGCGGCCGATCGCGAAGTGGTGGCTGCCGAGCGGCTCGACGCCGGACATGGGCAACGTCTCGGCCGACGGCAGCATCCTGTGGCTGTCGGGGCGCTCGGACGCGGCCGTCTACGCGATCTCGACGCGGACCGGCCGGCTGCTGCACCGGATCCCCGTCGGCAACGGCCCGCACGGCCTATGCGTGTGGCCCGAGCCCGGCCGTTACTCGATCGGCCACACGGGGATCCTCCGGTAGCGCCGACCCGACGTCCGGCGGGCGCCGCGGCGAGCGTGGGCTGAAGCCGGCGATCACGAGCTCGATCCGCGCGCCGCCCTCGGGCGAGCGCCCGGCGCTGACGCCGCCGCCGTGCGCGAGCGCGATCGCACGCACGATCGCGAGCCCGAGACCGGTGCCGCCCGAGGCGCGGTCGCGCGCCGAGTCGGTCCGGTGGAAGCGGTCGAACACACGCTCGCGCTGCTCGCGCGGGATCCCGGGACCGTCGTCCTCGACGAAGAAGCACAGGCGCCCGCCGCGCAGCTGCTCGATCCGCATCCGCACGAGGCCGTCGCCGGCGGCCGTGTGCACGACGGCGTTCGCGATCAGGTTGCGCAGCGCCTGCGCGAGCCGGTCGGGGTCCGAGCGCAGCGTCCCGTCGGGGACGCTCGCGAGCTCGAAGCGACGCTCGGCGAGCAGGCTCGTGCCGTCCCATAGCTGCTCGACGAACGGCCGCAGCTCGAACGTCTCGACGCGCAGGAACTCGGTCTGCTCGCTCTTCGCGAGCAGCAGCAGGTCGTCGACGAGGCGGCTGATCCGCGCGAGCTCGGCCTGCACGAGCGTCTCGACGCGCCGCACCTCGGCGCCCGACGGGAGGACTGCGCGGCGAGCACCTCGAGCTGGCCGCGGATCACCGTCAGCGGCGTGCGCAGCTCGTGCGAGGCGTCGGCGACGAACGCGCGCTGGCGCGCGAACGCGTCGGTCAGGCGGTCGAGCATGTGGTTGAACGCGTCCGCTCAGCACGCGCACCTCCTCGGCCTGTCCGCCGGCGTCGTGGATCCGCGGGTGCAGGTCGCCGGCGTCGACGCGCGCCGCGACCGCGGCCATCCGTCGCAGCGGTCGCGACACGCGCGTGCCGATCAGGAGGGCCGCCAGCAGCGCGCCGGCGAGCGCGAGGATCCCGGCGAGGACGAACGCGCGCGCGACGCTCGCCTGCGCGTGCGTGACCGTGCCGAGCGGCTCGCCGACGCCGACCGTACGCGAGCGCACCGTCGCGCAGGCGCACCTGGCGCTTGAGCAGCCGCATGTCGCCGACGTCGGGCAGCGCGAGCGTCGAGTAGCCGCTCTGCTGCGTCAGCAGGCGGCGCGAGAGGGCGTCCTCGTGCGCCTGCTCGGCGGCCGTCTCGCCGTTATCAGGGACGGCCGTGCCGAGAACAGCTCCGGCCGGTTCGTGACCGTGCGCGAGCCGGGAATCGTCGCGAACAGGACGTCGAGCTGGCGGCGAACGACTGGTCGCCGACGAACTCGGCGGCCTCCGAGCGAGCGCGCGCTGGCGTCGCGACGCCGGCGCGCGTGAGCTCGCGCGCGAGCCCCTTCGCATAGCCGGCGATCTCGCCGTCGATCTGGCGGCGCAGCTGCGTGCCGGTCCCGCGATAGACCGCGACGAACGCGATCCGGTGCACAGCAGCGTCACGAGCGCCACCCAGCCGGCCAGCCGCCAGCGCAGGCCGACGTGCCTGAAGCGATCGCGCAACGCGCGCATCCGCGCTCAGCCGGCGCCGCCGAGGCGGTAGCCGACGGCGCGCACGGTGAAGATCGGCGCCGGGTCCTCCGGCGCGCCGAGCTTGCGGCGCAGGTAGCCGACATAGACGTCGACGACGTTCGTCGTCGGATCGTGCTCGTAGCCCCACACGGCGCTGAGGATCTGATCGCGGACAGCACCTGCCCGGGGTGGCGCAGTAGGTACACGAGCAGCTCGAACTCGGTCGTCGAGAGCGTGATCGCGCGCCCACCGCGCGTCACCTTGCGGCTCAGCAAGTCGACCTCGATGTCTTCCGCGCGCAACGTGCTCGCCGACGCCTGCGCGACGACGCGCAGCTGCGCGCGCACGCGCGCGACGAGCTCGGCGACCGAGAACGGCTTGACGAGGTAGTCGACCGCGCCCGCTTCCAGCCCGGCGACGCGGTCCTCGACCTCGCCGCGCGCCGTCAGCACGATCACCGGCGTCGTCGGGCGCGCCTGGCGCAGCGTCTGCAGGATCTCCAGGCCCGACCGGCCGGGCAGCATCAGGTCGAGCACGACCGCGTCGAAGCTGCCGCCGAGCGCCAGGCGCTCGCCCTCGACGCCGTCGGTCGCCGACTCGACGCCGAAGCCCTCCGCCTCCAGCCCGCGCCGAACGAAGTCGACGATCCCCGGCTCGTCCTCGATCACGAGCACGCGCGCATCGACGACCGGCTCGCGCGCGACGGGCGCATCGTCGGGCGCGCCCTCGCGCTCTGGGCGCGTTGTCGCTGCCATTCGCCCAAGGATAGGGCGCTCGCGCACGTCTTATTGCAGTAAACGCATTCCCAGAGCATTCTCATGTTGCGGTTATCAAACCCTTACCCGCTCCTCGCACACTCGGCTCATGGCAGTCGAGCGCCGGATTCCGGCATCTCCCTCAACGACGCTGTCTCCCCGCGGCGCCTGCTCGGCGGCGGGACGAGCGGCAACGAGCGTCTCACCTCGACGGTCGGCGCGATCCTGATCGTGCTGCTGGCCGTGATCGGCGTGACGATCATCCGGATCGGGCAACTGCTGTCCGTGCACCTGTTCGTCGGCATGCTGCTGATCGGGCCGCTCGCGCTGAAGCTCGCGAGCACCGGCTATCGCTTCGTCCGCTACTACACGCACGACGCGCCGTACGTGCGCAAGGGGCCGCCGCCGATGCCGCTGCGCCTGCTCGCGCCGCTCGTCGTCCTCTCGACGCTCGTCGTGTTCGCCAGCGGCGTGATCCTGCTGTTCGTCGGACCGAGCGCGCGCGGCACGTGGTTGCCGATCCACAAGATCAGCTTCTTCGTGTGGGTCGCGTTCACGGCGATCCACGTGCTCGCGCACCTGCCCGCGGTCGCGCGCGCGCTGCAAGCCGACTACGGGCGCGAGGCGCGCCGCGGATCGGCGATGCAGTGGAGCGGCGAGCTCAACGGCCGCGCCGGGCGCACGCTCTCGCTCGGCGGCGCGCTCGTGTTCGGAGCCGTGCTCGCAGTCGTCGTGATCCCGCAATTCGGCCCGTGGCTCTCGGCCCACCACTTCCACCACTGAGATGCGCCTGCACCACGCACACACCCGCGACAGCTCGCTGCGACGCCTCTCGCTCGCCAACCGCTGGCTGCTCGCCGGCAGCGTCGCGCTGACCGGCGTGCTGACGGAGGTCGCGGCGCAGGCGTTCCCGGGCAAGGCGAAGGCGAGCTCGACGACGAGCGCGACCGGCAAGACGCACGCGAAGACGTCGCACAGCCCAAGCCACACCTCGACGCACAAATCGATCACCCCACCGGCGCAAGCGCCGAAGGCGACCAGCGAACCGTCCGCCGGAGCCACGAGCGAACCGAGCCACGAAGCGGCGAGCGAACCGACGCACGAAGCCACGCCCGAACCGACGCCGGAAGCGACGCGCGAACCGACCCCCGAATCGAGCGCCAGCGGATCCTCCTCGCCGAGCGTCGAATCGTCGGGCTCCTCCGGGTCGTCCAGCTCGTCGGGAGCCTCGGAAGCGAGCGCGCCGCCCGTGCAGGAAAGCTCGGCGCCGGCAGTCTCGGGAGGATCGTGACGCCGTCGGTCGCGACACCGCGGCCGCTCGCGCAGGCGAGCTGGAGCGCGCTCGGGACGAGCGTCGTGCTGCGTAGCGTCGAGCCGGACGCGCTGGCGCCCGCGCGCGGCGCGGTCGAGCGCGAGCTCGCGGCCGTCGACCGCGCGTGCAGCCGCTTTCGCAGCGACTCGGAGCTCGTGCGGCTGAACGAGTGCGCTGGGCGGCCGGTCGAGACGAGCGCGCTGCTGTTCGAGGCGCTGGAGCTCGCGCTCGACGCCGCGCGACTGACCGACGGCGACGTCGATCCGACCGTCGGGCGCGCGCTCGAGCTGGCCGGCTACGACCGCGACTGGAGCCTGCTCGCGCCGGTACGCGAGGAGCCGGCGCCGAGCGCGCCGGTGCTGACGCTGCGCTCGCGCGCCGGCTGGCGCACGGTCGAGCTCGACGCGGCGACGCGCACCGTGCGCGTGCCGTCCGGCATCCACCTCGACCTCGGCGCGACGGCGAAGGCGTGGGCGGCGGACCGCGCTGCGGCGGCCGCTCATGCGGCCAGCGGCAGCGGCGTGCTCGTGAGCCTCGGCGGCGACATCGCGACCGCCGGCGCCGCCCCGAGCGAGGGCTGGCGCGTGCGCGTGACCGACGACCACCGCAACGAGCCCTCCGCGCCGGGTCAGACGATCTCGATCGCCTCCGGTGGCCTTGCGACCTCGAGCACGGCCGTGCGCCGCTGGAGCCACGGCGGCCAGACGATGCACCACATCATCGACCCGGCGACGGGCGTGCCGGCGCACTCGTGCTGGCGCACGGTCAGCGTCGCCGCGGCCGACTGCGCGCAGGGGAACATCGCGACGACCGCCGCGCTGATCCGCGCGCGCTCGGCCGTCGCGTGGCTCGAGCAGCTTGGCCTGCCGGCGCGACTTCAGGGCGAGGACGGTCGCGTCGTGCGCACCGGCGACTGGCCTGCGCCCGTGCTCGATGACGCTTACGAGCAGGACGCCGCAGACGGAGGCGAGCCGATGACGATCCTCGCCGCGTCAGGCGGCAGCGCCTACTGGTACCTGACGCGCTCGACCGGCGCCGTCGCGCTGGTGCTGCTGACCGTCGCCGTCGCGCTCGGCGTGCTCGACGTGCGCCGCTTCAGCACGCCGGGGTGGCCGCGCTTCGTGATCGACTCGCTGCACCGCAACGTCTCGCTGCTGGCGATGGCGTTCCTCGCGTTGCACATCCTCACGTCGGTCCTCGACAGCTTCGCGCCGATCTCGATCGTCGACGCAGTGATCCCGTTCGTCGGCTCCTACCGCCCGTTCTGGCTCGGCCTAGGCGCGGTCTCGTTCGACCTGCTGCTCGCGGTGACGATCACGAGCCTGCTGCGCCGTCGCTTCGGCTACGGCACGTGGCGCGCGATCCACTGGCTGACGTACGCGAGCTGGCCGATCGCGCTGCTGCACGGTTTCGGCACCGGCAGCGACGTGAAATCGGCATGGCTGCTCGTGCTCAGCATCGCCTGCCTGGCGGTCGTGCTCGCGGCCGTGCTCGCGCGCGTGGTCGCTGGCTGGCCGCAGAACCTGCGCGCGCGCGGCGCCGCGCTCGGCGGAGCCGGCGTGTTCTCGCTGTTCCTGCTGCTGTGGCTGCCCGGCGGCCCGCTAGGCTCGGAATGGGCGCGGCGGTCGGGCACGCCGAGCTCGCTGCTCGGGCACTCCACCCACGCGAAGTCGAAAAAAGGATCGAAATGAGAAGCCCGCTCTCGACTCAGACGGCCCTGCTCGAGCGTGACGCGCCGCCGATGCCCGACGTCGACGCGCGCACGCTGCCGCGCCTGCTGCTCGGCGCCGGTGCCGACGGCGCGCCGCTCGCGCTCGACGATCACATCGCCACACACGGCGAGCTGCCGCTCGAGCGCAAGCGCAAGCGGCGCGAGACGCCGCACCTGATCGAGCAGCTCGAGCGCGCCGGCCTGCGCGGGCGCGGCGGCGCCGGCTTCCCGACGGCAACCAAGCTGCGGGCCGTCGCCGCGGCGCGCGGTCGCGCGGTCGTCGTCGTCAACGCGACCGAGGGCGAGCCGGCGAGCCTGAAGGACCGCACGCTGTGCCAGCTCGCGCCGCACCTGATGCTCGACGGCGCGCAGCTCGCCGCGCAGGCGCTCGGCGCCGACGAGGTGCTCGTCGCCGTCTGCGAGTCGGCGAGCGCGAGCGTCGAGACGGTCGCCGCCGCGATCGACGAACGCCGCCGGCTCGGCGGCGCGCGCCTGCGCCTCAGCACGACGCCTCCCGGTTACGTGGTCGGACAGGAGTCGGCGCTCGTCAACCACCTCTCGGGCGGCCCCGCGCTGCCGACGTTCACGCCCCCGCTGCCGTTCGAGCAGGGCGTCTCGCGGCGCCCGACGCTCGTCAGCAACGCCGAGACATACGCGCACATCGCGCTGATCGCGCGTCACGGCTCGCAGTGGTTTCGCGCGCTCGGGACCGCTTCGCAGCCCGGCTCGGCGCTCGTCACGCTGTCCGGGCCGGTCGCGAACCCGGCCGTGTACGAGATCGAGCACGGCGCGTCGCTCGGCGAACTGATCGACGCCGCCGGCGGGCCGACCGCGGGCGTCCGCGCGGCGCTGCTCGGCGGCTACGCGGGAACGTGGATCGACGGCGAGCACCTGCGCGGCGTCGCGCTGTCGGACGAACACCTCGCGCCGTTCGGCGCGACGCTCGGCGCCGGCGTGATCGCGCTGCTGTCAGACGGGGCGTGCCCCGTCGCCGAGACGGCGCGCGTCGCGCGCTGGCTCTCGAACGAGAGCGCCGGACAGTGCGGACCGTGCATCAACGGCCTCGACGCGCTCGCCGCGACGATCGCCGAGATCGCGGCCGGCAACGCCGGCGGCGACGCCGCGCGCCGCGTCGAGCGCCTGACGCAGCTCGTGCGCCGCCGCGGCGCGTGCGGCCACCCCGACGGCGTCGCGCGCTTCGTGCACAGCGCGCTGTCGACGTTCGAGCCGGAGTTCTCAGACCATGCGCGCCACGGCCGCTGCGAGGCGTGCGCGCGCCCGGCCGAGCTGCCTCTGCCAGTCCACGCGCGCCCGAGCGCACGGCGCACCGCCCAGGCGGTTGCGCGATGAGCCAGCGCGTGCGCGTCAACCCGATCACGTGCGAGGCGCACGGGATGTGCGCCGAGCTGCTGCCCGAGCGGATCACGCTCGACGAGTGGGGCTACCCGATCGTCGACGACGAACCGCTGCCCGAGGCGCTGCTCTCGCACGCCAAGCGCGCCGCCCAGGCGTGCCCGACGTTCGCGCTGCTCGTCGAGCGCGACCGCCGCGCCGCGCGCGGCTCGACCGACCCGGGCGCCGGCGAACGACGCGCGTGCTCCCGCGCGTGCCGCGCTAACAGTCGCGGCCCGCGCCCACGACCGTCCTAGAGGCCGATCATGTGGGCGGCGGCGAGCCCCGCCCACTCGCCGTAGGGCGCGAAGAACTCGCGCACCTCCCGCTCGCTCGCGCGCGCGTGCGGATCGCCGCCGCTGAGCGCGCGCCCGACGAGCTTCAGCAGCCCGACGTCGCCGGCCGGCACCTGATCGTGACGGCCCTGGCCGTGCAGCGCGAGCATCTCGACCGTCCAGCTGCCGATCCCCGGGATCGCACGTAGGCGACGCCAGCCGTGCTCGTGGTCGGCCGCGTGCAGGTCGACGCGTCCGCGCGCGACCTCGCGCGCGGCGCGCACGAGCGTCACGGCGCGCGAGGCGGCGAGGTCGAAGGACTCCAGGCGCGCCGGCGCGGTGCCGGCGAGCGCCGCCGCGCTCGGCAGGTCGCGCAGCGGACTGGCAGCTCCATCCCAGCCGATCCACCGGCGCCCGAGCGCGGCGAGCAGGCGCCGCTCGATCGCCGCCGCGCGCTCGTACTCGATCAGCTGCTCGCAGACCGCCCACGCGAGCGCCTCGAACGGATCGGGGCGACGGCGCACGCGCAGCCACGGGCGGCTGCGCAGCGAGCGGCCGATCAGCGGATCGCGCGCGAAGCGGCGGTGGAACGCGCGCAGGTCCTCGTCGACGCCGAGCGCGAAGCGCATCCGCTCGATCCCGTGCGCCGCGGCCGCGCGCGTGCGCGCCCGTGCGCCGAGCACGACGCGATCGTGCGCGGGCTGAGCGACGCGCACGAGCACCGGCTCGGCGCGATCGTGCAGCAGGCGTTCGAGCACGCCGCCGCGACGGCGCGCGAGCCCGTCGATGCCGCCGCGCGGGAGCCGAAACGGTCCGGCCGGCCGGACCTCGACGCGCCGCTCGACGCTCTCGACAGTCGCGACACGGTGGGGAGCTTGGGTCACTAGACGGTCGAGAGGCAAGCGAGCCGAGGACGCAGGAGCGTGGCGTGCGATAGCACGCGAGCGACTGAGGACATGGGCTCGCGCCGCCTATCGATCGTCTAGCCGCGGCGGCCGAGCAGGTGCACGTCTACCAGCAGCGAGCGGCTGCCGACGATCTCGATCAGCTCGGCGGCGGAGGAGTCGTTGCGCGAGCGACGCAGACGCCGCGAGGAGCCGCGGCGACCCTTCGCGAGCGCCGCCGAATGACGCTGACGACGCGTCACGAGCCCGACGACGGCCGCTCCGGCGACGAAGCCACCGGCGGCGACGGCCGCCGCCTGCACGGCGGGGATCGTGCCGCCGCGCACGAGCTCGCCGGCGAACGGGCGCTCGCGCACGACGCTCGCCTCCGGCGCGAGCACGGGCAGCGCGTCGAGCGCCTCCTCCGGCTCCTCCGCGCCGGGCTGCGTCCTCGCGTGACCGTCGATCGCGCTCATCGATCCAGTGTAAACGGCGTCTCGAACTCCATCGCCGCTCGGCGCGAGCACGCGCTCGAACATCCGGTAGCGCTTGACGACCTTGCCGCCCATCATTTCCATGCCGCGGTTCATCGGCGTGTTCGTCTCGAGGATCAGCCCATCTCGCCGCCCGACTGCGGGCGCACTTCCGCCGCGTCGAAGTGCAGCTCGTAGAGGCGCGCGGCGACGCCCGTGTGCTGGTACTCGGGCTTGACGCCGAGGAAGCCGACGCGCAGGCGCTTGATCATGCGGCCTTTGTTCAGCAGGTACCACCACCCGAACGGCAGCAGCCGCCCGTTCATTTTCGCGAGCAGCTCGTTGACGTCGACGATCGTCATCGCCATCGCGACGACCTCGCCGGTGTCGATCCGCTCGGCGAGCATGAACCAGTGCTTGTCGAACACGATCTGCAGCTCCTGCGCGAACGCGTCGAAGCCTCCTCGTACGGCACGAAATCCCAGTTCTTCGACCACGCCGAGTTGTAGACGTCGGCGAACGCGTCCATGTCTTTGCGCAGCTGCCAGCGGCGCATCGGCCGCACGCGGATGCCGTGCTCGCTCTCGACCTTGCCCGCGAGCTCCCACATCACCGGCAGCACCTTGTCGCGATCCTCGACGTCGAGGCTCCACATCAGCAGGTCGATCGCCTTCGTCATGCCGGCCTGCTCGAGGCGCTCGCGGTAGTACGGCGGGTTCCACGGCTGGGCGATCATCGGTTTCAGCTCATAGCCCTCGATCAGCACGCCGCTCTCGTCGTTCATCGTGAGCTCGCCGGCCCGACGATCCGCTCCTTGCCGCGCTCGCGCAGCCAGCGCTCGGCGGCGCCGAGCAGCGCCTCGAGCACCTCCTGGTCGTCCTCGAACTCGAGGAAGCCGAACCAGCCCCAGTTCTTCTGCTGGTAGTCGTTGAACGCGTCGTTGACGTGCGCGCTGATCCGCCCGACGACGCGCCCGTCGCGCAGCGCGAGGAAGTACTCGGCGTCGCCGTGCGTGAAGAACGCGTTCATCTTGCGGTGCAGGAACAGCCGCCGCTCGAGCTTCAGCGGGGGCACCCACTGCGGCGAGTTAGCATGCAGCGCGTACGGGAGGTCGATGAAGCGCTTCAGATCCTTCCCGCCCGACACAGACCTGATTTCGACGCTCACGGCCGAGGCACACTACATGCAGACCTCAACAGACGTCTTCGCCAAGGTCCGCGATCACGACCGCGCCGAGCTGCTCGCGGCCGCGCGTGAGGCCGACGTGCTGCCGTACTTCCACGTGCTCACCTCGCCGGCGATGCCCGTCGTCGAGATGGAGGGCGCCGAGCGGATCATGCTCGGCTCGAACAACTACCTCGGGCTGACCGGCGACGAGCGCGTGCTCGCCGGCGCCGAGGACGCGCTACACCGCTACGGCACCGGCCTGACCGGCTCGCGCCTGCTCAACGGCACGATCCCGCTGCACCTGGAGCTCGAGCGCGAGATCGCCGAGTGGATGGAGACCGAGGACGCGATCGTC
>CAVPKP010000010.1:0-303321 GCA_963705745.1 uncultured Solirubrobacteraceae bacterium
TGCTCGCAGGAGGTCCATTGATGGGGGTTGCTCAAGACATTGAAATCCTGGAAGGCGCGGTCTCAGTTCTCGTCGGACGTTGATTGGATATTCGCCTCCCCGGCCAAGCGTGGCGGTCAGCCATGGTCCTATGATCAGGTGCTGAGATCTTTCCGATGTGCCGCGCAGGCTGCGGGAATCGAGAGGATCGGCACCCACAGCATGAGGCACACCTACCGTTCTTGGCTAGATGCGGGTGGGACACCAATTGCTGTGCAACAAAAGCTCATGCGTCACGGCGATATCCGGACCACTATGAATGTGTACGGAGATGTAGTGACGGACGAGATGCAGCAGGCTCATTCCAGAGTCGTACCAATGGCTTTGCCGAGGCCAAACTGATTTGTGAATGATTTGCTAGTCTGTAACTCACTGAAAAATGGCGGAAGCGAGTAGGAGTCGAATCCGCATGAAAACGTAGTTACAACAACATAGCAGGCAACGGACGGCGCATTAAACGATATTAGTACATGTAAAGCAGTGGCAATGGCAGGTGAATGGCAGGTGAATGGCCCGTCAACCAAAAATGGGTTAAAAACTAAGCGTCGTCTTATTCCTTCGGCTCAGCGCTGCCCTCTTTAGCCCTACCTTTTTCGAGATCGCCGTTTTGTGGGATATTGTTTTCTTGGATTGTTTTATCGTGTGAATTTCGCCTTCTAGGATTTCTTCGCCCTTCAATAAAATCGGATCGTGTGCAATCCGTGGAAACTGGATTGTGCGAGACGCGACGACGTGATCGAAAACAACAACAACGACCTGACGACGCCGGCGAACTCGTCGGCCGCCGCCGCGCCATGGGGGATCGGCGTCGAGCTGCCCGGCGACTACGCCGACCTGGTAGAAAAGAACACGATCAAGGGCAACGTCAACGACGGCGTGCTCGCATTCGAGTACCCCAACCCGTTCCCGCCGCAGGAAGGCACGATCTTCTTCCAGAACGCCGGCAACCGGATCAGCGAAAACACGTTCTCCGGCAACGGCACGGCCGGCGGCTACTTCACTGGCGACGTGGCGCTCGAGGGAGGTCTGTTCGGACAGCAGATGTCGACCAACGACTGCGTCTCGGGCAACTCGTTCACCGCCGCCACGTATCCCGAAAAAATCGAAGAAGGCTGGGGCTGTCAGAACAAAACGACGCCGAACCCCGGCGGCGGTGAAGCGGCGATCGAATACCTGGTCCGGCTGCAGGAGGAATCGCAGTCGCGCGGCGAAGGCGTGCCCCAACCGGCGCCGCCGCCGCAGCCGACGATGCCGAACCCCTGTCAGAGCGTGCCGTACAACCCGCTCTGCCAGTAGCGCAGAGGCAGCACGCAGCAGGGGCGCCTCGGCGCCCCTGCTGCGTGCTGTGCCGTGCCTCCTAGTCGTTGGCCGTGAGCGCGCCGAGCAGGTGCGCGAAGCGCTCGCGCGCCTGCTCGCGGCGCGTCGGCACGTGCTCGCTCGGCACCTCGCCGGCCGGCGGCGAGTAGCCGTGCAGGATCCGCCGCGCGACGGTCTGGCGGTGCACCTCGTCGGGACCGTCGTAGATCCGCGCGGCGCGCGCGAAGCGGTACATCTGCTCGAGCGGCAGGTCGGTCGAGTAGCCGAGCGAGCCGTGCGTCTGGATCGCTCGGTCGATGACGTCGTGCAGCACCTTCGCGCCGTAGAACTTGATCAGCGCGATGTCGACGCGCGCGGCGCTCGCGCCCCGCGTGTCCATCGTCCACGCGGCGTGCAACGTCATCAGCCGCGCCGCCTGCATCTCGGCGGCGCTGTCGGCGATCCAGTTCTGCACGGTCTGCTTGTCCGCGAGCAGCGAGCCGTGCGCGTGTCGGTAGGTCGCGCGCTCGCACATCATGTCGAACGCGCGGCGCGCGACGCCGAGCCAGCGCATGCAGTGGTGGATCCGGCCCGGCCCGAGCCGCTGCTGCGCGAGGATGAAGCCGTCGCCGACCGCGCCGAGCAGCGCGTCGGCCGGGAGGCGGACGTTCTCGTAGAGAATTTCCGAGTGCCCGCCGTAGGCGCCGAACTGCTCCCACGGATGCTCCATCGTCGGCACGTCGCGCACGATCTGCACGCCCGGCGTGTCGGCGGGCACGACGAACATCGACGCGCGCTGCGAGCCGCGCGCGTCGGGGTCGGTGACGCCCATCACGATCAGGAAGTCGGCGATCGAGCCATTCGAGGAGAACCACTTGCGCCCGTCGATCACCCACTCCTCGCCGTCTCGCACCGCGCGCGTGCGAAGCTGCGTCGGGTCCGAGCCGGGCGAGTCCGGCTCGGTCATGCTGAACGCGCTGCGCAGGTCGCCGGCGAGCAGCGGGTGCAGCCACCGTTCCTTCTGCTCGGGCGTGCCGGCCATCGCGAGGATCTCCGAGTTGCCCGAGTCGGGCGCGGCGTTGCCGAATGCGAGCGGCGCGATCGGCGAGGTGCCGAGGATCTCGTGCATCAGGCCGAGCTTCACCTGGCCCATCCCCTGGCCGCCGAGCTCCGGCGGCAGGTGCGCGGCCCACAGCCCGCGCGCCTTGGCGCGCTCCTGCAACGGCGCGATCGCCTCGAGCAGGCCATCGATCCCGAGCTCGTGCCAGATCGTCTCGAGCGGCCAGATCTCGGCGCGGACGAGCTCGTCCATCCAGTCGAGCTGCTCCTGGAAGTCGGCGTCGGTTGAGAAGTCCCAGCTCATCGTGCGGCGTCCTTTCTCGTGCGGTCGGCGGCGCGCCCGCGGGCGGCACGGCGAAGGCTACGCGCATACGTGAGAAAGGGCCGTTGGACGTCGCGACCAGAGCCAGGTCACGACGCCCCCCGGCGACGACGCCCGCGCCAGGGAGGGAGCGGCGTCGGGCGTCTCTCAAGGTGACCGGACGAGGGAGGTCACACTCGAAGGCGCAACATCGCACAGCGAATAGTGCCTGTCAAGAGGCAAAGTAGGCTATTGTTTATATACCAGTTGATCGATTTACGATTGTCTCGCGTCCCTGTGCGATCGTTGTCTGCGGGGATGCGAAGCCGGCGCGAACGTAGTAGAACGATCGGCCACGGGATCCATTAGAAAGCTCTCATGGGGATGGCGGCAAAGGCCAAAGCAGCGGCGCAGAAGGGCACGTCTCGGCGCGAGTCCGACGGCCAGGTGGATGGCGACGGCGAGGGCCGCGTCGGCAACGGCGGCGGCGACGGCCGCGCGCGCTCGCGCAAGCCGGCTGGCGCGGTCGCGCGCGAGCAGGCGCAGCTGCGCCACCGGACGCGGCTGGCGGTCGCGATGATCGACGCGGTCGGCGGCGGCGGCTACCAAATGACGCGCGTCGCCGACGTGATCTCGCGCGCGGGCGTCTCGCGCAAGACGTTCTACGAGAACTTCGACAACAAGCAGGAGTGCCTGCTGTGGACGTACGACGCGATCGCCGCCGCACTCGCGCGCCGCCTGGACGAGGCGTTCCGCGAGACCGACGGCTGGCGCGAGCGGATCGAAGCGACGATCGCCGCACTGTTCAGCTCGGCGATCGAGAACCCCGGCGCGCTGCGCCTCAGCCTGGTCGAGATCGCGGCGGTCGGCCCGGCCGGCATCGAGCGGCGCGAGCGCTCGCTGAGGCGCTACGAGCGCTTCCTGCACGACGCGCTGACGCTCGCGCCCGGCGACGGCACGATCCCCGGCCCGGTGCTGAAGGCGATCATCGGCGGCTTCAACCGCGTGCTCTACCGCCGCGTGTACGGCGGCGGCGAGCCGGCACAGCTGCTCAGGCAGGTGCCGGACCTGACGCGATGGGCCGCGTCCTACCACCCCACGCCGGCGTCGATCCTCGCCGAGCCGAAACGCCTCTCGCGCGCGCAGCGCGCGGCGATCGCGCTCGAAGCGGGCCGCGCGCCGGGCACCCTGGCGCCGCACTCGCTGCTCGGCGGCCGGCGCGGGCTGCCGCGCGGCGACCAGAACGTCTCGCGCAGCTTCGTCGTCGAGAGCCAGCGCGCGCGGATCCTCGACGCGGTGACGAACCTCGTCGCGAGCGACGGTTACGCGGCGTTGAAGGTCGAAGAGATCGCCGAACGCGCGGCGGTCTCGCTCGTCGCGTTCTACGAGCACTACACCGACAAGGAGGACGCGTTCCTCGTCGCGTACGAGATCGGCCTGGGCCGGGCGCTGGCGGCCGTCGAACGCGCGTACGCGGCGCAGGACGACTGGCGCTTGGCGATCCGCGCCGGCGTCGGTGCGCTGTTCCGGTTCCTCGCGACCGAGCCGGCGTTCGCGCGCGTCGCGCTCGTCGATGCGCTCGTCGCGACGCCGCGCACCGCCGAACGCGCGCATCTGGCGGTGAACGCGTTCGCGCGCATGCTCGTGCCCGGTCTGGAGCAGACGGGCGGCCAGGCGCCGTCGCCGGTCGCGGTCGAGGCCGTCGCGGGCGGGCTGGTCGAGCTGTGCCTCAGCTATGCGCTTGCGGGGCGGATCGCCGAGCTGCCGGAGCTCGCGCCGCTCGCGACGTACGTCGCGCTCGCGCCGTTCGTGGGCGGCGTGGAGGCGGCGCAGGTCGCGACCGGCCGTCCGGCGCCGGCGCTCGCGCCGCTTAGCGGCGGCGAGGATCGTCCGACGCCGAGCCGCGCCGGCTAGCGCGCCGCGGCGCGCTCAACACGGCGACCGGCGCCGCGAGCCCGGCCGAGCGCCGGACGGTCGCGATCCGCCTGCCCGGCTGCACGGCCTCGCGCGCCTCGCCGGCGCGCTCGCCGAGCGCGCGCACGGTGCGATCGAGATCGCTCGAGAGCAGCGCGAGCCCCCACAGGCGCGCGGGTCGCTCGGCGCCCTCGCGCTCGACGATCTCATACGGTTCCTGCACGACCTCGAGGATCGCCTCGCCGAGGCGAAAGAACGCCTGCCGCGGGGCGCCGGCGGGCGTCGGCTGCTCGCGGATCCGGCGCAGGTCAAGGCCGGCAGCCTGCAGCGCCGCGGCGGTGCGCTCGAGCGAGGGGGTCATCGCGACGACGTGATCGACCGCGACGATGCCGTTCGCGTGCTCCGCAGCCGGCTCGCGCGGCGCGCTGCGCGAGCCGCTCGTCGGCAGCCCGTCGAGCTCGCTCGCGGCGAGCCCGCGCAGCGACCAGCCGAGGAACCCCGGCGCCGCTCCCTCGCGCGCGCCGTCGCCGGCGAGACGCACGCGGATCGTGCCGAGCACGACGTCGCCGTCGCCGTCGAGCTCGAAGCCGAGCGAGCGCCAGCGCTCGGGCTCGTCGGCGAGCACGAGCTCGTCGATCGTGACGGCGCTCGCGCCGTCTGAGTGCGGCTGCTCGCCGGCCATCGCCGCGGAGGATGACACGTCAGCGCTCGATCACGAGCTTCGTCCAGTCGCGCTCGAGCAGCGCCCCGGCGGCGTCGCCCCAGGCGACCGTCCGCGTCGTCACGCGCTCGGGCTGCAGCGCGCCGTCGGCGGCGAGCGCGAGCACGTGCGGGATCGCCTCGCGCACGTGCGCGCGTCCGGTCTTGAACGTGACGCCCTTCGTGTACATCTCGAGCAGCGGCAGCGACGGCTGCTCGCCGAAGTAGATCGCGGTGCTCGTGCACGTGCCGTCGGGCGCCGTCGAGCGCAGCGCGAGCGCGAGGCCGTCCGCGTCGGCGCCGGCGTCGACGGTGATCGGGAACGGGCCGAGCCGAGCGGGCGCGTCGGCCAGCGCGAGCGTCTCCGCGCCGAGCGTTTCGGCGGTCTCGCGACGGGTCACGTCGGCGTCGAGGTAGGTGACGGACGCGGCGCCGAGCGCGCGCGCGAGCGCGACCGCGTAGAGGCCGATCGAGCCGCTGCTCGCGCCGCCGATCACGAGCACGGGCGCGCCGGGCTCCTCCGCGAGCGCGGGCGCGACGGCGCGCCACGCGTCGGAGATGTTGTCCGACGCGCTCGCGACGGCCGCCGGCGCGAGTCCGTCGGGCACCGGCACGAGCATGTGCTCGGCGTACGGCACGAGCACGGAGTCGCTGAGGAAGCCGCCCCAGCGCCCGACGGCGGGACCGAAGCCGTACGTCGACATGAAGTCGACGCTCGCGCAGTTGCCGGTGCGTCCGCGCCGGCACGGCGCGCACTCGCCGCAGGAGATCTGAAACGGCACGCTGACGAGCGCGCCGGGCGTCAGCGATCCGACGGCGTCGCCGGCGTCGAGCACCTCGGCGACGCACTCGTGCCCGATCGCGAACGGCGCGGCGAACGGCGACTCGCCGGCGAGGATCAGCGCGTCGAGGTCGCACGTGGCGACGGCGAGCGGGCGCACGAGCGCGGCCGCGTCGGAGTCCAGGCGCGGCTCCTCGGCCTCGCGCCACTGCAGGCGGTTCGGCGCGGTGTACGTGAGCTGCTGCATCGGGCCACCCTTCCTGTTTGATAGAGCGATCGCTCTATTGTCGCGTATGCGCCCCGTTCGTGCCGCGTGTCGGAGACGCGTCGTGACGTGGAGGAAGCCTCCGGCGACTTATGGCGACAGCAACCGCAGACACGTTTGTACATACATTTGTGTCGGCGTCCGCGAAGACAGCCCTTTACCCGCTTAGTCTTCGACTCCGTGTGGGCGCAACGCGAGATCCGGCTCGACCCACTGCCGCGCGGCTTTCACCTCGTCACGCGCGAGGTGCTCGCGGCGCTGCCCGAGATCGCGCGGCTGCGCGTCGGGCTGCTGCACGTGTTCATCCGCCACACGTCCGCTTCGCTGACGCTGAACGAGAACGCGAGCGCGGACGTGCGCGCCGACTTCGAGGCGTACTTCGACGAGGCCGTGCCGGAGGACGCGCCGTACTGGACGCACACGATCGAGGGCGCCGACGACATGCCGGCGCACGTGAAGGCGTCGCTGCTTGGCTCCTCGCTGTCGATCCCCGTCGCCGACGGACGGCTGGCGCTCGGCACGTGGCAGGGGATCTACCTGTGCGAGCACCGCGACCGCGGCGGCGGGCGCGCGCTCGTGGCGACCGCGTGGGGCGAGACGGGCGAGTAGCCCGGCGCGCGCGCGCGGCTACCCGCCGGCGTACGGCCCCGGCTTCGGCCGCACGCGCCCGCCGGGGAAGGCCAGGCGCAGGATCGTGCGGTGCACGGTGCCGAGCTGCTTGTGCAGCGGGCCGGTGTTGTACGGCAGGCCGTAGCGGCGGCAGATGTCGCGTACGCGCGGCGCGATCTCGGCGTAGCGCGAGGAGGGCATGTCGGGGTACAGGTGGTGCTCGACCTGGAAGCTGAGGTTGCCCGCGAGCAGGTGAAACAGCGGGCCGCCGTCGATGTTCGCCGCGCCAAGCAGCTGGCGCACGTAGAAGCCGCCGCGCGTCTCCTCGGCGACCTCGTCCTGGCTGAACGTGTACGTCTGGTCGGGGAAGTGCCCGCAGAAGATGATCGAGTACGACCACACGTTGCGCACGATGTTCGCCGTGAAGTTGGCCGCCAGCGTCGACTTGAACGAGGCGCGCGCCGACTTGACCGAGCCGCGCCCGGCGATCAGCGAGGCGAGCGCCGCGAGCGCCGGGAAGGCGACGTAGTCCTTGACGATCTGCGCGCGTGCCTTGGCGCCGATCGCCTTGAGCTCTTCGATCACCTGCTCCTTCGACTTCTCGCCCGAGTGGATCGCGCCGCGGTTGAGGTCGTGCACGGCGACGCCCCACTCGAAGAAGCCCATCAGCAGCAGGTTGTAAAGCGGTTGCAGCAGGTAGACCGGGTGCCATTTCTGGTGCGGGTCGATGCGCATGATCTCGTAGCCCAGGTCGCGGTCCTTGCCGCGGATGTTCGTGAACGTGTGGTGCTCGTAGTTGTGCGAGTGGCGCCACGCGTCGGCCGGCGAGGCGGTGTCCCAGTCCCAGTTCTGCGAGTTGATGTCCGGGTCGTTCATCCAGTCCCACTGCCCGTGCATCACGTTGTGGCCGATCTCCATGTTCTCGAGGATCTTCGCCAGCGAAAGCGCGGTCGTGCCGGCCAGCCACAGCGGCTTTCGCTGCGAGCCCATCAGCAGCGCGCGCGCCGCCAGCACGAGATGGCGGTGCAGCTTGATCGTGCTGCGGATGTAGCGCGAGTCGCGGTCACCGAGGTCGGCGTAGACCTCGTCGTGGATCGCGTCGAACTCGCGGCCGAGCTGCTCGATCTGCTCGGCGCTCAGCCGCGCGAGCGGGCTCTCGGGCTCATCGACGTCGGCGTTCGCGTGGGTTGGCGTCTGGGTGGCGGACACTTTGCTCCTCGGGTTTCAGAGTTGATGATCGTTGATATGGGTCAGAGAGCGATCTCGACCGCGCCCTCGGGCGCGTTGATGCAGGTCTGCAGCATCTCTCCGGGCTGGCCGTGCACGCGCCCGGTGCGCAGGTCGCGCACCTGGCCCGAGCAGAGCTTGCCGACGCACGTGTGGCAGATGCCCATGCGGCAGCCGAACGGCAGCTTCGCCCCGGCCTCTTCGCCGGCGGCGAGGATCGGCAGCTCGCCGTCGCTCACGGCCTCGATGCCGCTCTTGGTGAAGCGGATCGCGCCGCCGGCGCCGCGCTCGCCGTCGCCGACGCGCACGTCGGGCTGGAAGTGCTCGCGGTGCAGGCGCTGCGGATCGCCGTCGCGCTCGAAGCGCTCGCCGATCGCCTGCAGCAGCCCGGTCGGCCCGCACAGGAACGTCTCGCGCTCGCGCCAGTCCGGGCAGAGCTCGTCGAGCTGCGCGCCGGTCACGCGCCCCTGCTCGCCGCTGCGGCGCTCGTGCAGACGGTAGCCGGGGTGGCGGGCGTCGAGCTCGCGAAGCTCGCCGCCGAAGATCACCGTATCGGCGGTGCGCGCGCTGTGCACGTGCACGACGTCGATCAGCGCGTCCTCACCGGCGAGCGAGCGCAGCATGCTGATCACCGGCGTGATGCCGCTGCCCGCGCTGATGAACAGCAGTCGCCGCGGCAGCGGGTCGGGCAGCACGAACGTGCCTTCGACGCCGCCCAGCCGGACGATCGCGCCGGGGCGCACGCCGTTGAACAGGAACGGCGTGACCTTGCCGCCTTCGACGAGCTTCGGCGTGATCGAGATGCAGCCGTCCTCGCGCCGCGGGTCCGACGTCAGCGAGTACGCACGCCAGTGGTGGACACCGTCGACCTCGATGCCCAGGCGCAGATACTGGCCCGGACGGTGGCCCGCCCACTCCCAACCGGGCTTGATCGTCACCGTCACCGCCTCGGCCGTCTCGCGCTCGATCCGTTCGATGCGCCCGCGCAGCTCGCGCGTCGACCACAGCGGGTTGACGAGCTCGAGGTAGTCGTCGGGCAGTAGCGGCGACGTGAACGAGCGGATCAACCCGAGCGCGCGACGGCGGAGCGGGGAGACCTGCGGGACGGCGCCGCGTTCAGCCACGGGCGTCCGCTCGCAGTGCGATGTCGCGCGACGGCGCGACGGTGGTCGTGATCGGCGGTGAGCAGTGCATCGTGCGTTCAGATAACCATTACCTCAAATGAGGTTACATGAAACATGGTAGCCTTGCGTGAGGGATGGCACAGACGGTCGACAAGCCCGCAACCGACGCCCGCGCGAAGGCCCGCAACGGCGCCGAGGCGCCGCGCGGCACGACGGACCTGACGATCGAGCAGCTCGCGGCCGAGGTCGGCATGTCGGTGCGCAACATCCGCAACCACCACACGCGCGGGCTGCTGCCGCCGCCGGAGGTGCGCGCGCGGGTCGGCTACTACGACGCCGAGCACGTCGCGCGCCTGCGGCTGATCCTCGACCTGCAGGCCGACGGCTTCAACCTCGCTGCGATCGAGCGGCTGCTGAGCGGCTCGGACGGACTCGCCGAGCGGCTGCTCGGCCTGCGCCGAGCAGTGACGACGCCGTTCGAGCCGGAGGAGCCGGAGCTGATCACGGCGGCCGAGCTGGGCGAGCGCTTCGGCGAGCTGAGCGAGAAGGACATCGAGCGCGTGCGCAAGCTGCGACTGCTCGTTCCGCTCGGCGA
Organism: uncultured Solirubrobacteraceae bacterium; assembly: GCA_963705745.1. Taxonomy (GTDB): domain Bacteria; phylum Actinomycetota; class Thermoleophilia; order Solirubrobacterales; family Solirubrobacteraceae; genus Palsa-744. Next base: position 9,910 of record CAVPKP010000010.1, read on the forward strand.
CGGCCGCTTCGAAGCGCCGAGCCCGGCGCTGTTGCGCGCGGCCGAGCAGGTGATGGCGCTCGGCATCCCGCTGCACGCGGCGCTGTCGTTGTCGGACCGCGTCAGCCGCGACGCGGACTCGATCGCGCGCGCGTTCACGAAGCTGTTCATCCGCGAGCTGTGGGAGCCGTTCGACGCGGCGGGGCAGCCGGTCGAGGGGTGGGACGAGCTGATCGAAAGCGTCGATCAACTGCGCCCGCTCGCCTCGGAGGCGCTGCTGGCGCTGTTCAAGTTGCGGATGACGGCGCAGCTCGAGGACGCGTTCGGCAAGGTCATCGAGCACCAGGCCAAGCGCCGCTAGCGTCGCCGCGCGCCGGCGGCGGGCGATCGCGCGTTCATACGCTCGTCTAAGCGCCGTCCGCGATCGATTGGAACCGGCGGGCGCTGCCGATGGGTACGCGGGACGACGCCATGCAGCGAGCACAACTACTCAGACGGCTCGTGCTCGACTCGCAATACGTGATCGACGAGCACCTCGTAGCCGCCGCGATCCTCGCGCGCGCGGCGGCTCGCCGCGCGGTCGGCGGCGCGACGTTCCGCAACGACATCGGCCGCCGGCGCGGCGTGCGCTCGTTCAGGCCGAGCGCCGACGTTCGCTCGTTCCGCCCGTGCTCGCTTCGCGGCTCGCGCGACGCTCGCGGCGCGGCGGCGCGGCTGGGACTGATCTAGGCGATGCTCGAAGTCTCCGTCCCGATCGCACACGAGCTGCTCGCGCAGTGCATCAAGCAGGGTCAGGCGCTCGTCCAGCGCGCGAGCCTCGTCGGCGACTTCAGCGACTACGAGGCGTGGAAGTCCGCGCGCAAGCAGTGGATCGACCCGACAGTGCACGCGCTCGAGCACATGTACGGCAGTTCGCGCGAGGCGCGCGAGTTCACCGACGCGGTGACGAGCGCGGAGAGCGGGCGGCGCTGGCAGCAGCAGTACGCGGCCGACCTCGGGCGCGTCAACGGCGCGATCGAGTTTCTCACGGTGCTGCAGGGCGAGCTCGCGTTCGACGCGCCGCCGGCCGCCGCCGCGCTCGCGACCGAGGCGCAAGCGCCGCGCGAGCAGGCGCCGGCGATCGTGCAGCAGGAGCAGCCCGCGATCGCGCAGCAGCAGCCGGCGATCATGCAGCGGCCAGGGCCGCTCGCGCACGCCGACGAGCAGCCGGCGCCGCGCGAGCGTGCGGACGAGCGCCTCGTCGAGGACGCCGCGCCCGGTCGGGCGCCGGAGAGCGACTCGCCCAACCCGGCCGATGCGCCCCACGAGGCCGATGCGCCCGACGCGACCGACGCCGCCGACACGGCTGACGCGCAGTCGCAGGCGGTCGGCGCGGAGCTGACGCGCGCGCCGCAGCTTGGCGCGGAACTGACGCCGCAGGACGCGAGCGCGCCGGCCGAGCGCGGCACGCCGCCGGAGGTCGCCCCGACGCCGAAGCGGCGGGTGTTCGTCGCGCACGGGCGCGACGAGCGCTGGAGGGACGCCGTCGCGCACGTGCTCGAACGCGCGGGGTCGGACGAGGTCGTGATCCTCAGCGACCACGCGGAGCAGCGCGCGAAGCTGCTCGAGCAGATCGCGGAGCAGACGCCTGGCTCGCGCTATGCGATCGTGCTGCTGACCGCCGACGACATTGGCGCGGCGCGGCTGGAGTCGGCGGAGGAGCCGTACTTCACGACGCGCGCGCGACAGGGCGTCGTGTTCGAGATGGGCTTCCTCGTCGCGGCGCTGACGCCGGGCCGGGTGTGCGTGCTGTACGAGGACGGCGTCGAGCTGCCGTGCGAGCTCGAGGGGATCCCGCTCGTTCGCCTCGACCTCGCGGGCACGTGGCAGCCGAAGCTGCTGCTCGCGCTGCGACGCGCCGGCTTCGACTACGACCTCAACCGCCTCGCTGCGGCGTGAGCCCGGCGTCCGCTGGACACGAGCGGACGGTTGACAGATAATTCGCCCGATGCAGGTCGACTTCTGCGGCGTGCGCGGCTCGCTGCCGGCGGCCGGCGTCGAGTTCGCGCGCTACGGCGGGCACACGTCCTGCGTGGCGCTCTCGCATGACGGCGAGCGCGCGCCGTCGCTGATCCTCGACGGCGGCACCGGCCTGCAGCTGGCGGCCGCGCTGCTCGGCGACGAGGCGTTTCGCGGCGCGATCCTGCTCAGCCACCTGCACTGGGATCACATCCTCGGGCTGCCGTTCTTCCCGCCCGGCCACCGCGCCGACGCGCGCGTCGACGTGCTGCTGCCGGCGCAGCCCGACGGAACATCGGCGGTCGCGGCGCTCGAGGGCGTGATGTCGCCGCCGTACTTCCCGGTCGGGCCGGGCGAGCTGCGCGGGGAGTGGAGCTGCGTTTCGGTCGAGCCGGGCGAGCGCGACGTCGCGGGGTTCACGGTGCTCGCGCGCGAGATCCCGCACAAGGGCGGGCGCACGTTCGGCTATCGCGTCAGCGACGGGCGTACGTCGCTGGCGTACCTGCCCGACCACAACCCGACGGCGCTCGGGCCGGGTGAGGACGGCCTCGGCGAGTATCACGCGGCCGCGCTCGAGCTCGCGCGCGACGTCGACGTGCTCGTGCACGACGCGCAGCTGCTGCCGGACGAGCTCGCCGCCGAGGGCGGCTATGGGCACGCGGTCGCCGACTACGCGGTCGCTCTCGGCGAGCGGGCGGGCGCCAGCTCGGTCGCGCTGTTCCACCATCGCCTCGACCGCACGGACGAGGCGCTCGATGCGCTCGGCTCACGGCTTGCGGCTGGCTCGAGCGGCGTCAGCGTCGCGACCGAGGGCGTCGCGCTGCGCCTCTAGATCACGACTTCGAGAGCGTCGCCATGCGAGGGCGACGCGACCGCGTCTCCGGCTCGCGGCGCGGCCCTGCCGGCGCGCGCACCGGCTCGCCGTAGGAGGCGGCGCGGCAGATCGCCGCGAACAACGTCAGCACGGACAGCCACGCGAGCGGGATCACGGCGAGGAGCACGCGCGCAACGATCGCCGGGTCGAGCGCGAAAGTCCAATACGTCTTTCACCTGCTCGCATACGGCGACGTTATGACGCGCGAGCCGGCCTGCGAAACCGCGGTAGTTCCTAAGAGCAGAACTCGCCGGTTTGCTCGACTCGCGACCAACTGGTAGCTTTCCGGCACGGCCAGCCGTGCGGAGAGGGCGTGTTGGGGGGAGCAAATGCAGTTCAGGCCCGGACAGCTGCACTACTTCGTGACCGTCGTCGAGATGGGTCAGATCACGCGCGCGGCGAAGCACCTGCACATCGCCCAGCCGGCGCTCTCGCAGGCGATCGCGCAGCTCGAAGCGCAGCTCGGCGTGAGGCTGCTCGACCGGCACGCGCGCGGCGTCACGGCGACGCCGGCCGGCGAGGCGTTCCTCGTCAAGGCGCGCGCCGTGCTCAACGCCGAAGCGGACGCGGCGGCGACGGCGCAATCGCTCGCGCGGATCACCGACGGTGCGATCGAGCTCGGCTTCCTCGGGACGCCGCCGATGGTCGCGGCGCCCGGCGTGCTGAGCGCGTTCGCGCGCGATCACCCGGACGTCGCGGTGTCGTTTCGCGAGCTGCAATTCCCGACGAGCACGACCGTCGCGTGGCTGGCGAACGTCGACCTCGCGCTGTGCTTCTCGCCGGCCGCGCACGCGGATGTCGCGACGCTGACGCTGTGGCGCGAGCCGCGATCGGTGCTCGTCAGCCGGTCGCACCCGCTGGCGTGCCGCGACGAGCTGGACGTGTGCGAGGTGCTCGATGAGCCGTTCTACGGCCACGCGCCGTCGGTCGACCCCGCGTGGGCCGGCTTCTGGACGCTCGACGACCACCGCGGCGGGCCGCCGAAGCGCGTCACCGACGACCGCCCGGAGAACTCGCTCGAGTTGATCGCGACGCTCTCCTCCGGCCGCGCGATCCGCGCGTTCGCAGCGACGACGGCGATGACGATCTCGCGCCTGCTCGACGACCTCGTCGCGATCCCGCTGCGCGACGCCGCGCCGGCGCAGTGCACGCTCGCGTGGCGCGAGGACGACCGCAGCCCGCTGGTCGAGTCGTTCGTCGAGACGGCGCGGCGGCCGTGGGCGGGCGAGCGCGAGCGCGCGTGCCGCTCGACCGCGGCGAGGGCTCGCTGCTCTAAGCGGCTGGCCGGGCGGCGCGACGGAGATGCGCCGCCGTGCCTACGCGCTCGTGCGCGGGTGCAGCGCGACCGCCGGCGCCTCGGGCTGCGCGTCGGGGCGCATCGGCACGCCGGCCGCGGCGTACGCGTCGAGCGCATCGAGCGTCTCCTCCTTCAGCAGCGCCTGAGCGAGGCTCTCGAGCTGGTCGCGGTGCTCGTTCAGCAGTGGTGACCTCGCGTGGGCGCCGTCGACGAGCGGGCGCACCTCCTCGTCGATCGAGCCGCTGCGTCTCCTGCGAGGTTTCGCTGCCCCCGGCAGGAACGCCCCTGCCCCTCGTCGGGCAGCACCGCGATCGGGCCGATCGCCTCGCTCATACCCCAGCGGCCGACCATCTGGCGCGCGATCGCGTGAACTGCTGGATGTCGGACTCGGCGCCGGTGGTGATCGCGCCGTAGACGACCTCCTCGGCGACGCGGCCGCCGAGCGCGACGTTGATCTTCGCCTCGCAGCTCCTCCAGCGAGTAGGACACGCGGTCTGAGTCGGGCGTCGACAGCGTCACGCCGAGGGCCATGCCCGCGCGGGATGATCGAGACCTTGCGCACCGGGTCGGCGCCGGGGGTGAGCATTCCCACGAGCGCGTGGCCGGACTCGTGGTAGGCGGTGCGCTCGCGGTCGGCCGGCTACGAGCACGATTCCGCGCGGCGCGCCGAGCATGATCTTCTCGAGCGAGTCGGTGAAATCGCTCATCTGCACCGTCTCGTGGTCGCGGCGCGCGGCGAGCAGCGCGGCCTCGTTGGCGAGGTTCGCGAGGTCGGCGCCGACCATCCCGGGCGTGCTCGCGGCGATCGCGTCGAGGTCGGCGCTCTTGGCGAGCGGGATCGAGCGCGTGTGGACTTCGAGGATTTCGCCGCGCCTTTGCGGTCGGGCGCCTGCACGGCGACGCGCCGGTCGAAGCGCCCGGGCCGCAGCAGCGCCGAGTCGAGCACGTCCGGCCGGTTCGTCGCGGCGAGCACGACGACCGCCTCTGAGCTCTCGAAGCCGTCCATTTCGGTGAGGATCTGATCGAGCGTCTGCTCGCGCTCGTCGTTGGCGCCGGAGACCGCGACCGAGCCCTGACGCGAGCGCCCGATCGCGTCGAGCTCGTCGATGAAGATGATCGACGGCTCGGCCTCCTTGGCCTTCGCGAACAGATCGCGCACGCGCGAGGCGCCGACGCCGACGATCGCCTCGATGAACTCCGACGCGGAGATCGAGAAGAACGCCGCGTGCGCCTCGCCGGCGACGGCGCGCGCGAGCAGCGTCTTGCCCGTGCCGGGCGCGCCCGACAGCAGCACCCCGTGCGGCATCCGCCCGCCGAGGCGCCCGTACTTCTCGGGGCTTCGCAGGAAGTCGACGATCTCCGCGAGCTCGGCCTTCGCCTCGTCGATCCCGGCGACGTCGTCGAACGTCACGCGGATCTTCTCCGGGTCGACCTTGCGCGCCTGCGAGCGACCGAAGTTGCCGAGCGCGCCCATCGCCCCGCCCGCTTTCGCCGCGCGGCGCGCGAGCAGCACGAACAGCCCGACGATCAGCAGCGTCGGGCCAAAGCCGAGCAGCAGCTCGGCGAGCAGCGATTTGCTTTCGGTCGTCGGCTTCGCGTTGATTTCGACGTCCTTTTCCTTCAGCAGCGCCGTCAGCTGCGTGTCGTTCCAGAACGTCGGGATCTCGGTCGCGAACAGCTTCGTCGGCGTCGCCTTCTTGTCGCTCTCGGGGTAGCGCAGCTTCGCCTTGAACGTCCCCTGGATCGTGTCGCCCTTGGTCGAGATCGATTTGACCTGGCCGCCTTGGACCTGCGTGAGGAAGTACGGGTTGAACGGCACCGTCACGCGCTGTTCGCCCGTCGAGGGCTGGAACAGCAGCAGCGAGATCCAGTTGATCGCGAGCAGCAGCACGACGAACCAGATGAAGCCGGGCCGACGATGCGCCGGCGGGCCGCTCGGCTGCTGCTCGGGCATCCCGCGGCCGTCGGGCGCCGGCGCGACGTGCCAGCCGCGCTTGTCGCGCGGCATCGGCGGGTGCGCATCGGCCCGGCTCGCTTCGCCGCCGCTCGCGTCGCTGCGATTCGCGCCCTGCGGCTCGTGCTGCTGGGGAGGCTCGTCGGCCACGAGATCATCCTACGCGCGTTGCGCACCGAGCCCGTCTGCTTCGGTGCGGCCGGCGCGCTTCGCCGGCGCGCTCAGAGCGCCCAGAACGGGCTCAGCTGCGCGACCGCGCGCCGCGTCTCGGGCAGCTCCTCCGACACGCTCGGCGGCGGGCGCTCGTCGCCGAGCGCGAGCAGCGTCTCGCGCACCGACTGCGCGAGCGCGACCGGTTCGTAGCCGCCCTCCAGCACGACGCCGAGCGGCGCGCGGCGCGCGAGCGCGAGGTCGCGCACGTGCCGCGCGAGCTCGCCGAACGAGCTCGTCTCCAGGCGGCAGTCGGCGAGCGGGTCGGCGCGATGCGCGTCGAAGCCGGCCGAGACGAGCACGAGGTCCGGCGCGAACGCGCGCGCAGCCGGGATCACGACGTGCTCGAGCAGCGACAGCCACGTCTCCTCGCCCGAGCCCGGCGGCACCGGCAGGTTCAGCGTGTAGCCCTCGCCGCGACCCGAGCCGACGTCGCTGAGCGGACCCGTGCCGGGGTACAGCGGCGACTGGTGGATGCTTGCGAACAGCACGTCGGCGCGCGTGCGGAACGCCTCGGCCGTGCCGTTGCCGTGGTGCACGTCCCAGTCGAGCACGAACACGCGCTCGGCGCCGAGCTCGGCGAGCGCGAGCGCCGCCGCGACTGCGACGTTGTTGAACAGGCAGAAGCCCATCGCGCGATCCGGTTCGGCGTGGTGCCCCGACGGGCGCAGCGCTGCGAAGCCGAGCTCGGCCTCGCCCGCGAGCAGCACCCTGACGAGCTCGCATGCGCCGCCGGCCGCGTGCAGCGCCGCGCGGAACGACGGCGCGCCGACGACCGTGTCGGCGTCGACGGCGCCGCCGCCGGTGAGCGCGAGCCGCTCGATCTCGCGCACGAGGCGCGCGCTGTGGAGGAGCTCGAGCGCGCTCTCCTCGGCGGCCGGCGCCGTGCGCCGCTCCCACCCAAGATGGCCCTCCGCGACGAGCATCCGCTCGAGCGCGAACATCCGCTCCGGCGTATCCGGATGCGCCGGCATCAGCACGCGCGGGTCGTGCTCGAGCGACGATGGATGCGTGAGGTAGATGCCCGTGCGCCGCCCGCCGCCCGCCATGCGCCTGAGTTTGCCAGCGCTGCGCCTACAGCGCGAGCCGCCGCGGCGCTTCGAGCAGGTCGAGCGCCGCGCCGACGATCGTCTCGGCGTCGATGCCGAAGTGGCGGTACAGGCCTGCACGTCGCCCGACTGCCCGAAGTCCTGCACGCCGAGGCACGCGATCGGCGCGCCGGCGACGGCCGCGAGGAACGACAGCGCGTGCGGGTGCCCGTCGAGCACGGTCACGAGCGGCGCGTCGCGCTCCGGCGGGAACAGCTGCTCGAGCACCGACGCGTCGCCTTCGGCGAGCCCCTGGCGCGCCTGCAGCGCGCGGAACAGCAGGTCGGCGGAGGTGACGCAGAGCACGTCGACGCTGTGCCCCGCCGTTGTCAGCTCCTCGGCGGCGGCGAGCGCCTCCGGGAGGATCGCGCCCATCGCGACGAGCGCCACCGCGGGCGCGCCGGCGCCTTCGCGCAGGCGGTAGCCGCCGGCGAGCACCTGCGAGCGACGGCGCTCGCGCGCGGCGTCGTCGTCTGGCACCGCGGCGAGCGCCTGCTCGATCGGGCGCGTCGACAGGCGCAGGTAGGAGGAGCTGCCGTCCTCGCGGCCGAGCTGCGCGAGCGCGTGCAGCAGCGTCCACTCGAGGTCCTGGCCGAACGCCGGCTCCCACGCCGTGCAGCGCGGCTGCTCGATGCCGACCGAAGGCGTGATGATCGATTGGTGCGCCCCGCCCTCCGGCGCGAGCGTCACGCCCGCCGGCGTGCCGACGAGGATCGACTGGCCGCCCGCGTACATGCCGAACGACCACGGCTCGAGCGCGCGGTTGACGAACGGGTCGTACAACGTCCCGATCGGCAGCAGCGGCTGGCCGTCGCGTGACCACGTCGCGCCGAGCTCGCCGAGCAGGCCGACGAGGCTGCCCTCGGCGATGCCCAGCTCGATGTACTGGCCGTGCTCTGACTCGCGCCAGCGCACGAGCGTGTCCGAGTCGTCCGCGAACCAGTCGATCCGCTCGCCCATGTTCCACACGCCCGCACGGTTGATCCAGCCGCCGAGGTTCGTCGAGGAGGCGACGTCCGGGCTCAGCGAGACGACGTGCACGGCGACCTCCGGCGCCGCGTGCGCGAGGTCCATGAAGAAGCGCCCGAAGCTCTGCTGCGTCGATTCGGCGCCGCCGTGCGCGCGCCCGAGCTCGGCCGGAACCGGCGGCGGCTCGCGCGGCGACACCGGCTCACGCCGCAGGCGCTCGGCCGCGGTCGTGCACAGCTGCTGCTCGAGCGAGCCGTCGGCGAAGCGCGCCCACGGGCGCTCGGCGTCGGCGTCGAGCTCGCCGGCGAGCTCGCGCCACTGCTCGCTTGACAGCAACGCCGAGTGGTTGCCCGGATGACCCTCCGTCGGCAGGCTCCACGCCTTGATCGTGTACGCGAAGATCACCGTCGGGCGGTCTTCTACCGCGTCGGCCGCGGCGAACGCGTCGAGCAGGTCCGCGAGGTCGTGGCCGCCGAGGTCGCGCAGCGCCGCCGCCAGCTCCGCGTCGTCGAGCTCGCGCACGATCCGCTCGACCTCGCGCCGCCCGCGACCCTCCCCCGGCAGGCGCTCGCGCAGCTCCGCCGCCGGGCTGCGCAGCAGGCGCTGGTACTCCTCGTTCGGCATCGCGTCGATCCGCGCGCGCAGCGCCTCGCCGCCGCGCCGATCGAACAGCGCGCGCAGCAACCGGCCGTACTTGACCGTCAGCGTCTGCCAGCCGGCCGCCTCGAACATCGCACCGACGCGCCCTGCCGCGATCTCCGGCACGACACGATCGAGCGACTGGCGGTTGACGTCGACGATCCACAGCACCTCGCCCAGGCGCGCGACCATCGGGTCGAGCAGCGCTTCCCAGATCACGCCCTCGTCGAGCTCCGCATCGCCGACGAGCGCGACCTCGCGCCCGCCGCGCGGCACCTCGAAGTGACCCGCTACGTAGCGGTGCGCGAGCGCGCTCCAGATCGTCGCCGTCGCGCCGATCCCGACCGAGCCCGTCGAGAAGTCGACCGCGTCCGGGTCCTTCGCGCGGCTCGGGTAGCTCTGCAGGCCGCCGAACTCGCGCAGCGTCGTCAGGTACCGCTCGTCGAGGCCGCCGAGCAGGTAGTTGATCGCGTGCAGCACCGGCGCCGCGTGCGGCTTCACCGACACACGATCCGGCGCGCGCAGGTGCTCGAAGTACAGCGCCGTCATGATCGACACGATCGACGCCGACGACGCCTGGTGGCCGCCGACCTTCACGCCCGAGTCGGTCGCACGCACCTTGTTCGCGTGGTGCACGATGCTCATCGCCAGCCACAGCACGCGCCGCTGCACGGCGTCGAGCACGTCGATCGCCGTCCCCGTCTCGGGCTCTGCCGCGGGCGCCGGAACCGTCCTGGCCATCTCGGCGATATCCAAGCCTAACCGCACCGACTCAGGCGTCGGAGCGCTGGGGGTATTCGTGAACGGAGACGAGCCGGACGGGCCCTTCGATCACGCGATATGTGTGCGGGCGGTCGGCGCGGAAGCTGATCAGGTCGCCCTGGCCGAGCACCTCTGTGAAGGAGTCGGTGCTGATCTCGACCTTGCCGGCGGCGATCGTGATGTGCTCGAACAGCCCGGCGACGTGCGCTTCGGCGTGGCGCACCGCGCCCTCGTCGAGTACGAGCGTGTAGATCTCGATCAGCGCGCCGCCCGTGCGCGTCAGCATGTGGCGCACGATCAGGCCAGCGGCTTCGAGGCCCGCGTCTTCGATCGCGATCACCGAGCCGTCGTTCTCACGCACGACCGACACGTCGTCGGCCGGCGGCTCGTCGTGGAACAGGCTCGTGAAGGGAACGCCGAGCGCCGACGCGAGCGCCCAGACGGTGTCGATCGACGGGTTGCCCTGACCGCGCTCGATCAGCGAAACGGTCGACTTCGCGACGCCGGCCTGCTCGGCGAGCGCGGACAGCGTCATCTCGCGCGTCGTCCTCCAGCGACGCAGGTTGCGCGCGATCGGCTGAACAGCACCGTGCACCGCGGTAGTTGTATCGCAAGCGCGCATGGACGAATCGGCCGAGAGTATGGGATGGTATCGTGTATCGGCCACTGACATAGAATATCGAACGAGGACTTCGGCGAAGGCATCTCGAGCCCGGCGAGCCACTGTGGCAGCGGCGCCACAGGGGGCAGGACAGTCCGACGCTTTCCCAAATCGATCACTCGATATGCGAGTATCAGCGGGTAAAGCGTGAGCGAAAGCGAGTCCGCTGACGCGAATCGGTCGCTCTGGCAGTCGGTAGGATCGCTGGTCGGAAGGCCGCCTTGCCACCCTTCGCGTGTGCTCGGCTAAGCGCCACGACGCCAGGCATGGACGCGATTTGCAGAGGATCGAGGGAAGGGACGCTGTGCCAAAGCTCGGGATGGGTCCGATAAGACGGGAGCAGATCTGCAGCGCGGCGGCGACGGTCATCTCGCGCGAGGGCTTCGCCGGGACGACGATGCGGATGGTCGCCGAGGAGGCGGGCGTCAGCACGGGGATGCTCAACCACTACTTCGCCAACCGTCAGGACCTGCTGATGCACGCGCTCGTGTTCGTCTCCGAGCGCGCGCAGGCGCGCATGCGCGGGGCGATCGACGGGATCCCGCCGGGCCGCGCGCGCCTCGCGGCGCTGCTCGACAGCGCGCTCGCCGAAGGCCAGGAGATTTCGGAGACGTGGCGCGTGTGGATCAACGCGTATGGCGAGGCCGTGCGACTCGCCGGTCTGCGACACACGATCGAGTCGCGGCTGCACAGCTGGTACGAGCTGATCGACACGGCGCTCGAGGGACTCGTGCCCGCCGACACGCACGGCGCGATCCCATGGGCGTGGCGCTTTGACGCGATCCTCAACGGGCTGACGCTGCAGGCGCTGACGTCCGAGGCCGAGCTCGACGGTCCGCGGATTCGCGACGAGGTGATCGCGACGCTGTTCGGCGAGGAGCCGGGGGGCGTCGCGGCCGGAGCGCAGAGCAGCTAATCGCCGATACGTTTATCCGCTACGCCTTCGATATAACGAACCAGCGGATGGAGGTGCAGTCGACCGGGCCAACGGACGCGCCGCAGCCTGGTCCGGGACTCAGGCGCACTTGACCTCCTGCACCAACCACCCGTTCCCGTCGGAATCGCTGAAGCTGACGAACGAGTTGTAGCTGCGCCGCTCGGGGTCGGGGCCCGACGCCTTTCCGCGCTCGCCGAAGTGGAACACCTCGCTGACGTCGACTCCGCGCCCGGCGAGCTCGGCGCGCGCCGCGTCGACATCCTCGACGATCAGGTGCAGCCCTTGCACGGCGCCCGCACGCTCGGGGACCTTCATCACCGCGATCGAGCACGCCGATCCCGGCGGCGTCAGCTGCACGACGCGGAAGTCCTCGCCGGCGCTGTGGTCGACGTGCAGGTCAAAGCCGGCCTGCTCGAGGTAGAAGGCCTTCGCGCGGTCCACGTCCGCGACGGGCACGACGATCAGCTCCAGTTTCCAGTTCATGTCGCTTTCTCCGTTCGTGAAGTGTCGTACTAACGACGACGCGGCTCAGGAGATCTCATCGATCTTCGATCTTCGAGAGGCCGCCCGTGCGCGCGGCGGCGAGCGGGGCGCGGCGGCACCCGCCGCGCTAGCCGGCGCGCTCGGCCGAGGCGAGCCCGCGGCGCGCCCACAGGGCGAAGATCGCCGAGCCGGCGGCGAGCAGGCCAAACGCGAGCGCGACTTTGACCGGCGAGCCGGCGAGCAGCCCGCGCGCGGCCTCGAGCGCCGCCGTCGCCGGGTTCAAGCGCGCGACCGCGTGGATCCAGCCGGTCAGCAGCCCAAGCGGCACGTACACGGGCGCGAGGAACAGCACGATGAAGACCGGCATCTGGATCAGCGCGCCGGCCTGTTCGGTGCGCAGGAACATCGCCACGCCGCACGCCCACAGCGCCGCGACGAGGTTCATCAGCGCGCCGAGCCCGACGATGCCGATCAGTTCGACGCCGTTGCCGGCGACGTCCATCCCGGCGATCAGCGCCGCGATCGTGATCACGACGGCCGTCAGCGCCCAGCGCGCGAGCGCGCCGGCGGCGTAGCCGGCGATGATCCCGCTGCGCCGCGGCGCGGTCAGCAGCAGGCGCCGCGCGAAGCCCGAGTCGAAGTCGCGCGCGATCGCGAAGCCGGTGAACACGCCGCCGAACGCGGCCGACTGCAGGAACACGAACGCGTACTGGAACGCCGTGTAGCCGGGCGCGTAGTGGAAGTTCGGCACGTCGGCGATGCGCGACAGCCCGCCGGCGAACGCGGCGAGGAAGAACAGCGGGAAGATCAGCGAAGGCAGCAGGATCACGGGCGTGACGATCGTGTTGTGGACCGAGCGCCACGCGACCGCGCGAGCGACGAACAGGAAGCGCCTCACGTGCGCACCAGCCGGCTCTTCATTGCCGCGCCGGCGAAGCTCAGCGTGATCACGCTGAGCGCCAGCGCGAAGCCGAACCCGAGCGCGAGCGCCTGCCCGTCCCAGCCGGTGATGATCAGGCTGCGGACCCCCTCGATCAGGTAGGAGACCGGGTTGTACGTCGCGACCTCTTTGAACCACTCCGTCTTGATCAGGTTGCGCGGCAGGCTCGAGGAGCTGAGGAAGACGGTCACGAACAGGAGCGGGAAGAACCCCTGCACGGCTTCGCCCGTGCCGAAGCGCAGCGCCAGCAGCGCGCCGAGGCCGGCGAAGCCGAACGCGATCAGCACCGACAGCGCGAGCAGCACGAGCGCGCCGCCGAAGCCGCTGGCGATGCCGACGCCGCTGGCGATGCCGACGAGCAGGTAGACGAGCGACTGGATGCACGCGACGACGAGCGCGCCGCCGAGCTGGCCCGCGAGCAGCGCCGAGCCGCGCAGCGGCGTCAGCGCGAGCCGGTCGAAGAAGCCCGACTGGATGTCGCGCGCGAGATCGGTGCCGGCCGTCACAGCGACGAACAGCGCGCCCTGGATGAACGGCACCGCGAGCGCGAAGTCGCGGTAGCTGACCGGCGGGAAGCCGTGGATGTGCGTCGCCGCGCCGAGCGCCGAGCCGTTGATCGCGAACAGGATCAGCGGGAACACGAGCGGGAACACGAGCAGCGCGCGCTGGCGCAGCGTGCGCACGACCGAGCGACGCGCCATCGCGCCGACCTGCTCGAGCAGTCTCGGCTCCGGCAGCGCAGCGGCGCCGGCGAGCGCGCGCTCGCCGCTAGCGGCGCTGCTCATCCTCGTCCTCGCCTGCGCCCTCGAGCTTGCGCCCGGTCTTCGCCAGGAACACGTCGTCGAGCGAGGGCTGGTGCAGCTGCAGCGAGGCGACCTTCAGCTGCGCCTGGTCGAGCGTGCGCACGATCTCGGCGAGCTGCGACTCGCCGCCGGGAAGCTGCACGGTGACGGCGCCGTTGCCGTTGCGCGCGAGCGTGCCGAAGCCGTCTAGCCGCTGCGCGAGCGTGTCGCCGGCGGTCGGGTCGGCGGGCACGACTTCGACGGTCGGGTTGCCGATCTCCTCCTTCAGCTGCGTCGGCGTGCCCTCGGCGACGATGTGGCCGTGGTCGATGATCCCGACGCGATCGGCCAGCGCGTCGGCCTCCTCGAGGTACTGCGTCGTCAGGAACACCGTCATCCCCTCCTCGCGCGCGAGCCGCGAGACCTCTTCCCACAGCGCGCTTCGGCTCTGCAGGTCGAGGCCGGTCGTCGGCTCGTCGAGGAACAGGATGCGCGGGCTGTGCACGAGCGCCAGCGCGAGGTCGAGGCGGCGCTTCATCCCGCCCGAGTAGCCGCCGACGCGCCGGTCGGCCGCTTCGGTCAGCCCGACGCGCTCGAGCAGCTCCTGGCCGCGCCGCGCGCGATCGGCCTTCGGCATCCCCTGCAGCGTCGCCTGCAGCTGCAGATGCTCGCGGCCGGTCAGGATCGCGTCGAGCGCCGCCTCCTGCAGTGCCGCGCCGATCGACGCGCGCACGTGCGCGCCTTCGCGGACGATGTCGTAGCCGCCAACGCTCGCGCGGCCGCTCGTCGGCGGCAGCAGCGTCGTCAGCATCAGCACCGTCGTCGACTTCCCCGCCCCGTTTGGGCCGAGGAACCCATAGATCTCACCGGGCGAGACGGCGAGGTCGATGCCGTCGACCGCGCGCGGTCCCTTGCGGAACTCGCGCACGAGCTGCTCTACCTCGATCGCCGGAGCCGCGCCGCTCATCCGCACGCCACCCTAGCGACGGGCGTGCGCCGTCCCGCCCGCGGCGGACGACCGCCGGCGAGCGCGGGCGCGAGACGGCGCGTCACGAGACCTCACCGCGCGCCGTGCGCCGCGGCGCCGACGGCTCGACGCGCAGGATCCGCGCCGGCAGCCGCGGCAGCCACCAGTTCCAGCGCCCGAACAGCGACACGACGGCCGGCACGAGCAGCGCGCGGATCACCGTCGCGTCGAGCAGGATGCCGGCGGCAAGCCCCGTCGCGAGCACTTTGATTTCGGTCTCCGGCCCGGACGCGAGCGAGACGAACGCGAGGAACAGGATCAGCGCGGCGCTCGTCACGAGCCGGCCCGTGCGGCCGATGCCGCGCACGACGGCGGTGTCGGTCGAGCCGGTCGCGTCGTACTCCTCGCGCATGCGCGCGAGGATGAACACCTCGTAGTCCATCGACAGGCCGAACAGGAACGCGAACACCATCAGCGGGATCCACGCCGTCACCGAGCCCGTCGCGGGGACTCCCCAGATCGCGTTCGAGCCGTGCCCGCTCTGCCAGACGAGCTCGAGCACGCCCCACGCGGCGGCGACGCTGATCACGTTCAGCACGACCGCCTTCAGCGGCAGCAGCAGCGAGCGGAACGCGCGTGCGAGCAGGATGAACGTGATCACGGCGATCAGCCCGATCATCAGCGGGAAGTTGCCGTAGACGGCTTCGATGAAGTCCTGGTTCTGCGCCGGCAGGCCGCCGACGCGCACGCGATCGCCGACCGCGCGGGCGGCGCTGCGCGCCCGGTCGAGCGTGCGCGCCCGGCCGTCGTCGAGCCGTCGGGGATCGAGAACGCGTCGACGACCGCCGCGCCCGGCCGGCGCCACGCGGCCGATTCGGGCGCGACCGCGCCGTGCACGCCGCGCGCGCCGGCCATCGCTTCGGCGACGCGCTGCGGCGAGGCCGCGCCTTCGACGAGCGCCTCGTACGGCAGCAGCGCGCCGGCGCCGATGCCCGAGCGCTCGAGCGCGACGAGGCCCTGCTTGGCGTCGCCCTGCTTGGCGATCGTGTTGACGTTCGGCAGCCCCGGCTGCAGCGCGGTCGCGGCGAGCACGAGCGCCGCGAGCACCGCCGCGGCGCCGATCGCGGCGATCCAGCGGCGTCGCACGATCAGGTTCGCCCAGCCCGTCCACGCGCGGCTCGCGCGGTCGTCGTCGCGCACGTGCGGCCAGTCCAGCCGCGGTCCGAGCTTCGCGAGCACGACCGGCAACAGCGTCGTCGCGACGATCACGCTGATCAGCGGGATCAGCATCCCGCCGTAGCCGACCGAGCGCAGGAACGGCAGCGGCAGCGCGACGAGCGCGAGCAGGCCGATCGCGACGGTCGTGCCGCTGAACACGACCGCGCGCCCGGCGGTCTGCATCGCGCGCACGATCGCCTCCTCGCCTTCACGCCCGTGCGCGGTCTCCTCGCGCCAGCGCACGACGACGATCAGCGCGTAGTCGATCGACACGCCGAGGCCGATCAGCGCGATCAGGAACTGCACGATCGGCGAGACTTCGGTGATCGTCGTCAGCCCCCAGACGAGCAGGAACGTCGTCATGATCGAGACGACGGCCATCATGATCGGCACGATCGCGAGGAACGAGCCGAACACGAACGCGAGCACGAGCAGCGCGCCGAGCCCGCCGAGCAGCGCCTCGACGAGCACGCCCGGGCCGTTGCCGCCGCCGCTCTGCACCGACAGCGCGTCGAAGCCGGTCAGGTGGACGGGCGCGCCGGCGACGGTCACGCCGCGCAGCGCTTCGCTGGCGTGTTCGGCCGCTTTCGGGTTGTCTTCGAACGCCTGCGTACGGTCGGGCGGCGGGTAGGCGACGGCGAACGTCGTGCGCCCGTCGGGCGAGACGAACGCGCGGTTGCCGGTGCTCGCGTAGCCGGCGATGCGCGAGCCGGGAAGCGTGCGCGCCAGGCGCGCTTCGACGCCGCGCAGTTCGGCGCGCACGGCCGGCGCGTCGAGCGAGGAGCCGGTCGGCAGCGTCACGACCGGCAGCAGCGGCGCGCCGTTGCCGCCCGTCCCGCGGAAATCGCGTGCGATCTGCTGGTTGGTCACCCAGCCTTCCCTTCCGGGCACCGAGAACTTCTGTTTGAGCGCTTTCGTCGCCGAGCCCGCCGACGCCATCCCGACGAGCGTCAGCGCGATCCAGAACAGCGCGACGATCCGTTTGTGCGCGAGTACCCAGCGTGTCAGCGATGCCATTGCGCCTTCCTTCGTTCGCTTTCGATCCGCGTCTTCAGACGCCGCGGCCGGCGTAAACTCATCGCCGCGCCGCCAGCCGCCGGCGCGCTCGGCGATGCCGCCGTCAGCGCCGCCCGGCGTCTACCCGCACGCGCCGCCGAGGCGCAGCGCCGGGCAGTCTTCCGTTCGTCATTCAATAATTTGTATCACAAATAGTCTTCGTCGCATAGAATGAGCGCATGTGGGATGGAGGGCCGATACCGGGCGAGCTGGGCAAGTTCCCCGGCTACCTGATGGCGCGCCTCGGCGAGGCCTCGCGCCGGCGCTTCCACAAGGCGCTCGAGCCCGAGGGGCTGCACCCGCGCGACTTCGGCGTGATGACGATGGTCGACGCGCACCCCGGCATGAGCCAGCAGCAGCTACACGAGAAGACCGGCATCGACCCGAGCTCGATGGTCGCCGTGATCGACGAGCTCGAAGAGCGCGGGCTGGCCGAACGGCGCGCGAACCCCGAGGACCGTCGCGCGCGCACGATCTTCCTGACCGACGAGGGCGAGCGCACGCTCGAGCGGATCCGCAAGCTCGCGACGCAGCTGCAGCGCGAGCTGTTCGGCGGGCTGACGGCCGACGAGCTGAGCACGCTGCACGCGCTGCTGCGCAAGCTCGCCGACTCGACGCAGAAGCAGGGCGGCGCGCCGGCGGCGGCCTCCTCGCAGCAGCGGCGCTGACCTAGACTCCGCTCGAGCGGGAGACGCCCGGCGTGCGAGCAGGAGCGTGATCGATGGCCGTGGCATCGACGGCTGAGGGGAGCGGGCGACCGGAGGGCGCGACTCGCTCGCTCGCGCTCGTGTTCAGCGGGCTGATGCTCGTGATGTTCCTCGCGGCGCTCGACCAGACAATCGTCGCGACCGCGCTGCCGACGATCGTCGGCGACCTCGGCGGGCTCAAGCACATCTCGTGGGTCGTCACCGCGTACCTGCTCGCGCAGACGGTCGTCACGCCGCTGTACGGCAAGCTCGGCGACATGTTCGGGCGCAAGGTCGTGCTGCAGGGCGCGCTCGTGGTGTTCCTCGCCGGCTCGGCGCTGTGCGGCCTCTCGCAGAGCCTCGACGAGCTGATCGCGTTCCGCGCGCTGCAGGGCCTCGGCGGCGGCGGGCTGATGGTCAGCGCGCAGGCGGCGATCGGCGACGTCGTGCCGCCGCGCGAGCGCGGTCGCTACACGGGGCTGTTCGGCGCCGTGTTCGGGCTTGCGAGCGTCGCCGGCCCGCTGCTCGGCGGCTTCCTCACGAGCGCCGTCAGCTGGCGCTGGATCTTCTACGTCAACCTGCCGCTCGGCGTGCTCGCGCTGTTCGTGCTCGGCGCGACGCTGCCGCGCGCGTCCGAGCGCGTGCACCACACGATCGACTACTTCGGCACGGCGCTGCTCGCCGCCGCGCTCAGCGCGATCGTGCTCGCGAGCTCGCTCGGCGGGACGTCGTTCGCGTGGGGCTCGGCCGTGATCGTCGGCCTCGGCGCCGGCGGCGTCGTGCTCGCCGGCGCGTTCCTGCTCGCCGAGCGGCACGCACACGAGCCGGTGCTGCCGTTGCGCCTGCTGCGCAACCGCGTGTTCGCGTCGACGAGCGCCGTCGGCTTCATCGTCGGCTTCGCGCTGTTCGGCGCCGTCACGTACCTTCCGCTGTTCCTGCAGGTCGTCAAGGGCGCGAGCCCGACCGGCTCGGGGCTGCAGCTCGTGCCGCTGATGGGCGGCCTGCTGATCA
This sequence comes from uncultured Solirubrobacteraceae bacterium, assembly GCA_963705745.1. Taxonomy (GTDB): domain Bacteria; phylum Actinomycetota; class Thermoleophilia; order Solirubrobacterales; family Solirubrobacteraceae; genus Palsa-744. The sequence continues at coordinate 28,421 of CAVPKP010000010.1, forward strand.
CGTCGATCGCCTCCGGGCAGGCGATCACGCGGACCGGCCGCTACAAGGCGTTCCCGATCGCCGGCACCGCCGTGATGGCGTTCGGCCTGTACCTGCTCTCGACGATGGGCGTCGCGACGAGCACGGCGACGTCGTTCACGTACATGTTCGTGCTCGGCCTCGGCCTCGGGATGGTCATGCAGGTGCTGATCCTCGCCGTGCAGAACGCCGTCGACTACTCCGACCTCGGCGTCGCGACGAGCGGCGCGACGCTGTTCCGCTCAATCGGCGGCTCGCTCGGCACGTCGGTGCTCGGCGCGATCTTCGCCAACCGCCTGAGCTCGGAGCTGAAGCGCGCGCTGCCGTCGGGCGAGGCCGTCCACGGCGGCGTCGGCTCGATCGACCCGAAGCAGATCGACCGCCTGCCGGCGCCGCTGCGCAGCGGCTACCTGCACGCGTTCACGAGCTCGCTGTCGAGCGTCTTCCTCGTCGCCGCCGCGTTCGCGCTCGCCGCGTTCGCGCTCGCGTGGCTGATCAGCGAGCAGCCGCTGCGCGAGACGGTCGCGAGCGGCGGCGACCTCGCCGACACGTACGCGCCGCCGCGCGACAGCGCCTCGATCGCGGAGATCGCGAACATGATCGGCCGCCTGAACCGCCGCGAGGGCGCGCGCGCGATCATCGCGCGGATCGCCGCTCGCGCCGGCGTCGAGCTCGCACCGGCCGCTTGCTGGCTGCTCGCGCGGCTCAGCGAGCCCGGCGCGAGCGACGTCGAAGCGCTCGCCGCGAGCCACGATCTCGACGCGCGCGTCGTGCTCGCCGCCCGCGATCAGCTGCTCGCGCAGGCGATGATCGAGCCGCGCGCCGTCGCGCCGTCGGGCTACGCGCTCACGGCGGGCGGCCACGCGACGCTCGCGCGCCTGACGGAGACCGGCGAACAGCGGCTCGCCGACCTGCTCGCGGGCTGGCGCCCGGAGCAGCACGCCGACCTCGCGCGGCTGATCGCGCAGCTCGCGCGCGAATTCTTCATCGACGCCTCGGCGCTCTGCGCGGCGCTGCCGCTCGCCGCGTGACGCCGAGCTAGATCGCGCGCTCGCCGTCGTCGGCGACGCGACCGCCGAGCTCGATCCAGCCGTCGTCGAGCGGGTGCGCCTCGATCCGGCAGCCGGGACCCTGCTCGATCGCGATCGCGCGCCCGAGCGCCGCGCACAGCGCGACCGTCGCCGAGCCCGTCGCCGGGTCCTCCGGCACGCCGAGCTCCGGCACGAACACGCGCGCGCGAATCCGCCCGTTCGGCTCGTCGCTCCACGCCCACACCTGCACGCTGCCGTCGCTCGGCGGCGCGTAGGAGTCGACCTCCTCGGGGCTCGCGAGCTGCCGGCGCTCGAAGCTGGGGCACCACTCCGCGCGCGCGATCACCCACACGCGCTCGCGCTCGACGCGCGTGCGCACGTCGCCCGCCGCGACGTGCAGAACGGGCTCGCGCAGCAGCCACGCCGCGCCGACCGTCGGATGCCCGGCGAACGGCAGCTCGACCGTCGGCGTGAAGATCTGCACGTTCGCGTCGCCCTCCACGAACACCGTCTCGGCGTAGCCGAGCTCGGCCGCGATCGCCTGCCGCCGCGCGTATGCGATCGGCTCGGCGTCGCGCACGACGCCGAGCGGATTGCCCGACGCTCCGTCCTCGTCGGTGAACACGCGCAGCACGCGGACGGTCGTCATCGCATCAGCGTACCCTCGCGGCGCGCGCGCGAGCGTCGAATAGGCTGCGGCGATGGAGCACGTCACGCTGCGCGAGCACGACGACGGCGTCGTCTCGCTGAACATCGACCGGCCGCCCGCGAACGCGATGGACGTGGCGCTGCTGCGCGACGTGGTCGACGGCGTCGCGGCCGTCGCCGGCGAGGCGCCGCGCGCGCTCGTGCTCGCCGGGCGCGAGCGATGCTTCTCCGCCGGCGCCGACCTCAAGGCGGTGCCCGCGTACGGTCCGGCTCAGCAGCGCGAGATGGTCGCTCAGATCAACGCGATGGCGCTCGGCGTGTACGAGCTCGAGTTCCCCGTCGTCGGCGCCGTCACCGGCCACGCGATCGCCGGCGGGCTCGTGCTCGCGCTGTGCACCGACCTGCGCGTCGCCTCGAGCGCCGGGCGCTACGGGCTGACGGAGGTGAAGGTCGGCGTGCCATACCCGCAGGCCGCGCTCGGCGTCGTCCGCGCCGAGCTCTCGCCGCAGGCGACGCGCGTGCTCGCGCTCGGCGGCGAGCTGACCGACGCGGCCGAATGCGAGCGGCTCGGCGTGTTCGACGAGGTGCTCGACGCCGACGACGTGCTGTCGCGCTCGCTGCACCTCGCCGCGCGCCTGGCGGCGCTGCCGGCCGAGGTGTACGCGCGCACGAAGCGCGACCTGCGCGAGCCGACGCTCGCCTGGATGCGCGCCGCCGTCGAGGACGATCCGCTGCTGGCGAGCTGGACCGGCTAGCCGCTCAGCGGCGCGAGAGCACGACGGCCGGGATCTCGCGCTCGGTCTTCGCCTGGTACTCGTCGTAAGCGGGCCACACCTCGCACATCAGCGACCACAGCCGCGCGCGCTCCTCGCCGGCGGCATCCTCCGAGCGCACGTCGATCTTCTCGCCCTTGACCTGGATCGTCGCGTGCGGATCGGCGCGCAGGTTCTCGTACCAGCTCGGGTTCTGCGGAGCGCCGCCCTTCGACGCGACGACCACCCAGCGATCGCCGTCGGCGCGATGGATCAGCGGCGTCGTGCGCTCCTCGTCCGATCTGCGTCCGCGCGTACTCAGCAGCAGGATCGTCGTGCCACGCCACTCGTATCCGCGCTCGCCGTCCGTCTCGAGGTAGACGCGGACGTGCTCGGGGCCGAACAGCTCGTCGTCGGCGCTCGCCATCGTCGCGAGTCTAGCGGCGCGCGATCCTCGCGCGCCGGCGGTCGCTCACGACGGGTCGCAGACCGCCGCCGAGGAGCCGGCCGCGCCGCCCCACGGCGCATCCTCGAGCTCGGCGGTGGCGGCCGGGCGGCGCTCGAGCAGCGCCGAGACCGCGTCGGCCGGAAGCGGGCGGTGGAAGTGGAAGCCCTGCGCGAGTTCGCAGCGCAGCTCCCGCAGCGCGCGCGCCTGCGGCTCGGTCTCGACGCCCTCTGCCGTCACCTCGAGCGAGAGCGCGTGTGCCATCCGCACGATCGCCGTCGTGATCGCCGTGCTGCGGCGCTCGCGCCCGAGCTCTTCGACGAACGAGCGGTCGACCTTCAGGCCGTCGATCGGCAGGCGCGTCAGGTACGCGAGCGAGGAGTAGCCGGTGCCGAAGTCGTCGAGCGCGAAGCGCACGCCCAGGCGCGAGACGCGCGTGATCGTGTCGCTGACGCTGTCCGGCTCCTCGAGCAGGATCGACTCGGTGATCTCCAGGCAGAGGCTCGACGGCTCGATCCCGCTGCGCTGAAGCGCGCGCGCGACGGTCGCCTCGAGATCGCGCTGCGTGAGCTGGCGCACGGAGAGGTTGACGGAGACGCCGAGCGGGCACACGTCGGGTCGCTGCGCGTGCCAGCGCACGGCCTGCGCGCACGCGCTTTCGAGCACCCAACGCCCGATCGGCTCGATCAGCCCGCACTCCTCGGCGACGCCGATGAAGTCGCCGGGGCTGATCAGCCCGCGCTCGGGATGGTCCCAGCGCAGCAGCGTCTCGACCGACGTGATCGCGCCGTCCTGCAGCGAGACGATCGGCTGGTAGTCGAGTCGCAGCTCGCCGCGCTCGAGCGCGCGGCGCAGGTCGTTCTCGAGCGACAGGCGCTCGACCGTGCGGATCCGCATCGCGCGGTCGAACACCTCGAACGTGCCGCGCCCGCTGCCCTTCGCCTGGTACATCGCCGCGTCGGCGTCGCGCACGAGGCTCGCCGGCGCGTTGTCGGTCTCGTCGGCGATCGCGATCCCGAGACTGGCCTTCGCGAAGTGCTCGCCGGCGGTCAGCTGGAAGGGGACGTCGAACGCGGCGACGATCCGCTCGGCGACGCGTGTCGCCGCGCGCGCGTGCGGCACCTGCTCGAGCAGCACGACGAACTCGTCGCCGCCGAGCCGCGCGATCGTGTCGGACGGGCGCAGCGCGGCCTGCAGGCGCGGCGCGATCTCCATCAGCAGCTCGTCGCCGGCGCTGTGGCCGAGGCTGTCGTTGACGAGCTTGAAGTTGTCGATGTCTAGCAGCACGACCGCGACCTCGGCGTCGGGACGCGAAAGCGCGTGGCCGAGGCGGTCCATGAACAGCACGCGGTTGGGCAGGCCCGTGAGCGGATCGTGCAGCGCCTGGTAGCGGATGTCGTCTTCGGCGCCACGCTGCTGGATCGCGTCGGCGAGGATGTTCGCGAGCGCCTGCACGAAGTCGACGTCGGCGGCGCCGAACGCGCGCTCGTGCGACGTCGCCAGCCACAGCTCGCCCCAGTGCCCGGCGCGACCCTCGATCTGCCCGACGAGCTTCGCGGCGACGGTCGCCGGCAGCTCGCGCGCATCGCGCCCGAGCCCGATCGACGAGCGCAGGACCGGCGTCGCGCTCCGCGAGGAGGTCTCGAGCACGCCGCCCATCTCGACGCCGAGGATCCGCACGGCCTCCTCGAGCGCGTCGCGCATCAGCGCCGCGACCTCGGTGCCCTCGAGCGCGTGCTCGCCCAGCCGGGCGACGGCCGCCTGCTGTTCGGCGCGGCGCTCGAGCTCGAGCTCGGCGCGCTTGCGGTCGGTGATGTCGAGCATCACGCCGTGCCACCGCGCGCAGCCGTCGGCCTCCATTACGAGCGCGGCTTCGTCGCGCACCCACACGATCGCGCCGTCGCGGCGCAGCATTCGGTATTCGTCGGGCACGTTCGGCTCGAGCAGGTCGGCCTCGCGGTTGAACACGCGCTCGCGGTCGTCGGGATGAACCTGACGCGCCCACAGGTCGGCGTCGTCGGTCCATTCCTCGGGCGTGAAGCCGAGGATGTCGCTCGCGCCCGAGCTGATGTAGTGCCAGCGCCCGCCGACGCCGACGTCGGCGACGTACAGGATCGCCGGCAGCCGGTCGACGATCGTGCGCACCGCGACCTCCGTCTGCATCCCGCCCGCCGGGCGCGCGCCCGCGCGCGGATCGTGCTCGCGAGCTGGTTCGCGCAGGGGCATCGTGCGGTCGTATCGGCGATCCGGGCGTCGAAGCTGAGTCGGCCTGGGGGTTCTGGCCGTCCGGCAGGCGGGTCAGCGAAGCACTTCGCCGCGACCCCAGCGCCGCGCCTCGCGCTCCCTCGCAGAGATCCACCACAGCCGCTTGGCCCCGGCCAGCTCGTCGGCGAACCGCTTGCGGTGGTCGTCCGGACCTTCGCCGTCGGCGAGCTCCACCCAGCGATGAGTCGCGCGCCAAAGGAGCGCCTGCCGCCTGTAGAGCCGCGCGCGTGCCTTGCACGTCAGGCTGCCCGGCTCCTCGTCGCAGCGATCGAGCACCGACACTCCCCACGTGAACCCGCGGAACGGAGCCGGCGCGGCGCCGTTGCCGTTGCTGTTGCTGTTGCTGTTGCTGGCGAGGATCGCCTGGGCGACGTCCGAGAGGCGTTTGTTGGTCGCTTCGATCTCGCCTTCGGCGACGGTGTCGACTTCCGAGTCCTCGCGCACCGCAAGCGCGTCCTGCTCGTAGCGCGCGAAGACCGACTCGACGCGCTCGAGCCCGTAGCTCGCCTGCCAGCGGCGGGTCGCCTGGACGAGCTCCAGTCGGGAGCGCCAGTCGCGCTTGAGCGAGACCTCGTGCACGTGCCTCCAGGCCTCGTGCTCGTCTCTCCACCAGCGCTCGCCGACGCGCGGTCCGTCCTCCGGCGCCGCCGCGGCGCGCTTGCGCCAAACCTCCTCCCAGGCGCGCGCGACGGCGATCAGCAGATCGCGCGTGCAGCGAACCTCGGCGAGCTGCGGCTCGTCGATCGGCCGGCGCACGGTCGGTTGGCTCGCCGGGAAGTACTGCGCCTCGAACGCCTTGAACGGCGCGCGCGGCCGCAGCCGGTCGAGGTCGGGATCCTCGGTCGTCACCCAGTCGCGCTGGCGCACGATGAACGAGCTGTCGGCGCTCGCCGCGGCGCGCTCGAGCCGTTCGATCGCGTGCTCGGCGTACTTGTCTCGATCGCGCTCGTCCACTTCGCCGAGCAGTGCGATCGCGAACAGGCACGCGGCGTTGTAGTGCTCTGACCAGCGTTGAAGCGTCTGCCGGCGCAGCCGCGGATAGGGCTTCTCGATCTTCCGCACCGCTGTCTTCAGCTCGCGGACGGTCCTCGGCCGCCCCTCGCGCGGCGGTGAGGCGCGACCGCGTTCATCGATGCACAGCCCCGTGAGGTCGAGTGCGCGCACGGTCAGCGGTGGCCGGCGGCCGAGCCATGTCCAATGCGGGAGATCGCGGCGCAGGCGCGCGATCTCATCCCCGGCTAGCTTGGTTAGCGCCCCGTGAAGATCGAGCTGTTGCTGCCGGCACAGCGGTTTGCCCATGGCCAGACGGTCCAGCAGCGCCATCGCGGCCGGCGACTCGTTTCGCGACGACTCGCTCTGGCCGAGCCGGCGTGCCAGCCACGGCCGCAGCTGGTCGCGCAGGGCGCCGCCCCTGACCGCACGCGCGCTGTCGCCGGCGGCCGTTTCGCTCCACTCGCGCACGAACGACCACTCGGCGAGCAGCACGGCTCGTCGGTAGCGCGCGAGCAGCAGCGCACGCTCGCGCTCACGCTCGGCGCGGCGCCGGTACAGGCCGGCGGGCAGCGCCGCGTCGGCCGGCCTGGCGATGAACTCCATCGCCGTGTAGGTCACGAGCGCCTCGAGGAACATCTGCAGCTTCTCCTGCAACTGGCCCAGCTCGAGCCGCAGCATCAAGTTCATCGGGTCGTACTCGAGCGCTCGGTAGTACAGCTCGTGCGCCAGGTCGTAGTGCCTTTGTTCCTCGTGCCGACAGGCGTCCTCGTAGGCGCTGAACAGCTCGCCCGGCATCGTGTAGCGACGCCACGCAACCCACGGTCCTCTGCACAGCCGCGTCTGCGGCAGGATCGCCGCTGTCGCCGAGTCGGCGGCGCGCCTGATCGCGCGATCGAGGTCGGCCTCCTCGACGTCGACCTGCGAGAAGCCGCCGTTCGGCAGCCGCGCGATCTGCAGCGACACCCGGTACTTGCGCGGCGATCCAGCGAGCTCGACGACCGTGCCGCGGATCTCGTGCGTGAAGCTCGGCACGGCGGCCTGCAGGAGGGCGAGCAGGGTGCCGAGAACGTTGCTGCTGCTCACGCCGGTCGACCCGAGCACGTCGAGGAAGTTGCTTTCCGTCTGCGTGCTCGGCGCCGCCGTCGAGGACGCCAGGCGCATCCCGGCGAGGCGGTCGCGGAATTTGTCGCTGAGCTGGCGCGCGGAGGCAGAGGCGATGCCTGGAGCTGTGAAGTCCGGAACCTGGATCCGCCCCGGACGCCATGCGAGCCATTCGAGCCGCAACCGTCGAGCTCCGTATGCCAGCGCGATCAACAGCGCGAACGCGAGCGGCAGCGCGACGCTCGGTTCGGCCGCCGTCTTGCGCACCGCGTCGAGGAGTTCCGATCCGCCCGGCTGCCTCCCGCCCCCCGCCAGGTACGCAAGTCCGAGGAGGAGCGCAAGGGCGCCGATCACGCTGCCGCTCCACAGCAACACGCTCGGCCACCGCGGCCAACGGCGCGGCGCGCGCGAGAAGTGCCGGACATTCTCGACGCGCTGCAACGCGCGCCGGACGCGTCCGGCCGCGCGTTCGAGCGTGCTCAACGCGCGGGAAGCCACGGCTCAGCGGGCGGGCGTCCCGACCCGCACGCACGTAGCGAACAACCAGCAATGCATGGGACCCCCGCCCCTCGCTGATCTTGCTTGCCGCCACTATTCGGACAGCCGGTTGGACTCTACCCGATCTGCCCCGGCGCGCGCACGCGGCACCACGACCCGGCGCCCCGGCCAGCGGCTACCGCAGCGCACGCTCCATCACGAAGTGCGGGCCGATCGACGGGAGCTCGAACTCGTCGGAGACCACGTCGAAGCCGGCGCGTTCGTAGAACGCGCGCGCGGGAGAGCGCGCATTGCACCAGACGCGCTGCGCGCCGTGGCCCTGCGCGTGCCCCACGAGCGCCTCGAGGATCGCGCCGCCGGCGCCGCGGCCGCGCGCGTGCGTCGCCGTCGCCATCCCGCGCACGCGCCACGAGCGAGGCCGCCCGTCCGGGAACACGAAGCCGACGGCGACGAGCTCGTCCGCGTCGAACGCGCCGACCGCGTACGCGCCCGGCGGCTCGGCGTCGGCCAGCCGCTCGACGCGTTCGTGCGGGCGCAGGATCGAGTGGCGCAGCGCGCGCGTCTGCTCGATCGGGATCCGGCGGACGTCGTGGCTCGACACGGCGTGGATCGTAGAAGCGCCGACCCGATCCCGGCCGTTCGGAAACCGGCGGGCTGCCCTGGCCGTGTCTTCCGAGCCGCGGAGCTACGGTTCGAGCGTCGCGCGCACCGGCGTGACCGACGGCGAGCCGCCGATCGCGACCGAGCAAACGCCAAAGCGCGCGGTGCGGCGCAGCAGCGGCCGCGTCGCGCCCGGCGGATAGACCGAGACGCCGTATGCCCAGAAGAAGCGCGGCAGGCACGGGCCGCTGTCCTCGTAGGCGAGCGTGAAGTACGCGACGCGCGCGAGCGCGACCGTCACCGTGCGGATCGGCAGGCGGCCTTCGCGCTCAACGGCGACCGTGAGCGGGCGGCCGCGGCTGTCGAGCAGGCCGACGACCGGGTAGCCGCGCAACGCGCACGGCGAGCGGCCGACGTTGCGCAGGGCGATTTCCCAGAAGCGCCGTCCGGCGGCGGCGCTCTGGCGAGCGAGCACGAGTCGCAGCCGTGACGTCGCGCAGCGCGGCGGCGCGGCGGTCGCGAGCGCCGGCGCGGGCCCGCCGGCGAGCGCCGCCGCGACGAGCACCGCGGCGAGCGGAGCGCACCGGCTCCGCGTGCTCGCCGGCTGCACGCGCAGACGGACGCCGCGCAGGCATCCCCGGGGCATCGACATCGGCGGCCGACGATAGCCCGCGCATCCGACGCTACGAGGCGGGCGCGGCGTAGTACTGCTCGTCGGTGACGTGCTCGCGCCACCTGACGGCGCTGCCCTGATCGTCGACCTGCTGCATCGCCAGATGCGTCATGAAACGCTCCGGCCCGGCGCCGTGCCAGTGGTTCTCGCCGGGCTCGAAGAACACGCGGTCGCCGGGCCGGATCACCTCGACCGGGCCGCCCTCGCGCTGGCACTGCCCGATGCCCTCGATCACGTAGATCGTCTGGCCGTTCGGGTGCGTGTGCCACGCCGTCCGCGCTCGCGGAGTGAAGTGGACGCTGCTGGCCGCCAGCCGCGACGGCTCCGACGGCGCCGCGATGGGGTCGATGTACACGGCGCCGGTGAACCACTCGGCCGGCCCGGGGGTCGTGTCGAGCGAGTTGCGCGTGATCTGCATGGTCGTCTCCTTGGTGTGCGAGGGCTGGGCGGCTGCGGTGCGCGGGCTGGGCGGCTGCGGTGCGACCGGCGTGCCGCGATCGGTTCGGCGTGGTTCAGAGCGAAGCTACCCAGTCAGGAGGCCTCCAGCGCCGGCGGCTGTGTCGTCGTGTCGATCCGCTTCGCGTCGAGCGAGGTGGCGAGGAAGGTGACTTCGACGGTCAGACCGCCGCCCGGACGCGGCTCGGCGCTCAGCGTCGCGCGATGGGCGGCGGCGATCGCGGCGACGATCGCGAGGCCAAGCCCGCTGCCGCCGGCGCGCTGCGTGCGAGCTCCGTGCAGGCGCTGGAACGGTTGCAACAGGCGCGGCACGTCCTCGGGGGAGATCGTCGGGCCGCTGTTGGCGATTGTCAAGAACGCGTGCTCGCGACGCGCGCCGGTCGTGATCTCGACGTGTCCCTGGGGGACGTTGTGCCGGATGGCGTTGTCGAGCAGATTGGCCTCGGCTGCCCTCACCGGCAAACTATCCTCGGGGAATGCGGACTCCCGACGCACTCGTCCTCGGTGGCGGCGGCACATTGGGCGAGGCGTGGATGAGCTCGATGCTGGCCGGCGCGGAGGACTCAAAGGAGTTCGACGCTCGCGCTTGCAGACGCTATTTGGGAACGTCGGCCGGATCGATCGTCGCGACGTCGCTGGTGGCCGGGCTCGAGCCCGGAGCGCGCTTGGGCCAGCTGGACAGGCCGTCGCTGGCGGTGGAGACGGCAGACGGCGGAGGATCCCCGCTGCGGCAGATTCTGGACGCGGCGACGCTCCTGGCCGACGTGGCCGCACCGATCTCCTCGCTTGTGCTGGCCTCGACGGCGTCGGGAGGCGCGCTCGTGCGGCGCACGATGATCCGCGCGATCCCGGCGGGCCGGCGCGCGCTGGCCGAGCTGGGGCGCGATGTGGACCGCGCCGGAGTGGAGTGGGACGGCCGCCTGCGGATCGTCGCATTGGAGCGAGAGAGCGGTCGGCGGGTGGTCTTCGGCGCGCCGGATGCGCCGAAGCTGTCCGTGGCCGCGGCCGTCCAGGCGTCGTGCGCAATACCCGGCGTATTTCGCCCGGTAAGGGCGCACGGACGCACGTATGTGGACGGCGGAGTCTGGAGCCCCACGAACATGGACGCGCTGGACGTCGCAGATGGAGAGCGCGTCCTATGCCTGAATCCGACGGGCTCGCTGCACCGGGCGCGGGCGTCGCTGAGCGGAGCGTTCGGCCCGCTCTCGCGCGGCATCGCCGGCGCCGAGGCGCTCGCCTTGAGGGGTCGCGGTGCGATCGTGACGACGATCAACCCCGATACGGCGAGCGTCGCTGCCATGGGCCGGAACCTCATGGACGGCCGGCGCCGCCAAGCAGTGATCGACGCCGGCTTCGCACAGGGACGGCGGCTCGCTGCGGCTCGACCCCGAAGGTAGCCGCTGTAGCGCCGAGGGGCGCCGCCACCGCTCGCCTCGAGGTGGCAGAGATGTCGACAGCTGAAGGCACTGGCGGGCGATCGAGGAAGGCTCTTGCAGGCGCAAGCCGCGTCGTGCGGGAGCGCTTCCCTCGCGTGTCCTTTATCACGTGTACTCGTAGAAGCCCCGCCCACTCTTTCGTCCGTGATGACCTGAGACGACCATCCGCTTGAGCAGTGGTGGCGGAGCGTACTCGGGGCGCTTGAACTCCTCATACAGTGAGTCACACACCGCGTAGAGCACATCTAGCCCGATGAAGTCGCACAACGTCAGCGGCCCCATTGGATGACCGGCGCCCAGCTTCATGCCTTGGTCGATGTCCTCGCGGGCGGCGAAACCCTCTTCGAGCATGCGCACACCAGCCATCAGATAGGGAACGAGCAGCATGTTCACGATGAAGCCCGAACGGTCTTTTGTGCGAATCGGTGTCTTGCCGATCGCCGCCACGAAATGCTCGGCGCGCGAGACGCAGTCCTGGGCTGTGTCCAGCGCGACGACCACCTCCACGAGCTGCATCGCCGGGACGGGCGAGAAGAAGTGCAGGCCAAGAACACGACTTGGCCGCGCCGTCCAGGACGCAAGCTGGGCGATCGGGATCGACGACGTGTTGGATGCCAGGATCGCCGAGGCCGGCAACAGGCCATCGAGCCTCTTGAAGAGCGGGCCCTTCACCGCCGGGTCCTCATATACGGCCTCGACGACGAGCTGACAGTCCGCCAGCGCCTGCATGTTGGTGGCCCACGACACGCGCTCGATCGCGTCCCGCATTTCACGGTCGCTGAGCCTCCCGGCGCCGACCAACCGCGCGAGGGAGCCCTCCAGACGCGCACGCGAACTGGCGAGGACCTCGCGCTCGGGCTCGTGGATCACCACGCGCAGGCCAGCCCTCGCAGTCGACTCAGCGATCCCCGTACCCATGAAGCCCGCCCCGACAACGCCGATTAGGTCGATCGCCGATCGCTCGCCGATCACGTTCTCACCCTCCGCGTCGAGCGTGAATCGCGGGCCGGCGATGGGCGTTCGACTTGTCCCAGGCTCTGGTATCACATCAGCCGTAGCATTGGGGGGCACGTCTGAACGCGCTCCAGTTCTCTGGGTCGTGCCCGCAGACCACCGTCGCCTGCCTCTGATCGGCGAGCTGCCGCAGCCGCTCGATCGAGCGTGTGGCTTCGAGTCCCGACGTCATGAAGCTCGCGAGCTCGAAGCGATTCCAATGGTCAAGCGTGTTGGCCGCGTCGCCGAGCAGCAGAAAGGACCCCGAACTATCGAGGTTCACCTCGAAGGAGACGTGCCCCACCGAGTGACCCGGCGTTCGCCAGATCCTCACCGTGCTGTCGCCGAGCAGGTCAAAGCCATCGTCAGACTCCTCGAGCAAGGTCCAAGGCACATGTCCGCCGGCGAAGTCGGCCGCGGCATAGCCCGCGGCGAAAGGCCAGTCGGGCGCGAGCGCAAACTCGTGCTCCTCGCGGGTGACGAGCACGGTCGCGTTCGGGAACGAGTCAATCGCCGCAACGGCGCCCGTGTGGTCCCAGTGCAGGTGGCTCTGCAGGACGTACCTGATGCTTGCGGGCTCGATCCCGCTGCGCTCGAGTGACGCGACGCAGGCTTCCTCCAGTGCCATCGCAGGCATCACCTCGTCGACCGAATCGCCGAGGTGGCCCCTGGCGTCGCTTGCGCAACGGGACGACATGCCTCCGTCGATCAGGACGTTTCCGCGCGGATGGGTGATCACGTACCAGGGGACCGGCCACGCGTAGCCTCGCCCTGCCTTCGTCATCTCCCGTGCCAAGCGCCTACCGACGACTCCGCTCGCCACCGACTCCGAGCTCCCCCTGAGAACGCCGCACTCGAACAAGAGAAGGCTCGCTCCGGTCACCTGGTGGCCTATGCGATCGACCGACTCCGGCGGGTATAGGAGTCGATTCCGACGGCGATCAGAACGATCGCGCCCTTCGCGATCGACTGGGCGGCGATATTGAGAGCCAGCGAGTCGAACAGGTTGGTGATCGTCGCGAGGATCAGCAGGCCGATCACGGTCCGCCACAGCGCCCCCTCGCCCCCGAGCAGCGACGTGCCGCCGATGATCACGATCGCGATCGATTCGAGCGTCAGGTCGCCGCTGATTTCTGCCTGACCGACGCCGATCTTCGACGCGAGCATCATTCCCCCGACGGCCGCACCGGCGCCGGTCAACAGATAGGTCGACCCCTGCACCATCCTCGTCCGCACGCCGGCCAGGCGCGCGGCTTCGTAGTTCCCGCCCACCGTGTAAACAGCGCGACCGTAGACGGTCAACGCGAGCAGAACGGCCGCGAAGGCGAACGTGAGTACGAGCACCCAAACGACGATCGGAAGCCCGATCCAGGACTTCGTCCCGAACGACGTGAAGCTGGACTTGTGCGATAGCACCGGTCCCGAGTTCGAGTACAGCAGCGCTGCCCCGGTGTACAACGACGCGGTCGCCAGCGTGGCGACGAAGGCGTTGACTTTGAAGTAGGTGATGATGACGCCGTTGATCAGCCCGGCGCCCAATCCCGCGAGCAGAGTCAACAGGAATGCGAGCTCCAACGACATGTGGTTGGAGAATCCGGCGTAGAGCACCGCACCGAGCGCCACGATCGCCCCCACCGAGAGGTCAAACCCGCCACAGATGATGACGAAGGTCATACCGATCGCAACCAGCCCGATCGGTGCGTTTTGCGAGAGTATGTTGCGGATGTTTCCCCACTCGAAGAAGCCCGGGTAGTAGGCGTTGGCGACGAGCGCGACGGCGATCAGGATCCAAACCATCACGAAGCGAAGAATCACTTCGTGGAAGATCCACTTGGGCCGGGTTCGGCGCGGGCGCATCGACGCGTCCGCGGTTGCGGATGCTCCCGCCGCGCTCTTGACTTGCGAGCTCACTGAGCGACCCCCTGCAGTCCGGTATGAAATGCCATGTGCAGGATCTCGGCGACCGTGATCTGATCATCAGCCTGATCGAGACGGCCGACCACCCTGCCACCGCTGAGCACCACCACTCGATCGCTGAGCGCGACGAGCTCCTCCAACTCCGACGCCACGACAACCACGGCGAGCCCGGTCGCCGCCATCTCTTCGAGCACCTTCATGATTTCCGCTTTGGCGCCGATGTCCACGCCGCGCGTCGGCTCGTCGGCGAGGAGCACCTTCGGTGGCGCGTGACGCCAACGGGCAAGCAGGAGCTTCTGCTGATTGCCACCCGAGAGCTGGCCCGCCTGGGCGGAGAGGCGGCTCGTGGAGAAGCCCACGCCCTCGCAGGCGGCTGCCGCTGCGCGTTCGGTGCGCCGGCGGCTGAGGAATCCGTGGCGGGAGGACTTGTGCAGGTCACCGAGGACGATGTTGTCCATCGCCGCCATCGCCATCGCCAGACCCTCGCTCTTGCGATCCTCCGGCAGTAGAGCGGTGCCCGCCTCGCGACCACGGCGTACGGTGTTCGGCCACCTGATCTCCTTGCCTTCGACCCGCAGCTTGCCGCGGGCCGACGGCGCCGCTCCTGCGAGGGCGCGGAGCAGCGTCGACCGCCCCGAGCCCACAAGCCCGGCGATCCCGAGGATCTCGCCCTCGCGGAGCCTCGATCGAGATGTCCTCGATTGCGCCGGGGACCGTGACCCCCTCGGCTCGCAGCAGCGGCTCCCCACCGGACGCACGGCGCGTCGCGCCGGAACCCGCGAGACGGCTGGCCCGCGGCGCGTCAGGCTCGAGCATCTCCCCCGCCACCCGCGCGTCGGCCGCCTCCCCGAGCATGGTCCGCACAAGCGTGCGCTTCGACCACTCGCCGCCAGGCGCCGTCTTCCTGCGCTCGCCCTCGCGAAAGACCGTGATCGTGTCCGCCAGCATCATCACCTCATCGAGGTTGTGGCTGACGAACACGATCGTGATCCCTCGTCCGCGCAAGCTCCGTATGAGCCTGTAGAAAGCCTCGCGCTCGGGAACCGCGAGCGACGCGGTGGGCTCGTCGAAGAGAATCACCCGGCAATTACGTACGAGCGCCCGCATGATCTCCAGCAGCTGCTGATCTGCCACCGAAAGGACGCCCGCGAGGGTTCCCGGCGGCTGTGCCGCCACGCCAAACTCGGCGCAGAGCCCAACGTAGCGAGTGCGCATGTCACTTCTCTGAAGAAAGCCCAGACGAGCGGCCGGCTGACCGAGGAACACATTCGCCTCGACGCCCAGCAGAGGCGCGATCGTAAGCTCCTGATATATGGCGCCGACGCCCGCGACGCGAAGAGCGCGTGGATCGCCATACGGGATCTCCTGCTCGAACAGCTCGACTCGTCCGCCTGTCGGCGCGATCCGCCCAGCCATGATCCCCAGGGCGGTGGACTTGCCAGCGCCATTCTCGCCGACGAGCGCGTGCACCGTACCGGCCTCGATATCGAGGTCGACGGCCTTCAGCGCCCTCGTGGCGCCGTAGTCCTTGGAAACGCCGGTGAAGCGGGTGGCTACTCTTCCAGCCACCCGCTCCACCCTATCGTCAGCCAACGTCACGACTCAATATTGGGGTTCGAAGGCCCCAAGGTTGGTCTTGGTGATCACCAGTGGTTCCTTGGCGCTCCCGACAGTCGAGTCGTCAATGAACCGCGGTGGCTGCTTGCCTTTACCGGCTTCCGCCAGAGCTTTCACCGCTTGGTAGCCGATGTTGTACGGGAACTGCGGAATCGTGAACTGAACGTTGCCTTTCTGTATCTGTTCGTAGTCATATTTCGATCCACCGAGCGTGTCGAGCGGAATCTTTCCGGCCTTGCCTTCGGCTTCCAAGGCTTGGATGACTCCGCGCGTCAAGTCCGGCGAGTAGACGCTCATGATCAGATTCACGTCGGGGTGAGCCTTGAGCAGCGCCTGCGTCTTGGTCAGCGCATTGGGCGTCGTGTAATCCGTGTAGATCTTGTACTTGACGTGAAGGTTGGGGTGCTTCGGTTCCCATTCCTTCAGCAACGCGTTGATCGCCTTGGCTTGACCGATGATTTCCGGACCCTCGACGATCGCAACCGTGTGGTTGCCCGGGTTCTCTTTGGCCACCCCTTCGAACCACGCGTTGATGTATTCCTTGGTGCTGACCGACCCGACGTACGCGAGCGTCCCCTTTTGGGCCGATTCTTCGCCCGTCGCAATTTCATGTCCGCAGACCGGGACCGCTATCACAACGACTGGAAGTTTTTTTTCGGGTAGCTGTTTGGAGGCAAGATTGCAAAGCAATTCGCCCGAAGTCGGGTGCAAGATAACCGCGTTCATCTGCCCTTTTTGCAAGGCATTTTGAATCTGGTTTATCTGCACCGTCGGTTCGAATTCGCCGTCGTAGGCAGTCAGACTCGCGCCGTACTTCTGCGCCGCCGCTTTCGCCCCCTTGACCAGCTGCTGCTGGTAGAGGTTGCTCTCGGCCACCATGAACAGGCCGATATTGAGGCCACTTGCGGGCACGCTGACGGTCGGTCCGCCACCGGTCTGGAGTTCGGCCGCTTTGCCGCTGCTGGAGCTCGAGCTACTGCTGCTACTGGAACCACACGCCCCAACAACGACTGATATCAGGAGCACCACTACTGCGATCGAGAGCGTCCTGATTGGTCGCGCTTCATGCATCATCTCTCCTCTCGTGAACTCAATGTGCACGCATGTGTCGCGCCGTAATGGCTGCCCATGTGCGCCCTCCCATCATCTGGATCGCCCCTCGTGGGGACGGATGACAGCCTTGCCCTCGACCCCCGCGCGAGCGCTGTCCAGCGCCTCGTTGATCTGGTCAAGCGAGTAGGACGAGCCGAGCAGCTTGTCGAAGTCGATTTGGTCGCGGTGCTGGCGCACGAACTCGAGCGCGTGCCAGTAGTCGGCGATGCGTGCCGCCCAAGCACCGCGGACGTCGAGCTGCTTACGGGTCAGCAGTGACGGCTGAATCGTCTCCTCGTCTCCGCCGACGTGGCCCGCGACCACGTAGCGGCCACCGGTACGCGCCATACGCAGGCCCTCCCCGAAGGAACCACGGCCGCCGGAGAGCTCGAGCACGATATCCGCGCCCTCTCCGTCGGTGATCGACATGACGAGCTCGACGCGGCTATCGGCATCGTGGTCGAGAACCGAGATAGTGTCGGTCGCGCCCCAATCGCGGGCGATCTGCAGCCGCTCCCCGGGGGCACCCAGGACGATGACGCGCCGCGCGTCGCGGGCGGCGGCGACGGCAGCGGCGAAGATGCCGAGCGGACCTGACCCCTGGATCGCGACGGTCTGTCCCGGCTTGATCTCGCCAAGGCGATCGAAGACGTGCATCACCGTCCGTAGCGCGCAGCTGGAGGCAGAAGCCCACTCGGGCTTTACCTCCTCGGGCACCCGTAGCCGTTCGGAGCGCGGAAAGACGTAGCAGTACTCGGCGAAACCGCCGACGAGATATGGGTGCTGCTCACAGTTGGTGTGCTCGTAGGAGCGGCGTTTGCGACAGAGTCGCGGTTCCTCGAGAACCGAGCACTCGTAGCAGCTGCCACATGACTCGTGAGTCCAGACGATCCGGTCGTTGAGCTGCAACTCGTTGTCGATCGAGTCTCGCCGGGGTCCCTCACCGAAGGCGACGATCGTGCCCGTCATCTCATGGCCGAGCACCACCGGCAGCGGCACCTTCATCGTTCCTGTGATCGAGCCGTCGACCAGGTGCAGGTCCGAGCCGCACACCGTCGCCACATCGACCCGCACCAAGAGAGACCCCTGCTCGAGATGATCAGGGACCGGCAGCTCGCGAATTTCCACCGGAGCGCCGAACTCGCTGACAACAGCAGCCCTGCAGGTCTCAGGGACCGTCACGTCCGCGGCGCTCACGACGAGGAAAGCCGATCCCGCGAGGCGCGCTCCGCCAGCGAGGCGTCCCAGTCGAAGGTGGCCGACCGGAACGGAGGCCAGGCGTCGGCCTCGCCGGGGCGCTCACGCGAGAGGACGTGAAAGCACTCCTGGCAGCGGACGATCATGCGCGGACCGACATGTGTGGCAGTCGGGTAGCGCTGTATGTGCGACTCGCCACACTCCGAACACGTGCCCTCGACATCGACCCGCCGGACCTCCAAGCGCTCCTCGCGGGGCCGGGGGTAGTAGTAACGGCCGACCCAGCTGCGCGGCTCCGGCGCAGCGTCGTTGGTGCTCTCACTCATCTCCTCAGCTCCTGATCAGGTACGCGTCGAGTTCGGGACGTCGGCGAGGTCACTCCAGGTCTGCGGCCATGGCTTGTACATCGAGACTGGGATCGACTCGCCGCTGGCATGCATCGCCTCGCGCGCTGATGCTGTGCGCTCGATGTCGATATCGAGGCTCTCGGGGTCGATGACCACGCCGTACAGCCGCTGCGCCGCCGCAACCGAGATCCGCTCATTCCAAACGTCGAGACGCACCGCCTCCGGATCGCGGCGAGACGGGTCTCCGTAGCCGCCGCCTCCCGCGGGCATCACGAGCAGCACATCGCCCTCCTCGAGCTGAAAGCCGGTGATCTTGGTCGTGTGAAACGGGGTCCCTCGGCACCACTCGCCGTTTTCGGGATCCGGCAGACCGGCCTCGTCGAACTTCCCGACCAGAGGCTGCAGCCGATCGAGCGGGATCACGCCGTTGTAGTGGCGGACCGTGTTGTCCTGCTCCTTTGTCACCGTGAACAGGTAGGAGGTCGGACCGGGTCCACCACCGCCGGCGCCGGGCCGGACGTAGCGGCCGGAGTCGAGTTGCATGCTGATCGTCGCCTCGCCGCCAACCGCCTCCACCAAGCACGAGTTCGGAAAGCCCGCGCGGAACTCGCCGGCCCCGGCCGAATCCATGATCAGGTTGAGGCCGCGAACGATGATCGGCGCGTCACGCTCCATCAGCTCGATCACGCTGCTGGCGATCCCATAGATCGGCGTGCTGCAGAAGCTGATTCCGTCACAGCTCGGCGTCCCGCCCCAACCGATCCCCTCGGCGATCACCAATCCGAAGGGGCGCTCCTCCCGTCCGTCGCGAGTGTCGATTCCGCCCAATGCGTAGGCATTGGTCGTACCGCCATCTGACGCCACGGCCAGATCGGGCAGCATCTGCCCGAACAGCTTCAACGCGAGCGAGGCGATCTTCGTACCCAGCTCGACGTGCTGGCTGCTGCTGGTCGGCGGCAGCCCCATGACTACGGAACCGCCCGGGGCCAGCACGTCGAACGGACGCAGTGCGCCGGCATTCATCGGGTGGTTCGGATCGAGCAGCACCTTGGCGCCGATCAGAACCCGATTGGTGTCCTCCCAACAGGTTGTCAACGGCCCCAGCGGCTGACGGTCGGTGCCGGAGAAGTCGAGCTCGACCGACTCGCCCTTGACGGTCGCGCGGGCGAAGAGTCGCACCGGGTCGTCGCCAACCCCATCGTCGTCGACCAGTTCTTCGGCCTCGTACTCCCCGTCGGGGACACTGCGAATCGTGTTTCGCATTCGCCGCTCGGCGAGGTCGAGCGTGTACCGGGAGGCCGCGCGGACGGCATCGAGCCCGTGCTTTTCGAGCAGCCGGACAACCCGTTCCTCGCCAACCTTCATCGTGCCGAAAAGCGCCCGGAGGTCGCCGAGGTTCAGCTGCGGGGTGCGCGAGTTCTCGAGGATCAGCGAGATCGTCGAGCGCACCGGCTGATCGCCGGAGGTGATCAGCAGAGGCGGAAGGCGGAGTCCCTCCGCGTAGACTTCGCGCGCCTCGTTGTTGTACGACCCGGGGATCGGGCCACCCATGTCGACCATGTGCGAGGCGTCGCTGAGGATGAACACCGGCTCGCCCTCCCAGAACACCGGGCGGAACAGGTTCACGTCCGGTATGTGGATCGACCCGCGCCAGGGATCGTTGCAAACGATCGTGTCGCCGGGGCCGAGGTTGTCGAGGCCCCACTCTTCGACCACCATGTTCGTCATCGAGGGATGAGTGAACGCGAAGTGCGTGCAGCCCTCCGTGATCGCGACCATCTCGGTGCTCCCGTCGGGCTGGATGGCGTGGACGCAGACGCCGAAATCCTCGAGCTCGCGCACGGCGTTGGAGAAGGCGCTGCGCTTGAGCGTGTTGTTCATGTGTCGCGTTGCCTGGATCAGCCCGGCGCGGATCGTCTCGGCCGTGATCAGATCGATGCCGTAGACGCGCTCGACCTCGCGCGCAGACATGAACACGCCGTCAGCCGTCGCTTGCTCCATCAGTCGACCTCCCGAATCTCGGTTTTGCAGCTGACTACTTGCGAGCTCACGAGAACGTGATCCTCACGTTTCCGAAGCTGTCAATCCGTGCCACCGACCTCGGAGGAACGATGATCGTCGTCATCTCGTCATCGATCAGCGCTGGGCCGTCGATCACGTTGTCGGCCAACAGCTGCGCCCTCGAGTAGCACGGAACCTCATCCCAGAGCTTGCCCTCGAAGTGAACGGTCTCTCGCGCCATCACGCTCTCATCCGCTGGGTCGTGCCCTCCAGACTCGAGTTCGGGCAGGTCGAAGGCCGGGCGCGGGCCGGTTCCAGAGACTCCGACGGTCGTGATCGTGACGTCGATTTCCGGCGCCGAGTAGCCATACAGCCGCTCGTACATCGCGTCGAAGCGGGCACGCCAGTCGGCGAGCGACTCACGGTCGATCGGGCCATCGCGCAGCGCAAGCTTGTTGTCAAAGCTCTGCCCTTCATACATCCCGTGCAGGCTGCGCTCGATCGTGATCGACTCGGGCTCCACTCCCTGGCCTTCCAGGTCACCGCGCACGCGCGCCAGCAGCTCGTCGGCGACAGCGGCGACGTCTGCCGGGTCGAGGGCGCTCAGCTCGTCCACGTGAGCGCGTTCCTCCTCGACCTTGACCGGTGCCGTGCCGAGTCCGAGGGCGCTGAAGCCTCCAGCCATATTCGGGACGACCACTTCGGAGATGCCTGCCTGGCGGGCGACCTCGGCCGCGTGCATCGGGCCTGCACCGCCGTAGGCGAAGAGGACGAAGTCGCGCAGGTCGACAGCCTGGTCGAAGGCCATCTTGGTGATCTCCTCCTCGATCTGCGCGTTCATCAACCGCAGGGCACCCTCGGCAAGCTCGAGCGCCGGCATTCCGATCCGCTGCGCCACCGATTCGATCGCCTCCGTCGCCTTGTCGGCATCGAGCGGCATGCGGCCGCTCAGGAACGATGCGGGCCGCAGTGTCCCGAGCACGACGTGGGCGTCGGTGCTGGCCGGCTCGGTGCCGCCGCGCCCGTAGCTGGCAGGACCGGGCACAGCGCCGGCGCTATCGGGCCCGACTCGGATCGTTCCCATCTCATCGACGCGGATCAGGCTGCCGCCGCCTGCGCCGATGCTGCGCACGTCGATCGCGGGCGCGCCGAGCGGTAGCGCGAACTCGACCTCCCATTCATCAACCGTCTGCGCCTGCCCTTCGACGATCAGACCGATGTCGGTGCTCGTGCCGCCGATGTCCATGCAGACGAGGTTCTTGGCGCCGACGAACTTGGCGCCATAGTGCTCGGCGCCGAGCATCCCGGCGACCGGGCCGGACTCCAGGGTGTAGGCGGGGTATCGCTCGACGGTGCTCTGGATCGTGCGAACACCGCCGTTCATCTGCATCACCACCGCGGGGCCCAGGTAGCCGCGGTCGTGCAGGCCACTCTGCAGCGAGCCGAGGTAGTCGACGATCAACGGACCCGTGTAGGCGTCCTGGACAACCGCGAGCGTGCGCGTGTACTCGCCGACGACCGGGCGCAACGCCGAGCTCTGCACGTACGCGTCGGGCAGCACCTCGCGGATCAACTCCACGACCCTTTCCTCGTGCTGCAGGTTGACGTGTGAGTTGAGCAGGCACACGGCGACCGACTCGACTCCCTCGCGCGCGAGGAACACGAGCTCGCGACGAACCTGATCCTCGTCCAGCTCGACGTGGACGCTCCCGTCGTAGAGCATCCGCGCGCTGATCTCGCGCACGTAGCGGCGATGGACCAGGGGGCGCTCCTGATGCGGGCGCTTCCAAGTGACGTCGTAGAGGCCGTTCGTGTTGTCGCGCCGTATCCGCCCCGTGTCGAGCATGTCGCGGGTGCCCTCGGTGCAGATCAGGCCGACCTTGGCCCCCTTGCGCTGGAGGACGGCGTTGATTCCGACCGTCATACCGTGCGAGAAGCGCGCCAGCTCGGCGCCGGTCAACCCCAGCGCCGGCATCGTCTCGAGCGTCCCGATCGACTGATCCTCGGGAGTCGTGGAGACCTTTGCGCGCTTGATCTCACCGGTGCTCGGATCGATCGCGATCGCATCCGTGAAGGTTCCGCCGACGTCAACGCCGAGCAGGATGCCGCCACCGACCTTGCCGTTGACAGCGCTCAACCTAGTATCCGACATCGACTCCCTCCCTCAGCTGATTCCGCGTTGGGCCTACCCTCACCTACTATTATATAGAAAGTGCTCCGCTGTCAAGTGTTCCGGAGCCCAAAACCCGCCAGATTGGTTGGAATCCGACAGTTTGGATGATATATTTGGTCGGTGGCTGGAGGGGCGAACCTCGTACAGAGGCCAACGTCGGGGGACCGCGCGCGCAGAAGCAACCTCAGCGAGGAGGCCGCCGCCCACGTCCGTTCGCTGATCATGTCGGGGCAGCTGAGCGTGGGAGACTTCGTCCGCGTCGCGCGCACGGCCGACGAACTCGAGATAAGCCATACGCCGGTGCGCGAGGCGCTGTCGGCGTTGCGCGCCGAAGGTGTGCTCGAGCTGGAGCCCAACCGCGGCTTTCGCGTGGCTCCACCCCAATCAGCCGACGACGTGCGAGACATGTTCCTCGTCCAAGCGTTCGTCGGCGGCGAGCTGGCCGCGCGCGCCGCCGCCGACCTGGACAACTCGCGCCTGCTCGCGTTGAAGACGATCTGCGACGAATTCGACCTCGCCGCCGAGCAGGGCAAGGGCGATCTCGACCGCCTCAACCGCTCCTTTCACGACACGATCAACGACAGCGCCGGGTCGCCCGCGCTCGCCCGTTTCTACCGCAGCACCGTCCCGATCGCGCGGCGGCTCTACCACCTGGTGCCCGGATGGACCGAACTCTCGGTGCACGATCACCGTGCGATCCTGGCAGTGCTCGAAATGCACGACGCCGACCTCGCCAGAGAGCGCCTGAGGAGCCACATCGAAGGCATCTCCCGTCTCGTCGTCGCCAACCTGCAACGCTCGAGCGCGAACCACGACTCGTCGACGACCGACCGGATACCCGGTTCCGAGGGCTAACGACCGAAGACGGCGCCGCCGTTGACGTTGAGGATCTCTCCCGTCACGAAAGCCGCCTCTTCGGAGGCAAGGTAGAGGACAGCTGCGGCGATCTCGGTCGGGGCGCCGGGGCGACCGACCAGCGTCTCCGCCACGCGCCGCCTGTGCCCCTCCTCGGTCAACGAACCGCCGAAGACCTCGGTGCCCGACGTATACCCTGGGGCGATCGCGTTGACGGTGATCCCGGCCGGGCCGAGCTCGACGGCGAGGCTGTAGACCCAGCCATGGAGCGCCGCCTTGGCGGCGGCGTAGGGCGCGGATCCGCCACGAAGCGCCGCGATTGAGCTGATCGCGACGACGCGGCCGCCGGGACGCCGTAACGCCTCCAGCAGCGCGCTCGTGAGCAACACGGCCGTCAGCACATTGGTGTGGAAGTCGGCGAGCCACAGCGCCTGGACCTGCTCGAGGTTGGCCGGCGACCCTCTGGACGGGCCGCCGGCAGCGTTCACGATCACGTCGACCGCACCGAACTCGCGGACGATCTGCTCCCCCAGCGCGATCACCTGATCTGGCTCACGGAGGTCGCAGGGGTGCGCGGTGACCGATCCCGAGCCCTCCCGCGAGAGCGTCGCAGCGGCCTCCTCGAGCGGCGCTTCGCGACGGCCGACGAGGGCCACGTCGAGCCCCGCGCGCGCCAAGGAGCGAGCGATCGCACGGCCGATCCCGCTGCTTCCGCCGCTGACCACGGCCGTGCGTCTCACTGCGGGCCGCCGGTCGCCCGCTGCAGAGCTTCGCGTGCGTCAGGGTCCGCGATCATCGCCAGCGCGTGCTCGCGAGCCGTCACCGACTTGCCGCGCAGCTCGGCGATCCCGTGCTCGGTGACGACGTAGTCGACCAGAGTGGCCGGGACCGTGACAGCGTCGGCGCTGATCCGCGGGACGATCTTCGAGTGTCCCCTGCGCGATCGCGAAGGCAGCGCGATGATGCAACGTCCCCCGGCTGACAGCTGCGCGCCAATCGCGAAGTCGAGGGCGCCGCCGGTACCGGCGACCTGGCGGCCGCCGATCGACTCGGAGTTGACCTGACCGCGGAGATCGACCTGCAACGCCGAGTTGACAGCGTGGAAGCGGGAGAGCCGCGCGATCGAGACGGGGTCGTGGGTGACGCTCGCCGGCACCAGCGCGAAGGCTGGGTTGTCATCGGCGTAGTCGTACAGGCGGCTCGTGCCGATCAGCTGGCCGGCCACGCTGCGGCCTGGCCAGGTCTCCTTGCGGGCGTTGGTGACGACGCCCGACTCGATCAACTCGACAACCGAGTCGCTGAGGCTGCCGCTGTGCACGCCGAGGTCGCGGTGGGCGACCAGGGCGCGCCAGGTCGCGTCAGCGATCCCGCCTACGCCCACCTGGACCGTAGCTCCATCGGGCACGAGACCGGCGACGTGTTGGCCGATCGCGACCAGCTCGGGGCCCGGCGTCCCGGCGGCGACCTCCAGCAAGGGTCGGTCCGAGCGCACTGCGAGGTCGATCTGCTCGACGTGGACGAAGCCACCGCCGTGGGTGCGCGGCATACGCTCATTGACCTCCGCGACGACCACCTTCGCCCGGCGCAGCGCAGCCAATACGTAGGACACGCTGACGCCGAGGCTGCAGTATCCGTGCGCATCGGGAGGCGATACCTGGACCATTGCGACATCGACCGCGATGTCGCCGGAGGCGAACAAGTCGCTGATCTGTGACAGCGAGCAGGGAACGTACTCGACCGTCCCGGCCTCGACCGCGTCGCGGACGGCGCCGGTGACCATGAAGGTACGCAGGTGAAACGAGCCGGCGAGCGCGGCATCGGCGTAGGGCGCCGAGCTGCCCTGGAGACCGGTGATCACCGTTACGTCCTCGAAGCGGCCGTGGTCCGCCACGAGCGCCTCGACGAGCGTCTGTGGCTCGCCGCAGGCAGAGCCGAGAAACACGCTGGCGCCGCTGCGGACAGCGGACACCGCATCGACCGGGCCGACCTCCCTCACGATCGCTCGACGCGCGGGGCAAAACGCGGCAAGGTGAGATCCGGCGCGACGTCGTCGAACACGACCTCGACCTCCATGCCCACGTCGATCTCGTCCAGCTCGGCGCCCACGATGTTGCTGAACATCCGTACGCCCTCCTGGAGTTCGATCAAGGCGACGTTGTACGGGACGTCATCCTCGAAGGCGGGGTCGTAGGCACGCCGGAACACGACCCAGCTGAGGATCGTGCCGCGACCCGAGAGCTCTCGCCAGCCGTAGCGGTCGCTCAAGCACACCGGGCAGACCGGTCCGATTGGAAAGCGTAGCGCTGCGCACGCCTCGCAGACCTGAACCTCGAGCCGGTGGTCCCTGAGGGCCCCCCAGAAGTGGCGATTGAGATCGCCGAGCAGCGGGCGTGGCTTGAGGTACGCCTCCGGCTCGGTCACACGGTGCCCTCATCCGCCCAGGCGTCGATCTGCGCACCGGCGATCCCCAGCTCCTGGTAGACCGCGCGCGTGCTGGCCCCGATCGGCTCGCCGCAGCGCTCGATCCGGCCAGGCGAGCTCGACATCCGGTAGGGCGAGTTGGGCAACCGCAGGATGTGCTCGCCCGAGTGGTCGGGCAGCTCGATGAAGCTGCCCCGAGCCAGCAATTGAGGGTGAGCGACCACCTCATCCAGATCCAGCATCGGTCCAGCGGATATCCCCCGCTCCTGACAGGCCTGAGTTACCTCCTCGCGAGGGCGATCGCCGACCCAGGCCTGGATCGCGACGTCGATCTCGTCCTGGTCGCGACGGCGGTCGGCGGCGGTGGCGAAGCGCTCCTGCTCGGCCCACTCGGGGCGGCCGATCAGCGTCGCGAGCGCGCGCCACTGAGCGTCGTTCTCAACGGCGACCACGACCGGTGCGTCGGCTGCGTCATAGAGGTTCTGCGGAGCCGAGAAGAAGCCGCGATTGCCGTCACGGTGCGGTGGCTGCTGCCCGCCGAGAAGATAGGCCCAGACGTGGTGCGTGAGCCACGCGACGATGTCGAACATCGCGACCTCGACGCGCTGGCCGCGACCGCTGCGCTGCTTCTCGTAGATCGCCGCGGTCATCGCCGTCGCGGTGGCGATCGCGCTGGTGACATCGGCCACCGAGGGGCCCGCCTTCACCGGCTTGTCGGCCTCGCCGGTGAGGCCGACAAGGCCTCCGAGGCCCTGAATCATCGAATCGTAGGCTCGCTTGCCGCTGAGCGGTCCCGCCGAGGCGAAGCCGTTGACCGAGCCATAGACGATGTCAGGCGCGACCGCTCGCACGTCGTCGTAGCCCAACCCATAACGCTCGAGCGCGCCGGGGGCGAAGTTCTCCACGAACACGTCGGAGCGTTCGGCCAAGCGCAGGACGAGCTGCCCGGCCCGGGTCACGTTTGACTTCTGCCGTGACGCAGCGCTTGCCGGCGTTGTTGACATGGAATATGTACGGTTCGGCGCCGACCTTGTAGGGGACCGTGCGGATGTGGTCGCCCCACGGGGGCTCGACCTTGATCACATCAGCACCGAGCTGAGCGAGCAGCTCGCAGGTCAGCGGACCAGCGGTGTAGCTCGCCACCTCGAGTACCCGCACACCCTCCAGCGCATCGCCCGACGGGGCGTCACGACTCACGCGGTCCTCGCTTCCGTCGGCTGCTGCTCGCCGAGCATTCGCTGCGTGTCGGCTCCCAGTCGCGCCGCCGCAGACGCCACCCGACTCGGGGTCTCGGACATGTCGAAGATCGAGCCCATCGTCCGCACCGTGCCGCCGTCGTCGCGTGGAACGTCTACCAGCAGCCCACGTGCGCGGAAATGCTCGCCTTCGAGCAACTCGCCGATCGGCACGATCGGCCCGGCCGGAATTCCGTCGCGCTCGAGTCGCTCGATGATATAGCCGACGGTCTGCTCGGCGACCCAGGGAGCGATGATCTCAGTCACTTGCGCTACGTTCTTACGCCGCAGCGGCGGCGTCGCGTAGCGCTCGTCGCCGACCAGATCGCCGCGGCCGACGATCTCCAGCAGTGCCCCCCACTGCGTATCGGTGGCAACGCAGATGATCACCTCGCCGTCGCGTGCACGGAACATGTCCCAGGGAGCGACCAAAGGATGCAGATAGCCCTGGCGCGGAGACGGACTCCCCTCGACGAACAGCTGGGGCAGGAAACTGCTCTGGATCGGGATCAGGCAATCCTGGGCGGAGATGTCGATCGCCTGCCCCACACCCTCGCGCTCTCTGTACGAGAGCGCGGCAAAAGTCGCCGCGGTCGCGACCAACGCAGAGACGTGCTCACCAAGCGGCACCCCGATCCGCGTAGCCGGGCCGCCCTCGAACCCGGTACTGGACATCACCCCGCTCATCGCCTGAACGAGGAGATCTGAGCCGACCCAACCCGACAGCGGTCCTCCACTGCCGAAGTCCGAGACTCCGCAGTAGATCAGCCGCTCGTTGTCGCGACGCAGCTCCTCTTGGTCCAGGCCGAAAGAGCCGAGACCCGCCGGGCCAAGGTCGTCGACGATCACGTCGGCGGCGTGACAGAGGCTCTGTACGCGCGCTCGGTCGGCGGCGCTCGTGGGGTCTGCGACGACGCTGCGCTTGCCTGCGCCGATCAGGTCGAAGCTGCTGTAGGCACTAGCCGAGCCGGAGGGCTCGCGGCGCGAGGAATCGCCGGCGGGTGGCTCGACCTTGATCGTCTCGGCTCCGAGATCGGTCAGCAGCCGTGCGCACAGGGCGCCGCCCGTCCAGCCGTCGGCGAACTCGACCACCCGATGGGCTCTGAGAATGCCGCCCGTGTCAGCCAACGCGCGATGACCCCCCGTTGACGCTCAGCACCTGTCCGGAGATGTAGGAAGCGTGATCGGAGGCGAGGAAGATGATCGCGTTGGCTTGGTCCTCGGGCTGGCCGATTCGGCGCAATGGAATCGCCTTCTCGCGTCGTTCTATCTGCCCCTCGTCGAGTGCTTCTCGTGTCAGCGGCGTGTCGGTGGTGCTCGGCGAGACGACATTGATCCGCACTTGATGGCGCGAGTACTCGGTCACGAGCGACTTCGAGAAGCTGATCACACCTCCCTTGGCGGCCGAGTAAACGGCCTGCCTGGGCGTCCCGACGCGGGCCGCGTCGGATGCGACGTTGACGATCGCGCCACCGCCCTGCTCGATCATCGGCTCGAGCACCGCACGACAGGTATAGATCTGCCCCATCAGATTGATCCCGATCACGCGCTCCCAGTACGCGGGCTCGTCCTCGAGGAACAGCTGTGAACGGACCCAGCCGGCATTGTTGACGAGCACGTCGACCCGGCCGTAGCTGCCGAGGATCGCTGAGAACGCCTGCTCCACCGCCTCACGGTCAGAGACGTCGAGGACCACGGCCTGGGCTTTGCCGCCAGCCATCTCGATCTCGCCGACCACGGCGGTCGCCGCCTCCTCGTTGAGATCCACCACCGCGACCGCTGCGCCCTGCTCGGCGATCGAGAGGGCGACCGACCGACCTATGCCACGCCCGGCACCGGTGATGATCGCGACCTTGTCGGTGAAGCTCATCTAGCTCTCCTGTTCCTCGTCTAGTTGTGAAGTACCAGCGCTGCGGCGGTGTTGAGCGCCATCCCGCGCCCGGTTACGAGGCCGACCTCGGCCCCGTCGACCTGACGCTCGCCGCCCTGTCCGCGCAACTGCCAGACAGCCTCGGCCAACAGCAGCCAGCCCTGACTGCCAGACCCCGAAAGATTGCCTCCGCCGGTGTTCGTGGGCAACTCGCCGTCGAGCGCAAGGCGGCCCCCTTCGACGAACGGGCCACCGTCGCCCCTGTCGCAGAAGCCGGCGTGCTCGAGCCAAAGCAGCACCGAGATCGTGTAGTTGTCGTACAGCTGGGCGAAATCCATGTCCTGCGGCGTCGTGCCAGCCAGCGCGAACGCATCGGCAACGGCCGCGCGCTGGTGGGGCAGATACCACCAATCGGGCGAGCCCAGATTGCGCATCGTGTGCGCCTGGCCCATCCCCCCGATCAAGGCTGGGCGCTGACGCAGAGCGCTCGCCTCCTCGGCCGGGCCGAGGATCAAACACACACCGCCGTCGCTGATCAGGCAGCAGTCGAGCAGATGCAGCGGGTCGACGATCAGTGGTGACTCGGAATGGTCGCGCTCGGTGATCGGCTCTCGCATCACCGCAGCGGGGTTGAGCATGGCATGGTCGCGGCAGTTGATCGCGACCTGAGCGAGATGGCGCTCTTCGGTCCCGTACACCGCCATGTGACGGCGCGCCGTCATCGCCGTGTTGGCGGTAGCCGACATCATTCCCCAGATGCTCCAGGGGTCATCGCCGCCCTTGACCGTGCCGAACCTCGAGCCGCCGGTCTTGGCGCTGTCGCCGAAGACACACGCCACGTAGTTGGCCATCCCCGCGGCGATCGCCAGCGCCCCCATCTCGACCAGCGCGATCGCGGTCGCGCCGCCCATCTGCAGCGAACCCGTATAGGCCGGGTCGATGCCGGCGGCCTCGCAAAGGCGTAGGTAGTGCTGGCCCTGCTCGGGCGAGGTCGTTCCCGGCATCGTCAGCACTCCGTCGACGCGATCCTTCTCCAAGGCGGCGTCTGCGAGGGCCAGCGAAAGGGCCTCGAGCCCGAGCCCGAGGGCCGTGGAGCCGGGCAGCTTGCCCTGGTCAGTCACCCCGACTCCGACGATCGCGACACGGTCGGCGATGGTCACGTGCGACCTACCTGCCAACGAACACGGGTGGCCGCCTCTCGAAGAACGACGCCCAGCCCTCCGCACGATCGTCGGTGGTCAGCGTCATCGCCGTGCAGTGGCCCTCGAAGTACAAGGCGGACTCCAGGTCGACGTTCATGCCGACGTTGACCGCGCGCTTCATCAGCGCGAGCGACATCGGTGCGCGTTCAGCGAAGCGATCGACCAGTTCGAGGGCGCTCGACATCACCTGTCCCTTCTCCACCACACGGTTGACGAGGCCGATTTCGGCGGCCTGCTCCGCATCGATGAAGTCGGAGGTGAAAAGCAGTTCCTTGGCCCGCGCAGGACCGACGAGGCGCGGCAAGCGCTGGGTGCCGCCGAGACCGGCGACGGAGCCGATCTTCGACGAGGTGATTCCGAATTGCGAGTCCTCGCCGGCAATGCGGAGGTCGCATGCCATTGCCAGCTCGAGGCCGCCGGTAAGGCAATAGCCGCTTATCGCCGCGACGACCGGCTTGAGGAGCGCTTCGATCGTCGCGGTCAGACGACGTTGATGCTTGGAGTAGCGCAGCACATCGGGCAGCTCCCTGACCTCGCGGCTGTCGTTCATGTCGGCGCCCGTCGAGAAGGCCCTGCCCTGGCCCGTCAGCACCACGCCGCGAACCTCGTCGTCCGCGTCCCCCTCGTCGAGCACCTCGATCAGCTCATCGATCATCGTGGTGCTGATCGCGTTCAGCTTCTTCGCTCGGCTCATCTCGATCACCAACGCGGGCCCGCGCCGCTCGATCTCGATCGACTCGTAGCCACCCTCGCGAACTCCGCTGCTGTCGGTCGACGTCACCGCTGCCCTCCCTCGAACAGAACTGAGATGTGCACTATTATATACAATCTATCCTGAGCCCGTTCAGGATGGCCCCGTGCCGCCCGGGCCCTAGACCCGGATCGAGAACGGGTCCTGGATCTCCTCGTTCAACTCGACCCACACGCTCTTCGTCTGCAGGTATTCGTTGATCGCCTCGATTCCGTTCGCGCGACCGACACCGCTGTCCTTGTAGCCGCCGAACGGTGAACTGAACGCCGAGGCACGGTAGGTGTTGAGCCACACAGTGCCGGCTTCGATCGCCGCGGCGACCCGATGCCCGCGCTTGATGTCGCGTGTCCAGACCCCCGCCGCCAGACCGAAGGCGGAATCGTTGGCCAGCTCGATGACTTCGGCCTCGCTGTGGAACGGAAAGGCGCAGAGCACCGGCCCGAAGATCTCCTCGCGGGCGACCCTCGCCTCGGTGCTGACGTCGGTGAGGATCGTCGGCTCGAAGAACAGCCCCGCCGGCAGCTCCTCGACCGTCGCCTTACCACCGCCGGCGACGACCGTCGCGCCGTCCGTACGTGCGGACTCGACGAACGCGACGACACGGTCGAGCTGTGCCTTGGTCGCCATCGGGCCCATCTGCGTCTCGTCGAGCAGCGGATCGCCGAGGCGGATGTCCCGCGCCCGATTCGCAAGGTGCTCGAGGAACTCGTCGAAGATCGAGGCCTCGATGAACGCGCGCGAGCCCGCCAGGCAACTCTGCCCGCCCGCTCCATAGATACCGGCCAGGACACCCGCGACGGCGGCCTCGCGCTCAGCATCGGCGAAGACGATGTTCGGGCTCTTGCCGCCGAGCTCGAGGGTCACCTGAGCGAGCCGCCCGCTGACCGTTTCGGCGATCCTGCGGCCGCTTTCGGTGCCGCCGGTGAAGCTGATCTGAGCGACATCCGGGTTCTCTGTCAGCGCTTTGCCGGCAGCCGGGCCACCGGTGACGACGTTGATCACCCCGGGCGGAAAGCCGACCTGCTCGGCCAGCGCAGCGAATTCGAGGATCCCGCCGGATGCGACCTCGGAAGGCTTGACCACCACGGTGTTACCGGCGGCGAGCGCCGGCGCCAGATAGAACAGCGTCAAGTACAGCGGTGAGTTCCATGGAGTGATGATGCCGACGACGCCGAGCGGCTCGCGCAGCGTGTAGTTGAGCACGCCCGTCCTCGTCACCGGGACGACAGTCCCCTGGATCTTGTCGGCGAGGCCGCCGAAGTAACGCAGCCACTCGGGTGCCAGCCGCGCCTGGGTGTTCATCTCGCGATAGAGCTTGCCGTTCTCGCGAGCCTCGGTGGCGCCGATCGAGTCGGCCGCGGCCTCAGCCGCATCGGCCAAGCGGTAGAGCAGCTTGCCCCGCTGGTAGGACGGCAGCTCACACCATGCCGGATCGCGCAGCGCTCGCTTCGCGGCGGCAACGGCAAGCTCGACGTCCTCCGGCCCCGCGTCGGGGATCCGCGCCCACTCGGTGCCGCGCGTCGGGTCGATCGAGGGCAATGTGGCCCCCGTCGTCGCCCCGCGGCGCTCGCCGTCGATGATCATCTCGTACTCGATCACATCAGTCGCTGCCATCGATCCTCTCCTTCGGCTCAGCCCGACACCGTCTCTGCGGCGGCAAGCGCTCTCATCACGTCAGCTACGGGACCAGCTTCGGCGAGCGAGTCGACCGCACGCTCCACCCGCGCCGCCCCCTCCTCGCCGAGCACCGGCTGTGTGTTACGACGAAACTTGGCTCTGATCTCATCCGCGCTCATTGGATTGCGCGAGGAGCCCTTCGCGTATTCGTCGCGGACCAGAGTCGAGCCGTCCGCGCGCGTCACCGTGACGCGGGAAAGGAACTCGTTGGGAAAGGCCTCGTCGGCGTCCTCCCACAACTCGAGCCGCGTGCGCTCGGCAACCGCCAGGACCTCCGGGTCGGCGAAGGCGCCGGCTGCCGCCGCCAGATAATGCTCGGCGTCGGCGCCGCCGGCGGCGAGCGCCATCCCGATCGTGAACTCGGCGCTGAACTGGGCCCCGGTCATGTCGGTCGGGTGGGGACCGATGCCGCCGACGTGGATCAGCGAGAAACGGTCGCAGCCGAGAACGATGCCAGCGACCTCATCGGCGCGCAGGCCATCCTCCTGCACCATGCTTCGCACGGCCTGGATCGGCGCATGCAGCAGGCTGCAACAGGGGAAGGGCTTTATACCGGTGTCGAGCAGCTCCCAGCTCTCGCCGAGGCCGTCGACGAGCCGCTCCGGATGCGCGATGTCGGTGAATGCCTGGAAGAAGCCCCGCTTGCCCTCCAGGATCGTCATCGGACCGCTG
The DNA here is from genome assembly GCA_963705745.1 of uncultured Solirubrobacteraceae bacterium. Classification (GTDB taxonomy): domain Bacteria; phylum Actinomycetota; class Thermoleophilia; order Solirubrobacterales; family Solirubrobacteraceae; genus Palsa-744. The sequence continues at coordinate 61,357 of CAVPKP010000010.1, forward strand.
AAGCCACGTCGGACGAGCTCCGCCGCGCGTATGCCGCCCATCGCGGCAAGGCCCGCGTGCAGGCGCTTGACCTCACCGCCCGACTGCGTGTACTCGGTCGTGCCGGACGCGTGGCTCCCGGCGATGCCGAGCGCAGAAGCTGCCTCCTGCGAATCGAAGCCAAACAGCCGTGCGACTGCGGCGGTCACTCCGAAGATGCCGGTCGCGCAGGACTCGTGAAAGCCACGGTCGTAGATCATCGAGGGCTGGGCCGCCAGTCCCATTCGGATCACCGCCTCGAATCCGATCGTGAGCGCCGTCAACGGCTCGACCGCTGCGCCCTCGGCCTCCAGCGCCGCCATCACGGACGGGACGACGACGCAGCCCGGATGCGACAGCGCCTCGGGGTGGTAGTCGTCGATCTCGAAACCGTGGCCCGCCGTGGCGTTCGCCATCGCTGCCCACTCCGGGCGACCGCGTCGCGCGGAGCCGACGAACGTAGCCTCCCCGTCGGGCGACTCCGCCAGCGCGTACTCGCGGATGATCGCGTTCCACTCCTGAGTCGCCCCGATCACCTGCGCGCCGATCTGATCGAGCGTGTGCAGCAGGACCTTCTCGCGCACGTCGGCCGGGATCCCGGCAGGGTCGAGCTCCGCTGCGAAAGCTGCAAGAGCCGCCGTCGCCTCAGTGGGCATTGCCTGCCCTCTCCACCAAGTCTTCTCCAATCGAGTCGGTCGGGTCCGCGAAATCAGTGAGGAAGATTCTATATAATCGTGTTCCGATGTCAAGAAGCTCCTCGGCTGCCACCAGCGCGATAGAAACGGGTCGAGCCCCGTCGATGGCCTTCGAACAGCTTGCGCCGGTGTCCTTCCTGCGACGCTCGGCGACCGCGTTCGCGTCGCGCACGGCGGTCATCGACGGCGATTTCCGTGTGTCTTACGAAGGCTTGTGGGAACGAGCGCGCCTGCTCGCCGGGGCGCTCGCCGCAGCTGGGGTCGAGCCCGGCGCGCGGGTGGCGATCTTGGGCTCCAACTCCCAGCTGGCGCTTCTCGCCCACTACGGAGTCCCGCTCTCGGGCGCAGTGCTGGTCCCCCTCAACGTCCGCTTGTCGCCTGCCGAAATCGCCTACAACGTCACGCACGCCGAAGCCGCGATCGTGCTTTGCGACCGCGAGCTCGAGCAGCTGGCGACCGCGGTCGCGCGATTGGCCAAGCCGAACCCGCGGGTGATCGAGGAGGACGAGCTCGAGGCGCTCCTGGACCAGGCGACGTCACTGGAGCGCTGGCCGGCGGACGAGCGCGAGCTGCTCTCGATCAACTACACGAGCGGCACCACCGGGCGGCCGAAGGGGGTCATGTACCACCATCGGGGCGCCTATCTGCAGGCGCTGGCGATGGCGTTCCACAACCAGCTACAGTCGCGCAGCGTCTTCCTCTGGGTGGTGCCGATGTTTCACTGCCACGGCTGGTGCATGACCTGGGGCGTCACCGCTGCAGGCGCGACGCATGTCTGTCAGCGCCGGGTCGATCCGGCGTCGATGTGGCGGTCCATCGCCGAGCAGGGCGTGACGCATTTCGCCGCCGCTCCGACCGTGCTGACGAGCCTCGCGAACCATCCAGACGCCCATCCAGTCGGGGATATCTCCCCGTTGAGAGTGGTCACGGGCGGCGCGCCACCTTCGCCGACCCTGCTTGGCGAGATGGCTGAGCTGGGGATCGAGGTCACCCATGCATACGGCCTCACGGAGACCTTTGGGCCGGTGATGCTGTGCGAGTGGAATCCCGACTGGGACGCGCTCCCCGCCGGCGCTCGAGCCGAACTGAACGCACGCCAGGGCATAAACAACGTGATCGCACACGCACCACGGGTGGTCGGCGAGGACGACGCCGACGTGCCACGCGACGGCGAGACGATGGGCGAACTGCTCCTGCGCGGCAATGACGTCATGCTCGGCTACTTTCGCGACGAGCAGGCGACCGAAGCGGTCGAGCAGGATGGCTGGTTTCGCACCGGCGACATCGGCGTGATGCATTCGGATGGCTACGTCGAGCTTCGCGACCGTAGCAAGGACGTGATCGTCTCCGGCGGCGAGAACATCTCCTCGGTGGAGATCGAGCAGGCGATCGCCAGTCACCCCGCGGTAGCCGAGGTGGCGGTGATCGCGGTTCCGGACGAGAAGTGGGGCGAGCGCCCGGGCGCGTTCATGGTGCTCAAGTCGGGGGCCGAGGCGGACGCCGAAGCGATCAGAGAGCACGTTCGCAACCGCCTCGCCTCGTTCAAGGTGCCGCGCGATGTCCGCTTCGTCGAGCAGCTGCCGAAGACCGCTACGGGCAAGATCCGAAAGTACGAGCTGCGCAACGAGGCCTGGGACGGGCGGGATCGGCGGATCGGATGAAGCGGTCGCGACGCTGCTCAGAATGGATGATATATAATCGCTGAAGCAGCTGCGGGTTATGGACTTTGAGCTGAAAGAGAAGATCGCGGTCGTCACCGGAGCCAACCGAGGCATCGGGCTCGCGGTCACGAGAGCTCTGGTCGACGAGGGCGCGCACGTCGTCGCAGGCGCACGGACAACCGGCAATCTCGAGCAGCTGGCCGGTGTCACCGCAGTCGCAATCGACCTCGCCGGCGACGATGGGCCGGCGGAGCTGCTCGCCCAGGCCATCGAGGAGCACGGGCGCGTCGACGTGCTCGTGAACAACGTTGGCGCGCTGCGAGTTCGCACCGAGGGATTCCTGGGGACGAGCGACGAGGAGTTCGAGTGGGCAATGCGGATGAACTTCTTCATCGCCCTCAAGGCCAGCCGCGCCGCGCTTCCACAGATGGTCGAGCGTGGTTCGGGAGCGATCGTCAACGTCGCCTCGCTGATGGCCTTCTTCCAACCCGACGCGGGAACGATCGACTATGGCGCGGCCAAGGCGGCGCTGGTCAACCTGACGAAGACGCTCTCGCAGGAGTTCGGCCCGCGTGGCGTGAGGATCAACGCCGTGTCACCGGGACCGGTGGGCACCGACATGTGGTTCGGCGCGGGAGGGCTGGCCGAAACGCTCGGCACCGCCAACGGAGTCGAGCCGAGCGTGGTTCGTGACGAAGTGCTTGGAGGGATCCCCAGCGGGCGTTTCTCGACCGCCGATGAGGTCGCGACGCTCGTCGTCCTGCTCGCTTCCGAGCGCAGCGCCAACGTCAGTGGCGCGAATTTCGTGATCGACGGCGGCATCATCAAGACGACCTAGGAGACGAGCGGTGCAGTCACTGAGCGCGCAGCCGACAACGGTGGCCGGCCGCTTCGACGGCAAGGTGGCGATCGTCACCGGCGGTGCCTCGGGCATTGGCCTTGGCATCGTCCGCCGGGTCTTGGCAGAGGGCGGCAGCGTCGCCGCCGCCGACCTCAGCCCGCAGGCCCTGGCCCAGCTCGAGGGCGAGCTCGGCGAGCGTTTTGCGGGCATACCGACCGATGTCCGCAGCGAGAGCGAAGTCGCGCGAATGGTGGCTGCGGCGACCGAGCGCTTTGGTGCGATCCACGCCGGCTTCAACGCCGCCGGCGTGAGCGAGGGCAGCCCGCTGCTCGACCACGACGCGGGAGTCTGGCGGCGCCAGCTCGACGTGCTGCTGACCGGAGTCTTCCACGCTGTCAAGCACCAGGCGCGGCAGATGGTCGCCCAGGGCACGGGCGGCGCAATCGTCAACATCTCCTCGATCAACGCATCGGTACCGGTGGCAGGCGCGGCAGCCTACTGCGCCGCGAAGGCCGGTGTCGAGATGTTGACGAAGACCGCCTCGATCGAGCTCGCGGCGTATGGGATCCGCGTCAACGACCTGCAGCCGGGAGTCATCAACACGCCGATGGCGGCGCGCAACGGCAACATGGTCGCGGACGTGGTCGAGCGCTGGACCGAGCACATCCCGCTCGGCCGGATCGGCCAGCCGGCCGATGTCGCCGGCGCGGCGGCGTTCCTCGCAAGCGACGACGCCGCGTGGATCACAGGAACGACGCTGCTCGTCGACGGTGGCCTGCTCAACACGACCTTTCCCGACGTCGGCGCCGTGCAGCAAACTGACGCCGGCGCTTAGCCGGCGTCACAAGACCCGAGCGGAGACCCGCTGAAAGAGCGGGCCCGCATGCGGTGCGTCGGCTTTCCCACTCGGCCCACTCGGCGAACGGTCACACACCCATCGCTGCGAAGAAGTCCGGTGTGCGCTTCTCGCGGAACGCATTACCGCCCTCCTTGGCCTCCTCGCTGCCGAAGTACAGCGCGAGGGACTGAAAGCCCAGCATCCCGATCCCGCGGATCGATTCTGTGTCGGCGTTGAAGCTGCGCTTGGCGAGCGCGATCGCCGTCGGGCTGCGTTCGTTGATTTCCGAGCACCAGCGGTCGACCTCGGCGTCCAGCTCCGCGTCGGCCACCACGGCGTTGATCAGTCCCATCTCGAGCGCTTCGGTCGCCGAGTAGCGGCGACACAGGTACCACATCTCTCGCGCCTTCTTCAGGCCGACGGTCCGCGCGAGCAGCGCGGTTCCAAAGCCGGGATCGACCGACCCGACCCGCGGTCCGTTCTGGCCGAAGATCGCGTTGTCGCTCGCAAGCGCCAAGTCACAGAGCGTCACCATCACGTTGGACGCACCGATCGAGTAGCCGCGAACCTTTGCTATCAGGGGCTTCGGCACGTCGCGGATCACGGTCTGGAGCTCTTCGACCGAGTTGCCTACCGTGCCACGGCCACGCCCCACCCGATCCGCCTTCTTCTCCTCCTTCATGTCGCCGCCGACGCCGAAAGCGCGGTCACCGGCGCCGGTGAGCACGATCACGCCGATGCTCGGATCCCAGCCGGCTCGGTTGATCGCGTCGATCGTCTCCAGATATGTCTTCGTGCGAAAGGCATTGAGCCGGTCGGGCCGATTGAACGTGATCGTGACGACTCGGTCCTTCTCCTCGTAAAGAATGTCTTCGTAGCTTGTGTTGTCGGGCACTGGATCGCTCCTCGTCGATTGTTGCGTCCAGTGATTATATATAATAGTTCCCCTGCCCAGTCCACCCACGGCTGGCGACGACCCGAAAACCGGCGTCCCGGCGGTCCCCGGGTTCGCCGTGAGCTCCCGGCGAGCGGATCGCAACAGCATTTCTATCCTCTCCTACGCCCAGTCGATCGCCGTCGCTGCGGCGAGGCGCGTGTGGCTCGCCGACGCGGAGGACGTGCTCAGCAGCTTCGCCTGTTCGCGGCGCCCGACCGAACGTGCCGCGGAGGAGCCGCGCGACGCTGTCGAGATCCTCGAGTTCGACGTCAACCGTAGGGACGCGCAGGCGGTCGCGGCCGAGCTGCAGGGACGTGGCTTCGAGCAGCCGAGACCTGGCGCGAGGTCGCGCCGCTTGAGTGGGACGTCGACGACGCCGGCCCTGTCGCCGAGGCGATCTGCCGCCTGCTGTCGTCGCGCTCGCGCGGGATCACTGCCGAGATCCTGCACATCGACGGGCGGCTATCACGCGATGACGCGCCGATCCGGTGAGCGCCCGCAACCCGAGCTTCGCCGCCGCAGTCACGGCGGTATTCTGCCGGCGCCCGCAGGCATGCCTGCACCCAGGACGGCCCTACTGGGCACGCGCCGACAGGCCGGCACCATCCGCGGCCTCCACATGCCGCGCCGGGCGGCGGGGTCCCCTCCTCGTATCTCGCCGCCCGATGGTGCCGGCACAAGGGTCGATGAGCGAGGTCACATCGAACGCTCGCGAGGCGCGCTGCTGGCACAAACGTGCCGGACGCACCTTTCCAACGAATGATGATGATGGCGAGACCCGGATTCGAACCGGGGACACCACGATTTTCAGTCGTGCCCTCGTGCGATTGAGAGGCGAAGGGATGCGGTCGAAAACTGGCCTATTTGCAGGCATTTTGGGAAGACGCCGCCGTCGCCCTTTGGCCCGCATCGAGTCAAGATGCCGCCGGTTGCCCGCGGTTGCCCGCGGGTTTTGGACAACGAATAGGCGTCGTGGTCCAAAACCCCTGTGCGGGATGGCCAGAGCCGGACTTCAACCGCCGACATCTCGATTTTCCTAAGCTCTGCTTGTTCATCCAGCTCGCGGCGGTACGTTACTCCAGCCGATGGATAAACGTCCGTGGGGCGGCCGCGATCGGCTTGCGTTAGCCGCCGGCGAGGGTGTCCGCGGCCGTGATGTGTCGTTCGCCGACGCTGTCTGACGCGTCGCTAATTGCGAGGCCGAGAGCTTGATGGAAGACGCCTAGCGTTGCGCGCAGTCCGCCGGCACGCTCGCTCATGTGGATCGCCATGAGTCGATGCAGCCCAGCCTCACTTAGAAGCTCGCCAGACGCGACGGGTGGGTCCGCGAACTCGCCGCGCCTGTCGATGATCTGCGCGAGCTGGCCGGGCTCGGTGAGCCGCGGGATCTCCTTAGTCGTGATGCGGCCAGCCGTGAAGCCAGCGTAGTCCTCGCGATCGCGGTAGCGATCATGGACAGCGATCACCAGTCCGCATTCGAGCTGCTCTGCGATCTCACGCAGTACCTCCCCGAAGAACCCGCGAAAGAGCGCGTCCCCCTGCCCATTATCGCCCGCCACGGCTAGGAGGCGGTCGGTGTCATCGGCCAGGAGGACGGGTACGACATCGCTCGCGCTGATCGCCTCTAGGGCAGATCGAAAGCGCCCATGCTCTCGCCGGCGGTGATAAGCGCCTCGCGACTCATGCCAGCCCGTTGAGCCTGTACTGGTCGTCTTCCTCGGGCACTGTCTCAGCTTATGGGACGGCCGACACGGCTCGCGTGCAAAAGGCCGCTAGGCGCCCTTGGGGTGCCAACCACGGCCTTTCTTTGAGACCTTCTTTTCCTGCTCGAGCCCCGGCAGCACCCCGTAGAGATAGTTCTGCTTGATGCCCATCTTCGCCGCGAGCTCCGGGGTCGTCATACCAGGCTGGCCCTGAACGAACGACAGCGTCTCCGCGGCGCGCTTGCCGCTGCCCTTGCGCCGCCCGACGCGCCGTTTGGCGGCAGGGCGTACTGGTTTCTTGCTCGTCGCTTTCGACGGCGCTGTTGCCGGCTTCACGCTAACCGCTCTCCGGGGGCGCCCCGGTCCACGTCGACGCGGCGCCACTGCTCCGCCGGCTACGTCTCTCAGCGCCGCTGCAGCAGCCTCCAGGCGCCTGTGCTCATCGACAGCCGGTTTGAGCTCGCCGAGCCGCCGAGCGATCTCGTCACGCTTCTCATCCAGGAAGTCGGTCATGGTCGCCTTTCCTCGTAGGAGCGTTTAGGCTCCAGATCGCTGCGGACAACAGCCTTGGTCTGACGGTCGCCCAAGGCTGCACTCACATTCCCGTTGAGCATGCCCGCCGGTCCCAAGCTCTTCAAGCGTCCGCGGTGCGAATTCGTGCTGGCCTCGGGGCACACTCGCAGACTAAGGCGGCCCGTTCCGAGGAACCACAATGCACGCCGGGACTTCGCCGGCCGGACGCACCTTTGGCGCCAGTTGCAACCGTGTGCCAAGCTCTCTTTCGAGCCGCGCGACCGCGTTGTCCACGAGTGCTGCGTTTTCCCGCGCCACGCGAGCTTCCGAGCGCGATATCTCTTCCGCTGTCCTGCGCTCGCCGCGCGACGTACCTCGCTCGAGTACGTGCAGCACCGCGCGGCCCGGGTACGGGCCTGTACAACCCCCGTCGGCGAGTGCCTGCATCAAAACTTCTTGTGCGGCCCCGAGCCGTTCCGCACTGCGGCTGGTGCGGGCCGCGATGACTTTATAGCCAGAGGCAGCCCACGCGCGCGCGTCGCGACAGAGTTCCGGCGCCTCTTGTTCAAGTCGAGCATCTTCTACGTCTGCGAACGCATGCACTAGCTTCGTCACGACGCTGTCGCCCCAGCGCAGGCTTTTCACCTCTCGGGTAAAGTCACTGATTGCTGCCGTTTCTGCCGGCTGCATCGCCCGCTTGACGCCGACTGCTGCATCAGAGAACAGGATCGCCCGCGGAGCGAGTACCAGTGTAGACCCTTTACGCACGTAGAAGCGTCGCTTTCCCGTAATCGGCGGCGCACCTCTCAGGACTCCCCCACAAGTCAGTGCGATCCCCGCGATGTATGCTTTGACCGCATTGGCCTGGGTCGCGCGCGACCGTGCGGCGTGCGTCTCAAGCGTCCGGCGGGCGGTTAGGTAAGTCATTGTCGGTTCGCGTGCCGTCCTTGCTGAGCCTCCGTCTATCAGTACAGCCAGCAGGGCACCCACCGCGCACACCGTCGTGATTCCCGCTAGCACGACCGTACGCTTGCGCCGACTCATAACTTAGACCCCACCAACACTGTGGTCTTCGCTTCCTGTACCGTAGGATCACAGACCTTTCGCCGTCTCTGCATTGCCTCTTCCTTAACCCCTGAGCTCCACGCGAAGTCGGGACGTTTGGTTCAGAAAGTCGTCACGCTTCATCCCAGGATTTTCCGCAACTGACGCCAGCCGTGGCCTGGACAGTCCCATTCGTTCAGCCCGAGACGACCAGACGGGCCCGATCCTGACCAGCACTGCTCCACGCTGAGATTGGTTGGGTAACCTCCGTTTGTATTTTCCCACGAGATCCAGCATACGCCATTTTCGTATTCATGGGATTTGTTGTGTCGCCCGTCGTGTACCCCGCTGTAGCAGGCTTCGAGCTCTTCAGCCCCTTCGCCGTAGACTCGTGCAACGAGTTCGTCTTCATTTTGGCACGTTATATTGCGCTCCTCGCCACATATGCTCGCGTAACCGCTGTACCTCAGTGATTCCGAGTTGAATTTGCTTGCAAGGCCGAGCGCCTGCTTGCCAGTCAGAACCTCCCAGGGATCGGCACCTTCGCCCAATTCTTCAGCCCCGCCTTCGCCCGGTGACGGGAAGTTCCCTTCTCCCGGTCCGTCAACGTGGCACGCGGTCGCCGGGCATTCTTCCATATGCGCTTTTTCTTCCGCTTCCTTCCGTGCCGCCGCTTCAAGCGCCGCTTCGTGTTCGACGGCGATCGCTTTGAGCTGCTCGGCCGCGGCTTCGAGATAGGTGGCCTGGACGATCCCGCCGCCGCCCGTCCCGTCGGGGAACGCTCCCGGAGAGGCGACCGCCTCTGACTGCAGCGCCCGGCCGATCTCCGGCACATAGGAGCTCGCGCCCGTCGTGACGACGCCCGAGCTCGGCAGTTCGCTTGAGAATCCACCTGCACCGAGCCATGCGTACTTCGGAGCCGTTGTGCCGGGCTGGGGCACGCCGAACTCCGTGCTGCTGTACGTGGAGAGCAGTTTCGTTTCCGTTTCTGAGAGCGCGGCGGTCGCGACGATGTTGCCTTGAAGGTCGTGCAGCTGCAGCACAGGCGCTTGGCCGCTTGACTGCGTCGCGCAGAGCGTGCCGTCGATCCCTGGGATGTTGCGGCTCCAGATCGCCGAGCCTTCGCTGGTCCAGCTGAGCGCTTCGCCGGATCCCGCGTAGTGGGAGATGACCGCGGACTGGCCGGTGGCGAGCGTTTCGCGGGTGCGGCCCGCGGGGTCGTAGGAGAAGCTGATCGTCTTGGCTTTGCCTGCCTGTTCCTGTTCCTGGCTTGCCACTTGGCTATCGACGTAGTAGCCGCTCTTCAGTTCGTGGCCGCCCGCGTCGGCGGCCGGGAGCGCGGTGACGTTGCCGAGGGGTTCATAGCTCACTCCGGTGTCGCTCAGGCGGTCCGCCGCGTCGTAGACGTGGGCTTCACGTGCGCCGCCTTCGCTTGTGCATTCGCCTTTTGAGCCCGGTTCGCGCGTGCTCAGGCTCGTGCGGTCGCCTTCTTCGTCATAGGCGTACTGGCGGGTTGTGCAGCCTTTGCCCGCCGGCGTTTCCTGGACCTGGGTCAATCGTCCCGCGGCGTCAGTCTGGATCGACTGTTCGGCGAGCGTGCTTGATTGCTTGAGCGTTTCGCCGTGGATCGAGGGCGTGATCGCATCGCTGAACCATACGCAGTTGCTGGTGCAGTGGGTCGTCTTTACGTATTCGACGCCCGTCGTTTCGCCTGCTTGGTTGCGCGCGTAGTTCGCCGTCATCCCGTTCGGATAGGTCTCGCTCGTCATCTTGGCTTCGACGTCGTATTTCGCCGTGAACGTGCCCGCGGCGGTGTCGTACAGGCTCGCGAGCGTACCTGTCGTCGCATCGTAGGTGTAGTTCTGGCTTGCCGTTGTGCCGTCGACCGTGCCGTAGTTGACTTCCTGCACGCGCCCGTCGACGTCTCGGGTGTAGGTCGAGGTCACGCCGTCGGCGTCGGTGTATTTTTCAAGCTCACCGAGCTTGTTATCGACGCTCGTGATCGTTCGTGTTTTGCCTTCGCTCGTCGTGCTCTGCTTTTCTAGCGCGCCCGTTTGCGTGTTGTATTCGTTCGTTACCTTCGGCAATGGCGTATCGGTCGATGAGCTAATTTCGCTGGTGAGTGCACGCCCCGCGGCGTCGAAGGTCTCCTTTTTGGTGCGCGTGACCGAACCGAAGGTTTCCGTGATCGTTTCCGGCACGCTCCAGATCGTGTAAGTGACGCTCGAGACGGGCAGGTTGGGGATTCCCGGCGTGTTAGGCTGCGCGGCCGGCAGCGTCTCGCATGGCATGTTCGCCCACTCGGGATGGCTACCGCAGCTCGGGTATTCGCTGTTGGACGCGACCGAGTAGTAGATCGTCTTGGTGTCGTGGACGGCCGCGGTGCTCCACTTCTCGACGCGATTGTCGCCCGAATCCATAACGAACAGGTCGCCGGCCGCGTCGACCGCGTCCCCGATCGGGTTTGTGAGCTGTCCTTCGCCGGAGCCTGGGCTTGCGAACGTCGCCATGTAGTGCCCGGTGGCGCTGAACTCCTCGACATGGCCGGCGCTGTTATCAGCGACATACAGGTCGCCGGCTCCGTCGGAGGCGATGCCTTCGGGCACGTACAGTTCGCCCGAGCCTCGGCCTTCGGTGCCGAAGCTGCGGACGTAGGCGCCTTTGTTGGTCAGCTCCTCAACACGATGATTCGCGGAGTCCGCGACGTAGATGTTTTCGCCCGAGAGCGCGAGCGCGATCGGTTTGTTGAACTGGACTTCGCCTGAGCCTTCTTTGCCGTAGGCGGCGATGAACGTCCCACTCGAAGAGAACTCAAACACCTTGTCGGCGCTCGCGTCGGGCACCCATACGTTGCCGGCCGAGTCGATCTTCAGCGACCCCGGCCGCGTCAGTTTGCCCGAGCCTTCGGTGCCGAAGGACCTGACGAAGCTGCCGGAGGGGGAGAGCTCCTCGATCCGAGCGTTGTTCGTGTCGGCGACGTAGATGTTGCCCGTGCTCTTGTTCACGTCGATCCCGCCGGGACCGCGGAACTGTCCGTTGCCCGAGCCTTCTTTGCCGTAGGCGGCGGTGAACGAACCTTTGGCCGAGAACTCCTCGATTCGGTTGTTGCCGTAGTCGGTCACCCACAGGTTGCCTTCGCCGTCGGTCGCCTCGTCGATCGGCGTTGAAAACTGTCCGTTGCCAGAGCCCGCGCTCCCGATCTGCGAGGCGTAGCCCAGGTGCGCCGCGCCCGCTTCCGGAGGCGTCCAGGCCGTGACCTTCGATCCGTAGAGATCCGAGGCATACAGCGTGCCGGTCGCGCCGACCGCGAGGCCGTATGGGCTCGTGAGCGGGTGGGCTGGTCCCCAGGTTTCCCAGCTCGTCAAGTAGCGACCGGAGGGGCTGAACTCCTGAATCCGGTGGTTGCCGAGGTCGGCGACGTAGAGGTTGCCGCTGCTCGGGTTCGAGGTGATCCCGTACGGTTCCTTGAACTGACCTGAGCCCGAGCCTTTGCTGCCGAACTGCGCAAGGTAGGCGCCCGTCGCGGAGAACTGCTGGACGCGATCGTTGCCCGCGTCGACGACGAACACAGAGCCTTCTGAGATCGCGATGCCCTGCGGGCCTTTGAGCTGCCCGTTGCCCGAGCCGAGCGATCCGACTTCGCGCGAGAAGGTGCCTTGGGGGCTGAGCTCGACGATCCGGTTGTGCCCGGTGTCGCTGACCCAGATGTCGCCGGAGGAGTCGACCGTGATCCCTTCGGGTTCTTTCAGCGCGCCCGAGCCGCTCGTCCCGAGCGAGGCCAGGTAGGCGCCGGAGGAGGAGAGCTCCTCGATCCGGTTGTTGGCCTTGTCGGCGACGTAGAGGTTGCCGGTGCTCTGGTTGATCGCGATCGCCCGCGGTTCGTTGAACTGGACTTCGCCCGAGCCGGTTTTGCCGTAGCTTGCGATCCAGGTCCCGGAGGAGGAGAACTTCTCGATCCGGTTGTTGTCGGCGTCGACGATCCACAGGTTGCCGCTTGAGTCGATCGCGATGCCGCCGGGCTGGTGCAGCTGGCCGTTGCCTGTGCCTTCGCTGCCGAAGACGAAGGAGAAGGCGGGCGGGTAGATCGTTTCGGAGTTGGCAGCGGGGCTTCGCGTTTCAACGACATTGCCGGTGTTCGGGTCATAGATCGTCTTGTGGACGAGATCGAGGCCCGACGGGTCGGTCGTGCTCGACGTCGGTTTGCGCAGTTTCCAGCCTAGATTTTCCTGACCAGAGTAGGAGGTGAGTGTCGTGCGTACATCGGCTTCTTTGCCTTCGTATTCGGCCCCGTCGGTCGTCTTGGTCAGGAGGTTGTAGGTCTGCCCGCCCGGTGCGCCTTCGTCGTAGAAGTAGCGCACGTGGTCTCTTGCCTTAACCGTGGCACCGCTCGCCAGTTTCACGGTGTGCTGCGGTCCGCGCGTTTCAAGCAGCTGCGTGCCGTTTGAGCTGTAGGCGCTCTCGGTGTCAAGCAGTTTCGAGACTTCCGCGGATTTCGCGCCTTCGCCGAGCGCCGCCGCACGGTTGTCGGCGCTAAGCGTCCTCACGACATCGTTCGTTTTGTTGTATTCGCTCGTCGCGATGCCCCCCGTGGGCAGGGCGGTATTGACCATCCGCCCATTGCCGTCCCAGTAATGGATCGTCGCGCGCTTGTAGTCCTTGGCCGGCCACCCCATCGGTTCATCCGCCGGGAAGACCGCCACGCCTTCTACCGGATCGTCGGTCTGTCCCCATTTAGCGGCTTCGCTCGCCGTCAGGCTCGGGAGTCCCGTTCCCGACGTCGGAACGCCGTACTCGAGGGTGGCGACGGAATTCGAGCCCACTTCGGGCGGTTCCGGTGGCGGCGCTTTCGTGAGTTCGGCTTCGCCGCCGACCGGTTCAGTTGGGCCGTACGTGCACCGCTCGCCCGCTGCGGAGGCGCACACGAGGGTCGCACCCGCCCCATTCGTCGCGGTCACGTCGACCGCCAGTTCGTGACCGCGGTCGCGGCTCAGGGGCGTGTACTCGTAGTTGACGGCGCCTGGAATCGCTTCACAATGGTCGACTTTTTCGCTTCCTTTCTGTTCCAGGGTGCAGGTCAGCCACTGATAGCTGTAGGTCAAGGGGCTGTTGCTCCACGCGCCTTTGCTTACGGTGATCGTGCTGCCGACTACCGGTTTGTCGGTGGAAATGACCGGCAGTGAGTTGTCTTCGGGCGCCACGCCTGAGCCCAGGCTGGTAGACGCGCTAGGCCGGGCAACCGAGAGCAATCGCCCGCGATTTGCGTCGCCTTCGATCGTGCCATAGCTGAGCAGCCACGGCTCTTGCCCTGGCGGGTTGAGCGAAGTGACGTGTTCTTCGCCGTCGTAGCCGTAGGTTGTCTTCAGCGCTGGAGAGATGCGCGGGTCCCACTCAGCCCGCAGCCGATCTTTCTTGTCGTAGAGATAGTGAGCGACTTCTACTTCGCTCATCGCCCCTTTGGCTGGATCCCAGGCGTGGTAGTAGACGCGCGTGAGGTTGCCCTTGTAGTCGCCCCATTCGCTTTCCTTTTCGCCCGTCGCCGTCGTCGATGACGCGTAGTTGAAGGTGAGCGCGCGACATCCTCGCGCCAGTTCTTCTACTTTCGCCCCGCATGAGACGCCCGCCGGGACGGGCGCGAGCGCCTCGGTTGGCTCGATGACGGCCTTGCCTTCGCGTTCGACCGCTGCATAGGCGAACGTCGAGGCACCGTTGCTCGCGAGCGGACCACCGACTTCCGTGGGAATCCAGATCGGGCGTGTCCACTCCTCGACGCGGTTGGTGGCGTTGTCCACGGCAAAGATCCCGCCGGAGGAGCTCACCGCGACGCCCGTCGCCACGCTGAACTGTCCGGGTCCGCTGCCGGTGGAGCCGAACTTCGTGACGAATCCGCCCGAGGTCGTGCACTCCTGCACGCGCGTATTGCCGCTGTCGACCACGTACAGGTTTCCGCTGTGGGGATCTGTCGCGATCCCATAGGGACTGCTGAAGTGGCCGGGGCCACCCGTGCATTCGCTGAAACGGTTGACCGGGGACCCGGTCGTCGAGAACTCCTGAATCCTGTTGTTGCGGTAGTCGGTTATGTAGAGATTGCCACTGGAGAGCGTGATGTTCAGCGGCCCTTCGAACTGTTCGGGACCAGTGCCTGCCGAGCCGAACTCACGTACAAATTCGCCTTTTTCGTTGAGCTCCTGTATCCGATTGTTACCGTTGTCGGCGATCCACAGATTGCCGCTCGAGTCCACCGCGAGACCCGCGAGCCAGCTGAACTGACCGTTTCCGGCTCCTGGGATGCCTGCCCGGCATTCTGTCGTGCACGTCTCCAATTCGGCGTGTCCGTTGCTGACTCCCCATCCGAGCGCCTTCACGAACGCACCGGAGGAGGAGAACTCCTCGATCCGGAAGTTGCTCTGATCGGATACGTAGACATTGCCATTGCGCGAGTCGACAGCGATTCCCCACGGCGCGATGAATCGTCCGGCGCCCGTTCCGTAGGAGCCGTAGGTCCCGAGCAGCGTTCCCGTCGAGGAGAACTTCTCGATCGCGTCGCTGGCGTTGTTCGTGACCCATAGGTCGCCGGCCGGATCGATCGCGGTGCTGACGGGGTGGTTGAGCTGGTTCGGCGCTTCGCCGAACTGGGTCGCGAAGGATGGCGTCACGCTCTGGGTGCCGCTCGGTTGTTCAAAGCAGGTCTTCGTGGCCGCCTTTTCGTCTTGGAGAATGTACGCGGACCCCTTGCCCGGCTTACATTCGCCCGCTTCGAGCTTGAGGTTGGCGTCGCCAAGCGGGGATTCGAATTCACCACCAGTCTTGTGGGTGAACGTAGTCGGCGCGCCTGCCGACGCGGAGAGTACGGCGTTTCCATTGCGCGAGATCGCCAGCTGCTCATCGCCACCGAGGTCGAGGGTCCACTGCGGACCGAGCGGACCTTCTTCGCCGGCGTTGAGCGCACGGGACTTATATGTGCGCGAGACGCCGATCCCTCCGCTTGGTGACACGTCAGTCGCCTGCAGGGTCAGCTCTCCGGTGCTTGGATCGACTCTGCCAGGTCCGACCGACACCGGAGCGGCGCCGTGCACATAGAACGTGAATTCTTCCTGGGCGACGTTGTTCGCGTTGTCGGTCGCCGTCACGACGAGCGAATGGGCGCCGCTTGAGTAATTGCGAGCGGCGAGCGTGAATTCCGTGCTCGCGCTGCAGGGTCCGCGCGGGCAGGACGCCGCCGATCCGCTCACTTCCTGGCCATCGACCTTCACCGTGATCGATTTGATTCCCGAGCTCGGCGTTGGTTCCGTGCCGTCGGTCGCTTCGACTTTCAGGTGCGTTTCGCCGAGCGGCAGTTCGCTGCCGTTCTGAAGGCCGCTGACTTTGATGCCATGCGGTGGCGTGGCGTCGACTTTGATCTTCTGTTGTGGCAGGATCGTCTTATACAGGCCTACAGGATCTTCGACGAAGGTTTCAAAACTCGTTTCCCCGTCGTGCATGCCGGCCTCGTAGATGTACCCCTGGTTGTCGTATTCGGGGCACTGCACGCCGAAGCATTCGCCGTTGTCGTAGTATTCTCTGACATCGGCCCAACCGACAGTCGTTGTGCGGTAATACTTGAGGCCGAGACCCGGATCGCTTGCTTTGACTTCAAACGCCCCGGAGTGCGGCCCGAGCCAGGCTCCGCTGCCGTAGAGGACGTTCGGCACTTCTTCGCCGGTGGCCGGGTTCTTGATCTTTGAGGCGGTTGTGTTGAAGCTGAGTTCAGGACCCTGTTCCTGGGAGATCTCCACACGCGCTTTAGTGACTGTGTTCGTGGAGAACACGCCCTTGGTGCCCGGTCCGGCCGCGATCTGCTCGTAGCCGGCGAGGTTGCTATTTTCGGGAGCCGCAGGACCGACCGTGCTTTCCGTACAGTTAAGTGAGGGCGCGCAGGCATAACCACCACCGCCTCGCCCTGCTTCTGTGGCGACCGGCAACACATCGTACGCCTCGGTATACGGAGATTTCGGAACCTGGAGGAGCACGTAGTTCTGAATGTGGTTGTTCGTGTCGGTCCATTCGCCTTCGACGTTCGCGAGCGTTATCTGTGACGCGCCTCGCGTCGTGTAGAAAAGCCCACCCCATTCCGATTCGCTGTGAGACTCTGAGATTTTCTCTGTCCAACTGCCTTTTTCGGGGTGTTCCGGCGCGGTGAAGTACGGCCCGTTATGCTCGAAAGTCCACTCGGTGCGGTAGTAGGTGCTGTAGTAATATTCGTTTTGCCAGATGCTGTCTTCGACCGTTGGGTCGACGACGATCGGCAGGTGATATTGGCTTGTCGATTCGGGTAGGGCGAGGACGAGACGGTCGCCCGAGACGGTCATCGCGACAGGCACGGGCGTGCCTTCGGCATCTTCGGCGCTTGGCGCGGGGATCGTCGCGATCCGCGCGCCGTCCTCGAGCACTTCGGCGCCGCCTGAACCGTCGGTTGCTGCTGCGAGCTGCGCGCCCGAGGGGACGTTCACTCGGAAGTAGAGCTGACGTGGGCTCTGGGAGGAGCGCAGGAGCGTCTCCATCGAGAAGCCCAGCGTCGTCGGCTTCACCAGCGTATCGGCGTCTTCGAGCGTGTTTGGATAGATCACGCCCGTGCCGTCTACTTCTCCTTCCGTGCTGGCAAAGTCGGTGCCGGAGCTGGTCGTCGGCGTCATGGAGATACCCGTTCGGCCGAGCTGCGTGCCGTCGCTCAGGTGCTTTGGGATCGTGAGCGCGACGACCGGCGTGAGCGGTTGAAACGCGCCCGCGGCTTCGTGTAGGTGTAGATCGACGGGCGTCCGATGCCCCGGGGCGGTCTGCACAGCGATCGGTGCGACGGATTCGACTACGCCATGTCGATGTCCCGGAAGGGCGAGCTGCGCGGTGTAGTCGCTCTCGTAGTTCGTGATCGTCTGCCCGGCTGGAAGCGCGGGCGGTCCGCCGGCTGGTTCTTCGATCAGTCTCGGAAAGGCCGCGAGCGCGACTTCCTTTGCGCGGGGGCCGTCGAGATGCTGGTAGGCGCTCTGTGAGACTTCGCGCGCGGCGAAGGCTTCCGGCGTTTGCCGGCGTGCTTCACGCTGTTCGCGGACCTGTTCCGGTACGCCGGGTGTTCCCGAGATAGCGAGGGGACCGCTGAGCGGTGAGGATTCTGTCGTTAGGGCGGACGGCGAGCTTGCCGTCGCGTCGGCTTTTGCCGCTGCGGCCCACGCAACGAGCCCGAGACAGAAGAAGGCCGCCGCCACGCAGAGCCCGGCAATCAAACGGATATGTACTCCGAGCAAGCCCTGGCGCCGCTGCGGTGACACACCGGACTGAGAGCGCGAAGCCAGTGGCGTCTGACCTCCCACAAGCAGCTTCGCGCATCGCGAGCGTCGTATGTCGCGACGTCTGCCGGGTATGCGGGTAAGTGCCGCGAGCCGTTGTGCCGCTTCGCTAATCACGCTGTTCCCCCGTTTCGTGGGACGATCTCGCCGCTGGTGCAACGGCATTTTCGGTATGTCTCGAGACAGCCAAATCGGCTTACGCCCGGCAATTTTCCGGTCACGCCGAACCCTTGTCTGCCCAGGATCGATGGACTCGTCTAACTTCTAACGCTCCGCTCCTGCCTCGCGCTATGCCAATGTGCTCAGTTGCCGTGTCAAAGACCGGCCATGTTGCTAACCAAACCCGCTAGACATCAAGCCCTCGACGCCGTGAGGTTCCTCGCGCGGGGTCAGACGGTTTGGGCGGCTGAAATCACGAGGGATCGCCGAATTTCCCCAGGGCGCGACGGAAACGAGAGTGGCTCTCGCCGGCGCGGACGCGGCGGGCCGTGGCGAGGTCAGCAAGAGCCTCGCTGCGGAGAGCGTCTGCCTCGACGAGTTCCGCGTCGGCTCGCCGGAAGCGCTGTTCGGCTTCGTGCTCCTCCCAGCTGACGCCCCGCCGCGGGCGGCGAATTATCCCAGCCACGCGATGTGCGTCGCGAACGCCTGCGAGAAACGAGCACCACACTGGCAGTACCGGCACGAGGATGGCCCACCACGGCACATACCCGAAGCCCACGAGCACGACGAGCACCGGGGTTCCAATGCGAAAGAATCTGGAAAGGAAAACGTGCATGGGACTTCCGCGATGGGGAGGTCGTCCGGTGAGCCAACGCTCAAGGATTCGTCAGCGAGAACGCGCGCGCCGGTCGCGTGCTGGACGGCGACGTGAGCTCGCGGCGACGGCGGCGCTCGCCAGCACGGGCGCCCCGTACGCATCGTGCACGGCTTCGACCATCGCCGACTCAACGTCACAGTTGGTGCAGAACCCGCGCCGTGACCAGCCGATCGCCCGGGCAAGCACCTGATCGGCGTAGCTCACCCCGGCCGCGTCGTGCCCGTAGTAGTCATACGCCGCCGCCCAGGCCGCTCCGTTCAGCGCGTAGGTCGCGCCGTCCTCTGAGAGCAGATGGGCCGCGGCCATGACGGCGTCGAAGTCGTCGTAGATCGAGGGATGCTTGGCCGTCATGTGGTCGTACACGGCTGGGCGTCTCCCGTAGCGGTAAGAGTCGCTCACGAGATCCCAGGTGGTGACGGGGCCGTTGGTGACGTTGAACTGCATCGGCCCTCCGCAGCATCCGGCGAAGTTCAGTCCCTCATAGGTCGTTGGATCGCTCGAGAATGCCGACTCCTGCTTGTGAATCGAGGCGATCAGCAACCAGTTGACGCCGAACGTGCGCTGCGCGACCGCATAGATCGGGAAGAAGCCTTCGATCCACCGCGTGGGTATTGCTGTTTCCGTTGGTTCGAGAATCGGCGTCGCGGCTCGGCGCTGCGCACGCGCCAGCCACGCCAGAACTACCGCGTGAGGACGATCGTGGCTACGTCTTGCTCTTCGACTGGCATCAAGCCCGGTGATGTCGCGTACCGGCGTCCTTTCCTTCCCCGTAGCAACGAGAACGCTCTTCGCGGCAGCCGCTCCAGGGCTCGGCGTCGTTGTCACCGTCGCCACCGGCGGGGCCGCCATCGCCAGCGGACCGCTCGTGCCGTCGACCGCGCCGGTCAACAGAGCGACCAGCACGCCTACGCCGAGCGTCACGAGCGCCAGTGCAAGCAGCCACTGTCCGCGCTCTGAAGGCGGCTCTGGTGTCGGTACGTCACCGCAGCCTGCACGGCCATGGTCGCCTCGTCTGGTCATGGCAACACGTCCTTGAGGTCTAACGGCTCGCCGGTAGCACGCGCCATACCGATGGCTCGCTGGCGCTGGCAAAACGCGCCACCGTGCGAACCTCCGGTCACGGCGTCTTGCGTGGCGCCTTTCACGGCCCGACGCCGTCGAGCTCCTCGATCAGCAACGCCACCTCGAGCTCGGCCAAGCAGGTCCGCAGCGAGCGCCCGAGCAGCTGCTCAGCTGCCCGCAAGCGGGTTTCGACGGTGCGTCGAGAGACCTTCAGCGCGTGTCCGGCCGAGGACGCGTTGCGTTCGGCGGCAACGTAGGCGCGCAGCGTGGCGCGCATAGCCGTCCCGCCGTCTCGCTGGCTTGCGAGGGGCGAGAGGAACATCTCGTTCAACGATCTGGCGAGCGTTTCGTCTCGAAGTGCGGCGGCGGCGAGCATGTGCTCGGCGTATCGCGTGGGCCTCCCGCGTCGATGCCTTGCGACCAGCAGTGCAGCTTGTGCCTGTTGGTGCGTCAGGCGCCAACCGTCGAGCCCCTTCCCTGGCTCGCCGATCGCAAGCGCCATGCCCGTGCCCACTGAAGTCGACAACAGGTCCTCGAGCTCCTGAAGGGAGAGCCGGCGCTGGCCCCCCAGCCATGCCCAGACGGTTTCCTCGTCCTGGAGAACCGCCAATAGTTGACGATCGACAACGGCTGCGAGTGTGATTAGGGCATCTTGCGTCTCGGGACCCGTGGCGATCACCCCCAGGTGCCATGCGTCAAGCTGATAGCCGAGCGCAGGCACGTCGACTCGCTCCCCGGCGAGCAATCTCTGCACATGCTCGGCATGGCGTCGCTCGAGCGAACGTCCCGTGCGCTCGAGTTCGCGTGCGTACCCCTCCGCGATCGAGCTCGTCAGCCGTTCGAGTACGGCTCCGTAAACGCTCAGCACGTGTCGCAACACGTTGCCTTGAGTCAGGAGGTCGCCCCTCTCAGCCTCCTCTATGACAAAGCCCTCAAGCAATGCGTAACCGGCGGTGCAACGGAGAAGCTCCGTGCCCAGGCTCACGCCGATCCGCGCGGCGCGCTGCGCCTGGGCCAAGGCCACTGACGGGATCGGCTCCGAGAATTCCTCCCCCTGCTCGATGCCGCTGAGACCGTAGTCCAGGAGCGCCGTGACTGCTGCGCGCAATCCCCGAACATACTCAGCGTCTTTCAGCCCGACCGGATCAGGGACGCCATCGCGCACGCGGAGGAAAATCGCCGCCTCGATCTCGACACACCGCGCTCGCAATCGCATAGCGAGATCGGCACGAATGCGCTGCAGGCAATCTTGGTTGATGAGTTCGGTCCCACGCTTCCCGGAGCGGTCGTCAGGACGAGACGGTGGGTGACGCAACCGTGCATCTTGCGTCGTCTTCACGCGCGCTGGAACCGCACGAGGCCGGACCGCTGGCCAGCCGGTCCTGCTACCCATGATCGCCGCCTAGATGCAGGTAGGAAACCGTTGTGCGTGCCAGCCGTCCCTCGGGGCGCTCCTGGTCAACGATATCCGTGTCTGTCACTGTTACTGAACCTGCAGCGCGCCCGGCGCACTGACCCCGCCCCTCTCCGCTGAGTGGACGCCGCGCGCCGTGGGGAGGAGCGCATCTGGCGTAGGGCGGGGTCAGTTCGCGGGAACCTAGCCCGCGCCTTAGCGCTCCGTCAATGGCGAGTTCGTCACAGACCTCAAGACACACTTCTCGGCTCATTTCTCCAGCCGAGGTCGCCGCTGCAACGCCTGTCTGCCAACCCGATCCAACGGCGGCACGGGGAGATCGGTTTGGAGCGCCTCGATCGGGACGTACAACGCCCAACAGATCGCGAGCATCGTGGTAAAGCGCGGTTCCTGCTTGCCCGCCTCCATTCGCGCGATCGTGTTGCGTGAGATGCCGCTCAGCTCCGCTAGGTGTTCCTGAGGAATTCCTGCACGCTCTCGCTCGCGGTGCAGGTTCTTTCCGAGAGTCTCCAGGATCGCCTGCACGGTCTTGGGCGTCAGCCTCCACTCGATGTCGCTCATCCCGCTCGCTTGCGACCCCGCCGCGTGCAACAGCGCCTCGGTGCCGGCCTCGGCGCCTTCCCCGACCCGCGAAGCGTCTGACGCGCGAAGGTCTCGCCATGTCGGCAGACGTCGAGTCTGCTCAGCAAGTGCGCGCGACAGCGCGACTCGCGCCGTCCCGTCTGGCCTTTGTCCGGTTGCTCGATCACGACGACCGGGATCGTGCCGCGTCGGCACGCGCACGATAAGACCAATTCGGAATGTTCAAAATTTGAGGAACGTCGGTTGCGCCGTCCCAGCTCGTTCGGCCATGCTGAATTCAGTACGCTGTCCGGAATCCGCAGAAACGAGATTGGGATGATGTCCGCAAGCCAACGCGAGAGAACGAGCGACTCGATCCGCTCGCCCGTCTACTGGGCCCTCTTGGGACTCCTGGTCGAGCGCCCAGGCTACGGCTACGGGCTGATTCAGCGCTTTGAGCGCGAGTATGGCGAGGCGTTGGCGCTCGGAAGCGGCTCCCATATCTACGAGGGTCTAAACGTCCTGGAGCAAGCGGGTCTGATCGAGGAGCACGTCTCGAAGGCTCGGCGGCAACCGACACCGCGGCGGCAACCGACAAGGCACTACCGTGCGACCTCTGAAGGCGCACGGATCTACGCCGACTGGTTGATCGCGCGGGCACGTTCTGAGCGTCTACGCTCGCGCCTGTTTGCTCGCCAGCTCGCGGCGCTTGCTAGCGAGCCTGAGCTTGGTCTTGAGGTCGTCGGACGCTATGAGCAGGCTTGCCTTGAAGAGGCGCGAGCCAATCAGGTTGACATCGGCGGCCATCCCTCTGGCGGCGCTGATTCCCTCGCAGTAGCGCTGCCGGCAGAGCAGGCGCGGCTTTCAAGCGAAGCCGAGCTTCCGTGGGTCAGCTACGCACGCGCGCGGTTCACCGAGCTTTTGAACACCGAAAGGACGGTCACCGATGGCGCTGCTTGAGCTCGAGCGGGTGACCAAGCGCGTCGGGCGCGGCTTGACCGCACGCGTCGTACTGCGGGAGGTCTCGCTGCGGATCGATCCCGGCGAACTGGTCGTCGTCTGGGGTGCCCGGCGTTCAGGTCGCTCGACGATGCTGCGGATCGCCGCGGGTATCGCACACCCCGACCAGGGCGTCGTACGCGTTGACCAACGCTGTCTGGCGGGCCGCGGTGGCGATGCCGTTCGCGAAGCGATCTCTTATTGCCTAACCACCCGCCGACCACGCGAAGGGCAGCTCGTCCTCGAGCAGATCGTCACCGACCAGCTGGTCCGAGGCGTCGGGGTCGAGGCCGCCGAACAGCGCGCGCGCAGCGTTCTGGCTAGGGCGGGTGCCGAGGGCTGCGCGAGCGTCCCGCTTAGGGAGCTCGACGCCGCCGAGGCAGTCCGTGTCGGCATCGCGCGTGCGCTTTCGTGTGAGCCCAAGCTGCTCGTGCTCGACGAGCCGACGCTCGGCGTCGACATCCTCGTCCGCGACGAGATCCTCGCGCTGTTGCGTTCGCTTGCCAACGAAGGTATCGCGGTGCTGATGGCCACGAGCGAAACGCGGTGCTTCTCGGGCGCCGACCGCGCACTGTCGCTGGACGCGGGCGAGTTGCACGGGACTCCGGCGCCAGAGCTCGCTCCCGTGCTTCCGCTGCGTCGCTCGGCGTGATGGTCCTCGCCGCGCCTAGAGCACGACATCAAGCGTTGGGGGTATGCCGCAGTGCTTGAGCTGCAGGAGGTCGTTTGGCACTACCGCTCGAGCGGAGAGGAGGTCCGTGCCGTCGATGGCGTGAGCCTTCAACTGCAGGCCGGCGAGATGCTGGCGCTGCAGGGGCCGAGCGGTTCGGGCAAGACGACGCTGCTGATGCTGATCGCCACGCTGCTGAAGCCGGAGCGAGGCGCAATTCGCTTCAGGGGCCGCGACTTGGGCGCGCTGTCTGATCACGAGGCGTGCGACTACCTGATGCGCGACGTCGGCTTCATCTATCAACGCTTCCACCTCATGCCCCGAGTCTCGGCCCTTGAGAATGCCTCGATCGGGCTCCTCTTGGCGGGCGTTGGCATCCGTGAGTCCCAGGCGATCGCCCGATCCTGGCTTGAGCGCGTCGGTCTTGCCGACCACCTGAAGCGCACGCCCGAGCAGATGTCCGGCGGGGAGCGCCAGCGGGTGGCGATCGCCCGCGCGCTGGCGGGCGAGCCGCGCCTGATCCTCGCCGATGAGCCGACCGGAAGCCTTGACAGCGCGCGCAGCAGCGAGATCGTCGAGCTGCTGCGCTCGATCGCGCGGGAGCGAGAGGCGGCGATCTTGGTTGTCACGCACGACTCCGACGTCGCGGCGCTTGCCGACCGACGTTGCATCCTGCGTGACGGCAAGCTCTCTCACGAGCCAGCGTCGCCCAAAGACGATCCCACGACGCCGGCGCGAGCGATCCGTGCGAGCGGCGCGCGAGGGTGAGAGACGCTGAGTAGCGCCCGGGTTGGACGCGGTCAAGCGCCGCCGCGGGTACGCTCCGGCGGCCGGCGCGCCAGCGCCGTGATGCGGCCCCGCCCGCTGCTGCGCCTCTACCGCCAGCGTCTGCGAGCACACGCCGTACAGGAGCTGTGGGCCGGTCTCGGCGTCGCGCTCGCCGTCGCGCTGATCTTCGCGGTGCTGGTGGCCAACGCCAACATTTCAAGCTCGACGCAGGAAGTCGTCCACAAGGTCATCGGCCCCGCGAGCCTGCAGCTCCGCGCTCGCAGCGCTCAAGGATTCGACGAACGGATCCTCACCGGCGCGGGGCACCTGCCCGGAGTCAAGCAAGCCGCGCCGCTGCTCGAGCAGCCCGCAACGATCGTCGGCGTGGGCGGGCGGCGCGTCACGTTGGATCTCGTCGGCGCTGATGCGAGCCTCACGATCCTCGACGGGCTCGCGCACACACTTCCGGGCGCTGTGCTCGCTCAGCATGGAGTTGGCCTCAGCGAAGCGAGCGCCAGAGCGCTCGGCATAACGCGCCAGGGGCTCGGCTCCACGGCGCGCAACGTCTCGCTCCGCTTGCGCGGGCAGACATTCTCGCTGCCCGTGACCGCCGTTCTCGGTGCAGAAGCCGTCGGCGCCCTCTCGCAGACGATCGTTGCCGTCATGCCGTTGGCGCAGCTCCAGCGGCTCGCCGGCCTGCCAGGGCGGGTCACTCGCGTCCTGGTGCAAGCAGAACATGGGCGCGAGCGTGCTGTCGAAGGCGAGCTCAGTCGTCTCGCGAAAGGACGGCTTACCGTCGCGCCCGCCGATCAAGACATCGCGCTGCTGCGAGTGGCGCTTCGCCCCGGCGACCTTGCGAGCGGTCTCTTCGCCGCGATCGCGGGCCTGCTCGGAGTCCTGTTCGCCTTCAACGCCATGCTGTTGACGATCCCCGACCGCCGCCAGGCGATCGCCGACCTCCGGCTAGCCGGCGCACGGCGCGGCGCGATCGCGCAGATGGTCATCTTCCAGGCGCTCTGCCTTGGCCTTGCGGCGTCCGTCGCGGGCGTGCTCGTCGGTTACGCCCTCTCGCGGGGTGCCCTGAAGCCCTCGACCGGGTATCTCTCCCAAGCGTTTGCCTTGGGCGATCACACCGCGATCGGCGTCTCATCGGTGTTGATTGCGGTCGCCGGCGGGGTGCTTGCGATCTGCCTGGCCTCTGGCGTGCTGCTGCTCGACCTCCGTCGCGGGCGCGAGCTCGACGGCGTCTACCAGGGCGAGGGCGTCCCCGGGAACGCGCTCCAGGCACGAACGCAGCTATGGCTGGCTCTCGCGGCGGTTGCCTTGTTGGCGCTGGCGAGCCTCGCCTATGCGCGCGCGCCACAGCTCGCGCTCGGCGCGACAGCCGTTCTCGCTCTGGCGACCGTGCTTGCCGTTCCCCTCGCGCTCGCGCTGACGCTGCGCGTAGTGAGTGCGCTCGCGGCGCGCGTGCAGCGGCTGAGACTGCTGCTGGTCGCGGTCGCGTCGCTGAGGGGGACCGCCCTACGCTCGCTTGCGCTCGCTGCGACCGGCGCCCTCGCGCTGTTTGGAGCTGTGGCGCTCGGCGGCGCGAGGGAAAACCTCCTGGGCGGGCTGCGGGGTTTCGCCAACACGTACACGGCGAGCGCCGAGGTGTGGCTGCTCAACCAGGGCGACCCGCTCGCGGTCGACAGCTTCGCACTCGACGCCCACGCGGCGCGCATCGCACGCGTTCCGGGGGTCGCGGGCGTCCAAGCGCTGCAGAGCGAATACCTCGACGTCGGCGATCGGCGCGTGTGGCTGACCGCGAGAAGGCCAGCCGACACGCGCCACCTTCTTGAAGAACAGGTCGTCGAAGGTAGCGCTAGGAGCGCGGCCAGACGACTCGGCGAAGGCGGCTGGATTGTCGCCTCCCAGGAGCTCGCGGCCGAACGCCACCTCGTAGTCGGCGACGTCCTACAGCTCCCTACACCGGCCGGCGAGGTGCCATTCAAACTGGCGGCGCTCACGACGAACTTCGGATGGAGCCCGGGCGCGATCCTGATGGACAGTTATGAGCACGAACGGCTGTGGGGCAGCTCGGCGCCCACGGCGCTCGGGATTCGCCTCGCGCCCGGCGCGAGCGCTGCGCAAGTCAAGCACTCGATCGCGAGCACGCTCGGCCCCGGTAGCGGCCTTGAAGTGCTCAGCGCCGGCGATCGCGCACGACGCTTCGTCTCGATCGCGCGCGAAGGACTGGCTCAGCTACAGCAGATATCGCTGCTGCTCACGCTTGCGGCGATCCTCGCGATGGCAGCCGCACTGGGCTCGGCGATCTGGCAGCGCCGGCCCTCGCTTGCGGCGCTGCGGATCGCGGGTGCGACGCGGCGGCGACTGCGCAGAGTTCTGCTGAGCGAAACGGTGTTGATGCTGGGCGCAGGCTGCCTCACCGGAGTTATCGGTGGGCTCTACGGACAGGCAGTTATCGACAGCTACCTCAAGCACGTGACCGGCTTCCCCGTGGCGAGCGTCGCTGCCAGCTGGAGACCGCTCGAGATCCTTGCGGTTGTAGCCGGCGCAGTCCTCGCGATCATGGTCGTCCCGCTGGTGTCCGCCTCTCGCGTAAGCCCAGAGCTAGCGCTTGACGAGGAGTAAACGAAGTGCTTACCGAAGCTCAACGCACCGTCCTCGGTACAACGCCGGCCGTACTCTTGATGGATGGACGAGGCGGCCAAGCAGCGCCTCTTCGCTCGCGCAGCCGCGGCTCTCGCCTTGATGAGCGCGCGCTACTGGACGACGGTTGTGCCGGTGGCGCGCGGGCAAATGCGCCGGTGGCAGGTGGATGCTCAGGCGATACCGGATTCTGCATTGCGCGACCTGGCCCTGGCGAAGCTCGCGGAGGAGCGTTTCAACGCGCAGACCGCGCCGACGTTCGCGACGCTGGCTCCACGCGATCAACGGCCGCGCACGGTCGAGGCGATCGTCGCCCTGCAGATCATCTACGACTACCTCGATGGCCTGACCGAGCAACCGGTCTCGGAGCCGCTGCGAAACGGTCACGAGCTGTTTCGCGCACTGAGCGACGCTGTTTCACCCTCGCGCGCGCCTCCCCGGGACTACTACCGCTACAGCCCGCACTACGAAGATGGCGGCTATCTGCGTCGGCTCGTCGATACGGCACAAGGGGCGTTCGCGAAGCTCCCCGCCAGCGCTGCGGTCAACGAAGCCGCGGGTGCGGCCGCCATGCGTTGCGCCGAGGCGCAGGTTCGCGTCCACGCCGCGCCACGCGAGGGGACGGCACTGCTGGAAGGTTGGGCGATCGACCAAGCCGAGCCGCAGGGAATTCCTTGGCGCGAGCTACTCGCCAGCGCCGCCTCGGCGGTGATCTCGATCCACGCGCTGATCGCAGCCGCAGCCGACGCGCAGAGCACACCCAAGCAGGCGGCTCGAATCGAGATGTTCCATCGATCCACGTGCGCGCTCGCGACGCTCCTCGACGGCCTTGCGGACGTCGCCCGAGACGAACGCTCGGGCGAGAGCGAGCTCGGGTATCTGCGCTACTTCTCCGACCGCGACGCTCTCGGCAGGGAACTCCTACGTGTCACGCGACGAGCAATCAACGAAGCCGACTCCGTCCCCCACGGCGCGCACCACCTGATGACGCTTGCCGGGGTCGTGGCCTACTACACCTCGTCCCTCAGCGCGAGCGAGAGTTCGTCGAGGGCGATCGTGGCCCCGGTGCAGCGGGAGCTGCAACCGCTGATCGCGCCCACGCTCGCATTCATGCGTACCTGGCGTTTTGCCAAGCGCCTGCGCGAGCAGCGGCCGGACCGGGACGGTTGCGCCTCGATCCCGGAGGCCAAGACCGGCCTCGCACGCGAGAGGCTCACGCTCTGAGCGCCTCGCGAGGCGAGCACGCCCTCCCGGGCCAGCTCGCGATCATCATCGACGCCAATCGCCGGTGGGCGAGCTTGCGCGGCCTGCCGCCGAGCGCAGGCTACGAAGCTGGAGCGGACACGCTACGTGAGCGCATTGGCGATGTCCTCGAGCTTGGCGTCAAGGAGCTCACGGTCTATTCGCTCTCTCTCCGGCCGGGCGGGCGAGATTCTCAGTCGAAGGTCGACGCCCTGACCAGCCTCCTTGCCCGGCGCGTGGAGACTGAAAGCCGATCGCTTCTGCGTATAGGGGTGCGGGTCCACTTCATCGGCAACCACCGCCAGCTGCCGGGCGCCCTGACTTGTCAGATGCGTAGCGCACAGGAGCTGACGGCCTCAAATCGCGAGATGACGCTGTTCCTGGCGATCAGCTATGGCGCCCGCTCGGAGATCCTCGACGCCGCGAGGCGGTATCGAGGCGGGGGCGAGCGCAGGTTTCGCCGGCTCCTGTGCGCGCCCGAGATGCACGACTCGGAGCTGATCGTGTGCACTCGAGGCGAGAGGCGACTGTCGAATTTCCTGCTCTGGCAGTCCGCCCACTCCGAGCTTGTCTTCCGCGAGGAGCTCTGGCCCGACTTCACGCGACGCGCGCTCGAACAGACGCTCGCCGAGTTCCAGACGCGCCGTCGGCGCTTTGGCGGGCGTTGAGCGGCCTTTCGATGGCTCATCCTCTCGCCCGTACTGCAACGCGGCCGAAGCAATATATTTAGAGGGATCGAACTGTTGATGTTGTCGAGACGAGCAGGATCGCGATGACGACGCCGTTTACCTACAAGATCGCGCTCGCAATGCTCGCTGCCGGTGCGGGCATGGTAATTGCCCTGCCGGCCGCCGGGGCGCCCTCTCGAGCGCGAGTGGCACGCACGCAGAGCGTCAAGGACGTCGCACGCCTGAAGAAGACAGGGGTCGAAGGTCCGGTCGTCTTCGAGCAGGGCATGGCAGAAGGCGCGCTTGCCGGCGAAATGAAGGTACGCCTTGACACCAACGTCCCGTTTCGCGCCTCCTTCACGTTGCGTACCCGCGCCGGGACGCTCACGGGGCATGGCTCCGCGACCCCGTGTGAACAGAAGTGCTCGGGTCATTATGAAAGCTTTAACGGCTCGCTCGTGATCGACGGCGGAAGCGGCCGCTACGCGCACGCTCGTGGTCGGGGCGGCCTGTATGGGGTCTTCGACCGCGAAACCTATGGCGTCGAGGTGCAAACGACGGGCACTCTGTCCTACTGACGCTCGGCCCCTGAGAGTTCGTGAGACACCGTGCGCCGAGCCCAAGCGATCATCGCAACCGCGCTGACCTGCATCGGCCTGTCAGGCAACGCGCAGGCATCGGAGTCTCTGACGCTCTCGGTCGGGCTCACGCCAGAGCGCCTCGGCCAGGGCACAACGGTCGGCTTTGATTTTGACATCGCGTCTACGACGGGCTTGGTGCCACCACCGCTGACCGAAGTAGACCTGCGCTATCCCGGCGACCTGGGCGTCGCTCTCAGCGGTCTTGGGCTCGCCACCTGCTCGGCGATGACCCTCGAACTTCTTGGACCCGCAGGGTGTCCCGCGGAGGCGCACATGGGCTACGGAAGCGTTCTCGCGGAGATCGCGATCGGAGGAGAAGTGATCGTCGAGCCCGCAACGCTCGCCGTGCTGCGCGCGCCGACAGAGGACGGCCACGTCTCGCTGCTGTTCTACGCGGCGGGAGAAGCGCCGGTGTATGCACAAATCGTGTTCACCGGGGCGCTACTCCCCGCGGCACCCCCGTATGGCGGTCTGCTCCACATCGACGTCCCGTTGGTGCCGAGCGTCCCCGGGGCGCCGGACGTCGCGGTTGCTCAGATCCACGGGACGCTGGGACCGCAGCACCTGACTTACTATCACCACGTAAGGGGCGGTTTCGTCCCCTACAACCCGCAGGGGATCCTTCTCCCGCATCATTGCCCCCGGGGCGGATTTCGCTTCGCCGCGGAACTCGCGTTTCTCGACGGTAGTCGTACGGGCAACCGAGCAGTCGTGTCATGTCCACGAGGGCCACACCCTGCATGACGGTCGTCGAGCGCGAAGAGGCGTGATCCTCGAGCGTCTTGTGGCCATCAGCGAGCTTCGGCAGGAGACTCGCCGGCTCGAAAGCAGTGGCCGAATGCTGCGGCGGCGCATTGTCAAGATCCCGGCTGGCTGGCTGTGCCAACTGGGCGAAAGGTCTTGAGCTGGCGCTTGAAGAAGCGGACGCATGTGCGCCGACGAGGAGTGCGCCCGGGACGAAGTTCGTGAGCGCGCGAAGGCGGCGCGTCGGCTCGCGACAGCAATTCACGATGTCGAGCCAGGGAGCGCGTATTCCGTTGAGCCCGGTGATCAAAAGGCGTTGCTCGACGGCTTGCGTTGCGCGCGCGGCATCCAAGACTTCAACGCCCGTGGCATGTCTGAGCATGATCCCCTCGGCCTACGGTTCGTAGCATGGCGTAGCCGGTCTGTGCTCTATGAATTCGTAAAGGCTCTCGCCGACGGCGACGAATGGCTTGACAGCGACTCTTCAAGCCTGGCGGCCCGGGGTCGGCCCCCGAGGTCCACCAGTCCCAAAGACGCGGCGGCCGGACACGACAGCAAGCGGCAAGAACAGAACACCTAACCGACGAGTCGGCGCGACCCCTCGGATTCGCTGCTCCGTGCTCGCCAGAGGTCCAGGCTTGACGCTAATTACGATAGTCGGCATTATTCTCAACTAGAACATTCGTCTAGCGGTCAAGGCTGACTGGGGCGGCAATGGATGCAAGCTGGCAGGCGAGCGCCGGAGGCGGCCGCCGACCAAGGAGAAAGGGAATCGAGAGGCTCGCGCAACGGACGCGCGTCGCGCCGGGCTCGCGCGAGTGGATTCTAGAGCTGCTCGGGCGCTGGCAGGTCCGTGAGGTTCGCCTCGCGCGGAGCTTCTCAGAGTGCAAGGGGCTCGCAGAGGAGGAGATCGAGGATCTCTACCAAGATTCGACGCTCGCGCTGCTCAAGGGCACCTATCAGAGCGAGGAGCAATCAGGTTGGGCACGCCGACAGCAAGATGACGATGGACGTGTACAACCAGCTACAACAGCGCGCCAAGCGCGAGCACGGCGCGTCCTTCGATCGGCTCATTCGGCAGGCCCGCGAGCAGTTCTACGGCGACGCGCCCGACGCGCAGGTTTTGGACAACGTATTGGACAACGGTGACAAACCCGCCGCCGAGACGCCGGAAGAACGCCCGGCTGAGCGCGGGCAAAAACCCGGTATTAGCAGGCAAAACAGGAAATGGCGAGACCCGGACTCGAACCGGGGACACCACGATTTTCAGTCGTGTGCTCTACCAACTGAGCTATCTCGCCGTGCGACGGCACGGCGCGAGGCCTGCTCGTCGAGCCTCGATCCTACCGGCTCGCTGCTCGCTCGACGCGGCGCGCACGAGGCGCTGCGGCGCGCGACGCCGCCCGCTCTACGCGCCGTGTTCCCAGGCTTCGAGGTAGGGCAGCGGGTCGATCGAGTGCCCGCCGGGCGCCTGCCAGCCGCCGACCCACATCTCGAAGTGCAGGTGCGGCGCGGTCGCGTCGCCGGTCTGACCGGCGAGGCAGATCTCGGCGCCGGGCGAGACGGCCTGTTCGGCGCTGACCGCGAGCGAGGCGGCCTTGCAGTGAGCGAACATGAAGTCGAGGCCGATCGTCGTGTGCTCGACCGCGTAGTAGCCGGCGCCGGCCGCCTGGTAGCTCGTGTACGTGATCGTGCCGGCGAGCGGTGCGACGTCGGGCGTGCCTTCGGCCGTGAGGATGTCCTGGCCTTCGTGGATGTGGTTGCCGCGCGGCGCCCCGTAGCGGTTTTCGGGGCCGCCGAAGTTGTGGGGGCCGGCGACGGGGAAGACGGCTCCGTCGGCGACGGTCTGCGCTGGCGTCGGCACGCCCGCTTCGAGCGTGGGCGTGACCGGGACGGGAGCGCTCGTCGGCGGCGCCGGCGCGGCGACGGTCAACGTCGCGACGCCGGAGCTGTGCGCGGTGCGCGTGAGGCTGTGCGAGCCGTGGTCGTGCGCGCTGACGCTGACGTGGTAGCTGCCGGCACCCAGCGTCGCGCCGTGCGGCCAGACGACGGCGATCGTGCGGCCGGTGTGGATCCAGCCCATCTGCGCGACTAGCGCGGCGCGGCGCGTGGTCAGGTCGTGCACGGCGACGGTCACGTCGACGGTCGCGACGTGCGGCTCGTCGATCCGCATCGTCACGCGCGGCGGGCGCCCGGAGACGGCGGTGCTCGGCACGCTGAGGCTCGTGACGACGGGGTGCACGACGGCGGCCGCGCGCGAGTCGCCGTATTCGCTGCCGCCGGAGAGCTGCGTCGAGGGCGACTGCGCGCCGCCGGTCGAGCCGGCGTAGGCGGACGGCGCGAGCGAGAGCGCGGCGAGGCTCGCCGCGAGCGGCAGCGCGAGGACGCTCGCTCGGAGCGTCCGTGCCGCGATGCGAATCGCTCTCATGTGCTTAACGTCGGCAGCCACGTGCTCTGCACAACACGTGTGCCGCGAATTGCATGCGGGCGCGTCCGCCGGGCGGACGTCTCTTCTAGCGGCTACTCCTGTTCGAACGCCGCGACGAGCGCGTCGTAGGTGCGGTGCAGCCCGTCGGCGATCGGCACGCGCGGCGTCCAGCCGAGCTCGCGCTCCGCGCGGGAGACGTCGAGGCGGCTGTGCTGCAGCTCGCCGGGACGCAGGTCGGCGAGCTCGGGCTGCAGCGAGGAGACGTCGCCGGCGGCGCCGGGCGCGCTCGACTGCTCGGCTGCCGACTTCAGCTCGTTCCAGACCGTCGTCACGTCTGTCTCGACGCCGGTCGCGACGTTGTACGTGCCGGCCTTGCCGGCGGCGGCGAGCAGCGCGCTGACGACGTCGCCGACGTAGACGTAGTCGCGCGTCGGCTTGCCGTGGCCGTACAGCTTCGGCGCGCGCCCGGTGTACAGGTGGTGCGAGAAGATCGCGACGACGCCGGCCTCGCCGTGCGGGCTCTGACGCGGCCCGTACACGTTGCCGAGCCGGCAGATCGCATGCGGGATGCCGGACGAGCGAGACCACGTGTTGACGTACGCCTCGGCCGCCCACTTCGAGGCTCCGTACGGTGACAGCGGCGCGGGGATCCGGTCCTCGGACGTCGGCATCGGCGCGTCGTCTCCGTACAGGGCGCCGCCCGTCGAGGTGAACACGACGGGCGCGCTGCAGCGCCCGGCGCACTCGAGCACGTTGAGCGTGCCCTGCACGTTCACCTCGCAGTCGCGGTTCGGGTTCTCGACCGACGCGACGACGCTCGCCTGCGCGGCGAGATGGTAGATCGCGCTCGGCTGCAACTTCTCGACGAGCGCGGAGAGCGCGCCGAGGTCGACGATGTCGAGCACCTCGAGCGTGGCCTCGGAGGCGACGCGCCGGCGGTCGCCGGCGGACAGGTCGTCGACGACGGTCACCTCGTAGCCGTCGCCGAGCAGCGCGTCGACGACGTGCGAGCCGATGAAGCCCGCCCCTCCCGTGACGATCGCGCGCCCGCTCACGCGCGAGAGCCTACACAGAGGTCGCGCGCGGGCGTGCGGCGAGCTGCTCCTCGACCGCTTCGACCGCCTCGTCGATCCGCTCGAGCACGCGCATGCCGCCGCGCGAGCGCGGCAGCGAGCCGCCGACGGCCGCGCCGCCGAGCACGATCGGGATCTCGGGGTGCTCCGCGTGGAGTCCCTCGACGGCGTGCTCGAGCGCGTCGGCGTCCTCGCCGTCGGTCGCGCCGAGCACGATCACGTCGGGCGGCTCGGCGCCGACGCTCGCGCGCAGGCCCTCGAGCGAGAGGTCGGTCTCGAACGTCGTCTGGAAGCCGGCCGCCGCGATCTGGTCGTGCATCATCTGCAGCTCGAGCGCGTGCTCGTCGCCCGCGATCCCAGCGAGCAGCACGCGCTCGCGCGTCGTCTCGGTGTTGCCGACCATGTAGCGGTAGAGCGTCGCGAGCACGCGGCGCGTGATCCCCTTCGCGAGTTTCTCGCGCTCGAGGTCGACCTCGCCGGCGGCGTGCAGCTCGCGGATCCGCTGCAGCGCGGGCGCGATCACCTCGCCGTGCAGCGTCGTCGCGGGGATCCCTTCCTCGATCGCCGTCGCGATCGCGCCCTCGGCGGTCTCGGCGTCGCCGCGTTCGAGCGCCGTGCCGTACGTCTCGAGCGTGCTCTCGGCGAGCTCGCGCGGATCGACGCGCGAGCGCTCGCGCGCGTCCGGGCCGGAGCTCTCGAGCACTTCCATGAACGCGTCGAGCAGGACCGGGTCGAAGTGCTGTCCGCGCTGGTCGCGCATCATCTGCACGGCCTCCTCGACCGAGAACGCCTTACGGTAGACGCGGTCGCTGGTGAGCGCGTCGAACACGTCTGCGATCGCGACGATCCGCCCCTCGATCGGGATCGCCTCGCCGCTGAGGCCGCGCGGGTATCCGGTCCCGTCCCACTTCTCCTGATGGCTCAGCGCGATCGTCGTCGCGAGCTCGAGGATCGAGGAGTTCGAGCCGCGCAGCAGCCGGTGGCCCTCCTCGGCGTGCGTCTCGATGATCGCGCGCTCCTCGGCCGTCAGCGGACCGGGCTTCAGCAGGATCGAGTCGGGGATCGCGACCTTGCCGACGTCGTGCAGCGGCGCCGCGTGGCTCAGGCGCTCGCAGAAGTCGGAGTCCATGCCGATCTGCTCGGCGAGCAGCGTCGAGAGGCGTCCGATGCGCTCGATGTGAGCGCCGGTGTCCTCGTCGCGGAACTCGACCGCCATCGACAGCCGGCGGACGGTCTCGGTCTGCGCGACCTCGAGCTCAGATAGCGCCCGGCGCAGCTCGTGCGAGCGGCCGTCGATCTCCTGCTCGAGCACGGTGCGCCGGCTCTCGCCGACGCCCCAGCCGAACAGGATCGCCGCGAGGGCGAGCACGGCGAGGCAGACGATCTCGATCGCCGAGCTCGCCGCGACGATCGCGCCGGCGCCGGCGGCGAGCGCGAGCGCCGCCCACGGCGCCCACAGCAGCGCGCGTCGGGCGCCGCGACGGTCACGATCGGGCGGGCGTCGGCCGCGGTTCGACGTGGAAGGCTGGCGCTGCACGCCTCCGACCGTACCCTGCGTTGCCGTAGCGGAACCGTCGCTTCCGGGCGCTCCCCGCTCCGGCGGACGCTGGCCGGCGCCGTCGTCGAGGCGAGTCTGTGACGCCCCGCGCCGGGCGGGTCGTCGGAAGCTGGCTTGGATGACTCCGCTCACACTCGCGATAACGGCACTCGGGGACAGTCGCGTGATCCCTGCAATTCCGCGGTCGGCGGCGGCGCAGAGGCGCTTGAGGGCGTCTCGGGGGCGTGGACGGATGGACGAGGCTATTTAGCGCCGGCGGTCAGCTGCCCGATGTCGATCGCGTTCGCCGGCGCGGCGAGCGTGACGGCCTCGTTCCAGCGGCCGAACGAGATGCTGCCGGAGCCCGAGCCGCTCTTCGCGATCTGCACCGGGTAGGGCTTGCCGTTGGCGGCGACGTACAGCGTTCCGCCCTTGCTCTTGTCGGTCAGGCCGACGACCTGCTGCCCGTTGACGGTCGTCGTCGCGTCCTTGCTCAGCGCGCCGTGGTCGGCGAGCGTCTGGTCGATCAGCTCGCGCAGGTTGGTCAGCTGCCCGATCGATGCGAAGTCGGAGCTCGTCGCGGGCGCCTTCAGCCACTTGCCTTCGAGCAGCTGCGCCGCGGCCTTGCCGCCGATGTGCTTGTAGAAGTCGGCGCTGCCTTTGATGTAGACCGTTTCGCCGACCTCGATCAGTTCGAACGACAGGCCGTTCTGGGAAAGCTGTCCGCGGCCGCCCTTGCCGGCGAGCAGGTCCATGTCGAGCGTGATCGGCGTGCCGCCGCTGACGAGCGAGCCGGACACGTGGACGGAGCTCGCCGACTCCGCCGCGGCTTTCGTCGCGGCGAGGATCTCGGCGGGCGACTTGCCGGCGACGCCGTTGCCGGAGGAGCCGCCGCCGCAGCCGGCGAGCAGCGCGACGACGGCGAGCAGCGCGAGCAGGGACGGGAGCGTCGAGGCACGTCTACGGCTCATCGTCGCGCCACTCTACAGCGAGGCACGGCCGGCCTCTGCCGCGATCGGCCGCCGCGCGGGGCACGTGCGCGTGGGGCCGGGCGTGCGAGCTGCGGCCGTCGTGCGGCGGGCGGGCGGCGGCTAGGGTGAACGGATGGTCGCGCGGGTCAACGCAGCACGCACGCTCGGGCGCGCGCTGAGACCGTTCCGGCGTGCGTCGGCCGAGCGCGACGTGCACGAGCTCTACCACAAGTACTTCGACGACCGCCGCAAGGAGCGCCAGCTGTTCTCGACGGGCGCGTTCTTCGTGACGTTCGCGACCGTTCGCGCGATCACGCACGCGATCCGCGCCGAACGCGGGCCGTTCAAGAACATCAGCGGTCCGGGCGGCAGACACATCCATCACATGACGTTCGGGATCGCGGGGCTGCTGACGGTCGGCTACCTGTGGATGCTCGAGATCGGCGTCAGCGAGGTCCGCAGCTCCTCGCGGATCACATCGTGCGTGTACGGCAGCGGCGCAGCGCTGACGCTCGACGAGTTCGCGCTGTGGCTGAACCTCGAAGACGTCTACTGGGCGAAGCAGGGACGCGAGAGCATCGACGCGGTCGTGCTGTTCGGCTCGCTGCTCACGCTCAGCGTGCTCGGCAAGGGCTTCCTCGCGGAGCTGATCCGCGGCCGCTAGCGTCAGGCGAGCGCCATGCCCGGCGCGACGTCGACCTGAACGAGTCGCGGGCCGGGCTGCGCGAGGGCGTCGGCGAGCGCCGCGTGCAGCTGCTCGCGCTCGGCGACGGTGCACGAGGGCACGCCGTAGCTGCCTGCCGTCGCGGCGACGTCGAGCGCGGGCAGGTCGAGCGCGGGGGCGTCGCTGACGCTCTCGAGCGCGGCGAACCACTTGAGGATCGAGTACTCGCCGTTGCGCAGGACGAGGAACTTGACGGGCACGTCGTACGCGGCGGCGGTCCAGAACGCGGTGATCGCGTACTGCGCGGAGCCCTCGCCGAGCACGCAGACGACCTGCCGCGCGGGCTGAGCGAGCTGAACGCCGACCGACGCGGCGAGCCCGAAGCCGAGCCCACCGCCGGCGCTGAAGTAGTAAGAGGCGGGTCGCGAGATGCGCAGGCGGTTGCGCAGCGCGGCGGTGCTCGACGGCGACTCGAGCACGACGATGCCGTCGTCGGGGAACAGCTCGGCGAGCGTCGCGTGCACCTCTCCGCCGGAGAGCTGCTGGCCGCTCGGCGGCGACTCCAGCTCGACGCGCGCGGGCGGCTGCTCGCGCTCGGCCGGCGCCTCGCCGAGCGCGTCGAGCAGCGCGCGCAACGTCAGCGCGACGTCGGCGACGATCGCCTCGCCGACGGGCGCGCGCGCGGCCTCGTCGGGATCGCACGTGATCGCGACCAGCTCGGTGCCGGCGGCGAGGAAGTCGCCGGGGATGTTCGGGTAGTACGGGAACACGGAGGAGCCGGCGACGAGCACGAGGTCGTGTCCGGCGAGCGTCTCGCCGACCGGTCCGACGGCGGGCGGCAATACGCCCTGGAAGGCTGGGTGATCCTCGGGGAAGCCGATCCGGCTGCCGGCGGTCGCCGGCGAGGCCCAGACGGGCAGCCGCTGGCGCTCGACGAGCTCGACGGCGGCGTCCCAGCCGCCGGAGGCGTCGACGTCGGGGCCAGCGACGAGCACCGGGCGCGTCGCGGCGCGCAGGCGCTCGGCGAGCGCGGCGATGCGCGCGGGCTCGGGCTGGGCGCGTCCGCCGACGTCACGCGCGATCTGCGCGATGTAGTCGAGCGGCGCGAGCTCGACGGCCCAGTCGTCCATCGGGATCGAGACGAACGCCGGCCCGGCGGGCGGGAGCGTCGCGTGGTGGATCGCCTGCGCGAGCGCGAACGGCACGTCGGCTGCGCGCGGCGGCTCGAAGCTGTACTTGACGTACGGCTTCGGCACGTCGACCGCGTCGCGGTTGGTCAGCAGCGCGTGCATCGTGATCAGCGAGCGCACCTGCTGGCCGGCGGTGACGAGCAGCGGCGCGCGGTTCGCGCGCGCCCCGCTGATCGCGCCGACGCCGTTGCCGAGCCCGGGCGCGGTGTGCAGGTTGACGTGCGCGATCGAGCCCGACGCCTGCGCGTAGCCGTCCGCCATGCCGACGGCCACGGCCTCCTGCAGCGCGAGCACGTAGCGGAAGTCGTCGGGCAGCGGCCCGAGCATCGGCAGCTCGGTCGAGCCGGGGTTGCCGAAGATCGTCGTCATGCCGTGACGGCGGAACAGCTCGAAGGCGGCGTCGCGAACGCTCGTCATCGAAGGTTCCGGCCGGCGCTCATCTGCGGCAGGCTACCCGCTGCCGGCCGGCTCAGAGCGACAGCGCGACGTACTTCGTCTCGAGGTACTCCCCGATCCCCTCAAACCCCCCCTCGCGCCCGAACCCCGACTGCTTGACGCCGCCGAACGGCGCGGCGGGGTTTGAGACGACGCCCTGGTTGAGCCCGACCATGCCGGTCTCGATCGCCTCGCAGACACGGAACGCGCGATCGAGATCGCGCGTGTAGACGTACGCGACGAGGCCGTACTCGGTGCGGTTTGCGGCGGCGATCGCCTGCTCGTCCGGCTGAACGTGGCGACGGGCGCGACCGGGCCGAAGATCTCCTCGGCGAGCAGGCGCGCGTCGTCGGGCACGCTCGCGAGCACGGTCGGCGCGTAGAAGTAGCCGCGCTCGCCAAGCGGCTCGCCGCCGAGCAGCACGCGCGCGCCGCGCTTCGCGGCGTCGCCGACCAGCTCGGCGACCTTGTCGCGCTGGTCGGCGTCGATCAGCGGCCCGACGTCGGTGTCGGGCTCGGTCCCGCGCCCGACCTTCAGCTCGCCCATCCGCTCGGCGATCCGCTTCGCGAACTGCTCCGCGAGCGACTCGTGCACGTGGAAGCGGTTGGCCGCGGTGCACGCCTCGCCGACGTTGCGCATCTTCGCGAGCATCGCGCCGTCGACGGCCGCGTCGAGGTCGGCGTCCTCGAACACGAGGAACGGCGCGTTGCCGCCGAGCTCCATCGAGACGCGCAGGATCTGCTCGGCCGACTGCTCGATCAGCCGCCGTCCGACCTCGGTCGAGCCGGTGAACGAGAGCTTGCGCGTGCGCTCGTCCTTCAGCAGCGGTTCGATCAGCTCGCCCGACTTCGAGCCGGTGATCACGTTCAGCACGCCGCCCGGCAGTCCGGCGTGCTCGAGGATCTGCGCCAGCGCGAGCATCGACAGCGGCGTCTGCTGCGCCGGCTTGACGACGATCGTGCAGCCGGCGGCGATCGCCGGCGCGATCTTGCGCGTGCCCATCGCGGTCGGGAAGTTCCACGGCGTCACGAACACGCACGGGCCGACCGGTTGGCGCATCGTCAGGATCCGGCCTTTGCCGGTCGTGTTGACCATGTAGCGGCCGTGAATCCGCACGGCCTCCTCCGAGAACCAGCGGAAGAACTCGGCCGCGTATGAGATCTCGGCGCGCGACTCGGCCAGCGCCTTGCCCATCTCAGCGTCATCAGCAGCGCCAGCTCGTCGGTCCGCTCGACGATCTCCTCGAACGCCCGCCGCAGGATCTCGCCGCGCTCGCGCGGCGCGTGCGAAGCCCATTCGGCCTGCTTCTCGGCGGCCGCGGCAAGCGCGGCGATCGCGTCCGCCGGCTGCCCGTCGGCGACCTCGACGAGCGGCTCGCCGGTCGAGGGTCCTCGACGGCCAGCGTGCCGCCGCCCGACGCGTCGCGCCAGCGCCCGCCGACGTAGAGCTGCTTCGGCACGTCGGCGAGTACGCGCTCCTGCTCGGGCGTCGAGGAGGAGGTCGCGCTCACGCGCAAACTCCGTCCGCGCGCGGCGCGCGCAGGGCTACACGCACGACAGCCGGACGAATGGCCGTCCCGGCGCGCCTTCGCTCAGGCAGCGCCGGGGCTGCACCGATCCCAGACATGCGCGCCGCTGGGAGCCGGCGCGCTGATTCGCGCTGCGACGTGGGCTCCCGCGACGCACGGATGCTTGCCATGAATTCAACCTACCACCGGATCGCGGCCCGCCCGGCGCGCGCGCTGGCGGCGCTCGCGGGCGTGCTGGTCTGCGCTTGCGCGGCGAGCGCCGACCCCGCGCGCGCGGCGAGCACGGCGACGCTGCTGATCTCCGGCGGCGGCTACGGCCACGGCGTCGGGATGAGCCAGGAGGGCGCGCTCGGGTACGCCGAGCACGGCTACTCCTACCGGCAGATCCTCGCGCACTACTACGTCGGCACGTCGATCGCCGCGGCGCCGGCGAGCACGAAGGTGCGCGTGCTGATCAATGGCAACGTGCAGTCGATCGCGCTCGAGACGTACGTGCGCGGCGTCGTCTCGGCGGAGGTCTCGCCGAGCTGGCCGCTCGCCGCGCTCGAGGCGCAGGCGGTCGCAAGCCGCACGTACGCGCTGACGGCGCACGCGGGAGGCTCGAAGTTCGACGTCTACGCCGACACGCGCTCGCAGGTCTACCGCGGCGTCGCCGCGCAGACGCCGCAGACCGACGCCGCCGTCGCAGCGACGGCCGGCCAGATCGTGACGTACGCGGGCAAGCCCGCGGTCACGTACTTCTTCGCGAGCTCGGGCGGTCGCACGGAGAACGTCGAGGACTCGTTCATCGGCTCGCAGCCCGAGCCGTGGCTGCGCGGCGTCGTCGACCAGTACGAGCCGAGCGGCGACCACCACACGTGGAGGCTGTCGCTCAGCTTCGCGACCGCGGCGGCCGACCTGCACGGGCTCGTGCACGGCAGCTTCGAGGGGATCGAAGTGCTCAGGCGAGGCTTCTCGCCGCGGATCGTCTCCGCGTACGTGCTCGGCTCCGCCGGCAGGACCGCGGTCAGCGGCCCGACGCTAGCCGAACGGCTCGGCCTGTTCAGCGCGTGGGCGTACTTCAGCACGAGCGAAGGGCAAACGGTCAAGCCCGAGCCCGACCGCAGCGGCTGGACGCCGCTGACGAGCCCGGCGCCCGCCGCGGCGCCGTCGCCGGCGCCGTCGGCCGAAGAAGGCGGCGGCGGCGCGCCGAGCGCGACATCCGAAGCGTCGACCGCGCCGGCGCGGTCGACGCCCTCGGCGCAGTCGTCCAGCGCCGGCGGCTCGCAGGCCCCGCTCGAATAGGAGATCCAGCCGCTCGATCGCGTTGTCCCGGCCGCTGCCTGGGCGGCGCGAGCCACTTCGCATAGCCGAAAACGACTCGATGACCGCTGGCTGAAAGCGGCGGCGCCGGCCCCATCCCGGGCTCCACGCCGGATCCGTGATTGAAACGGCGAATGCCGGGCAATCCCGCAATAGGCGAACATTGCTCGACAGGGCTCACAGACTCGACGCAAACCTACTCGGGTGCGCCCGACGCATCGTCTGCGTGGGCGCATGTGCGCTCGGCGCCTCGCTCGTCTCGATCGCTTCCGCGCACGCCGCCGAACCGGACACCGCGACGCTCGGCGTCGCTGCGGGCGCGGTGACGCACGTCGTCTCGACGGCGACGCACGGCGCCCACGCGGCC
Organism: uncultured Solirubrobacteraceae bacterium; assembly: GCA_963705745.1. GTDB lineage: Bacteria > Actinomycetota > Thermoleophilia > Solirubrobacterales > Solirubrobacteraceae > Palsa-744. Next base: position 102,654 of record CAVPKP010000010.1, read on the forward strand.
CAACAGGCGGCTCCGGCGCCGGCGGTTCCGGCCGCGCCCGTCGCGCCCCCGTCGCCGCCTGCGCCGAGCACGGGCGCCTCTCCGGTCACGACGAGCGCTCCGATCCCGGTCGTGCAAGCGACTCGCAGCGTCGGCACGCCGGCGCCGGCGGCGCGGACCGGCAGGACGAGCGCCCAGCTCGCGACGGCGCTGTCGGCGACGTCGAGCGTCGCGGCGCACGCCGGCGAGCAGACCGCGCGGACGATTGCGTCGACTGGCGCCGGCGCGGCGCCGGCGCTCGTCCGGGTCGTCAGGACGGGGGTTAGCGATGCGGCCGAAGCTCCGGTGGTACCCGCCGTGCGCGGCGCGCTGAGCGGCGGTGTCCGTACGTTGGCGCACGCGGTCACCGGGACCGTCGCGCACGCGCCCGGGCTCGTGACGCGCCAGCTCGGCTCGCTCGGCGCCGGTTCGCTCGCCACCGGCCCGCTCGCCGCCGGTTCACGCGGCTCCGGCCCGTTTGCCGGCGGTTCGCTTGGCGCCGCTTCGCTTCGCGGCAGGAGGGCCTCGGCTCCGCTTGGCTCGCTCGCCGCCGGCGCCTCCTCGCTGACGGGTGCGCCAGCCACGGCGCACGCCGCCTCGCCGGCCAGCGCGCTCGCGCCGCTGGCGCCGGTCGAACTCGCAACCCGGCTCGGTGTCGGCCCGTCCGCGAGCGCCGCGCCGTTCGCCGTGCTCGGCGAAGCGCCGGCGTCCGCATCCGCGACACCGGGCGTCGCAGGCGCCGAGCCTCCGTCGCCGGCATCTGTAGCACTCGACGGCGCGCGCGCATCCGGTGCCGCACGAGCCGCGCCGCCCCTCACCGAATCTCCGTCTTCTGGCGCTCCCGCGTCCTCGGCCGCCGCGGCGGCGGGGCTTGGGCTCTCGCTGCTGCTCGGCCTCGCAGCGGCGCTCGCGCTGGCGATGCCGTGGCCGACGCGTCGGCTGCTGCTCGTCGGCGACGGCGCGCGCCCGGCGCCGTTCCTGCTGATCCCCACGCGCCCCGGCTAGCTCCTCCGGCAGCGAGTCACCGCCGGGTCGACCGATCCGGCGCGAGCGCGGGCCGCGATCCCGCGCCGAGGAATCGGTTTCGGAACGTCTTTGCGAAAGGAGCTGTGGGCAGATGCACACGCTGATTCTCGTCGGCGATCTCGACCGCACGTCTACGGTCGGGCTCGAAGCGGCGATCGAAGGGCTATGCGAGCGCGGGGTCGAGCAGATCGTGCTCGACCTCAGGAGACTCACCGGCCTCGACGCGACGGGCGCCGCGGTGATCGCGTTTCGTCGCGGCTGGTGCGAGCGACACGGCGTGGAGCTGTTGCTCGTGGCCGGTCCGTCGCACGTCGAGCGCGCGCTCGGACGCGCCGGGCTGCGCGAGCGCCTGCCGTTCGTCGAGGCGCCGCTCGCGCCCGCGGGCGCCGCGCACGCACTCGCGGGGAGCGCATGACGCCTAACCTGCGCAGATGCCGTCGCGCGGACCGCTGCTGATCGCCGATGTGCCGTGGCTGCTCTATCGGTCGTTCTTCGCGCTGCCGAGTTCGATCACCGACGACGAGGGAAGGCCGGTCAACGCCTTGCTCGGCGCGGTCAACGCGCTGCTCGGCGCGGTCGACTCGCTCTCGCCGAGCGGCGGCGTGCGCGGCGTCGTCGCGTGCATGGGCGCCGAGCAGGCGGACTACCGCGTCGAGCTGTACGCGCCGTACCACGCCCACCGCGAGCCGATGCCGCCGAAGCTCGCGCGGCAGTGGGAACTCGCGACGGGGCTGCTCGAGAGCCTCGGCTGGCTCGTCGCGAGCAGCGAGGCGCTCGAGGCCGACGATGTGATGTTCTCGTTTGCGCGCGTCGAGGAGGAGGACGGCGGACGGGCGCTGCTGATTACCGGCGACCGCGACCTGTACGGGGCCGTAAGCGAGCGCGTGGCCGTGCTCGAGCTCGGCAAGGGAGGGCGCACGTCGCAGCTCGGACCGGCCGCGGTGCGCGAGCGCTACGGCGTCGAGCCGGCGCTCGTGCCCGACTTCATCGCGCTGCGCGGCGATCCCTCCGACGGGCTGCCCGGCGCGCCGGGCGTCGGCGCGAAGACGGCCGCCGAGCTGCTGCGCCGCTACGGCCCGCTCGAGGACGTGCTCGACGCCGCGCAGAAGCTCGCGACGAAGGTCCGCCGCGAGGACGGCGAGATGCGCACGCGCACGGCGGCGGCGCTGCGCGAGCACGACGCGCAGCTGCGCGACTTCAAGCGGATCGCGACGCTGCAGCGGATCGACGTCGTCGCGCCGGCCGATCGCGCGACGGACTTCGCCGGCGGCGCGCGGCGCGCGCGCGAGCTGGGGATGCGCCGCCTCGCCGAGCGGCTCGAGCAGCTCGCTACGGCGCGAACTTGACCGTGATCACGTCGCCGTCGGCCATCGCGTAGTCGCGTCCCTCCAGACGCAGCGTGCCGCGCTCGCGCGCGCCGGCGTAGCCGCCGGCGTCGACGAGCTCGCGCCAGCCGATCACCTCGGCGCGCACGAAGCCCTTCTGGATGTCCGAGTGGATCTCGCCGGCCGCGTGCCACGCGGTGAGCCCGTCGCGCAGGTGCCACGACTGCGCCGGCTTGCCCTCACCGGCTGTGAAGAACGCAATCAGGCGCAGCAGCGCGAACGCCTCGCGCACGACGCGCTGCAGGCCGGACTCGCTGACGCCGAGCTCCGCGCGCATCGCCGCCGCGTCTTCGTCGTCGAGCTCCGCCAGCTCGGACTCGATGCGCGAGGAGATCGCGACGGCGCGCGCGCCGAGCGACTCGGCGTGCGCGGCGATCTCGGCTGGGACCTCCTCTGAGCCCTCGTCGACGTTCGCGGCGAACAGCACCGGCTTTGCGGTCAGCGCGCCAAGCTCGCGTGCGACGTTCGGCGCGTCCTGCGGCGCCGGCACGCTGCGCGCCGGGCGCCCGGCCTGCAGCTCGGCGACGACCTGCTTCAGCCAGGCCTCCTCAGCGATCGCCGCGCGCTCGCCGCCGCGTGCCTGGCGCGTGACGCGCTCCAGGCGCCGCTCGGCCGTCTCGAGGTCTGCGAGCACGAGCTCTGTCTCGATCGTCTCGACGTCGCGCAGCGCGTCGACGCTGCCCTCCGGATGGATCACGTTCTGATCGCCGTGCGCGCGCACGACATGGACGATCGCGTCGGTCTCGCGAATGTTCGCGAGGAAGCGGTTGCCGAGCCCCTCGCCCTCGTGCGCGCCGGCGACGAGCCCTGCGATGTCGTGGAAGTCGATCGTGTCCCAGACGATCTCCGACGCGCCGACCGTGGCCGCGACCTGCTCCAGGCGCTCGTCGCGCACGGGCACGACGGCGACGTTCGGCTCGATCGTCGTGAACGGGTAGTTCGCCGCCTCGGCGCCGGCTTTCGTCAGCGCGTTGAACAGCGAGGACTTGCCGGCGTTCGGCATGCCGACGATGCCGATGCGCGTGCTCACGCCGCACCCGGCGCCGCGAACGCGCGCGGCGCGTGCCCGTTGCGCTGCGCGGCGTCGCTCGACGGCGCCGCCGTGCGCGTGTCGTCGCGCTCGCGATCGGGCCGCGTCCGCACGACGGCGACGGCCGTGCCGAGCAGCGCTCCCGCGAGCACGTCCGAGGGGTAGTGGACGCCGAGGTACAGCCGCGAGTACGCGAGCGCTCCCGCGAGCGCGTAGAGCGGCGGGCCCGGCAGTCCGGCGCGCGAGTACGCGAGCGCGCCGGCGAACGCCGTCGAGGCGTGCGCGCTGGGGAAGCTGAGCGTCGTCGGCGTGCCGATCAGCGGCGGCAGGTCGCGCAGGCGCGGGCGCGGACGGCGCACGAGCAGCTTGACGGCCGTGTTCAGCCCGTACACGCCGGCGACGGTCGCAGTCGCGCGCCGCCAGCGCGCGCGCCGCGAGGAGTCGAGCGCCTGCGCGACGCCGCCGATCGCAAGCCAGACGCCGGCGTGCTCGCCGAGCAGCGTGAGCCGCGCCGCCGCGCGATCGAGCGCCGGCGTGTGCCCGCACGTCCGCGCTACGCGCAGCAGCCGCTCGTCAAGGCGCACTGCTCAGCGGCTCGTCAGGCGCCGAAGCCGACGCGCAGATCGTTGCTCTCGGAGCGCACGTACACGACCTGCCCGAGATCGAGGCGCACGGGGCCCTCCTCGCTCTCGAGCTCGTGCCAGCCGTCCTGGCCGAGCGCCTTGTGCAGCGCCTTCAGCTGCTGCTCGCCGACGCGCACCGCGAGCACCTGCCCGCCGTGGAAGCCGATGCTGATCTGCTGCTTGGCCGGCGGCATCAGTGCGCCCCCGCGCCGGCGGCCGGCTCGACGATCTCGGTCAGCACGCCGGCGCTCGCGCGCGGGTGCAGGAAGGCGACGCGCGAGCCGCGGATGCCGGTGCGCGGCTGCTCGTCGATCAGCCGCAGGCCGGCCGCCTTCAGCTGCTCGAGCGTGTCGTCGATGTCGGCGACCTGGTAGGCGACGTGATGCAGCCCGGGGCCGTTGTTCGCGAGGAACCGGCCGACCGGCGTGTCGGCGCCGAGCGGCGCGAGCAGCTCGACATGGCTCTCGCCGACGTCGAGCAGCACCGCCTCGACGCCCTGCTGCTCGACGACCTCCCGGTGGGCGAGGTCGAGTTGGAAGCGGTCGCGGTAGAGCTCGAGCGCCGGCTCGATCTGCTCGACGGCGACGCCGATGTGGTCGATCCGCTGGAACACGCCTCGCAGTGTATTCGGGCGCGCGTGCGTTCGCGCTCGGCGCTACTCGGCGCCGGCGGCGTCGATCGCGCTGGCGGCGGCGACGACGCGCAGGCCGACGCCGGGCGCGCGCTCCATCCGCGGCACGCCGGCCATGATCCGCTCGATCGCGTCGCGTTCGAGCACCTCGTGCTCGAGCAGCTCGAGCGCGAGCGCGTCGAGCTCACGGCGGTGGGCGACGATCATCCGCTGCGCCGCGCGGCGCGCCTCCTCGACGAGGTCCTGACGCTCCTCGTCGCGAATCCGCAGCGTCGTCTCCGACAGCTGCACGCCGCCGTCGGGAGAGCGACCCATCCCGGCGGTCCCCATCGCGAAGTCGTGGACCATCTGGTGCGAGAGCTCGGCGACGCGCTTGAGGTCGTCGGACGCTCCGGTCGTGATCGCGCCGAATACGACCTGCTCGGCGACGCGGCCGCCGAGCAGCACGGTCATGTAGTCGAGCAGCTCCTCGCGCGTCTTCAGATAGCGGTCCTCGGCGGGCAGGTTGAGCGTGTAGCCGAGCGCCTGCCCGCGCGGGACGATCGAGATCCGGTGGACGCGGTCGACCGACGGCAGCAGCTCGCCGCACAGCGCGTGGCCGGCCTCGTGGAAGGCGACGACGCGCTTCTCGTGCGAGCCCAGCACGCGTCGCGACTGCACGCCGGCGATCACGCGCTCGATCGCCGCGTCGAAGTCGCGGTCGGCGATCGTCGAGCTCTTGCGGCGCGTCGCGAAGATCGCCGCCTCGTTGCAGATGTTCGCGAGGTCGGCGCCGGTCAGGCCGCTCGTCTGCTGGGCGATCATGCCGAGGTCGACGTCGTGCAGCGGCTTGCCCTGCGTGTGCACCTGCAGCACGCCTTCGCGCCCGCGCACGTCGGGCGGCGCGACGAACACCTGGCGGTCGAAGCGCCCTGGGCGCAGCAGCGCCGGGTCGAGCTTGTCGAGCAGGTTCGACGCGGCGATCACGACGACGCGGCCGCTGCCGGCGAAGCCGTCCATCTCGACCAGGAGCTGGTTGAGCGTCTGGTCCTTCTCGCCGGAGATGTCGGCGCCGCGCCGTCCACCGACGGCGTCGAGCTCGTCGATGAAGATGATCGCCGGTTCGTGCTTGCGCGCGATCTCGAACAGCCGGCGGATGCGCGCGGCGCCGAGCCCGGCGAACATCTCGACGAACGACGCGGCCGACTGCGCGAAGAAGCGCGCGCCCGACTCGTGCGCGACGGCCTTCGCCAGCAGCGTCTTGCCGGTGCCGGGCGGCCCGTGCAGGAGCACCCCCTTGGGCACCGTCGCACCGAGCTTCTGAAACGGCCTGGGGTCGCGCAGGAACTCGACGAGCTCCTCGAGCTCGGCCTTCGCGTCGTCGACGCCGGCGATGTCGGCGAACGACACCGACTGGTCGGACGCCGGCTTGATCTGCTGCGGCTTGACGCGCGGCATCACCTTCAGCGTCCGCCACATCACGAAGATCAGCGCCGAGAAGAACAGGATCATCACGACCGGCGACCAGTTGTACGCCGCCGTCTGGATTTCCTGCACGAACGACGTGCCCGGCGCCGACGCGGCGTTCGCCGGATGCGCCGCCACGCCCGCGACCGGGATCAGCGTGTGCGGACTGTTCGCATATTGCATCAGCGCGTCGGCGAGCCGCGCGCGCGGCGCCTCGATCACGCCGCGTACCGCCGCTTCAACCCCTCCGCTCGCCTGCTGCAGCGCTTCCACCGTCCCTGGCATCGGTCAAGTATGGCTAATCGAATGTTGGATTGCGAGGGGTGAAACGGGAGAAATTACGGATAAATCCGTGCCCATCGAGCAGCGAACGTGGGCAAACGTGCGCACGCCTGCGCACCCTCTCGGGACGTCCTCTCACCGCAACCGCGCGATCGCCGCGCGGCGCGACGCTTGACAGTTGACGCGCGCGCCGGCTCCGCTTCGCACGCGTCGCGACGAGCGCGCGGCGCTCAGCCGAGCGTGCGCGTCGCGAGATCGGTGAAGAAGTCAGCCGCGAACGCGAGGTCGCGGACGTCGATCCGCTCGTCGGCCGAGTGCACGAGCGGCGCGGTCTGCAGCAGCGACTGGTGGCGCTGGGGGAAGAAGCCGTAAGCGACGCACTCGGGGAACGCCGCGCGGAAGTGGCGCGAGTCGGTGAAGCCGGGCAGGATCACCGGCACGACCTCGGCGCCCGGATCGCGCTCGGCGATCCAGCTCGCGATCGTGTCCATCAGCGGCGAGCGCATCGGCGAGCGGTTGCCGACGACGCGCTCGGTGAAGTCGATCCGGAAACCGTCCTCGCCGAGCACCTCGGCGATCCCGCGGCGCACCTCCTCCTCGCCGAGGCCGGGCGGCACGCGGCAGTCGACTTTCAGCTCGGCGCGGCTCGGGATCACGTTGATCTTCTCCGACGCCGAGATCCGCGTCGGCGTGAACGTGACGCCGAACATCGGCTCGAACATCGTCGCGAGCAGCTCCTGCTGCTCGCGCATGCGCGCGATCGACGCGCCGACGTCGTCCGGGTCCTCGCCGATCCCGCGCAGCATCGCGCGCGGCTCGTCGGTCAGCTCGTAGCTCGGCTGGCGCGCGGCGAGCGCGTCGAGCACCGGCGCCATCTTCAACAGCGCGTTCTCGCCCATGCCCGGCATCGACGCGTGGCCGGCGACGCCGTCGGTCGAGACGGTGAAGCGGAACACGCCCTTCTCGGCGCAGCAGACGCCGTAGAAGCGCTTGCCGGCGTACTCGAACACCTCCCCGCCGCCCTCGTTGACGAGCAGGTCGCAGCGGACCTTGTCGGGGTGCTGCTTGGTGATCCATTCGGCGCCGAGCGAGCCGCCCGTCTCCTCGTCGACGACCGCTGCGATCAGCAGCTCGCCGGCCGCCGGGCGCCAGCCCGAGCGCGCGAGCGACGCGGCGGCGGCGACCTCGGCGGCGACCTGCGACTTCATGTCGAGCGCGCCGCGCCCCCACATGAAGCCGTCGGCGACGTCGGCCGACCACGGGTCGTGCGTCCACTCGCGCGCGTCGGCCAGCACGGTGTCGACGTGGCCGAGGTAGCAGAGCGTCGGGCCGCCGGCGGCCGGCTCGTCGGCCGCCGGGCCGCCGGCCGGGCGCAGCCGCGCGATCAGGTTCGGCCGCCCCGGCTCGGCGCCGAGCAGCTCGCAGTGAAAGCCGGCGCGCTCGAGATGGTCGGCGAGGTACTCCTGCGCCGCGCGCTCGTTGCCCGGCGGGTTGACCGTGTCGAAGCGGATCAGCGTCCGCAGCAGCTCCTCGGTCTCGCTCGCGGCCGCGTCGCTCATCGAGCAGATCGTACGCCGATCTCGGCGACCTCCTCGCGGCTCAGCGGGAAGTGGCAGGCGGCTTCGGTGCCCGTGCCCTTGTCCTCCAGCGGCGGGTCGTCGATCGAGCAGCGCTCCTGCGCCTTCGGGCAGCGCGTGTGGAAGCGACACGCGCGCGGCGGGTTCGCCGGGCTCGGCACGTCGCCGCTGAGCAGTTCGCGCTGCTCGACGCGCTGCTCGGGATCGGGCACGGGCACGGCCGACAGCAGCGCGCCGGTGTACGGATGACGCGGGAAGCCGTACAGCGCCTCGCCCGGGCCGATCTCGACGATCCGCCCGAGGTACATGACGGCGACGCGATCGCACATGTGGCGCACGACCGACAGGTCGTGCGCGATGAACACGAGCGTCAGGCCGAGCTGTCGCTGCATCTCGAGCAGCAGGTTGAGCACCTGCGCCTGGATCGAGACGTCGAGCGCCGAGACCGGCTCGTCGGCGATCAGCAGCTTCGGCTTCAGCGCGAGCGCACGCGCGACGCCGATCCGCTGGCGCTGCCCGCCGGAGAACTCGTGCGGATAGCGGTTGTAGTGCTCCGGGTTCAGGCCGACCGTCTCCATCAGCTCCTGCACCGCGCGCCGGCGCTCGTCCTTGCCCTCGGCGAGACCGTGGATCACGAGCGGCTGCGCGATCGTCGCGCCGACCGTTTTGCGCGGGTTCAGCGACGAGTACGGGTCCTGGAAGATCATCTGCACGTCGCGGCGGACCGCCTTCAGGCGCGCGCCCTTCAGCTTCGTGATGTCCTGGCCGTCGAAGCGGACTTCGCCGCTGGTCGGGTCGAGCAGGCGCATGATCAGCCGCGCGGTCGTGCTCTTGCCACAGCCCGTCTCGCCGACGATCCCGAGCGTCTCGCCGCGCTTGACGTCGAAGCTGACGCCGTCGACCGCCTGCACCGCGCCGACCTTGCGCTGAACGATCACGCCGCGCGTGATCGGGAAGTGCTTGACGAGGTTGCGCACCTCGACGAGCGCCTCGCCGGCGCCGGCCTGCACGGGCGCGCTCTCTCGATCCTGCAGCGGTCCGGCCAGCTCGCCGGGAGTGCCGCCGAGCGGCTCGCCGGGCGCGCCGCCGGCCGGCTGCGAGAACGCGTCGCTCGCGCTCACAGGCCGACCTCGGGCATGTCGCCGACCGCGTCGGCCGCGCTCGCCGCCGCTTCCTGCGGCGCCGGCAGGCCGACGCTCGCGCGGGCGTCCTCGGGCGACTTGCCCTCGGCGAGCTCGTGCCACAGGCGCCGGCGCACGTCCGCGTCGAGCAGGCACGCAACGTGGTGCGAGGGGTCGCCGGCGACCGGCTGCAGCCGTGGATCGATGCGAGCGTGGTCCGGCTGCGAGTACGGGCAGCGCGGGTGGAAGTGACAGCCGGGGGGGCGGCGGATCAGGCTCGGCGGCGAGCCGGGGATCGGCACGAGCTGCTCCTTGCGCGTGCCGCTCAGCGACGGGATCGATTTGAGCAGCCCCCACGTGTAGGGGTGCTCCGGCCCGGCGAACAGGAGCTCCGCCGACGCGGTCTCGACGATCCGCCCAGCGTACATCACGGCGATGTCGTTGGCCATCTCGGCGACGACTCCGAGGTCGTGCGTGATGATCACGATCGCCATCCCGAGCTCGCTCTGCAGGCGCTGCAGCAGCGCGAGGATCTGCGCCTGCACGGTCACGTCGAGCGCCGTCGTCGGCTCGTCGGCGATCAGCAGCTTCGGGTCGTTCGTGAGCGCCATCGCGATCATCGCGCGCTGGCGCATGCCGCCGGAGAACTCGTGTGGGTACTCATCGACGCGCCGGCTCGGGTCGGGAATGCCGACGAGCCCGAGCAGCTCGATCGCACGCTCGCGCGCCTTCGCCTTGGAGACGTCCTGATGCACGCGCACGGCCTCGATCAGCTGCGCGCCGACCTTGAAGAACGGATGCAGCGAGGAGAGCGGGTCCTGGAAGATCATCGCGATGTCGTTGCCGCGGATCGCGCGCATCTGCTCGTCCGAGAACGTCAGAAGGTCGTTGCCCTCGAACACGATCCGTCCCGACACGTTCGCGCCCTGCTGGCGCGTCAGGCCGAGCGTCGTCAGCGAGGAGACCGTCTTGCCCGAGCCCGACTCGCCGACGATCCCGAGCGTGCGCCCGCGCTGGACCTCGTACGTGATCCCGTCGACGGCATGCACGACGCCGTCTTCGGTCGGGAACTCGACGCGCAGTTCCTCGACGCGCAGCAGCGCCTCGCCGCTCGGCGCGCTCACGAGTACCTCACGCGCGGGTCGAGGTAGGCGTAGGCGATGTCGACGATGATGTTCAGCAGGATCACGGCCATAGCCGCGAACAGGACCGTACCCTCGACGATCGGGAAGTCCGAGCGAAGCAGCGCCTCGTAGTTCAAGCGTCCGATGCCGGGGATGTCGAAGACCGTTTCGACGAGGACCGAGCTGCCGAGCAGCACGGCGATGTCGACGCCGAGCACGGTGACGATCGGGTTGATCGCCGCGCGCAGCCCGTGGTGCAGCACGACGGTTCGCTCTCGCAAGCCCTTCGCGCGAGCGGTGCGGATGTAGTCTTCGCCCATCGTCTCGAGCAGGCTGCTGCGGATCAGGCGCGCGTAGATCGCCGCGGTTCCGCAAGCGACGACCACCCACGGCATGATCAGCGAGGTGAACCATTTGGCCGGCGCGGCTGTCAGGCCGATGTAGCTGCCGGCGCCCGGGAACACGTGGATTTTGCCGATGTCCGAGGCGAAGAAGAACAACGCGAGCAGGCCGAGCCAGAATTCCGGCGCGGAGACGAGCACGAGCGCCGTCCCCATGCTCACGCGGTCGAGCAGCGAGCCCGGACGACGCGCCGAGACGATCCCGACGAGGACGCCCGAGACCGCCCACAGCACGGCGCCGCCGAGCACGAGCGAGAGCGTCGCCGGCAGGCGATTGAAGATCAGTTCCTTGACGGGCGCGTTCGAGTAGTAGCTGTAGCCGAGGTTGAAGTGCAGGAAGATGCCCTTCACGTAGATCCAGAACTGCGCGGGCAGCGATTTGTCGAGACCGAGGTCGTGGCGGATCTCGGCGATGATCTTCGGGTTCCCCAACCGCCCGGCACGCAGCTTCGCCGGGTCGGCCGTCGGCAAGATGCGGAACAGCACGAACAGCAGCGCGAGGACGAGGACCAGCAGCACGACGCCCCACAGCAGTCTGCGGATGATGTAGCGCGTCATCGTCTGCTGATCTTCATTGCCGGAGCTCCCTCTCGTCCACGATCGCGGTACGCACTCGAGTACGGGCGCACGAGCCGCGCCGGGGGCAGGCGAGTGACCCGCCCCCGGCGCGCGCCCGTGACCATTACTTCAGAGACGTGAACGAGTAGTCCCAGGTCCCCGAGTTCCAGTAGTCGTTGACGCCAATTACGTCCTTGGACTCGATGTACGGTTCCTTCGCCCACTGGTAGGGGACGGCGACCGCTTCTTCGACCAGTTCGCGGTCGATCTTCGCCCACGCTTCGCCGCGCGCCTTGATGCCGACGACCTTCGAGGCCGCTTCCATCGCGGCGTTGATTTTCGGGTGGTTGACGAGACCCCAGTTCGAGTTCGTCCCCACGTTTGTGATCAGGTTCCCGTTGAACGGAACGTCCAGCACGGCCTGCGGATCGCCGAAGTCGGGGATCCAGCCGACGTTCGGGCAGACGTCGATCTTTTCCGTGACGACGCCGCAGTACTTCGAGTACATGATCGTGTGCTCGACGAGGTTGAGCTTCGTTTTGAAGCCGAGCTTCTCCAGCGTGCTGTTGACCGCTTCGGCGACGTTGTTCGCCGGCGCCGCCGAGTCGCCGACGACCTGCAGCGTTTCGCTGCCGGTGTATTTGCCGCTCGGGTAGCCGGCGAGCTTCATGTACTTTTCGGCGACCGCCATGTCGCCTTCGGGGTGTTCGTTGTAGTCGACCTTCGGACCGGGGTAGCCGCCCGCTTCTTCGAAGCCGGCGATCCCGTTCCAGAGGAAGTGCGTCATCACGTCGGCGACCGTCTTGCCGCCGCGCAGTCGGTCGAGCGATTCGCGGTCGGTCGCCGCCCACAGCGCCTTGCGCAGGTCGACGTTCTTGAACGGCCCGTCGCTGTTGTTGATCGCGATGTAGCGGTCGCCGGCGCCGCCGCCCGCAGAGATCGCCAGCTGGGTGGGGTGCTGCTGGACGGCCAGCTTGACGATCGGCGCGGCCGGCGCGTCGGACTGGACCATGTCGCTGCCTTCGAGCACCTGCCGGCCGATCACGTTCGGGTCGCCGCCGATCGAGATGTTGATCTGGTTCAGGTACGCCGGGCGGAAGTCGGTGCTCGCGCTCCAGTTCGGGTTGCGCACGAGCGTCGCCGACTTGCCGGGCTGGTAGCCGATCCCGAGCACCTTGCCGGCGGCGTCGTTCTTGAGCATGTACGGCCCCGTCGCGACCTGGTAGTTGACGTATTCGCTCGGTTTCTGCGCGTCGTACTTCGCCGCGTAGGACTTCGGCACGGGGGCGCTCCACGGCAGCACCATCGAGGCGATCACGATCGCCGCCTGCGGTTCGGTCAATTTGATCTGGATCGTGTACTTGCCGGTCGCCTTCACACCCGCGATCGGCCCGCCCTTGGCGTTCTTCATCCCTTCGATCGAGCCCAGGTAGCCGAGGTAATACGGGTTGGCGACGTTCGGGTTGGCGACGCGTTCGAAGGAGTAGACCTCGTCTTCGGCCGTGACTTCGCTGTTGACCGGCGGGCTGAAGTGGACGCCCTTACGGAGGTTGATCGTGATCATCTTGTTGCCGTCGCTGATCGTCGGTTCGCCTTCGGCCATGTCGGGGGTCGTCTGCGAGAACGTGTTCGGCTTGTACGAGTAGAGCGAGCGCTGCGTCGAGTTCGTGATCTGGTAGTCGAGCTGGAAGTAGGCCTGACCGGGGTCGAGGTGTTCGAAGTCCTCGTTCTGGACCTCGTTGAGCACTCCGCCGCGTTTGCCGCCGGCCAGCGACTCGTTTCTCGGGTCTTTCACGCCTGCCGGCAGCCCGCTACTGCCTGAGGCAGCGGTCGTCCCGGTGGAGCTGCTGCTGCTCGATCCACATGCGGCGAGCGCGACAGCCAGCACGCCCGCGGTGATCACAAGCAGCATCGTTCTCAGCGATCTCATCGAGACGCCTCCTTTGTTTCGTTGTGTGACATTCCCGCTCATCGCGCTGTCCGTGGGTTCAGCGCGTCGCGCAATCCGTCGCCGAGCAGGTTGAAGGCGAGCACCGTAAGCAGCAGCGCCGCGCCGGGGAAGACCATGTACCACCAAGCGGTGTTGAACGTCGGCGTCGCCGCGGCGATCATCTGCCCCCAGCTCGCGGTCGGCGGCCGCACGCCGACGCCGAGGTACGACAGCGACGCCTCGATCAGGATGTTCAGCGGGATCTGCAGCGTCGCGTAGACGATGATCGGAGCAGTCAGGTTCGGCAGGATCTCGCGGAACATGATCCGCAGGTCCGACGCGCCCATCGCGCGCGCGGCCTCGACGAACTCGCGCTCGCGCAGCGACAGCACGAGGCCGCGGACGATACGCGCGAAGTACGTCCACGTCGAGAACGCGATCAAGAAGATGATCACGCCGACGCCCGGCTGGATCGTGCCGCCGAGGCAGCCGCGCACGGCGCACGCGGCGCCGATCCCCAGTCCGAGCAGCAGGATCGGGATCGACAGCGTCACGTCGACGAACAGGCGCGAGATGATCGTGTCGAGCCAGCCGCGGTAGTAGCCGGCGAGCATTCCGAGCGTGACGCCGATGACCGTCGCGATCGCAGTGCCGACTAGGCCGACCTCGAGCGAGACGCGCGCGCCGTAGATCACGCGCGAGGCGACGTCCTCACCGAGCGGATCGACGCCGAACGGGTGCGCGCCGCTCGGGCCGAGCGGTTCGCCGAACGGACCCGTCAGGGTCGGGTTCTGCGTGTACGGGCTCGGCAGCCCGAGCAGTTTGACGACGAGCGGCGCGAAGATCGCGACGATCACCAGCAGCAGGATGAACGCGGCCGACGCCTGCGCGACGCGATCGCGTCGAATGCGCCGCCAGAACAGCTGCGCCGGCGAGCGCGCGGCGATCTCATCGCCGACGTCGAGCAGGCCGTAGCCGCCGCCCGGCCCAGCGAGGATCTCTGCGGCGCCGGCGCCCATGTCAGGTCGTTCCTCGCATCAGAAGGCTCTCCATGCAGATAAACATCGGACGTACAAGTTCGACACCCACGCATGGCCAACCTGCTGCGGTCGCCACATCCACACGTGTCCAACGCCCCGGCGGCTTGGGTGCCGCTTCCCTGTTGCCCGCTTTCGCTTGTTGTTATTCGGCGCATTCGCGGCCGGCCCGGCAGCCCGCGCGCGCGATACTGGACGGATGGAGCGGCTGTTCGACTCCGAGGCCGCCGACCGGTCGGAGATCGGCCGTCAGGCGGCGGGCGACGCGAGCGATCCGGGAAAGCCCGCAGTGGACGACGGTGGCGCCGGGCGCCCGCTGGCCGTTCGCGTGCGTCCGCGCCAACTCGAGCAGTTCGTCGGCCAAGGCCACCTCCTGGGCGAGGGCTCGGCGCTGCGCACGGCGATCGAGCAGGGCCGTCCACACTCGATGATCCTGTACGGGCCGCCCGGCTCGGGCAAGACGACGCTCGCGCGCATGGTCGCCGAGCGCTCGCAGGCGGCGTTCGAGGAGCTCAGCGCCGTGCAGGCCGGCCGCGCCGAGGTGCGAGCGGTGATCGAGCGTGCGGAGCACCGCCGCTCGCTCGCCGGCGCCGGCACCGGCGCGCAGACGGTGCTGTTCCTCGATGAGATCCACCGTTTCAACAAGGCGCAGCAGGACGCGCTGCTGCCGGCCGTCGAGGAAGGGCTGTTGACGCTGATCGGCGCGACGACGGAGAACCCGGCGTTCGAGGTCAACGGCGCCCTTCTGTCTCGCGTGCGCGTGTACGCGCTGCAGGCGCTGAGCGCCGAGGAGGTGGCGGCGGTCCTGCGACACGCCGCGCGCGCGCGCGAGCAGGACGAGAGCGGCGCGCCGGACGTCGAGGAGGACGCGATCGAGTTCCTCTCGGTGCGCAGCGAAGGCGACGCGCGCACGGCGCTCAACGCGCTCGAGCTGGCGAGCCAGACGGCCGCCGAGCTCGGCGGCCGCGTGACGCTCGCGCGCGTCGAGGACGCGCTGCAGCGGCGCGCGGTGCTCTACGACAAAGGCGGCGATCGCCACTACGACTACGCGTCGGCGTGGATCAAGGCGACGCGCGGGTCGGACCCGGACGCGTCGCTGTACTACCTCGCGGTGATGCTCGAGGGCGGCGAGGACCCGCGTTTCATCGTGCGCCGGATGGTGATCCTCGCATCCGAGGACATCGGCAACGCCGATCCGCAGGCGCTGTCGGTCGCGACGGCGGCCGCGGCGGCCGTCGAGCACGTCGGCCTGCCCGAGGCGACGTTCGCGCTCGCGCAGGCCGCGATCTACCTGGCGCTCGCGCCGAAGTCGAACGCGGCCGGCCGCGCGCTCGGCGCGGCGCGGCGCCACGTGCGCGAGCACGGCGCGCAGGCGGCGCCCACGTGGCTGCGCAGCGGCCCGCGGCCGGGCATCGACAAGGCCGAGTACGACAATCCGCACAACCATCCCGGTCATCTCGGCCCGCAGCCGCTGCTGCCGCCGTCGCTCGCCGACGAGCGCTTCTACGAGCCCGACGACGCCGAGGCCGAGCTGGCGGCGCGCCTGCGCGAGATTCGCCGGGCGCGCGGCGTCGAGGAGCGATAATCGCGCGATGAGCTCGACCGTCGAGGAGGCCACGAGCGAGACGTTGCTGCACGCGCGCGACCCGGCGACGGGAGCGCCGCTCGGCGACGCCGTCGCGACGGCGCCAGTCGCGATCCCGGCGCTCGTCGCCGACGTCGCGAAGGTGCAGCCGCTGTGGGCGCTGCTGCGCGTGCGCGACCGCGCGCGCTACATGCGCCGGATGGCGCAGGCGGTGATCGACGACTTCGACGAGCTGCTCGACGCGCTCGCGCGCGAGCAGGGACGCCCGGCGGCGGAGATCGCCGCGCTCGAGCTGCTGCCGGCGATCGACGCGCTGATCTGGATCGCCGACGACGGCGAGGACGTGCTCGGCGGCCGGCGCGTCGGCGTCAACCGCTCGCTGGCGATCGCCAAGCGCGCGCGCGTCGCGTACGAGCCGTATGGAGTCGTCGGCGTGATCGGCGCCGGCTCGGCGCCGTTCGCGCAGCCGCTCGGGCAGATCGCCGGCGCGCTGCTCGCCGGCAACGGCGTCGCGTTCAAGCCCGCCGCGCGCGCGGCGCTCGCGGGCGAGCGGATCGCGCGCGTGCTCGCGCGCGCGGGCCTTCCGGAGGGGCTCGTGCGGATCGCGCACGGCGGCGCCGACGTCGGCATCGCGCTCGCGAAATCGCCGGTCGAGAAGATCCTCTTCACGGGCTCGCCGGCCGTCGGGCGCGTCGTCGCCGGCGAGGGCGTCTCGCGCGAGAAGGAGGTGACGGTCGAGCTCGGCGGCAAGGACGCGATGCTCGTGCTCGACGACGCGCGCCTGCCGGGCGCGGTCGCCGGCGCGCTGTGGGCCGGCTGCGCCGGCGCCGGCCAGGCGCGCGGGGCGGTCGAGCGCGTGTACGTCTCGCGCGAGGTTCACGACCGCTTCGTCGACGGGCTCGTCGCCGCGGCGCGCGCGCTGCGCGTCGGCGACCCGTCGGACCCGCGCACCGACCTCGGCCCGCTCGCCTCGGCGCGGCGCCTGGCGCACGTGCGCCGGCTCGTCGACGACGCGCTCGCGCACGGCGCGACGCTGCGCTGCGGCGGCCCCGTCAGCCCGGCCGGGTGCGATTACGGCTCGTTCTACGCGCCGGCGGTCGTCACCGGCGTGACGCACGAGATGGCGCTGATGCGCGAGCCGCTCGAGGGGCCGGTGCTCGCGGTGATGGCCGTCGACTCGGTCGCGCAGGCGATCGCGCTGGCGAACGACAGCGACTACGCGCTCGGCGCGTCGGTGTGGAGCGCCGACCGCTATCAGGCGCTGCGCATCGCGCGCGAGCTGCACGCGGGGATGGTGTGGCTCAACGATCACCTGCCGTGCCCGACCGTCTCGCGCGGGCCGTGGGGCGCGGCGGCCGGCGGCGGCCTCGGGCGCACGCTCGGCCAGGCCGGCCTGCGCGCGTGCGCGCAGGAGAAGCTGATCACGTGGGACCCGCCGGCGATTCGCGGGCTCTGGTGGGGCCCGTACGACGCGCGCACGACGCGCGCGGCGCGCGCCGTCGCGAAGATGCGCTCCGATCGCGACCGCGACCGCGAGCACGCGTGGCGCAACGGCGCGCTCGCGCTGACGCGGATCGGCGCGCGGGCGCTCGGGCGTGGACTGCCGAAGTAACTGGAGCCGCTGCGGCCGTCGCATGAGACGGTCGGCGCAGCCGGATGACTACCCTTTAGGCATGCCCGCCCAGGCATATGCCGGTAAGGAGTGCGTCTGCCAGCTGCGCAAGGGGATCTGCGACCAGAGCTGCGTGCAGGGGATGCTCGACACGCCGTTCTACATCGCCTGCCTGAAGCTCAGCGGGCGGCGCTGCGTCGTCGTCGGCGGCGGCGAGATCGGGCTGGAGAAGGTCGAGGGGCTGCTCGCGTGCGACGGCGAGGTGACGTTGATCGCGCCCGACGCCGTGCCGGCGCTGCAGGAGCACGCGCGCGAGGGCTCGATCCGCTGGGAGCGGCGCGAGTACGCCGGCACGAGCGATCTCGACGGCGTGTTCATGGCGATCGCGGCGACGAGCGACACCGACGTCAACATCGCCGTGTACGACGATGCCGAGGCCCGCGCGATGCTCGTCAACGTCGTCGACGTGCCGCCGCTGTGCAACTTCATCCTGCCGGCGATCGTCCGCACGGGGCCGCTCGCGATCGCGATCTCGACGGCCGGCGCCTCGCCGGCGCTCGCCAAGCGGATGAAGCGGGAGATCGAAGCGCAGTTCGGCGAGCCGTACGCGCGCCTGGCGGTGCTGCTCAACGAGGTACGCGGCTGGGCGAAGGGCACGCTGCCGACCTACCAGGACCGCAAGGAGTTCTTCGAGGGGATCGTCGGCAGCGAGCCGGACCCGATCGCGCTGCTGCGCGAGGACGACGCGCCGGGCGGTCCCGGCGAGCGCGCCGTGCGCGAGCTGATCGCGCAGGCTCAGGGCGAGCGCGCGTCGCTGCTGTCGCGCGCGTGAGAGCCTGACGTGAGCGCGATCGAGGTCGCCGGCCTCGCTCGGCACTACGGCGAACGCGAGGCGCTGAGCGGCGTCTCGCTGACGCTCGAGAGCGGACGGACGCTCGTCGTGTTCGGCCCGAACGGCGCCGGCAAGACGACGCTCTTGCGCGTGCTCGCGACGCTGCTGCGCCCGCACGCCGGAGACGTTCGCGTGCTCGGCGAGCGCCTGCCGAGCGACGCGTGGGCGGTGCGCGGGCGGATCGGCCTGCTCGGGCACGAGCCGCTGCTGTACCGCGAGCTGACCGCGCGCGAGAACTTGAGCTTCCACGCGCGCCTGCACGACGTCGCGCGCGAGCGCGTCGAGGAGCTGCTCGCCGCGGTGCGGATCGACGATCGCGCTGACGAGCCGCTGCGGACGCTCTCCCGCGGGATGGTCCAGCGCGTCGCCGTCGCGCGCTCGGTCCTGCACGACCCCGAGCTGCTGCTGCTCGACGAGCCGCGCTCGAACCTCGATCCGGCGGCGGTCGAGCTCGTCGAGCCGCTGATCGGCGCTGCGTCGGCGCGCACGCGCGTGATCTGCAGCCACGACCCCGGCGCCGGGCTGGCGGAGGCCGACGTCGTGCTCGGGCTGCGCGCCGGACGACCCGCGCTCGTCGGCGACGCCGGCGAGGTGACGCACGAGCAGATCGTCGAGCTGTACCGGTGAGCGCCGCGATCGGAGAGACGCGCCCCTCCGCCGAGCGCGAGCGGCTCGCGGCGGCGCGCCCGCGCGGCGCGAGCACGCTCGGCGTGATCCGCGCGCTGCTGCGCAAGGAGCTGCTCGTCGAGCTGCGCACGCTCGAGTCGGTCCCCGGCATGTCGCTGTTCGCCGTGACGACGTTCGTCGTGTTCCACTTCGCGCTGAACCGCAGCAGCGTCGACGGCGACCTCGCCGCGGGCATCCTCTGGGTGACGCTGCTGTTCGCGGCGATCCTCGGCGTCAACCGGCTGTTCGTCGCCGACGCCGACCAGGGCGGCTTCGACGCGTTCCTGCTCGCGCCGGTCGACCGCAGCGCGATGCTGCTCGCGAAGGCGCTGACGCTGCTGTGCTACCTGCTCGCGCTCGAGCTGATCGCCGTGCCGGCGTTCGCGCTGCTGCTGCTCGGGCCGCCGCTCGGCCACGCGCTGCCGGGCCTGCTCGGAGTCCTCCTTCTCGGCGACCTCGGCGTCGCCGCGATCGGCACGCTCGTCGCCGCGCTCGCCGTGCGCACACGCGCGCGCGACCTGCTCGGCCCGCTGCTCGCGCTGCCGCTGCTCGTGCCAATCGTGATCGGCTGCGCGCGCGCGAGCTCGCCGCTGTTCGTGTTCGGGCGCGCCGGCAGCCCGCCGGCGCGTTGGCTGTTGACGCTCGGGCTCTATGATCTGGTCTTCGGGCTGATCGCCTACGCCCTGTTCGACTACCTCCTTGAGGACTGAAAGGAATGAAATCCCCGCGCCGCCGTCCGGCCGGCGTTTCCGACCGCGACCACCGCTCTCCGGGCGGGTGGTGACGATGTACGGCAAAGGTCTGCGCGCGCTGAGCATCTCCACGGTCGTCGTGATGGCCGTCGCGCTCGCGCTCGTCTTCTTCTGGGCGCCGCTCGAAGCCGAACAGGGCTTCCTGCAGAAGATCTTCTACGTGCACGTGCCGCTCGCGATCGTCTCGCTGTGCGGCTTCGTGCTCGGCGGGATCTTCGCGATCCAGCACCTGCGCACGCGCGAGCAGCGCTGGGACATGCGCTCGTACGTCGCGATCCACATGAGCCTGATCTTCGGCGTCGCGACGCTGATCACCGGCTCGATCTGGGCGAAGGGCTCGTGGGGGCACTGGTGGGAGTGGAGCGAGCCGACGCTCGTGTCGTTCCTGATCGTGTTCCTGCTGTACGCGACCTACCAGCCGCTGCGCTTCGCGATCGAGGACCCCGAGCGCCAGTCGCGCTACGCGTCGGTGTTCGCCGTCACGGCCGGCGCGTTCGTGCCGCTCAACTTCATCGCCGTGCGCCTCTCCAGCGAATACCTGCACCCGCGCGTGCTCGGCGCGACGTCGAACCTGCCGTGGCAGATGGCGCTGACGTTCCTCGTCTCGCTGCTCGGCATCGCCCTGCTGTTCACGACGCTCTGCAAATACGAGCTGACGGTCAAGCACACGCGCATGCAGCTGCGCGCGCTGCGCCGCCTCGCCGAACGACGCGAGGGCGCCGCGAGCAGCGCCGCGCCGGCGCGTCGCGCGCGCAGCGCAGCGCCGGGCGTGCACGCGACGGCGATGAGCGCGCTTGCGCCGGAGCGCAGGCGCTGATGACGGTGTTGCTCGCGGAGCTGCCGGCGCTGCCGCTGCACACGGCCGGCAAGTACGTAGCCGGCGCGTACGTCGTGCTGCTCGCGCTCGTGCTCGTGTACGTCGCGATCATGGCCGTCCGCCAGAGCCGGATCGAGCGCGACCTCGCCGAGCTGCTCGCGCGCGAGCAGGCCGCCGCGGCGGCCGAGCGCGAGCCGACTCAGCAGGAGTCGAGCCTCGTATGAGCGAGCTGCTCGCGCTCGGCATCTCGCACAAGACGGCGCCGGTCGCGCTGCGCGAGCGCGTCGCGTTCACCGAGTCCGAGGCGATCGCGTTCGCGCGCGAGGCGACCGCGACGTCGGACGTGCGCGAGGCGGTCGTGATCTCGACGTGCAACCGCACCGAGGTGTACCTCGTCGTCGGCGACGCCGTGCGCGCCGAGTCCGACGTGCTCGGCCTGCTCGCGCGCCGCGCGTCGATCCGCCCGACGGAGCTGTCCGGCGCGATCTACTCGCCGCGCAACTGCGACGCGGCGCGCCAGCTCTACCGCGTGACGGCGGGGCTCGACTCGATGATCGTCGGCGAGGCAGAGATCCAGGGTCAGGTCAAGCGCGCGTACGAGGCGGCGATCGCCGCCGGCTGCACCGGGCCGCTCTCCAACCGCCTGTTCGCGGCGGCGCTGACGACCGGCAAGCGCGTGCGCTCGGAGACCGAGATCGGCGCCAGCCGCGTAAGCATCCCCTCGGTCGCCGTCGACCTCGCGCTGAGCGTGCTCGGCGGGCTCGAGGACCGTCACGTCGTCGTGCTCGGCGCCGGCGAGACGAGCGAGCTGACCGCGCGCGCGCTGTCCGAGCAGGGCGCTGGGACGTTCTTCGTCGCCAACCGGCACGCCGACCGCGCGCTCAGCCTCGCGCAGCGCTTCGGCGGCACCGTCGTCGGCCTCGACGGCCTGCCCGAGCAGCTGCTCGCGGCCGACATCGTGCTCTGCTCGACCTCCTCGCCGCACCCGATCGTCGGCCGCGGCGAGCTCGAGCTCGTGATGCTCGAGCGCGGCGGGCGCCCGCTCGTGCTGATCGACATCGCCGTGCCGCGCGACGTCGAGGCGTCGTGCGGCGAGCTCGGCGGCGTCAGCCTGTACGACATCGACGACCTGCAGGCCGTCGTCGTGCGCAACCTCTCTACGCGCGAGAGCGAGACTCCGCGCGCGGAGGAGATCGTCGAGGAGGAGATCCACCGCTTTGCGCGCTGGCTCGGGCAGCTCGAGACGCTGCCGACCGTCAGCGCGCTGCGCACGCACGGCAACGAGATCGTCGAGCAGGTGCTCGACGAGAACGACGGCCGCTGGGAGTCGGCCTCGCCGCGCGACCTCGTGCGGATCGAGGCCGTCGCGCGCGCCGTGATGAGCCGCCTGCTGCACGAGCCGACGATCCGCCTGCGCAGCCTCTCCGAGGAGCGCGGTCACGCGAGCCTCGAGCTCGTGCGCGAGCTGTTCGGCCTGCGCGAGGACAGCCCGCCGGCGCAGGAGTCGGCGGAGCTGGCCGAGGTGCACGACCTGCCCGTGCCGCCGATCGCACGCCGACGCCGCGAGGGCTGATGCGAATCGGCACCCGCGCGAGCGCGCTCGCGCTGGCGCAGGCCGAGCTCGTCGCGACGCTGCTCGGCGACGGCGAGATCGTCCCGGTCGTGACGCGCGGCGACCGCGAGTCGGCCGGCGTCGACGACACCGCCGGCGAGCTCGCCGGCGACGGGCCGCCCGGCGAGCCGCCGCCGGGCGAGGACAAGTCGCGCTGGGTCTCCGAGCTCGAGCGTGCGCTGCTGCACGGTGAGATCGACGTGGCCGTCCACTCGGCGAAGGACGTGCCCGGCGCGCTCGCCGACGGCCTCGCACTCGTAGCCGCGCCGCCGCGCGCTGCCGCCGCCGACGTGCTGTGCGGCGCGACGAGCCTCGACGCACTGGCGCCCGGCGCGCGCGTCGGCACGAGCAGCGTCAGGCGGATCGCGCAGCTTCGCGCGGCGCGCGCGGAGCTCGAGCCGGTCGCGATGCACGGCAACGTCGACACGCGCCTGCGCAAGCTCGCCAACGGCGAGCTTGACGCGATCGTGCTCGCGCGCGCCGGCCTGCAGCGCCTCGGGCGGGAGGACGAGCTAGGCGCCGAGCTCGATCCGGCGCGCTTCGTGCCGGCGCCCGGCCAGGGAACGCTCGCGCTGCAGGCGCGCGCCGACGACGCGCACGCGCGCCGCGCGCTCGGAGCGATCGGCGATCCGGTGTCGCTCGCGTGCCTGCTGGCCGAGCGCACGCTCGCGCGCTCGCTCGACGCGAGCTGCGACACGCCGCTCGGCGCGCACGCGAGCGTGCGCGACGGCGTCATGCGGATGCGCGCGTGGGTCGGCCTGCCCGACGGCTCGGCGTGGATCGCCGACGAGCTGCAGCGCGATGCGGGCGAGCCGCAGGCGCTCGCCGAGGAGGTCGCGCGGCGGCTGGAGCTGGCCGGCGCACGCGAGCTGCTGCAGAGCGCGAGTGCCGCGCCGTGAGCGGGCGCGTCTACCTCGTCGGCGCCGGCCCCGGCGATCCCGGCCTGCTGACCGCGCGCGCGCTGGAGCTGATCGCGAGCGCCGACGTGATCCTGTACGACCGGCTGATCCCCGAGTCGGCGCTCGACGGCGCGCGCGAGGGCGCCGAGCTGCTGTTCGTGGGCAAGCGCGCCGGCGGCGCGTCGGTGCCGCAGGAGCAGACCGAGGCGTTGATCGTGCAGCGCGCGCGCGCCGGCGCGAACGTCGTGCGCCTGAAGGGCGGCGACCCGTTCGTGTTCGGCCGCGGCGGCGAGGAGGCGCTGACGCTGCGCCAGGAGGGCATCGAGTTCGAGGTCGTCTCCGGCGTGACCGCCGGAGTCGCCGCGCTCGCGTATGCGGGCATTCCCGTGACGCACCGTGGCCTCGCGACGGCCGTCGCGTTCGTGACCGGGCGCACGGGCGACGAGCACGAACTCGACTGGCCGGCCCTCGCGGCGTTTCCCGGCACGCTCGTGTTCTACATGGGCGTCGCCCGCCTGTCGCAGATCGCGGCGGCGCTGATCGAGGCCGGCCGGCCGTCCTCGGAGCCGGCGGCGGTCGTCGAGGCGGGCACGACGCCCGCGCAGCGGACCGTGCTCGCGACGCTCGCGACGCTGCCCGAGCGCGTCGCCGAGGCGCACGTCGGCTCGCCGTCGATCACCGTCGTCGGCGCCGTCGCGGCGCTCGCCGAGCAGCTCGCATGGCTGCCGGCGCGTCCGCTCGCCGGCACGACGGTCGCCGTCACACGCGCGCGCGCGCAGGCGAGCGAGCTCGCGCGGCGACTGCACGAGCTCGGCGCCGGCGTCGTGCAGGCGCCGGCGATCCGCACGCGGACGCTCGACGGTCCGCCGCTCGATCCGTCCCCTTACGACCTCCTCTGCGTGACGAGCGCGAACGCCGTGCCGGCGCTGTTCGAGCGGCTCGCCGCCGGCGGACGCGACGCGCGCTCGCTCGCCGGCGCGCGGATCGCGTCGATCGGCCCGGCGACGACGCGCGCGCTCGCCGAGCGCGGGATCGCGGCCGACGTGACCGCCGAGCGCTCCGTCGCCGAGGGGCTCGTCGAGGCGCTCGCCGATGTCCCCGCGCGCCGCGCGCTCGTCGCGCGCGCTCGCGAGGCGCGCGAGGCGCTGCCCGACGCGCTGCGCGCGCGCGGCGTCGACGTCGACGTGCTCGACCTGTACGAGACGCTCGTCGAGCCGCTCGAGCCCGACGTGCTCGCGCGGGCGCGCGCGGCCGACTACGTCACGTTCACGTCGTCCTCGACCGTGCGCAACTTCCTGCACGCGGCCGCCGTCGACGCACCGGCCGACGACGAGCGCCGAGGTCCGCACGACGACGGTCGCCGCCGAGCCGGCCTCTCGCCGGACACGCGCATCGTCTCGATCGGGCCGGTCACGAGCGAGACGCTGCGCGAGCACGGGATCGGCGTCGACGTCGAGGCGGCGCGCCACGACGTCGACGGCCTGCTCGACGCGCTGCTCGCCGACGTGCTCGCGCGCGAGCCGTGAGCGCACGCTCGCCGGCGCGCGCCGGGACGCCGCACGGGACGCTCGGCTCGCCGCGCGTGCACCTGCTGCGCACCGACTCGACGAACGACCGCGCGCGCGAGCTCGCGATCGCCGGCGCGCCGCACGGGACGCTCATCACGGCGGCGGAGCAGAGCGCCGGACGCGGGCGCCAGGGGCGGCGCTGGTCGGCGCCGGCCGGCAGCGCGCTGCTGATGTCGCTCGTGCTGCGCTCGCCGCCGCCGTTGCTGCCGCTCGTCGCGGCGCTCGCCGTCTGCGACGTCGCCGGCGAGCAGGCGTCGATCAAGTGGCCGAACGACATCGTGCTCGCCGACGGCGAGCGCCTGGCGAAGCTCGCCGGCATCCTCACCGAGGGGCGCCCGCAGGAGGGCTGGGCGGTCGTCGGCATCGGCCTCAACGTGGCCGTGCGGATCGACGAGCTGCCGCCCGAGCTGCACGGCACGGCGGCGACGCTCGGGCGCGACGCGCGCGAGATCGAGCCGATCCTCGCCTCGCTGCTCGACGCGCTCGCGCGGCGCCTGTCAGAGCCCTCGCAGACGACGCTGCAGGCATGGCGCGCGCGCGACGCGCTGCTCGGGCGCGAGGTGCGCTGGAGCGCCGGCGCCGGGCGCGCGGCGGGGATCGACGGGGCGGGCCGGCTCGTCGTCGCGCTGGCTAGCGGCGCTCACGCGGCGCTCGACGCCGGCGAGGTCCACCTCGAGCGCTCCGGCTAGCGGCGGCGGCCGTTCAGGAGTCCTGCGAGTCCTCGCCGGCGGAAGCCTCGAGCGCTCTCGCGGCGGAGCGTCGGCGCGCGCCGTTGTCGCCGCGCGGCGCGGTCGGCTCCACGCGGCCGTCGCCGTTGCCGTTCGCGCCGCCC
Organism: uncultured Solirubrobacteraceae bacterium; assembly: GCA_963705745.1. Classification (GTDB taxonomy): domain Bacteria; phylum Actinomycetota; class Thermoleophilia; order Solirubrobacterales; family Solirubrobacteraceae; genus Palsa-744. The sequence continues at coordinate 128,078 of CAVPKP010000010.1, forward strand.
GCCTGCGCGTTCGCGCCGGAGGAGCCGTTGGCGCCGGTGCGCGTCGCCTCGGCGACCGCCGCGTCGCGCGCGCCGGCGCCATTCTGCGCGCCCGCGCCCTTGCGCCGGCGGCGCGAGTTGCGCGCGCGGCGCTTGGGGAAGTTGCGAAGCAGCTCGCGCGCGAGCGCCGGCGGCTTGCGCGCCATCCGCGTGCGCGCGCCGCGCAGCGCCTCCTCGGCCTCCGGCGTGTGCGCGAGCGCCGCCGCGAGCAGCGCCGCCGCGAGCCGGCGGTCCTGCTTGCGCGCGGCGTGGATCAGCCGGCGCGCGTTGCGCGCGTGCGCGCCGCCGGCGGAGTTGACGAGCAGGCCGAGCAGCCGCTTCGTCTCGGGCCAGCGCTGCACGGCGTACTCCTCGTGCACGTCGCGTGTGTACTCGGCCAGCCGCCAGATCCACGCGTTGGCCTGGTCGCGGCGGCCGATCCGGCGCTCGACGAGCGCGCGCAGCATGATCTTGCTCGCCTCGCGCCGCTCCTCGCGCGGCCAGCCGCCGATGATGTCGATCGCCGTGTCGAACGCGTCGGCGTCGCGCAGCGCGGGGATGTCGGCGAGCGCGCGCAGGCGCAGCTGCGCGTTCTTGTTGCGCTGGACGGCCGTGATCAGGAAGCGGCTCTTGAGCTCGCCCGTGCGGTCGAAGTGCAGCATCGCGCGCGCCCGCCGCCAGCCGTTCGGCGCCACGCGCGCGCCGGCGAGCGCCGCCCAGACGTGCTGCTCGCCGTAGTCGAGGTGCTCGACCGCGATCCGCCACAGCTCGCGCTCGAACACCGCGAAGCGGCGCTCCTCCTCGGCGCAGACGGGCAGCACGCGGCGCTCGACGCGCATCCGCCGCCCGCGCCCGCGGCGGACCGGGCCGACGACGATCGCGCCGCCGCGGTAGACGTCGCGGTCGAGCAGCGAGTGCAGCGTGACGACCGGGTCGTCGTGCTTCGTCGCCGGGTGCACGAAGTCGACGACGAGCCCCGCCTCCTTGCCCGGGTGGCGGCGCGTGACGCGCCCGACGCGCTGCTGGTAGATGCGCTTGGACGCTGTTGGGGCCAAGTGCACGCAGACGGTCGCGCGCGGGCTGTTCCACCCCTCCGCGAGCAGCTGCGCGTTGATCAGCACGTCGATGTCGCCGCGCTCGTAGCGCGCGAGCAGCTCGGCGAGCTCGCGCTTGGGCGTCTCGCCGGAGACGCCCTGCGCCTTGATCCCCTCGGCGCGGAACGCCTCGGCGAGGTTGTACGCGTGGCGCACGCCGGCTGCGTACACGACGCCCGGCACGCCGTTGAAGCGCGTCTTGTAGAGGTTCGCGACGGCGAGGTTGAACGGCTGCTGGTCGAGCAGTTTCGCGAGCTCGTCCTGGTCGAACTCGGTATCGATCTCGCCGCGGCGCAGCGGCACCTTGGCGATCGTCCGCACGCCGACGCCAGGCGAGATGCGCAGGCAGCGCAGCGGCGCGATCACGCCGCGGCGCGCCGCCTGCGCGAGATCGAAGCGCGAGGTCTGCGTCGGGAACAGGTCGGTCACGTGGCGCGCGATCAGCGCGCCGGTCGCGGTCATGCCGATGAAGATCGGGCCCGTCCACTCGCGGATCGCCGCGCTCGTCTTCTCGCCGAGCGCCGTGTGCGCCTCGTCGCAGATCACGATCGTGTACGCGCTCGAGATCTTGCCCGCGTTGCGCACGAACCACTGGTAGGTCTCGACCGTCACCGGTCCGCGCGATGAGTCCTCGCCCTTCAGCAGCGGTTTGCTGATCCGCTTCGCGTAGCCGCGATCGCGCAGCTCGCCGTTGAACTGGTCGACGAGGTTGCGCCGGTGCGTGAGGATCAGCACGCCGCCGGTCTGCGTCGCCTCGACGAAGCCGAGCGCCGCGACCGTCTTGCCGGCGCCCGTCGCGTGCTCGAACCAGAAGCGCTTCGCCGCGTTCGGGTCCTCGGGCTGCTCTGCGATCGTGTCGTCCTCGCCCTCCTCGGCCCAGTCGCGCGGCTCCTCCTCGCTCTCCGCCTCCGCCTCGGGCTCCTCGTCATCGTCGTCCTCGCCGGCGTCGAGATCGTCCTCGTCGTCGTCCTCCTCCTCGTCCTCTTCGTCCTCCTCGTCGGGCGCGGCGCGCTGGATCGGGCCGAGCTCGTCGTCCTCGTCGTCCTCGTCCTCGTCGTCCTCCTCGATGTCCTCCTCGTCCTCCTCGTCCTCGCCGGCGTCGCTCGCCTGCTCCTCGCGCGGCTTCTCGCCGGCGTCGCGCGGCTCCTCGTCGAGCCCGAAGATCTCGGCCGACGCGAGCAGCTCCGGCGACGCCGAGGCGGCGGCGCGGCCGTTACCGCTCGGTGCGCTCGCCTGCGCCGCCGCGAGCAGCGCCGCGAGCGTGCCCGACAGCGCGTCGACCTGGTGCGCCGACAGGACCGTGCCGTCGGCGAGCTTCGGCTCGTCCTCGGAGAGCAGCCGCTCGAGCCCGAGCAGCAGCGAGAATTCGCGCCGCCACGCCGTCGACGGGTTCTTCGCCTTCGGGTTCGCCGCGAGCTCGGCGAGCGCCTCGTCGAGTGCGCGCCGGCGCGGCGAGCCGGGCGCGAGCGCGACGGCGGGATCCTCGCCGGCGTGCAGGAAGCGCTCGCGCACGAGCTTCTCCGCGCGAGCGATTTCGGCGGAACCTGGAATGGGCGCGGCCGCGAGGGCCACTGAGGTGGACTCGGCCATTGAGAGGCTCTGGACTTCGAGACGGAGCCGGCGCAGAAGTGGCTTCCGCACGGCTCAAGGTGAGACTGGCGTCCGGATGACGCCTTGCCGGTCGCTGACAGCTACCCGGCCTCTAGGTGCCCCCAAGATATAGCACGTCCGCACGCGACCCGCGCGTCCTCGATCGCGGCGCGATCTGCCACGCTTACGCGCGGTGACGGCGAAGCGCATCTCGATCGCGGCCGGCGTGGCCGCGCTGCTGGCGCTGCTCGCGGTCGGGCTCGTGCAGCTCGCGGGCTCCTCGACGACGGCGCCCGCGCGCTCGAAGCTGACGCTCGCGCAGATGCAGGCGCGCCTGGCCGGCTCGCCGCCGGCGCTCGCGTCGCTGCACGCCCAGGCGAGCGAGCTGCTGCCGGGCGGCCTCGGCGTGTTTCGCACGCGGCTGGCCGGGTTGCGCGGAGACCCGATCGTGATCAACAAGTGGGCGTCGTGGTGCGTGCCGTGCCGCTCCGAGTTCGGCGCCTTCCAGGCGGCGGCCGTCGCGCTCGGACGGCGCGTGGCGTTTGTCGGGATCGACTCGCTCGACACCAGCCACGCGGCCGCGCTGCAGTTTCTGCGCAGCTTCCCCGTCCCGTATCCGAGCTACTACGACTCCAGCGGCGCGCTCGGCGGCGCCGTCACCGACTCGTCGTTCACGCCCGTGACCGTCTTCTACGACAGCTCCGGCGCGCAGTACATCCGTCAGGGCCCGTACCCGAGCGCGGCCAAGCTCGAGCAGGACGTCAGACGCTACGCGCTCGACGAAAAGACGGCCTGAGCGTGCCCGAGATCCGCGTCGACCCGCTCAGCGGGCATCGCACGATCGTCGCCGGCGAGCGCTCGCGCCGCCCCGGCGGCGCGCCCGGCCTGCCCGAGAGCGTGCGCTCGCAGCCGCCGATCGACCCCGCGCGCGACCCGTTCGCCGACGGCAACGAGGAGCTCACGCCGCCGGAGCTGTACGCGCTCAGGCCGGGCGGCGGCGTTCCCGACTCGCCCGGTTGGACGGTTCGAGTCGTGCCGAACCTGTTCCCCGCGCTGACCTCGCACGAGCCCGGCGACGGCGACGGCGCCGGCGGAGCGCCGCGGGAGGGCGCCGGCGCGGGCGAGGAGCCAGGCGGCGCGGCGCTGCGCGGAGACGCGCGCGGCGAGCTGTTCTGCTCGATGCCCGCGCACGGCGCGCACGAGGTGATCGTCAACGGCCCGCAGCCGGTGCTGTCGCTGGCCGACCTGCCCGTCGAACAGGTCGGCGCCGCGCTCGACGTGTGGCGCGAGCGGATGCGCTTTCACGAGCGCAGCGCCTACGTGCAGCTGATCGTCAACGAGCGACGCGAGGCCGGCGCGTCGCTGCCGCACACGCATTCGCAGCTTTACGCGTTCGACTTCGTCCCCGCCGCGGTCGCGCGCGAGCGCGAGCGCGCGAGCGCGTATGCGACGCGCAACATGGGTCAGAGCCTCCTCGGCGACCTCGTCGCCGAGGAGGTGCGCCTGCGCGAGCGGATCGTCGCGATCGACGACGACGCCGTGCTGATCGCGCCGTACGCGTCGCGCCTGCCGTTCCAGCTGATGCTCGCGCCGCGCCGGCCGCGGCCGCGCTTCGAGCAGGACGGGCCGAGCGGCGCTGCGCTGCTGCACGACGGCCTGCGACGGCTTGCGCGCCATCTCGGCGCGAGCCCGCCGCTGAACATGTGGGTGCGCACGGCGCCGCGCGGCGCCGAGCACTTCTGCTGGCGGATCGACGTCGTCCCGCGGCTGACGCACCTCGCCGGCCTCGAGCTGTCGACCGACGTCAACCTCAACATCGTCGCGCCCGAGCACGCCGCGGCGCTGCTGCGCGACGCGTGAGCGCACGATGGCGCCACACGGCAGGCTAGGCTGGCGCACGCATGCCGCCCGAGGAACGCTTCGTCCCGCGCTTCGCCGCCGAGCCGCCGCAGGAGGAGCTGCCTTACGGCCGCTGGGCGCGGCGCCTCGCCGAGGAGTTCCTCGCCGCCGTGCCGTCGCTCGGCGAGGACGGGGACGAGCTCGGAGCGCCGGCCGAGATCGTCTGGTACCCGGAGCGCACGTGGCACGGCCGCACGTACGTGCCGGGGACCGCGAGCACGAGCGACGGCTACGAGCTGTTCGGCTACGTGCGCTTCGTTCCCGGCGGCGACGGCGGCGAGCCGAGTGACTTCGTCGCGCACGTCGACTTCACCGAGGAGACCGCCGCGCGCAACCCCGATTGGAAGCTCGACCTGTGCGACGAGGTGATCGGCACGTGGCGCGGGCACGGTGGCGCGGTCGCGTCGATGACGCTCGTATGGGGGCATCCGCTCGTCTCCGGCGGGCGGATCGCCACGGCCGAGCTCGCCGATCTGGCCGTCGACCAGTGCGAGCTCAACGGCGAGCGCTTCACGCTGATCGCGCCCGACGACTACCGCCACGACCTGCTCGAGATCAAGCTGTTCGGCGCGGGCGGCCAGGAGCTCGCGCGCGAGTCGCTGTACGCGGGCGAGGAGGAGGAGGAGGAGGAGGAGGAGGAGGAGGAGCGCGCCGAGGCCGAGGCCGACGCCGAGGAGCGTCCGGATCAGGCCGGATGAGCGGCGCGGCCTATTTCGCTTCGGCCTTTTCCTGCTGCTTGTAGCGCGCGGCTTCCTGCGCTTCTTCCTTCGCGAACTGTTCGTGCGCCGCTTTTTCGGCGGGCGTTTCCGTCGCGCCGCTTCCGCTCTTGGAGCTCTTCTTCTTGCTCGTGCCCGAGGAGGTCTTCGTCTTCGAGTGGCTCGCCGATTTCCTGTGCGCGGGTTTCGTCTTCGCCGATTTCGACGCTTCGGCCTGCTCCCTGGCGATCGCCGCTTCGCGCTGCTTGCGTTTGGCCGTGACTTCTGCTTCTTCCTTCTGCGCCGAGCGCGCCTCGGCCGCGCGTTGCTTTTCGCGAGTCGTGCGTTCGGCCGATTCTTCGGCGCCGAGCGCTGCTTCTTCATGCGTTCCGGCGGTCCCCGCGCCGCCGCCGCCGCCACTGCCGCCGCAGCCGACGACCAGCGCTGCCAGCAGAACGAGCGCGAGTCCGAGCGCGAGCGCGCGCAGCACGCGCCGAACGGCGTCCTGGCGCTCGGAGCGAGCCGGGCTGGACGGCGCGGCGCTCATGGGGACGGCGTCGTCGAGGTGGTCGTCGTCGAGGTCGACGTCGTCGGCTGCGTCGTACGCGTCGCGGCGCTGCGTTCAGCTTCCTGCTTCTTCACTTCGGCTTCCCTCTTCTTCGCGGCTTCTTCTCGCTGCTTGTTGGCCTCGGCCTTCAGTTCTTCTTCCTGCTTCTTCGCCTTCGCGACCGCGCCCGCTTCCCGCTTCTTCGCTTCCTGTTCGGCCTTCTTTTCGCGCTTCTTCGCCTTCGCGACGGCTTCTCGTTCGGTCTTCTTCGCCTTCGCTTCGGCGGCTTCTTCGCGCTTCTTCGATTCCAGCAACGACAGCAGTTCGCGGTTTTTGTTCACTTCGGCCGCTTCTTCCTGTTTTTCGGCGGCTGCCGCCCGGTTGCTTTCTTCGGACTGACCGCTCGCTTCGGAGGCGGGGGTCTTGCTCGACGCTTCGCCGCATCCGCTCAGCGGCGCCGCGATGCCGACCGCGACAAGGAACGCGAGCGCCGCTCGCACGGCCGCGCGACTCAGCGTCGACATTGGCTTGAAGCTAGCAGTTGGCCTATCGCCGCTCAACAACCGTCGGGCGCCCGTCGCCGGACGCGGCGCTCTCGAACACCGTCTGCGGATCGACGCGCGGGTCGATCGCGGTCATCGGCGCGCGCGCCTTCAGCAACGTCTCCTGGTACTCCTCCTCGGCGTCGGACTGCATCACGATCGCGCCGCCGACGCCGAGCGTCGCGCGATCGCGCTCGACGACGATCGTCCTGATCACGATGTTCAGATCGCACGCGCCGCTCAGGCCGAGGTAGCCGATCGCGCCGGAGTAGACGCCGCGCGCCTCGCCCTCGAGCTCGTCGATGATCTCCATCGTGCGCTTCTTCGGCGCTCCGGTCATCGAGCCGCCGGGAAAGCACGCGCGGATCCCGTCGGGCGGCTCGACGTCCTCGCGCAGCAACCCGCGCACGGTCGAGACGAGCTGGTGCACGGTCTCGTAGGACTCGATGTGCATAAGGTTCGGCACGTGCACGGTGCCGACCTCGCAGACGACGCCGAGATCGTTGCGCAGCAGGTCGGCGATCATCAGGTTCTCGGCGCGGCTCTTCTCGTCGCTGCGCAACTCCTCGGCGAGCCGCACGTCTTCCGCCGGCGTCTTGCCGCGCGGGCACGTCCCCTTGATCGGCTTCGCCTCGACCCAGCGATCGCGCCCGACGCTGATGAAGCGCTCGGGCGAGGAGCTGAGGATCGCGCTGGAGCCGAAGCGCAGGTACGCCGAGAACGGCGCCGGGTTGACGCGCCGCAGCGTGCGGTACAGCGCCAGCGGCTGCACCGTGACCTCGGCCGTGATCTTGTTCGTCAGGCAGATCTCGTACGTCTCGCCTTCGATCAGGCGCTGCTTGCACGTGGCGATGTCCTCGATGTACTGCTCGTGCGAGCGGCTCAGGCGAAACGCGACCGGCCGCTCGAGCTCGGCGCCGTCCCACTCGGGAGCGACGAGCGGCGCGAGCGACGCGAGCCGCAGGCTCGTCTCGGCGATCCACCGATCGGCCTCGTCGGCGGCGCTCGGCTCGGCGATGCAGAGCACGTACGTGCATTGCTCTAAATGATCGAACGCGATCAGCCGGTCGGCGAACACGAACGCGGCGTCGGGCATCGTCGAGCGGTGCGCGTCGTTGCCTTCGCAGTCGGCCTTCAGCTCGTAGCCGAAGTAGCCGACGAAGCCGCAGTTGAAGTCGAACGGGAGGTCGTGCGAGAGGTAGCGCACGCGGCGCATCTCGCGGCTGAGGTAGTCGAAGATCGACTCCTTCAGGACTTCCTCGCCGTCGGCGCGCGCGACGCGCAGCTCGCCGCTCGAGACCTCGTAGCTGATCGTCGCCGCCAGCGGCCCGTCGGCGCCGCCCATGAACGAGAAGCGAGCGCGCTCGTCGATCTTGCTGCTGTCGAGCCAGAACGCGGTCTCGCTGTCGCCGTAGAGGTTGACGAACGCCCGCTCGGTGTCGTACAGCGTGTCGAGTCGCTTGACCTTCAGCACCAGCTCCGCGCGGCTCGCCGCGGTCGGCTGCGACTCGCCCGGCGACGCCGGCCGGCGCACGGGCGCGCCGGCGCCGTTCGAGCGCGCGCCGAACTCGCGCGTCAGGTCACGGAAGTTCGCGAGCAGCCTGCGCCCGTAGTCGGTGCAGATCGACTCCGGGTGGAACTGCACGCCCCACTGCGGGCGCGTTCGGTGGGCGACGGCCATCAGCACGCCGTCGCTCGTCCACGCGATCGGCTCGAGCTCCTCCGGCAGCGGCTGCTCGACGCACAGCGAGTGGTAGCGCACCGCCTGGAACTCGCGCGGGATGCCGGCGAACAGCGGCGAGTCCTCGTGCAGCACGGCGCTGATCCGGCCGTGCATCACCTCCGGCGCGCGCAGGACCTTGCCGCCGTGGATCCAGCTGAGGCCCTGGTGGCCGAGGCACACGCCGAGCAGCGGCACGCGCGCGTCGCGGATCGCCTGCGCGCAGACGCCGAAGTCGCCCTCGTGGTCGGGGCTGCCCGGACCCGGCGAGATGACGATGTTGTCGAACTCGAGCCGCTCCAGCTCGGCCCACTCGGCGGCGTCGTTGCGCACGACGATCGGCTCGTCGCCGTTGGCCTCCGCCAACAGCTGGAAGAGGTTGTACGTGAACGAGTCGTAGTTGTCGATCAGCAGCGTCTTCATACGAGGTACTTCCTGAGCACCTTGCCGAGCGGGCTCGTCGGGATCTCGTCGCGGAATTCGACCGTTCTCGGGACCTTGTAGTTGGCCAGTCGCTCGCGGCAGAAGGCGATCAGCTCGCCCTCCTCGCAATCGGCGGCCGGCACGATCACGGCCTTCACCGTTTCCTCTCCGGCCGTCTCGCCCGCGACGCCGACGACGATCGCCTCGCCGACGGCGGGGTGGGCGACGATCACGTCCTGCACCTCGATCGGGTCCACCTTGTAGCCGCCGACCTCGATCAGCAGCTTCTTGCGCCCCTCGAGGTAGAGCTGTCCGTCTTGATCGAGCCGGCCGAGATCGCCCGTGAAGTAGCGCCCGTCGCGAAACGCTTCGCGGTTGGCCTCCTCCGCGTCGGCGTACCCGCTGCTCGCGGCGGGGCTCGCGACGGTGACCTCGCCGACCTCGCCGGTCGGCACCGGCGCGCCCTCGTCGTCGACGATCGCGACCGTGACGCCCTGCACCGGAGCGCCGACCGACTCGAACGTCGAGACCGGGTCATCGCTCACGTTGGCGGCGATCATCCCCGTCTCGGTGCTGCCGTAGAGCTGGCGGACGAGCACGCCGAAGCGCTCGCCGAACGCCTCGAAGCTCGCACGCGGCAGCGCCGTCCCGGCCGAGAAGCAGAGCCGCAGCGAGCTCAGGTCGGCGCCCGCGGGCGCCTCGGCCATCAGGCGGAAGTTGAACGGCACGCCGGGGAAGATCGTCGCCTGCTCGCGCTCGATCAGCTCCATCGCCTGGCGGCGCTTGAGCAGGAACGGCTGCGGATCCTCGAGGATCACGACCGTCGCGCCGGCCGCGGCGCCGGCGAACAGGCACGAGCCCATCCCCCACGTGTGGAACAGCGGGATCGCGCAGAAGATCCGGTCCTCGGGCGTCAACCCGAGCGCCACGTACGCGCTCGCCTCCGCCGCGCACTGACCATGCGTTCGCGGCACGCGCTTGGGACGACCGGTCGAGCCGGAGGAGAACTGGTTCACGAACGTCTCCTCGGGCGCGCGCGCGGGAAGGCGCTCGGCGCTCCCTTCTTCGACGAGCGCGTCGAGCGTGTGCGCCTGACCGTGCGCGGTGCTCGTCGTGATCACCTCGACCTCGCCGTCGAGCCCGGCGGCGATCCGCTCACAGACGCCCGCCGTGCGCTCGTCGCTGACGATCGCGCGGACGCCGGTGCTGGCGAAGTTGAACTCGAGCTCGGCCTGCTTGAACGCCGGGTTGACGGGGACGACGACCGCGCCGAGCGCGGTGACCGCGTGGAAGCTCGTCACGAACCACGGGTCGTCGGGGAGGACCAGCGCGACGGCGTCGCCGGCGCCGATCCCGCGTTGGGCGAGGCCGCTCGCCAGGCGCTCGATCCGCTCGACGAGGTCGGCGAACGCGATCCGCTCGTCGCGATAGACGAGCGCCGTGTGCTCGGGCCGGCGCTCGGCCTGCTCGTAGAGCAGCTGCATCAACACGACCGCTCACGCACCCTTCTGCTCGACGAACGCCGCGATGCTCTCGACCGTGCGGAAGTTCTCCGCGTCGATGTCGTCGTCGTCGACCCTGATGCCGTACATCCGTTCGAGAAAGCTAATCAGTTCGGTGATCCCGAGCGAGTCGATGATCCCGTCGGCGAGCAGGTCGCGATCGTGCCCGACCGCGTCGATGCCGCGGCCGGCTGCGATGTCGGTAACGATGAACTGCTCGATCTCGAGCGCCGTGCTCACGCCTTCACCTCCGTCGTCACGAGCGCTCGCGAGACGTTCGTTGGATCATCAGGACTCTGCTTCGCTTCACGGTCCACATCGGCACGTATCCTCGCGTACTGTAGATCCAACGAGCGGGTCGGTTGTCGCTCGTCACGTACCCCCACAGACGACTGTAGCCGCGCTCGTGCAGCGCGCTCTCGACGCGGTAGAGGAAGTCGTCGGCGACGCCTCGGCCGCGGTGCTCGTCCAGCAGGAAGAAATCGGACCCGTACACGTCCCCCTCACCCAGCTCGATCCCGAGCCAGCGTTTGCGAAGGTCGGGGAACAGCGTCGGCACGTCGCGATCGACCCACCAGTAGTAGCCGACGAGCTGCGCGTCGTCGTAGGCGACGAAGCCGTGGAAGCCGTCCGCGACGTAGCGCGCGAAGCGCGCGTCGACCTCGGGCCGCCCGCGCTTGCGGTTGAGCTCGGCGAGCTCGGGCAGGTGCTCGGCGCGGAGGTCGGCGAGCCGCAGGTCGGTTTCGCGCCACGGCACGACGATCGCGTCGAGCTCGCCGACGATCACGATCACGCGTTCCTGCAGGTAAACCAGTCGCCGCAACCGGGCCCCGATCGCAGCGGCGGTCCGCCTCGCGCCGTTCGTCCGCAGGTACCGGCGCAGCCGCCGCACGTTCGCGAGCACGGCAGCAGAATGCCACAAGCAGGCGCCGGCGAGCAACTGCGCCTGCGGAGCGTCGGAGGATGCGACAATGACGCTCGTGCCCGATGCACTCTGGCCGGACCGAGCGATCGGGGTGTTCGAGACGATCCTGGTCATCGACGGGTCGCCGATCGAGCTGGAGGCTCACCTCGAACGCCTGAGCTGGAGCGTTCGCGACCTGTTCGACGCCGATCTGCCGAGCGGCGCGGTCGAGCTCGTGCGCAAGCGCGCGGCGCCGCTGGCGGTCGGTCGGTTGCGTCTGACCGTCGCGCCGACGAGCGGCGGTGCGCTTGCGGCGGACGCGGTCACGGCGGTCGTCGACCCCGGCAACCTCTTCCCCTCGTGGGAGCGCGCGACCGTGCTGCGCCCGTTTGTCGTGCGCGGCGGCCTCGGCGCGCACAAGTGGGCTGATCGCGCCGGGCTCGCGTGGACCGAAGCCGGCGAATCGACCGGCTGGCTGCCGTTGGTGCTCGACGCCGGCGACGAGGTGCTCGAGGCCTCCCGCGCGAACGTGTTCGCCGTCGAGGACGGCGTGCTCGTGACGCCCGCCGCGGACGGGCGCATCCTGCCGGGCGTCGCTCGCTCGCGCGCGATCGCGACCGCCGGCTCGCTGGGCCTCGAGGTGCGCGAGGAGCGCGTCGACGTGCAGCGGCTGATCGCCGCCGGGGAGGTCTTCCTGACGGGATCGGTCCGCGGCGTCGAGCCGGTCCGCTCGGTCGGCGAGACGCAGCTCGGCCCGCCCGGCGAGGCCGTCGCCGAGCTCGCGTCCGAGATGCGTCGGACGTGGATGGAGATGGTCGAGGCGCGTTCGACGCGCGCGTCATGAGGCTGATCCTGTTCGTCGATCCGGCGATGGCGAACGGGATGAGCCTGCTCGCCGCGTGCCTGCGGCTCGCCGCGGAGCGCGGCGATCTCGAACCCGTCGCGATCGTCGATACCGAGCGCGCGCCGCCCTCCCGCATGCAGTTGCCGCGGGCGCGCGGGGCGTGGGCGCTGCGGCGCCTGTTGAACGTGAACACGTTCGCCGAGCCGCTCGAAGCGCCGCCGCGTACGTCGGTGAGATCGCTCGCGCGGCGGCTGCGCATTCCCGTGCTGGCGCCGCGCGCGGGCGGCGTCAACGACGCGAGCTTCGTCGAGGCGGTCGAGCGCCTGCAGCCGGACGTCGCGCTCTCGCTGATGGTCAGCCAGCGGTTCCGCGCGCCGCTGCTCGCCGCGTGCGGCACGCCCGTCAACTACCACCCCGGACTGCTGCCCGACTACCAGGGAGTCGACCCGACCGCCTGGAGCATCTACCGCGACGAGCCGAGGTCCGGGTTCAGCTTTCACCTGATGGACGAGCAGGTCGACCGCGGGCCGATCCTGCTGCAGGGCTCGGTCGCGCTCGAGCCGACGAGCGTCGCCGCGCCGGTCGAGCGGGCGAAGACGCTCCTTGCGCGCGCGCGCCTGAACGAGCTGTTCGACCTGCTCGCGGCTCCGCTCGCCGGCGCGAGCGACCAGGACCGCCCCGGCTCGAGCTTCACCCGCGCCGACGGCGCGGCGATCCGGAACGTCGAGCAGCCCGAGCGGCTGACGCTCGCCGAGCTCGAGCTGAGGATGCGCGCGTTCGAGATCGTCGACCTCACGCTCGGCGGGCGGCGCTGGCGGACGACCGCGTTGCGGCGCGTCGGGCGGCGTGCGCGCAGCAGGCGACTCGCGTTCACGACCGCCGACGGCGTGACCGTCGAGCCGAGCCGCGTGCTGCACCTGCCGCCGAGCCTCTACCGCGTGCTGCTGCCGGCGATCCGCTCGGCCTGAGCTCACCGACGATGCCCCCGCCAGGAGTCGAACCTGGATCTACCGCTTAGGAGGCGGTCGTCTTGTCCATTGGACTACGAGGGCGCAAGCGCCGGCGCGGCGCGTGCGCCAAGGCTACCGGCGCTCAGGGCACGGCTGCGCGCGCTCACGCACCTACCAGCTCCGGCCGGCGCTCCTCGGCCTCCCGGTCGGCGTCGAGCTCCGCCGCGACCGCGCGCGCGGTCGCGTTCGCGCGCTCGCCGGTGCTGGCGAGGCCGAGCGCGAGGACTGCGAGCCCGCACGCGCTGACGATCCACCAGCCCGTGTGACTCGCCTGCACGAAGCCGGGCCCGACGGCGGTGACGAGACCGCCTGCGGCGACGGCGCCGACGACGGCGACGCCGAGCGTCTGACCGAGCTGGCGCGAGGTGGAGGCGACGGCGGCGGCGACGCCCGCCTGCGCCGGCGGCATGCCGAGCACGGCCGTGTTCGTGATCGGCGGGTTGACCATGCCGAAGCCGATACCGAAGATCAGATAGGCCGGCACGAGCGACGGGATCGACGTATGTGCGCCGAGGCCCGTCAGCAGCGCCGCGCCGAGCGCGATCCCGATCCCGCCGACCAGCAGCCCGATGCGCGGACCGCGCCGGCCGACGATGCGGCCCGAGATCGGCGCGAAGATCAGCGTCATCGCCGCGATCGGCAGCGTGCAGAGACCGGCCTTCAACGCCGACAGCCCGCGGACCTCCTGCAGGTACAGCGTGTTGAGGAACAGGAAGCCGCCGAGCGCGGCGAACGCGCAGACCGCGATCACGCTCGCGCTCGAGAACGGGACGCTGCGGAAGAAGCGCAGCTCGAGCAGCGGCTCGCGTCGCCTGCGCTCGTATGACAGCAGCGCCGCGAGCGCGAGCGCCGCGAGCGCGAACAGCGCGACGCTCTGCGTCGAGAGCCAGCCGGCCGTCGGTCCCTCGATGATCGCGTACGTCAGCGAACCGAACAGGACGATCACGAGCACCTGCCCGACCGGATCGAGCCGGCGCGGGCGCGGCGCGCGCGACTCCGGCACGAAGCGCAGCGTCAACGCGAGCGCCGCCAGCCCGACGGGAATGTTGATCCAGAAGATCGAGCGCCAGCCGACCGCGTCGACGAGCGCGCCGCCTACGACCGGCCCGAGCGCGAGGCTGATGCCGACGGTCGCGCCCCACACGCCGATCGCCTGCGCGCGCTCGCGCGCGTCGGTGAAGACGTTGCGGATGATCGACATCGCGACCGGGTTGAGCATCGAGCCGCCGATCGCCTGCAGCATGCGGAACGCGACGAGCGAGCCGAGGTTCGGCGCGAGGCTGCACAGCAGCGAGCCGAGCGTGAAGAGGACGAGGCCGAGCGCGAACACGCGCTTGCGCCCGAGGCGGTCGGCCATCGAGCCGGACAGCATCAGCAGGCTGGCGAGCACCAGCGTGTACGCGTCGACCGTCCACTGCAGACCCGACACCGACGTGTGCAGCTCGTGCCCGATCGACGGCAGCGCGACGTTGACGATCGTGTTGTCGAGCCCGACGATCAGCAGGCTCATGCAGCAGATCGCGAGGATCAGCCGCCGCTGCGAGCGGGAGCCGATCGGGCTATCGGCGATCGCCGGACTCCGCCGCGAGTCGGGCGAGGGCGTCGCCGTCGAGGCGCAGAGACGTCCACTCGTCCATCAATCGCGCGCCGATCCCACGGTAGAAGCCGAGCGCGAGCTCGTTCCAGTCGAGCGCCGCCCACTCGAGGCGGCCGTCCTCACCCGGCACGCGCGCGGCGACGGCCGCGAGCAGCGCGCGCCCGACGCCGGCGTTGCGATGAGACGGAAGCACAAACAGGTCCTCGAGCCAGATCCCGCGGCTGACGCGGAAGCTCGAGAACGTCTCGAAGAACAGCGCGTAGCCGGCCGTCTCGCCGCCGCGCTCGGCGAGCAGCGCGCTCGCCGCCGGGCGCTCGCCGAACAGCGCCTCGCGCAGGCTCTGCTCGTCGGCGCGCAGCTCGTCGCGCAGCTGCTCGTAGTCGGCGAGCGCCGCGAACAGCTCGAGCAGGCGCGGCACATCGCCGGCGTCCGCCGCACGGACGGTCGCGCCGGTCTCCGTCGCGGACAACGCTCAGCCGCCGGCCCGGTCGGGGCGATCGGGGTAGACGTCGTCGATCGTGCTCAGCGCGACGTACGGGGCGCCCGCGGCACGCTCGATCGCCGCGCCCCCTCCCGCGAGCCGATCGAGCACGCTGAGAACGCCGCAGATCCGCCGGCCGGCGTCGTTCAACGCCTCGATCGCCGCGAGCGTCGAGCCGCCCGTCGTGACGACGTCCTCGACGACCACGCAGCGGTCCTCGTCCGCCAGCGGCGGCCCCTCGATCCGCCGCTGCAGCCCGTGGTCCTTCGCCTGCTTGCGGATGAAGAACGCCTTCGCGTGCGCGCCGCCCGCGAGCGCCGCGCACGCCACCGGGTCGGCGCCCATCGTCAGGCCGCCGACGGCCGTCGCCTTCCACTCGGCGACGTAGCCGGCGACGAGCGCCGAGAGCGCAGCGAAGCCGACCGGGCGCAGGATCGCGCGCTTGGCGTCGACGTAGTACTGCGCGCGCGCTCCACTGGTCAGCGTCACCTCGCCGATCACGAGCGCGTGCTCGCGAAGCTGTTCGATCAGCCGCCCGCGGGCGTCCGCGCGCGTGCTGGAACATTCGGCCAAAGCGTCCATCTGCCGGTCTAATCTAGCGATGTGCTGTCGCCGCTCGCGAGCGTCCTGAAGCTCGCATCGATCGTGCTCTGCGCGATCGTCGTCGTGTCGTTCGTGCTGTTCGTCGTCAACCGCACGAGCAGCGCCTCGCACCATCAGCAGCAGGAGCTGAACGGCGAAACGAGCAAGCCGAGCGGCGAAGCTCAGCTCGGGGTCGCCTCCAACACCGGCGTCGCGCCCGAAAGCGGCGGCGGCAAGAGCTCGGCGCGGCGCACGATCGACGAACTGTCAGAAGCGGTCACCTCGCCATTCGCCGGTCTGACGAACGGCTCCAGCAGCCAGTGGCTGGTGCGCACGGTCGACCTGCTGCTGGCGCTCGCCGTCTACGGCGTCGGGCTCAGCTTCGTCGCGCGCTCGATCCGCATCAGGGCGTAGACGGCGCGCGTCTCGCGCGAGCGACCGCGAACGGCCCGGCGGGCGCTCCTCGCGAGGACTCCGCGCGCCGGCCTACGGTCCGGCGTGGCTGCTGACGTTGTGGCTGCCGCCGCCGCTCTCGTTGTAGACGTCGACCGGCGTGCCTTCGTGCACCCACGCATAGATCGCCGGCGCGTCCGGGATCGGCACGCGCAGGCAGCCGTGGCTCGCCGCGTACGTCGGCACTTCGGCGTAGCCGTGGATCGCGTAGCCGCGGATGAAGTAGTTCGAGTCGACCATCCCCTCCGAGTTCGTCCCCGGCGTCTTGGAGTACACGCGGAAGCGCCCGATCACGGTCGGCGTCGACGGCTTGCCCGAGCTCATCGTGTACAGCGCGCGCACGCGGCCGCCCGGTTCGATCTCGGCGAGCACCTGCCGCGTGAGGTCGCCCTCGACGTGGCGCCCGTCGTGCGGGTAGCGGACGTGGAAGACGCCGCCGCCCTCCTGCAGTCGCCGGAAGAAAGCCGATTCCGTGTACGGCACGCGCGAGAGGCCCGTCATCTTGCGAAACGCGACGACCGCCTGTCCGGTCGCTTCGTCGAAGTAGCCGTTCAGCGGGACGACGTAATGCAGCGCGTTCAGCTCCGACTGCAGCAGCCGCACCGACGGGCCGCTCGCGCCGGGACCGAGGTCGGGCGAGGTGAAATGCACCTGTTCGGAGCGTCCCGTGAACTGCGCCTGCTCGGGCGTCGCGTAGTGCACCGCGCGCGCCTGAACGACGCCGGCGCTCGCGCTCGAGTAGCCGAGGTGGAACTGGCCGGCGCCGTTGCCGATCGGCAGCACGCTGACCGTCCGCACCTCGACCTTGCGCCCGTCGCGGTACAGGCTCACCTTGACCGCCTGCCCGCCGACGTACGGGATCACGATCCCGCGAATCACCATGCGCGATCCGGCGATCACGAACGGCGGCTTGCCGAACGCGCGCTGGACGACCAGCTGGATGTCGCCGGCCGCCGGGGCGGCCGGCGGCAGCGGAGCCGGCGCCGGGGGGGTCGGGCTCGGCGTCGCGGGCGCTTCCACGGCGTATGCCGGAGCGGCCAGCGCGAAGCTCGCACAGGCCAATCCCAAGGCGATCCGAACCGCTCTCATCCGCGCGATCCTATCCAGCGCGAGCGACGAGTCGCGCAGCTCTCATGTCACGCCTACGCGCTCGCGCGAAGCGACGCCGAGCCGCGTCAGCAGCAAACCGAGCAGCGTCAGCACCGCGAGCGCCGAGACCAGCAGCACGGCCGCCTGCGAGAAACCCCATTCCTCGAGGCTCGCGAACGCGATCGAGTTGTTGATGCAGTGCGCCGCGATGCACGGGTACAGCGACCCGGTCGCGCGGTACAGCAGGCAGAGGCCGAAGCCGAGCGCCGCGAGCGGCACGAGGTCGATCGCCGGCGCCGAGCCGACGTGCACGGCGCCGAACAGCAGCCCCGTGATCACCGCCGCCGGCCACAGCCCACGCCAGTTGCGCAGCGACGTGAAGATGAAGCCGCGAAACAGGAACTCCTCGGCGATCGGCGCGATCACGCACGTCAGCGCCGCGCTCAGCACGAGCAGCGTCGTGGTTTCGTTCGCGCCGAGCTGTTCGAGCAGCTTCTCCTTGCTCGTGTTGAACGCTTCGGCCCAGATCACGTTGAACAGGAAGAAGACGGCGAGCAGCGCGGCGAGCAGCGCGATCGAGCGCCGAAGTCGCGTCGGGCGCAGCCCGAACATCGCCGCGTCGAGCCTGCGCCCGCCGAGCTGAGCGAAGAAGACGGCGACGGCGATGAAGCCGGCGTCCTGCACCGCGGTGTCGGCGATCGTCAGCCCCGGCGGAACGTGCGACGCGGTGACGTTGACGCCGAGCGCGAGCGCGGGGATGTCGACGAGCAGGCCACCGACCGTCGCGAGCAAGAGACCGCCGAACAGCGCGACCGGCGCCATCCACGGCGGCCACGGCGGGGCGGCGCCGGCCCGTTCGGACGCGCCGCCGCCGCTCGGCGGCGGCCCCAGCTCACCCGCGCCGGGCAGGCTGGCCGGCGGCGGCTGCGGTGTCGCCTGCTCGCGCACGCTCACGCGACCCAGTGCCATGTCGCGAACTGCGCCGTGAAGAACGCGAGCAGCACGACCGAGCAGACCAGCACCGGTACGCGCGCGCGCGGATGCGACGACAGCCAAGCCGCGAACCAGATCCCGAGCGGGAACAGCACGACGAGGAAGCGCGGCAGCGACATCAGCGGCTGCGTCGAGACCGGATAGGAGAGCGGCAGCGCGAGCGCCGCGATCACGTACGCGCCGTACGCGAACGGCAGCGTGCGCAGCACGCCCACCGTCGCGACGAGCCCGGCGAGCAGGAACGCCGTCAGCTCGATGTTGTGCTGGGCGGCGATCGTCGCGCCTTCTTTCGGCCCGACCGGGAAGTACGCGTGGACCTGCTGGCCGGAGATCAGCTGACGCACGCCCTCGAACCCGGCGCGCAGCCCGTCCCAGACGCCGACGTACGGGCCCGCGAAGGAGCGGCCCCACACGTCCTGCGCGTGGAACGGCGCGAGCGCGTCGCCACCGGACAGCGCCATGTAGCCCATGAACAGGCCGAGCCCGAGCGGCGCGAGCGCGAGCCACAGAAGGTCGCGCCGCAGGCGGTAGCGCGGCGCGATCCCCCGCGCGCGCGGGAAGTCGGGCGGACGATCGGAGCGCGGCCCGTACACGTACAGGATCAGCGCCGGCACGATCAGCACGACGCCGGCGCTGCGCGTCGCGCCGGCGAGCGCCGCGAGCAGGCCGACGAGCGCGAAGCGCCCGCGCCGCGCCGCGTAGAACAGCCCGATCGACAGCGCGAGGTAGAGCGACTCCGAGTAGACAGCCGAGAGGAAGAACGCCATCGGCGCGAACGCCGTCACGAGCACCGCCAGACGCGCGACGTCGCGCGGCGAGGACGCGCCGGCGCGCGAGGCGAGCCGCGGCCGTGCCGCCCCGCCGGACGCGCCGAGCTCGAGCGAGGTCAGCCGGTGCATGCCGTACAGCGAGACGGCGAGCGCGCCGATCGAGAGCAGCACGCCGCCGAGCACGAGCGGCAGCCCGATCGCGCCGAGCGCGCGCACGCCGAGCGGGTACAGCGGGAAGAACGCCGCGCGCGAGGACGTGTACGCGCCGAGGTCGGGACGGTAGCCGTAACGCGCGATCACCAGGTACCAGGCGGCGTCCCAGCGCGCCGCCGGCGCCGCCAGCACGTTCCCGAGCCAGCCGAGGCCGCGCGTCAGGCCGCGCGGGTTGAACGCGTGGCGCATCGGCCCGGCCCCGTACGTCGCGACCGTCAAAGCCGCGGCGACCCAGATCAGCAGGCGCGAGCTCCACAGCGCGCGCCAGCTGTCGCGGATCGCGACCGCGCGAGCCGGATCGTCGCGGACCGGCGCGAGCACGCGCCCGGCACGCTTGCCCGCACGCGCGCGCAGGCGGGCGAGCCGGCCGCCCGGCATCAGCTCGAGCGGAGCGGGCGACTCGCCGGTCGGCTCGGCGATCGCGAGCTCGGCTGTGTCCGGGGTCATTGTCGGGGCACGGGGCTGAGAGTAGCCGCGACGGAAAAGGCGGCGTACCGGCAGGAAATCACAATCCGGCAGGTAATCTCGAAGGTCCGGGATGTCTCGACAGGCTCGACAGCGCCGGCGCCGGCACCACCGGGCCGGCCCGACGCGGTTCCTGCTGATCGGCGGCGGCGTGCTCGTCTCCGCGCTCATCATCGGCGTGATCGCCGCCGTCGGCTACGTGCTCAACGTCGCGCAATCGGCGCCGGCGATCGGCTCGCTGCGCCCGATCATCGGCGGCGGCTCCTCGCAGGTGTTCGCCGCCGACGGAACGCGGCTCGGCTTCATCCAGTCCGACGAGCTGCGCACGCCGGTCTCGTGGAGCCAGATCCCCGCGAACCTGAAGAACGCGACGGTCGCGATCGAGGACCAGCGCTTCTACAAGAACAACGGCGTCGACCTGACCGGCATCTTCCGCTCGGCCGTCAAGGACATCACTCACGGCCAGGCGCTGCAGGGCGGCTCGACGATCACGATGCAGCTCGTGCGCAACCTCTACCTCGGCGGCGACCAGCACACGCTGAAGCAGAAGATCATCGAGGCGAAGCTCGCGATCGAGTACAACGAACGTCACAGCAAGCGCTCGATCCTGACGAGTTATCTGAACAGCGTTCCGTACGGGACGCTCGGGGGACAGACCGCGATCGGCGTGCAGGCCGCCTCGCGCGAGTTCTTCGACAAACCCGCCTCGCAGCTGAACCTGCAGCAGTCGGCTCTACTCGCCGGCTTGCCGCAGGCGCCGTCGCAGTACAACCCGTTCGCCGACCCCTCCGAAGCGAGGCGTCGCCGCAACGAGGTGCTCGCGAAGATGGCCGAACTGCACTACATCACCAGGGCCGAAGCGAGTCGCGCCGAGGCGACCGGGCTGGAAGTCAAGCGCGGCTACTTCTACTCCGAACGCAAGGAGGACTTCTTCTTCGAATACGTCCGCCAGCAGCTCGCCGAACGCTACGGCGCGCAGACGGTCGCGCAGGGCGGCTTGAAGGTGTACACGACGATCGACCTGAACATGCAGCGACTCGCGCGCAAAGCGATCGCCGAAGTGCTCAACGAGCCCGAAGACCCGGCGTCGGCGATCGTCACCCTCAATCCGGCGAACGGCGACATCGAGGCGATGGCCGAGTCCGAGAGCTACGAGAAGTCGCAGTACAACCTCGCCGCCGACGGGCACCGCCAGCCCGGCTCGACGTTCAAGGCGATCGACCTCGCCGACGCGCTCTCGCGCGGCGTCGACCCGAACAGCACCTACTACCTCTCCCACACGCTCGCGCCCGGCTGGCTGACCGGCTACCCGACGTACGAAGTGAAGACGTTCGAGGGAACGTCGTTGAACAAGTCGATCAGCCTCGTCGACGCGACGCTGACCTCGGACAACACCGTCTACGCGCAGCTCGCCGCCGATCTCGGCGAGTCGACCGTCACCGAAATGGCTTACAAGATGGGGGTCAAAACGCACCTCTCGAGCTTCCCCGCCGAAGCGCTCGGCGGCCTCACGCTCGGCGTCACACCGCTCGAAATGGCCGACGTCTACGCCACGCTCGCCGACGGCGGCTACCGCAACAGCCCGATCGCGATCACGAAGGTCGTGTTCCCCGACGGTCACGTCGACAGCAACTGGGGCGAGCCCCATCGCGTCAAGGTGCTGAGCGAAGGCGTCACCGCCGAGGAGACGAGCATCCTCAAACAGAACGTCGAAAGCGGCACGGCGACGCGCTCGGCGATCGGCTGCCCGACGGCGGCCAAGACCGGCACGACGAGCGAACTCGTCGACGCGTGGTTGGACGGGTTCACGCCGAACTACGCGACGGTCGTGTGGATGGGTTACCCGAACCGACGCGTCTCGATGACCGACGTCCACGGCGAGCCGCAGCAGGGCGGCTATCTCCCGGCCGAAATCTGGCACGCATACATGTCGGCCGTCGAGGAAGGCAAGACGTGCGTGCCGTTCAAAGCGGCCAAGGAACCGATCTCCTACACGCCGTTCTACGGCAAATTCGCGACGACCGGGCAGTCGCGCTCGCCCTCCGAAGAACGCGGCGAAGAACACTTCGAACGCCCGGCGCGACCGCGCACGCCGGAAGCCAAAGGCAAAGGCGGGACCGGCGCGCCGACGCCCGCCGAACCGAAACGCGAAGCGCCCGCGACGCCCGGCGCGGGCAACGGCGGAGGCGGAGGCAACGGCAACGGCAACGGCAACGGCCGTGGGAACGGTGGCGGTGGCAACGGCGGCGCGACCGGTGGCGCCGCTCCCGGCTAAGCGAGCTCGCCGGAAGTTACTGCGACGCGCGTTCCGTTAGCAGCGACGCCCGTGACGCGCGTCGGCGATGACCGCCTCCACAGACAGACATTGGTAGCTTGAACGCGGCTAGTCGAGTCGACGACGGGCCGCTGCTCGAACGAGCGGCGCCCAGACAGGGGTTGCGCAGCAGTGGCGAAGGAGGACAAGGTCGAATTCGAGGGCGAGGTGATCGAGGCCTTGCCGAACGCGATGTTCCGCGTGAAGCTCGACAACGACCACATCGTGCTCGGACACGTCGCGGGGAAGATGCGCCGGTTCCGCATCCGCATCCTGCCGGGCGACCGCGTCCGCTGCGAGCTCTCCCCGTACGACCTCGACCGCGCGCGGATCGTCTACCGACATCGCTGAGCGCTCATCGCCGAGCGCTCTCTGATCGAGTCGATCGAAGCCGAGCTGGCGCTCGCGGCCGGACCCGCGGCGGACGCTCGGCGCAGCGAGCCGTACGGACGCTCGCGCATCGTCCGCGGCCCCGGCGACGACGCCGCCGTCGTGCGCAGCCGGCCGCTGTGCGCCGTCTCCGTCGACACCGTCGTCGACGGCGTTCACTTCCGCCGCGACGACGGCTCGGTCACGGCGGCGGACGTCGGCGCGCTCGCGCTCGCCAGTGCGCTGTCGGACCTCGCCGCGATGGGGGCAGAGCCAGGCGAGGCGTACCTTGCGCTCGGCCTGCCGCCGGACCTCTCCGAGCAGGACGCACTCGCGCTGGTGCGCGGCGCGCGAGCGGCCGCCGATGCGGCGCGCACGTCGATCCTCGGCGGCGACGTCGTGCGCTCGCCCGTGCTGAGCGTCTCGGCGACGGTCGTCGGCTGGGCCGAGCACCGGCGGGAGCTGATCGGACGCGACGGCGCGCGCGCGGGCGACCTCGTCGGCGTGACCGGCTCGCTCGGCGGCGCCGGCGCCGCGCTGGCGGTGCGCGACGGACGCGCACGGCCGACCTCCCTGCGTGAGCGGCTGCTCGAGCGCGAGCGCGTGCCGACGCCGCGAATCGACGAGGGCCGCGCGCTGGCCGCGGCCGGTGTGCACGCGATGATCGACCTGTCCGACGGCCTCGCCACCGACGCCGGCCACCTCGGGCGCGCGAGCGGCGCGCGACTGAGGATCGAGCTCGACCGGCTGCCGCTCGCCGAGGGCGTCGCCGACGTGTGCGCCGCCCTTGGCGTCGATCCGCACGAGCTCGCGGCGAGCGCCGGCGAAGACTACGAGCTCTGCTTCTGCTCGCCGGCGCGCTCGCGCGCGCGCGTCGAGTCGGCCGTGCTCGGCGCCGGCGCGACGAGCGTCACGTGGATCGGCGAGGTGCTCGCCGGCGCTCCCGGCGTGACGCTAATCGCCGGGGATGGCACTGAGACGAGGCTGGACGGATTCGAGCACGCCTGGCAGTGACTGGCGTGCCGGTGCGCTGGTGCGCCGCGCGCTCGACGGCTCTTCGAGCTGACCGCCCGTCAGCGCTTCCTCGGCCCCGGGCGGACGCTGCGAGAGCGGCAGGCGCGCAGCGCCGATGGGCACCGTTCGCGTCAGCCGCGCGAACACGAGCAGTCGTTTAGCCGCGCTGAACAGCGGCGTGCACGCGGATAGGACGAGGCGCGTGTAGCCGACCTGGC
This sequence comes from uncultured Solirubrobacteraceae bacterium, assembly GCA_963705745.1. Taxonomy (GTDB): domain Bacteria; phylum Actinomycetota; class Thermoleophilia; order Solirubrobacterales; family Solirubrobacteraceae; genus Palsa-744. Next base: position 151,424 of record CAVPKP010000010.1, read on the forward strand.
CGACCGCCGCCTCGACGTCGTTCGGCGACACGACGCGCGTGCCGAGCACCGTGTACGTGAAGTGCGCGTACGGCATGTCGAGCTCGATCCGGTTGCCGGTGTGCAGCGCGTCGATGTGGCGGAACGGCGCCAGGTAGGTGGTGCGGTGTCCCGCGATCGCGGTCGTTCCGGCCATCCCCGGGAAGACCGTTTCCGAGTAGATCCCCGGACCGCTCTCCAGATCGGACGTGTCGGTGCCCTTGACGACGACGAAGTCCGCGCCGATCCGCGGGATGCGGATGCGCCCGACCGCGCTGCCGTCCGCCGCGCGTCCCTCGAGGCTTCCGGCGAGGTACGCGACGCGAAGGCGAACGTCGGCGAGGTTGACGAGCGCGCGCCGTTCGCCGGCCGTCGGCGTCGCACGTTCGACCTTCGCGAGCGCGCCGCTGAGGTGGTCCTGGCGCAGTTTCGCGTACAGCGCCGAGAACGGCTCCTGCCAGACGAGCGTCACCGCCGCGTCGAGGAGCGCGATCGCGCCGACGACGATCAGCAGCACCGCGAGCGCGCGCATCGCCCTGCGCGAGGCCGACGAGCGTCGCCGCGGGGAGAAGCTCGGCCCGCCGCGCGAAGCGCGGCTCAGTTCGACCTCAGGCATCGCTCACCTCGCCCCGCTCTCCGATCACCGGCGCAGCGCCGACTGCGTGCCGCCGAGCGAGCCCGGACCGGCATATGACAGCGGGCCGCGAATCGTGATCTCCTGGACATCGTCGTCGCCGCCCGCGAGCATCGACGCTCCGGCGGTCACGGCAAGCATGAACGTCGCCGCGGCGCACCCGAGCGCGAGGCTCCACAGCAGCACGCCGGACGCCCCGACGTGGCCGCCGGCGAGCAGCAGCACGCCCATCCACGCGGCGTGGCCGACGCCGAGGCCGAGCTCCTCCGCGTAGAACGCCGCGAGCAGCGCCAGCGGCACGAGTCCGAGCGCGACGAGCGCGACCGCGAGCGGCGGGCGCGGGCGCAGCTCGGGCGAGACGATCAGCAGCCACAGGTGCAGCGCCGGCAGCAGCAGCAGCGCCGCGAGCGGGTTGGCGATCCAGACGACGACCGCGACCGGCAGCAGCACGAGCAGCATCGCGACCCCGGCGCCGTCGGAGCTCGGGCGGGCGCGCAGCCCGACGCGGCGCATCCCCATCGGCCACAGCAGCCACGCGAGGGCGAACACGAGCAGCGCCGCCGCCACGGCCGCCGCCGCCGAGGCCCCGAACGAGAGCCCCGCGGCCGGCACGGCCTCGCCGGGCGTCGAGCCGATCACGCCGAGCGCGCCGAGGACGAGCACGAACGCCGCCGTCAACAGGAACGGCACGGCGCACAAGAGCGTCCACAGCGACCAGCGCGCGACCGGCAGCCGCCGCCGGCGCGCGCGAGCGAGGCCGTCGGCGGCGACGATCAGCGGCGGCAACAGCAGCGCGCCGAGCAGCAGTCGCAGCGCCCACGACGGGAGCGTCTTGCGCTGCACCTCCAGCCCCGCCTGCATCGCCGCCGGAAGTTCGGGCCCGGTGTCGAGCGCGTCGACCGCCGTCAGCACGGCGCGCCCGAAGCCTTCCAGCCGCGTCTCGCTGACCGGCGCGTTCGCGCTCGGCCCCGGTTCGCCGGACGCCTGGACGAGCACGGCCGGGATCCCGGCGGCGTTCAGCGGGCCCTGTTCGCCGACCGTCAGCGGCAGCGCGAGGTGGGCGAGCTGCCCGAACCCGCTCGGCGAGCCGGGGTCGCCTCCGGTCACCTGCGTGATCGCGTCCTCGACCGTCCGCTGCAACTGCGCCGGCGCGGAGCCGAGCGCGTCCGAGAACGGCACGACGAACGGCTTGCGCGAGCGCGTGCCCGCGAGATCGCCGAGCACGAGCGCCGCGTCGAACGGCCCCGGTTCGTGCGCCGCGAAGTCGGCCGCCCCGGCGTCGCCGCCGCTGCCGCCGCTCGTCGAGACGAGCTCGATCGTGCGCTGCGTCTCGCGCGAGGCGAACACGCGCGCGAGCTCCAGCAGCGCGGCGGTGCCCGACAGCTCGGCGCGCGCGCCGGCGCCGGCCGCGTCGCGGTGCGCGACGATCACGATCGGCGCCGCGCCCGTCGACCCCGGGCGCTGGGCGATCACGTTGACGAGCGTGCGCTCGCCGTCGATCGTCTGCGCGTCGAACTCGCGCGTGCGCACCTGGAAGCCGCCGCCGGCAGTGCCGCCGAGGCCGCGCAGCGTCGCGGCGACGCGTGCTGCGAGCGCGCGATCGCCGGCGCCGCCGGGGCGGCGGTTGGGGAACTCGCGCGCGAGCGTGTCGAGTTCCGAGAACGCCAGCGATCCGTCGAATGCGTCCGGCGCGAGCGTCGAGCGCAGCGGCGTCGAACGTCCCGTCAACGAGAACGCGGCAACCGCCAGCGCGAGCACGAACGGCGCAAAGGCAGCGCGATAGAGGCGCCCGTTGAGCATCCCTAGACGATAGTTCCACGCGCGGCCTCGCGTGAGCGCTGCAAACGCGCAAGATGCGGGACGGCGCGAGCGCAAGCGACGCGCAAGATCTCGGGTATCGTGCGGCCGCGTGCTGCAGCCCGTCGCCGTTGGCAACAAGACGCTCGCCGATTACACGCACATCTGCGGCCGCGAGCTGATCGCCGAGATCCACGAGCTGGCAGAGCCGCTGCAGGGCGACCGCGTCGTGCACATCTCGGCGACCGCGTTCGGCGGCGGCGTCTCGGAGATCCTCTACACGCTCGTGCCGCTGATGCGCGACGTCGGCCTCGACTGCGAGTGGCAGGTGATCTACGGACGCGAGGAGTTCTTCAACGCGACCAAGCTGATGCACAACGCGCTGCAGGGCTCGCCGCAGGACCTCGACGAGGAGCAGTGGGCGACGTGGCGCCAGTACAACGAGATGAACGCGCGCGAGCTGTCGGGCGGATGGGACGTCTGCCTCGTGCACGACCCACAGCCGGCGGCGCTGTTCGGGCTCGTGCCGGAGAAGGCCAAGGGTTGGGTGTGGCGCTGTCACATCGACCTCTCGACGCCCAACGAGCAGACGATCGCGCGGCTGCTGCCCTACATCGCCGACTACCCCGAGACGCTGTTTCACATGCGCGAGTACGTCCCGCCCGGGATGAACGGCCACGTCAACGTCGTCCCGCCCGCGATCGATCCGCTGACGCCGAAGAACATGGCGCTCTCGCCCGAGGACGGCGCGTTCGTCTGCGGGCAGTTCGGGATCGACGTCGACCGACCGCTGATCTGCCAGGTCTCGCGCTTCGACCCGTGGAAGGACCCGCTCGGCGTGATCGACGCCTACCGCGTCGTCAAGCAGTCGATGCCCGACGTGCAGCTGGCGCTCGTCGGATCGATGGCCAGCGACGACCCCGAGGGATGGGACTTCTTCAACGCGACGATCGCGCACGCCGACGGCGATCCCGACATCCACATCCTCAACAACTTCAACAACGTCGGCGCGATCGAGGTCAACGCGTTCCAGTCGCACTCCGACGTGCTGATCCAGAAGTCCACGCGCGAGGGCTTCGGCCTGACCGTCTCCGAGGCGATCTGGAAGGCGCGCCCGTTCATCGGCGGCAACGTCGGCGGCATCCCGCTGCAGATCGAGGACGGCGTCACCGGCTTCCTCGTCGGCAGCGTCGAGGAGTGCGCGGCGCGCGCGCTCGAGGTGCTGAAGGACCCGGCGCTCGGCAAGTTCCTCGGCCGGCGTGGCAAGGAGCACGTGCGCACGCACTTCCTCACGCCGCGCTACCTGCGCGACTACCTCAAGATCTTCAACGAGCTGAAGTCCCAGGCGTGAGCGGCGGTGTCGAGCGTTCCGTTCAGAGCGCCGACTGCAACGAGGCACGAGCATGACCTCTGATCGGGTGCCGCTCGTGCTCGTGAGCAACCGCGGGCCGGTCACGTTCGGCCCCGGCGGGGAGATCCAGCGCGGCTCGGGCGGGCTCGTGACCGCGCTCACCGGACTGGCCTCGCACCGCGACGCGATCTGGATCGCCTCGGCGATGAACGAGCACGACGCCGAGGTCTCGCGCGAGCGCGGCGGCGCGTTCGACGTGCGCTCGCCCGACGGCGGCGAGTACCAGGTCCGCCTGGTCGTCTCCGAGCCCGAGGCGTACGACCGCTTCTACAACGTCTTCGCCAACCCGATGCTGTGGTTCATCCAGCACTACCTGTGGGATCTCTCGAACGCTCCCGACATCCGGCGCGAGGAGATCGAGGCGTTCGAGTTCGGCTACAACGTCGTCAACGAAGACCTCGCGCGCGCCGTCGTCGAGCAGCTCGAGGACACCGAGGAGCCGGTCGTGATGGTCCACGACTACCACCTCTACACGCTCCCCGACCTCGTCCGCCGCGCGCGTCCCGACGTCTTCCTGCACCACTTCATCCACATCCCGTGGACGCAGCCCGACGCGTGGCGTGTGCTGCCGACGCGAATCCGCGAGGAGATCTTCAGCGGCCTGCTCGCGAACGACATCATCGGCTTCCACACGCGCTCCTACCGCCACAACTTCCTGCAGTGCTGCCGCGACCTGATGGAGCTCGACGTCGACTTCAACGCCGGCGTCGTGCGCTTCGGGGAGCGCGAGGTGTGGGTGCGCGCCTATCCGCTGCCGATCGACCACCGCGCGACGCGCCAGATCGCGCAGCGCGAGCGGGTCGGCGTCTTCGAGCAGGAGCTGCTGCGCCGCCGGCGCGACTTCCTGATCCTGCGCGTCGACCGCGCCGACCTGAGCAAGAACGTGCTGCGCGGCTTCTCCGCGTTCGACCTGTTCCTCGAGCAGCACCCGGAGTTCCGCGAGCGCGTCACGTTCATGGCGCAGATGATGCCGTCGCGAACCGACGTGCCGCAGTACGCCGAGTACCTCGAGGCGATCGAGGCGATCGTCGCGGTCGTCAACCACCGCCACGGCACGCCCGACTGGATGCCGATCCAGCTCAAGTTGAGAGATGACCTGGAGGAGGCGATGGCCGCGTACAAGCACTACGACGTGCTGCTCGTCAACGCGATGTTCGACGGCATGAACCTCGTCGCCAAGGAGGGTCCGATCGTCAACGAGCGCGACGGCGTCTCGATCCTCTCCGAGAACACCGGCGCGCACGAGGAGCTCGGCGAGTACGCGCTGTCGGTCAACCCGTTCGACATCCAGGAGACGGCCGACTCGATCCACGCAGCGCTGACGATGCCCCCCAGGAGAAGCGCCGCCGCGCCGACGGCCTCGTCGAGATCGTCACCTCGCGCGACCCCGGAGACTGGATCGACGAGCAGCTCGCCGACATCCGCGCGAAGGGCCGGACCCGCTAACCTTCCTCGCTCGGCGCGCGCTCGAGTGCCGCCGTCCTCGCATGACCTTGCCGGCTCCGACATATGACCTCGTGCTGCTGCTCGACCCGCAGGTCGAGGAGCCGACGCGCGCGAAGCTGATCGCCGACGCGCGCGCCGCGATCGAGGCCCAGGGCGAGCTGCTGCGACACGACAACTGGGGCGAGCGCCCGCTCGCGTACCCGATCGACCGCAAGGCGAGCGCCGAGTACCACCTGCTGCAGTTCCACGTCTCCACGACCGAGCTGCTCAATGGGCTCGATCGCACGCTGCGCCTCGCCGACGAGGTGCTGCGCTTTCGCATCGTCAAGCTCGCGCCGGGCGTCTCCTCGCCGCCGGACATGTCCTCCGGGACCGCCGGCGCGCGGCGCGACGGCGCAGAGACGCCAACGGGCGAGTCGCCTCCCGCGACGCCGCCGCCGGCGAGCGCCGAGCCTGCCGGCGAGCAGCCTGCGGAGGCCGAGGCGGGCGCGGAGGCCGAGGCCACCGAGGTCCCCGTCGGCGACGCGTCCTGACCCGGCCGGACGGACGCGAGCGGCGCGCAACAGCGCTGTCGGGCGTCGTCGCCGGGCGCGAGCGCGTACTAAGATCGCAGGCGTGGGCTGGGCTGAAGACATGAGCGACGGCAACGTCAGCCGCACCGACGTGCTGCGCGCCTCGCCGCCGATGTTCGAGTCGCGCGTGCTCGACGCGCTCTCGCGCGTGCACCCGATCGTGCCGGTGCTGATCTTCGTCCCCGGCATCGTCGCGCTCGAGGCGTGGGGGCTCTCGCGGGTGAGCGTGCTGCTGTCCGTCGGGCTGCTGGCGGGCGGCTACGCGCTGTGGACGCTGTTCGAGTACTGGCTGCACCGGCTCGTCTTCCACTTCGAGCCCGACGACGGGCTCGGCGCGCGATTGCACTGGATCATCCACGGCGTCCACCACGACCACCCGAACGACCCGATGCGGCTCGTGATGCCACCCGCCGTCAGCGTCCCGCTCGCCGCCGCCGTGTTCGGGCTGCTGTACGTGATCTTCGGTGCGCGCTACGCGCCGGGACTCGGCGCGGGGTTCTTCCTCGGCTACCTCGTCTACGACATGATGCACTACTACCTGCACCACTTCCGCCCGCACGGACGGCTCGGGCGGATGCTGCGCGAGCGCCACATGCGCCACCACTTCCAGGACGACACGCGCGGGTTCGGGATCAGCGCGCCGTACTGGGACGAGGTCTTCGGAACGTCCACGCGCGTGCGCTCGTCGGCCTCGCGCGCGGCGTCCGGCGACCGCAATTAGCGGCTTGCGCGGCGGCACGAGCCGATTCGCGCCCGCGGGCCGGTCTAGACTCGAAGCGCGAACGCTTCAAGAAACGAGATGGGTCCCGACAGCGGGATCCGCAAGCAGTCGAAAGGAAGAGGAGCCGTGGCCGCCACCAACATCAACAGGGTCGTGATGACCGGGAACCTGACAGCCGACCCCGAGCTGCGCTCGCTGCCGAGCGGCACGTCGGTCTGCAAGCTGCGGATCGCATGCAACACGCGCCGTAAGGACGGAGCGAGCGGCGAATGGGTAGACAAGCCGAACTACTTCGACGTGACCGTGTGGGGCGCGCAGGGCGAGAACGCCGCGCGCTACCTCTCGAAGGGCCGCCCCGTCGCGATCGACGGGCGCCTGGAGTGGCGCGAGTGGGAAGCGCAGGACGGCACGAAGCGCCAGGCAACCGATATCATTGCCGATTCGGTGCAGTTCCTGGGCTCGCGCGAAGACGCCTCCGGCGGAGGCGGTCCGATCGCGGCTCGTCAGGGCGGCGGCGCCTCCAACGGAGGCGGCGTCCCGATCGACGAAGGGGACTTCCAGTCGGCACCGGTCGCCGCGGGCGACGACGACATCCCATTCTGAGCTTCACGCAACAGCGAGGTCTTCGTGCATTCATCCGTATTCATGCCTGACAACCGCGACCACGGTCGCGGGGCGCGCTGATGGCCAAGGCGCGCGGACGCGGCAAGCCGGTTCGCCGGCGCGACAAGAAGGGCGGCGTCGGCTCGGGCCGGCGCAAGTCCTGCCAGTACTGCCGCGACAAGGTCGAGCAGGTCGACTACAAGGACGTCGCCTCGCTGCGCAAGTTCATCTCCGAGAAGGGCAAGATCCGCTCGCGCCGGATCACCGGCTCCTGCCGGCGCCATCAGGTGCAGATCGCGCGCGCCGTCAAGCGCGCGCGAGAGCTCGCGCTGCTGCCGTACGTCAACGAGGGCGGCCGCGAGGACGGCCCCAGGCGCGACCGCGGCGACCGCGATCGGGAACGGTAGCGACGGGTGCCTGACGCGATCCTCCTCCAGGACGTCGACACGCTCGGCGAGCAGGGCTCGGTCGTCGACGTCTCGAAGGGCTACTTGCGCAACTACCTGATGCCGCGCCGGCTGGCCCAGCCGGCGACGCGCGGCGCCGTCGAGGCGATCCGCCAGCGCCAGGAGGCAGCCGAGCGCGCTGAGCGCAACGCGACCGAGAAGGCCGAGGAGAACGTCAATTTGCTCAATCGCACCGTGCTGACGATCCCCCAGCAGGCCGGCGCCGACGGCCGCCTGTTCGGCTCGGTCACCGCGCAGGACATCGCCAACGCGATCAAAGAAGCGCGCGGCCTGAAGATCGACAAACGCAACGTGCACCTGCCCGAGCCGATCAAGAACGTCGGCACGTACATGGTCGTCGTCGAGGTCGTCGACGGGGTGCCCGCGACGATCAAGACGATGGTCGTCGCGAAGAAATAGCGGCTCCTCGCAGACCGAGCGGGCCCTGGCGCGAAGAGCTCCCGCGATGCGCTCGTAGTTGAGCTGCGCGCACGCTTCAACCGCCGTCGCGGCTGCGAACATGTGTTCGTGACGAGCGTGCGATCTTTTCCTCTCGCGATTTGCGGGAACCGCCCCGGAGCGGGCGTCGCGTCGACCCTAGACTCGCCCGACCGATGAGCGCCGTGGCGACAGGCAACGGCGCGGGCAACGCCTCGATGGCGGGGCTCGCGCCGCCGCACAACCTCGAGGCCGAGCAGTCGGTGCTCGGCGCGATCCTGCTGTCGGACCGCTCGCTGTATGCGCTCGTGATCGAAGAGGGCCTGCGCGCGGAGGACTTCTACCGCGAGCGCCACGGCGCGATCTACGAGGCGATGCTCGCGCTGTACAACGAAAGCGAGCCGGTCGACACGCTGACCGTGATCGACCGCCTGCGCCAGCTCGGCAAGCTCGAGCAGATCGGCGGCCCGGCGGCGGTCGACGAGCTCACGGGCGTCGTCCCGGCGGCGGGGCACGCGCGTCGCTACGCGCAGATCGTGCGCGAGAACGCGCTCCTGCGGCGCCTCCTGCGCGCGTCGTACGAGATCCAGGAGAGCGTCGTCTCCCACCAGGCCGCGCCGCGCGAGCTCGTCGAGCAGGCGGAGAAGGCGATGCTCGAGGTCGCGCGCGACGACCGTCAGCAGGACTTCCGCGCGATCGAGGACGTCCTGCACGAGGAGCTCGACAAGCTGCACCGCCTGTCGATCGAAGGCACGTCGCTGACGGGCACGCCGTCCGGCTTCAAGGACCTCGACGAGATCACCGGCGGCTTCCAGCCGGGCAACCTGATCATCATCGCCGCGCGCCCGGCGATGGGAAAGAGCGCGCTCGTCTGCAACATCGCCGAGAACGCGGCCGTCACGCACAACAAGCCCGTCGCGCTGTTCTCGCTGGAGATGGCCGAGGCGGAGCTCGCACAGCGGTTCGTCGCCTCGCAGGCCCGCATCAAGGGCGAGGAGTTGCGCAAGGGGCGCGTCGCCGAGCAGCGCTGGCCGAAGATCCTGAAGGCCTCGCAGGTGCTCGCCGCGGCGCCGCTGTGGGTCGACGACTCCAGCGACGTCGGGATGCTCGAGATCCGCGCGAAGGCGCGCCGCCTGCACAGCCAATGCGAGGGCGGCCTCGGGCTGATCATCATCGACTACCTGCAGCTGATGCGCACCGACAGCCGCTACGACAGCCGCGTGACCGCCGTCGGCGAGCTCAGCCGCGGCTTGAAGATCCTCGCGCGCGAGCTCGGCGTGCCCGTGATCGCGCTCTCGCAGCTGAGCCGCGCCGTCGAGCAGCGGCCCGACAAGAAGCCGCAGCTCTCGGACCTGCGCGAGAGCGGGAACCTCGAGCAGGACTCCGACCTCGTGATGTTCATCTATCGCGACGAGTACTACGACGAGGAGTCCGAGCGCCCGGGAGAGGCCGACCTGATCATCGCCAAGCACCGCAACGGCGCCGTCGGCAAAGTCACGCTGACCTTCCAGAAGGAGTACCCGAAGTTCATGAACTACGCCGGCGAGCGCTACACGCCGTGAGCATCGCGCCGCGCGCCGACCCGCTCGAGCCCCCCGACGGCACGCTCGGCGCCGGGCGCTGCGCGCTCGGCGTGTGCGACGGGAGCGGCTTCCTCGTCGACGAGGCGACGAACACGGCGAGCGACTGCGCCTGCCGCGCCGGCAGGATCGCGCGCGTGCGCACGGCGGGGCTCGAGGGGCGCGTCCCCAAGCGCTATCGCGGCGTCTCCTTCGAGCGCCCGCCGGTCCCCGAAATCGCTCGCGACGCGCCCGAGGTGGTGCAGGCGGTGCGCCGCTACGTCGGCGACATCGATGCGCAGCTCGACGCCGGCCACGGCCTGTGGCTGATGGGCGACGTCGGAACCGGCAAGACGACGCTCGCGATGATCGTCTCGAAGGCGGCGCTCGACGCGGGTCGGTCGGTGGCGATTTACTCGCTGCCGCGCCTGCTCAACCTGATCCGCGCGGCGATCGAGACGGAGGCCGGCATGGTCGGCTTCCTCGAGCGGCTCGCGGCGGTCGACCTGCTGCACATCGACGACCTCGGCGTCGAGAACACGACCGAGTGGGTGCTCGAGCAGCTCTACTCGATCGTCAATACGCGCTACGAGGACGAGCGCGCGATGATCGTCACGACGAACCTCGCCTACGAGGAACTGATCGAGCAGCTCGGCGAGCGCACGGTCTCGCGGCTCGTCGCGATCTGCGGCAACGGGCTGCCACTGTTCGGCGAGGACGACCGGCGCGCGCTAAGAGACGCGCGCTCCGAGGCGCACGAGGCGCATCGGATCTGACCTTCGGCCGCCCGGGGATCGAGGCGGGCGTCCGTAGACTGCACCAGACATGCCGGGAATCGTGATCGTCGGCGCCCAGTGGGGCGATGAGGGCAAGGGAAAGATCACCGACCTGCTCGCTGAGCAGGCCGATGCGGTCGTGCGCTTCCAGGGCGGCAACAACGCCGGCCACACGATCGTGCGCGACGGCGAGGAGTGGAAGCTGCACCTGATCCCCTCGGGGATCCTGTACCCGGGCAAGTGCTGCGTGATCGGCAACGGCGTCGTGATCGACCCGAAGGTGCTGATCGGCGAGCTCGACGCGCTGCGCGCGCGTCGCGTCGACGTCGGCGGCCTGCGCATCTCGGCCAACGCGCACCTGATCATGCCCTACCACCTGCTGCTCGACTCGGCCGGCGAGGCGAAGCTCGGAAGCCTGCAGATCGGGACGACGCGCCGAGGGATCGGCCCCTGCTACGCCGACAAGGCGGCGCGGCTGGGGATCCGCGTGCAGGACCTGCTCGACGAGAAGATCCTGAAGAAGAAGATCGTCGCGGCGATGGAGCCGAAGCGGCTGTCGCTGCGCCCGTTCGAGAAGGACCCGTCGCTCGACCTGCACACGATGACCGAGGAATACCTCACGTTCGGGCATCGCCTGGAGCAGCACATCGCCGACACGTCGAAGCTGATGTGGGACCTGCTCGACGACGGCGCCAAGGTGATCTTCGAGGGCGCGCAGGGCGCGATGCTCGACATCGACCACGGCACGTATCCGTTCGTCACCTCCTCGAACCCGCTGTCGGGCGCCGCGTGCGTCGGGACGGGCGTCGGCCCGAAGAGCATCGACGAGATCTGGGGCATCTCGAAGGCGTACACCACGCGCGTCGGCGCCGGCCCGTTCCCGAGCGAGCTGCATGACGAGATGGGCGAGCGGATCAGGCAGCGCGGCGGCGAGTTCGGCACGACGACCGGACGCGCGCGGCGCACCGGCTGGCTCGATCTCGTCGCGCTGCGCTACGCCGCGCGACTGAACACGATGACGGCGCTCGTCGTGACGAAGCTCGACGTCCTCTCCGGCCTCGACCGGATCCAGGTGTGCACGAGCTACCGCGGCGCCGAAGACGCAGTGTTCGACGACTTCCCCTACCACCAGACGGTTCTGCACCACACGCATGCCGAGTTGACGGAGCTGCGCGGCTGGAGCGAGGAGCTCGGTGAGTGCCGCACGCTCTCCGACCTGCCCGACGGCGCGCGCGAGTACCTGCGGTTCATCGCAGAGCACGTCGGCGCGCCGGTGACGCTCGTCGGCGTCGGCCCCGGCCGCGAGCAGGTGCTGTGGACGGACGCCGCGAAGCCGACGCTGCTCGGGCGAAACGGCCACGGGCCGGACCCCGAGAGCGCATAGCCACGCGGCGTTTCGGCGCGCCGGCGGGCCTCCACTAGCCTGAAGGCCCGATGAGCTCCGAGCAGGACCAGACGCCCTATCTCGACGCGCTGAGCGAGTACGCCGAGCGCGATCCCGCGCGCCTGCACGTGCCCGGGCACAAGGGCGGCCCCGGCGCCGACCCGCGGCTGCTCGAGGCGATCGGCGAGCGCGCGCTCAGCCTCGACGTGCCGGCGCTCACGCACGGCATCGACATCGGCCCGGAGCCGACGCCGTTCGAGCGCGCCCAGCGCCTCGCGGCCGGCGCGTGGGGCGCGCGGCGGGCGTGGTTCCTCGTCAACGGCGCCTCGCAGGGCAACCTCTCGGCCGGCCTCGCGCTCGCGCACAACGGCGATCGCGTCGTCGTGCAGCGCAACGCGCACTCGAGCGCGATCGACGCGCTCGTGCTCTCGGGGCTGCGCCCGACGTTCGCCGCGCCCGAGCTCGACCCGGAGCTCGGCATCGCGCACTGCCTCGCTCCGCAGACGCTCGACCGCGCGCTCGCGCAGACGCCGGGAGCCGTCGGCGCGTGGGTCGTCTCGCCCACGTACTTCGGCGCCGTCGCCGACGTCGCCGCGCTCGCCCGCGTCGCGCACGAGCACGGCGTGCCGCTGATCGTCGACGAGGCGTGGGGCGCGCACATGGCCTTCCACGAGCTGCTGCCCGCGCACGCGCTCTCGCTCGGCGCCGATCTCGTGATCTCGAGCACGCACAAGATCGTCGGCAGCCTGACGCAGTCGGCGATGCTCCACCTCGGCGAGCGCGGCGGCGAGCTGATCGGCGAGGACGCGGTCGACCGCGCGGTCACGCTGACCGAATCGACCAGCCCCAGCTCGCTGCTGACCGCCTCGCTCGACGCCGCGCGGCGGCAGGCCGCCGTGCACGGGCGCGAGCTGCTCGCGCACACGATGGACGTGCTCGCGCAGACGCGCGAGCAGATCCGCGCGATCGACGGACTCGAAGTGCTGGACGAGCGCATGGCGGGGCGCGCCGGCGTGTTCGCATACGACCCGCTGCGCCTCGCCGTCGACGTTCGCGGGATCGGCGCAAACGGCTACGAGCTCGCGCCGCTGCTGCGCGAGCTCGGCGACATCAACCTCGAGCTGTACGGCCAGAACGTGATCGTCGCCGTGTTCGGGATGGGCGAGCGAGCGATTCCCGAGGCGGCGCGTTTCGTGCACGCGCTGCAAGGGGCCGTCGAGCGCGTCGGCCTCGACCCGGCCGGAGCCGGCGCGAGCTTCGCCGCGCCGCCGCCGTGGGGCGAGCTCGCGATGACCCCGCGCGAAGCGTTCCTCGGCGCGCAGGAGGCCGTCCCCGCCGCGGCCGCCGCCGGGCGGATCGCGGCCGAGTCGCTTGCGACCTACCCCCCCGGGATCCGAACGTGCTGCCCGGCGAGCGCCTGACCGCCGAGACGCTCACCTACGTGAAGGACACGCTCGCGCAGGGCGGCAGCGTGCGGGGCGCCAGCGACCGGCTGCTGCGCACCGTGCGCGTGGTCGTCGAGCGCAGCTAGGGCAGCCCCTTGAACCCGAGGCGCAGCGCGATCACGCGACGGCGCAGGTCGCTCGAGCGCGGCACGTCCTGCCACTCGGCCTCCGGCGCGTCCGACGAGCCGTCCTCCCGATCGGCGCGGACGGGGGCCCAATGCGCCTGCAGCAGCGGCGGTTGCGAGGCGCAGTGGCGCAGCTCGGACAGCCCCGCCCGAGTCGCGGCGTCGATCAGCTCCGCCGACGTCCAGCCGGCCGCCTCGCTGGCGAACGCGTCGCGCACGAACAGCGGATCGGCGTCGGGCGTCTGCGCCAGCCAGTCCCTCATCACCTGCTCGTCCTCGAGCCGCACGAGGTCCCAGATCCAGACCGCGCAGCCCGTCGCGTCCCTGATCTGCGCGATCTGGCCCAACGCGAGATCGAGCTCGACCGCGGAGGGCAGCTGGTGCAGCGCGAGCACGCAGCTGAGCAGGTCCAGCCGCGCCGGCGCGAGACCGGCGCAGTCGGTCATGTCGCCGTGGAGCAGCCGCACGCGATCTCGCAGGCCGTCTTCGGCGAGCATCCGCTCGCCGAGCTCGATCATCGGCGAGGAGAGCTCGACGCCGACGATCTGCGCGTCGCGGCGACGCGCGGCGAGGTAGGAGAGGAAGCGCCCCGAGCCGCTGCCGAGATCCATCACCGAGCCGCCGGCTCGCAGCAGCGCGCTGATGCTGCGTGCGCACAGCTCGTACTGCGGCACGAGCGGGCCGTCGTCGCTGCCGGCGCGGTGGAACGCCGCGACGCCGGCGGGCTCGTCCATCACCATCGGCTCCGGCACCCTCACGCGCAGCTCCCCGCCGGGCGGCGCCAGCTCGTCGGACGAACCCGACTCAGCCGGCGGCAAGCTGCCCTCCGAGCATCAGCTTGGTCGCGTCCTCGCTCGGCGCCATCACCTGCGAGGTGAGCGCGTCGCGCATGCGACGCTCGAGCGCCAGCGGACCGCCCGCGCGCAGCCCGGTCACGCCGCACAGGCGCAGCGCCTGGCGCGTCACGTCGACGGCCGATTCGCCACAGGCGATGCGCGCGGACCAGAGGCGGTCCTGCACGGCCTCGGCGCAGCGCCGTCGCAGCAGGCTCCTCGCGGTGCTCGTCGATCAGCCGCGCCGCGCTGTACAGGAGCTCACGCGAGGCCGAGCTCGCACCCTCATCTCGGCGAGCTGGCGCTGCGTGGTTTCCGAGGAGGCGAGCGCCTTCTGTTCCGTTCTCGTCGCGGACGAGCCGCTGTCGCGCCGGATGAAATCGTGCCGCTTGCGCTGCACGTGGCCGAGCGCTTCCTCGAACGCCGCGCTCGCGATGCCCTGCCACGCCGCGGCGAAGCCGGCGCGCGAAACGATCGTCATCGAGCTGGCGCGCACGTGCGCGGAGTCATCCGGGCCGATCTGGTGCCAGCTCGGAACCTCGCACTCGGTGAAGCGCAGCCCGCTGCTCGAGGTCGCCCTCATCCCGATGCAGTCCCACGCGCCGAACGGCTCGACGCGCTCGCTGCGCGCGGGTCCCGGCATGATCACCACGCTGAGCTCGTCGCCGGCGGAGTCGGGCGTCGCGCGCGTCGTGCAGTAGATCCAATCCGCGTGGTTGGCGCTCGTCACGACCGGCTTCGTCGCGGTCACGCGGATGCGCTCCCCGTCGCGCTCGGCCGCGCTGACGCAGAACGCGGCGTTGCCACCCGTCTCGGGCTCGGTCGTCGCCGATGCGACGAGCTCCTCGCCGCGCGCGATCGGGGGCAGGAAGGTCTCCTTCTGGCGAGCGGTTCCGTGGTCGACGATCATCGCGTACTGGCAGTGGTGCATCACGAACACGAGCGCGGTCGACGAGCATGCCTGCGCGATCGTCTGCGTGACCTCGACGAACGTCTCGATCGACACCTCCGGGCCGCCGTACTCGCGCGGCACGAGCAGGCCCATCAGACCGGCGCCGCCCAGCGCCGCGACGTTCTCCGCCGGGAACTCACCCGTGGCGTCGTGATGCGCGGCGCGCGGCGCGAGCACTCGCGCGGCGATCTCCCTTGCCGCCTCCTTCATCTCGGACTCGGTCCTTGTCCGGTACATCCCCTGCCTCCGTTTCCTTGCACACGCCCACACCCCGGCTGCCGGGGCGGATCGATCGATGCAAGTTCCAGCGCCACGCGACCGTCGTCACCGTGAGCTGTCACGCGCCTCGCCGATCCCGAGCCACGTCCCCCAGACGTTCCCCCTCCCAGAAGGTTCATCCGAAGTATGGGGCTGTTCTGGAAAGTCCGGGAGCCGCCTGGTAGAGCCAATCTTGCCCAGCCCCGAGACCCCGTTTATACGCGTGCTGGACCCCTAACTGTACGCGGTATGGGCCTGATTTGGCTCTAGTACGGGGCTGGATGGGGGCTAGTGGGCCTGATGTTGAGCCAGTGGTTGTTTGCTGATTATCGGCTTGGGGATGGGTAGGTTTGGGTGGGTTAGGGGTGTCTCGGGGTGTCTTGCTTAGCTCTGGTTTCTTCTGCCGAGCGTCGAGCTAACGTCATTCTCGCCGCATCCCTACAAAACAAAGTGCCCCCGCGCTGCATGAACAGCCGGGGGCGTGGCACCGGAGGACCAGCCCCCGGCGCGTGAGGCAGCCTATCGAGGTTTAGGTGGGTCGCCTCATGCTGGCTCTTAGCTGGCTTCTCGGCGCCTCCGACCCCTTGGAGGACTTGATGATGCCTCATGCCGTGATTGAGCAGACTGAGCGGTCAGTGCTCAACCTACTACTCGCTACCCCTCGCTCATGGACTTTGAATGAGCTAAGACGGGAGCTTGATGATCGTGAGCTGCCCATCATCCTGAACGCGCTAGCGCGTTTGAAGGACTCAGGCGTGATTCATTGGTATGAGGAGTTCGTTCTCCCAACTCGTGCAGCCATTCGTGCTGATCAGCTCTCGCTCTAATGAGCACTCCTACTCCGATTGAACTTGGTTGGGCTATCCGTCGCTTGCGTAAGAGCAGGAAACTAACTATTGAAGACCTCGCGCTCATGGCTGACATGCACTTGACATACTTATCAGGAATAGAGCGAGGCTTACGGAACCCATCATGGGTGAAGCTAGCGAGTCTCGCGGAAGCCCTTGACCTGCAAGTCTCAGACATCGTTACTACTGCTGAGAGAATACATTGCCCCATGTGCGGAACAGCCAGCCACAGTCCATAGTTATAAGCACTCGTGATGTAAGGACGCTCGTGCTGAATCGTTCATTAGCCCGTGATGTACATGCGCGAGATCGGTTGGGACCTTAACGGGATAATTTTGGGACAAAGTGGTCTGCAGAACATTCTAAGAAGAAAATCAGCAACCCATGTATGATGGTCTAATAATTACTATAGGTCTATACAACGTACACGGTCATACAACGTACCCGTTACTTTGTTTCTCCGACTCAAAACCTAACTACCCAACCAATCACATGTCTTCCACAACTAAAGAGAAAGTACGACAATTAGATCCCGGCCTTCTAGTTGAGACTGAAGTGCAGGAAACCTCTGTGCCAGTTACCATGTTAGTTCAACATGCGTCTCTACCAAAGGCATACTGCAAAAAACCATATAACCTTAGCGAACCAGTTACTTTTACTGGTGCCGACGCCGATAACTTTTTACGCGAGATAGCGGAGCAGCCACCTGTCAGTCCAGAGCGCCTGAGTCATGCTCTCAGCATCGTGATCATGAATACAAGTCGGCTTACCGCTAACGAGATCGCCTTCTGAGGTTTCGTTGCTATGTCTTTGGAAGTGGTGCGGCTGCCTTCACCTATCAAGGACGACCTACAGCAAGCCCTCTCTTGTTTTGACTGCGTAGCGCTACATGATTTAGATGGGCAGCCAGACCCTGGAGAGATAATGGTGAGGAGTTTCCTTGTAGACGGCGAAGCCGAAATTGGAGTGCGTGACGGTACCGGGACGACCTATTTCGCGATAGACCGGGAGATATCCACTGACATTCTTGGATACATTACACTATCATTTAGTCAGATTAAGCTCACAAATGGTGAAAAGCGTACTGGTTCTGTGGAAGGGCGTCGTGGAATCTTTGGAGCGCTACGCATCGCCATGATCGCTACTAGCAAAGACTTCACAGGAAGGGGCATAGGCACGTTTTTAGTGGATTATGCTATGGGTCTTGCTGTCTTTGCGAGCCAACGAATTGCGACGGTGCGGTTCCTTATTGTTGACGCCGCCTATACTCAACGCGGATGGTATGAGCGTCGAGGTTTCACCGAAAATCGGTCAGCGGACGAGGTAAATAGACTAAATGATGTTGAAGCTACTAGCATGCGTCTGGACCTTGGGGTTGATCTTGGCAAGATAGCCGCTGAAGAAGAGCCTTTCTCCTAAGCTTACGAAAGCTAGTTTCATTTTTCTTAGCTACTCGTCCCACCACGGAGGGGGCTGGGATGCCTTCTATGGTCCTTGACATTCTCAGCAATGCTTGGACGGTTAGTTGCTCACCGGGCTTCAGGTTCTCAATAGCGAGGCGCAAGCCTGCTTCTACTAGCTCTAGTGTCCAGTAGCCTCGCCGGACACGAGGATTCTTAGCGTCCAGTTCAGGGGTTGCTGAGTGCTGCCAGGGTGGTTGTTGAGTCGGCTTCGGGAGTCTTGCTGGTGTCCATAGACCCCTCTGAGATCGTCGCTCGCGTAGCTCCTCAATGTCCTTGAGGATTTGCTTGTTCTTCCCGAGAGCGAATCCTTGTTCCTTAGCGAAGCGGATAATGTCAGTATGCGAGGGCAACCGACCATGCACGATCAGGAAGCGCTCTATCGCATCCGGCATAGGAACTCCCTGGACTCGTGGAACGGCAGGCCGGGTTTCCAACGATGCCTCCTCCAGCACCCGGTCCCAACTGTAATGTTCTACTTGCCCGTGGGTTGGGAGTTGTTCTTCAAGCTGGACCCGGTTCGTGCCTCGGGAGCAGCGGATTATTTCTTCTCGCTCCAGCACATACTCATTCGGGCGTACCGTCTTAGCTTGGAGCCGATGAGCAACAGCACGAAGCGCTAGAGCACAAGTTCTTAAGTCTGGTTGTCCCCACTCCCGCGTGTGTTGAGCGAGAGTCTTGAAGCTGTTGCCCTCCTCAGTCAAAGCTAGCTTCAGGAACTCAGGCCACGAGTAGCCCAAGCGCCTCACGATGTACGAGGCTTCCGGGCACTCGGGATGCCCAGCTCCTTGCCGAGCAGCATTGAAAGCCCTCTGCGAGACGGTCATCGGGTCCGCTGGGCAAGCAGCCATCGCAACTACCCTCGTCAAGTGCAGGAGGTCCGCATTACTAAGGGCCTTCCTCCTTCCCCGGCCGGTTCCCTGACCAGCTCTTTTGGTCTTGCTGATCGGCGGATGAGCACCCCGCTTAGAGCTGCTACCGACCCTGCTAGTCGCCTGGTTTTTGGCCTTGCTCTTGGTGCTACCGGCGACTGAGGATGAGCCCATAACTTAAGCACCGTAGGGCTTTCTGATCACTGGACCGCTCCACATAAGAACATCCGTCGATTGGCCCGGAATGAGCGGTGCGCGTTATTGAAAGAGCTACGGTCGGAGTACCATGAGTGCTCGGCGAACTAGTCTCCCAGTCTCCCTTCCTGGTGCTACGGAGTTCACCTCCGAACCAGAGGTTCTGAATGAACTATGGGCGATTGAAGCCTTGAAGCAGCAACCACAATGGCTGACCCCACTCGTGGAGGAAACGGGCGCTCTACAGAGCAACTTCGGGCGTCCTCGTGTTGAGGGTAGTTGGGCACTCGCTTATCTTGCGTTCGTCGTCTCCGGGCGTGTTGATATTGAGCCTTGGTGGAATCAAAGTTTTGAGCAGGTCTGGACGGCTAGCGGCTTCAACGCGAAGCCCTCATACCAAACGACCTGGAGCCGCTTCACGGAGCTAGAGGCAGCCGCTGAGGCTTTCAGCAAGGTCGTGACGCTCCTCGTTCAACACGCGGGGCGACACACGAATGGGCTAGTCGGTCGTGACCTTCATGTGGATGCGACGGAGGCTGAGACACACTCCCGGCTCGTACATGATTGCCAGCCAAGGGAGAAATGCAATAAAGGACCTAAGTACTTGAAGCGAGCCACGAACGCTGAGGTCCGGGAAGTACGACATAAGAGTTCAGGGAAGCCTCCCGTTGATGAACTAGATATTGGGGATGCTGAAGAAGTCAGGGAAGACGAGCAAGGCCGAGTCCGCTTGAAGTCCGGCGGTTGCTGGTACCGCACCCTTGATTCCTCTGCTGGTGTTCGCGCGTACAAGGGTAAGACAGGCAAAACTAAGAAGTTCTGGCACGGCTTCTACAACATGAAGGCGATAGACCATTACACGGGCGCTCCTGTGAGCATCCACATCTTCTCCGCTTCTATTCAAGAGTGGAATGGTTACCCAGCACTCTTGGAACAAACACTAGAAACTCTCGGCGAAGGAAACGAGCCTCGCTCCGTCGTCGCTGATCGTGGCCTCTCAGTCCCATCAGTATTTGAGATGAACACTCGCCACGGTATCGCCTCAGTAATGCCCTTCCGTAAGCCAATAAACGGGCCTCATCGTGGCGTGCCTCGTGAGGACCGGGATACTGATGAGTACGACCGTCATGGAGTACCGCGTTGTAAATACTGTGGCGGGCCGACTCGTTATCACAACTTCAGCGCGAAACAAAAAGGTAGTCCGAGACTATGGTTCCGTTGCCAGTTGCCGAAGACGGCTGAGTGCCGTAAAGGACCACAAAGCATCGTCTGCTCTAAGGACTGGACAATCCTCATTCCCCTCTGGCGGACTGAGGAGGCTTACTTCGCTCTCCGGGAATCGCACGACACTTACGAGCGTGTCCATCATCTCTTCCGTAGCCGCTATCGGGTCGGCGCTGATAATCACGCGCTCAGACCCAAGAGGATTGGCCTCCCCTGGCAGCAACTCCGAGCTAACGCGGCTCTCCTCGTTGAGTGGCTACGTATCATCCACCGGGAGGGCTGGGTAGGCTCAGCCCGGAGGCAAGCTCGGGAACCCCGTAGCCGAGAACAAGTCCGTCACGGCCTTGGCTGGCGTGGATTCCTCCGCCGCCGCAGCCAAGCCGGACTCAACCGGCCCTATGGTCCCAAAGCTGAAGCTCTCGGTCTCCTCCGGGCAAAGAAGAAGAAAGCCACGAAGGCCGCGAAAGAGACTGAACCCGCTGATATGGCTCACCCGCCGCCAGGCGACCCGAACGACAGGCCCTTCTAAGGCGTAGCCGGGGGAACCCGGTTAAGCACCCCTGCGCTGATCGTCGCATCCTCAGCTAGCAGAACCCTCAGAAGCACTCAGGGAGCCCCTGGAGGCTCCCTTTCTCGTTCTAAGTAGCCCTTAGACCCCTCGCTTGGGGTCTTCAGGGGCTACTTGGGTGGGATGCTCTGACTTTCCAGAACTGAAGCCAGAACACTCCAGTATGGGCCGTGCAGGAATCGAACCTGCAACCTTGGGCTTAAGAGGCCCCTGCTCTGCCGGTTGAGCTAACGGCCCGCGAGGGCGAGGATTCTACCGAGCGGCTCGTGCGCCGTCTATTTTTTCGCCGGCGTCGTCTTCGCCGGCTGCGGCGTCGTTTTGACGGCCGTGCCGACGAAGCCGTTCGAGCCGTTCGTTTTGCCCGTGTACGTCGTGCCGTTCGTCGTCGTCGTGAACGTTTCGCCTTCGGGACTCTTCTTGACCGCTTCGAGCTGCGCCTTCAAGCGTGCGCGTTCGGCCGCCGGCGCGAGGCCGATCGCCTTCGTCGAGGCGAGATCGCCGACGCGCGCGTTCTTCGCTTTGTACGCGTACTCCGCAAGGAATGCGTAGTACGACGCGCTATTCGGTTCGGCCGCGACGATCTGCTGCAGGACCTGCACCGCCGCGGCCGGCTGATTGAGGCCTTCTGCGCCGTAGACGCGCAGCATCAGCTTCGCCAGTTCGAGGCTCGGCTTCGGCGGGTTCAGGGCGAGATAGCGTTCCCACGAGCGCGACGCCCGCACGTAGAGTTCGTGGCCCTTCGACGTCAGCGCGCCGGCGCTCGTCGTGTACGCTTCGCCGCCCGCTTCATGCAGGAGCGCCGCCGTCAGTTTTTCCCACGCGGCTGCGTTGCTCGGCTGGTTCTGCGTCGTCTTTTCGTATTTTTTGATCTGGCTGGAGAAGCTGGCGCTGCCGGAGCCGTTGTTTTCGGTCGCCGCGTTGAGCAGGCCGCCACCGCCGCTGCCCGCACCGACGCCGAACAGGATCAGTCCGCCGCCGATCAGCAAGGCGAGCCCGACGTAGATGAACTTCACCGCCCGTCGGCGGTGCCGGCCTCTGAGGTCGAACAGCATCAGCTCGTGTGGTCCGGGTCGACGTGGTCGATGATCTGCTGCACGCTTGGCTCCGCTGAGTCGCTTGAGGGCGGCGCCGAGCCTCCCTGAGAATCCCCGGCGCCCCGAGCTTCCGCCGCCGCGCTTCTGCGCCCGGCGATCGCGGCAACCAGAATACTCGCCTCGTAGAGCACGTACAGCGGGACCGTCTCGAGGACCAGCGTGATCGCGTCCCCCGGCAGGAACGCGGCGATCGCGGCGCACACGACGATCGCGTAGCGTCGGCTCTTGCGCAGCTGCTTGACCGTCACCAGCCCGATCCGCGTCGCGCCGAGGATCACGACCGGCACCTGGAAGATGACTCCCATCGCCAGCAGCACCGTCGCGGCGAATTTGTAGAACTGGCTCGCCTGCACGAGCACGTTGAACTCGCCCGCGTTGAAGTTCACGAAGAAGCGCACGGCCGCAGGCAGCACGACGAAGTAGCCGAACAGCACGCCCACCGCGAACAGGACCGGGACGGCCGTCAGCAGCGGCTTCGCCGCGCGTTTCTCATCGGGGCTGAGCGCCGGCAGGATGAACCCGTAGAGCTCGTACAGGATCAGCGGCAGCGAGATCACGAGCGCGAACAGGAGCGAGACCGTGACCGTCGTCGTGAACGGCTCGCCGACGCCGAGCGTCACGGGGTTGTCGCCGACCGGGCTGCGCGGGATCTTCGCGACGTCCGCCTTCATCGCCGCGACGAGCGCCGGCAACTGCGCGCGCGCCTGCGTCGAGAGCCCGCTGCCGGGACGCTCGAGCGCTTCGAGCGACGCGCGCGTGTCGCGCGAGAGCTTCAGCACGCTCTGCTGCGCGAGCACCGCCTGGCCGATCGTCCCCTCGCCTTTCGCGACCTGCTTCTTCGTCTGCGCCTGCAGCGGTTTGTTGAGCACGTGCAGCAGCGCGTGGTTCTGCCACAGGCAGACGCCGAACACGACCGCCAGCACCGCGCCGCTGATGATCAGGCGCGTGCGCAGCTCGTCCAGATGCTCTACGAGGCTCAGACGATCCTCGTGGCCGATCGGGCGGATCGCGGTAGCCATGGGCCACTTGAACCTACCACCGCATCGCGCGCTCTCAGCCGCCAGCAAGCGCCTCGCGACGCCCGCGCGAAGGCCGTTTCGAGCTCGCGCCGATCCGTCGCTGCGCGGACGGCCGGTGCTGCGAGCGCCGCGCTAAAGCCGCCGCCGGCAAGCGTCGATGAGACGCATGACCGGACGATGAAGCCCAACGAGAGCCACGACATCCACCCGCGCGCGCCGAAGCCTCCCCCGGCAGGCGCCAAGCCCGCTGCGCCGGCCGCCCAGCGCCACGGCGACGCATGCGCGCCGGAGGAGCTGCACGTCTGCTTCAACTGCCGCGGCGAGCTCGTCTACCCGCTCGACTGGTGCGAGGAAGGTCTGCGCCACTGGCGGATCGTCCTGCGTTGCCCCGACTGCGAGTCCCGGCGCGAGGGCGTGTTCGAGCAGACCGCCGTCGAACAGCTCGACGACGAGCTCGACCGCGCCGCCGGCGCGCTGCTCGGCGACCTGCGGCGGATGACGCACGCCAACATGTCCGAGGAAGTCGACTTCTTCGTGCGCGCGCTCGACGCGGACTTGATCACGCCGTCGGACTTTTAGCGATACCGCTCGACGACCGCGTCGGCGACCATGTCGAGCAGCGACGCGCGGCCGTCGGGGAGGACACGCGGGCAGCTCGCTCTTGGCTTCGGCGACGATCGCGCGCGCTCGCTCGCGTGCCTCGTCGAGCGCGCCGGTTGCGGCGATCCGCTCGCACAGCTCCTCGGCCTGCTCGGGCCCGTGCAGCGAGGCGAGCTCGAAGCGCGCGAGCTCGCGATCGCGCTCGCGCGCGAGGATCAGCGGCAGCGTGACGGTGCCGTCGAGCAGGTCGGTCCCGCGCGACTTGCCCGTCCGCTCGACCGGGCCGGACACGTCTAGCACGTCGTCGAGCATCTGGAAGGCGAGGCCGATGCGCCGCGCGAACGCGCCGAGCGCGTCGGCCAGCGCGTCCGAGCCGCCGCGCGCGGTCAGCGCGCCCAGCCGGCACGCCGCCTCGAACAGCGCCGCCGTCTTCAGCTCGCAGCGGCGCAGGTAGCGCGCGACGGCGACGTCCGCCGCGTACGCGTCCTCGCGCTGCAGCAGCTCGCCCTCGGCGAGCGCCGAGCTCGCGTCCGACAGCGCGCGCAACTGCGTCGCGCTTTCGTTGCGCGCCAGCTCGGCGAACGCGAGCGAGAACAGCAGGTCGCCGGTCGCCACCGCGACGTCGCGCCCGGCGACGGACGCGACCGTCGGGCGTCCGCGGCGCAGCTGCGCGCCGTCGATCAGGTCGTCGTGGACGAGCGTCGCCGAGTGGACGAGCTCGACGGCGACGGCCGCTCGCACGAGGCGCTCCTCGCCCGCGCGCGCCGCGGGCGGGCCGCCGGCGGACTCGGCGGCCAGCACGACGAGCAGCGGACGCAGGCGCTTGCCGGCGCGCACCGTCGCGTTCGCGTGCGCCGCGAGCGGCTCGCCGGCCTCGGCGGTGACGCGCCCGAGGTGCAGCTCGACGCTCGCCATCCGCTCGCGCAGGCCGGCGCCGCCGCGTTGGACGATCGCTTCGAGCCCGTCGAGCTCGCGTGCGGTGGCGGCCGCCCGCGTGCCTCCGATCGCGCTCATCGGCGCTCCCGCGGCACCGTTCCGACGTGGATCGCGACGATCCCGCCGGCGAGCACGACGTAGGAGATCTGCTCGAGCCCGGCGCGCTCGAGCTCGGCCGCGAGCGCCGCCGGCGCGGGAAAGCGCTTGACCGAGTTCGGAAGGTACGTGTACGCGTCGCCGATCGTGCCGTGCGCGCTCGCCGTCGCTTCGCGATCCTCGCCGCCGCGGCGACGCAGCGCGCCGCCGGCGTGCGCCGCGCCCTGCGCGAGGCGTCCGAGCAGCGGCACGAGCCGGTCGAACCACAGCTCGTAGAACAGCGACAGCGGCGCGCGCGTCGGCGTCGTGATCTCGAGCACGACGACGCGGCCGCCAGGGCGCACGACGCGCGCCATCTCCCGCAGGCCGCGCGCGAGGTCGGAGAAGTTGCGCGCGCCGAAGCCGACGGTCGCGGCGTCGAACGAGCTCTCGGCGTACGCCAGCGCGAGCGCGTCGCCCGACTCGAAGCGCGGACGGACCCCCGGGCGGTCGGTCGACGCGGCCTTCGCCCGCGCGCGGTCGAGCATCGCCTCGGCGAAGTCGCTGCCGATCACCTCGCCGCCGGGCGCGACGCGCGTGGCGAGCTCGAGCGCGAGATCGCCAGTGCCGGTCGCGACGTCGAGCACGCGATCGCCGGGGCGCACGCGCGCGAGGTCGGCGGCGCGCTCGCGCCAGCGATGGTGCAGCCCCGCCGTCATCGCCGTGTTCAGCGCGTCGTAGACGCCGGCGATGCCGTCGAACATCGCGCGCACCTGCGTCGCCTCGAGCCGACCGGACTCCGAGCCGGCGAGCGGACGAACGCCAGGGTCCGTCCCGTTCGCGCCGCTCGATCCCGTGTCAGCTCCGGCGCCGTGCTGAGCGGCCATCGGCAGACGCTACTTCAGCTGCGCCAGGAACGCGACTACCGCGTTGAACTTCTTCGACGGAAGGTTCTTGAACGACGGCATCGGCGCGGTCGGGTTGACGAGCGTGCGCGCGATGCCCTGGCGCGGCAGCCGCGAGGCGATGTGCGTGAGCTGCGGCCCCGGCCCGTCGTTGCCGTTCTCGCCGATCTTGTGGCACGCCTCGCAGCCCGACTGCGCGACGACGGCCTTGCCTTCTTCGTATTCGTGAAGCTCCTTGCCGCCGGCGTTGAGCACCGCCTTCGGCGTCTTCAGTTCGATCGCCGTCGGCGAGCCGGCGTTCGCGCCCGAGTACGTGAGGAACGCCATCGCGCCGATCACCGCGATCCCGGTGACGGTCGCGATCGGACGGCGCTCGGGACGGCGCTCGGGCTTGCGGTCGTAGAACGGCAGCAGGAACAGCAGGATCATGCAGATCGTCGGCACGCCGATCGTCGCCAGCGGGACGAGGCTCGGCGGCTTGATCACGCGCAGAACCTCGAACAGGAAGAAGAAGTACCACTCCGGGCGCGGCACGTACGTCGTCGTCGTCGGGTTCGCCTTCGAGCCGAGCTCGGCGCCGAGCACGAGCGACATCGAGATGATCACGGCCATCACGACGCACGCCATCGCGGCGTCCTTCGCGACCGCGTACGGGAAGAACGGCTTGCCTTTCGCCTTCAGGATCGCGTACTCGCGGAGGTACTCCTCCTTCTCGCGCTGGTTCACGGCGGCCTAGACCTCCGCCTCGCGCAGCTCCGGCGTCTCCTCGGCTTTCGTCCACGGCGGCGCCGTCGTTCCCAGCTTCGCGACGAGATACAGGTGCGCGCCGATCAGCGCCGCGATCAACCCGGGTACGAGCAGCATGTGGATCGCATAGAAGCGCGACAGCGTCGTCGCCCCGAATTCGCCGCCGCCGCGTAGGAAGTCGCTCAGGTACGGCCCGATCAGCGGTCCCGTGCCGTTGATGTTGACGCCGACGATCGTCGCCCAGTAGGCACGCTGGTCGAACGGCAGCAGGTAGCCCGTGAACGACATCACCATCGTCAGGATCAGCAGCACGACGCCGATCACCCAGTTGAGCTCGCGCGGGTACTTGTACGCGCCCCAGAAGAACGTGCGGCCCATGTGCAGGAAGATCAGGATCACCATCACGCTCGAGCCCCACTTGTGCATCCCACGCACGAACTGCCCGAGGAACACTTCGTTGGTCACGTGGCGGATCGATTCGTACGCGCCGCCGGACGCGTCGGGGCGGTAGTACATCGCCAGGAACACACCGGTGACGGCCTGCGAGAGGAACGCGAACATCGTCGCCGAGCCGAGCGTGTAGAACCAGTTGGTCCCCTTCGGCACCTTGCGGAACATCAGCCAGCGCCCGGCGCCGCTCAGCGACGTGCGCTCGTCGACCCAGTCGACGACCGTGATGCCGGCCTGCTTGGCGTCCTCGAGCGGGCCGGTCCTGCCGTTCTGCTCGCCCGGCCGCGGCGGCGGCGCCTGCAGCGGCTTCGGCAACGGCGGGGCGGGGAGCTTTGGCAGCCTCGGCACGGTCCTCGCCTACAGTTTGCGCTCTGTCGGGCGCGATGGGTAGAGGTACTGGCCGATGCCGTCGAGCGGCTCGCCCGGGTCGCGCGGCGAGAACCGTTTCAGCTCGCTGTTGACGCTGAAGCGCGGCCCGATCTGCACGTATTCGCCCTCGACGCGCGTGTAGAAGCGGTCGAGCGGGCGCACCGGCGGGCCGCCGACGCGCCTGCCGAGCAGGTCGTACACGCCGCCGTGGCAGGGGCAGATGAAGCGCTCGGCCGCATCGACCCAGCGCACGGGGCAGCCGAGGTGCGCGCAGCGGCTGGAGATCGCGATGAACTTGGTTTCCTTGTCGTACGGGTCGGTGTCGATCGCCGGGTTGAACTTGCGCAGGTACGCCGTCGACTTGCCCGCCTCGCCGATTCCGGGCGTCAGCGTGAACGTCACCGGCACGTAGTTGTCTTCGTTGAAGTCGGCCGTCGTGCCGACCGTCTCCCACCGATGCGGCGTTTTCTTGAAGATCGGGCCGATCGCGAAGCCGAGCGCCGGCAGCGCGAAAGCGCCCGCCGCGATCGCGCCCGCAGAGTGCGCCGTGCCGGTCATGAACCGCCGTCGCGTGACCGTCTCGCCCTCGAAAGCGCCCGGGATCAGACGGTCGGCTGTGTACTTGGACTTGTGCTGGGCGTGCTTGTCGGACACGGAGGTCGAACAATATCGGGACGCGATTCAGGGCGTGCCCGAAACTCCGAGCGCGCTTGTGCGCATCGCCTCGATCGCCTCCGGCGAGCGGCTGGCGACGAGTCGCTTCGCCCGGCGGTGCTGCTCGCTCGAGCCCCAGCCGACCGCGCGCGCGCCGGCCGCCCAGACGGCGTCGGCGAGCGGCCGGTCGCCGGAGCCCTGCGCGAGCGCGCTCAGCGTGATCGTGTCCGCCAGCTCCGCGACCGCCGGCGTGTCTCCGAGCTCGACCAGCCGCGCGAGGCCGATCGCGTACAGCCGGTCGCCGGCCAGCACGCAGAGATCGGCGTCCGCAGCACGCACGACGCGCGGCGCGCCGTAGTGCAGCAGGTAGCCCTCGTAGATCGCCTCGACGAGCAGCTCGTAGTCGCCCGCGCGCCCCTGCGCGCGCGGGCCGCTCGCGGCGACACCCGCCGGGCTGGCGGCGTCGCCGAGCGCCGGCGAGCCGGGCGGCGCGCGATCGCCGCCGGAAGCGGCGGCGCGATCGCCGTTGCCGTCGAGCAGCGACGCGATCAGGCCGCCCTCGTCGCGCAGCATCGCGCGCAGGCGTTCGAGCGTCGCCGCGTCGCTCACGCGCGCGCCTCGCCGGCGAGCTCTCGCATCGCCGCGAACGCCGCGGCGGCCGCTTCGACGGTGCGGTCGATCTGCTCCGGCGCGTGCGCAAGCGACGGGAACCACGCCTCGAACTGCGACGGCGGCGGATAGACGCCGCGCGAGAGCAGCTCGCGACACCAGCGCGCGTACGCGTCGAGGTCGCACGCCTGCGCCGCGGCGAAGTCGCCGACGGGCCGCTCACTGAAGAACACGGTCAGCAGCCCCGGCGCGCTGACGATCTGCACGGGGCGCTCCGCCGTCGCGGCCGCGTCGCGCAGGCCGTCGGCGAGCCGCTCGGTGCTCGCCGCCAGGCGCGCGTACGCCGGCTCGTCGAGCAGCTCGAGCGTCGCCAGGCCGGCGGCGACGGCGAGCGGATTGCCCGACAGCGTCCCCGCCTGGTAGACCTCGCCGGCCGGCGCGAGCATCCGCATCAGCTCGGCGCGGCCGCCGAGCGCGGCCGCCGGCAGGCCGCCGCCGATGCACCTTGCCGATGATCGTCAGGTCGGCGCCGACGCCGCTGCGTTCCTGCTCTCCGCCGCGCGCGACGCGAAAGCCGCTGATCACCTCGTCGAGCACGAGCAGCGCGCCGTTGGCGTCGGCGCGCTCGCGCAGGAGCCGGAGGAAGCCCTCGCGCGGCGGCACGAGTCCCATGTTCGCCGGCAGCGGCTCGGCCAGGATCGCGGCCAGCTCGAAGCGCTCGCACGCCGCGTCGAGCGCGTCGGCGTCGTTCCACGGCACGAGCACGGTTCCGGCGGCGGCGCTCTGCGGCACGCCGGGCTCGCCGGCAGGGATTGCGTAGCCAGGCCCGACCCGGCCTGCGCCAGCAGCCCGTCGACGTGGCCGTGATAGGCGCCGGCGAACTTCAGCACGTGCTCGCGCCCCGTCGCCGCGCGCGCGAGGCGGATCGCCGTCATCGACGCCTCGGTGCCGGAGGAGGTCATGCGCAGCATCTGCACGCTCTCGACGCGCGCGGCGACCTCGGCCGCGAGCGCCGTCTCGCCCGGCGTCGGCGCGCCGAAGCTCGTCCCCCGCTCGGCCGCGCGCGCGATCGCGGCGAGCACCGCCGGGTGGGCGTGGCCGTGGATCAGCGGCCCCCACGAGCAGACGTAGTCGATCAGCCGGTTGCCGTCGACGTCGATCAGCTCGGCGCCTTCGCCGCGGGCGATGAACAGCGGGTCGCGGCCGATCGCGCGCATCGCGCGCACCGGCGAGTTGACGCCGCCGGGCAGCAGCTCGAGCGCCCGGCGGTACTGCTCGGCCGAGCGCGTGTCCGTCAGCGAGGACATCAACCGCCGCGCGAGCGCCGCGCGGCGCGGGGTGCGCACGCCACCGTCACCGGCGCCTCAACGGCGGTCCTCTTCATCCAAATCTCCTCTCCCACTCCTTGAACTCGTCGGTGAAGTACAGGAGGCGGATCTTCTTGAACTCGGTCGACGAGTACAGCGTCGCGCGCCCGCTGATGCCGGTCTGCTCGGCGATCGCGTCGAGCACGGCGTCGCACTCCTCCTTCGAGCGCCCGTGCGCCATCGTGAACACGGAGTACGGCCAGTCGTCGTACGTCGGGCGCTGGTAGCAGTGGGAGATCCCGCGCACGGCGGCCATCTTGCGGCCGATCTCGAGGATCTGCTCGTCGGGGACCTTCCACACGCCCATCCCGTTCGCCGAGAAGCCGGCGCGCCGGTGGTACAGGATCGCCGCGACGCGGCGCAGGATGCCGCGCTCCTGCATCGCGGCGAGGTGGTCGAGGAACGCGTCCTGCTCGACGCCGAGCGCGGCCGCGGCCGGCGCGTACGGCTCTGCGACGACCGGCATGTCGCCCTGCAGCGCGCGGATCACGGCGACGTCGCGCTCGTCGTACGGCTGCGGGTCGAGCTCGATCGGCTCTTTCGCCTCGACGGCGCTCGCGAGCGCGTCCGTGTCGCCCTCCATCTCGAGGTCCATGCGGATCTTGAACAGCTTCAGCGTCGGCAGCTGGCGGACCGACTCGGCGCCGGCCTCGCGCGCGAGCACCTCGAGCGTCCCGTCGAGGCCCAGGCGCGAGTCGGCTCGGTCGCGATCGTGAACCACAGGTTGAAGTCGTGGTTGCGCAGGTAGTTGTGCGAGACGCCCGGATGCTCGTTGATCACCTTCGCCGCGCGGTGCGGGTTCTCCGGGTCGACCTTCGCGGCGACGAGCATCGAGCTGTAGCCGAGCGCGCGCGTGTCGAAGATCGGCGTGACCTGGCGGATGATGCGCTTGTCGAGCAGGCGCTGCACGCGGCTCATCACCTCCTGCTCGCCGACGCCGGCGAGCGAGGCGACGTGCTGGAACGGCCGCGGCGCGATCGGGAACGAGCCCTGCATCAGGTTCAGCAGCTTGCGGTCGAGGTCGTCGAGCGGGATCGCCGCGCCGTCCTTGCGGCTGCGCAGCTTCGGCGTCGCCGTCTGCGCACGCGCCAGTCGCCGACCACCGACAGCGGCTCGCTCATCGCTCCTCCGCCAGCCATCGCGCGGCGTCCTTCGCGTGGTACGTGACGATCGTGTCGGCGCCGGCGCGGCGCAGCGACGTGAGGATCTCGAGCACGGTCGCGCGCTCGTCGACGTGGCCGGCCGACGCGGCCGCCTTGACCATCGCGTACTCGCCGCTGACGTTGTACGCGGCGACCGGCAGGCGCGTCTCGCGCTTGACCGCCGCGATCACGTCGCCGTACGCGAGCGCCGGCTTGACCATCACCACGTCGGCGCCCTCCTGCACGTCGAGCAGCGCCTCGCGCACGGCCTCCTCGCCGTTGGCGGGGTCCATCTGGTAGGCGCGGCGGTCGCCGAACGCCGGCGTCGAGCCGGCGGCGTCGCGAAACGGGCCGTAGAAGGCCGACGCGAACTTCGCCGAGTACGCGAGGATCGGAACGTCGGCGAGCCCCTCGCCGTCGAGCTCCGAGCGAATCTCGCGCACGCGCCCGTCCATCATGTCCGACGGCGCGACGAGGTCGGCGCCCGCGCGCGCCTGGCTGACGGCGGTGCGCGCGAGCAGCTCGACGCTCGCGTCGTTGTCGACCGCGCCGTCCTCGCGCAGCACGCCGCAGTGGCCGTGCTCGGTGTACTCGCAGAGGCACACGTCGGTGATCACGAGCACGTCCGGCTGCGCGCGCTTGATCGCGGCCGTCGCGAGCTGCACGACGCCCTCCTCGTCCCATGCGCCTGAGCCGCGATCGTCCTTCTCCGCGGGGACGCCGAACAGCATCACGGCGGCGATCCCAAGCGACGCCGCCTCGCGCGCCTCCTCGACGGCCGCCGCGATCGACAGCCGCTCGACGCCCGGCATCGTCGCGATCGGCTCGCGCCCGGTCGCCGTCTCGGAGACGAACAGCGGCAGCACGAAGCGCTCGGCGGACAGCTCGGTCTCGCGCACGAGGCCGCGCAGCGATGCGGTCGCGCGCAGCCTGCGCATGCGCGTCTCGGGAAAGGACATCGTCCTCCCAGGTTAGAGATTTCGCTGGCTCAGTCGAGCCGCCGCAGCCCGACGCGCGCGAGCGCGCCGAACACGACGCCGAGCACGGCCAGGTGCGCGAGCGCGGAGCCGAGCGACGGAGACGCGCCGTTGACCGCCGCGTCGAGCGCCTGCAGCGCCGCCTTGAACGGGAACACGAACGAGATCGCCGAGATCGCGTCGAACAGGCCGTGGCCGACCGCGCCGCTCGGCACAAGCGCGAGGAACGCGAGCGGCAGCGACAGCAGGAACGCGAGCAGCGACGCGGCGCGCACCTCGCGCGCGAGCGCGCCGATCGCGACGCCGAGCGCGGCGAACGCGAGCGCGGAAAGCGCGAGCGCGGCGAGCCACTGACCGACTCGGCCCCAGTCGAGCGCGACGAACGCGCCGATCCCGGCGAGCATCGCGAACGCGAGCACGAACGAGCAGCCGGCGGCGAGCAGCGCCTTCTCGGCGAGCAGCGCCGCGCGCGAGGTGAGCCCGCGCACGAGCCGCGCCAGCGTGTGCTCCTCGCGCTCGAGCGCGATCCCGCCGGAGGCGAGCAGCACGCAGACGAACATCAGCGACACGCTGACCGCGACGACGACCGCGAACGTGTTCAGCGGCGTGCGCCGGCCGGAGATCAGCGTCGTCTTCACCTGGATCGGCTGGCCGATCGTCGAGAGCACGTTCCTCGCGAGGCTCAGGTTCTGCGCGGCGAAGCTGCGCGAACGTCTCGACCTGTTCGAGCGCCGCGCGTTCGGCGCCCGGCGGCAGGCGCCTGGCGATCGCGTTCAGCTTCGCCGGGATCTTGCCGAGGCCGATCAGTTCGGGCGCGCCGAGCACGCCGAGGTTGCGCCCGCTGAGCAGCGCGCCGATCGCCTGCGACGCAGCGCGCTGGATCTGTTCGGAGAAGCCGATGTTCGCCTGCGCGAGCGCCGATTCGATCTGCGCGTGCACGAGCGATTGCTCGAGCGCGTTGCCGTTGTAGAGCACTTCGAGCTGTGCCTGGCGCAACCCCGAGCCGAGCCGCGCGGCGACGTTCGGCGGGATCACGACCGCCGCGAGCACCTTGCCCGATTCGATCTGCGCGACCGCCTGCGAGCGCGTCGAGACGTGCACCGGGCGGACCTGCGAGAAGAGCTGGTTCGCGTACGCGGCGACCGGCACGCGCTCGCTGCCGACCTGCACCGTCTGCCCCGGCGGCGTCTCGTTGACGATCGCCACGTTCGGCTTCCCCGGCGAGCGCGAGATCGCCAGCCCGATCAGCAGCGCGATCGCGATCGGATAGAAGACGAGCACCCCGACGAGCAGCCGCGAGCGCCGCAGGATCAAGAGGTCCTTCGCCAGCAGCGCTTTCACTGACCGACGCCTCGATTAGGCGAGACCCGGATGGCAACTGGCATGCCCGATCCTGGGGCGGGCATGCAGTTGGGCCGGCCGCACAAATGTATGTACACGCGGCGGACGAGCCGGCAAACGGCCCGGATCGCCGGTCGAATCGCCGCGCTCCCGAAGCGCCGGCCGGCGCCCTGTACATACAATTGTATGACGCACAGTTGTATGCACACCCTCCGCACGAGCCGGACGGCGGCCCGTTCAATTTCCGAGCCGGGGCAGAGCCGGTAGGCGGCCCGGACGGCCGCCCCGGTAACTGTCGTGGCGAGCGGAGCGGTCACAAATGCCCCCGTTCCTGCATGAACGCCAGAAACGCCCCCTCGAGGTCATCGTCATGCGCCCCGCCACCGCGCGCCACCAGCTCCGCCGGCGCCCCGTCGAACAGCACCTCCCCATCGGCGAGCACGATCGCGCGGCTCGCGTAGCGGCGAACCTCGCCGAGATGGTGCGTCGAGAACAGCACGCCGGTGCCGTGCGCAGCGAGCGCGCCGACGAACTGCCACAGGCGCGCGCGCTGGCCGGGGTCGAGCGCGGAGGAGGGCTCGTCGAGCGCGAGCACGCGAGGCTCGGAGAGCAGCGCGAGCGCGACGTTGACGCGCTGGCGGTTGCCGCCGGAGAGACGTTCGACGCGATCGTCGGCGCGGTCGGCGAGGCCGGTCTGCTCGAGCATGCGTGCGACGGCGCCGTCGGGGTCGGCGACGCGCTCGAGACGGGCGAACAGCCGCAGGTTCTCGCGTACGGACAGCTTCGAGTAGAGCGCCGGCTGCTGCGGCGCCCAGCCGATCGAGCGGCGCTCGCGCGCGTCGTCGCCGGGGAAGCTCAGCTCGCCGTCGCTCGGCGGCTGCACGCCGGCGAGGATCGACAGGAGCGTCGTCTTGCCGGCGCCGTTCGGCCCGACTACGGCGACGAGCTCGCCGGCGCGCAGCTCGAAGCTGACGTCGCGCAGCGCGACGCGCTCGCCGAAGCGCTTGCCGAGCGCCCGCACGCGCAGGACCGGGTCGGTCCGCTGCTCAGCACCGCGCTCCACGCGCGTACTACAGCAGGCCCTCGCGCGAGCGGTCCCAGGTTTCGAGCGAGAGGTGGCGTTTCAGGTAGACGACGGTCTCGCGCAGCACCGAGAGGATCGGCAGCGCGATCAGGGCGCCGACGATCCCGTCGACGTGCAGGCCGAGCAGCAGCGCGAAGATCACGAGGATCGGGTTGATGCGCAACGTGTGGCCGAACACCTGCGGCGCGACGATGTGGCCCTCGAACTGCTGCAGGCCGACGAACAGCGCGACGAGCCAGACGGCGGAGATCGGCTTGGTGAACAGCGCGACGGCGACGGGCGGGGCGGCGCCGAGGATCGGGCCGATGTAGGGGACGAGCTCCATCACGCCGTAGAAGACGCCGAACGCGATCGCGTACTTGCCGCCGTCGGGGAAGATGCCGAGCGTGCCGAACAGCCACAGCGAGACGCCGGTCGACGTGCCCATGATGATGCTGAACAAGAGCTGCCCGCCGACGTAGCGCGAGACGGCGCGCTGCACGAGGTGCGGGTAGTCGTCGGCGTCGGTGCCGTCGCCGCTCGGCAGCGCTTTGCGCACGAGCCGGCCGACCTCCTCGCCGTACAGCAGCATGTAGACGGACAGCACGAAGATCAGCACGAGGTCGAAGATCACGCCGGCGGCTTCGCTCAACAGCCCGGCGCCCGAGGAGGCGAGTTTGCTCGCGCTCTTCTCGACTTTTTCCTGGATCGTCTGCAGCGCGGTTTTGCCCTGCTTGACGAGGTGGACGTGCAGGCCGTCCTTGTTCAGGCTGCGCTGCAGCGATTCGAGCTGTTTGTTCGCTTCGTTGACGAGGTGCGGCAGGTTGTTGGCGAACTTCCCCACCTGGTTGGAGATAGGGTTGGCGACGAGGAAGCCGATCCCGGTGAGCGCGAGGAAGAAGCCGAGGTAGACCGCGAGCACGGCGACCCCGCGCGGCAGCCGTCGGCGTTGGAGGAAGGCGACCGCCGGATTGAGGATCAGCGCGATGAGCCCAGCGACGATGAACAGCACGAGCACCGAGCCGGCGACTTTCGCGAGCGCCCACAGCGCGAGCAGCGCGAGCGGCAGCACGACGAGCTGGATCCAGCGCGGGACGACCGCGCGCGGCGGCTCCTGCTGTGCGGCGCTCGAGCGCGACTCGTCGGCGAGCCGTCGCTCCTCGCCGGAGGGCGGCGAGGCTTCGGCGCCCGCCTCCGGCGCGAGATCCGCGTCGTCGATCGGTTGCGAGCCGTCGCTCACGCGCCTCCCACCATCGCCGGAGTATGGCTGAGCCCCAGGCGGCAGCTGCCCGCATTCTGTTCGTCGGCGACGTCGTCGGCGGCCTCGGCCGAAGGACGCTGCTCGACTGCCTGGGGCCCCTGCGCGAGCGCTACGCGCCGACGTTCGTGGTCGTCAACGCGGAGAACATCGCCGGCGGGCTCGGGATCACGCCGAAGGCCGCCGACGAGCTGCTCGCGGCGGGCGTTGACGTGATCACGCTCGGCAACCACTCCTACCATCGCCGCGAGATCTACCCGTATCTGGACTCGCAACCGCGGATCCTGCGTCCGGCGAACTTCCTGCGCAGCCAGCCCGGCCACGGGACGTGCGTCGTCGAGCGCGACGGCGTGCGCCTCGGCGTCGTCAACCTCAGCGGCAACCTCTACGTGCGCGCGGGGCGCTCGGCGTTCACCGAGATCGAGCCGGCGCTCGCCGAGCTCGGCGACGTCGACCACGCGCTCGTCGACATGCACGCGGAGGCGACTTCGGAGAAGGTCGCGATGGGCTGGCACCTCGACGGGCGCGTGACGGCGGTGGTCGGCACGCACACGCACGTGCCGACCGCGGACGCGCGCGTGCTGCCGAGCGGCACGGCGTACATCACCGACGTCGGCATGACGGGCCCGCGCGGCGGCGTGATCGGCGTCAAGCGCGAGCAGGCGATCGAGTCGCTGCTGACGCAGATGCCGGTTCGCTTCCAGACCTCGGAGGAGGACCCGTGGCTGATGGGCGTGCTCGTCAGCTGCTCACGGCGAATGCGCGCGGACTCGATCGAGCAGGTGTTGATGGCGAGGCCCGACCAAGGCCGTCCGCCTTCCTAAAGCCGGCCAGGATGGCCGGCCTCGGTAACTGCCGTGGCGGCCGGAACGGTCACAGATTTGAATCGAGAAGTGGAGGCCGGCTCGGCCAGAAGGCCGGACACCGGTCTCATTGGCGCCGTATACCTGCCCAGCAGCGCAATCATCACCAATGGGAAGAACCACGGGATGTAGAGGTAGAACCAGTGTTCGATACCGAGCTGCAGCGCGACGATGACGGCGGCGCAGGCGGCGGCGAGGCCGACGACGTCGGCGCGGCGCGGCAGCACGGCGAGGGCGACGGCGAGCGCGACGGCGGCGATCTGGACGGCCGCCTGCAGGCCGGCGAGCCCGCCGTACAGGCCCCAGACGGAGAACGGCGACTCGCGATCTGACTGGTAGGCGAAGGTGCGCTCGTAGATCGTGTGCAGCGAATCGTGGCTGAGCGCGGGGACGCTGACGAGCGCGCCGGCGGCGAGGAACGCGAGCGCGAACGTCGCGAGGTCGCGTACGCGCGCGCGCCAGCTCGGCTGCTCCCACACGCCGTGCGTGGCGAGCAGCGGCGCGAGCGCGAGCGGCGCGAACTTGGTCAGCGCGGCGAGCGCGCCGAACGCGCCGCGCAGCGGCGGCGCGAGCTTCGAGCGGTACGTCGCGGCGAGCACGGCGGCGAGCACGAGCACGGCGACGAGCGTGTCGTTGGAGTTGCTCTCGAGCGCGTACAGCGTGAACGGGAACGACGCCCACGCGTAGGCGAGCACGACGCCGAAGCTCGGCCCGCGCACGCGCCGGCCGACGAGGAAGATCAGCGCGATCGCGAGCAGGTCGAAGACGATCGACGCGGCGTGCGCGGCGGGCAGGTCGTTCCACGTGCCGCTCCAGCCGAACAGCGCGACGAAGGGGACGTACGCCTCGTAGTTGACGGGGCCGTACGTGTCGCCGTGTTCGTTGTCGCTCGGCCAGTGACCGTACAGGCGCTCGCCGTGCACGACCTTGTGCGCGCCGATCACGCCGGCGTAGCCGACGTCGATGACGTTCGAGTCGGTCACGTTGAGCGCGATGCGAAAGCCGACGAGGAAGACGACGCCGAGCGCGAGCCACGGGACGGGGACGAGCAGGCGCAGCGGTCCTGGCTCGCGCGGGCGCGGGCGGCGTCGGGCCAGCGCGAGCATGCGCGCGAGCAGGTACACGAGCGGCGGGTAGGTGAGCGGGACCGACTGGTAGATCTCGCCGTGGTTGAAGAAGGCGAGCGAGACGGAGAAGAACAGCAGCGCGAAGAGATCGAGGTGCAGCAGCTTCAGCGGGCGGCGCCAGTCGAAGAACGGCGCGAAGAACAGCACGCACAACGGCAGCCAGATGTACAGCGCGCTGACGTGGCGGCCGAACGCGCCCTTGTAGCCGCGCGCCATCGTCCACGCGACCTGGAAGCCGGTCCACTGTTCGAGCACGCGGCCGGAGAGGTCGTCGATGATCACCTGGCCGATCTCCTTCTTGCCGTTCTTCGAGAAGAAGCTGACCTGCCAGTGAAACGGCTGCTTCAGGTAGGCGCCGCCGTAGGAGCCCGGGTATTCGCGCCGCACGGCCTTCATCTTCGGCAGGCGTTCGGCTTTCGCGAGCACCTGGTCGGCCGACAGCCGACGCCCGGCGGGCGGCGTGCTCGACGCCGGCACGGGGATCGGAGCTTCGGAGTTCGTCGAGGAGGTCGACGAGGAGGAGGAAGAAGACTGGAGGCTGCTCGTCGGAGCCGCGGAGCGCGTCGAGGCGGCGAACGGCGCGGCCGCGGGGGCGCTCGCGAGCGAGCCGGTCGCGGCGTGCGCGGCGGTGGGGAGCGCGCAGCTCAGCGCACACGCGAGCGGTACGAGCAGACGGCGCATCACGCGAGCGTAACGGGCGCACGCGGGCGCACGTCGCGGGCCGCGCGGCAGTCAGGCGGCTGAGTCGCCGGCGAGCCCGAAGTGCTCG
This sequence comes from uncultured Solirubrobacteraceae bacterium, assembly GCA_963705745.1. Lineage (GTDB taxonomy): Bacteria > Actinomycetota > Thermoleophilia > Solirubrobacterales > Solirubrobacteraceae > Palsa-744. The sequence goes on from CAVPKP010000010.1 coordinate 189,374, forward strand.
AGCACGAGCGGCGCGACGTCGCGGATCGCCCACTGCGCGGGCTCGGGGCTCGGCAGCTCGACGCCGCACGTGACGAGCGCGCCGAGCGAGTCGGAGGCGTGCAGCGAGCCGTGGCTGCCGCCGCCGACGTGCGCCTGGCGGCCCCAGTCGAGGAACTCGTAGCCAGGCGCGGCGGACAGCAGCACCTCGCCGGAGCTCGGGCAGGTGAGCGCGGCCCACGCGCGTGCGAGCACGTCGGGGTAGGAGGGCGTCAGCAGGACGCCCTCCTCGACGCGCCCGCCGACGACGGCGAGCGGGCCGTCGACGCTCCAGCGCTCACCGCGCGCGTCGGCGAGCGGACCGCCGGGAGCGAAGCGCAGCTCGCCGTGCTCGGCGCTCGCGAGAATGCCCTCGCTCGGGCGCTCGTGCGCGTCGCGCGCGAGCCACAGCACGTGATCGACGCCGTCGATGCCGAGCGCGAGCGCGACGACCGACGCGCGCATCGCGTCGCGCTCGGCTTCGTGCAGCGCGTAGACCATCGCGGCGCGCTGCGACGGGCAGACGGCGATCCGCGCGTCCTCGCCGGCGCCCGAGCGCGGCGGTCCGAGGACGCCGAGCTCGGCGAGCTCGTCCTGCAACGCGATCGTCGCGGTGACGGGCGCCTGCGAGTGGTCGGCCATCACGATCATCGCATGCTCGCGCAGGAACTCGTCGACGCCGCCGGCGGCCTCGCAGACGCGCGCGAGCTGCAGATCGGCTTGCGCGATCGACTGCAGCTGCGCGTCGGGGCCGTCCTTGTGCGAGCGCCAGTCGTTGTCGGGCAGCGACAGCAGCAGGAAATCGAACAGGTCGTGCTCGACGAGGAAGCTGGAGACGCAGCCGGAGTGGCGGTCGCGCACGCCGGGCATGCCGAGCCCCGAGCGGCAGCCGGTCTGGCGCGAGGCGAACACGTCGGCGTAGAACAGCTCGCGCGGTCCCATCACGGCGTGGCGCGTCATCAGCGCCGAGGCGACCTTCGTCAGCGTCGTGTCGCGCTGGGGCTCGTGGCGGTGGCGCCCGCGGTACATCAGGTACGTCGTGCCGGCCGTGCGCACGTCGGCGTCGTCGAGCGTCTCGAACACGGTGGGCGTCCGCGTGTTGAGGTGCGCGCGGTTCATGTTGTAGACGGTGTCGGTCAGCTGCCGGGCGATCCCGAAGCGCTGCGCCGAGCGGAAGCTCAAGCCGTATTCGACGTAGCGGCGTTCGCCGCGGTGGAACCAGTTCATGCCGGGGACGTGATGGGCGTCCTGCGCGACGCCGGTGACGATCGACGCGGCGCAGACGGGCGTGACGGACGGGAACGCGGCGACGCAGTCGGAGACGTAGCGGCCGCGCTCGATCAGCGTCTGCAGGACGGGCGCGGCGCCGGCGGCGACCGTCCGCTCGAGCATCTCGGGCGCCATCGCGTCGATCACGCAGAGGACGAGCTTCGGCGGCTTCGAGCGTTCGGCGCGCGCCATCAGCGCCGCAGGATGCGCAGTCCGGCGTACTTCTCCTCGCCGCGCACGCGTCCGCGAAGCGCGAACCAGCCGAGCAGCGCGAGCAGGACGTAGCCGAGCGGGTGCAGCAGCGCGACGAGCGCGGCGAGCAGCAGCGAGGCGGCGTCGAGGTACACGCTGAGCGCCTGTTTCGCCGCGCCGTCGGCGAGCCGCGCGCGGGCGCGCACGAACACGGGCAGGACGGCGCGCTGGGCGAGCGCGACGGCGGCGAGGCCGCCGATCAGGCCCGGCCACCAGGCGTCGCCGTGCGCTGCGAGCGTGCCGGCGAACAGCAGCGCGCCAGCGCCGTAGGAGAGCCCGGCGAGCGCCGCCGCGAGCGGTTGCGTGCGCGGGCGCCCGCCGTCGTCGTCGGGCAGCGCGGCGAGGCCGCGCAGCAGTTGCAGCGCGTACGCGAGGATCAGCGCGAGGACGACGACGAGCAGCCACCAGTCTTCGCGCAGGAAGCGAAACGGATCGTGGGAGAAGCGAACGCCGAGCGTGGGCGCGCTCGCGAGCGCGCCGGCGAGCAGCGTGGGCAGGAACGGGCGCAGGCCGCACGCGGCGGCGAGTCCGGCGCCGAGGCCGATGTAGAAGAAGAGGCCGTTCATTCAGTCGCGTTGCGAGGGGTGCGCTACCGTGCTCACTCTGGCCGGCGGCGCGGTCGGGCAGGACGATAGACGACGCGTGCGGCGAGCACGCGCGCGTGGCGAGGTTCGGCGGGCACGACGGCGAATATGGACGACAGGCACATGGACCGACCGATCGGCGGAGCTTCAGGCGGGCGCAGGACCCGGCCGACCGCGCACGAGCTGGCGCGCTACGAGGCGCTGTTCGCGACGCGCACGCGCGGGATGAAAAGCTCGGCGATGCGCGAGATGATGGCGCTGACGGAGCGCCCCGACGTGATCTCGCTCGCCGGCGGCCTGCCGGACACGAGCACGTTCGAGCCGGAGCTGTACGCAATGCTGATGGCGCGCGTCGCGGCCTCCTCGACGGCGCGCGCGCTGCAGTACGGGCCGACCGAAGGGATGGCGGCGACGGTCGAGTGCATCGTCGAGGTGATGGCCGCGGAGGGCACGGCGATCGACGCGGGCGAGGTGATCGTGACGACGGGCGGCCAGCAGGTGATCGACCTCGTCTGCAAGGCGCTGATCGACCCCGGCGACGTGATCGTCGCGGAGGCGCCGACGTACCCGGGCGCGGTGCCGACGTTCAGCGCCTACCAGGCGCAGGTCGAGCAGATCGAGATGGACGCCGACGGGATGCCGATCGACGAGCTCGAGGCGACGCTCGACCGGCTGCAGGCCGAGGGGCGGCGACCGAAGTTCATCTACACGATCCCCAACTTCCAGAACCCGGGCGGCGTGACGATGTCGCTCGCGCGCCGGCGGCGGCTGATTCAGGTCGCGCACGAGCGCGAGCTGCTGATCCTCGAGGACAACCCGTACGGCCTGTTGCGCTACGAGGGCGAGCCGCTGCCGACGCTGTACTCGCTCGACGCGGAGGTCGCCGGCGCGGGCGGCGCGGCGGATCTCGTGATCTACCTCGGGACGTTCTCGAAGATCCTCTCGCCGGGACTGCGGCTCGGCTGGGCGGTCGCGCCGCGTCCGGTGCTCGAGAAGCTGAACCTCGGCAAGCAGGGGGCCGACCTGTGCTCGTCGCCCGTCACGCAGCTGTTCGTCGCCGAGTACTTCAAGCAGCGTGCACGCGACGGACGCCCGCTGTGGCTCGACTACGTCGAGCAGCTGCGCGACCTCTACAAGCGCCGGCGCGACGCGATGCTCGACGCGCTCGCCGAGCAGTTCGGCGACGCCGCGAGCTGGACGACGCCGCTGGGCGGCCTGTTCGTGTGGGCGACGCTCGACGGGCGGATCGACACGACCGACCTGCTCGTGCAGGCGCGCGAGAGCGAGGGCGTGGCGTTCGTGCCGGGCCGGGCGGCGTACGTCGACGGCAGCAGCGGCGCGAGCTCGATGCGCCTGAACTTCGCCGGCGTCGCCGAGCAGGACATCCGCGAGGGGATCGCGCGGATCGCGCGCGCGCTCGAACCGGACACGGGTCTGCTGGGAACGCTGATGGGCGGCTCCGCGCCTGCGGGCGCCGGCGCGCAGCGGCGGCCGGCCGGGGAGGAGCGCGCGGACGAGCCCGACGAGACGCAGCACGGGAGCCTCGCGGACATCGTCGAGCTTCCGCGCCGCGAGCGAGGTGCGCAGCGCCGCAGCCAGGATCGATGACCGCGGCGAAGAGCGTCGCGGTGCTGAAGGGCGGCGGCTCGCTCGAGCGAGCGGTGTCGCTGCGCTCGGGTGCGCGCGCGGAGGGCGCGCTGCGCCGGCGCGGACACGATGTCGTCGCGATCGACGCCGGGCCCGACATGCTCGAGCAGCTGCTGCAGGCGAAGCCGGACGCTGCGTTCGTCGCGTTGCACGGCCGCGACGGCGAGGACGGAACGGTGCAGGCGCTGCTGGAGGCGATCGACCTGCCGTACACCGGCTCGGACCCGGGCGCGTGCATGCGCTGCACCGACAAGGCGCTGGCGAAGTACCTGATGCGCGAGGCCGGCGTCCCGACGCCCGCGTGGAGCACGTTCAAGGAGAGCGCCGTGAAGGAGCTCGGCGTGGCCGCCGCGCTGCCGGTGATCGGGCGCACGCTCGGCTTCCCGATGGTCGTCAAGCCGGCGAGCCAGGGCTCGGCGCTGGGAGTCAAGTTCGCGCGCGACGGCGACGAGCTGCCGGGCGCGATCGTCGGCGCGCTGTCGTACGACCGCAAGGTCGTGCTCGAGCGCTACGTCGAGGGGCGCGACCTCGCCGTGTCGGTGCTCGACGCCGAGACGCACGGCGACGCGCCGATCGCGCTGCCGGTGATCGAGGCGATCCCGCGCGACGAGGAGTTCTACAACTACGAGGCGCGCTACGAGATCGGCATGACTACGTTCGTGTGCCCGGCGGAGCTGCCCGACGGCGTGAGGAAGCGCGCGCAGGAGCTCGCGCTCGAGGTCTACGGCCTGCTCGGTTGCCACGGCGTCGCACGCGTCGATCTGATGCTCGACGCGCGCAGCGGCGAGCTGACCGTGCTGGAGACGAACGTCGTGCCGGGACTGACCGAAACGAGCCTGCTGCCGATGGCGGCGGACGCGGGAGGAGTTTACTTCGACGAGCTGGTCGCTCGGATGTTGGGGAGCGCGTTTACACGCTGAGGGGAGCCACCCGGGGCCATTGCTGGATGCCGGACCGCGCTGTCTGTGACCGGCATCCTGCCTTCTGGCCGAGCCGGCCTCCGCTTCTTGTTTCAATTTGTGACCGCTCCGGCCGCCACGGCAGTTACCTGGCCGGCCATCCGGGCCGGCTAACTGTCGCCGGCGGCGAAGTCCTCGGGTGAGACCTCGTCGAGGAACTCCTTGAACTTCTCGACGACGTCCTCGGACTCCTCGACGTCGTGCTCGAACTCGATCGCCGACTCGGCGATGACCTCCTCGGCGGCGTAGATCGGCGCGCCGCAGCGCACGGCGAGCGCGATCGCGTCGCTCGGGCGCGAGTCGATCTCGAGCTCGCGCTCGCCGACGCTCAGCGTGATCGACGCGAAGAAGGTGTTCTCGCGCAGCTCGGTGACGGCGACCTGGGTGCACTTGACCTCGAGCTCACCGAGGATGTCGCAGAGCAGGTCGTGCGTCATCGGGCGCGGCGTGCCGGCGCCCTGCAGCTTCATCAGGATCGACGCCGCCTCGGGATGTCCGATCCAGATCGGCAGGAACTTGTTGCCCTCGACAGTCTTCAGAAGCACGATCGGCTGCTTGCCAACCATGTCGAAGCTGACGCCGTAGATGACCATCTCCTGCACGCAAGTCCTCCGAACCGGGAAAGGCCAGAGTATAGGTGTCCGCTGGGGCCGCCAGAGGGCGTCGCGGAGGGCGTCAGCGACCCGCGTCGACCGGCGCGGCGGCCTGCGTGCGAAACGTCCAGAGCTTGTTGCCGAGGAAGTTGAACGGCATCGACGCGGCGACCGCGAGCGCCTGAGCGGGGACCTTCGCGAGATGCGCAGACTCGACGAACAGCGTCAGCAGCAGCAGGCTGACGATCTCGGCCGCGAGGCTGACGAGCAGGAAGCGAGCCGCCTGGTGATGCGCGCGGCCGTCGCGCGCGTCGAACGTCCAGTGGCGGTTGAGCACGAAGTTGTTGAGCACGGCGACGAGCCACGCGGCGACCGACGCGACGCGGTACTCGACGCCGGCCGCGTGGACGAACAGCGCGTAGACGGCGACGTTGACGACGAACCCGGCGCCGCCGACGAGCCCGAAGCGGACGAGCTGCATCCAGTTGGCCGGCTTGCGCAGGCCGTGGACGAGCCGCATGTGCGGCCGCAGTCGGACCGTTCGGTGGAGCTCGCGCGCGTGGACGTCGATGGCGGTTGCCTCGTCTGGCATCTGTGCAGGGTACCGAGCGCCCGCGTTCCACAGCGGCGGCGCGGGCGCGGCGCCGCTCGAGCGGGCGCGCCTGCAGGGTATCGGGCGCGTCGCGCGGAAGCGACCGCTAGCCTTGCAACGGTGACGCAATCGAGTGAGGCAACCGCCCCCGCTTCGTTCGCCGGGAGGCTCTCGCGCGCATCGCTCCTCGGCGCGGCGCTCGCGGCGGTGCTGATCGCGGCCGCGATCGTGCTCGTCGTGGCCGGCGGCGGCTCGCACACGCGGCTGGCCAAGGCGGCCGCCGCGCACCCCGCGCCCGCCGGCGGCGCCACGGCGGCGGCGACACATGGCGCGGCGAGGACGCACGCAGGCGCCACGACGGCCCGTGCCGGCGCCGGCACGGCCGCGGCGGGCAGGCGCTTGAACGTCGCCGAGACGGCCGACCCGGAGGAAGCGAGCAGCTTCCCGGCGCCGGCGTCGGTTCACCACAAGGCGGCTGCGACGCCGGCGAGCGCGAGCGAACAGGTCGTCGCCGCCGGAGCGCCGTCGGACGCCGAAGTCAAGCGGGAGCTCGCGCAGATGCAGGCCGTCGAACGCAGCGCGCAGCGCCAGCAGAAGCTGCGCCTCACGCCGGTCCCCGGCGGCGAGTCGGTCGGCGGCAACGGCACGATCCCGATCCCGGCGAACGTGCCGGAAGTCGTCCAGCGCGTGATCGCCGGCGCGAACGAGATCACCGACTTCCCGTACGTGTTCGGCGGCGGCCACGCTTCGTTCGTCGACAACGCGTACGACTGCTCCGGATCGGTCAGCTACGCGCTCGCGGCCGGCGGGCTGCTGAGCTCGCCGGAGACGTCGGGCGAACTGGAGAGCTGGGGCGCGCCCGGGCCCGGCCGCTACATCACGGTGTACGCGAACGCCGGGCACACGTACATGTACGTCGACGGCGTCCTGTTCGACACGGCCGGGCGCAGCGGCGTGTACGCGTCGCGTTGGCAGGTCGCGCCGACCGACAACGCGGGCTACGTCGTGCGCCACCCGCCCGGGCTCTGATGCTCGGGGCGTCGGCGGGCGTCGGCGCACCGCGGGCGGGCGCGGGATGATCGCCGCGCTCGCGTTCACGAGCGGCCTGCTGCCGCTCGCGCTCGACGGCGAATCGGTGGTCGAACGCGGCGGCTCGGGCACGGCGATCGCGGTCGTCGCGGCGGTCTCGATCGTCGGCGGCTACGTGCTGCTGTTCCTGCTGTGGCGCTACGTGTTCAGCGCGAAGGCGAAAGCCAAGCGCGGCGAACCGCCCGAACGCTGAGCGCCGCTCCGGCGCTCAGCGTAGATCGACGGTGTTCAGCACCGTCGTCGCCGTCGGGCTCTTGGCGTTGTGCACGACCATGCGGATCATCAGCGTGACGTTGCGCAGCTTGCGCAGCTTCGCGGCCGTCGCCTTGCTGAACTTGATCTTGTACGTGCTGCCGCCGCCCTTCGTTGTGACGAGGATCGCCTTCGCGATCACGATCTGCGCCGGCGTGCCCGCCGCGAGACCCGTCGCCGGCGTGCCGCGCAGTCCGATCCGGCGCGCGACCGAGCTCGCGAGCAGGACCTTCGAACCGACCGGCGGCCTGTTCGTTGACCGAGTAGCGGATCACGAGGCCGCCTTTCAACGTCGCGGCGAGGCTGTGCGACGTGACCGCCTGCGTCGCGACGACCTTCGGCGCCGCGGGCGACCCGCTGCCGTTGCCGGCGCCCGTCGTGGAGCTCGTCGTGCTCGTCGTGCTCGTGTTCGACGTCGAGGAGCCGGAGCCGGAGCCGCCGCCCGGGGACGGGGGTGGCGGTGGCGGGCCCTCGACGGTGATCGTCTGGCTGTAGCTTGCCGTCGAGTCGCCACTGTCGGTGATCGTCAGCGTCGCCGTGTATTCGCCGCCATAGCGGTAGGTGTGAAAGACGCTCTCGTCGTTGGCCCCGGAGACAGACGTGCCGTCGCCGAAGTCCCACGAGTACACCGGCGGGACATACGGCTCGTCGGCCGGCAACCCGCTCGCGGCGGCCTGCAACGTGACCAGCGACTCGGTGCCGTCGAAGCCGACGACGTCGCCGACGTTGACCGGGTTCGGCGCCGTGTAATGGGGTGTCAGGTCGTCGCCCTGCCAGCAGTAGTAGCCACGGCCGGTCGTCAGCCATGAGCTGTCGAAGGCCCATTGGACGTAGTACGGATGCCCGTTGATCGTCTCGTTCGAGGAGGCCGCCGCGTGCGTCAGTGGGTTGGGCGTCGGTTCCGACTGGGGCGGAGGCCCGAAGTTCGTCTGGCACATGTCGCCCTGCTCGTCTTTCGTCGCGGTCTGGTACCAGCCGTTGAGAAGCGGGTCGACGACGATGTTGCTCTGCTCGACGCTGAGGTCGTTGATGATCACGTCCGGGAGCGCCGTCGCGTAGTCGCCCAGGAGGTTCGCCCCGGCGAGCTGGTTCGGCTCGAACAGGGTGGTCTTGCGTCCCTGGCACGCGAGCACCGCTTCCGTCGGTCCGTAGGTTTTGAGCGGTTCCTCCGATTCGATGAAGCCGGCGTTGCCCGCGATCCACGGCTGCACCGCGTAGATGACCTGGTTCGGACCGCCGGCGTCGATCGCCGAGTGATAGCCGCAGATCCCGTTGGCCGGACTCGACGTCGAGTTCGAGCAGTTGCCGTGACCGCCTTCGTCGGTGCAGACGACGACGCCCGGCGGGGTCAGCAGGTAGTAGACGCCTGGCCCCGTCGCGCCCGGCAGGGCGCCTGAGCTGATCACACGCTGGAGCTCGGTGCGGATCTGCGCGTCCGTGAGGCAGGCGAGCGCGGCGGGTTCCGTGCAGCCGCTCGTCGGATAGGACGTTTTGTCCGTGTAAGCGCCGCGAAACGTCGAGACGTTCGCCGCGCCGCCGCCGCCGTCGCGGTACTGGCCGTTCAGCGCAAACACGTTGTCGGCCGTGCGATCGGCGCCGACGTTGTACATGTAGCCGTTGATCTGTTCCTGCCATTCACCGCGGTAGCTTTCCGTCGGGTCCCAGTAGATCGTGTAGGAGTCCGACGAATGCAGCACCGGTCCTCCGTGGTACTGCAGCGGTTCGGCTTTGACGGTCGGATTCGCCCGCCGCTGCATCCCGTATTCGCCTGACAGGACGGCGCCGGCGGGGCTGCTCGCCGCGAGCAGCGCCGCTGAGGTCAGAATCGCGGCGAGGAGAAGCAGTGAGAGCTTGCCCCGGCGCGATCGCTTGGGCGCACAGAGCAGCCGGCGAGCAGCCGTGACGGGTCGGACATTCGTGCTCACGGAGCCATCATCGGCAACTTGTCGGCGAATCCTTAGTCTCGATCTGCGGAACCGATCGGGCCGGCAGTCAAGACGCTTCGCGTGGACGTCGAAACAGTCGCGACGCTCACGCGGCGGCGATCGTTCGCGCGTCGCGCAGCGCCGAGCTAGGGTCCAGCCGGATGAGACTGAACTTCGAGATCTCCCAGCATTTCCTCGACGATCGCGGCCAGCGCGCGGGCTTCGTCCTGCTCGGCGCGTTCCTGCTCGCGTTCCTGTTCATCCGCACGAGCGCGCGCATGATCCGCAGCCCGAAATTCAGCTGGTGGCCGGGCAGCGTCGAGACGAAGGGCGGGCTGCACCTGCACCACCTCGTATGGGGCATCTGCCTGATGATGAGCAGCGGCTTCCTCAACTTCTCGCTCGCGCCGGACAGCCCGTGGTCGGAGATCCTCGCGGCGCTGTTCGGGATCGGCGCCGGCCTGACGCTCGACGAGTTCGCGCTGTGGATCCACCTCGAAGACGTCTACTGGTCGCAGGAGGGGCGCAGCTCGCTCGACGCCGTCGTCGTCGCGACGCTGCTCGGCGGCATGGTCGTGCTCGGGCTCGCGCCGTTCGACCTCTCGAACCAGGAAGGCTCGATCAGCTCGCTCGTCGTCGCGATCCTGATCGACATATCGCTGTCGGCGCTCGCGATCCTCAAGGGCAAGCCGCTGCTCGGGCTGCTCGGCGTGTTCATGCCGTTCTTCTCGCTCGCCGGCGCAGTGCGCCTGGCCTCGCCGACCTCGCCGTGGGCGCGCCGCCGCTACCACCCCGACAGCTCCAAGCTCGAGCGCGCGCAGGAGCGCTTCGCGCGCATTCGCAAGCGCCGCACATGGCTCAGCGACGCGATCGGCGGGACGCCTTCGGCGCAGTAGATTGCGCTGCATGGACAGCACTGCGGCGCTCGAGCTGACGCTGCTACCCGGCGCGCGAACGCTGCTCCGCGCGCACGCGCGCGAGCTGCCCCAGCGCGATGACCAGTGCGGCGCGTTCTGCGGAGCGCTCGCGCTGGAGGCGGCCGGCGTCGGCGTCGGCGGAGACGGCGAGCAGCTCGACCAGGACGCCGTCGCGCGTGCGGCCGGCACGGTCGTCTCGCGCGTGCCCGATCTCGCCGCGCTGCCGGCCGGCGAGCGCGGCCGGCGCGACTACCGGATCGAGCCGCCGCTGATCGACGACGCCGCCGCGTCGGGCACGAACTGCATCGGCGTCGTGCGCGCGCTCGCCGAGCTCTCGAGCGGGCGGCTCGCCGCGATCCCGCTCGAAGGACCGTGGTCGGCGGCGACGCTCGACGGCCTGTTCGAGCTGCTCGCCGACTTCGAGCGACCGGCCTCGCTGATCGCGAACGTCGCGACGCGCGAGCTGTGGGGCTCGCACGCGCGCGTCGATCAGCTGCTCGACTACTTGCTCACCGGCGACTCGAGCGGGCCGTCGCCGGACTGGGACGTCGGGCACTTCGTCTGCGTCGCCGCACGCGCGAGCGGCCCCGCCGGCAACCTCTACGTCGTGCTCGACACGTACCCGTCGCTCGGACGCGGCGGCGTGCACCTGCAGCCGCGCGAGCGGCTCGCGCGCGCGCTCGCGCGTCCCGAGATGGCGCCGGGCGGGATGATCGCGGCGGTCGCCGCCGAGGACGCCGCCGCCGCGCGCGCCGGCGCCGCGCGGCTCGGTCTGATCGAGCGCGTATGGGACAACGGCACGCCCGTTCGCGAGCCGTCGCGATGAGCGCGAGCGAGCTCGCGGCGCTCGTCTGCTGCGACCTCGGCGCGATCGTCCGCGGACGCTCGGTGCCCAGCGCGGAGCTTCAAGCGCACGCCGACGCGGGCGTCGGCTGGGTGCCGGCCAATCAGGCGCTGACGCCGCTCGGCACGCTCGCCGAGCCGAGCCCGTTCGGCTCGACCGGCGACCTGCGCCTGCTGCCCGCGCTCGACACGCACGTCCGCGTCGACGCGGACGGCGAACGCGACGGCGCCGCGCTCGAGCTCGTGCTGTGCGACATCGTCGAGACCGACGGGCGCGCGTGGGAGTGCTGCCCGCGCGAGTTCCTGCGCTCCGCGCTCGCCGAGCTCGACGCCGAGCTCGGGCTGCGCGTGCGCACGAGCTTCGAGCACGAGTTCCAGCTGCGCAGCGAGCGGCCGGCGGCGCTCCCGTTCTCGCTCGAGGCGCAGCGCCGCGCCGAGCCGTTCCCGTCGCTCGCGTTCGGCGCGCTCGAGCAGGCGGGCGCGGCGCCGGAGCGGTTCATGGCGGAGTACGCATCGCACCAGTTCGAGATCCCCGTGGCGCCGGCCGACGACCTCGGCGGCGCCGATCGTGCGGTCGTCGTGCGCGAGGTCGTGCGCGAGGTCGCCCGGCGCATCGGCACGCGCGCGAGCTTCGCGCCGCTGCTCGATCCGACCGAGGCGGGCAACGGCGTGCACATCCACGTGAGCCTGCTCGACGCGAGCGGCCGCCCGGCGCTGTACGACGCCGACCGCCCCTGTGCGCTGAGCGAGCTCGGCGCGAGCTTCGCCGCCGGGATCCTCGCTCACGCGGGCGCGCTCAGCGCGTTGAGCGCCGCCAGCCCGCTGTCGGCGGCGCGGCTGACGCCGCATCGCTGGAGCGCCGGCGCTGTGTGCCTCGCGCAGCGCAACCGCGAAGCGCTGCTGCGGCTGCCGCCGCTCGTGCCGCTCGCCGGCGAGCCGGCGCGGCAGCTGCGCCTCGAGTACCGCGGCGCCGACGCGACGGCGAACCCGTACCTCGCGCTCGGAGCGATCGTGCGCGCCGGGCTCGACGGCGTGCGACGGGCGCTGCCGGCGCCGCCGATGCTCGAGCGCGACCCAGCCGAGCTCGACGCGGCCGAAGCCGAGCGCTACGGCGTCGGCGCCCTGCCGGGCTCGCTCGCGGACGCGCTCGACGCGCTCGACGGCGACGAGATCGCGCGCGGCTGGCTCCCGCCGCTGCTGTACGACGCGTACGTGTCGGTCAAGCGCGCCGAGGTCGACGCCGCGCACGAGCTCGACCTCGCCGCGCTGTGCGAGCGCTATGCAGCGATCTACTGACCCGCTGCTGGCGGAGCTGCTGGCGCTGCTCGACGACGAGCTGGCGGCGGCGGGCGAGCTGCGCCAGGCGCTGCACGCCGAGCCCGAGCTCGCGCACGCCGAGCATCGCACGGCCGCGATCGTCGCCGAGGCGCTGCCGGTCGCAAGCGAGCCGGCGGCGCAGACCGGCCTGCTCGCACGCGTCGGACCATCCGGCGGCGCCCCGATCGCGCTCCGCGCCGAGCTGGACGGGCTGCCGCTGCGCGAGCGCACCGGCGCGCCGTTCAGCGCGCGCGGCGAGACGATGCACGCGTGCGGTCACGACGTCCACATGGCCGCGCTCGTCGCGCTCGCACGCGCGGCGCACCGGCTCGGCGATCGGCTGCCGGTCGCGCTGCTGGCGGTCTTCCAGCCGAGCGAGGAGGCGTACCCGTCGGGCGCCGAGCAGCTGGCGCTCGACGAGCTCGCCCGCGCCGCCCCGGCCGCCGTGCTCGCGTCGCACGTGCATCCGGAACTGCCGTGGGGGTCGGTCGCGCTCGACGCCGGCGCGGTCAACGCGTCGAGCGACTCCGTCGAGATCGCGATCGAAGGCGAGCCGTCGCACGGCGCGTACCCGCACCGCGGGCGCGACCCGATCCTCGCGATCGCGCAGGTCGTCGTCGCCTTGCACGCGCGCGTCGGGCGGACGATCGACCCGCTCGCGCCGGCGACGCTCAACGTCGGAATCCTCGAGGGCGGCGCGATCGAGAACGTGATCCCCGCACGAGCGCGAGCGCGCGCGTCGCTGCGCGCGTACCGCCGCGAGGATCGCGAGGCGCTGCGCGAGCTCGTCGCCGAGGTCGTCGACGGCGTCGCCGCGGCGCACGGCTGTCGCGGCACGGTCGAGCTGATCGCCGGCGAGCCGGCGCTCGAGAACGATCCAGCGATCGTCGCCGCGGCGCGCGACCTGCTCGCCGACGCCGGGCTGCGCGCGGCGCGCGAGTGGCGGTCAGTCGGCTCCGACGACTTCGCGTTCTTCGGCGAGCTCGCACCGATCGCGATGGCGTTCGTCGGCCTCGCCGGCGCACGGGGCTTCAGCGAGCGTCCGCTGCATCACCCCGAGCTGCTGCCGCCGCCGGAGTCGATCGGCGCGCTCGCGCGCACGCAGGCGACCCTGTTCGTCGCGAGCGTCCACGCGCTCGGCCTCGCCTAGCGGACGCGGCCGGCGCACTGCTGCACGCCTGAGCGCTCACCCACCGAGCGGCGACGGCGGGATGCGCGTCTCGCCGCGCACCTCCGGGATCCGCATCATCACCTCGTCGAGAAAGCACCACGACCAGTCTTCGTAAGGCTCGATCGAGCGGATGATCGGGTGGCCGCTGGAGTGGCTGTGCGCGCTCGCGTGACGGTTCGGCGAGTCGTCGCAGCAGCCGACGTGGCCGCACTCCAGGCAGATCCTCAGGTGCAGCCACTTGTCGCCGGTCAGCAGGCAGTCCTCGCAGCCGTCGACCGACTCCGGCAGCTGCGTTACGTGGACGTGGTCGAGATGCGTGCACTGGGGCATGTCTTCTTCCTCTCCAATCAAGTCTGCGTGAACGGGAGCCGCACGCGGAAGGTCGTGCGGTCGGGACGCGAGTCGAGCGTCAGCGAGCCGTCGTGCCGATCGACGACGATCCGCCGCGCGGTGGCGAGTCCGAGGCCGGTTCCGTAGCCGACGTCCTTCGTCGTGAAGAACGGGTCGAAGATCCGCGTCGCGACCTCCTCGGGAACGCCGGGGCCGTCGTCGCTGATCTCGATCACCGCGCATTCGCCGTCGGCGCGCGTGGCGATCGTGATCGTGCCGCGCTCGCCCAGCGCGTCGATCGCGTTGTCGAGCAGGTTCGTCCACACCTGGTTGAGCTCCGAGCCGCGCACGGTCAGCTTCGGCAGCGCGCGGTCGTATTCGCGCTCGAGCGCGATCTCGGTGTGCTTGAGCTTGTAGCCGAGCACCTTCAACGTCGTCTCCAGTCCCTCGTGCAAATCGACTTCGACGAGCTCGCCGCGGTCCATGTACGCGTAGGACTTGACCGCGCCGACGAGGCTCGACATCCGCTCGGTCGACTCCTCGAGCTCCGTCGCGAGGCTGCCGGCGGCGAGCGTCGCCGCGACCCAGCGCAGCGCCGCGTCGGTCGCCGACCCGGCGAGCTCGGCGACGCGGTCGAGCCATGCCTGATCGACGCCGGCGGCGGCGAGCGGCTCGGCCATCCGCCACGGGTCCTGCACGCCGAGCGCTTCCAGCCGCGCGAGCACCTCCTCTTCGGCGTCGGACGCGTCGAGCGCCTCGAGCGCCGTCGCCGACGCCGCGCGCGCGACCGCCTGCTGCTGCAGCGCGACGAGCTCGCCGGCCTGCTCGCGCTCGATCCCGGCCTCGACGAAGCGAGCCAGCGAGGAGCTGAGCACGTCGAGCGCTTCCGTCAGCTGCTGCGCGGCGCGGCGCGCGGCGGCGGCCGGGTTGTTCAGCTCGTGCGCGAGCCCGGCCGCCATCGTGCCGAGCGACGTCAGCCGCTCGCGGCTCTGCTCGCGGCTCGTGATGCGGCTCATCACCGGCGCGACCTGCTGCATCACGCGGCGGTGGATCACCGGCTGCTCGAACGCCAGCCGGCGGAAGTCGTCGGACTCGATCAGCGCCAGGCGACACTCCGTCTCGGCCTGCATCCGCACGCCGAGCGAGCCGCCCGTCAGCGTCGCGATCGCGCCCATCCACGTCGGCGCCTTGTGTTTGCCGACCGGCTCGCTGCTCGCGCCGTCGACGATCGACGCCTGCGCCTCGCCGCGCAGCAGCAGTTGCATGCCGCGATTCTCCTCGCCCTGCTCGGCGATCGTCTGACCGGGCGCGACGCGGTAGGCGTGCGCGACCGGGACCCACTCGGCGAGCTGCTCGTCGTCGAGTTCCTCGAACAGGTCGACCGTGCGCAGCTCCTGCACCGTCACCGGCGGCTCGCCCGCCGCGCCAGGCAGCTCGCTCGTCCCGCTGCTCGGAGCGCTCACGAGCTACGCCTCGACGAGGTACTCGTGGATCAGCGAGACGGCCATCGAGCCCTCGCCGACGGCGCTCGCGACGCGCTTGATCGAGCGCGCGCGCACGTCGCCGGCGACGAACACTCCGGGCACGGTGCTCTCGAGCACGTACGGCTCGCGCTGCAGCGGCCAGCCGGCCGCCTGCGCGTCGCGCCCGGCGAGGATGAAGCCGCGCTCGTCGCGCGCGAGCACGCCCTCGAGCCAGTCGGTGCGCGGCGAGGCTCCGATGAACACGAAGCACGCGTCCGCGTCGAGCGTCCGCTCGCCGTCGGGCCCGTCGATCCGCACACGCGTCAGGCGGCCGTCGTGCGACTCGGCGGCGCTCGCCGTCGTCGACGTGCGCACGTGGACGTTCTCGAGCGCCGCGATCTGCTCGATCAGGTAATGCGACATCGACGCCTCCAGCGACGGGCCGCGCACGAGCATCGTCACCGACGCGGCGTAGCCGCTGAAGTACACCGCCGCCTGCCCCGCCGAGTTGGCGCCGCCGATCACGACGATGCTCTGTTCGGCGCACGCGCGCGCCTCGGTCATCGCCGCGCCGTAGTACACGCCGGCGCCGGTCAGCTCGGGGAAGCCCGGCGTCGAGAGCTGGCGGTAGGAGACGCCCGAGGCGACGAGCACGCAGCTCGCGCTGAGCGTCTCGCCGCCGCTCAGCTCGACGAGCCGCGCGGCGCCCTCGACGCGCAGGCCGAGCGCCTCCTGCACGGTCAGCAGCTCGGCGCCGAGCCGGCGTGCCTGATCGGTCGCGCGGCGCGCGAGGTCCGAGCCGCTCAGCCCGGCCGGGAAGCCGAGGTAGTTCTCGATCCGGCTCGACTGCCCCGCCTGCCCGCCCGGCGCCTCGCGCTCGACCATGATCGTCTTCAGCCCCTCCGACGCGCCGTACACGGCCGCCGCGAGCCCCGCCGGGCCGCCGCCGACGACGACGAGGTCGTAGTGGTCCTGCGCCGGCGCGACGGCGACGCCGAGGCGCTCGGCCAGCTCGAGCACGCTCGGCCGCTCGAGCACGCTGCCGTCCTCGAGCAGGATCGCCGGCAGGCGCTCGGCGTCGACGCCGGCCACCTGCAGCAGCTCGCGCGCCTCGCTGTCGCGCTCGACGTCGAGCCAGCGTGCGGGGACGCGGTTGCGCACGAGGAAGTCGCGCAGGTCGTGCGACTCCTTCGAGAAGCGATGCCCGATCACGCGCACGCCGCCGGCCGCCAGCGCGGCGCCCGACTCCCACGTCGTCAACAGGTCCTCGACGACCGGGAACAGCTGTTCCTCGGGCGGGTCCCACGGCTTCAGCAGGTAGTAGTCGAGCGCGACCTCGTTGATCGCCGCGATCGCCGCCTCCGTGTCGGCGTACGCCGTCAGCAGCACGCGCTTGGCGTCGGGCACGAGCTTGCGCGCCTCCAGCAGGTACTGCGTGCCGGGCATCGCCGGCATCCGCTGGTCGGCGATCAGCATCGCCACCTGATCCCCGCGCGAGCGCAGCTCGCGCAGCATCTGAAGCGCCTGCGCGCCGGAGCCGGCGCGGAGGATCCGAAAGCGCTCGCCGAAGCCGCGGCGCAGGTCGCGCGCGACGGCCGCGAGCACCGCCGGCTCGTCGTCGACCGCGACGATCGCCGGCCGGCGTGCGGGCGAGGACGGCGACCGGTCCTCGACCGACTCGTCGACTGCAAGCTCCGCGGACGCTGACATCGCAGTCGTGACAGTAGTCGCTCGGCGAGCCGGCGGCCGTCGTCCTCGCGACGGGGGCCGTCGGACCAAGCCGGCGGGCGCGTATCGTGTCGCGCGTGCCGAGGAGGAGACTCGCCGTCAACGGGATCGAGCTGAGCTTGCTCGACGAGGGCGACGGTCCGCTCGTCGTGCTCTGCCACGGCTTTCCCGAGCTCGCGTTCTCCTGGCGCCACCAGCTTCCGGCGCTGACGGGCGCGGGCTTGCGCGTGCTCGCGCCCGACATGCGCGGCTACGGCGAGAGCTCGGCGCCGGCCGACGTCGAGTCCTACGACATCGCCGCGCTGTGCGGCGACATGACCGCGCTGCTCGACGCGCTCGGCGAGCGCGACGCGGCGTTCGTCGGGCACGACTGGGGCGCGAACGTCGTCTGGCAGCTCGCCGTGCGAGACCCCGAGCGCGTGCGCGCGGTCGCCGGCCTGAGCGTGCCGTTCGTCCCGCGCGCGCCGGCGCCGCCGATCCCGATCATGCGCCGGCACCTCGGCGAGGACTTCTACATCGTCTGGTTCCAGCAGCCCGGCGTCGCCGACGCCGCGCTCGCGCGCGACGTGCGCCGGACGCTGACGACGAAACGCGTGTGGACGGCGCAGTGGGCCGAGGAGGACGGCGAGCCGCAGCCGCCCGCGTGGATGTCCGAGCGAGAGCTGGACGTGTACGTCGACGCGTTCGAGCGCACCGGCTTCACCGGCGGGCTCAACTGGTATCGCAACATCGACCGCAACTGGGAGCTCGGCGAGCCGTTCGCCGAGCGGCGGATCGAGCAGCCGTCGATGTTCCTCACGGGCGAGCGCGACCCCGTCCGCCGGTTCATGCCGGCCGAGGCGATGCGCGGGTGGCTGACCGACGTGCGCGCCGAGCTCGTGATCGACGGCGCCGGGCACTGGGTCCAGCAGGAACGCCCCGCAGAGGTCAACGCCGCGCTGCTCGACTTCCTCGGCGGCGTCTGACGCGCGAGGCGCCGTGCGCGGGCGAGCGCCGTGCGCGGGCGAACCCGTGTTGCCAAGGGCGCCGCGAGGCCGTAGACTCCGGCCGCTGCCGCAGCCGCTTCGCCGGGGTGGGGAAAGGGCTCGCAGCGTCGACCGCGCTCGCGCGTCGCGACCGGCCGGCGTGGGCACACGTCGTCTCAGCAAGGAAGCCGAGGAGGGCATGAAACGGGTCGCAATCGCCGGGCTGTGCTTGATCGCGACGATCGCCGTGGGCGGGTCGGCGGCGTCCTCCGCCTCCGCCGCGCCGATCGCGTTCGTCGGCAAATCGACGCTGCGCTACGGAACGCGCGAAACGAGCTGCAAGGTCCCGCGTCCGGCGGGCGTCGCGCCGGGCGATCAGATGCTGATGCAGTTCTACGTCGAGGCCCCGGCGGCAAGGGGCCGTTCACGATCGAAAGCAGCGGCTGGCAGCTCCTCGAAAAGGTCGAAAACAAAAGCTCGGGCATCTGGTTCACGCTCGCCGTCTTCTCGCGGCGCTACGAAGCGGGCGATCCGTCCGAATACACCGTGACGTGGTCTGGGACCGCCAAACGCGGCTGCGGCGCGCTCGCCGTCGCGTGGTCGGGCGTCAGCGCGAGCGAACCGATCAACGCGCACCTCGGCGCGCCGTCGGCCGGGGCGTCGAGCACCGTGCGCGGGCCGAGCATCACGACGACCAAGCCGAACTCGATGGTCGTCATGCTCGGCGACTACAACGCGACCGACACGCGCACGCCGCCGGCCGGCATGGAAGAAATCGCCGGCCCCGAAGGCGTGATCGCGCAGGTCCTGCAGCCCGAAGCGAAGGCGACCGGCGAGAAGGACGCCACGACCGGGCACGCCGAGGGCAACGTCGGGTACCTCGTGGCGCTGACGCCGGAAGCCGGCGAACCGCCGCCGCCGCGGCCGAGCGTCAGCGAAGTGAAACCCAACAGCGGGCCGGCCGGCGGCGGGACGTCGGTGACGATCACCGGCGCGAACCTCGCGGCGGCCAGCGCGGTCAAGTTCGGCGCGAGCAACGCCACGAGCTTCACCGCCCACTCGGCGAGCTCGATCACCGCGACCTCCCCGGCGGGCGCCGGCACCGTCGACGTGACGGTCACGACCGGCGGCGGAACGAGCGCGACGACGAGCGCCGACCGGTTCACGTACGCCTCCGCCGCGCCGATCGCGTTCGTCGGCAAATCGACGCTGCGCTACGGAACGCGCGAAACGAGCTGCAAGGTCCCGCGTCCGGCGGGCGTCGCGCCGGGCGATCAGATGCTGATGCAGTTCTACGTCGAGGACCCCGGCGGCAAGGGGCCGTTCACGATCGAAAGCAGCGGCTGGCAGCTCCTCGAAAAGGTCGAAAACAAAAGCTCGGGCATCTGGTTCACGCTCGCCGTCTTCTCGCGGCGCTACGAAGCGGGCGATCCGTCCGAATACACCGTGACGTGGTCTGGGACCGCCAAACGCGGCTGCGGCGCGCTCGCCGTCGCGTGGTCGGGCGTCAGCGCGAGCGAACCGATCAACGCGCACCTCGGCGCGCCGTCGGCCGGGGCGTCGAGCACCGTGCGCGGGCCGAGCATCACGACGACCAAGCCGAACTCGATGGTCGTCATGCTCGGCGACTACAACGCGACCGACACGCGCACGCCGCCGGCCGGCATGGAAGAAATCGCCGGCCCCGAAGGCGTGATCGCGCAGGTCCTGCAGCCCGAAGCGAAGGCGACCGGCGAGAAGGACGCCACGACCGGGCACGCCGAGGGCAACGTCGGGTACCTCGTGGCGCTGACGCCGGAATGAGCATCGCTTGGGCATGCGAGCGAGATCGCTTGGGCCTGTAGCACGTTCTGCGCTACAGTGACGGCGATGAGTCGCTCGCTGCACGTACGGCTGGATGACAGCTCCGCTGCGGCCCTGGGTGTCATCAGCAGCGGCGGGATGAGCGACTCGGAGGCCGTTCGCACGGCCCTCCGGGAGGCGGCGGCGAGACGTCGGGTTCGCTCGTCGATCGCCGCCGAGGTCGAGCGGCTCGCGGGCGATCACGCCGATCGCGCGGAGATGCAGGCGATTCGCGAGCAGTTGGCAGAGCTGGCGCCCGAATCGATCGACTGACATGGTGCGCGGCGAGGTCTTTCGCCTGCCCTCTCCACGACGCGCGAAAGGGCGCGAGCAGCGCGGCGCGCGATACGCGGTCGTCGTGCAAGCCGACGAGCTCCTCGGGTTGAGCACCGTGCTCGTCTCGCCAACTTCGACACGCGCCCGACCGGCGAGCTTTCGCCCGCTCATCAAGCTCGACGGCACTGCCACTCGCGTCCTCGTCGAGCAGACGGCCGTTGTCGATCCCGAGCGCTTGGGACGATCCGCGGGGCGGCTCGATGCGAATGAGCTGCAAGGCGTCGACGACGCGCTTGCGCTTGTCCTCGGTCTATAGCTCCGCTCGCCGAAGCCGCGTCGTTCTCAGCCGGCGGCGGGCTTCAGCTCGGTGCGCGGACGGCGGAGACGTTGAGGCGCACATACTCCAGCGGTAGACGCAGACGAGCGACGACCGAGGCGGCAAACTGCTCTCGCCGGTCCTCAGGCAAGCGCTCGAGATGCGCTGCGAGGATGGATGTGCGCACGAACGCGCCGACATCCTGGGGGTATGTCGGGCGCTCTTCAAGCCAGCACCGAACGTCGACGAAACCGGCATCTCTCAACCGTCCTTCGGTCTCCTCGGGAGCGGCGAAGACCCAGGGCGACCAGCCGACGAGCTCGGGAGCAGAGTCACGCGCGACCGCTTCGATTACTTCTCGAACGCCGTTGATATTGCCTTCGCCTCCGCACTGGACCTCGAGCACGCCACCCGGCCGAAGGGCCCGTGCCAGCCGGTCCCACAGGCGACGATGGTCGCTTACCCAGTGCAGCGTCGCGGTCGAGAACACCACGTCGACCGGCTCCTCGAGGTCGAGGTCGAGCACGTCCTGGCACCACACTTCGACGCGACCACGCAGACGTCGGCGCGCGAGTGCCACCATCTCTTGCGAGGCGTCGATCGCCAGCACCCGGCCTCGCGGTACGAGCCTCAGCAGCGCCTCTGTGACGCGGCCGGTGCCGCAACCGACATCCAACACCGTCGCATCTGGCGGGACACTCTCCAATCGAGCAACGACGTGAGCGGCCCAGGCCTGTTGCGGCGTGCTCGTCGTGTCATATGTCTGCGCGTCCCACGGTGTTCCCATGCGCCGCCAGACTAGCGAGGCCTGGTTGGTGCGCCAGGACGCTCGCGTCGGCGCACAGCGGGTTTGCGCGCTGACGTGCAGTGGGCGATCCTGGACTCGAACCAGGGACCTCTTCCTTATCAGAGAAGCGCTCTAACCGGCTGAGCTAATCGCCCGCGCGCCGGCGCTGCATCGCGCGGCGGAGCCGTCCATGTTATCGCCGAGCGCTCGCCCGAGCGCCGGTCTTCGAGCCGGTGCCTCGAGCGTCTCGCGGCCTCGGTCCGACGAGGATGAAGTTCCGAAGACTGGAATTGCGACGCCGGATGCTAGGCCACCGCCCGCGGACGCAGCCGCCGCGCGAGCTCGACCGCCTCGGCCGGCGTCTCGAACGCGAGCTCCGCGCGGTAGCCGCCGCCCGGCGCCGGGCGCACCGCGACCTCCGCGCCGAGCGCGCCTTCCAGCGCGTCGGCGATCTCGCGCACGGCCGCCAACTGGTCGGGGTGCGCCTCGCGCGTCATCCGCCGGCGACGCGCGCCCGTCGCCGGCTGCCCGCCAACCGCGTTCTCCGCGCGCGCCCTCGCTTCGACGACCCGCACCGACCAGCCCTCGTGCGCCGTCTCGCGCGCGAGACGCGCGCGCGCTGCGTGATCCTCGGCGAGCAGCAGCGCGCGGCCGTGACCCTCGCTCAGCGCGCCCTGCTCGAGCAGCTCGATCGCCTCGTCGGGCAGGTCGAGCAGGCGCAGCAGGTTGCTGACGGCGACGCGGCTGCGCCCGATGCGCCGTCCGACGTCCTCGCGCGTGATCCCGAGCTCCTCGACGAGCGCCGCGCACGCGCGCGCCTCCTCGATCGGGTTGAGATCCTCGCGCGCCATGTTCTCGATCAGCGCCAGCTCGATCGCCTCGGCGTCGTCGTGCGCGCGAACGAGCGCCGGGATCCGCTCGATTCCCGCCAGGCGCGCCGCGCGCCAGCGGCGCTCGCCGGCGACGAGCTCGTACGTGCCGCCGGCCTTCGGCCGCACGAGCACCGGCTGCAGCACGCCGCGCTCGCCGAGCGAGCCCGCGAGCGCCTGCAGCGCGTCCTCGTCGAAGCGCCGGCGCGGCTGCTTCGGATTCGCCGAGATCAACTCGACCGGCAGCTCGCGCAGCTCCTGCGTCTTCGCGCGATCGGCCTCGTTCGACACCGACAGGATCGCCTCCAGCCCCCTGCCGATTCCCGGCTTCGGTCTCTTAGCCACGCGCAGCAACCTCCTTCGCCAGCTCGAAATATGCCTCCGCGCCCGCGCTGTGCGGGTCGTGATGCGTAACCGGAAGCCCGTAGCTCGGCGCCTCTCCGACGCGCACGTTGCGCGGGATCACCGTCGAGAACACCAGATCGGGGAAGTGCTCGCGAACCTCACGCTCAACGTCACGTCCAAGGCGCGTGCGGTTGTCGTGCATCGTCAGCAGCATCCCCGCGACCGTCAGGCGCGGGTTGAGCTCGCGCTGCACGAGCGACAGCGTGTCGAGCAGCCCCGCGAGGCCCTCCAGCGCGAAGTACTCGGTCTGCACCGGCACGATCACGCGATCGGCCGCCACGAGCGCGCTGACCGTCAGCGGTCCGAGCGACGGCGGGCAGTCGAGCAGGATGTAGCGGAAGCGCTCGCGCAGCGGCTCCAGCCGCTCGCGCAGCGTCTGCTCGAAGCCTTCGATCCGCGGCAGCTCGACGTTCGCTCCCGCGAGCCCGGCGCCCGCCGGGATCACCTGCAGGCCCTCGACGCTTGAATCCGTCAGCGCGTCCGTCGCGCTCGCCTCGCCCGTCAGCACCTCGTACAGCCCCGGCGACTGCGTGCGCGCGATCCCCAGCCCGACCGTCGCGTTCGCCTGCGGGTCGACGTCGACGAGCAGCGTGCTGTAGCCCGCCTCGGCGATGCACGCCGCGACGTTCAGCGCCGTCGTCGTCTTGCCGACGCCGCCCTTCTGGTTGGCGATCGCGTAGATCGTGGACACCGCTTGCAAGCTAGCGACGTACGCGGTCAGAGCGCGCCGGCGCGCTCGCAATCACGGCGCTCGTCACGGTCGCGGCGCGCTCTCGCCGGCGCCGGCTCACGCGCCGAGCGGGCGCTTGCGCGCGATCCCCGCGCGCCGCGGAAAGCGCGCCGGTGTCTCGCGCTCCTTCACGAACACGTGCAGATGGCGGTCGGTCGCACCTGCGAACGGCAGCACCCGGCGAACCTCCCGTAGACGCAGCCCGAGCGTGCCCGCAGCCGCCTGCGCGGCGAGCTCCTCCGCCTCGTTGCGCCGGCCGCGCCAGTCGATCAGCGCGCCGCCGAGCGCGAGCAGCGGCGCCGCGTACTCGAGCACGACCGGCTGCGGCGCCAGCGCGCGCGCGACGACCGCGTCGTTCGCGCCGATCCCTGCGCTCCACTCCTCCGCGCGCGAGCACACGACCGTCGCGTTCGCGATCCCCGCCGCCGCCGCGACGGCGCGCACGAACTCGCACCTGCGCCGCTGGCTCTCGACGAGCCGCACGCTCGCGTCCGGCAGCGCGACGGCCAGCGCCAGCCCGGGGAATCCCGCCCCGGCGCCGAGGTCGGCGACCACCCGGCCATCGCGAAGCAAATCGACATCCAAGCCCACGAGCGAATCCGCGAGATGGTTCTTCGCCGCCTCGCCCTCCTCGCGCAGCGCCGTCGGCGCGTGCTCGTCGCGTGTGACCGCTTCGAGCACGATTGCAAGCTGCGCGAGCTGGCCGGCGCTCAGTTCGAACCCCGCGAGCGCCGCCTCCCACGCGCGCGCGCCGGCGCCCCCCGCGGCACGACAGGGCTCGCTCGACATGTTTCCCGTGAAACGCTCCGCCGGCGCTCAGCGCTCGGCCGGCGAGACGACGAGATAGCGGTCCGGTTCGTCGCCCTCGCTGTGCGTCTCGACGCCGCCGCGCTCGCGCAGGTGCTCGTGCACGATCCGCCGCTCGGACGCCGGCATCGGATCGAGCTCGACCGCGCGCCCCTCGCGCAGCGCCTCGTCGGCAGCGTCGTCGGCGTCGGCGCGCAACAGCTCCGCCCGCCGCTCGCGGTAGCCGTCGGCGTCGATTTCGACGCGCGTCGCGGACGGCCCCTCGGGAAACACGATCCGCTGCGCAAGGTGCTGAACCGCGTCGATCGTCTGCCCGCGGCGGCCGATGAACAGGCCGACGTCGTCGCCGGCGATGCGGCCGCGCAGCACCCCGGCGCGCTCCTCGACCTCGACGTCGACGTCGAGCCCCAGCCCCGCCGTCACTTCCTCGAGCAGCTCGACGAGCAGCTCCGCCGGCTCGAGCTCCTCCTCGTCGAGCTCGCGCGCGTCCACGTCCTCGGCGCTCATCTGCGCCTGCCGGACCGTTTCTTCTTCTTGCGCGGCGAGCGTGGCGGCGGCGCGACTTTGCGCTCGGGCTGCTCGGCCGGCGTCGCCTGGCCGGAGCGGCGGCCGAACAGCCCGCCGCCGGAGGAGCCCGAGCCGCCACCCGAGCCGCCGCCGCTGGCGGCCGCGCCGGCGCCGGCGCCGGCGAGCGCCGGCTTCAACGCTCGCGTCGTCTTCCCGTTCGAGGACCCCGTGACCTCCTCCTTCGCCGGCGGCGGCCCCATATGCCGTTTGATCAGGTACTGCTGCCCGATCGTCCACACGTTCGTCGTGATCCAGTAGACGAGCAGGCCCGCCGGGTAGCGGTAGAGGATCACGACGAACACGAGCGGCAGCAGCAGCATCAGCCGCCGCTGGTTGGGGTCCGCCGTCGCCGTCGCGACGAGCGTCGAAAGGACCTGCGAGCCGACGTACAGCAGGATCAGCACGACCAGCGCAACCCCCGTCGCCTTTTCCGTGATGTCCGGCAGGAACAGGAATTTCGCCGAGTGCGGCGCGACCGACTGGCAGTTTGTCTTTTCGATGAATTTCGACGGCAGGTGCGCGACGCTCGCGATCGTCTGCGCGCTGCCGCCGAAGCCCGTTTTCGCGTGCGTGCTGAGCGTGTTGTAGTGCGCGACCAGCTGCGTGCCGCAGATGTGCTTCTTCAGATCCGTCCGCAGCATGTAGAACAGCGAGATGAACACCGGCAGCTGCAGCAGCAGCGGCAGGCACGACGCCAGCGGGTTGATTTTGTTCTCCCGGTAGAACGCCATGATCTCCTGCTGCTGGCGCTGTTTGTCCTCCTTGTACTTCTCTTTCAGCGCCGCGATCTGCGGGGAGAGTCGCTGCATTTCCTGCATCCCCTTCAACTGCCGGTACGTCAGCGGCACGAGCACCGCGCGAATCAGCACCGTGAGCCCGACGATCGCCAGCCCCCAGCTGCCACCCACGAGGTGCGCGTGGATGAACACCATGATCGCCTCGAACACGCTGATCAGCGGCGAGAACGCGTCCTGGATGACGTTGGCGAGGATTGGCATGCGCTCTCAGGTCTCTCTGCGATCGTGCTCGGTTGGCGCTTGCTTGCGCGTCCGCGTCGTTCCCGTGCCCGCTGCGACCGACCGGGCCGGTGCTCCGCTCACGCGCCGTCGTGGCCGGCGCCGCGGAACACCCGCTGGGCCTGCACCGGATCGTATCCGCCGTAACTCCACGGATTGCAACGCAGCAGGCGCCACGCCGCCAACACCGCGCCACGAAGTATGCCGAACTCGCGGATCGCGTCGACCGCGTAGCGCGAGCACGTCGGCTCGTACTTGCAGCGCCGCGGGATCGCCGGCGAGATCACGCGCTGATACACCGTGATCGGAGCGATCGCCGTCGCGCGCACGGCGCGCGCCAGCCGGCCCGCCCGCGGCCCGTCGGGCTCGCGCGTGGCAGCGTCCGCCGTCGCAGTCGAGCTCATCGCGCCTCCCCTTGCTCGGACGACGTCGCGACGCCGTCCTCGCCGGCGGGCTGCGCCGTTGCGCTCGTCGCGCTCGTCGCCGAGGACCCCTCCGATGCCTCACGGTCACCCTGCGCTCGAGCCTCGACCTCGGCCTCGGACTCGACCCGCAGGCCGCCCTTCGCGATCAGCTCCTCGAGCGCGCTCGCGACGCCCGCCAGCCCCTCGCGCTCGACCAGCTCGGCCGCCGACGGGCGCGCCACGACGACGACGTCCTGGCCCTCGCGCAACGTCGGCTCGACGCGCGCGAACGACTCGCGCAGCATCCGCTTGACCCGATTGCGCTCGACCGCGCCCCCCACCTTGCGCGAGACCGACAGCCCCAGCCGCGGGCGCTGCGCCGACGCGTTCGGGAACGCGTACAGCACCAGGTGGCGGTTGGCCGTCGAGCGTCCCTGCCTGTACACGCGCTCGAACTCGGCGCTGCGTGAGAGCCGGCCGCGATCGGACGAGCGCTGGTTAGAGGCCGCCAACCCTCACCCTCAGGTTGAGAGTCGCTTGCGGCCCTTGTCGCGGCGGCGCTTGAGCGTCAGCCGCCCGGCGCGCGACTGCATGCGCGCACGGAACCCGTGCGCGCGGGCTCGCTTGCGCTTCTTCGGCTGGTACGTGCGCTTCATCTCTGTTCGTCGTCCTCCGCGCGATTCCTTCTTCGGGCGACCGGATTCGGGCCGCTCGCGACGCCGTATCGAGGCGTATCGGCGATCAAGTATAGGGCCGCGTAAGCCCGTCGCGCGGCCCTGCGGAAATTTTCCGGCAGTTGCGGCGAGCCACGGCGGCGGCCGGCGGGCGTTCGTTATAGTCGCGCTCGCCGGGGCCGCCCGCCCCCCTTTCCAATAGTCGTCCTCGTTTACTTCGGGAGAGAAGCGGATTCAGGCTGCCGTGAGCGCCGAGCTCGAGCACATATGGTCACGCGTCCAGCGCGAGCTCGCCCTGTCGGTCGACGAGCTCACGTATCGCATCTGGCTCGCGCCGCTGAAGCCGTGCGAGCTCGACGGGACGCGCCTGCTGGTCGAGGCGCCACCGCACGCCTGCGGCTGGCTGCGCGACCGCTTCGGGCGCCTGCTCGACGCCAGCGCCACCACCGTGCTCGGGCCGGGCGCGACCGTCGAGCTTGCTCGACCCTCGCGCTCGCGCTCCGAGAGCGCCGACGCCGCGACGTCGCGAGCCACTCGCGGCCGTGCGCGGCGCGCTGGCGAGCGCGACGGGGCGGCGAGCGTGTCCTCCCAACGCACGAGCCGCTCGACTGGCGGCGAATCGCCGAGCGTCGCCCGCGAGCCGCTCGCCAACCCGAAGCTCACGTTCGACCAGTTCGTGATCGGCGACTGCAACCGGCTCGCCCACGCCGCCGCGCTGACCGTCGCCGAGCTGCCGGCGCACGCGTACAACCCCCTGTTCATCTGCGGGCCGCCCGGCGTCGGCAAGACGCACCTGCTGAGCTCGATCGCAACGCTCGTGCAGGCGCACAACCCGGGGTTGACCGTTCGCTGCACGACCGGCGAGTCGTTCACGAACGCGTTTCTCGAATCGCTCGCCGCCGGCAGCACCGAACGCTTCAAGGCGCGTTTCCGCGACGTCGACGTGCTGCTGCTCGACGACGTCCAGTTCCTCGAGCGCAAGACGAAGACCGAGGAGGAGTTCTTCCACACGTTCAACACGCTGCACGACGGCGGTCGCCAGATCGTCCTCACGTCCGATCGCCCGCCACGCGACCTGCAGGCGCTCGAGGACCGTCTACGCGAGCGCTTCTCCGCCGGCCTCGTCGCCGACATCGAGCCGCCCGACCTCGCGACGCGTCTTGCGATCCTCCACAAGCGCGCGCACCACGACGGCGTGCAGGTCGCAGACGACGACGCGATCGCAGCGATCGCCGAGCGGATCGAGGACAACGTCCGCTCGCTCGAGGGCGCGCTGATCCGCGTCGTCGCGTTCAGCTCGCTGACCGGCAGGCCGCTCGACGCCGAGCTCACGCACGAGGTGCTCGACACGCTCTATCCGCGCACCGCGGCCGCGCACCGCGGGCGATGCACGGCGTCGGAGATCCAGCTGGCGGTCTGCGAGCACTTCGGCCTCTCCCCGCACGACCTGCTCTCCACCTCTCGCGCGGCGCGCGTCGCATGGCCCCGTCAGCTTGCGATGTACCTCGCACGCGAGCTGACCGGCGACTCGCTGCCGGCGATCGGCCGCGACTTCGGCGGTCGCGACCACACGACCGTCCTGCACGCCCACCGCCGTGCGAGCGCACGACTCGAGGACGACGGCGATGCGCGCAATGCTGTGGAGAAGCTGTGCCGCTCGCTCGGCGTCGCTCGCCCATGACGCTCGTCGCGGCGCGCTCGACCGCCTCGCCTGAGAGACTGCCCAACGCCGTCCACAGCTCGCTCCACACCCCAGAACCACGCCTCGCCGAGCCGTTGCACGCCTCATCCACAACCTCACAGCCACTACTGCCTACTCGATCTCTACCGTCACCTTCATGAAGCTCTCCCTTTCGACTTCAGAGCTGATGGCTCAGCTGCAGACCGTCACTCGCGTCGCCTCGACACGCAGCGCCGTGCCCGCCCTCTCCGGCGTGCTGATTGCCGCGGACGGTGACACAGGCCCCGAGCTGCGCGCGACCGACACTGAGATCGGACTGCGCGTCCCCCTTCAAGCCGACGCCGAGCGACCCGGCAGCGCCGTGCTCCCGGCTCGCCTGCTGCTCGACGTCGCCCGGTCGCTGCCCGCCGACCACGTCACGCTCGAGCTGCGCAGCGCCGAGCAGGACGTCGAGCTGATCTCCGGCTCGGCCACGTTCCACCTGCGCACGCTGCGCGCCGAGGATTTCCCGACGCTGCCCGAGCCCTCGCCCGAGACCCGCATCGCTCTGCCCGCCGCCGCGTTCGTCGAGACCGTCTCGCGCGTCGCCCGTTCGGCCTCGCGCGATGAGACCAGGCCCGTGCTCACCGGGATCCTGATGTCGGCGTCAGGCCAGGAGCTGCGGATGGTCGCCACCGACTCCTACCGGCTGAGCGTCAAGGAGACCGCGCTCGAGACCGCGCTCGACGGCAGCCTCGAGGCGAACGTCCCCGCACGCGCGTTGCAGGAGCTCGCGCGCATCGCCCAGCAGGCCCCCGACGACGCGCTCGCCGTCAGCGTCGGGCAGAACCAGGTCGTGTTCGAGCTCGGGCGCACGATCCTCTCCTCGCGGCTGATCGACGGCCAGTTCCCCAACTACCGCCAGCTGCTGCCCGAGTCCGTCGAGCACGAGCTGCGCCTCGCGAGCGCCGAGCTGACCGACGTCGTCCGTCGCATCAGCCTGCTGGCGCAGAAGAACGCGCCGCTGCGCCTCAGCTTCAGCGAGGGCACGCTGACCGTCTCGGCGCAGACCCCCGACGTCGGCGAGGCCAGCGAGGCGATCCCCGTCCCGTTCCACGGCGAGCCGTTCGAGATCGGCTTCAACCCCGAGTTCCTTCGCGACGGCCTCGAGAGCGTCGAGTCCGACGAGCTCGTCCTGAAGCTGATCAGCCCGCTGCGCCCCGGGCTGATCGAATCGCCCGACACCGGCGATTTCGTCTACCTGATCATGCCCATTCGTCTCAACGTCTGAGGTGTCGCGATGGCCGGCGCACCCGACGTGCTCGTGCTCGGCGTCGAGCTGCGCGACTTCCGCACCTACGAGCGCGCCGAGGGTGCGCTCGGCCCCGGCCTGACGGTCGTGCACGGGCCGAACGGCGCCGGCAAGTCGAACCTGCTCGAGGCGCTCTACTTCGGCTGCACCGGCCGCTCGCCGCGCACGCGCAACGAGCGCGAGCTGGTCCGTTTCGACGCGCACGCCGCGCGCGTCGTCGTGCGCTGTCGCGAGGGCTCGCAGCAGCACGAGCTGAGCGTCGCGTACGGCCCCGGCGCTTCCGGCGAGCGCCCGGTCAAGCGGCTGACGGCCGACGGCGCGCCAGTCGAGCGGCTGCTCGACGTCGAGTTCCGTCCCCTGCTGAGCTTCTTCGAGCCCGACCGGCTCGAGCTGCTCAAGGGCGCGCCGACCGTACGCCGCGCGCATCTCGATCAGCTCGTCGCGGCGCTCTGGCCGCTGCGCGCAGCCGATCGCCGCGAGTACTCGCGCGTGCTCGCGCAGCGCAACGCGCTGCTCGCGCGGATCCGCTCCGGGCGGGCCTCCGACGCGACGCTCGCCACTTGGGACCGCGAGCTGGCGGTGCTCGCGATCGCCGTGCGCGAGCACCGCGCCGGCGCGGTGCAGCTGCTCGCCGAGCCGTTCCACGACCGCGCTTCGCAGCTCGGCCTGGCCGGTGACGCCGCGCTCGTCTATCGCCCCCGCTCGCGCGCCGCCAACGCCGACGAGTTCGTCGCCGAGCTGAACGCGCGACTGCACAGCGACCTCGAACGCGGCTTCTCCGGGCACGGCCCGCACCGAGACGAGCTCGCGCTGCTGCGCGACGGCCGCGAGCTGCGGCTGTACGGCTCGCAGGGCGAGCAGCGGCTGGCGCTGCTCGCCCTGCTGCTCGCAGAGCGCGACGTGCTCGCGCGCGAGCGGCGACGGACGCCGCTGATGCTGCTCGACGACGTGATGAGCGAGCTCGACGCGGAGCGCCGCGAGCTGCTCGCCGGCGAGCTCGCCTCAGGCGGGCAGAGCGTGATCGCCACGACCGACCTCGCGCACGTGCCCGGCGCCTCCGCGCCGCACGTCGCGCGCCTGCGGATCAGCGCCGGCGCGATCCTCCAAGAGGCGCTCGCCGCGTGAGGCGCGCCGCGCCGAGGCCGCTCTCCCCCGCGATCGAGCGGCTCGTCGGCGCGCTCGCGCCGGCCACGCCGCTCGCGCGCGTGCAGGAGGTGTGGGAGCTCGCCGCCGGCGGCGCGATCGCCGCCGCCGCCCGCCCCGTCGCCGAGCGCGAAGGCGTCCTGACCGTCCTCTGCGAGGCGTCCGTCTGGGCGCAGGAGCTCGAGCTGATGGCCGGGGAGATCGTGCCGCGCCTGAACGCCGCACTCGGTTCCGAGACGGTCCGCGAGCTGCGCTGCCGGACCGGCTGAGCGCGCGCCCGCGTCCGCGCGTCCGGACGGCGCCTCCGAGATCCCCGGAACGCCCGTTTTACCTGGATTTTGCAGGGATTTACGGTCCGGCTGAGGGTCGGAGCGACTTCGCTGCGTGCTATTCTTATGTACACACGAACCCCGCCCCGGTCCGCACGTCAAAGTGCCGCGGAATCCGGGGCGTTCTGACGTAAACGGAGGGCGATTGGCAACGAGCGACAAACGCGACGGCCCTGGGAAGGACGACCAAAGGCG
This sequence comes from uncultured Solirubrobacteraceae bacterium, assembly GCA_963705745.1. Lineage (GTDB taxonomy): Bacteria > Actinomycetota > Thermoleophilia > Solirubrobacterales > Solirubrobacteraceae > Palsa-744. Next base: position 220,619 of record CAVPKP010000010.1, read on the forward strand.
TGCGCAAGGGCGGCGAGAACGACCCGTCGATGACCGGCGGCTCCGCCAGCTACGACGCGCAGGACATCACCGTCCTCGAAGGTCTCGAGGCCGTCCGCAAGCGGCCCGGTATGTACATCGGCTCGACCGGGCCGATGGGCCTGCACCATCTCGTCTACGAGCTCGTCGACAACTCCGTCGACGAGGCGCTCGCCGGCTACTGCAGCAAAGTCTCTGTGACCGTCCACCCGGACAACTCCGTCACGGAGACGGACGATGGACGCGGCATCCCCGTCGCGATCATGGAGAAAGAGGGCCTGCCGGCCGTGCAGGTCGTGTTGACCGTGCTGCACTCCGGCGGCAAGTTCGGCGAAGGCAGCGGCTACAAGGTATCCGGCGGCCTGCACGGCGTCGGCGTGTCGGTCGTCAACGCGCTGTCCGAGCGGCTGCATGTCGAGATCCGCCGCGACGGGCACGTCTACTCGCAGGATTACGCGCGCGGCGTCCCGCAGGGCGAGCTGGTCGAGGGAGAGACGCTGCCGAGCGGCACGCCGACCGGCACGACGATCACGTTCCTGCCCGACGCCGAGGTCTTCGAGACGCTCGACTTCGACTTCCTCACGCTCGAGGAGCGCCTGCGCGAGACGGCGTTCCTCACGCGCGGCCTCGAGATCACGATCGTCGACGAGCGCGCCGAGGGTCATTCGGCGACGTTCCGCTACGAGGGCGGCATCGAGGACTTCGTCGCGTACCTCAACGAGAACAAGGAGACGGTCCACCGCAAGGTGATCTTCTTCTCCGGCGAGAGCGAGGAGGGCGCGGCCGAGGTCGCGATGCAGTGGAACTCCTCCTATCAGGAGTCGATCCACTCGTTCGCCAACAACATCAACACGCGCGAGGGCGGCTCGCACATGTCGGGCTTCCGCTCGGCGCTGACGCGCACGCTGAACAAGTACGCGCGCGACCACGGGCTGCTGAAGGAGAAGAGGGCAACCTCTCGGGCGAGGACGTGCGCGAGGGGCTGACGGCCGTGATCTCGGTCAAGTTGCGCGATCCGCAGTTCGAGGGCCAGACGAAGACCAAGCTCGGCAACCCCGGGATGGCCGGCTTCGTCGAGTCGATCGTCAACGCCGGTCTCAGCGAGTTCCTCGAGGAGAACCCGAGCGAGGCGAAAGCCGTGATCATGAAGTCGGTCCAGGCGCAGCGCGCGCGCGAGGCTGCGCGCAAGGCGCGCGACCTGACGCGCCGCAAGTCCGCCTTGGAGAACTCGACGCTGCCGGGCAAGCTCGCCGACTGCTCGGTCAAGGACCCGTCGCTCGCCGAGCTGTTCGTCGTCGAGGGCGACTCCGCCGGCGGCTCGGCCAAGCAGGGGCGCGACCGCAACACGCAGGCCGTGCTGCCGCTGCGCGGCAAGATCCTCAACGTCGAGAAGTCGCGGATCGACAAGGTCCTGCAGAACACCGAGATCCAGGCGCTGATCACGGCGATCGGGACCGGCGTGCGCGACGAGTTCAACATCGAGAACGCGCGCTATCACAAGGTGATCCTGATGACCGACGCCGACGTCGACGGCGCGCACATCCGCACGCTCGCGCTGACGCTGCTGTTCCGCGAGATGAAAGAGCTGATCGAGGAGGGCTACGTGTACATCGCCAAGCCGCCGCTTTACAAGCTCAAGCAGGGCTCGCGCGAGCGCTACATCGAGAAGGACTCCGAGCTGGAGGAGATCCTGCTCGCCGACAAGTGGGAGAAGATCGACGTCTTCGACCGTCACGGCACGCAGTTCAAGCTGACCGAGGCACGCTGGCAGCGCTTCTCGCGGCTGCTCAAGCAATACGAAGGGTGGGGCTTGGCGTTGCGCGGTCGCTACGGTCACGGCGCGGTGCAGTTCCTCGAAGAGTCCTCGCTGCTGAGCGAGCAGGTGAGCACCGCCGAGGCCGCCGTCGAGCTGCTCGGGCGCGTCGGCCTCGACGGCGAGACGCACGCGACGGAGCTGCTCGCCGACGAGGATGGCGTGATCGTCGTCAAGGCGGTCGAAGCGAAGACCGGGTTCGCGCTGACGCACCGCCTGAATCGCTCGCTGTTCGACTCCCAGGAGTACCGCCAGCTCGCGCGCGTGCACGCGCAGCTGATCGAGCTCGCCGGCACGCCGGCGTTCGACGTGCGCCTCGGCGATGCGCACGAGTCCGCGGCGTCGTTCGAGGCGCTGCACGAAGCGGTCATGACCGTTGCGCAGAAGGGCATCAAACTGCAGCGCTTCAAGGGCCTCGGCGAGATGAACGCCGAACAGCTCGGCGAAACGACGATGGCGCCGGCGACGCGTACGCTCGCGCAGGTCACGCTCGACGACGCGTTCGCCGCCGACCGGATCTTCTCGATGCTGATGGGCGACCAGGTCGAGCCGCGGCGCGCGTTCATCGAGGACAACGCCCGCGCAGTTGCGAACCTCGACGTCTAGGAGGGTTGACAATTGGCTAGCACGGATGTCATAGGCGGCGGCAACATCGAACCGCGCGGGCTCGAGGAGGAGATGCGCACGGCGTATCTCGACTACGCGATGTCGGTGATCGTCGGCCGCGCGCTGCCCGACGTGCGCGACGGCCTGAAGCCGGTGCACCGGCGCGTGCTGTACGCGATGAACGAGCTCGGGCTCGGCCCGACCCGCTCGTACGCCAAGTGCGCGAAGATCGTCGGCGAGGTGATGGGCAACTATCACCCGCACGGCGACTCGCCGATCTACGACGCGCTCGTGCGCATGGCGCAGGACTTCTCGATGCGCAACCTGCTGGTCGACGGCCAGGGCAACTTCGGCTCGGTCGACGACGACCCGGCGGCTGCGATGCGCTACACGGAGGCGAAGCTCACGCGGATCGCGACGGAGATGCTGCGCGACCTCGACATGAACACGGTCGACTTCGCGCCGAACTACGACGGCTCGCGGCGCGAACCGCTCGTGCTGCCGGCGCGCTTCCCGAACCTGCTCGTCAACGGCTCGTCGGGGATCGCCGTCGGGATGGCGACGAACATCCCGCCGCACAACCTGCGCGAGGTGATCGCCGCGACGATCGCCTACATCGATGACCGCGAGATCGACACGGCCGGGCTGATGCGCCACATCAAGGGCCCGGACTTCCCGACCGGCGGGGTGATCCTCGGCTACGGCGGCATCAAAGACGCCTACGAGACGGGACGCGGGCGCGTGCGGATCCAGGCGCGCGCGCACATCGAGCCGCTGAAGCAGGGCAAGGAGGCGATCGTCGTCACCGAGCTGCCGTTCCAGGTCAAGAAGGGCGGCGAGGGCGGGCTGATCTCGAAGATCGCCGACCTCGTGCACGACAAACGGATCGCCGAGATCTCCGACCTGCGCGATGAGTCCGACAAGCGCGGGATGCGCCTCGTGATCGAGCTCAAGCGCGACGCGATCCCGAAGGTCGTGCTGAACAAGCTCTACAAGCACACGCCGATGCAGAGCACGTTCGGCGTCAACATGGTCGCGCTCGTCGACAACGTGCCGCGCACGCTCGACCTGCGGGCGGTGATCCACAACTACGTCGCGCACCAGCGCGAGGTGATCGTCCGCCGCACCAAGCACGAGCTGTCCGAAAAGGAGGCGCGCGCGCACATCCTCGAGGGCCTCTTGATCGCGCTCGAGAACCTCGATGCGATCATCGAGCTGATCCGTGGCTCGCGCGACCGCGACGCCGCGCGCGAGCAGCTCGTCGAGCGCTTCGAGCTGAGCCACATCCAGGCGAGCGCGATCCTCGATCTGCGCCTCTCGCAGCTGACCGCGCTCGAGGCCGACTCGATCAAACAGGAGCACGCCGACGTGACCGAGCGGATCGCCGAGCTGCGCGCGATCCTCGGCGACGAGTCACGCGTGCTCGCGGTGATCAAGGAGGAGCTCACGGAGATCGCCGAGCGCTTCGGCGACGAGCGGCGCACGGAGATCAGCCACTCCGAGGACGAAATCGACATCGAGGACCTGATCGCCGACCAGCAGATGGTGATCACGATCACGCAGAGCGGCTACGTCAAGTCGCTGCCGCTCGCGACCTACCGCCAGCAGCAGCGCGGCGGACGCGGCGTGACGGGGATGGAGATGAAGGACGGCGACTTCATCGAGCACCTGTTCGTGTGCTCCTCGCACGACTACCTGCTGTTCTTCTCCAACCGCGGCAAGGTCTACCGCTCGAAGGTCTACGAGCTGCCGGAGGCCTCGCGCACGGCGAAGGGACGCGCGCTCGTCAACATCCTGCCGCTGCGCGAAGGCGAGCGGATCCAGGCGGTCGTCTCGACGCGCGACTTCACCGAGACGAAGTACCTCGTGTTCGCGACGAAGTCCGGGACGGTCAAGAAGACCGAGTTCCTCGCCTACAACACGCCGATCAAAGCCGACGGCATCATCGCGATCAACATCCGCGACGACGACGAGCTGCTCGCCGTGCGCGCGGTCGACCCGAACGACGAGATCATCATGGTCTCGAAGGCCGGCCTGACGGTGCGCTTCGCCGAGTCCGACGCGCGCTCGATGGGCCGCGACACGACCGGCGTGCGCGGGATGGACGTCGGCAAGAGCGGCGAGGTGATCGCGATGGACGTCGCGCGCGATGACATGGACCTGCTCGTCGTGACCGAAAACGGCTACGGCAAGCGCACGCAGATCGCGCAGTACCGCAAGACGAACCGCGGCGCCAAAGGCGTCAAGACGATCGGCCTGACCGAGCGCAAGGGCGGCCTCGCGGGAGCGCTCGTCGTGCGCGAGCACCAGGAGCTCGTGTTCATCAGCGTCGGCGGCATGGTCCAACGCACCTCCGCCGGCGGGATCTCCCAGCAGGGCCGCTCCGCCACCGGCGTTCGCGTGATGAACCTCAAGGACGAAGACCTCGTCAGCGCCGTCGCGCTCGTCGTCGACGCCGGCGAGGGAGCCGAGGACGACGCCGAGCCGCCCGCCGCCGTAGGACCGGCCGGGAACGGCTCGGCGCCGCCCGACGGCTCCTGAGCGGCCAAGCTCATAACGTCCAGATTCACCGCCGATGCCTCACATGACGGCGGGGGAGGGCCGACAGCCAATGAGTGACTCGCCGCAGAACACCGCTCGCGCTCGCCGTCTCGCTGCTCGCCTGCGCGGCGCTGTCAGCGCCCGCTGACGCGCCCGCGGTGAGCGTCGTGCCGCCTCGCGCCGATCGCGCGGGCGTCCTCGCGCACGTCTCGCGCACGAGCCGCAAACGCGCTCCGGGGCGGCGCGCAGGGACGCGTCAGGGCTCGCCGGGCTGCGTGCGCGCGGCCAAGCCACGCACGCGTCGCCCGACGAAGCCGGGATGCACGACCGCCGCGAGCCGCACGACGGCGCGTCGCACGACGCCGAAGAAGACGCACGTACTTGGCTCGAGGTCGACCAGGCAGACGTTGACGAGCCCGACCGCCGAAACCGCCGAAACTCAGGCCGCGGCGATCGCGAGGGTGCTCGCGACGCCATGCCAGAACACGGGGCTGACGCCGGAACCATCGAACCTCCCGCTCGTGCGCGCCGCCGTGCTGTGCCTCGTCAACACCGTCCGCGCGAAGAACGGGCGCGCACCGCTGCAGCCGAACGCCGACCTCGAAGCGGCCGCCGAAAGCCACGGCAAGGAAATGATCGCGGTCGACTACTTCGACCACGTCTCGCCGTCCGGCATCACGCCGGTCGATCGCGTGCGCCAGACCGGCTACATCCCGAGCTCAGAAGTCGGCTACGTGATCGGCGAGAACCTCGCGTGGGGAACGCTCACGCTGTCGACGCCCGCCGCGATCGTCGAAGCGTGGGTCGCCTCGCCCGAGCACCTCGCGAACATCCTCGAAGCGAAGTACCAGGACACGGGCATCGACGTCGAGCCGGAAGTCCCGCAGTCGCTCTCCGAAGGCGTGCAGGGGGGCCTCTACACCCAAGAGTTCGGCGTCATCGTCCACTAGCGCTCTTTCCCGCGTCAAGTCCGTTCGCTACTCTGAGCGGACCAGAGAAAGGAGGTGGTCCGTACGTTGTCAGACAGTTCTTGCGGGACCCTGGAGGTGACCGGCCGCTAGGTCGGAAAGGCTGGTCCGCTCAGCGGAATCCAACCCGGGACACCCCGAGACGGCTGCCGGTCCTGGTCCCTCCGGCTGAAGCACCGCTCGTCTCGGTTTCCAGTCAGAGCATTGAGGCGAAGGGCGCCCCGTCGAGGCGCCCTTTGTCTTTTTCTACGCCGCCTGGGGCGGGCGCACGTCACGGGAGGTCGCCGCCGGGGCAGACGCTACGCCGCCTGGGGCAAGTACTGCAGCCACGCCGCCGGGATCGTCGGGCTGGCGACGTGGATGAAGATCTCGGCGCGGGGGGTGCGCGGGGCGCGACGCGGGTGCATGTTGGCCTGCCGCGGCAGACGATCGCCCTTGCGCCGGTTGCATGGCGCGCAGGAGGCGACGATGTTCTCCCAACTCGAGCTGCCCCCCTTCGAGCGCGGGATCACGTGGTCGACGGTCAGGTTCGAGCGCGAGCCGCAGTACTGGCACGTCCAGCTGTCGCGCGCGAAGACGGCGCGGCGGGTGATCTTGCGCCGGTGGGCGTCGCGCGGGACGTTGACGTAGCTTACGAGCCGGATCACGACGGGTCGCGCGAGCGTCGAGCTCTCGGAGTGAAGCTCCCACAGCCCGCGCTCGACGAGCTCGGCCTTCTCCTTCAGCAGCAGCACGACGGCGCGGCGCACGGTGCAGACGTTGATCGGCTCGTACGTCGCGTTGAGAACAAGCACCCGGCCGCCCATCGCCGTGCTCGGCGAGGTCGCAGGTCCGTGCCGTGGGTGCTCGATTGGCGACACGGACCCCACCGGCTCTGGTGGGACGGTGCTCTCCATGGTCAACGCGGGAGTCTAGCGGGGAGCCGCCGACGTGTGGCTGCGAAACGGCTCCACGAGCGCGATCGCGCCGGAGGTCAGGGACGCGCCGCTCGCGGGGCGGCGGGGTAGGAGCCGAGCACGTGCACCTCTTCGCACAGCTCCCGAAGCGCGTCGACCGCCTGCGTCAGGCGCGCCTCTGAGAGCCGCCCGTCGACGTCGACGAAGAACATGTAGTCGCCGAGCTGCTCGCGCCGCGGGCGCGACTCGATCTTCGTCAGGTTGATCTCGCGGCGCGCGAACGTGGCGAGGCAGCGCAGCAGCCAGCCGGGGCGCTTCGCGCCGAGGCCCCAGAAGACGAGCGAGGTCTTCCACTTGGCGCTCGCGACCTCGCTCGCGCGAAGCGGCGGCAGCGCGGCGTCCTCGCCGCCGCCGCCACGCGCGAGCCACGCGAAGCGCGTTTCGTTGTCGTCGCGATCCTCGATCCCCTCGCGGATCACGACGCCGCCGTAGACGCGCGCCGCGAGCAGCGTGCCGATCGCCGCCTGCCCGCGGCGCGGCTCGGAGACGGCCGCGCGCACGGCCTCGGCGGTCGAGCTCGCCGGCAGGACGCGCGCGCGCGACAGCTCGTCGCGCAGGAACGCCGTGCACTGCCCGGGCACCTGCGGGTGCGTCAGCACTGTGTCGATCTCCGCGAGCTCGGTCGGCTCGGCGGCGATCAGCGCATGACGCACGCGCAGCAGCGCCTCGCCGACGATCCTGACGTCGCTCGCCTCGCCGGCGAGGAGGTCGAGCGTGACGTTGATCGAGCCCTCCAGCGAGTTCTCGATCGGCACGAGCGCCCAATCGACCTCGCGCCGGCGCAGCGCGTCGATCGTCTCGTAGATGCTGGCGAGCGCGACCGGCTCGATCATGTCGGGGGCGGCGCTCGACAGGAGCGCGTCCTCGCTGAACGTCCCCTCCGGCCCTAGATAGCCGACGCGCGCCCGCGCAAGCGCTGCCATCTCACGCCGAGTGCTCGGCGGGGCTCGCGACGGGTGGCGTCGCGGCTGGGCCCGAGAGCGCGACGCGCACCGCTTCGGCCTCCTCGGGCGAGAGCTCGAGCTCGGCCTGCCCGCCGATCACCTGCTTGGCGTAGACGCGCGCCTGGTCGCGGTGGTGGATGCACGACAGGACGACGCCCGAGCGCTCGTCGTCGAGCAGCGCGATCGACACCGACTGCTGCCCGGAGAGCTCGTTGTACGCGTCGTAGCGCACGAGCGCGCGGTGCGCGAACGTGCCGCGCAGCGTCGCTTCGACGCCGCTCAGCCGGCCGTCGAGCCGCAGCGCGACGTCGTCGACGTACGCGCGCAGCGCTTCGAACGCGTCCTGCAGCCGCGCGGCGTGCGCGACCAAGTCCTGCTGGCCGTGATCGCCGAGCACGAGCTGCTGCGCGCGGCGCATCCGGCGGATGCTGAGAAGCAGCGCGGCGCAGCAGATCAGCGCGACCAGCGCGACGGCGGCGGCCGCCAGCGCGACGATGCCCTGGGTGTCGGTCAGCGTGGCGGGCATGGGGACAAGTTAGCTGGTGGCGATCCCGTCTTGACCGGCATCCGGCCTTCTGGCCGAGCCGGCCTCCGCTCGTTGTTTGAGTTTTGTGACCGCTCCGGCCGCCACGGCAGTTACCTGGCCGGCCGTCCGGGCCGGCTCCTGCACAGACCGAGGGAAGTTAGCTCGCGGCGGCTATTTGCCGAAGATCGCGAGGAACGTGCCCTTGTTGTTTTCGAGGTCGTTCTCGCCGGGCACGCCGGCGACGTTGACTTCGATCTTCGCGGCGACGCCGAGCGGGATGCCGCTGACGGGGATGTCGACGCTGACGGTCTTGCCCGGTTCGGTCTTTTCGATCGCGTGAGACGCCTTGAACTGCTTGCCGCCGGCGGTGACGGTGGTTTCGACCTTGACGTTCGTCTCGTTGGCTTCGCCGGAGTCTTCGACCTGCACGGTGAACGTCGGGCTGCCGCCGCCGCTGATGTGGTTGAGCGTCGGTTCGGGTTCGAGCGTGCTCGCGCCGATGCTGACGCCCTTCAGCGCGCTGCCGTGGTTGCCGGTGACGGTCTGGGTCTGCGTCGAGCCGCTGCCTTTGCCGGTGATCCGCGCTTCGGCCGTGCTCGATTCGAGCCAGCCGATGTTCGGCAGCGAACGCGACGGCGCGGTCGTGAGGCCGTGGACGCCGTCGTTGCCGAGCGCCTGCTGGACGAGCGGCGCGACGCGCTGCGAGTAGACCACGTCGGAGGCGAGGAACAGCTCGAGCGCGCCGGAGATCTGCGCGATCGCCTGTTTGCCCTGGCCGCCGAGCGCGGTCGGCACGAGCCCGGCGATCTTCGCGACGGCTTCCGAGCGCAGGTCGAACGCGAGCAGCAGGTCGTTCTGCGCGGCGGACACTTCGCCGGGCGCCTTCAGGCCTTTGACGCGTGTGGTGAGCTGCTGCGCCTGCACGCGAAGCTGGCCGACCTGGACCTCGACGTTGAGCGCCGACTTGCTCGAGGCGTCGGTCAGCGCTTCGAACAGCGGGCGCGAGACGTGTTCGTCGAATTCCTGCGCGACGGTCGAGACTTCGCGGTTGTAGTCCTTCAGTTCCTGCGTCTTTTCGCCGTTGAGGCAGCCGTTGATCAGCAGTGCGATCAGGATCAGCAGCACGATCGCGGCGCCGAACACGACGCGGCGGCGGACCATCAGCGTGTGCTGGTCGACCGGTAGCGCGCCGCTCGGCCGCTGGGGTCGGCGCGGGCTCGGCCGCTGGGGCGTTCGCGGTGCGCGGCTCGCCGGCCGCTGGACCGTCTCCTCCTCGCCGTCGTCGAAGAACGACAAAAGCTCGCTCCTTGCAGGGAATACGAAACGGCCAGTATGACCGCCGGCCGTCTATCCGGCCATCCTGCAACTTCTCCCCCAACGTACCTTCTCCTGCGGTCACGAGCAGGGAGCGGAGCGGCGCGCGGCGAACGCAGGAGCCGGTGGAGTCGCCGACACTCGCGCAACACGGGCCCGGCGGGCCTCGACGACCGCGCGCCCGCGCCGGCTGGGCGGACGGCCCGGGCGCCGACGCGCTCGTGCTCGGGCGCTACCGCCTGCGCGAGCGCCTCGGCGCGGGCGGCTTCGGCGTCGTGTGGAGCGCGTACGACGAGCTGCTGCGGCGCGAGGTGGCGGTCAAGCGGATCGCGCTCGCGCCGGAGGAGGACGGCGAGCGGGCGAGCCGCGAGGCGCTGGCGAGCGCGCGCCTGGCGCATCCGGCGATCGTCGCGCTGTACGAGGCGTGCCCGGCGGACGACGCGTTCTACCTGATCTCGGAGCTGGTCGACGGCGCGACGCTCGCGCGGCTGATCGCCGACGACGAGCTCGCCGACGAGGAGATCGTGCAGATCGGCGTGGCGCTGTGCGGCGCGCTCGAACACGCGCACGAGCGCGGCGTGATCCATCGCGACGTCAAGCCGCAGAACGTGCTCGTGCCGAACCGCGAGGACGCGCCGGCGCCGACGACCGAGTGGAACGGGTGCATCGCGAAGCTGACCGACTTCGGCGGCGCGCGGCTCAGCGGGCAGGACGCGCTGACGCGCACGGGCGACGTGCTCGGGACGCTCGCGTACATGGCGCCGGAGCAGAGCGAAGGGCGCGGCGCGGGGGAGGGCGCGGACCTGTACTCGCTCGCGCTCGTGCTGTACGAGGCGCTGAGCGGCGTCAACCCGGTTCGCGGGGCGACGCCGGCGGAGACGGTGCGGCGGATCGGCCGCCCGCTGCCGTCGCTCGCGCGCGCGCGCCGGGACCTGCCGCGCGAGCTGGTGCGCGCGATCGACCGCGCGCTGGCGCGCGCGCCAGCGTCGCGCGGGACGCTCGGCGAGCTGCGCGCGGCGCTCGAGGACGAGCTCGACGAGCTGCCGACACGCGCCGAGCCGGAGCTCGCGCGCCGTCGCCTGATCGCGCGGCGCGGCGAGCGCAACGCTCGCGACGCGCGCCTCGACGCGCTCGCCGAGCCGCCCGCGTGGACGCCGACGCCGACGCCGGCTGGCGGGTGGCTGGGCGGCGCGGCGCCGCCGGCAGCGCCAGCGCCGCCGGTGCGCGGCGGCGTGCGGAATCGCTCTGAGGGGGTGCTCGCCGACCGGGGCGTGCACGAGCATCGCGCGCCCGCGCCCGCGCCCGCGCCCGCGCCCGCGCCCGCGCTCGAGCTCGCGCGCCGTCCGGCGCGCCGCGGGATGCCGCGCCTCGTGTGGCTGGCGGCGACGCTGGCGGTGAGCGTGTGGCAGGCGGCGGCGGGGCGGACGGGCGTGGCGCTGTTGCTGCTGTGCGCGCTGCTGCCGATCGTCGCGCTGCCGATCGGGCGCAGAGACCGCGCGGGCACGGGCGGGTGGCTGCTGTGCGTGCTCGCGCCGGCGCTCGGCGCGGTCGGCCTGGCGGGCGCGTTTCCGGCGATCGCGGGACAGGCGGCGCGGTGGCGGATGCGCGCGGCGCTGGGCGCGCTCGGCTACTGGTGGCTGGCGCTGGCGGAGCCGCTGACGGGACGCCACCTGTGGCTGGGGCCGGTCGCGGGAACGCCGGCGCGCGCGGCGTGGGAGGGCTCGGTGAGCACGACGGCGGTGCACGTGCTGGGACCGCTGTTCGCGGTCGCGACGCTGCTCGGCGCGGCGCTGTGGGCGCTCGGCGCGGCGCTGCTGCCGCTGCTCGTGCGCGGGCGCGGCGCGGCGCTCGACGTCGTCGCGGCGTCGCTCTGGTCGGGCGCGCTCGCGGCGGCGACGCCGATCGCCGACGGCGGCTTGACGGCCGGCGCGGCGGTGCTCGCTCCGCGCGGGCTGATCGTCGGCGCGGTGCTCGGCGGCGCGCTCGCGGTCGCGGCCCGCGCTCTACGCGGCGCGGTCTGACGTAGCATGGCCTCACGGCTCGCTCAGGCCCATCGGGCTGCGCGCCGCCGAGCGCCGACCGCCGGCGTCGGCCGGCGCGGTGCAGCCGCCCGCCAATGAACGTGCTGAAGAGCGTCGAGACAACGATCGCGAGCCTCGTCGAGGGCACCTTCGGGCGCCTGTTCCGCTCGGAGGTGCGCCCGATGGAACTCGCGCGCAAGCTCGCGCGCGAGATGGACGAGCACCGCACGACGTCGGTCTCGCGCACGTACGCGCCGAACGAGTACGCGGTGTGGCTGTCGCCGGATGACCGCGAACGCTACGAGGGCGTCGAGCACGAGGTGATCGACGAGCTGTGCGCGTACCTGCTCGAGCACGCGCGGCGCGAGGAGCTGATCCTGCCGTCGAGCCCGATCGTCACGTTCCACACCGACGAGCAGCTGGCGCTGGGCGAATTCGGGATCCAGGCGCGGTTGGTCCGCGCCGACGTTCACAGTCCGCGGGAGCCGGCGTTCGAGCAGCCGGAGGCCGAGGGCGAGCATGGCGAGACGATGATCTACAGCAGCTCGGCGCGCGTGCGCGGCGAGGTCGAGGAGGCGCAGGCGGCGCGCCGCTCGCGCGCGCTCGTGACGGTCGCCGGCCGGCGACTGCCGATCCCCCCGCGCGGCGCGACGCTGGGGCGCAGCCGCGACTGCGACATCGTGCTGGACGATTCGAGCATCTCGCGCCGTCACGCCGAGATCAGGCCGGACGGCGGGGGTTGGACGGTCGCCGACCTCGGCTCGACGAACGGCGTGCGCGTGAACGGCCGGACGGTTTCGGGCGCGGCGGCGCTGCGCGCGGGAGATCGTGTCGAGCTCGGCTCGACGGAGATCGTGTTCGAGCTTGGATGACGTCGCTCGCGCCCGTATCGGTTGCGCTGAAGTTCGGCTTCCTCGCCGTGCTGTACCTGTTCGTCCTGTGGGTCGCGCGCAGCAGCAGGCGCGACCTGCGGGGGGGCGGCGAGACGCTGGTCGCCGACCGCGGCGGGCAGGCGCCGCCGATCGCGGGCGACGCGACGGGGATGTACTCGGCGAGCTCGCCGGGCGCGGACGTCGCGCACCGCGCGCCGCAGCTCGTCGTCGAGCGCGCGCCGGGGCACGAGGCGGGGATGATCTACGACATCGACGGCGATCTCGTGCTGGGGCGCGGCGAGCGGGCGGAGATCCGCTTGGAGGACCCGTTCGCGTCCTCGCGCCACGCGCGGATCTTCGAGCAGGGCAACGCGGTCGTGATCGAGGACCTCGGCTCGACGAACGGCACGTACCTCAACGAGGAGGTGCTGCAGGGGCCGCGCCCGCTGCACCCGGGCGACCGCGTGCGGATCGGCGACAGCGAATTCACGTTCGAGGTCGACTGAGGTGCTGCGCGTAGCGGAGGCGTACGCCGGCACGGACACGGGTCGCCAGCGGCGCGCGAACGAGGACTCGCTGCTCTCGCGCGCGCCGCTGTTCGTCGTCGCCGACGGGATGGGCGGCGCGCAGGCGGGCGAGGTCGCCTCGCGGATCGCGGTCGAAACGTTCGAGCCGGGCGTGGCGAACGCGTCGGCGCCGGAGACGGCGCTGGCGACGCTCGCGCAGCAGGCGAACGCGCGGATCTACGAGCTGTCGCACAGCCACGCCGAGCAGGCGGGGATGGGGACGACGCTGACGGCGGTGTACGTCGGCGAGCGCGACGTCGCGATCGCGCACGTCGGCGACAGCCGCGCGTACCGGCTGCGCGAGGGGACGCTCGAGAAGCTGACGGACGACCACTCGCTGGTCGACGAGCTGATCCGCCAGGGTCGGCTGACGCCGGAGGAAGCGATCGAGCATCCGCAGCGCTCGGTGATCACGCGCGCGCTCGGCCCGGAGGGGGTCGTGGAGGTCGACACACGCTCGTACGGAGGGCGCGACGGCGACGTGTACCTGCTGTGCAGCGACGGGCTGACGACGATGCTCAGCGAGGAGCAGGTCGCGGCGACGCTGCGCGCGAACGCGAAGCTGCGCGACGCGGGCGAGGCGCTGATCGCGGCTGCGAACGAGGCGGGCGGTCGCGACAACATCACGGTCGTGCTGCTGCGCGTCGAGGAGCTCGACACGAGCGCGGCGCCGATGACCGAAGAGGCGCCGGCGGTCGCGACGGCTCCGGCGCAGACGCCGCCGGCTGCGGAGGCCGATTTCGAGGAGCGGCCGATGACCGGTTCGGTTGCGACGGCCGCGGAGCGCTCGACGTCGGCGCGCGCGGCGCGACCGGCGGCGCAACCGGTCGCGCGGCGCCAGCCGCGCCGCCCGCAGCCGACGCGCGAGCGCTCGCGGACGCGAATCCGCTGGCGCCGAGCGGGCGGCCTGCTCGTCGTGCTGGCGATCGTCGGCGTGATCGCGGGCGCGGCGTACGTGGCGCTGCAGGAGGTGTACTTCATCGGCACGAACGAACGGGGCCTGGTGACGATGTTCCGCGGCGTCCCGTACAAGCTGCCGGGCGGGCTGGCGCTGTACAGCAGCGACTACGTGTCGGGCGTCAGCGGGTCGACGCTGACGGCGCGGCAGCGACACTCGCTGCTCGACCACTCGCTGCGCTCGGAAAGCGACGCGGGCTCGCTTGTGCACAGCCTCGAACTGGGCGAGCTCGAATGAACCGGCCGATCGTGCGCCTGTTCGGCGTCGTGCTCGTGATGTTCGCGCTGCTGCTCGCGTTCACGTCGCGCTGGACGGTGTTCGAAGCGTCGTCGCTGCGCGACAACCCGCTGAACGCTCGCTCGCTGCTCGAGCAGCAGCGAATCGCGCGCGGGCCGATCTTCGCGGCGGACGGCACGCTGCTCGCGCACAGCGTTCGCACGGCCGAATCGCAGGGCTCGGAAGCGGTCTACGAACGCCGCTACCCGACGCGCGAAGAGTTCGCTCACGCGATCGGCTACTACAACATCGACCTCGGCCGGACGGGGCTCGAGCGGTTCCGCAACTCGACGCTGAACGGGCAGACGGGCACGAACCTGCAGTCGATCCTCAACCAGCTGCAAGGCAAGAAGCGCCAGGGGAACGCGCTGTACACGACGCTCGACTCGAGTGCGCAGCAGGTCGCGAACTCGCAGCTGGCGGGCCACGAAGGGGCGGTCGTCGCGCTCGACCCGCGCACGGGCGCGGTCGAGGTGATGGCGTCGTCGCCGAGCTACGACCCGAACGCGCTGCGCTCGACGCGCAGCTACGAACGGCTCGCGAAGGACTCGAACGGCAAGCCGCTGGTCGATCGCGCGACGCAGTTCGGCTACGCGCCGGGATCGACGTTCAAGATCGTCACGGCGACGGCGGCGATCGACACCGGCAGCTACACGCGCGAATCGACGGTCGACGGGCGTAACGACGTGTCGATCTCGGGCGTGCCGCTGGCGAACGACGACGACGAGAGCTTCGGCGAACTCTCGTTGACGCAGGCGCTGGCGAAATCGGTCAACACGGTGTGGGCGCAGGTCGCCGAGCATCTCGGCAAGGCGACGCTCGCGCGCTACATGCTGCGGTTCGGCTTCGACGCAAAGCCGCAGCTCGACTACCCGGCCGAAGAGATGTCCTCGAGCGGCGAGTACGCGGGGACGCGCGTGCTCTCGCCGACGAGCGCGCAGGTCGACGTCGGGCGGATGGGGATCGGGCAGGACAAACTGGAGGTGACGCCGCTGCAGATGGCGGAGGTCGCGGCGGCCGTCGCGAACGGCGGGCGGCTGATGCGCCCTCACCTGACCTCGCGGATCGTCGACCCGGAAGGCCGCACGGTGCAGCGGATCGCGCCGCACGTGCAGTCGGTCGTGATGAAGCCGTCGACGGCGGCCGCGGTGCGAGCGATGATGGAAGCCGTGGTCAACGAAGGCACGGGCACGACGGCGCAGATCCCGGGCGTGCAGGTGGCCGGCAAGACGGGCACGGCGGAGACGCAGATCGGGACGGCGATCAACAACGTGTGGTTCATCGCGTTCGCGCCGGCGTCGGCGCCGAAGGTCGCGATCGCGGTGACGCTGAAGGGCGTGCCGGGGCAGGGCGCGGCGTTCGCGGCGCCGATCGCGCGAGCGGTGATCGAAAGGCTGCTGCATGTCTGAGCGGGCGCTCGCGGGCTTGGCCGGGGAGGCTGGCGATGGTTGAGCCGGACACGGTGATCGACGGGCGCTACCGGGTGATCTCGCGCGTCGGCTCGGGCGGGATGGCCGACGTGTACCTCGCCGAAGACCAGCTGCTGGGGCGGCAGGTCGCGGTCAAGCTGCTGCACCATCACTTCGCCGAGGACCAGGAGTTCGTCGAGCGCTTCAAGCGCGAGGCGTCGAGCGCGGCGGGCCTCTCCCACCAGAACATCGTCGGGATCTTCGATCGCGGCGAGTGGGAGGGCACGTACTACATCGCGATGGAGTACGTCGCGGGGCGCTCGCTGAAGACGGTCGTGCGCGAGCAGGGGCCGCTCGACCCGGCGCAGGCGATCGACATCGTGATCCAGATCCTGCGCGCCGCGCGCTTCGCGCACCGCCGCGGCGTGATCCACCGCGACCTGAAGCCGCACAACGTGATCATCGACGAGGAGGGCCGCGCGCGCGTGACCGACTTCGGGATCGCGCGCGCCGGCGCGTCGGACATGACGCTGACGGGGTCGATCATGGGGACGGCGCAGTACCTCTCTCCGGAGCAGGCGCAGGGGCACGTCGTCAGCGGCTCCTCCGATCTTTACTCGATCGGCGTGATCCTGTACGAGCTGCTGACGGGCGGCGTGCCGTTCGACGGCGAGACGGCGGTCGCGATCGCGTTCAAGCAGGTCTCGGCGCAGGCGCGGCCGCCGAGCGAGGTCAACCCGGCGGTGCCGCCGGGCCTCGACGCGGTCGTGCTGCGCGCGCTGGCGAAGGACCCGGCGCAGCGATACGCCGACGCGGACGAGTTCATCGCGGCGCTCGTGCGCGAGCGCGAGGCGCTGCCGGCGTCGGCGGCGACGGCCGGGACGGCGGTGCTCAGCGCGGGCGCGCCGGGCGAGGCGTGGGCGGGCGCCGGCGCGACGGCGCAGCGACCGGCGGGACCGGCGCAGCGACCGGACGGCGCGCATCCGACGGGCGCGCTGCTGCTGCCGGCGGCGGAGGTCTACGAAGAGCGCGAGGAGCCCGACGACGGCCCGGGCATCCAACGCGTCCTGCTGTGGGGGCTGCTCGCGGCGCTCGTCGTCGGCGCGATCGTCGCCGCGGCGCTGCTGTTGAGCTCGGCGGCGGCGAAGGTGACGGTTCCGAGCGTGACGGGCGAGACCGAACAGGCGGCGTCGGCGAAGCTGCGCGCGGCGGGCCTGGAACCGGCGCCGACGGCGAGCACGAGCGCGAGCGTCGCGAGCGGGCACGTGATCGACCAGACGCCGTCTGGCGGCGCGCGCGCCGCGAAAGGGACGCGCGTGAGCATCGTCGTCTCGAGCGGACCGGGCAGCGTGGCGCTGGGGAGCTACGAAGGGCAGACGGCGGCGCAGGCGATCAACAGGCTGCGCGCGGCGGGCTTCAAGCCGTCGCGCAAGGAACAGCCGAGCGCGAAAGTGGCGCAGGGCAAGGTGATCGGCACCGAACCGCCGGCGGGCACCGAGCTGCAGGTCGGCAGCCCGGTCGTCGTGGTCGTCTCGAGCGGCCCGGCGCAGGTGCGCGTGCCGGACGTCTCGGGCGACTCGCAGAGCGGCGCGGAAGCGGCGCTGACGGCCGTCGGGCTGTCGGTCGGGTCGGTCGCGCAGCAGGAATCGACGACCGTGGGCGCCGGGAGCGTGATCTCGCAGTCGCCGGCCGCGGGATCGTCGGTGCGGACGGGCACGCCGGTCGAACTGACCGTGGCGAAGGCGTCGAACGAAGTGGCCGTGCCGAAAGTCGTCGGCGAGAGCGAGACGCAGGCCGCGGCGGCGCTCGGCGGAGCAGGATTCCAGCCGACGGTCGTGACGACGCCGACGAGCGAAGAAGCGAAGGTCGGCTCCGTGCTCAAACAGAGCCCGGCGGCGGGCAAGAAGGCGCGCAAGGGCTCGACGGTGACGCTGACGGTCGGCGCGAAGCCGACGGAAACGACGAGCACGCCGACGACGAGCACGCCGACGACGACGAGCACGCCGACGACGACGCCGCCCGCGTCGGGCACGCCGGCGGGCTGATGGCGTCGGCGCAGGCAGGCTCGGGCGCGACGGGCGCGTTCGCGAGCTCGCGGCTGACGGTCGCGCTGATCGCGGGCGGGCGCTCGTCCGAGCACGACGTCTCGCTGGCGTCGGGCGCGGCCGTGCGCGAGGGGCTGCTCGCGGCGGGTCACGAGGTCGTGTGGGTGCAGATCGAACGCGACGGCACGTGGCGGCGCGACGGCGCCGGCGAGCCGCTGTCGCTGAGTCCGGGACGCGGGCTGCTTGGCGCCGACGTCGCGTTCCCGACGCTGCATGGGCGGTTCGGCGAGGACGGCACCGTCCAGGGCCTGCTGGAGATGCTCGACGTCGCGTACGTCGGGGCCGGCGTGGCGTCGTCGGCGCTGTGCATCGACAAGGTGCTGTTCAAGGAGCTGATGGCCGGCGCCGGCGCGCCGCAGGTGGGGTATGTCGACGTGCTCGAGGAGCGCCTTGCGGGCCCCGCGCGCCAGGCGCTGCTCGAGCAGGTGATGCGTCTCGGCCTGCCCGTGTTCGTAAAGCCGGCGCACCTCGGCTCGTCGCTCGGCATCGTCAAGGTGACGAGCGAGGGCGGGTTGCTCGGCGCGATCGAGTCGGCGTTCGCTTACGACACGCGCGTGATCGTCGAGGCGGCGGCGCCGGGCGCGGAGGTCGAGTGCGCGGTGCTCGGGTTGAGGGCGCACGAGCGCGCGAACGGCGCCGCGGCGATCGCGTCGACTCCGGGCGAGATCGTCTACGGGACGGACTTCTACGACTTCGACACGAAGTACACGGCGGGCGGCATGGAGCTGCTCGTGCCGGCGCGCATCTCCGAGCGCGCAAGCGCGCGCGTGCGTGAGCTGGCGCTCGAGTCGTTCGCGCGCAGCGGTTGCGAGGGGCTCGCGCGCGTCGACTTCTTCGTCGACGGCGAGGACGTGCTGCTGAACGAGCTGAACACGATGCCGGGGTTCACGCCGACGAGCGTGTACGCGAAGCTGATGGAGGCTTCCGGGGTGACGTATCCGGAGCTCGTCGACCGGCTTTGCCGGCTGGGGATCGAGCGGCATGCGGCGCAGGCGGCGCACACGTTTTGACGGCTACTTGAACAGGGTCAGTTCGGAGATCGCGGCGGACTGTTCGCCGGGTGGGAGCGTCGTCAGCCAGACGAGGTAGTAGCGGTAGGGCGTGCCGCCGGGGATCGCGATGCGCTGGCTGCCCTTGACGCCGTCGACCGAGGCGAGCGGGCCGTGCCAGCCGCGTTCGGTCAACGGCGTCGAGTTGCCGTAGGCGTAGGACAGGTTGATCTTGTCCGCAGCGTAGACCTGCACGTCGAAGCCGGGCGTCGGCGTCTGGATCTCGAGGGCGCGCGCGGCGACGCGCGGAGAGGCGTCGAGGTAGACGCCGACGCCGACGCCGCCGGGCTTCTTCAGGTTGCCTTCGTAGTAGTGCGCGGTGCTCCACGTCGTGTTCGGGTCGCTGTCGACGACGTTCTGCACGCGGTCGTGGTTTTCGGGTTCGGTGCCGAACGGGTTGTAGTCGTGCGCGGCCGTCTGGCTGAGCTGCACGGGCTGCAGCCCGGAGCTCGCGTGAACGTCGGGCGGGACGCCGGTCCCTTTGTGCGCCTGCTGCGCGGCGAGCACGATCGCGATCGCGACGATCGCGCCGACGAGCGCGAGCGAGGCCGCCCAGCGCGCGGGATGGCGCATGCGCCACGGCAGCCGCCGGCGCGCTTTGCCGGGGAGCGTGCGCAGCACGCTCGTCGCCTCGCCGGTCGCTTGGCCGGCGCGCGAGGCCTCGATCGCGAGCACCTCCTCGAGATCGCCGACCATGCTGTCGGCGTCGGCGTAGCGCCAGTCGAGGTCCTTGGCGACGGCGCGGTCGATCACAGACGCGGTCGCGGCGGAGACGTCGGCGCGCAGCAGTTGCACGTCGGGCACCTGCTCGCGGACGTGGCGCATCGCGACGGCGACGGGCGAGGAGCCGGTGAACGGGACCTGCCCGGTGAGCATCTCGTAGAGGACGACGCCGAGCGAGTAGAGGTCGGACTGGCCGGTGACGGGCTGCCCGAGCGCCTGCTCGGGCGAGACGTAGTCGGTCGTGCCGAGCACGCGCCCGGCGACGGTCAGACCCTCCTCGGTGAGCGTGCGCGCGATGCCGAAGTCGGTGATCTTGGCGCCGCCTTCCTCGCCGATCAGGACGTTCTGCGGCTTGACGTCGCGGTGGACGATCATCCGTTCGTGCGCGGCGCCGAGCGCGCGCGCGATCTCGATCGCGTAGGCGAGCGCCTGGGGGATGTCGAGCGGTCCCTCGCGCCTGATCAGCTCCTTCAGCGTCTCGCCTTCGACGTACTCGAGCACGATGTACGGCGTGCCGCCGCCGTCCTCCGCCGGCTCCTCGCCGGCGTCGATCACGGTGACGATGTGCGGGTGGTTGAGCTGCGCGACGGAGCGCGCCTCGCGCCGGAAGCGCTCGAGCTGGTCGGAGTCGGAGGCGATCTCGCGGTGCATCAGCTTGATCGCGACCGGCCGCTCGAGGACGGTGTCGAAGGCGCGGTACACGGTCGACATGCCGCCGCGCCCGATCTGCGCATCGAGCCGGTAGCGCCCGCCGAGCAGTGTCCCGAGGACGGTCATCGAGTTCCTATTGTGCGCGTTCGAGCCGTCGCGGCCGCGCAAGCAGGACGCCGGCGAGCAGCAGGCGGTAGAGCGCGAACGGCAGCAGCGAACGCGGCGCGCGCGCCGCGCGCCGCAGCAGTCGCGCGCTCAGCGACGTCGAGGCGAGCGCGCCGGCGGCGCCGAGCGTGAGCGGCGCGAGCGCGCCGTCGGGGGCGCCGTGACGCGCCAGGCGCGCTGCCTCGAGCGCGCTCGCGCCGAGCATCACCGGCAGCGCCGCGTGCCATGAGAGCTCCTGCGCGTCGGCGCGCGCGAAGCCGCGCGCGCGCGCGGCGGTCAGCGTCGCGCCATAGCGCGAGACGCCGGGCACGAGCGCGATCGCCTGCGCGACGCCGAGCGCGAGGCCGTCGACCGGGCCGGCGTCGACCTGGCGGCGTCCGGCGCGCGTGGCGCGCGCGTCGACGAGCCCCATCGCGAGGCCGCCCGCCGCGAGCCCGGCGGCGATCGAGCGCGGCCCGCCGAGCCGGCGCTCGATCAGCGGCCGCAGCGCCAGCCCGGCGAGCGCGGGCGGCGCGAGCGACAGCGCGATCACGACGGCGCGCCGGCGGTTCAGGCGCGTGGCCGCGTCGAGCAGCTCGCGGCGCATGTCGAGCGCGAGCGCGGCGCCGGCGCCGGCGTGCAGCGCGAGCTCGAACGACTTGCGCAGCTCGGCGTCGAGCTCGGCGTAGGGCCAGCCGAGCAGCAGCGGGATCAGCGTCGTGTGCGCCGAGGAGGAGACGGGGAGCAGCTCGGTCGGCCCCTGCGCCAGGCCGAGTGCGAGCGCGTGGCGTAGCGACAGGCGCGCCGGCACGGCCCGAGCGTCAGTCAGCGGGCGTCCCCACGCCGGCCGAGCTCTCGGCGGGGTCGGCCGCCGCCGCTCCGCCGCGCCGCCGGCGCACGAGCAGGTAGACGACGCCGACGACGACGAGCGCGACGATCGCGTAATCGACGTACTCGAAGCCTTTGCGCACGCTCGTCCAGTCGCCGCCGAGCGCGTGCCCGGCGAGCGCGAGCCCGAGCACCCACGGGATCGTGCCGATCAGCGTCAGCACGGTGAAGCGCAGCAGCGGCATCTTCGCGATGCCGGCCGGCAGCGAGACGAACGCGCGCAGCAGCGGGATCAGCCGCCCGAACAGCACGATCGGCTCGCCGTGGCGCTGGAACCAGCGGTCGGCCCGCTGGATCTGCGCCGGGCCCATGTGGACCTTGCCGCCGTGACGTTCGAGCAGCTCGAGTCGCCCGCCGCGCCCGACGCCGTAGGCGACCCACGAGCCGACGAGCGAGCCGATGACGCCGGTCAGCACGATGCCGGTCATCGTCAGGTGGTGGTGCGCGCCGCTGCCGACCTTGTCGGCGACGGCGAAGCCGGCGAACAGCATCACGACCTCCGACGGGATCGGGATGCAGGCCGAGCTCAGCGCCATCAGCGCGAAGATCATCGGCAGCCCGCCCGTGCGAACGAGGTGCGACGTTTCGTTGACGACCGATTCGGAGATCGACGCGAGGACGAGCATCGGGGGCCACGATACCGGTGCCGCTGGCTGCGGCGACGCGGGTGAGAGGCTTCTCACCGGGCCGCGCGCAATACCGTTGGCCGCGATGCGCGTCTGGATCGACCTGACGAACAGCCCGCACGTGCTGGTGATGCGGCCGGTGATCGAGCTGCTGCGCGCGGATGGGCACGAGGTGCGCGTGACGGCGCGCGACTTCGCGCAGACGCTCGCGCTGTGCGAGCGGCTCGGGATCGAGCACACGGCGATCGGGCGACACCGCGGGGAGCGGCTCGGCGCGAAGGCGCTCGGGCTTGCGTCGCGCTCGGCGGCGCTCGTGCGCTGGGCGCGCGCGGAGCGGCGCGCGGCGGCCGGGCGCGGCTTCGACGTGGCGCTCGGGCACGGCTCGAACGACGTGTCGGTCGCCGCGGCGCTGCTGCGCGTGCCGAGCTCGACGATGTTCGACTACGAGTGGGCGACGGTTCAGCACAACGTCAACTGCCGTCTCGCGCGCGCGGTCGTCGTACCCGACGCGATCCCGCCGGAGCGCCTGTACCGCTACGGCGCGCGCGGCAAGATCCGCGCGTACGAGGGGCTCAAGGAGGAGTACTACCTGGCCGACTTCGAGCCCGACGCGGCCGTGCTCGACGAGCTCGCGCTCGATCGCGAGCGGCCGATCGTCGTCGTGCGCACGCCGCCGGTCGTCTCGCTGTACCACCGCTTCGAGAACGACGTGTTCGCGCGCGTGCTCGACGTCCTGCGCGCCGCGGCGGACGCGCGCGGCGTCCAGCCGGTCGTGCTCCCGCGCGTCTCCTCGCAACGCGCCGAGCTTGCCGGCGTGCCGGGCTTCGTCGTGCCCGAACGCGCGATCGACGCGCAGTCGCTGATCGCGTTCTCGGATCTCGTGATCTCGGCCGGCGGGACGATGAACCGCGAGGCGGTCGCGCTCGGCGTGCCCGTGTACACGACGTTCGAGGGGCGCCCGGGCGCCGTCGACGAACGGCTGATCGAGCAGCGGCGCATGCGCCGGCTCGAGCACGCCGAGAGCCTCGAGCTGGTCAAGCGCGCGCGCGGCGCGGGCGGCGAACGGGTGCGCCGCGATCCACGCGAGCTCGTGCGGCTGCTGCTCTCGCCCGTGGCCGGCTGACGCCGGCCACGCCTGACGGCGCAGGCGACGCTTACAATTCCGTGGATGCGCCGACGGATCCGCTCGGCGGCCGTTCCCCTGCACCGTCACTTGCTGCCCCAACTCGCGGTGGATGGGGCACTGGTCGCGATCGCGTACTACCTCGCCTTCCAGCTGCGCTTCGAGCACGGCCCGACCGGCTACTACGCGGTTCTGCGCGAACGCACGATCTGGTGGGTGCTGGGCGGGAGCCTGCCGGTGCTCGTGCTGGCGCGCGTCTACCAGCGACGCTGGCGCTACTCGGGCCAGCGCGACTACGAGGCGGTCGCACGCGGCGTGCTGGCCGTCGTGCTGCTGACGGTCGTCGGCGTCGAGGTGTTCCGCCCCGTCCACCACTACCGCAGCACGGCGGCGGTTGCGGTGCCGAACGGCGTGATCATCCTGTTCGCGCTGCTCGCGCTCGTGTTTCTCGTCGGCGTGCGCGCGCTCGCGCGCAGCGTCTACGAGCGCCGGCCGCTGGCCGGGTTCGGGGGCGGCGGCAAGGACCAGCGCCGCGTGCTGATCGCCGGCGCCGGCGACGGCGGGCGGCTCGTGCTGCGCGAGATCGTGCGCAATCGCGGCCTCGGGCTGACGCCGGTCGGCTTCGTCGACGACGATCCGGCGAAGCGGCGGCTGCGGATCGACGGCGTGCGCGTGCGCGGCAACACCGAAGGCGACCTGCCGCGGATCCTCGACGACGCGGAGCCCGACGAAGTGATCATCGCGATCCCGTCGGCGCCTGGCTCGACGCGCGCGCGGATCGTGCGCGAGTGCCGCGCGCGCGGGATTCCGGTGCGGACGCTGCCGACCGTGTTCGAGCTCCTGCAGACGCGCGGCGCGCTCGCGCGCCAGATGCGCGAGGTGCGTGTCGAGGACGTGCTCGGGCGCGAGCCGGTGCAGATGGAGCTCGATCGCGTCGGCGCGTACCTTCGTGGCGAGACGGTGCTCGTGACCGGCGCCGGCGGCTCGATCGGCGCCGAGCTGTGCCGTCAGATCGCGCGCGTGGAGCCGCACCGAATCGTGCTGCTCGACCACGCCGAGGACAACCTGTTCGCGATCGAACGCGAGCTGCAGGACGAGCGCCACGTGTCCTCGTCGATGCTCTCGGCGGTGCTCGCCGACTGCAAGGAGGAGGAGCGGGTCCGCGAAATCTTCACCGAGCACCGCCCGACGGTCGTGTTCCACGCGGCGGCGTACAAGCACGTCGGGCTGATGGAGGCGAACCCGGTCGAGGCCGTGCGCAACAACGCGATCGCGACACGCGTCGTCGCGCACGTCGCAGGCGAGCTCGGCGCGGAGCGGTTCGTGCTCGTGTCGACCGACAAGGCGGTCTCGCCGGCGACCGTGATGGGCGCGTCGAAGGCGCTCGCCGAGTTCGCGCTCGAGGCGGCCACGGCGCGCTTCCCGGACACGTGCTACGCGGCGGTGCGCTTCGGCAACGTGCTCGGCTCGTCGGGGAGCGTCGTGCCGATCTTCCGCCGGCAGATCGAGCGCGGCGGCCCGGTGACGGTGACCGACGAGCGGATGACGCGCTACTTCATGACGATCCCCGAGGCGGTGCAGCTGATCATCCGCAGCGGCGCGCTCGCGCGCGAGGGCCGCGAGCAGCAGCCCGCCCCGAACGGGGCGACGCCGGACGCCGGCGCCGCCCGCGCCGCGAGCTCCACGCCGACGGGCGGCGCGGCGACGGGCGCGGAGGTGTTCGTGCTCGACATGGGCGAGCCGGTCAAGATCCTCGACCTCGCGCGCGCGATGATCGAGCTGTCGGGGCTCGACCCCGAGCGCGACATCGAGATCGAGGTCGTCGGGCGGCGCGCCGGCGAGAAGCTGCACGAGGAGCTGTTCAATAGCTACGAGCACGCGCGGCCGACGAGCGCCGAGAAGATCCTGCGCGCCGAGCGCGAGCCGCTCGGCGCGGAGGCGGTCGAGTCGATGTTCGCCGAGATCGGGCTGCTCGTGCTGGAGGGCGACGCGGCGGGGCTCGCGGCGAAGGTGTCGGAGCTCTCGGCGCTCCACGTCGAGGCGAGCGCCGGCTCCTCGCGGCGGCGCTCGCCGGCCGCCGCGGAGCCGCGCGAGGACGTGCGCGGTGCGCCTGCCGCCCTCATACACTCTCCGGATTCATGACCTCGACGCCGCTCGCGCTCTCGCTCTCGAGCTCGCTCACCCAGGTCGGCGCGCTCGCCGCTTTCGTCGCGCTGCTCGGGATCGCGATCCTCTCACTGCTCGTCTTCGCGCAGGCGCGCGAGCTACGCCGCCTGCGCGAGTGGGCCGGCCGCGCGCCCGAGCGCGCGGCTGAGACCGAGCAGCGCGTCAGCGCGGCCGCCGCGGCGCGCGCGCAGCAGCCGAACGTCGCCGCGCAGTCGGTGCGCCCGGTGCCGCGCGCGGTGCCGCTGAACAGCCGCCCGGTCGGCGCGGCCGGCGCGCCGACGCCCGCCGCGCCCGCGCCCGCAACCGGCGGGGTGCCGTCGCCGGCGCCCGCGACGGTCCCGGCAGGAGCCGCCGCTGCCGCTGCCGCTGCCGCCGGGCAGCCGGCCACGGCGCAGTCGGTCTCGCCGTCGCCCGCGCAGCCGGGCGCCGCGCAGGCGCCTGCAGCGTCTCCGACGCCGGGCACGTCACCGGCGACGGTCGCCGCGAGCGCGGTGGCGGCGAAGCCGGCCGACGGCGCGCCGGACGCGCAGCAGGCGCACGCGCCTGCCGGCGCGGGTGCGCCCGCGGGCGCACCGCAGCAGCCCGCGATGTCGGCGCGCTCGCCGACGCCTCCGGCTCAGGGGCAGCCGGGCGGCGCGCCGCAGCCGACACAACCGGCCACATCTCCCGCGACGCAGCCGGGTACGGCGGCGCCCTCCCCAGGCGAGTCGCCCGTGCCCGCGACGCCCGCGCCGGCGACGGTCGCGGCGACGACGACTGCGGCGAAGGCGGCGGCTCCGCGCGCGCCGAGCCCGCCCGCGCGTCCGCCCGCGCCGCCGGCTCCGGCGAGCGCGCCGGTCAGCGCGCCGCGCGCCGCGCAGGCGGTGGCGGAGGGGGCGGTCGCGAGCAGGGTCGTCGCGGAGCCGGCGCGCGCGGCGCAGGCGCCTCGCAGCGCGGCTGCGATCTCGGCGGCCGAGCGCCAGGAGGCGCGAGCGCCGGCGCCATCGACGGCGCGGCGCGGCGCGGACACGCCGCCGGTGCGCCGCTACCGCGCGGAGCGCCGTTCGCCGGCGCGCGCGACGCTGTTGATCGTCGGCGGGCTGATCGTCGCGGTCGCGGTGATCGTCGCCGTCGTGCTGGCGCTCGGCGGCAGCTCGAAGGGCGGCGCCTCGTCGACGTCGGCGGGCACGGGCAGCTCGAACTCGCCGAGCACGACGACGAGCGCGAAGCACCACGCGAGCAGCACGGCCGGAAACTCGTCCGCCGCGAGCGGGTCGGTCGCGGCGGCGACGACGAACGTCGCGGTGCTGAACGGGACGAGCACGACGGGGCTCGCGCACCGCGTCTCGGCGGAACTGCGCCAGCACGGCTTTGCGAAGGCGACGCCGCTCAGCGGCACGCCGCCGGGAGCGAATCAGGTGACGGTCGTCGAGTACGCGAACGGGCACCAGGCCGAAGCGCAGAGCGTCGCGCGCTCGCTCGGCGTCTCGCAGGCGCAGCCGATCGAAGGGACGGTGTCCTCGATGGCAGGGTCGGCGTCGGTCGTCGTGATCGTCGGCCTCGACAGAGCGTCCAGCTCGCCATAGGCGCGTTCCTCGACATCCCCGAGCGCTCGGCCAAGCCGCGCGAGCGGGGCTGACGCACGTGATCGACCGCGGCCTGTCGGTCGCGGAGGTCGACGGCCTGCTCGAGGTCGCGGGCGCGAGCGTCGACATCGTCAAGCTCGGCTGGGGCACGGCGATCGTCAGCGGCAACCTCGAGGCGAAGCTCGCGCGCTACGCCTCGCACGAGATCCCGGTCGTGCTCGGCGGGACGCTGACGGAGCTGGCGATCAGGCAGAACCGCGTCGACGGCCTCGTCGCGTGGCTGCGTGAGCTGGGGCTGCGCCACGTGGAGATCTCCGACGGCACGATCCCGCTCGAGCCGGAGCGCAAGCGCGCGCTGATCGAACGGCTGTCGGGCGAGTTCGTCGTGTTCGCGGAGGTCGGCAACAAGGACGCGGACTTCATCATGGCGCCGTACGTGTGGGTCGAGCAGATCGAGCGCGACCTCGACGCGGGTGCGTGGAAGGTGATCACTGAGGCGCGCGAGTCGGGCACGGCGGGCATCTACCGCGCCGACGGCGAGCCGCGCACGGGGCTGATCGACGAGATCGCGCACGCGATCGACCCCGACCGGCTGATCTTCGAGGCGCCGCTGCGCCCGCAACAGGTGTGGCTGCTGCGCCGCTTCGGCACGGAGTGCAACCTCGGCAACATCGCGCCCGACGACGTGCTGTCGCTCGAGACGCTGCGCCTCGGCCTGCGCTCGGACACGGTCGAGCGGTTCGCGCTCGGCGACGCGGGAACGACCGGAGGCGATTGACCAGCGCCGCCAGCGTCGCCGAGCGCGGCTCGCCGGGCGACGCCACGGAGCGGCTCGCGCGCACGATCTTCGCGTTGATCGTGCTCGCGTGCTTCGTCGCGTTCTTCCTCACGCAGCACCTCAAGCACACGCCGACGGTCGTGCAGTCGTTCAAGCTGACGACGAGCTTCTCGCCGACGCCGGCGGGGCGCGTCAAAGAAGAGAAGATCTCGTTCAAGCTCGCGCGCGCGGACGCGGCGACGGTGACGATCATCGACTCGTCGGGCGCGACGGTCGCGACGTTGCTGAGCGACTACCCGATGAAGCGCTACAAAGCGCTGTCGCTGCGCTGGGACGGGCGGCGCGGGACGGCGCGCTCGTACGCGCTGGTGCCGGGGCCGAACGGCAAGCCGGCGCTGTCGGCGCGGCTGCACGGGCCGCGGGCGCCGGCCGGCGAATACCGCGTGCGCGTGCGCCTGCGCGCGCAGCGCCGAACGGTGCTCTCGCCGCGCGCCTTCAAGCTGGTGCGCGAATGAGCGAGCGCGCGAGCCGCGGAGCGCGCTCGTGAGCGCGGCGCCGTTCGTGGCGACGTCGCTGAGCCCGGGCGTGATCGCCGGCGCGGCGCTCGGCGCGTGCGTCGTGATCGCGGCGCTCGTCGTGCTGATGCGCCGCCACGTCGACGCGCTGCCGCTGCTGGCGATCGCGGCGCTGCCGTTCCGCCTGCCGATCTCGGCGGACGGGCGCACGGTCAACCTGCTGATCCCGCTGTACCTCGTCGTCGCGGCCGGCGCGATCGCGCACCTGCTGCCGCGCCTGCTCGCGCGCGAGGAGCGCGGCCTGCAGCGGATCGAGTGGCTGCTGCTCGCGTCGATCGTGCTGTACGCGCTGCAGGCGCTGTACTCGCACGACAAGGCGAAGGCGGGCGAGAACCTGGCGTTCTTCTACGTGCCGTTCGCGCTGCTGTTCGTGCTGCTGCGCGACGTGCGCTGGACGCGCGAGCTGCTGCTGCGCTGCCTGGCGATCGCGGTCGCGCTGGCCGTCGTGTTCGCGGGGGTCGGCTTCGTCGAGTACGCGCGCAAGGAACTGTTCCTCAACCCGAAGGTCGTCGCGGCGAACCAGTACGACAACTACTTCCGCGTCAACTCGCTGTTCTTCGACCCGAACATCTACGGGCGCTTCCTCGCGCTCGTGATGATCGCGCTGAGCGCGATCGTGCTGTGGCGGGCGCGCGAGCGCGACGTGCTGCTGACGGGCGCCGTGCTGCTGTGGCTGCTGGCGGGCCTCGTCACGAGCTTCTCGCAGTCGAGCATCGCCGCGCTGCTGCTCGGCCTGGCGATCCTCGCGGCGTATCGCTGGGACGTGCTCGTGACGGCGTACGTGTCGGTGTCGCTCGTCGTGCTCGCGCTGCTCGTCGTGCTGCTGGCGCCGGCGAGCCTGCACTTCGGCCTGAAGGGCAGCGGCGGCTCGACGAACAACGCGACGACGGGCCGCGTGAGCCTGATCGAAGGCGGGCTCGAACTGTTCGCGAAACGGCCGCTGCAGGGCTACGGCTCGGGGTCGTTCCAGACGGAGTACGAACTGCACTCGAAGACGGGCGCGCAGAACGCGACGTCGGCGTCGCACACGATCCCGGTGACGGTCGCCGCCGAGCAGGGGATCGTCGGCCTGGCGCTGTACGTCGCGCTGCTCGTCGTCGCGTTCGCGACGCTGTTCCGCGGCGCCGGCCGTTCGCCGCCGCGACCGAAGCCGGGAGACGCTCGCCCACTCGCATCGCCGTTTCGGCTGGCGATCGCGGCGTGCTTCGCGGCGCTCGTGCTGCACACGTTCGCGTACGCCGACTTCCTCGAGGACCCGATCACGTGGACGCTGCTCGGGATCGGCGTCGCGCTCGCGCGCGACGGGCTGGGCGAGGAGCGGCGAGGCGAGCGCGCGCACGCGGAGAGCGGCGGCGCGCTCGCGGCGCTCGCGCCGGAGTAGGCGCGCGTGGCGGGTAGGTTCTGAGCGAGTGCGCGGCTACCTGAAGCGCCTCGTCGCGACGGGCGCGGCGTACCAGTTCGGCGACGTCGTCGCGAAGGGCATCGCGCTCGTGACGATCCCGTTGTACACGCGGCACATCTCGCCGGCGGGCTACGGCGCGGCGAACTCGCTGCTGACGGCGGTGATCCTCGCGAGCATCTTCCTGCGCGTCGGCGTCGGCGAGGCGTTCATCCGTTTTTACTTCGACGACGACGATCCCGGGCGGCGCGAGCGGATCGCGCGCACGGCGACGGCGACCGTGGCCTGGACGACGAGCGCAGCGGCGGTGCTCGCGGTCGTCTTCGCCGGGTCGCTGTCGCGGCTGCTGCTCGGGATCGACGACCCGCTGCTGATCGACTGCGCGATCGTCGGGTTGTGGGCGTTCACGAACCTCGAGATGGCGTACGCGCAGCTGCGCGTCGACGAACGCGCGCGCGCGTACATCTACGCGTCGGGCGCGAACGTCGGCCTGACGGTGATCTTCACGGTCGCGCTCGTCGTCGTCGCCGGCCAGGGCGCGCGCGGCCTGCTGCTCGGCAACTTCGGCGCGTCGGCGCTCGTCGTGCTCGGGCTGTGGTGGGTCCTGCGCCGGCGCTTCAGCCTGCGCGTGCACGTCGCCGACCTGCGCGCGATGCTGCGCTTCGGGCTGCCGACGGTGCCGGCCGACGCGAGCGTCTACGCGCTGCAGGTCGCCGATCGCTTCTACCTGTACCGCAGCTACTCGCACGCGGCCGCCGGCGACTACTCGGTCGCGCTGCAATTCGCGACGGTCGTGTTCGTGATCGTGCGCGGTTTCCAGTACGCGTGGCCGCCGCTCGCGTACTCGATCGACAGCGACGCCGAGGCGTCGCGGCTGTACTCGCTCGTGACGACGTACTTCGTGCTCGCGACGGGCATCGTCGTCGCCGCCGTCGCGCTGCTCGGACGCTGGATCGTGCGCCTGCTCGCGGCGCACGAGTACTTCGGCGCGCACGCGGCGCTGCCGTGGCTGGCGCTCGCGTGGACGCTGTACGGGCTCTACCAGGTGATGATCGTGATCACCGGCCGCGCGCGCGCGACGACGCGCAACCTGCCGGCGGCCGGCGCGGGGCTGCTCGTGAACGTCGCGCTGTTGCTGCTGCTCGTGCCGCACGGCGGCGCCGGCCTGGGGATCGCCGGCGCCGGGATCGCGCTGTGCGGCGCGTACGTCGCGATGCTGTTCGTCATGCACCTGCTGACGCGGCGGCTGTTCGCCGTCGCGTTCCAGTGGCGGCGGCTCGCGCAGGCGAGCGCGATCCTCGCCGGCGTCGCCGTCTCGGGCGAGCTGCTGCTGCCGAGCAGCGGCGCCGCCGGGTTCGTCCTGCGCGCGCTGTGGATCGCGCTCGCGCCCGCGCTGTTGCTGGCGACGCGCTTCTTCGACGCCGACGAGCGCAGCCAGGCGCGCGCGCTGATCGCCGACGGGCGCCGGCGCGTCGCCGCGTTCCGCGCGGGACACGGCGACGTCGAGGCATACGCCGAGGACCCCTCGAAGGATCTGTGACGGGCCGAAGTGTCCAGTCGGTGTCAAGTGCCGGGCGTATGTGGCCGATTAGCGGAGCAACATGCCCGAGACGGTCGTCACGCAGCGTCGATCCGCGTCCGCGGAGCGTGGCTCCGCCGGCGCGCGCGAGCGCGAGCGGCGGGCGGAGGCGCTGCGCCATCATCGCGCCGACGGGCGCGCGCGGCAGATGGCGGCGGCCGGCGAGGTCGCGTACCTGCGCGCGCAGCTCCAGCTCGCGGCGCGGCTGACGGCGCGCCTGGCGGCGACTAACGACGTCGAGCAGATCGCGCGGCTGGTCGTCGACGAGCTGCACGAGACGTTCGCGTTCTACCTCGTCGCGATCCAACGGCTCGACGCCGACGAGACGCTGCGGCTGATCGCCGGCAGCGGCGCGCTCGCCGAGGTGATGACCGAGTTCCTGCTCGTCGAGCAGTCGCTGCACGAGGGCGTCAACGGCCGCGTCGCGCGCTGCGGGCACAGCGAGCTGATCGACGACACGCGCGAGGACGCCGACTACATGCAGCGCGACCCGAAGACCGACCCGCGCGCCGAGCTGAGCGTGCCGATCTTCGTCGACGGCTCCGTCTGGGGCGTGCTCAACATCGAGGCGCCCGAGCCGGGCGCGCTGGGCGAGGCCGACGCGCTGCTCGTCGAGGCGGTCGCCGCGAACCTCGGCTCGTCGATCCATCGCGCGATGCTCGTCGCCGACCTCGAGCGGACGTTCACGACGACGATGACGGCGCTGATGAGCACGATCGAGGCGAAGGACGACTACACGGCCGCGCACGAGCAGCAGGTCGGCGAGCTCGCCGAACGCGTCGCGACGCGCCTCGGGGTGAACGCGTCGCGCGCCGCCGACGTGCGCCATGCGGCGCTGCTGCACGACGTCGGCAAGGTCGCGATCCCGAGCGAGATCCTGCTCAAGCCAGGCCCGCTGACCGACGAGGAGTGGACGACGATGCGCAGCCACGCCGAGGTCGGCGGCGCGCTCGTCGCGCGGATCCCGTCGTTCGCGCATCTCGCGGCGGCCGTCCGTGCGAGCCACGAGCGCTGGGACGGCGGCGGCTACCCCGACGGCCTCGCCGGCGAGCAGATCCCGCTCGCCGCGCGCATCATCGCCGCGTGCGACACGTACGAGGCGATCGTCACCGACCGGCCCTACCGCGCCGCGCGCCCGCCGCAGGACGCGGCGCGCGAGCTGCTGCGCGTCGCCGGCGAGCAGCTCGACGCGCGCGTCGTCGACGCGCTGCTCGACGAGCTCGAGCTTCACCCTTCGCGGTTGTAGCGAGCCGCCGCCTCGCGCAGCCCTTCGCCGCGCCGCGGGCGCAGCGTCGCCGTCACGTGGCGCCAGTAGCGCCGCGGCGAGTGACCCGGCAGCGCCGCCGCGGCGAGCGCGCGCAGCGCGTACGCCCACGCCGTCAGCCAGCGCACGGCGAGCGCGGCGGCCGCCGAGTGGTGCTTGCGCACGTACAGGTCGCGGTTGCGCGCGAGCTCGACGATGCGCCGCTCGGGCACCGCGTCGGTCGAGAGCTGCTCGTGGTGGATCGCGACCGCGCCCGGCACGTACAGGCTGAGCCACCCCGCGTCGCGCAGCCGTCGCGCGAAGTCGACCTCGTCGGAGTAGACGAAGAACGCCGGGTCGAGGTAGTCGACCTCGGCCGCCGCCGCGCGGCGCACGAGCAGCGCCGCCGACTGGCACCAGTCGACGACGCGCGTGCGCGAGCCGCCGCTCTGCACCGTGTAGAGGCGGTGCAGCAGCAGCGCGCCGGCGAGCGCCGTCAGCGGCGACGGGAAGCGCCACGCCGAGGGCTGCTCGCGCCCGTCCGGACGCAGCAGCCGCGCGCCCGCGCACGCCGCGTCCGCGTGCTCCTGCAGCGCGCGCCACAGCGCGAGCGTCGCGCCGCCCTGCAGCTCGGAGTCCTCGTTGAGCAGCAGCGCGTAGCGCCCGCGCGCCTCGCGCAGCACGTGCGAGTCGTTCAGCCCCTTGCCGCGCCGTTCGGGCAGCGCGATCACGCGGTCGACCGCCGGATGAGCCTCGGCCGCCGCCGCCGAGCCGTCGCGCGAGCTGTTGTCGAGCACGAGCACCTCGCTCGCGAACGGCAGCGTCGCGCGCTCGCGCGCGATCGCGTCGAGCCCGCGCAGCAGCAGCTCGCGCTGCGACGTGTTGACGACGCAGTAGCTGACCTCAGGGTCCGGCACCGCCGGACCCTCCTGCGCTCCTACCGCCCCTCGTACCTGACTAGACGCCAGGCCTGACTCGGCTGTCTCCGCCGCAATCCGCATCACGACGAAAGCGCTGTGAGCGCCGAACCCTCCCCGACCCCCCCTCGCTCCTCTCCCCCCCCCCCACCCCCCCCTCCGTAGACGCCCCCGGCGGACGAGTCGCGCCGTCGCGTTCGATCAGCTTGATCATGCGCGCACCTTCATCGCCCGAGCGCAATGGGACACGCGCATGCGCCTATCGTCTGCGCGATGCGCGTCCAGTCGTCGACCCGTCGGCCTACACGCCGCCGTACGACCACGCGCTGAGCGCCGCGCTCGGCGCGGCCGGC
Source organism: uncultured Solirubrobacteraceae bacterium (assembly GCA_963705745.1). Lineage (GTDB taxonomy): Bacteria > Actinomycetota > Thermoleophilia > Solirubrobacterales > Solirubrobacteraceae > Palsa-744. The sequence continues at coordinate 254,291 of CAVPKP010000010.1, forward strand.
GCCGACGTCGAGCTCGTCACGAGCCGCTTCGCCTACGGGGCCGTGCCGGCGCCCGACGGCTACCGGCGCGTCGAGGCGTTCTACCGCGCGGCGCGCGCCTGCCCGGCGAAGGCGAGACGGCTCAACGCGCGAGGCGCGCGCTGAAGCTCGCCGAGCACGTGCCCGACATGCTGCGCTATCGCCGCCGCGCCGAGCGCGCCGACGTCGTCCACTTCCAGTGGCTCGCCGTGCAGCAGCTCGACGGCCCGCTGTTGCCGCGCGCGCGCCCGCTCGTGCTGACCGCGCACGACGTGCTGCCGCGCGAAGCGAGCGCGGCCGGCGCGACGCGCAGCGCGCTCTGTACGAGCGCTTCGACGCCGTCGTCGCGCACTCGCGGCACGGCGCCGCGCGGCTGACCGGCGAGCTCGGCGTCGACGCCGGGAAGGTGCACGTGATCCCGCACGGCGCATTCGCGCACCTCGCCGAGCAGCCCGCCGGGCCGCCGCCGTTCGCAGACCGACGCGCGCGTCGTGCTGTTCTTCGGCCTGCTGCGCCCGTACAAGGGCCTCGACGTGCTGCTCGACGCCTGGCGCGGCGTCGACGGCGCCGAGCTGTGGATCGTCGGCATGCCGCGCATGGACGTCTCCGAGCTGCGCGACCGCGCGCCCGCCAACGTCCGCTTCGTCACACGCTTCGTCGGCGACGACGAGCTGCCGGCGTACTTCGCGCGCGCCGACCTCGTCGTGCTGCCCTACCGCGAGATCGAGCAGTCGGGCGTGCTGTTCACGGCGCTCGCGTTCGGCAAGCCGTTGCTCGTCTCGCGACGTCGGCGGCTTCGCCGAGATCGCCGCGCGCGGGGCCGCGCGCGCCGTCGCGCCCGGCGACTCCGGCGCGCTGCGCGAGGCGCTGGTCGAGCTGCTCGGCGATCCGGCCGCGCTCGTGCGGCTCGGCGAGCGAGCGCTCGACGCCGCGCGCGGCGACTACGGCTGGCCGGCGATCGCCGCGCGCACACTAGCGCTGTACGAGCGCCTGCTCGCACGCTGAGCTCGCGCCCGCACGCTCAGTCCTGCCAGAACGCCTTGTCCAGTTCGCCGTCTTTCTCGTGGTGCGCGCCGAACACGATCCACTCGAGGCCATCGTCGCCCGCCTCGAACGCGCGCTTGACCGCCGGCGCCACGCGGATCGCGTCGAGCGCCTCGATCTCGACGATCTCGTCGTCCAGCCGCACGCGCCCGCCGCCCGACAGCACGACGTACACCTCCTCGGCCTTGTCGTGGCTGTGCCCGAACGCCTGGCGCTTGCCGGGCTTCAGCACCTGGTACGCGAGGCCCGTCGACTCGGCGCCGAGCTCCTCGCGCGGGAAGTGCGCCTCGCCGAGCTCGCCGAGGCCGAATTTCGGCGCGCTGTCCGTCGTCTCCCTGAGGTTCTTCTTCGTGTAGCTCATGCGACGAGCCTACCCGCCGAGCCCGCCCGCGACGCATGCCCGCTGCGCCCGATGGCGCGACGGGCGCCGGCCCCGAGCCGCCGCCGCCGCGCGCGTCCGCGAGAATCACGAGCGTGCTCGCCCTGTACGTGCTGTTCTGGCTGTGCGCCGCGCTGATCCTCTGGACGCAGCTCGGCTACGCGCTCGCGCTCGCAGCGCTCGTGCGCGTACGTGCGCTCGCGCCGCCCGCGCCGCGCGGGGGCGGTCTTCTTCGATCCTCCAAAACCGGCGCCCCGGACCCTTCGGTGACACTGATCGTCGCCGCACACGACGAGCAGGACGTGATCGCCGCGAAGGTCGCCGACGCGCTCGCGCTCGACTACGCGCGCGAGCGGCTGCAGCTGATCGTCGCCTGCGACGGCTGCACCGACGCGACCGCCGAGCGCGCGCGTGCGGCCGGCGCCGATCTCGTGCTCGAGCTCCCGCGCGCCGGCAAGATCCGCGCGCAGGACCGCGCCGTCGAGCGCGCGAGCGGCGAGCTGATCGCGTTCTCCGACGCCAACTCGCATTGGGAGCCCGACGCGCTGCGCGAGCTGCTCGGCGCCTTCGCCGACCCGCGCGTCGGCTACGCCTGCGGGCAGGTCCGCTTCGTGCAAGGCGCCGTCGGCGCGCGCGCGTCCAACCAGGAGGGCGTCTACTGGCGCTACGAGCTCGCCGTCCGCGCGCTCGAGTCGCGCCTGTACTCGATCACCGCCGGCAACGGCGCGATCTACGCGACGCGCCGCGACACCTACATCGTCGTCGATCCGATCATGGGGCACGACCTCTCGCTGCCGTTCAACATCGTCAAGCGCGGCCTGCGCGCCGTCTACGTGCCGAGCGCGCGAGCGAGCGAGAAGATGGTCCCCTCGCTGCTCGGCGAGTTCGCGCGCAAGCGGCGGATGATGAGCCACACGTGGCCGATCGTCCTGCGCGGTGGCATGCTCTCGCCGCGCGGCTACCCGCCGCTGTACGCGCTGATGATCTTTCCCACCGCCTGCTCCGCTACGCCACTCCCGGCCTGCACGCGCTCGCGCTCGCCGCCAACGTCGCGCTCGTCGCGGCCGGCGCCGGCCCGCTGTACCTCGTCACGCTCGCGCTGCAGCTCGCGCTGCTGCTCGCCGCGCTGCTCGCCGGCGCGCTGCGCCTGCGACCGCTGCTGATCGCGCGCTACTACGTGCTCACGACCGCCTCGCCCGCCGCCGGCCTGTACGACTGGCTGCGCCACGGCACGACCGCCTGGTGGGACGCGGCCGAAGGGACGCGATGATCCGTCGCGCCGTCGACATCCTCGTCTCCGCGCTCGCACTCGTGCTGAGCGCGCCCGTCCTGCTCGCGGCCGTCGTCGCGATCAAGCTCGACTCGCCGGGACCCGCCTTCTACCGCCAGCGGCGCTCCGGGCTGCGCGGCGAGCAGTTCGACATGCTCAAGCTGCGCACGATGGTCGACGGTGCCGAGCACGTCGGCGCCGGGCTCGCCGTCAACGCCGGCGACTCGCGCATCACGCGCGTCGGCGCGTTCCTGCGGCGCACGTCGCTCGACGAGCTGCCGAACCTGCTCAACGTGCTGCGCGGCGACATGTCGCTGATCGGGCCGCGCCCGACGCTGCCCGCGCAGGTCGCGCAGTACACCGCCCGCCAGCACGGTCGCCTGTCCGTCAAGCCCGGCATCACCGGCTGGGCGCAGGTGAACGGCCGCGCGGCGCTGCCGTGGAGCGAGCGGATCGAGCTCGACCTCTACTACGTCGAGCACCGCTCGCCGCTGCTCGACCTGCGCATCCTCCTGCGCACGCCGCTGCTCGTGCTCCGCGGCGGCGGCCTCTACAAGGGCCGCGTCGGCGGTTGGGAGGGCGAGCTGTGAGCGCGCCGGCCGTGCTGCTGACGGGCGTCGGCAAGCGCTATGACATCGTCGCCTGCTTCGCGCAGCTGACGCGCACCGTCGCCGCCGATCCCTCGCCGCTCGCGCCCGCGCAGTACGCCGCGCACGTGCGCACCGCCGTCCCGCTCGTCGACGACCCGCACTACGTGCAGGCGCTGCGCGAGCTCTGCGAAGCGCACGAGGTCGGCGCCGTGCTGCCGTTGACCGACCTCGACATCGAGCTGCTCGCGCGAGCGCGCGAGGAGCGTCGCCTGCCCGCCTTCGTCCCCTCCGCCGACGTCGCCCGCCGCACGTACGACAAGTACGACGCGCACCTGCTGCTGCAGAGCCTCGGCTTGCCCTCGCCGCCGACCGTCCTGCCGGCCGACGCCGACTACGACGCGCTCGACTACCCCGTCGTCGTCAAGCCGCGCCGCGGCTCCGGCGCACGCTCGATCCACCTCGCGCGCGACGCCGCGCAGGCGCGCTTCTTCGTCGACTACGTCGAGCGCCCGCCGCGCGCCGATCGCCCGCGCGGCGCGCCCGGCCCCGAGCCCGTGATGATCCAGCGCGCGATGGGCGGCCCCGAGCTGTCGATCGACTGCCTCGGCGACCTCTCCGGGCGCTGCCTCAACGCGATCCCGCGCACGATGCTCGAGTCGCGCGGCGGCGAGTCGATCAAGGGCGCCGCCGTCCGCGACGACGAGCTGATCGCGCTCGGCGAGCGCGCGATCAACGCGCTGCGCGTCACCGGCCCCGCGACGATCCAGGTGTTCCGCGACCCCGACGTCGGGATCGGCATCACAGACGTCAACACGCGCTTCGGCGGCGCCTTCCCGGCGCCCGCCTACGCCGCGCTGCCCGGGCGCAGCTACCCCGAGCTGATCGTCCGCATGGCCGCCGGCGATCCCGTCGCGCCGCACGTCGGCGAGTTCCGCGACGGCCACACGTTCACGCGCTACTACTGGCAGCTCGAGCTCGACGAGCAGATGCGCCCGAGCGGCCGCGAGATCGTCCCCGGCGGCCCACCCTCGCCAGGCGCCGAGACCGGTCACTAGAATTCGCTGCAGTGTCCACCGCGCTCGCAGACCCGCCAGCCGCGACCACCGAGCAGGAGCCGTCCGCCGGCTCCAACGGCGGCGCGCCCGCGGGCGCGCCCGACGGGTCGAAGGCGCCGCCGCGCGCCTGCTCCAACTGCGGAGCGCCGCTCGCCGGCGGCCAGGACTGGTGCCTGCAGTGCGGCGCCGGCGCGCCCGACAGCCTCGGCTCGCGCGCCCCGACGTGGCGCTCGGCCGCCGTCATCCTGACGACGCTCGCCGTGCTCGTCGCCGGCGCCGCCGGCGCCGCTTACGCCGCGCTCAGCAAAGGAACCGGCAAAGCCGCGCACGCCGTCACGACCGTCGCGCAGGTCCCGCCCGCCGCCACCGCTCCCGTGACGCCCGCGACGCCGCTCCCCGGCGTCGCGACGACCCCCAAAATCGGCACGCCGACGACGATCAAACCGGCGATCCCGCTGCCGAAAGCCACGAAAATCCCGCTGACGCCGAGCGTCACGCCGACGCCGAGCGTCAAACTGAAACCGATCAACCCCACGACCGGCGCCGGCGGCGAAGCGACGCCGACGACGAGCACGCCGACGAGCTCCAAAGAAACGCCCGCGCCCGTCGGCGAAGCGCACCCCGAAGCGCTGCTGCTCGACACGAACGCCGCTCAGACGTACAACCCGTACAACTACCCCGCGACGAACTTCGGCGACCCGAGCCTCGCGATCGACGGCGACCCGACGACCGGATGGACCGCGCTCGTCGAACCGTCCGTCGCGCCGAAGATGGCCGAGGGCCTCGTCGTCGACCTCAACACGCCGCGCAAGCTCTCCGCCGTCGCGCTGATCACGAGCACGCCCGGCATGACCGTGCAGGTCTACGGCTCGAGCGCCGCGACGCTGCCCACGTCGATCACCGACCCCGCGTGGGTCGCGCTGACGCCGTCGTTCGCCGAGCACAAGCGCAGCCTGAAGATCAAATTCGCGTCCAGCCACGGCGCGTTCGCGCTCGCCGCCAAACGCGCGTACCGCTTCATCACGCTGTGGATCAGCCACGCGCCCGCCGCTTCCGTCGGCACGCCGCAGGCCCCCGGGCACGTCACCGTCGACGAACTCGAACTGTTCCCGCTGAAGTAGCGCCAGACGGCCCCGCGGTCGGCGCGGCGGCCGTCTAGCCGCGTGTGGCGCTTTTGCGTTTCGCCGGCGCTTTGGCGCCTTTCGCCGTGCGTTTCGCCGGCGAGGAGGCGCGTTTGCGCGTGCCCGACGACACCGCCGGCCGTGACGCGGCCGCCGTGCGTTTACCCGGGCGACGCCGCGCACTGGCGCCGCCGCTCGCCCACACCTCGTCGAGGAAGTCCCCGATCTCGTTCGTCAGACGCTCCGGCTGCATGCGCAGCTCGACGAACGAGTCGGCTTCGAGCAGCCGCCCGTTCGGCAGCTCCTCGGCGAGCATGCCCGCGTCGGAGAACGGGTGCACCGGGTCGCGCCGGTGCCCCAGCACCAGCGCCGGCGTCTGGAAGAGCCGGCGGTCGTTGCGATGCGGCGCGATCCGCCCGAAGAACAGCCCCTGCAGGACGGCCGCGCTCGGCCCCGGGTCCTGGCGCACGAGGTCGAGCACGACGTTGCCGTAGTGCGGCAAGAGGCGCCGCGGCACGCCGCGCGCGCCGCGCGCGAGCAGCTTCATCCCGCGTTCGCCGAACGTCAGCGCGACGAGCAGCGGCGTGAACGCGACCGCGCTCCACAGCAGCGCGTTGTCGAGCACCGGCATCTCGATCACCATCCCGCGCAACCGCTCCGGCGCCGTCAGCGCGACGTTCAGCGCCGTGTTCGCGCCCAGCGACGTGCCCATCACGACCGCTTCGTCGATCTCCAGATGATCCATCAGCGCGACGAGCTGGTCGCCGAAGAAGCGCATCGAGTAGCGCCACATGTCGCGCGGGCGGTCCGATTCGCCGTGGCCGAGCAGGTCGACCGTGATCACGCGGTTGCCGCGCGCCGCGAGCGCTTCCGCGAGCGGGCGGTGCATCAGCTGCGAGAGCAGCAGCCCGTGGACGAGGATCAGCGGGCGCTCCGTCGCGCGCGAGCTGCGCGCGGTGCGCCCGCGCGTGCCGCGCTCGGTGACCGCCGCCGGGCCGCCGCCGTACTCCGTGTACGCGATCTGCTGACCCTCGAACTCGAACGTGGGCATCTGTCAACCCTACTAGTCGCGGTCTCTGTCGCAAACTGGCCGTGCGACCAGCGCGGCGATCGCAGGCGCGCTAGCTTTACGACATGGCCAAGCAGCCGCGCATCCTCGCCGGAGAGACAGCCGCGATCACCGGCGCCGCCCGCGGGATCGGCCGCGCCACGGCCAAGGCGCTGCTCGCGCAGGGAATGCGCGTGGCGATCGGAGACGTCGACGCCGCCGCCGCCGCCGCGACCGCCGCCGAGCTCGGCCCGCGCGCCGTCGGGCTCGCGCTCGACGTGACCGACCGCGACTCGTTCGCCGCGTTCCTCGACGAGTCCGAACGCGAGCTCGGGCCGCTCGACGTGCTCGTCAACAACGCCGGCATCATGCAGATCGGCCGCTTCATCGACGAGGACGACGTGACCGCGCGCCGGATGATCGACATCAACCTGCACGGCGTAATCGTCGGCATGAAGCTCGCGCTCGCGCGGATGATCCCTCGCGACCGCGGGCACATCGTCAACATCTCCTCGCAGGCCGGCAAGTTCGGCGCGCCCGGCGGCGCGACCTACTCCGCGACCAAGCACGCCGTCGTCGGCCTGACCGAGGCCGTGCGCGGCGAGCTGCGCCTGATGGGCGCGCACATCGACCTCAGCTACGTGATGCCGTACGTCGTCAACACCGAGCTCGGCTCCGGGCTCGGCCAGGCGCGCGGCTTCTCCAACCTCGAACCGAGCGAAGTCGCCGACGCGATCGTGCAGGCGCTGCAGCTCGGCACCGTCGAAGTGTGGGTGCCGAAGTCGGCAAGCGCACGAACGTGCTCGGCGCCGTCCTGCCGCGCCGCCTCTCCGAGGGCATGGCGCGCGCGATGAAGGCCGATCGCGTGCTCGCCGACGCCGACACGATCTCGCGCCGCGGCTACGAGCTGCGCGCCTCGCGCTCCGAGCCCGGTTTGGACGTCGCGCCCGAGCAGCCGCAGATCCCGAGCTCAGCCGGCGCGCGCTCGCCCGCGCCTCCCGGCGGCCGCGGCGACGGCGCCGGCGACGGCGAGCGCCGCGACTAGCCGGCGAGCAGCCATTCCGCGATCAGCGCGCCGATCAGCGGCCCCTGGTCCTCCTGCAGGAAGTGGCTCGCGTGCTCGATCGGCCGCGGCGCCGGGCGGTTGATCGCCGCCGCGAAGCGCTCGCCGACGTGCGGCGGCAGGATCGGGTCGGAGTCGGCCCACAGCATCAGCGTCGGGCGGCGGTCCTCGCGCAGCGCGTCCTGCACGCGCTGGCCGGCCGCCGCGCCCGGCTCCTGCGGCGAGCGCGGGATCATCAGCGGGAACGCGCGCGCGCCCGCCTTCGAAGCGGCGTCGGGGTACGGCGCGTCGTACGCCGCGATCACCTCATCGCCCGGGTCCTCCTTGCACGCGCCGCGCACGAGGAAGCCGATCGGCAGGTCCTCCGTGCGCTCGACGAAGTCGCGGAACGCCGTCCACGCGTCGGTCATCCGCTGGTGGCCCGTGAACAGCCCCGTGTCGAGGATCACCAGGCGCTCGATCCGCTCGGCGTGCTCGACCGCCAGGCGCAGCCCGATCGGGCCGCCCCAGTCGTGCACGACGATCGTTGCGCCGCGCACGTCGAGCTGCTCGAGCAGCGTCGCCGTCATCGCCGTGTGCCGGTCGTAGGAGTACCAGCCGACGTCCGTCGGCTTGTCCGAGCGCCCGAAGCCGACGAGGTCGGGCGCGATGCACCGGTAGCCGGCGTCGCGCACCGGCACGATCGCCTTGCGCCACAGGAACGACCACGTCGGCTCGCCGTGAACGAAGATCACCGGCGCGCCGTCGCCCTCGTCGATATGCGCGAGGCGCAGCCCGTCGACTTCGCGGTAGTGCGGCGCGAACGGGAAGTCGGGCAGCCCCTCGAGCGCCTCCTCGGGCGTGCGCACCGCCTCGGTCCCCGCGTCGGTCATCGCGCCGGCCAGCATATCCGGCGGCGCATCGGCTAGGCTCGCGCCCGTGCACGCTCTCGCCGTCCAGCTCGCGCCGGTGCTCGCCGCGGAGAAGAGCAAAGTGGCGTTCTTCATCGCCGGCGGCCTGCTCGTGCTGTGGGCGCTGACGCTCTCGCTCGGGCTCGGCCTGCGCAAACCGGACTTCCCCGGCAGCCTCGCCGGCCAGCGCGCCGTCGGCGCGATCAGCGCCGTGCTCGTGCTCGCCGCGATCTCGACCGCCGTGCTCACCTCCGGCGGCGAGAAGAGCGCCTCGGCCGCGACCCCGTCGAGCACGCAGACGAGCGCCGCGACGGCGCCGTCCGAAACGTCGAGCTCGACCGGCGGCGCGTCGCCGAAGGCGACGACCGGCACGCCGGCGCCGCCCTCCTCGCCCGCCGCCGGCGCGACGAGCACGCTGAAGCTCGCCGCCGACCCGGGCGGCCAGCTCGCCTACGACACGAAGCAGCTCAGCGCGAAGGCCGGCACGGTGACGATCGACATGACGAACATGTCGCCGATCGAACATTCCGTCGCCGTCGCCGAAGGCGGCAAGGTCCGTCGGGCAGACGCCGATCTTCACCGGCGGCTCGAAGACGCTGACGCTGAAGCTCAAACCGGGCACGTACACGTTCTACTGCACCGTCCCCGGCCACCGGCAGGCCGGCATGGAAGGGACGCTGAGCGTCTCGTGAAGCTGTACGTCTGCTGGGGGACGTTCCCGGTGCCGACGCGTCCCGGCGGGCATCCGTGCGCGAACGCATACCACGCGCTGAAGGACGCCGGGCACGATCCCGAGGTGATCAAGTCCTACGGGCTCGCGCCGCTGCCGGCGATCTTCAACGACACGGCCGGGCGCAGGCGCGCGCAGGAGCTGACCGGCAAACGCTGGGTGCCGGTGCTCGAGCTCGACGACGGCAGCGCCGTGTTCGACTCGCGCGAGATCGTCAAGTGGGCGCAGGCCCACCCGGCGTAGCCAGCCGCCACGCGAACAGCACCGCGGCAACCGACGTCGCGAGGTTGAGGCTCGACACGCCCGCGCGCATCGGGATGCTGACGCGCGCGTCGGCGCACTCCAGCAGCTCCTCGCTCAGCCCGTGACGCTCGGTGCCGAACGCGAGCACGGCGCGCGCCGGCAGCTCGCCGGGGACTAGCGGCTCGCCGTCGGGGTCGAGCGCGAGCAGCGCCCGCGCAGGTGCGCTGGACCCGCTCGGCGCGTCCAGCTGCTCGAGCCGCTGCAGCCGCGCGACCGGCAGCGCGTAGTGCAGGCCGGCCGCGCCGCGCAGGGCGTCGGGCGCCCACGGGTCGTGGCTGCCGGTGCTCAGCACGCCCGCCGCGTCGGCAGCGGCGGCGACGCGCACGCACGCGCCCATGTTGCCGAGGTCGCGCGGGTCCTCGAGCAGCACGAGCGGCTCGGCGCGCGCGCCGGCGAGCACCGCCGCCGCGTCGACCGCCCGGCGTTCGGCGAGCGCGATCACGCCCGTCGTCGGCGGCAGCGGCGCGAGCTGCTCGAACACGTCCGGCGCGACCTCGCGCGCGAGCTCGTGCATGCGCGACGCCTGGTCGGGCGCGAGGCGCGCGGCGAGCGCGTCGAGCTCGGCGGCGTCGCGGCAGGCGACCTCGAGCACGCTCGCGCCGAAGCGCAGCGCGTGCTTGAGCGGGTGGAACCCTTCGAGCACGGCGAGCCGCCGATCGCGCCGTGCGCGCCCGAAGCGCGCGATCAGCGAGCCTTCCTGCACGCGGCGATAATGTCAGCTCGCGATGAAGCTCGAGGGAATCCACCACATCACGGCGATCACCGGCGACGCCGTCGGCAACGTCGAGTTCTACGCCGGCGTGCTCGGGCTGCGGATGGTCAAGCGCACGGTCAACCAGGACGACCCGACCGTCTACCACCTGTTCTACGGCGACGACGACGGCTCGCCGGGGATGGACCTGACGTTCTTCGAGTACCCCGGCGCCGCGCGCGGGCGCCCCGGCGCGGGGATGGTGCACCGGATCCTCTGGCGCGTCGCCTCCGCGTCCTCGCTGGAGTTCTGGGCCGGGCGCCTGGAAGAGCACGGCGTCGCGATCGAGCGCGCCGAGGACGGCGGCCTGCGCTTCGACGATCCCGAGGGCCTCACGCACGAGCTGCTCGTCGCGAGCGCCGCCGACGAGCCGCTGCGCGCGACCGCGCCGGGGATCCCGGCCGAGCACGCGCTGCAGGGCTTCGAGGGCGTGCGCGCGTACGCGGCCGACCCGGCGCGCAGCGCCGGCCTGCTGCTCGACGGGCTCGGCTTCACGACCGCCGACGGGCAGACGTGGGACGTGCGCGGCCGGCAGCGCGGCAGCGTCTACGCGTACGACGCCGCGCCGCCGGAGGCGCTCGCGAGTCAGGGCGCCGGCACCGTCCACCACGTCGCGTTCGCCTGTCAGCCGGAGGATCAGGAGCAGTGGCGCACGCGCGCGGCCGACGCCGGCGCGCGCCCGACGCCGGTGATCGACCGCTTCTACTTCCGCTCCGTCTACTTCCGCGAGCCGAGCGGCGTGCTGTTCGAGATCGCGACGATCGGCCCCGGCTTCGCCGTCGACGAGGACGCCGCGCACCTCGGCGAGCGGCTGTCGCTGCCGCCGCGCTTCGAGCCGCTGCGCGAGCGCCTGGAGGAGACGCTCACGCCGCTGCCCTACCCGCGCCCGCCGCTGCCCTAGCGCCCGGCGCTCGCTTCCGCGCGCGCCACCTGCTCGGACGCGCGCCCGCCGGCGATCAGCCGTGCGCCGCGCCCGTGCGTGAGGAAGCTGAAGGCCCAGCGCGTGAACACGAGCAGGCGGTTCTGGAAGCCGACGAGGTACCACAGGTGCACCGCCAGCCACGTGACCCACGCGATGCCGCCGCTGAGACGGACCCCTTTGAGGTCGGCGACGGCCTTCGCGCGGCCGATCGTCGCGAGGTTGCCCTTGTCCGTGTAGTGAAACGGCCGCGCCGGCTTGCCCGCAAGCCGCTCGACGATCGTGCGCGCCGCGTGGCGGCCCTGCTGCATCGCGACGGGCGCCAGCCCGGGCAGCGTCTCGGTCTCCGCGCCGCGGCGGATCGCGACCATGTCACCGAGCGCGAACACCTCCGGGTGGCCGCTGATCGTCAAGTTCTCCTCGACGAGTACGCGGCCGGCGCGGTCCGTCTCGACGCCGGCCGCACCGGCCAGCGACTTCGCCAGGGCGGACGGCGTGACGCCAGCCGCCCACACGACGGTGCGCGCGGGGTATCGCACGTGCTCGCCCGCGGGGTCGGTCGTCGTCACGGCGTCGCCGTCGACGCCCGTCACCGTGTGCTCGAGCAGCGGCGTCACGCCGAGCCGTTCGAGCGCGCGCGCGGCGCTCGCCGACAACGAGGGCGGGAAGCCGGTCAGCACGCGCTCGGCGGCCTCGACGAGCAGCACTTTCGCGGCGCGCGTCTCAGCCGTGCGGAAGTCGTGGCCGCTGTCGTGCGCGATCTCGGCGATCTGCCCGGCCATCTCGACGCCCGTCGGTCCGGCGCCGACGACGACGAACGTGAGCCACGCGCGGCGGCGGTCTGGGTCGGGCTCCCACTCGGCCGCCTCGAGCGCGCTGAGGATCCGGCTGCGGATGTCGAGCGCGCCCTCGAGCGACTTCAGCTCCGGCGCGTGCACGTGCCACTCGTCGTGGCCGAAGTACGAGTAGCGCGAGCCGCCGGCGACGATCAGGCTGTCGTACTGCAGCGACGCCGGCGCGGGGATCTCGCCGACGCTCGTCAGCTCGACGCGGCGCTGCGCGAGGTCGAAGCCGCTCGCCTCGGCGAGCAGCACGTGGACGTTCTCGCGGCCGCGGAAGATCGTGCGCAGGGGGTAGCAGATCTCGCTCGGCGAGAGCGCGCCCGTCGCGACCTGGTAGGCGAGCGGCTGGAACAGGTGGAAGTTGCGCCGGTCGACGAGCGTCACGTCGAGCTCGCGTCGCGCCTTCGCGAGCTTCAGCGCGGCCTGCAGGCCGGCGAAGCCGCCGCCGACGACGACGACGCGATGGCGCGTGGGCGAGGCCACGTCCTGCAGGCTACGACGCCGCCGCGCGCGGCGGGCTCCCGTACGTTCAGCTTTCTTTCAGTTTCGCGCGCGAGGATCTCGCACATGCGCCTGCTGGTCGTCGACGACGACCCCTCCGTCCGCGAAGCGCTCGCGCTCGTGCTGGACCTGCACGGCTTCGAGGTCAGCACCGCGAGCGACGGGCGTCAGGCGATCCGCACGCTCGCGAGCGACGCGCCCGACGCGGTCGTGCTCGACGTGCTGATGCCGGGGCTCGACGGCCTCGAGGTGTGCCGGCGGATTCGCGCGACCGGCGATCGCACGCCCGTGCTGATGCTGACCGCGCGCGCCGAGGTCTCGGAGCGCGTCGCCGGCCTCGAGGCCGGAGCGGACGACTACCTCGCCAAGCCGTTCGCGCACGAGGAGCTCGTCGCGCGCCTGCGCGCGCTGCTGCGCCGCACCGGCTGGCGCGGCGACGACGGCGTGCTGCGCTTCGAGGACCTCGAGCTCGACCCCGGCGCGCACGAGGCGCGCCGCGGGGGGCGGCTGCTGGAGCTGACGCGCACGGAGTTCCTGCTGCTCGAACTGCTCCTGCTGCACCCCCGCCAGGTGCTCACGCGCGAGACGATCTTCGATCGCGTGTGGGGCTATGACTTCGGCCCGGCGTCGAACTCGCTCGAGGTCTACGTCGGCTACCTGCGGCGCAAGACCGAGGCTGACGGCGAGCCGCGCCTCGTGCACACCGTGCGCGGCGTCGGCTACGTGCTGAGGATGCCGCGATGAGCCTCCGCCGCCACGCCGGCGTGAGCTTTCGCCGCCGCATGGTCCTGCTCGCCGCGGGCGCCGTGGCCGCGGCGATCGTGCTCGCGTCGGTCGTCGTGTACGTCGTCACGCGCGGCGAGCTGATCGGCCAGATCGACCTCAGCCTGCAGCAGAAGCCGCAGACGGTGCAGTTCCAGAGCGTGCTTGACGCCCCGGCGATCGCGAAACTGACGCGCGGCGAGCGCAAGCTCTCGCCGGGAGAAGCGCGTCAGGCCGGCGTCGCGATCGCCGCCGCCGGCTCCGCCGCGCGCGCGAGCGCCGTCAAGCGCGGCAAGGGGCCGCTCGTCGAAGCGGTCACCGTCCAGCGCACCACGCTCGCGGCGCACGCCGGGCCCGGGAAGCTGCTGGCGTCGGCCGGGACGAAGCTCGTGCTGCCGCCGCAGAAGCTCGGCGGCGCGACCGGCTACGTCCAGCTCTACCAATCCAACGGGCGGCTCGTGCGCTCCGAAAGCCACGGCGGCACGCTGCTGCCGGTGACGCCCGCGACGCGAGCCGTCGCCGCCGGCAAGCGCGCCGCCTTCTACAGCGACGCCGTGATCGACGGCACGCGCGTGCGGACGCTGACCGAGCCCGCGCCGGAAGGCGGCGTCTGGCAGGTCGCGCTGCCGCTGACAGACCTCGACGAAACGCTCTCGCACCTGCGCCTCGTGCTCGCGCTCGTCTGCCTCGGCGGGATCGCGCTGGCCGCCGCGCTCGGGCTGCTCGTCTCGCGCGCCGCGCTCGTCCCGGTGCGCAAGCTGACGGGCGCGGCCGAACGCGTCACGCGCACGCAGGATCTCGCGCACCGGATCGACGCCGACGACGACGGCGACCTCGGCCGCCTCGCGGGCAGCTTCAACACGATGCTCGCGGCGCTCGAGCGCTCGCGCCTGGCCCAGCGTCAGCTCGTCTCCGACGCCTCGCACGAGCTGCGCACGCCGCTGACGAGCGTTCGCGCCAACCTCGACGCGCTCGCGCTCGGCGAGCGCCTGCCCGCGCGCGAGCGCACGCGGATCGTCGCGGCCGTGCAGGCGCAGCTGCGCGAGCTGACCGTGCTCGTCGGCGATCTCGTCGACCTGTCCAAGACCGACGTCGAGCAGGTCGAGGTCGAGGACGTTCGCCTCGACCTCGCCGCCGCGGCGGCGGTCGAGCGCGCGCGGCTGCACGCGCCGGCCTGCCGCTTCGCGCTCGACGCCGAGCCGTGCCTCGTGCGCGCGACGCCCGGACGGCTCGATCGCGCGATCGCGAACCTGCTCGACAACGCCTGCCAGTGGAACCCGCACGGAGCCGGCGCGCCGGCGATCGAGGTGCGCGTGCACGACGGCCGCGTCAGCGTGCGCGATCACGGACCGGGGATCGGCGACAAGGACCTTCCGCGCGTGTTCGACCGCTTCTACCGTGCGCCCGTCGCGCGCGCACGCCCGGGCTCGGGGCTCGGGCTCGCGATCGTCAGGCAGTTCGCCGAGTCCCACGGCGGCGCCGTGCACGCCGCCAACGATCCGCGCGGCGGTGCGCGCCTGACCGTCGAGCTGCCGCCGCTCGGAATGACCGACGCCGAGCTGGCCGACTCCACCGTCGAGCTCGACGCGCTTCAGCAAGCTCCTCGCGCGCTCTAAGGCGATTCTCAGGCGCGACGCGCTTGATGTGGGTGTGTTCAGCCGACCGCCCAGCAAAGGAGCGCCCATGTCGCCTTCCAGCTCGATCCCCTCCCGCGCACGCGCGATGCTCCCGCGCGCGCTCGCCGCCACCACGACCGGCCTCGCCACCGTCGCGCTCCTCGCCTGCGGAGGCTCGAAGTCGCCGACGAACGCCGCGAGCGGGCAGTCGGGGGAACGCGCGGCCGAAACGAAGCTCGCCGACTTCGCGCGGTGCATGCGCGAACACGGCATCAACGCCTCGACGTCGACCGGCCCCGGCGGTCAGGGCTTCGGCCTGAAGGTCTCGGGCAAGAGCGGCGCCGGGCCGCAGACGATGGAAGCGGCCCAGCGGGCGTGCAAGCGCTACCAGCCGGAACCGAAGAAGATCGACCTGTCGCCGCAGGAAAAGGTCGCGCACGAAGAAGCCGTCCTGAAGTTCGCCAAGTGCATGCGCGAACACGGGATCGAAGTGCACGCGTCGAGCGCCGGCGGCGGCGTCCAGATCCAGATCCACCCGAAGGCCGGCGGCGCCGGGCCGAACCCCGAAAGCCCCGCCTTCCAGAGCGCGCAGAAATCGTGTCAGGGGCTGCTGCCGTTCAAGGGCAACGGCCCTGGCGGCGGCCCTAGCAGTCAGCACTCCGAACCGGGCCTCGCGGCGGGCGGCTGAGCGGTGGGCTCGCCGCCACCCGACGGCCCGCCGAGCGTGCCCGAGACGCGCGACGCCGCAAGCGCCGCCGCGTTCCTCCCCGACGCCAGCGCCGAGGACGGATCGCGGCGCCGGCGTCTCCCGCGCCGGCGCTGGCTGGCCGCCGCCGCGCTTGCGCTCGCAGCGCTCGCGGTGCTCGTCGCCGTGCTCGCCGGCGCCGGCTCGCCCAAGCGCGCCGGCGCCGACGTCGGCGTGCCGCCCGGCGACACGACGACGACGGTCACGCGGCGGACGCTGTCGGAAGGCTCGACCGTCGACGGCACGCTCGGCTACGGCAGCAAGCTCGAACTGTACGACCGGCTGGCGGGCACCTTCACGTGGCTGCCGGCCGTCGGCGCGGTGATCGCTCGCGGCGGGACGCTGTTCCGCGTCGACAACCTGCCGGTCGCGCTGATGTACGGGTCGGTGCCGGCGTACCGGACGTTGAAACAGGGCGTCGGCGATGGCCCCGACGTGACCGAGCTCAACCAGAACCTGATCGACCTCGGCTTCGATCCCGACGGCGCGATCGCCGACGACGGGCACTTCGGCGAAGCGACCGCGGCTGCGGTGCGCCGCTGGCAGAAGGCCGAGGGCCTGCCGGAGACGGGCGCCGTCGAACTCGGGCGCGTCGTCTTCGCCGCCGGCGCCCGGCGCGTCACGGACGTGCACGTCACGCTCGGCCAGGACCCGCCCGGCGGGCCGGGCGAAGAACCCGCGGCCGAACATGCGCCCAAAGACGAACAGCCGGCGTCGAAACCGCCTGCGTCGAAACCGCCCACGTCGAAACGGCCCGCCGCCAAAGGAAGACATCCGAAAGGGAAAAAGCCGAAACGCAAACCGAGTCCTGAAGAAAAAGCGTCCAAAGCGAAAGCGCCGACCTCGAAAGAACCGACTTCAGGAAAACCCTCGAAAGAAGAAAAACCGGCCTCCAAAGAACCGAGCGGCAAAGGCGAAAGCCCCGGCGCCGGGGCCGGTGCCGGCATGCTCGTGCTCGGCACGACCTCGACGCAGCAGATCGTGCAGCTCAAGCTGAAGGCCGAACAACAGCAGCTCGCCCGCGTCGGCGAGTCCGCGCCGGTGACGCTTCCCGGCGGGGAAGTGGTGCACGGGCGGATCGCCGACGTCGGCACGGTCGCGAGCGCATCGAGCGAAAGCGGGAAACCGAGCGGCGAAGAAAAACCGAGCGGTGAAGCCGAAGCGGCGACGATCCCGGTGACGCTCGCGCTCGACCGTCGGGTGGCGCGCCTGGACGAAGCGCCGGTGAGCGTCGAACTGGTCAAGAGCATCCGCCGCGACGTGCTGACGGTCCCGGCGACCGCGCTGATCGCGACCGCCGGCGGCGGGTACGCCGTCGAAGCGCTCGAGGGTGGGCGGCGCGTCGTGCTCGCGGTGACGCCGGGGATGTTCGCCGGCGGCTACGTCCAGGTCGAAGGCGCGGACGTGCACGAAGGCCTCGGCGTGGTCGAGTCGCAATGAGCGCCGTGCTCGAGCTCGCCGACGTCGTCAAGCGCTACGCGGGGGGCGTCGAAGCGCTGCGCGGCGTCGACCTGACCGTCAGCGAGGGCGAGCTGTGCGCGATCGTCGGGCCGTCCGGCTCGGGAAAGTCGACGCTGCTGCACATCATCGGCACGCTCGAACGGGCGAGCGGCGGTCTCGTGCGGATCGCGGGCGCCGACGTCGCGGATGCTTCCGACCGCGAGCTGGCGGCGCTGCGGGCGCGGCGGATCGGCTTCGTCTTCCAGCAGTTCCACCTGATCGACGCCGACAGCGCGCTGGAGAACGTCGCGACGGGGCTGCTCTACACGGGCACGCCCGCGCGCGAGCGCCGCCGCGCGGCGGCCGGGGCGCTCGCGCGGGTCGGGCTCGGCCATCGCCTGCGACAGACCTCGGCGCTGCTGTCCGGCGGCGAGCGCCAGCGCGTCGCGATCGCGCGCGCGCTCGTCAGCGCTCCGGCGATCGTGCTCGCCGACGAGCCGACGGGCAACCTCGACACGCGCACCGGACAAGAGATCCTCGAGCTGCTGCAGGCGCTGAACGAGCAGGGGACGACCGTGCTCGTGATCACGCACGACCGCGAGATCGCGGCAACGCTGCCGCGGCGCGTCGAGCTACGCGACGGCCGCCTGATCCACGACGACTCGCCGGTCGAGCCGCGATGAGAGTCGCCGGCCTGCCGCTGCCCGTGCCGCGGCGCCGGCGCCCGCCGCTCGCTCGGCGCCCGCGCCGGGGGCGCCGCCGCACGCCGCCGAGCGGAGTCCCGCCCAGCCGCCTGCTGCCGGGCGATGTCCTGCGCGTCGCGAGCATCGGGCTGCGCACGCGCCGCCTGCGGGCGGCGCTGTCGGCGCTCGGCGTCGCGATCGGCATCGCCGCGATGGTCGCCGTGCTCGGCATCTCCGAATCGAGCAAGGCCGGGCTCGTCGCCGAGCTGAACGAACTCGGGACGAACCTGCTGACGGTGACGCCCGGCCAGACGTTCCTCGGCGCTTCGGCCGAGCTGCCGGAAGCGGCCGGCAGGGCGGTCCGGCATCTCGACAGCGTGCGCTCGGCGGCCGGCG
This sequence comes from uncultured Solirubrobacteraceae bacterium, assembly GCA_963705745.1. Taxonomy (GTDB): domain Bacteria; phylum Actinomycetota; class Thermoleophilia; order Solirubrobacterales; family Solirubrobacteraceae; genus Palsa-744. The sequence continues at coordinate 272,457 of CAVPKP010000010.1, forward strand.
TGACGACGCTCGCGAAAGCGACCGTGCGCCGCAGCCCGTTCATCGAAGCGGCGGAAACGAGCGGCCTGACGGTCGACGCGGCCGATCCGCAACTGCTCGGCACGCTCGGCGGGCGGATCGTCCTGGGCCGCTTCCTCGACGCCGCCAACGAACGTCTGCCGCTGGCGGTGCTGGGGGCCGTCGCCGCGCAGCGCCTCGGCGTGCAGCGGCTCGCGGCGGACGGCCGACCGTTGCAGGTCTACATCGAGAACACCTGGTTCACGGTCGCCGGCGTGATCGGGGCGCTGCCGCTCGCGCCGGAAATCGAACGGGCCGTGCTGATCGGCTACCCGATCGCGCACGGGCTGTTCGGCACGACGCGTCACGCGAGCACGCTGTACGTGCGCGCCGACCCCGAACGGGTGCCGGAAGCCGACTCGCTGCTCGGCGCCACGGCGGACCCGCAGAACCCCGAACAGACGCAGGTCAGCCGACCGTCGAACGCGCTGCAGGCGCGCGCCGACGCGCAGAGCACGCTGACCGCCGTGTTCCTCGGCCTCGGCGCCGTCGCGCTGCTCGTCGGCGGCGTCGGCATCGCCAACGTGATGGTCATCTCCGTGCTCGAGCGTCGCCCCGAGATCGGGCTGCGACGCGCACTCGGCGCGCGCGCGTCGCACATCGGCGTGCAGTTCCTCGGCGAGTCCGTGCTGCTGTCGCTGCTCGGCGGCGCCGCCGGGATCGGGCTCGGCGCGGCTGCGACCGCCGGATATGCCGCGACGCAGGGCTGGATCGTCGTCGTGCCCGTGCTCGCGGTCGCCGGCGGGGTCGCGATCGCGCTGTTGCTGGGCGCGCTCGCCGGCCTGTATCCGGCCGTGCGCGCCGCGCGGCTCGCGCCGGCGGCGGCGCTGCGCAGCGTGTAGCTCGCCGCGGCCGCCCCTTGCCGTCCGACGGCCGGGCCGCCGGCGCCTACGGCGCCAGGCGCTCGATCGTCCAGCCGCCGGCGTCCGCGCGCCGGTAGCGCAGCCGGTCGTGCAGCCGGTCGGCGCGCTGCTGCCAGAACTCGAACGTCTCGGGCACGAGGCGAAAGCCCCCCCAGCTCTCGGGCACGGGCAGCTCGTCGGACTCGCCGTAGCGCTCGGCGAGCTCGGCGACGCGCCGCTCGAGCTGCTTGCGCTCGCCGATCACGCGGCTCTGCGGCGAGGCGAGCGCGCTGAGCTGGCTGTTGCGCGCGCGGCTGCGGACGTAGTCGGTCGTCCGCTCGGCGCTCGTGCGCTCGACCGGCCCGGCGATCCGCACCTGGCGCCCCAGCGGGTCCCAATGGAACAGCAACGCGGCGTGCGCGTTCGCAGCGAGCTCGCGGCCCTTCTGGCTGTCGTAGTTCGTGAAGAAGACGAAGCCGCGCTCGTCGAAGCTCTTGACGAGCAGCATGCGCACCGACGGGCGCGCGTCGGCCGACGCCGTCGCGAGCGCGGCGGCCTCGACTTCGCGCACGCCCGCCGCGCGCGCCTGCGCCGACCAGCTCGCGAACTGCCGCAGCGGGTCGGCGTCGACGTCCCGCTCGCGCAGGGGCGTGCCGTGGTCTGCCATGCCCGACATTCTGCTCACTCGCGCTCGTCGAGCAGCTCGTCGAGCGTGCGGCCGCTCGCGACCGACTCCGGTCGCTCGGCGACGACGTCGCCGCCGCGCTGCGCCTGCTCGTCGCGGCGCTTGAGCAGGAGCCACTGGGGCTTCGCCCCCGGCCGCGTGCGCTGCAGCGCAAAGCCGCCGCGCAGCTTCTCGCCGTGCAGGACGAACACGGCGTGGCCGCGCTCGAGCGCCTGCGGCCACGGCACGCGGCCGCCCTGCTCGTAGGCGCCGCGGTCCCAGACGATCACGCCGCCGTTGCCGGTCGCGCCCTCGAACGCGTTGTGCGCGAGCTCGTGGTCCTCGACCTCGACGGCGAGCCGCTTGACCGACGGATCGAGCGACGGTCCCTTCGGCACGGCCCACGAGCGCATCACCCCGTCGACCTCGAGGCGGAGATCGAAGTGGCGCGCGGTCGCGGCGTGCTGCTGGACGACGAACACGCCGGCGCTGACGCCGCGGATCGCGAACTGCTCGTGACCCTCGACGCGCGCGCGTTCGACGCTCACGTCCGCGACGTCGGCGCCGCGCGGCCCGTCGCCGAGGAACCGCAGCAGCCGATCGACCGCTGCGCTCGGTCCCTCCGCGTGCACGGCGACGGCGCCGTCATCGCAGTTGCGCACCCACCCGAGCACGCCGAGCGCCGTCGCCTCGCGCAACGTCGCCTCGCGGAATCCGACGCCCTGGACGGCGCCGGTGACGCTCGCGCGGATCGCTCGGCTGTCGCTTGCTCGCGTCATCTTGCGCAACGGATAGCAGCCGCGGTTCGCGCCACGCGGTCACATGTCGGCGGCAGTCACATGTCGGCGGCGCGTCCGCTGCGCTCAGCTGCCCGCCGCGCGGCGGTAGCGCGCGACGGCGAGCGGAGCGAAGAAGGCGATGATCGCCAACGACCAGACGACCGCGCCCCACACGCTGTCGCCGGCGGGCGCACCGAGCCACAGGTGGCGCATCGCGTCGACGATGATCGTGAACGGGTTGACTTCGGCGAACTGGCGCAGTCCGTCGGGCATCGAGGCGACGGGGACGAACGCGGAGGAGATGAACGTCAACGGGAAGACCGCGATGAAGCCGACCGAGTTGACCGATTCGGGCGAGGAGACGAGCAGGCCGAGGAACGCGAGGAACCAGGAGAAGGCGTAGCCGAACAGCAGCAGCAGGCCGATCCCGGCGGCCGCGTGGAGGAAGCTCGTCTGGAAGCTGAAGCCGATGATCACGCCGGTGACAAGCAGGATCGTGATCGACAGCGCGTTCGTCGCGACGTCCGACAGCGTGCGCCCGCCGAGCACGGCGGCGCGCGACATCGGCAGCGAGCGGAAGCGGTCGATCAGGCCCTTGTGCACGTCCTCGTTGAGCCCGAGCGCCGTCGCGAAGCCGCCGAACGCCGTATTCTGGACGATGATGCCCGGGATCAGGAAGTCCACGTAGCTGTAGCCCGGCGTTCGGATCGCCCCGCCGAAGACGTAGCGGAACAGCAGCACGAACATGATCGGCTGGATCGTGAAGGCGATCAGCAGTTCCGGCGCGCGCGGCAGGCGGATCAGGTTGCGCTCGGCGATGATCAACGTGTCGGTGACGAGCCGTCTCACGCGGGCCGCTCCTGCTCCGGCCGCTCCTGCGAGGGCTGTTCGGCGGCGTGACCGGTCAGCGCGAGGAACACGTCGTCGAGCGTCGGGCGCCGCAGCGCGAGGTCGTCGACGCCGACGCCGGCGTCGCTGAGCCGCCGGACGGCCTCGACGATCGCGCCGGAGCGCTCGCGCACGCTCACCCTGACGATGTGCCCTCGACGCTCGGCGGCTCGTCCGACATCGACGCGAGCGCCCGCACGGCGACGCTCGCGTCGGCGCCGTCGTCGAGGCGGACCTCGAGCCGCTCGCCGCCGAGGCGGTCCTTGAGCTGGTCGGACGTGCCCTCGGCGATCAGGCGGCCGTGGTCGATTACGGCGATCGTGTCGGCGAGCCGGTCGGCCTCGTCGAGGTACTGCGTCGTCAGCAGCGCGGTCGTGCCTTCGGCGACGAGCCCTTCGATCACCGACCACAGCTCGAGACGGCTGCGCGGGTCGAGGCCCGTCGTCGGCTCGTCGAGGAACAGCACGGGCGGACGCGCGACGAGCGCCGCCGCGAGATCGAGGCGCCGGCGCATGCCGCCCGAGTACGTCTTCGCCGGCCGTCCGGCGGCCTCGACGAGGTCGAAGCGCCCGAGCAGCTCGCGGCCGCGCTCCTTCGCGCCCGCGCGCTTCGCTCCGTAGAGCCGTCCGACCATCGTCAGGTTCTCCAGGCCGGTGAGGTTCTCGTCGACCGCCGCGTACTGGCCGGCGAGGCCGATCCGCTCGCGCAGCCGCGCGGCGTCGTGGAGCACGTCGAGGCCGAGGACGTGCGCTTCGCCGGCGTCCGGCTTCAGCAGCGTCGCGAGGATGCGCACGAGCGTCGTCTTGCCGGCGCCGTTTGGCCCGAGCAGTCCGACGACCTGGCCGGGGGCCGCGGTCAGGTCGACGCCGTCGAGCGCGCGGACGTCGCCGAAGCGCTTGACGAGGCCGCGAAGCTCGATCGCCGCACGGTCGGTCATCGGGCGCTCACGCGGCTGCGCCGGAGCGGGGAGCTCGGCGCGCGCTCCCCGCGCTTCTCGGCATCGGTCGCGTCCACCGAGCCCTTTATAGCCGGATCGAGCGTTCGGTGGGCCCGTGCCGGGACCGCACGAGCATCCGAACTACTCGCAACCAACCGTCTGTTGACAGGCGTGCTGAGCGGTGCGAGACTCGCCTCGCGCATCCGCCCGGTTCCGATCAAGCGGCGGATACGGATGGGCGCCTCGGGGGGTGCGGCTTGGACGCCACGAGCGGTTTTGGGGGCGACGGGGGATTCGCCGGTGGAGTCTTGGCGCCGCCGAGGTCTTCGCGCGGGCGGATGCAGACGTGCGCCAACCGAAACCGGAAGCTCGCGGTTTCACATCAACCGATGAACAGGGGAGCGACTCAATGACTCGAGCAAGAACGACCGTCGCCGCAGCTGGTCTGCATGTAGACCTCGCCGGTCGGGTAGCAGTGCGCGCCGAAGCCGGTCGCGTACGCGTGCTCCTGGATGCCCCCGCACGAGTGCCCGAGAATCGAGAACGCGGCGGAGCAACCGTCTACCCGAGACAACCTCTGGACGAGGAAATCGCATGCCTGAGAACAATCTCATGCAGCTCGCGAAGTACCCGCCGTCGGGCTCGAACGCCGGCGAGGGGAAGCAGTGTCAGGTGGTGAAGCCAGAGATCGCGCGCTCGAGCACCGGTCCCTGCGTCGCCCAGACGGCAGGCTGCGCGGCGCCGACGACGACGGTGCTCGCGCGGGCGCCCGACACGAGACATGCGATCTCTCGATAAGAGGTGACCGAGGTCGAATAGGCGTCGATCACACACGATCCGCGGCCGGATCGAAAGCGCAAGCCGGTGGCGGACGCGAGCAGATGCACGTCGCGCGCGCCCTCCTCGGCGAGGTGGGCGGGTCGAAAGCGCGTCCAGTCGGCGAGCGTCTCGGTCCCGCTCTGAGGGGTCGCGTTCAGATAGGAGACGATCTCCCCGGAGCGTCGCACGCGCGCGGCGGAGAACGATCCTGGGTCGGTCGTGATCGTCCGCCAGTCGACCGGGTAGGGCAGCTCGGCGACGCCGGAAGGCAGCCGCGCGACCCGCCAGCCGCTGGCTGGCGCAGGCTCGGGTCGCAGCCAGGCGAACGCGACCGGCACGCCGCGGCCGTGCGCGGCGAGGCGCGCGGCCGAGGCATGGGGGCTCGTCACGTGCCTCCCCGCGACGGCGAACACGACCGCGAGCAGCGCCACGAGCAGCAGCGCGGCCCAGTAGGACCGCGCTCGAGCGCGCCGCCGCCGCTCAGATGTCGCCGTCGCCATCGCTCGGGCCGCCGTTGTTGTCGGAGTCGCCGTCGCCGCCGCCGTTCTGGGGAATGCTCGAGCCCGTCGCCGAGCCGGCCGTGGAAGGCTTTGGCGGCGGAGCGGTCGCGGTCGCCGGAGGGGTAGGCGTGGCGGGCTTGCTCGTCGGAGCGGAAGCCGTCTTCGGAGCGGGGGTGCTCGTGGTTGCCGGTGGGGTCCTCCGTGCTGAGGCGCTGGTCGTCGCCGGTGCGGTGGTCGGCGCCGGGGCGCTGGTCGTTGGCGATGCGGCGCCCGGCGCCGGGGCGTTGGCCGCCGCCGGGGGGGAGCTCGCGGCGGCCCGCGAGGGGGTCGTCGTGGCGCTCGAGCCTCCGCATCCGGCGATGACCAGCGCGAGGCCGGCGGCGGCGGTGACGGCGAGCGAGGCCGACCAGCCAGCGGGCCGCCGGGTGATTGTGTTAATTGACACTGCGGGTCCTTTCGTTGGGCGTGGCTCGAGGCGTCGAGCAGATCCGTGCGATTCGCTCGAAGCACTCGCTGCGCAGAATGCGCGTGCACGAAAGGGAGACGCGCGCGGCCGGTGATACTTCCTCAAACGGAGATAATTTCTTCCCGTTGTTCAATCAGCGACGGCCGCGGGAAGGATCGCGCGATCGCGGAGTCGTGAAGGTGCGTGTCGGCGCGATTTGCGCGTCGTGCGCACGAAAGCTCAGCGGCAGTCGCGGGTCAGCCGGTCACGGCGCGCAGCATCACGACATGCTCGGGGTTCAGCGCGATCGGCTCGCCGCTCGCGGCGTCGGTCAGCCACGCGAACTCGAGCAGCGATCCGCGCGCGGCGTTGAGGATCAGGCGCTCGACGTCCGCCGGCTCGCCCTCGACGCGATGGCGATTGCCGGCGAGCAGCGTTATCTCGGTGGAGGGCATGATCGGCGTCGGGTCGGTCTAATGGGCGTGCTGGCTGGACGGGTGGAGTCTACGCGGTGCCGGCGCAGCCGGTCACGGGTCGAGCGGGTCGCGCATCTCGACGATCAGCGGGTCGCTCGGCATCCCCGGCAACGGTCGTTCGGGCTTGGACCTACGCGGGCAGCCCCGGAAGCTCTGCGAGCTGGATCACGGCGAACGCGAGGATCAGCACGCCGATCGCGATCAGGCCGTAGCGACCGGCGCGAGCCGGGAAGTGGCTGCTGATGCCCACGAGGAACAGAACGCTCGCCAGGAACACGGTGTCGCGCACGTACTTGTCTCCGGTCGCCGCCGCGGCGCTGCCGCTGGAGAAGTTCGCGTCGGCCTGCGCGTCGTACGTCTTCGACGCGGTTTCCTGAGCGATCTTGTACTGGGGCATGTAGGAGGGCCCGGGCGGTGCGCTCGGGTTGTGCGCCGGGTCGGTCGCCAGCCAGGCGTAGAACGCCGGCCTGTAACCGGGGCGCAGGCGCCGCTCGGCGAGCCGTTGCGCGTTGGCGTTGCCCGCGATGAACGCGCTGAACCACGCGTTGAACGAGACCGAGTCGAGCGTCCGAATCTGCAGTCCCTCGAGATCTGCGCGGTTGGCCTTGGTGCGCTGCGTCGACGCCTTCGCCAGCGCGACCGACGAGGACGTGCCCCACTTGGCTGCGGCGTATCCCGAGTACGCGGCGATCACCGCGACGAGCGACAGCAACACGGCCTCGGTGATCGTCAGCAGACGTGCGTTGCGGTCGTGCGCGTCGCCGCCGTGCTTGCCGTGCGCGCCGATCTCCCTGCCGACGTCGGCCGCCGACAGACCCTCAGGCATCGGTGGCGGAGCCGCGCGTGGTGGGTTGCTCGCGCATCGCACCCGATTATCCGGCAGAGGGGTGTCGGGACCGTCGCGAGTGGGCGCAAGCGGGTAATGCGTCGAGCATGAGCGCCGCGGAGGGACAGCCGGGCCTGCTGGGCGCGATAGCTCGGGATCGCTCGCGCGCGCAGTGGCTGCTGGCGCTTGGCGTTTCGGCGCTGATCGTCGTGCCGGCGGAGCTGGATCGACATCACGTCGCCTCGAGGTCCGTGGGAGGACGGGTCTTCGGTGCGCTGGTCGTCTGGCTGATCCTCGGCTCGATCGTGCGCCTGCTGATGTATCTGGTGGCCAGGTTCTCGCTCGCGAACCTCGTGCGGCGGGATCCGACGGCGGTAGCCGAGCAGTGGACGATCCGCTACGCCGTCCTCGCGCTGATCGCCGCGGTGGTCCTGAGCGGCGGGATCAGGGTGGGGCTGAAAGCCGCCGGGGTGTCCGTTGCGACGGGCATCGGCGTCCTGATCGTCGACGGCCTGTTTCTTGGCGCGCTGCTGCCGCTGTATCGCGCGGGTCGCCTGCGAGGCGCCGATCTCGGCCTTCGACGGACGGCCGGTGGCGCCGGAGCGGGGGTGGTGATGCTCGCCGTCGTCGCCTACGTGCTGGCCTCGACGACCTGGGTGCTGATCGCGCATCCGCCACGCGTCCAGAGCAACTTCGCCGGACTAGCCCACCGCAGCACCGCAGTGATCGTGCTCACCGGCATCGCTCTTTGTGTGTCGGCGCCGGTGGTGGAGGAGATCTTCTTCCGGGGACTTCTCTATCGCGCCCTGCGCAACAAGCTCGCCGTGATCCCCGCCGCGGCGATCGACGGCGTGATCTTCGGCCTCGGCCATACGCAGTATCCGCTTCTGGTGCGACCGGAGGCCGCGTTCTTCGGGGTCATCGCCTGCCTGCTCTACGAGCGCACCGGCTCGCTGCTTCCGGGCATCGCGTTGCACTCGCTGGTCGACTCGACCGGGTTCGAGACCGCGCTCACGGGTGAATCGTGGATCGTGCCAAGTCTGTTCGCGGCGCTGGCGGTGTTGCAGTTGGTCGCGTCGAAGGCGCGTGAGCCCAGGCCGGTGGCTGCCTGAACGAGAGCGGCTCGGCTGCGGAGCGGCGAGCCGGGCGTCGACGGGGAGGTGGGGCCGGCTCGGCGAGTTGGCGCGCCGGCCGTGCGATGTCTTGGATGTAGGCGGAGACGACCGCATCGGAGGACACGCGCGTGCGCGTGCGGCGCGCTGCGATGCGGCCAGCTTCGGGATGGCGAGCGTCGCTCGGGCGCCCGCCGCGGCAGGTGTCGATCGTCTGGGTCATGCGGCCTGTCGCTCCATCTCGAGGTCGTTCAGGGCGCCGGCCCCATCGGGCCGGGCGGCGTCGGCGAGCTGCAGCGACGAGCGTCGGCTACGCGGGCGCAGCAGCGCGAGCGCCAGCAGCAGGCCGATCGCGATAACCACCGCGCCGGTCACGAAGGCCAGGTGGTAGCCGCCGATCAGCGAGCTCGTGACCGCATGGTGCTCGCCCAGGAGCGCCTTCGTGTGGTCGGTCGCGAGCGTTCCGAGCACCGCCAGGCCGAGTGCGCCGCTGACCTGCTGTGAGACGTTCGTGATCCCCGAGCCGAGGCCGGCGTCGGCGCGCGGCACGTCTGCCATCGCGATCGTGAGCAGCGGCATGAAGGCGTTGCCGATGCCGAACCCGATCGCGAAGCAGGCGAAGAAGATCGTCGGGAAGAACGCCGTGTCCGGCCCGGACGTGCTGAACAGCAGCAGGCCGACGATCGCGCTCGCCATCCCCGCGACGAGCACCGGCAGCGCGCCGAAGCGGTTGACGAGCCTCGTCGTGATCCCGCGCGAGAGGATCGCGACGGTGATCGTCCACGGCAGGAAGGCCGCGCCGGTCTGCACGGCGCTGTAGTGGCGGACGTGCTCGAGGTACAGCGTGCCGAGGAAGAACGTCGAGTACATGCCGGTCACGAGGAAGCCCCTGATCAGGTTGGCCGGGACCATCCCGCGCACCGCGAGGATGCGCAGCGGCATGATCGGGTTCGCGATCCGTGCCTCGAGCGCGACGAACGCAGCCATCAAGGCGATCGCGAGGCCACCGAAGCCGAGCACCTGCGGCGAGATCCAGCCGTGCGCCGTGACCCCGACGATCGCGTAGATCGCGCTCATCAGCGAGGAGGTCACGAGCAGCGAGCCGAGCCAGTCGACGCCGTGCCCCAGCCCGAGCCCGCGGTCCGCGGGGATGATCAGCCGGCCGAGCGCCAGCGTCGCAATGCCGATCGGGACGTTGACGAAGAAGATCCAGTGCCAGTCGAGCGCCTGCGTGAGAAGGCCGCCGGCGAGCAGACCGAGCGAGCCGCCCGCGACCGAGACGAACACGTAGGCGCTCATCGCGCGTGCGCGCTCGGCGGGCTCGGGGAACTCGGTCACGATGATCGCGAGGATCACCGAGGCCTGGGCGGCGGCGCCGACGCCCTGCAGGAAGCGGGCGCCGATCAGCAGGCCCGCGCTCGAGGCGAGGCCGCACAGCATCGAGGCCCCGGTGAAGAGGACCACGCCGGCGAGGAAGACGCGCTTGCGTCCGACCAGGTCGCCGAGCCGTCCGGCCAACAGCAGCAGGCTGCCGAACGTGATCAGGAACGCGCTGACGACCCACGTGAGGTTGGCCTGGCTGAAATGCAGGTCGCGCTGGATCGATGGCAGCGCGACGTTCACGATCGTCACGTCGAGGACGATCATCAGCTGCGCGAGGCACACGACGAGCAGCGTCGCCCAGCGCTGGCGCGCGGGTGAGAGGGGAAAGAGAGATGTGAGGTTCATGTGAGCTCCAACGACGGTGGTGAGGCGGATGTGGGAGTGGCGTCTTGCAAGCGGATCGATGTCGAGCTAAAATGGAGGCCACCTCCAGAACTAAGCGGAGGAAGCCTCCAGAACTATATGGAGGCACCCTCCGTTTGTCAAGGGCAATCTCATGAGCACCACAGAGCCGCTTTCCGAGACCCTCCTCACCCGCCCCAGGCGGGCGGACGCGCGCCGCAACTACGAGAAGGTGCTCGCGGCCGCGCGCGAGGCGTTCGCCGAGGGCGGCGAGAGCACCTCGCTCGAGCAGATCGCGCGCCGCGCGGGCGTCGGCATCGGCACGCTCTATCGGCACTTCCCCACACGCCAGGCGCTGCTCGAGGCGCTGTACGTCGACGAGGTGACCGAAGTCTGCAACACGGCGGGGCAACTCGACGGCGGCGATCCATGGGAGGCCCTGAACAGCTGGTTCGACCGCGTGATCGCGTACATGGCGACGAAGCAGGCGCTGTCGCACGAGTTGCTCAACTACCTCGAACGCGACGCCGCCCTGTTCCGGAGCTGCCGCGCGGCGTTGTTCGCCGCCGGCGAGCCGCTCCTGCAGCACGCCCAGGAGGCGGGCGCCGTCCGGTCAGACGTGACGATCGGGCAGGTCATTCAGATGGTGATGGCGATCAGCAAGGCGCCGGCGAGCGATCCTGAGCAGACGAGGCATCTGGTGCACGTCGCCCTCGACGGGCTGCGGCACGGGGCGCAGGAGTAGCGCTCCCGCGCGGCCTCGGGCTGGGCGTCGGCCGCCCGCCACGGCGAGCATCCCAGCTTGCTGTGTGATAACAGAGGATTTGTGTGATCGCAGTTCCCTGCTGCGCCGGGTCGCCCGCGCAATCAGGTCATTGATGCGGCGACGCGGCGGGGATCCGCACAGTGACGCGCAGACCGCCGGCGGCTCGCGGGGTGAGCGTCAGGGTGCCGTCATGGGCTTGGGCGATGCTCTTGGCGATTGCCAGCCCGAGGCCGACCCCTGCGTGGTCGGCGCGGACGCGTTCCTCGCCACGAAGAAATGGCTCGGCCAGCGCGGAGACGAGCTGGGGAGTGAGCGCCCCGCCAGTGTTCTCGACCGTGAGCTCAACGACATCGGGGCGAGCGCTGGTGGAGACCCAGACGGCGCCTCGGTCAGGCAGGTTGTGGACGATCGCGTTGTGAACGAGGTTCGTGCTGAGCTGCAGCAGCAGGGCTCGTGAGCCGTTCGTCGGCGTCGCCTCGACGGAGGTCTCGATCGTGACGCCGTGCTCTTCCGCCACGGGGATGAGTGTTTCAGCGGCTTCTTCTGCCATGAGGGACAGGTCGACGTCCTCTCGGGTGAAGGAACGCTGGTCGGCGCGACTGAGTAGCAGCAGCGCCCCGGTGAGGTCGATCGCGCGGTTGTTGACTGCGTGAAGGCGCTCGACGAGCTCCCCGTCGTCGCGGTCGGGATCGCTGCGGGCCACGTCGAGCAGCGACTGTGTGATCGCCAACGGGGTGCGCAACTCGTGGGAGGCGTTGGCGGCGAATCTCTGCTGCTCGGCTACGTGTGCCTGCAGCCGCGCAAGGAGGCCGTCGATGGTGTCGGCGAGATCCTTCAGCTCGTCGCGTGGGCCCACGAGCGCGAGGCGCTCGTGCAGATTGCGCTCGGAGATCTTCCTGGTGGTCGCCGTCATCGCCCGCAGCGGCCGCAGGACGCGACCCGCGACCAGCCACCCGAGTGCGACTGAGACCACGGTCATGATCGCCAGCACGATCACGGACCGGAGAAGTCCATGGTGGAGTGCGTCGGTCGAATGGCGGACGAGTTCGGCGTATCTCAGTTCGGTGGCGGCGTCCCGGGCGGCCGCCCCATGCGTAGGCCCGTTCGGGACGAGCACGTTGACCCTGGAGGCGCGGCGGAAGATCAGGTAGGTGATCGCGAGCAGCGCCATCCCGGAAATGAAAAAGAGGCCGCCGTAGAGCACGGTCATGCGCAGACGGACGGTCCGCGAGGGCAGGTGGAGCCACCGCTGAGGGGCGAGGCCGGCGAGCGAGGGACGGGGCATCCTCAGGGCGGGGGCTCTATCCACGGTGCCCTCCTTCGGGCCCGGTGTCTGGCTGAGTGTCAATGCGGTACCCGACGCCGGCCACGGTGGCGATGACCGACGGCTCGCCGAGCCGTTTGCGCAGCGCCGAGACCGTGATGCGCACGGCGTTGGTGAACGGGTCTGCGTTCTCATCCCACGCCCGCTTCAGAAGTTCCTCGGCACTGACGACACCCCCTTCGGCGGCAACGAGGACTTCGAGCACGGCGAACTGCTTGCGAGTGAGCGCGACGTGGCGGTCGTCGCGGTAGACCTCGCGGCGAAACGGATCCAGTCGCAAACCTGCGATCTCCAGCACTGGGGGCCTGCTGTGGGCGCGCCTGCGGTCGAGTGCGCGGAGGCGGAGCACGAGCTCTCGGAGCTCGAATGGCTTGGTGAGGTAATCGTCGGCGCCGAGTCCGAACCCGGAGGCCTTGTCGTCGAGGCGGTCGGCGGCGGTGAGCATCAGGATCGGCATGCGTCCGTCGGAGGCGAGGATGCGTTCGGCGATCTCGTCGCCGGACGGGCCGGGGACATCTCGGTCCAGGACCGCGATGTCGTAGGCGTTGATGCTCAACAGCTCCAGAGCGGTATCGCCGTCAGAGGCGATGTCGGTGGCGATCGCTTCCAGACGCAGGCCAGCACGGATGGCTTCCGCCATGTAGGGCTCGTCCTCGACGACCAGCACGCGCACACTTCGATGCTACGAGCTCGAACATATCGTCGGCGTATCGAAAAAGCGATACGTGCTGGCAACACGCGGCCGCCTTGAATGGCGGCGTGACCCTGGCAACAGCACGGATTTCGGCGCGCCGCTCTCGATCGACCGTGTGCGGTCGACGCCGCGGCGGCGCGGCGCTGGTTGGTGGCGTACTCGCCGTCCTCCTCGCCGACGCGGCGTTCGCGGGCGACTCAGGTCTCGCCCCACAGCCTCGATGTCGACGCACCCAACCACTAACCGCAGGAGAAACAAATGCGTAGAAGACGATGGCCGCTGACCGCTCTTGCCCCGGTCGCGATGGCCCTCCTGGTCAGCGCGTGCGGTTCGAGCGCACCTGCTGGCACCAGCGCGGGCGGCGGCGGCGCCAACAACGCCGCCGCGACCCAGAAGGCGGTGAAGTTCGCCGAGTGCATGCGCAGCAACGGGGTCGGTGACTTCCCAGATCCGGGCGCATCCGGCGAGTTCACGATCGACGCGATAGCGAACGGCTCGTCCGTTGACACGAGCACCCCGGCGTTCACGCAGGCGATCAGCGCGTGCAAGGACCTGGAGCCAGCGGGGTTCATGGGCAGCGCGCGGAGCCCCCAGCAGGCCCAGGCCGCCCTGGAGTTCGCGCGGTGCATTCGCGCCAACGGTGTGCCGGACTTCCCGGACCCCACCAATGGTCAGCCCCTCGTCGACACGAATCGAATCCCATCAGCCGCAGAGCCCGGTGGGATGAGCATTCTCAAGTCCGCGATGCAGAAGTGCCGCGATGACGCGGCCGCGGCGGGGGTCCAGCGGTGAGACGCAAGACGTGGGCGCTGAGCGCCGCGGCCGTCCTGACTGCCGCAACCACCACCGGCGTGCTCGTCACGTCCGGTGCGAAGCAACAGGCCTCGGCCGCGCAGCGGCCGCCGGCGAACACGGTGAAGGTGGAACGGCGGGCGCTTGCCGCGATGGTCTCCCAGGCGGGGACTCTGACCTACCGCGCGCAATCGGACGGGTCACCGTACTCCGTGATCAACCAGGTCCGCGGGATATACACCGAGCTGCCCTCGGACGGGCGGGTTGTCTCGCGGGGGCAAGTGCTCTACCGGGTCGACAATCGCCCGGTGGTGTTGCTGTATGGCTCGACACCTGCGTATCGGACCTTGTCGGCCGGGACGAGCGGACCGGACGTAGTCGAGCTCAACGCAGACCTCGTCGCGCTCGGCGATGCCACCCGAGCTCAGCTCAGCCCAAAGTCCGCCTTCTTCGGGACGGTCACCATCATGGCCGTGCAGAAGCTCCAGGCCGCCGTGGGGGCTACACAGAACGGCACGCTGACTCTCGGCCAGGTCGTGTTCGAGCCTTCCGCGGTGCGGGTGACGAGCGTGTCGGCGCAGCTCGGGGGGAGCAGCCAGCCCGGCGAGACCGTGGTGCAGGGCACCTCGACCACCCGCCAGGTGCAGGTGGCGCTGAGCGCCTCGGAGCAGACCACGATGGCGGCCGGGGACAAGGTGAGGATCACCCTGCCCAACAACCGGACCACGCCAGGCGTCGTCTCCTCGGTTGGGGCCGTCGCCACCTGCCCGCCGAGCTCTGGGTCGGGCGGGTCGGCGACATCCAGCTCCGCCGCGCCGGAAACGGACACCTGCTCGTCAAACGGCTCGGGGAGCAGCACGCCGACGATCACCGTGGGCGTCACCCCGTCCGACCCGGTCGCTACCGGCGCGTGGGATCAGGCCCCGGTGCAGGTCGGAATAACCACCGGCAGCGTGCCCAACGCCCTCGTCGTGCCGGTGACCGCGCTACTGGCCCAGTCCGGCGGGCGCTACGCCGTCGAAGTCGTCGCCGCAGGCGCGCGCACCTATCTCGTGCCGGTCTCGCTCGGACTGTTCGACGACGCCGAAGGGCTAGTGCAGGTCACCGCCTCGGCGCTGGCCGTCGGCCAAGAAGTGGTGGTTCCCGCGACATGACCTCCAATTCGCCGCCCACACCGGACAGCACCGCGGTCACGGCCGGCAACGGCGTCGCGATCGCACGGGTCCCCGTGCTTGATGTGGACGCCGTAACCAAGAGCTACCCCGGCGAGCCGCCCGTCCGGGCCCTGAGCGAGGTGAACCTCACGATTGGCCAGGGCGAGCTGGTCGGGATCGTAGGCCCGTCGGGGTCGGGCAAGACCACCCTGTTGCAACTGATGGGCACCCTCGACCGGCCCACCAGCGGCCGGGTGCGGATCACCGGCCTCGACGCGGCAACGATGGCCGACGAGGACGTTTCCTACCTGCGGGCGACCCGGATCGGGTTCATCTTCCAGCAGTTCTTCCTCGCCGAGCACGCGACGGTGTTGGACAACGTGGCCGACGGGCTCCTCTACGCCGGCATCCCCCTCAACCAGCGTCGCCGGCGCGCCCTCGAGGCCCTGCAGCTGGTCGGCCTGACCGAGCGCCCCAATGCTCGCCCCACCCAGCTCTCCGGCGGGCAACGCCAACGGGTCGCGATCGCCCGAGCCCTGGTCGGCCAGCCCGCGATCGTGCTCGCTGACGAGCCGACCGGGAACCTCGACCAGGCGACCGGGCAGTCCATCCTGGCCTTGATTGAGCAGCTCCACCACGCCGGCTCGACGATCGTGGTGATCACCCACGACCACGCCACCGCCGAGCGGATGCGTCGCAGGGTCGAGATCCTCGACGGCGAGATCGTCGCCGACACCGGTCCCGCAGCCGCCACCGACCCCCGTCCCCGAGGCGAGAAGCTGTCGTGAGCACCGCCGCCACCGTGACCCGGAGACGGCTACCGCTCGCTGACCTGACCCGGCTCTCCACCGTCGGACTGCGCACCCGCAAGCTGCGGGCCGGGCTGTCCGCGCTCGGTATCGCGATCGGTGTGGCCGCCGTCGTCGCCGTGCTTGGCCTGTCGGCCTCTTCCCAGGCTGCCCTGCTCAACGAGATCAACCGGCTCGGCACCAACCTGCTGACCGTCAGCAACGGGCAGAGCTTCACCGGCGGCACCGTCGAGCTGCCGACCACGGCGCCGGGCATGATCGGCCGAATCAGCGGTGTGCAGCAGGTGCAGAGCACCGGGGCGGTCAGCGGCGCCAACGCCTTCCGCACCCCCTACATTCCCGCGGTCGAGACGAACGGCCTGACCGTCCAAGCGGCATCCCTCGACCTCCTTCCGGTCCTTGCCACTGCTGTCGCCGAAGGCCACTACCTCAACGCCGCCACCGCCCAGGAGCCCGTCGCCGTCCTCGGAGCCGCCACCGCCCGGCTGCTCGGGATCGACCGCATCGACCCCACAGAGCGGATCTGGGTGGGCGGCCAATGGTTCTACGTGGCCGGCATCCTCAAGCCGGCCGTGCTCGCCTCCACCATCGACACCTCGATCCTCGTCGGTTACCCCGCGGCGGAGAAATACCTGAACTTCGACGGCCATCCCTCCACCGTCTACCTCCGCGCGGATACCGAACGAGTCGACGCGGTCGACAACCTTCTCGCCGCCACCGCCAACCCGGAGAGCCCCAGCGAGGTCGACGTCAGCCAGCCATCCGACGCCCTCGTCGCCCAAGCCGACGCCAAGAGCGCCCTCAACGGCCTGTTCCTCGGCCTCGGCGCCGTCGCCCTCCTCGTAGGCGCGGTCGGGGTCGCGAACATCATGATCATCAGCGTCTTGGAGCGCCGCTCCGAGATCGGGCT
This sequence comes from uncultured Solirubrobacteraceae bacterium, assembly GCA_963705745.1. Taxonomy (GTDB): domain Bacteria; phylum Actinomycetota; class Thermoleophilia; order Solirubrobacterales; family Solirubrobacteraceae; genus Palsa-744. Next base: position 288,976 of record CAVPKP010000010.1, read on the forward strand.
CAGACGGGCGCTCGGCGCGACCCGCGGACAGATCCGCGCACAATTCCTTTCCGAGGCAATCCTGCTCGGTCTGCTCGGCGGCGCCGTCGGCGTCGTCCTCGGCGCCGCGTCCACCGCCGTCTACGCTCACACCAAAGACTGGACCGCCGTGATCCCCACCGAAGCCTGGGCCGGTGGCATCGCCGCGTCCCTCCTCATCGGCGCGGTCGCCGGACTCGTCCCCGCCCTACGAGCCGCACGCCTCTCGCCCACCCAAGCTCTGTGGTCCGTCTAGCGCCGCCGACCCACGACTCCTCGTCGGTGGGCGAAGCTAGCGCTACCTGCCTCGAAGGAGGGCCGGAGCTGGTTCTCAGCCCGTGTGGCCGGCACCCGGCAAGCCAGCGACGGGCGTCGATAGGCGAAGGGGAGGAGGAGGGTACGGCGGGCGCGTCTCGTCGGGCAATCCGCGACCATCCGCCGATCACCAGCGATCCCTGCCGCCAAACCCGCCCGCGCGCAGGACTTCTCGAGATGGAGGCAACCGAAGTCAACGCGAACCGCTGCGCGCAACTTCCAGGTGGGTCCTTGGCACTCGAACGGTCGGCGTAGAGCTGGATCTCAGGCTCAGTAACTGGCGCCGGCTTCAAGCGCCACTGCAGGTTCATAAGTCAACTGGCGCCAGACGTCCACGATCCTGAGCGGCACCGAACTCGTTCGGCGGATCGACGGGCAGCGGTGGCACCGGTCCAGGACGGCAAGCGTGCCGCCCTGGACCGCCCCTACTACAGGCGTCCGCCCCTGCGGTAGCCGAAGCCGCCAGATGTCAGCAGGATGATGAGCGCAACGAGCAGCAGTATCCACAGCAGCGGGCTGATAGCCAGACCTCCTGCTATGGCGGCCACTACGAGTACGACTAGAAGCAGCTCCACAAGTCCCATATGCGTTCAATCTCCTCTTTGTGGCTTGACACAGACCAAGCCCGCGGGCCTGGTCTCCGAGCGTAGGCGAGGCTGCGCCGGTCCTCGCGATCGCGCGTCCGCACGCGGACGTACGCACGCGGACGTGCTAAAAGCGCGGCATGTCCTCCGACACCTCAGCGACCGTTTCGATCGTCGAGGCGGATGCAGACCTCGCGGATCTGCTTGCGCCCGACGAGCTCGAACGCGCGCGCCATGAGGCGCGCGCAGTTGCGCTGCGCCTGTGGCCCGGCGACTGGGACGCGGCGGCCTCGGCGATGCCCGAACGCCACCACCGGGGTTTTCTGATCACCGAGGGCCTGCTCTCCCGAGACGTACAGGTAATCGGACGTCGGTGCGTCGAGTTGCTCGGACACGGCGATGTCCTGCGGCCCTGGACGTGGGACGGCGAGGGCTCGCACGTGCACGCGGAGATCGGCTGGACAGTACTCGAGCCGACATGCATGGCCGTCCTCGATCAACGACTCGTGACGAGGATCGCGCCCTGGCCGCAGCTCGGTGTCGAGCTCTTCAACCGCGCCACTCGACGCGCCCATGCCCTCGCCGTCTCGCTGGCTATCTCCTACCACCAACGCGTCGACGACCGGCTCATGCTGATCTTCTGGCACCTCGCCGAGCGCTGGGGCAGAGTGCATCCTGACGGCGTTGTAGTTCCGCTCCCGCTCTCCCACCAGCGGCTCGCCGATCTCGTCGGCGCCCACCGGCCGGCCGTCACGACGGCGCTCGGGAAACTGACGCATGCCGGGTCGCTGACACGCCGAGAAAACGGCAATTGGGTCCTCCACGGCGAGCCTCCGCGCGAGCTGCGCCATCACCGGCTCGCCGGCGCGGCGGCGACAGAGCCGCGGTAATCTCCTCCGTGGGAGGTGGCGCGGTGAGCCACGCTAGAGGCTGGCCCTAGCCGACCGATGCGGGGTTCGCGTTAAGTTCGAGTCATGGAGCCAACCGGGATCGAACCGGTGACCTCCTGCTTGCAAAGCAGGCGCTCTCCCAGCTGAGCTATGGCCCCGAGGAGCCCAATATAGGCCCTTGCGAGTGGTTCACGACGTCGCCCGTCATGAACGCGAGCGCACGCAAACCGCGCCGACAGGCGACCAATGTAGGGTCGGCAAGATGGCTGTCGGTTCGGCGAAGACCGTTGATGGTTTGGACCTGGCGACTTCCTGCCGTTCTGCAACGAACGCCTGTTGGCGAGCGACGAGCGCTCATGCACGCGGGAATGGCGCTGCGCGAGCGCCCTACAACCCGGGCCTGGCGACGGCGGTCCTGCTGATGTCCACGCACGCTGCCGCCGGCGCCGGCTGGCTGGCGCGCTCGGGGTGGCTCACCCGGCGCGGGCGCGACCTCGCCGCGGGCGTCGACATCGCGCTCGGCGCCGGCATGCCGCTGACGTTGAAGCTGCGCCAACGCGCGCGAGCCCGACGCTGAGCGCCGTGCTCCGCTGCCGCGGCTACTTGTCGAAGTCGAAGTCGCGCGGCGGGCGCTGCTCGAACCACAGCCGGTCCTGCTCCGGCGTCTCGCGCAGGAAGTCCGGCGTCTCCTCCAGCACGTCCTCGGCCGGCGGCTCCGCCTCGAGCTCCGGCTCGGCGCCGTCGCCCGGCATCTCCCATTCGAGCGAATCGCCGGGTTGGCTCGGCGCATCCTCCCGGAGCGGCGCGCCGGCGACCGGCGCCGGTCGCACGCCGCCGGCGACGCCCGGAGTCGGCTCGTCGCCGAGGACGGTCCGCATGTCGAGCTCGGCTGTCTCGCCGGCGCCCGCGGACTCCGGTTCGCGCTCCACGTCTGCTGGCTGCGCGGCGTCGGCGAGCTCGTCGGGCATGTCCTCCGGGACGCCTCCGGCCATCACGCCCGCCTCGGGCAGCTCGAACGGCTGCTCGTCCTGCGACGCAGGCGCACGATCGACGTTGCCGGACCCGTCAACGTCCTCGTCGGCGAACCGCGCCTCGCGTGGGACGGGGTCCAGCGCCTCGTGCTGCTCGCGCGCGACCTCCCCAGGATCCGCGCCGCGCCGGCGCTTCAGCTCCAGGTGTTCGCGGATGGCGTCGTCCAGCAATCCCATGCGCCCCCGAACCATACCTCGACCGCGAGAGCCGGACCGCACCGCGAGAGCCAGACCGCGCCGCGACAGCGGACCCGCGCGGCCGGGCATTGTGGGATGGCCCGCCGGGTACACTTGCCTGACCTCGCGCCGCAGCCGGCGCGCACGGGGCTATAGCTCAGTTGGGAGAGCGCCTGGATCGCACCCAGGAGGTCGCCGGTTCGAGTCCGGCTAGCTCCATTTCTAAAGGTCCCTGCACGTGGCCGGGTTCTCGCCGCGGGGAATCGGCCGTCATCGCCGGAGATCAACGGCGTTTTCAGGCACTAGTGCCTGAGATGCAGGTTAGGGGCGCCGGATTGCCGCCGATCTACCCCGATCCGCCTCGCTTTGCCCCCGAGCCGGAGCTAATGTCGCGGGCGTTGATATCGGGATCGCCGGCGTCGTTACGCCTGATCCAGGGCGAGCGCCAGTCGGCGATCGAGAGTGCCCCCGCACCGTTGTAGCGGCCGGGGGCGTGACACCAGGAGCTGAGTCCTGATGCCAGAGGAGCGTACCCCTACGCCAGTTGAGGAAGACGGGCAGGTCGATCACGCGATCGTCCTGCTGTCGGTTGATCGTGAGGCGCAACGGCCGTGGTCTGAAGAGGAGATCGAGCGCGAGGCGGGCTGCGATGTCCGGGACAGCCTCGCGCGGCTCTACGCGGCGGGGCTGATTCATCGCCACAAGGGCTTCGTGTGGGCGACCCGCGCGGCGCTCGCGGCCGAGGCGATCGGTGTCTAGCCAATGGCCAGGAAAGGGATCCAGGTCCCGCGCCTGACATCGGCGAGGACGTTCGCAAGCTCGGTCTCCGCGCGCCTTCTGGTCCAGCCCTCGCTCTGCATCTCGAGCGTCAGGTACTGGCGCTCCCCGTAGGCGTGAGAGCGAAGCGCGTAGCCGCGCCCCCGCTTCCAGCGTCGCTCGAGCACCTGCCCCTTCGTTTGCGCCATTGCCCTCACCTCCGGTCTGTGGCGGCGAGGGCGCCCAGGGCACGCGCGACCGACCGGCCCACCACCGGAATAACCGGGGGCGGGCTGGTCATCGCGCCGAAGCTCCCCCTTCGACGCCGCGGCCCGGGGGCGCTGCCCCATCGTCCGGCCATCTATCGCTGCTCAACGACGATAGCTCTGGGTCGGCGCGGAAAGCAAGTCGAGGCGAATCCCCGCGGATCCGCGGCGAGCGCCGTACGCGAGCAGGTCGCGCCGGCGGCGCCGGCGGTTCGGGAGCAGCCCGCTTCAGGCACTCGGCAACCCGTTCTGGATCAAAGCGCAGCCGTGGCCGCTCGCCGTCGCCGATCCGCACCGAGCTCGGCGGCGTGCGCGTAGACCCAGGCGCGGCGCATACCCCACCACTGCGAGACCTCAGCCGCTGACAGCAGCCGTCGCTCCAGGCGCCGCGGCTCAGACGGCTGGCGCAGTTAGGTCATTCACGAGCAAGCCCATAATTCCCATCTAATTGCAGCTACAAGAGCACCGAAAGTCGCAGCGGTAACACCGGCAACGGCAAGAGTAGCAGGAACGGTAACCACCACCGTCGGCGGCAACACAGCGATGCCGGCGGCGGTGGCGACCATACTGCCGAGGAGGGTCCCACTAACGCCAAGTGCGACCGTTGCAGCGACTACGGCCGCCTTCGCGAGAGAACAGTGCCAGGAGCCTCCACACTCACCGGTCGGGTCTGCCTCGTTTACCGGGTTGTCTTTGCCGTAAACATAAGGTTCGCTGGTGGTTTCGAGGGCGGGATCAACACTGAGGAACTGCGCCGTCCCCGGGTCATAGTTCCGCGCCCGCAGGTAGACGAGCCCCGTGTCCGTGCTCGTATACTGCCCGTCGTAGCGCAGCGGCGTTGAGGCCGTCCCGCTCGTAGCGTTCAGCCGCCCGTAGGCTTCGTAGGTGTAGGCGGCTTCGGTTGTGCCCGTCGTGTTCGTCACCAGCCGCGTCGATCCCTGCTGGTCGTGATGCAGGAAGAGCGCTGTGCCCCCGCTTGAGATCTGCTCGACCGGCAGGCCGCCGGGCCCGTAGATGTAGCTGTTGGTTTCGTCATCAAGGATCAGCGGCAGGCCTTCGGCGGTGTCCCACGTCAGGTTCGCTTTGGTCCCGTTGATGCTCTGGGTCTGACGCAGGTTCGTGCCGTCGTAGGTGTAGGCGTCTTTGATTTCGGCCGTTTCGCCTTCTTTGGGCCGTTCGACGGAGGTCAGGTTGCCAGCCTGGTCGTAGGCGTAGCTCGTGCTCGAGCCGCTAGAGGGTTTGGCTTTGGTGCGCTGGCCGTCTTCGTCATAGCTGTAGGTGTTCCCGCCGCCTTTTTCGAGCTCATCGGCTTCGTCGTAGGCATAGCCCGAGGTGCCTTCGATCTGCGTCGGGTTGTTGGCTTTGTCGTATGCGTAGGCGAGTTTGTTCGCTTCGGTCAGGCGGTTGTTTTCATCAAGGGTCGATTCGCTCGTCGCGGGGCCCGGCAGCACGGTGCTCGTGGTCTTCGTGACCTGCCCGTCGCCGTCGCGTTCATAGACCAGCGTGCCGAGGCTTGAGGCGGCGTGTTTGTAGTGGACTTCTGAGGCCTGGTCGGCTTCGTTGTAGCCGTAGGTGTCTTCGTTTTCCGTCCCCGGGAACACGGTCTTTTCGAGCTCGGAGTCTTTGTTGTATTTGAAGCTCGTTGAGTTCGATTTCCAGTCGGTGACCTTTTCCAGGCGATTGTCTTTGTCGTATTCCCGTTTGAGCGCTTCTTTGTTGGGATAGGTGATCGTCGTTGGCAGATTGGCCAGGTTGTAGGCGTATTTGACGACCTTGCTCGCCCCGTTCTCGTATTCAGTCAGCCGATCCAGTTTGTCGTAGGTGTTTTCGGTCGTCCCCGTCTCGTCGGTCATCTTTTTGACCTTCGAGTCTTTGGTGTATTCGAAGGTCACTTCGGACGGTGATTTGGTCGAGTAGGCGATCGATTTGAGGCGACCGGATTCGTCGTATTTGTATTCGGTCGTGTGTTTTTCGGGGTCTTCGCGCTTTTCGAGGTTGCCGGCTTTTTCGTAGGTCTTCTTGGTCACGCGTTTGAGCGGATCTTCTTCTTCGGTGACCTGCTCCAGGGCATTGCGTTTGTAGTGCCAGGTGTGCCCGTTTCCGTCCTTGCGCGCGGTCATCTGGCCTTCTGCGTCGTATTCGGTTTCGACTTCGTCTTTGTTGGGTTCGATGACCTTCGTGCGCAGGTTTTCTTCGTTGTATTCGTATTTGGTCGTGTGTTTGTTGCCGTCGGTTTCTGATTCGACGTTCTGATCGGGGTCGTATCTGTATTCGGTCGTGTGTTTCAGCGGATCTTCGACCTTCGTCGGCAGGCCGTATTCGTTGCGTTCGGTCTTCGTCGTAAAGCCCCGCGGGCTCGTTTCTTCGGTGACCTGCGAGTCCGCGTTGTAGACCCATTTGCGTTCGTTGCCTTCGGGGTCGGTTTCCTTTTCCTTGTCACCGGCGCCGTCGTAGGCATATTTGGTGGCGTGTTTGAGCGGGTCGATGACTTCTTCGAGATCGCCTTTTTCGTTGTACTTGTATTCGGTCTTCTGCGTTTCCGAGCCGATCGGACGTTCGGCCGCTTCGACGAGGCCCGTCGTTTTGTTCAGTTTGTATTTCGTTTCCTCGCCTTCAGGCGTTGTTTCGGATTCGACGTCGTGTTTTTTGTCGTAGGTCCATTTGCGTTCGTCTTTGCTCGGGTCGGTTTCGCTGGTCTTGTTGCCTTCTGCGTCGTAGCCGTATTTGGTTTCGTGTTTGTTGGGGTCGATCGTCTTTACGCGGTTGTAGGTTTCGGCGTTGTATTCGTATTCGGTCGTCGTTTCTTCGCCTTTGCCTTTGGCGCGCGTGATCTTCGTCGGCTCACCGGCTGAGTTGAAGACCTCGAGCGTTTCCGAGCCGTTTGGTTCGGTCAGCTTCGTTTCTTTCGTTTTGTATTCCCATTTGCGCGTGTGCCCGGCCTGCGTCTCTTCGCTCACGCGGTGCGAGCCGTCGTATTTGAGCGTTGTTGAATGTTTGCGCCCGTCGGTGACCTTGCTCAAGAGGTGCGGCGAGGTATATTCGAATTCCCAGCGGATGTTGCCTTCGATCGTGACGCTCGCAAGCTGTTTTTCAGCGTAGGTGTAGCTGATGACATGTTTCAGCGGGTCGGTGACGCTTTCGACGAGGCCTTCTTTGTTGTATGCGAAGGTCAGCGTGCGTTTGTCGCCGTCTTCGACCTTTTCAAGTTTGCCTTCTTTGTAGGTCAGCGTGTTGGAGTTGCCGTTGCGATCGGTTTCCTTGACGAGCTTGCCTTCGCTGTTGAATTCGAGCTTTGACTGATCCGGGAGGGTGTAGATGTAGTTTTCGCCGGATTTGCTCAAGCGCGCCAGGTCCCAACCGCCTTGAACGTATTCAGAACCCGATTTGAAGAATTCAATCGTGCTGCCGCCTTCTTGGTGGATCAGAACCTTTTCGCCTGAGACCTTCAGACTTGCTCCGTACGGGCCGGTCCAGCCGTAGCCCCAACTGCCGGCTTCGCTTGCCGCAGCAGCGCCTTGGGCGTCGTAGGTGCGCATGAGCCGCAGTCCAGGGCCTCGGCCACCGGTCCTCAGGTCGGCCTGTTCGAGGCTCTCGTCGCCGGTCGAGTTGTTGACCGGATCGCCGGCGCATTCGAGTTTGAGGTTGGGCGAGCTCGGGTTGCATTTCTGTTCTTCTGGAGGCGGCGATGACGGCGGGCCGCCAGTGCCTTCGCAGGCGAGGGCAACAGCTGTAAAGAGGACGAAGGCGGCGGCTATCGCCAGCATTGCGAGGGGTAGCTGCCGTGGCGTGAGTCGGCACCCAAAGTGCGTTCGCGTGAGCGACACTCGTCGCCGCTCGGATCTGCTCGACTCGGACCGGTGCGGGCAGTCGCGTCTGCCGACTTCTCCCCGTAACGGATCGTTTTCCTTGCGCTCGCGCATGGCTTCTTACCCCAAGATGCTCGTGCCGCCGTGCGTCGACGAGGCACGCTCGCTGACCGTGAATACCGAGGACGCTACGCCTCCGGCGGTTTTGGTCAAGTGCGCCGTGTACTTGGCAGCCCGGGCCTAGGCAGGTTCGCCGCTTGAGCCCAAATTACGGGCGGGTTCGCGCATAGGAGGTGCGAGGAGGGCTGCCACGTTGTCTCCAACTGTTTGACGTTGAGCGCCCGCGCGACGAGACTCGCCATACCGCGGTTGCGAAGGCACCAATGGGACATCCAAAGCAGAACCTACCCAGGGCACTCGGCGCTAACAGGAGGCAGAGCCTCTCGAAATCGGCCAGCGCGCGGCAAGGCGCTCACGGTCCCCGTCGCGTGTCACGCATCCGCGGCAGGCAAACTGTCTTGCGCGTTGCGATGCTGGCCGCAGTTGTGGCCGGAGGCGCGCTCGCTGGCACCCTGCTCACCTCCGGGCCCAGCAGCAGCGCGGCGGCGAGGAAGCTGATCGGCAAGGAAGTCAAAGGACTGCTGGCCGGCATCCCCCAGCACGCACGTACGCTGGGCAGCCCGACGGCGCCCGTCACGATGCAGATCTTTCTCGATCTGAAGGATCCGGACTGCCGCTTCTGGCTGCTGGTCAACCTACCGCCGATCGTCAACCACTTTGTCCGGCCTGGCGTCCTGAAGCTCGAATACCGGGCGTACAAGACCAACACCTTTCAGCCGCAGGTCTTTGTCAAAGAGCAGACTGCGGCACTCGCCGCCGGGGCTCAGGACAAGCTCTGGAACTTCATCGAGACCTTCCTTGCCGAGCAGGGCAGCGAGTTCCGCAACTACGTCACCGAAGCCTATTTGGACGGCCTCGCCCGCCAGGTTCCGGGGCTCAACCTCACCCGCTGGCAGGCCGATCGCCACGCCGGACGACGCGAAGAACAGACCACGGCGGAAGACCAAGGTGCGCGCAACCTCGGGCTGCACGTCACGCCCTCGTTCCGCATCGGTAAGAGCGGCGGGCCGTTTCGCGACTACTCGGGGCACGCCGTCGTCAAATACGGCGAACAGCACCCGATCGCCTTACCGACGGTGAAGGATCTTGGGCCCGTGATCAAGGAGCTCGAAGGCTGAAACGCGCACGGCGGCGGTGCGTGGCGACGCAATACCGCCCGTCAGCCAGTGGTCGCGCGCCTCGGACACTCGTCGCCGGAAGTGCCTGAAAGGCCAAGTATCGCCGATAATTAGTGCGCATTAGCGCGAATAGCAGCGTCGGTGCCAGGGGACAAAGTCCCTGCAAATCCGGCAGTTACGCAATAGCCACCGTGGCCAGAGCGGTCGTAAGGCACCCCGGGAGGTCGCCGGTTCGAGTCCGGCTAGCTCCACTGAACTTGTCAGTGCGCAAACCACTGGCCCATCAACGCGGTAGGTAGTCAGGAGCTCGCTGCGGCTGTGGACGCGAAGCTCGCCGACGAGGATTCGCAGCAGCGCTCTCGCCGCGCACGACGACCTGATCACGGTCGTCGACCAAGAGCGGCTTCGCTCGCGACGAGCCTCACGCGCCGGCGTCTATTTGAGCGCCGGACAGTCTGCTCGTACGGGCCGTTGCCGGCGCGTGTGCGTCCAGCGCCACCGCCAGCTCCTCGCGCGAGTGGATGTCGAGCTTCAGATAGACGTGACGCAGGTGGTACTCGATCGTCTTGGGTGAGAGGAACATCGCCGCGGCAGCCGCGCGGGTCGTCTTCCCACCGGCGAGCAGCATCGCGATCTGAAGCTCTTGCGGGGTCAGCTCGTCGATCGTGCTCGCGTCGCGCCGTCGGAGTCGCTCGCCGGTTGCCGCAAGCTCCGCGCGGGCCCGGTCGGTCCAGGGCCGTGCATCCAGCAGCTCGAATATCTCGAGCGCGGCGCGAAGCTGCTCGCGCGCCAGCTTGCGGTTGCGCGCTCGCCGCAGGCGCTCTCCGTAGGCGAGCCGCGTGCGCGCGGTCTCGAACACGTCCGGCGTGTTCGCGTGCTGCACGAGGGCCTCCTCGAAGAGCGAGGCAAAACGGTCGTCCTCGGCGACCACGCCCTGAGCACGGCGGGCACGTGCGATCGACCACGGCTGTCCCTTGGCGTCCGCGACGGTGCCGAACTCATCCGCGAGCCGCCTCGCCTCCCGCTCGCGTCCGAGTCTGATCCGAGCGTCGACCAGCTCGGGCGCCGGTGACAGGTCAGCGTCCGTGATGCCGAGCGCGTCCAGCAGCCGCCGTTGTCTTTCGAGATGCTCGATCGCCAGCTCGGTCTCGCCCAGGCCCAACTCGAGCACGCCGAGCGCCTCGATCGCCCAAACCTCGTGCAGCCGCGTCCCAAGGCGGCCACAGAGCTCGACTGCCTCCGCGGCGTTGGCGCGGCACTCGGCGTCGCGGCCCCGGCGTGCCTGTAGCCGCGCGAGCCCCGAGAGCCCGAACACGAGGTCTGTCTGCTGCCCCGTCTCACGTGCGAGGCCGATCGCCTCGAGGTAGGTGGCCTCCGCCACCGCCCAGCGGTCGGTCGTGGCGTCATCGAGCGCAATTAGGTTGAGAACGAGCGGCAGCGCCCCAATCGCCGCGCGTGCGCGCGCGGCCTCGAGCGCGGCCTCCAACAGCGCGCGGCCGGTGCCGGCCTCGCGCAGGAAGATCGGCGCGATCGCGAGCCAGGGGAGCAGCCGAAAATCGTCGCGCAGCTCCGGCGAGCCGTCGGCGAGATGGACCGCTTGCTGGAGCGCCTCCGACCCGGCGGCCGCGTCGCCGCCGGCGACACCGGCGATCCCGATCGCGATCGAGGCGAGAAAGCGCGTGCGTGCCGAAGCGCCATCCGGCAGGAGCTTCCACGCTCGCGCGGCGACAGACAGCATCTCGGCCGGATTGCCGGCGTAGAAGCATGCAGCCGTAGCCTCCGCGAGCATCTCCACCGCGCGTTCGGGGTCGGCGTCGTCAGCCGCCGACGTGAGGATCGCGTGACCTCGCATAACTGGGCCCTGGCGAGTGGCGATGTGACCGGCGAGCTCGTCGATCTCGAGGAGGCTCGCGCTGCTGTGCGTGGATTCGCGGGCTTCGTCGAGCAGCGTGACGGCGCGCCCAACGGACCCGGCGTGCCAGCTCTCTCGGGCACTGGCGAGCACCAGCTGCGCCCGGCGCTCGCTGTCCGACGTGAGCCTCCCGGCGCGCTCGTACGCGAGCGCGGCGCTCGCGTAGGCACTTCGGTCGCGCGCGCGCATCCCGGCCTGCTCGAGCGCAGCCGATGCCTGCTCGTCGACGCCTGCGGCCGCCGCTGCCAGATGCCACGCGCGGCGGTCGATGTCGCGGTCGGGCAGCGCCAGGGCAAGCGCCCTGTGCGCCGCGCGCCTGTCCCCCGGCTCGGCGTCGGCGTATATCGCAGAGCGCGCCAGTGGATGGCGGAACTCGACCGAGCCGGCGCGCAGCGAGACGAGACCGGTGCGCTCTGCGGCGGCCAGCGCCGAGAGCTCGATGTCCAGGCGGTCGGCGGCGCGTTCCAGCAACGCGATATCGCCGCTGTCGCTGGTCGCCGCGAGCAGCAGCGCCTGTCGCTCGGACTCGTCGAGGTCGCTCACCCTCCGTAGGAAGGCGCGTGAGATCCGCGCGGAGACGACAAGCGGGGCTCCGCCGGGAGCGAGTGCGAGCTCATCCGCGTCGCGCGCCAGCTCGAGCAGCCCGAGCGGGTTGCCAGCGGTGGCGTCGTGCAGTCGGTTGGCGACATCGGGCGGAAGCTCGTGTAGCGACGTGGCCTCCTCACGGCTGAGCCCGCCGATCCGCACGGTTGGCACGTCGGCGCCGTCGAGCAGCGACGGTTCGTCATCGCGAGCCGTGAGCACGACCGCGATCGCGTCCGCCACGAGGCGCCGGATCGCGAACAGCAGCGCCTCCGCGCTCGGACGGTCGAGCCACTGCGCGTCGTCGACCAGCACGGCCACCGCGCTCTGCTCGGCGTACGCGGCGAGCAGGCTGAGCGTCGCCGCGCCGACGGCGAAGCGATCCTGCGCCCGAGCCGGCCTCAGCGCGAGCGCGCCCTCGAGCGCGCTCGCCTGCGGCTTGGGGATGCCCTCGACCATCCCGAGCGCGGGGCGGAGCAGCTCGAGCAACGACGCGAAGGGGATCTGAGCCTCCGACTCCACCCCGCGTGCGCGCAGCAGTTTCATCCCGCTGGCTCGATCGGCGGCGTACTCGAGCAGCGCGCTCTTGCCGATGCCCGGCGCGCCGACGAGCGCGAGGGCGGCGCTCTCCCCCGCTCGCGCGCGCTCGAGCGCGCTCTCGATCTCGCCTCGCTCACGCTCGCGCCCCACCAGCACAGGGCGATTCTGGCACTCGGTGTCGCGCCGGCGAAGACTAGGTGCCCCCCGGAAGCGAGCCGCGACACCGTCGGCGTACGGTCAGCTGCGTCAACCAACAGGAGGCATCCGATGAGCCCGACAACCGAAGCCGTCGCGGTCGACGGCGAGAAGCTGATGCAGTTCGTGTTTCGCGCGGTCGACGAGGTGGGCGCAACGCTGAACGCTGCGTTGGTGGTGATGGGCGACAAGCTCGGCCTCTACCGCGCGCTCGCCGGGGCGGGCGGGCTTCGCCGGCTGAGCTCGCCGAGCGCACAGGGACCGCCGAGCGCTACGTGCGGGAATGGCTGAACGCGCAGGCGGCCGGTGGTTTCATCGCCTACGAGCCGCCAGCGGGCGCTTCACTCTGCCGCCCGAGCAGAGCGTTGCGCTGACCGACGAGTCGAGCCCCGCCTACCTGCCGGGGTTCTTCCAGATCGCGCTCGGCTCGGTGATCGACTCACCGAAGATCGTCGAGAAGGCGCGCGGCGGCACGGGCTCGGCTGGCACGAGCACGTGCACGACGTGCACGAGGGCTGCGAGCGATTCTTCCGGCCCGGCTACAACGCGCACCTGGTGGCCGAATGGCTGCCGGCGCTCGACGGCGTCGGAGCAAGCTCGAGCGGGGCGCGCTCGTCGCCGACGTCGGCTGCGGCCACGGCGCGTCGACGATCCTGATGGCCCAGGCGTTCCCGAACTCGAGGTTCGTCGGCTCCGACTACCACGAGGGCTCGATCGAGACCGCGCGCGGCGCGCGCGAAGAAGCCGGGGTCGCCGACCACGTCAGCTTCCAGATCGCGCCCGCCGCGGGGTACAGTGGCACAGGCTACGACCTGGTGACGATGTTCGACTGCCTGCACGACATGGGCGATCCGGTCGGCGCCGCGCGCCACGTGCGCTCGACGCTCAAGCCCGAGGGCACCTGGATGATCGTCGAGCCCAACGCCGGCGACCGCGTCGAGGACAACCTGAACCCGGTTGGGCGGGCGTACTACGGGTTCTCGACGCTGCTGTGCACGCCGGCCTCGCTGTCGCAGGAGGTCGGGCGGCACTCGGCGCCCAGGCCGGCGAAGCGCGGATCCGCGACGTCGTGCAGACAGCCGGGCTTCACCCGGTTCCGCCGCGTAGCGGAGACACCGTTCAACCTGGTCTTCGAGGCCCGCCCCTGACGCGCGGCTACAGCTGCGGACGGCGGCGCCGGCGAGCGCTTGCCGGCGCCCCGCTCTGCGCGAGCAAACGCGCGCCCGCGATCCGAAGCGAGACCTGCTGCGCCGAGCGCGACGGCGTGCGCCTCTCTATGAGGTGTACGGGGTCGGGCGAGTAGACGTCTTCCTGCTGCCGACGTGGTCGATCATCCACTCGCGCTTCTGGAAGGCGCACATCCCATACGCTTGCCCGTCACTTTCGCGTCGTCACCTTCGACGGGCGCGGCAACGGGCGCTCGGACCGGCCGGCGGGCCAGACGCGTACGTCCCTGACGAGTTCGCTGCCGACGCCGTCGCGGTCATGGACGCCACCAGCACCGAGCGCGCGGCGCTGGTCGCGCTCTCGTGCGGCGCGCTGTGGGCCACCATCGCTCGCCGTCAACCATCCCGACCGGGTCGAGACGTCGTCTACATCGGCCCCGCGGTCGGGCCGGCGCCGGGCCACCCCGAGCGCGAGGGTGCCGTTCGACGAGCCGCTCGAGACCGACGAGGGACGGGGCCAAGTACAACAGCCACGACTGGCAACGGACGCTCGCGACTCCTCGAGTTCTTCTTCGCCAAGCGCCTCGACGATGTACTTCAGCAAGCACGTGCTTGGCGGGCAGTTCCACCGACGCCAACGCGCCGGCACCGGCCGAGGGGGGACAACAGCCCCGATTCGCGGTAGATGACGCGAGCACCTCGTCGTCGAGCGATAGCGCACCCGCCACGACGGCCGCCGCGGTCTCCCCTAGGGAGTGCCCGATAAGTGCCGCAGGGCGCACCCCGTACGACCTCACTGTGGCGGCGAGCGCGACCTGCATAGCGAACACAGGTGGGCTGGCACCGGGCGACCGGCCACCGTCTCCGGCG